>CAJTCL010000003.1 GCA_910575005.1 Lachnospiraceae bacterium | reverse complement strand
AAGATGGGTGTCTCACAAGGTCCTCTGTTTACTCTTTTATTCTGTTTTTTGTTGCCCTGTCAGGATAAAATATAATCTGCCAGCAGGATATGGAGCTTCTGCTGTGACATTTTTGTTTATTCGAACTCGACTTTTACTAACTAATTTTGTTTAGGATTTATTCTCTGTCGAGTATGTAAATCTTTTGATTATTTGATATATCCATATTATCCTGCCTATATGAGCTAATGTTATCATTTTGTTATCGCTGTTGATAACACTTGCTCTGTAACTGTGGATAATAGCTATATGTTCTTATTCAGATTATAAGCGATTTAGCTTAGAGAATCAAGCATTATCTTCACCATGTTTATGTACTGCCAAGACTAGATTTTCAGCATCAATCAAACTTTCATGTTTACACTTCGGACAGTAAAGCGGGAAATTCAGCAAGACCGTATCTTCTCTGACTTTGACACGGGTTTTATTCCCACAAACGGGGCAAAGTACCCACTTTTCTTTTTGCATATCTATTTCCCTCCTTCAAAAACACAACCGCCTATTGTATGACCATCTTTTTCGATGTATTTATATACAGAACACAGACAATAATCAGGGAAACAATATCCGCCACAGGCTGCGCCCACACCAGTCCAGTCATTCCCATAATCATTTTCAGAATAAATAAAGCAGGAATAAATATAATTCCCTGTCTGCTCACGTTAATAATAAGAGCCGCTGTTGCCGCACCCATAGCCTGCAATGCATTCGTAAGGACATAAAACACCCCAAACAGAAAACTCGTGGCAAGCAGAATCCTTGAAAATTGCACCGCATACCCAAATGCAGTTGTATCTGTTAGAAAGGCACTTACAATCTGATTGGTAAACAAATAGCAAATTCCTGTTAGAACTACACTCAAAAGAAAGGCAAACACCAAAGAAAACCGCAATACTTTCTTAAACCTATCCCATAATTTTGCACCTACACAATATCCTAAAATTGGCTGTACTCCTTGCCCAAGCCCCATGCAGACCATGCCTGTTATTATTACCACTTTCATGGCTACGCCCATTGCGGCAATCGCCATGTCTCCATATTCTGCCATCTGGCTGTTGATTATGATTTGTGAAACACTCATAAGCACAGAACCTAATGCAGCAGGTACGCCAATCGCAAGAACGGCACTTGCAACTTTGTTTTTCACAGTAAAATCTTTTAAACTGATGCTTAATGAAGATTTCCCCCGAACAAAATAAGCTATATAATATATTGCGCCTATGACATTTCCAATCACTGTTGCAATTGCTGCCCCCGCAATGTTCCATCCAAATCCTAAAATGAGAATCGGGTCAAGAATCACATTCAGAAGATTTCCGACAAGCGTACCCATCATGGCTTTTGCTGATTCCCCCTCTGTTCTGACTACATTAGAGTAGCAGTTAGAAATAAGCACAAATGGTCCGCAGCACACGACAATCATAAGATATGTCTTTGCCAGATTCCAAGTGTCAGCACTTGCACCCACCAACGATAAAATCGGCTCAATAAGAATAAGCATACAAGCTGACATGACAACCCCGACAATCACACAGCCCCACATACAGAAGGAACATACCTTTTTTGCGTATTCTGTTTTCCCCTCTCCCAGAGCTCTTGATATGACAGAAGTTCCGCCAATTCCAAACATCGTACCTATTGCCATAAATATCAAGAATACAGGTGTCGCCAAGGATACTGCTGCTACTTGCAGGGCATCGTGTGTCTGACCGATAAAAAAGGTATCTGCCAGATTATAAACCAAGACCATGAGCATTGCCGCCATAGCTGGCAATGCGTTTTTTAACACAGCTTGTGATATTGGGGCGTTACTGAATAGTTCCATTGTTTTTTTGTTTTCCATTTTAAATCCTCCATCCATATATTGATTGCAAACGATTGATAGCATGCGATTTGTTTGCTTTATTTTAATGTCTGCCCTTAGACAGACATTAAATCTTCATAAGCGTGTTATTTACTTTTTTCAACAAGGAAAGGAATGTTTCCCTCTCTGTTTCCGAAAGGCATGATACAATCCGTTCCTCTATACTATTTACCTCAGTTTCAGCATCTTCACAATACTTTATTCCCAATTCTGTTATTTCAACAGACTTAATCCTCTTATCTTCCTTATCTCCAAAAACAGATACCAATTTCTTTTGTTCTAATCGGGAAATCAAGCCTACTGTCGTAGATTGTGCCAATGTCAGTCTCTTTTCCAGTTCCTTAAAAGAAAGCTTTTTTTTAGGAGAAGCAACAAGCGTTATCAGCACATTCATTTGCGAAAGAGTTATCCCTTTCCTCCGAAGCTGATTATTTAGGCTTTTTTCTATGGTATTGTGTATCTGATGAATAATTACGCCGTAAGTTTCTTGTGGCATCAATCAAATCCCTCCAATCTGATACCAGTATAACAGCTTTTTTAGAAAAGTCAATAGTATGCGATTGGATTTTCGGGATTTTTAATTCTACAGCGTTTTACCTATGCTGATTCCGTTATACATATATGATTTCACTATTGATTACCTCTCTTACACAAGCCCGAATATTATTCATTTTTTGAACCCATAAAAGCTGGTTTTCTGCCTTTAGCTGTTCCGTCACTCCCTGCCTTTCGGCATATTATTTTACCAGCCGAGAAAACATATCCTCTGCCTGTTCATCTACGCTTGCAAGGTATTCGTTCAGCCTGCCGCTTGTCAGCAGATTGATATAAACAAGCTGCTTATGCTCTTTTATAGACTGCAAATATCGTTTCCCCCATACACCAATCGGCTTTTCTTCTTCGGGAGGTAATGCAAGCTCTGGGAGATAGTATTCGCCTTGCCTTGCATACCAAAGACCGTTACTTTCATCATAAATCCTGTTTTCCATAGTGTTTCCTACCTTTCTTCTTTGTTGTTTTTAAAGCGTTTTTCACGCTGTTTTGATTGCTGTATCACTTTTGCCTGCTCTAAAAGATTGTCTATCTGCTTACTTCCAAATGCCTTGCGGAGCAGCTTATAATCTTTGTTTTCCGCACGGAGGTTTTCATTTTCCCCTGCCAGTTTCTCATTGATTCTCCTTAATCCGTCATTCTCACGGTGGAGATTGCTGTTTGTAACATTCATCCGATAGTAGCTGTCCCACGCTTCAAAGCACCTTATAAGAGCTGTTTTAACAAGCGATTTCAGCTTTTGCACCAAAGGCTCTGCCACTTTATTCTTATACGACTTCGCCGACATGAACCCCTGCAGCTCTGGCAACTGGTACTCTGGAGAAGTGTCAAGCGCCTGTTCCAGAGTTTTTAGATTTTCCATGCCTTTGTCGTAATTCTCCACCCTGTCCGACAATATTTGAAATTCCTCTTTTTTCTCCGAAATCTGCCCCTCAAGCTGGATGACCTCTTTTTCCCGTTCCTGCTTTTTATAATCAAGGACAGATAAATGTTTCTCATGCGTGCCTTTATGCTCCCATTCAATACCATGCCGCCCCATCACAGCGGCAAGGTTTTCTTTTTCGGACTGTACCCACTGGCTCCACTCCGTATCGCCACGGGAGCCGCCTTTGAATCCCTGCGCCGCCAACGCCTGTTTCAAAGATACCCTTGTATCAAGCCCACGCTTACTGCCAGTCGTGAACGGAACAAAGTCAATGTGTAGATGCGGCGTTGCTTCATCCATATGGATATGGGCGGAAAATACATATAGATTAGGATTTCGCTCTTGAAATCCATGATAATATTCGTCTAAAATCTGCCTTGCAAGCTGTCCATTTTCACTTCCTGCACTCATATTTTCCTTATCGCCAATCTGTAAAATCAGTTCATGGAACGGTTTTTCCTGCTTTGAGTTCCGTATCTTCTCGTAATAATCATCAATGCGGCGGTCTGCCCTCTTCTACTTTTCATTATATCTCTGTAACGCTTCATCAAAGAGTTTGTGATACACTTTCTTGATATTTTCATTACAGTAATCTACATTGAGGTGGGAGCGTTCAGCATCCACATTTTCCGCTTTAAATTTGCGGCTGTTATGGTTGACCGAGCCTTTCCCCACCATTGCGCTAATCGTCCGTCTTATAAAATCACATCCTTTCTTTTCGGCTGGTTGGCTTTGTTACTTTCCCGAAAGTAACGCAAAAGCACTTTTGTCAGCCACGCCAACAAAAATGCAACCTGCAAGCAGGTTTTGCGCTCTCCGAGGGGTAAGGGCTGTCCTTTGAAAAGGACACCCTTACAACCCCGTCTAAACTTTATCCGTGACGGTTTGCGTCGATGTGACGGTTATTCCAGTACCGCACCCCGCTCCTAAAAATACCGTCACACCGTCACATACCGTCACGCTCCCCACGGCATAGCTTTATCATACGCCCCTCATGACACCGCTCCCGCTTATAGAAAATGCCGTATTCGTTGAGTAAACGTCCCGACAGAACATTCAGTTTCCGTGCAAGGCTGTTCGGCTGTAACTCCGTTTCCAGCCAAGCCGCAAGCTCCGTCGCCGTCCCCTGCCACAAGGGGCAGTCGGCAGTAATCCTTTTGTCTATTTCCTCAAGCAAAGGCTCTGGCGGCTCTTTCCAAAGTTCTGTTTCCGCCTTTTGAAAATCCCATAACAATGTTTCGGGATTGCGGAGAAGATAGAGTTTCTGCTCTTGCTGGTCTCTGCCCGACACTTCAAGCGTGGCGGCGTTGCCGATGCGTTTTTCTTTCTGCAACAGGAACGCACCGTCAGCCGCACCGAGCAAGCCAGTAGTCCCCGAAATCATGTCAAACTTATCATCAGAACCCTGCTTTCTGGTATGATGGACAAGCAAGAGGCAGATACCATAGCTGTCTGCAAACTGTTTCAGCCTTGTAATGATTTCATAGTCGTTTGCGTAACTGTAATTGTCCCCGCCGACTTCCCGCACCTTTTGGAGCGTGTCAATGATAATCAGTTTTGTATCGGTATGCTGTTTCATAAATTCCTGCAACTGTTCATCCAATCCGTTTCCGAGATTACCCGCCGAAACAGAAAAGAATAAACTGTCTGCCCCGTCCGTTCCAAACATACGGTACAGCCTTTCCTGCAGGCGGCGGTAATCATCTTCAAGGGCAAGGTACAAGACCGTTCCTTTTCGGGTGGGATATTCCCACAGCGGCACACCCATACTGATATGGTAGGCAATCTGCGCCATAAGGAAGCTCTTTCCAAGCTTCGGCGCACCTACGAATAGATAAGTCCCAGGGTAGAGCAGACCTTCAATCAAGGGCGGCTTGCTCGGATATACAGAATCATACAATTCTGCCATAGAAACAGTTTCAAGAGCTTTGCTATTGTTTTTCGACGGGTAATTGGTTATACTGTTATTGTTTACATTAGGCGGTTGCCCCGCATCTGCGCCAACAGATACATTCGGGGCAGCCGTTTCTTTTTTATTCGCCATCTTCACACTCTCCTTTCAGACCGCCGAGGATAACCGCAATCAGTTC
Organism: Lachnospiraceae bacterium; assembly: GCA_910575005.1. Taxonomy (GTDB): domain Bacteria; phylum Bacillota; class Clostridia; order Lachnospirales; family Lachnospiraceae; genus Petralouisia. Next base: position 289,401 of record CAJTCL010000003.1, on the reverse strand, counting down.
GATTGTGTCAAGCAGTTCTTCATTTACGCCCCCGCCCGCTTCAATCCTCTGCAATTCCGTAAGAACAGCAGCAAGCTCATTGCGGAGTGCCTTATACACCCTCGGATTGCCCTGCACAACCACGTCTTGGCATAAGAGCCGCCTTGTGATATAGTCCTGCTTGGTAAGCCCCGAAAGCCGCACCGCTTTGTCAATCTGCTCACTTTCTTCGGGAGATACCCGAAAGGCGACGGTCTTGTTCCTCCAACGGTTGCAGTTGTCTAAATTCTTTGCCGACATGTCAAAAACCCCCTTTCCCTAAATCGTCCAGCCTGTCTGCTATTTCCGTCTGCTTTGACGGAAACAGGTGAGCATATCTATAAGTGATTTCTATGCTCTCATGCCCTACACGGTCAGCAATCGCCACCACCGAGAAACCCATGTCAATCAATAAACTGATGTGGCTATGCCGCAAATCGTGAATCCGTATGTGTTTCACGCCTGCGGCTTTTGCGCCCCTGTCCATCTCGTGATGAAGATAACTCTTTGTTACCGTGAAAATGCGGTCTTTCTTCTTTAATCCATACAGCATACCGATATATTCCTGCATTTCCTCACAGAGAAATTTCGGCATCTTGATTGTGCGGTTGCTCTTTTTCGTTTTCGGAGAGGTAATCAAATCCTCCCCATGCAGGCGTTGGTAGGATTTGTTAATCGTGACCGTTTCCTTATCAAAATTGAAATCAGCGGCGGTTAAAGCTAATAATTCTCCCTCTCGGATTCCGCACCAGTAAAGCATCTGGAACGCATAATAGGAAACTGGCTTGTCCATCATTTCATCCGCAAACCTCTTATATTCCTCTTTCGTCCAGAACAGCATTTCTTTGTGTTCCTCGCTCCCCATATTGCCCGCCTTTGCCGCAGGATTGGAGCGGAGGTCATAATAGCGCACTGCATGGTTAAATATTGCTGAAAGCTGATTGTGAACTGTTTTCAGATACGTTTGCGAATAGGGATTGCGTTTTTCATCACGATAGGCAAGCAGTTCATTTTGCCATGCAATAATTTCCTTTGTGCCAATCTCGCTAATTTTCATCTTACCAAAGTAAGGAAGAATCTTCGTCCGAATGATATGCTCCTTTGTCAGCCAAGTGTTTTCTTTCAGTCGGTTCTTGACATCATTCGCATAAAGCTCCGTAAAGGCTTCAAAGTCCATATCAAGGTCAGCAGAATTTTGTAGCTGAAACTTGCGCTCCCACTCCTGCGCTTCACGCTTTGTGGCAAATCCACGCTTACACTTCTGTTTCCGTTCCCCTTTCCAGTTCACATACCGAGCCATCACATACCATGTGCCGTTGCCCTCATTCTTAAATACTGGCATTTACTCCATCCCCTTTCCTGCCCCATAGAGCCTTTCTTGAAAATACTGGCGGTTTACTCTCCCTGCAATCGTGATAAATCCCTGCTCCTTCAGCTCGTCATTCAATTTCTTGATGAGCTTGTAAGCGTAAGGCTTCGATACGGAAAGCTCTTGCGCCACCTCGTCCACACGTATAAATTTGTTGTCCATACAACCTCTCCTTTCTCTTTCTAAGCGTTTTTGCTTAATTCATAATACTAAACATTTTTGCTACCGTCAATAGGTTTGCAAAAAAATATTAAACTTTTTTGTTTTATTTTTATTGACTTGTTCTAAACATATATGCTATACTCCTTATAAACATACGAACAAGGAGTGAAACATTATGGCGATTGGCGAAAGAATACATTTTTTCCGTATCATGCGGGGCATGACACAGAAATATCTTGGTATGCTTGTCGGATTTCCCGAAAAATCGGCAGATGTGCGTCTGGCACAGTACGAAACTGGCTCACGCAAGCCAAAGGCAGACTTAACGGCTGCACTGGCACAGGCTCTGGGCGTTGCGCCGCAGGCTTTGGACATACCCGACATTGACAGCTACATCGGGCTTATGCACACCTTATTTGTCCTTGAAGATATTTACGGTTTTACCATCAGCGAAGCAGACGGAGAAATCTGTTTGAAAATCAACAAAGACAAAAGCAAGGATGCCGCCGAACTGCTGAAAATACTCTCCGCTTGGAAAGAGCAGGCAGACAAGCTCTCTGCTGAAGAAATCAGCAGGGAAGATTACGACCAATGGCGGTACAATTACCCGAAGTTTGACACCACGCAGCATTGGGTGAAAGTCCCCTCTAAAGAATTGAGCGATACCTTAGTCAAAGCATTCAAGGACAAACTAAAAACCGATTGACAAGCACGACAAAAAACGCCCTTAGCCATGAGTTTCTACCCACAGCTAAGGGCGTTTCTAATATGGATTTATACCAGCCATCCAAGCCACTTCTCAATCATTCCCCACCAACAAACCACTTGACAGTAAGAATAATCGCACTCAAACGACTGTTATCAATTTGTTATCAAAAGACCTTTTGAAATGCCGCAAACCCGCATAAGCACTGGATTCACTAAGCATTTTTGTTTATTCGAACTCAATCGTTCCAGGCGGTTTTCCGGTGCAGTCATACATTACACGATTTACCCCTTTCACTTCGTTTACAATCCGATTAGTCACTTTATTTAATATTTCCCAGGGAATCTGTGCTGCTTCTGCAGTCATAAAATCACTTGTATTTACAGCTCGTAATGCCACAGCATAATCATAAGTTCGGAAATCTCCCATAACACCTACCGAACGCATATTTGTTAATGCTGCAAAATATTGTCCCAACTCCTTGTCCAATCCCGCCTTAGCAATTTCCTCTCTATAAATATAATCTGCATCTTGAACAATTCTTACCTTTTCCTCTGTAATTTCACCAATAATACGGATACCAAGTCCTGGTCCTGGGAATGGCTGGCGAAATACCAAATGTTCTGGTATACCAAGTTCAAGCCCTGCTTTCCGTACTTCATCTTTGAACAACATTCGTAACGGCTCAATAATCTCCTTAAAATCTACAACATCTGGTAATCCTCCTACATTGTGGTGGGATTTGATCACTGCAGATTTTCCAAGACCAGACTCGATCACATCAGGATAGATGGTTCCTTGAACCAGATAATCCACCGCCCCAATTTTTTTTGCTTCCTCTTCAAATACACGGATAAACTCTGCGCCAATAATCTTGCGCTTTTTTTCTGGTTCAGTGATTCCTTTTAATTTTTCATAATATCTTTGCTGTGCATTTACACGAATAAAATTTAATTCGTATGCTCCATTGGGACCAAAAACTTCTTCCACTTCATCTCCTTCATTTTTACGCAGGAGACCATGATCCACAAAAACGCATGTCAATTGTTTACCAATTGCCTTAGACAGTAATACTGCTGCAACAGAGGAATCCACGCCGCCAGATAATGCACACAATACTTTGCCATTTCCAATCTGTTGCCGTAAGCTTTGTATGGTAGTTTCCACAAAAGATTCCATTTTCCAATCGCCAGAACAACCACAAACTTTATAAACGAAATTTGAAAGCATCTTCATGCCTTCCACTGTGTGCATAACCTCTGGATGGAACTGTGTAGCATACAATTTTCGTTCTGGACATGCCATTGCTGCTACTGGACAAACAGGTGTATGTGCTGTAATTTGAAATCCATCTGGTACTGTTTCAATATAATCTGTGTGGCTCATCCAACCAACTGTTTTTGAAGAAACACCTTCAAACATAATGTCAGAATTATCTATCTCTATTTCTGTATGACCATACTCACTGACTGGAGCTGTTTTTACCAAGCCGCCCAAAGTGTATGCCATCATTTGTGATCCATAACAAATACCTAGAATTGGAATCCCCAGATCAAAAATTTCTTTCTGATAACGTGGAGACGCCTCTTCGTAAACACTATTAGGTCCCCCCGTAAAAATAATTCCTTTTGGTTGCATTGTCTTAATTTCATCCAAACTAATTGTATAAGGTTTTACTTCGCAGTATACATTACATTCCCGTACTCGTCTGGCAATAAGCTGATTATATTGTCCACCAAAATCAAGAACAATTACTGTTTCTTTTTCCAATGCTTTTTCCTCCTGTACATTTCGCTTTGGATAGTTACCATAAAGCATGTTATTAAATCATATTACTTTTCTATATTATATAGGAGTGCTTGTGCATTTACAACACTACTTTATAATTTTTCTCTATTAAATTATAAATTGGTATATTAACAATTTATACTCTTATATACCTTATACTTTTTCAATAAATATTAAAAATCTAGGAATAGATTTGAAATTCCCACCATCAGCACTAAACCATTTTTTATAAATTTGACATTCCGATTGACACCAGACAGTACCATTTCTTTTTCTGCATTTTCCTGCTCTATTTGAAAGAAATGTTTGGTTCTAGTGTATAAGGATAGAAGGAAAAATTGTATTCCTTGTCTTAGAAAATTACTTTGCGGCAAGGGAGCAGATGATCACCTTATTATTTTTTAGAATTGAAAAAGCCCTGATGGGTAATACCCACCAGAGCCTATATCAATATTTTATGATTTATAATTGTCTGATGCCTAGTGTTATTTGATGGCTGTTTTGATGGCATCCTCTTTGGAATTGATATTTTCAATATCTGCCAAAAGAGCCATCATATCCACACAGCCAAAGGTTGGGAGTGTAAGCTCACCTTCGGAACTGTCAATGGTATAGAGGATGCCCCCTGTGGTCTTCCTGATGGCAAAATAGCTGGTTTCCTCACAGCTATGCCTGTCAGAGAAAAAAGCCTGTCCAATAAAATTATGTTGGACCTCCCCATCCCCAAGTGGCAGCCTGCTTAATGCATAGTAACAGCCTTCACAGTATCCTTCAGGGGAGTTTTCCTGATAGTCCATAACAGAATAATAAATATCAGCATCCCCAAGGTTTTCATCTACTTTTTTAAAAGTCTCAGAGTGGAGAAGATGGTTTGCCCACCACATGATCCTGTCCTTTTCTAATGTAAATTCAATGCTGTTATAGTTTGAAAATTCCAGGTGGTGCAGTTTCAGGTATGAAAATATAGCATCTGGGATTTTTTTATACAGACAATTTTGCAGAGAAGAAACCATATCCTTTAATTCTGACTGTGGGATTTTCCCATGAAAGAGGATGGTGTACAGTTTGTCATCTGCCCCAAAATCAAACCTGTATGTTTGTGTTTTCATAAATTCAATAACTTTGCCTGACATAAAATCAGCCTCCTTTTGTAATTTGATATGTCAAGCATATAACATCTTGATACCTTCCTTTTCTGGCAAAAATGCATTGAAACAATATGGAAGGCTGTCCCTATATAGAATATCATATTGTTGAAACTTGTCAACAGATCAATATTACAAAACAAGTGTAATGTTGATACAATTTAACAGCAAAAGGAAAGGTGAAGAAAATGATGAATGTGGAACTGTATCTGAAGGAAATGGGACAGAGAATCATGGAGAGGAGGAAGAAACTGGGGCTTACCCAGGAGGCACTAGCTGAGATGAGTGAGTTGACAACTCAGTTTGTATCCTATGCAGAATCAGGGAAAAGGGGGATGAGGCCAGAGAACCTGATGAAAGTGGCTGCTGCATTGGGAGTAAGTACGGATTATCTTTTGACTGGTGACATTATTGATAAAGACAAGTTATTGCTTTCAGACAAGTTGGATAAGCTTACCCCACAGCAGGTGAGGATTGTGGAGAATATCATTGATGAATGCATTGCTCTTTACAATAAAGATAAGTAGGTTCTGATAAAAACCACTGGGAAAATGATGGGGAGGGATTAGGAATATTGGAGTTGCCTTTTCCTCTCCACTTTCCCAACTTTATAATCCAATAATCCATGTTAAAGATAATTGGAATGTAATTGTTTTTCAAATTCTTGTTTATTGGGAAGTTGCATACAAAGAAAAATCTAAATTTATATAGGAGGCTATGATGCTTGATATAATACCTAGTGAAAAAGAGATGACAATTTTAGTCGGGGAATCACTATACGATATTTGGATTAAATTAAATGCTTTCATTGAGGAAAGATATGACATGGATTGTTCATGGAATAAAGGCGGGAAAGCATGGAAATATGAATATAAATATCGTCGGGGTGGCAAAACGTTATGTGCATTATATGCAAGAGAAAATTGCGTTGGGTTTATGATTATATTAGGGAAAGACGAAAGGTTAAAATTTGAGACAGATAGAGATAATTATTCAAAAGAAGTTCAAAGAATTTATGATGAAACGCAAACTTATCATGATGGGAAATGGTTAATGTTTGAGCCAAAGGATACTACTTTGTTTGATGATTTTATTAGATTACTGAGAATCAAAAGAAAGCCAAATAGAAAATAGTTTATTACCACACCATTGGCAAATGGAATAGCTTCTTTAATAAAAAAGTAATGATCAAATTCCCCGCCCCTTGGGGCGAACTGGTTTTGGTAAGATTTGGGGAAGGAAAAATTTGATTTGTAAATCAGCAAAAATTATTCTGTAAGAACATTGTGAATGGGTGTTTGTAAGTTGGGATAATGGAATGGTGTTCTGGGGGATGTATGAGAAAAGCCTTGTTTTTTAGGGGTTCAGAGGACTTTGTATAGAATATGTTTTCCCAAGTTTTGCTCTGTTTTTTTAAATTGGAAAAATTTATAGATTTTTTTAATATTGAAGAGGCTGTAAAAAATCTTGTGTCTATGAAATTTAGACTTTTCTGATAAGAATTAGATATGTAAAAACTTTTTGTCGTTTTTTTGTTATTGGGGCTGTCGAATTATTTCTGCTATTTATAGTATAACCAGTCAGACGGAACTTATACATTTTTTCTGGTTTTTTTGTATGGCAAACAGGCATTGTATCTTATTGCCATTTTTTGTGGGCCCTGCCTACATCCGGCCTCTGGAATAAGACTGGGATTTTCTGGCAATAATATAAATGCCGATGGAACATTCCCAGCCAGAACTTGCTGGTTTCGTTTGCCCCGACGGTAATGCTCAGAATCTCTTTGTACCCCTCTGCTGTCACGCCCAGCACAACATAGGCTGCACGGCTTAATATCCTCCCGGACTTTAGAATGGATGTAGTCCATGAATACAAACGGGTATACCAGGTTCAGTGGGCGGGATTGCCATTCCTTTCCCTGTGGGAGGATTTTGTCCGTGATCTTGCTGACCATTTCTGTGACAGTTCAATCCCATACAGGTCGTTTAACTGGTCGTGGATGTCCCTGGTGCCCATCCCGCGCGCATACAGGGAAATCACTTTTTCTTCAATACCGGAGATGTCCCGCTGGTATTTTGGGATCAGTTTCGGCTCAAATTCCCCGTTCCGGTCCCTGGGCACGTCAATCTGGAACTCCCCATACTGACTCTTGAGATTTTTGGGGGAATGTCCATTGCGTTTGTTGTCCGTCTCTAAATCCCCCTTACGGTTTTTCCCATAGCCAAGGGTGACGTCCAGCTCTGCCTCCATGAGTTCCTGCAGGATGTCTTTGAAACTGTCCCGGAGAAGATCGTAGACATCGGCAACGCTGTTTAAGTTGTTTTCTGAGATAATCTGTCGAATCTGTTCCTTTGCTACTGGCATAAAAATACTCCTTTTCGATAAGAATTTCCATATCCTAATTCTTACCAAAAAGGAGCCATTTATTTCCAAAAACACAAACTTATTTACACTACCAAATGGGTATATAAAAGCTACCAGATGGTAGCCATATCATCCCCTGATATTCGTCTTTAATTATCCATATAGGCTATCTTTCGTTTGCGATTAAATCAGAAAATTTCTTCATCCTATGATTTTTCTTACATGTTTCTTTCTTTAAAATCATTTCTTGTGATGCAGACTCTGGCTTTTCCTCTATTTCCTGCTGCATTGGCTCAAAATATGGACATTGGGCATTTTTAGTGTTCCATATCTCCCTTGGGATACCATTTATATTAGGGTATGCTTCACATGAATGGGGCCCATTCTTGGCATAACTGTCATGTTTCCTGCAATCATGACATATACAAAAAAAATTTAAATGGTACCAGTCTATCACCTCTCCACTAATTTTTTTACCATTAATGATGTTCATTCCCTTATCTACCACTTTTCAAAAACTGGCTTAACACCATACCGTTGATAAATCTCTTCCCAGATTTCTTCTCCCAAATCTCTAATCGCTTTTCTTTCATCTGCTCCATCTCTGACCTTCTCCCTATATTTGATAGACTTTTCTTTCAATAAAGCGTCGTATAATGCATCAAAATCATCAAAATCTGGAAGATTTTCAACCTCATATCTCATCAAACCACTGATATGCATTTGGAAAAACAGATTGAATTGTATCTAGTTTTTTCGCATCCGACAATACAGACGCACTAAAGAAATGTGCAAATGTCTCTGGTTCCAACTTTCCAGCATTCTGCCAATAACTATCTTGATGTTTAAATCTCCACTTATATTTTTCACCATATATACCCGAAAACAAATCCGCCATAACATGGCACTGCCTGTCCGTTGCCAAACGCATCGCATCTGATATTTCATTATAACGCTTCCTCCACATTATAACCGTTTAACTGCGCATAGGCAAGCACAAAATTCTGTGCATCCGACCTGAGAAGTCTCCCAAACTCCCCCTGCCTTGAAACACGGCCCAGTATCTGATCCACATGGTGCCCCATTTCATGGAATGTGGCGGTATACGCTCCTCTATTATCATGCTTGTCTCTTTTAAAATTGATAAATATGCCATTATACCTGCTGTTAAACCTGTTATGCCCAGCTGCATCTGTCTTTAAAAAGAAAACCTTATCTTCATTAGCCTCAAGAAACTTCCTGTAATGCATTGGACATATATTCCTGCATAAACGCCTGTATTTCCTCTGGGTTCATGCTTTCCTCCAGAGATCTATGAATTGTTTCTGCAAAATTGCAAAGAATTCTTATCAAATTTTTTATTTTATATATCTATGCCAACTTTTTGTGATTTGTATCACTTGAACTACTTATTTTCACTTTTTCTTCTCAAACAACATGAATAACAAACAACATATTTTATCTATTCAATCTCCCAAACTACTGTCACAACGTCAAAAACATTAAAATCATCTGGTTCAATATCTAAATTATAACTATCTTCATCAATTAACATATCCTCCATCAAACAATCATCTTCCATAAATATATTATTCATTGCATTTATCTCAAAATTAATATCTTTCCATGAATAGTCAATGCTCTGAATGCTCTTTAACCTCACATCTGCTGCCTGTGCCAAAATAACCGCTTTCTCTTTCGCATCATTGACAGCTTTAGCAAGAAGTTTATTCTTTGCTGCTTCTGGATCTTTGATCGTGTAGCTAATTTTAACTTCTGGATCAAGCGAACAATTAGAAAGTCTATAAAGAATTTTACCAAGCTTGTCATGATCAGACAAAAATTCTATCTTCATCATATGCTCATATTTATAACCCACAAACTGTTTCTTAAACATTTTCTCTTTACTAAGCTCGAACTCTGTATGTACCTCAAAACGCAATGTCTTAACATCAGATCTTTCAACCCCAAACTCTGCAAGCATATTCTTTAGGATTTCTGTATCTTGAGTAGACTTACGCAGTGCCTCGTTATATTTTGAATACTTTCCCTCTAATGTTATACTAATTCTTGTCGTATCGGGTCTTACTTGTATCTCTCCTCTTCCCTTTACACGGATAATTCTTTCATTATTCATAATTTATTCCTCTTGTACTTAATTTTTTATAACTATACCATCTTTCATACATTCCATCAAGAAATTTGCCAAACATATACATACCCACAAAACACCTAGCGTATCTACTTGGCTAGGTGTTCTGTGGGTACATTGCTCACAAAATCATGGCTTCTATGCCTGATCCTCAAAACTGCTCAGCTTTGCCGCCTGGTCTGCCGCAATACAGGCATCTACAATCTCCTGAATCTCTCCATTCATAATTTTATCCAACTTATAAAGTGTCAAATTAATGCGGTGATCTGTGACACGCCCTTGAGGGAAATTATAAGTCCTGATTTTTTCGGAACGATCTCCTGTACCGATCTGGCTTCTTCTGGCTTCCGCTTCAGCATCGTGCTGCTTCTGGCATTCCAAATCATAGAGTTTTGTGCGCAAAAGCGCAAATGCTTTTTCCTTATTCTGAAGCTGAGATTTCTCGGTCTGGCTGTAAATCACAATTCCAGTAGGATAATGTGTCAAACGCACTGCTGAGTCTGTGGTGTTGACGCACTGTCCGCCATTTCCAGAAGCACGCATCACATCAATGCGGATATCCTTCTCATCAATCACAATATCTACTTCTTCCGCCTCCGCCATCACAGCAACCGTAATGGTAGAGGTATGAATACGGCCGCCAGATTCTGTCTCTGGCACACGCTGTACCCGATGAACCCCAGATTCATATTTCATCACAGAATATGCCCCCTGGCCGGTGATCATAAAGGTCACATTTTTCATGCCGCCAATGCCGATTTCCTCGCATTCCATCGTCTCCACTTTCCAGCGGCGCCCCTCTGCAAAATGCACATACATACGATAGATCTCTGCTGCAAACAGCGCAGCCTCATCCCCGCCTGCACCTGCTCGAATTTCCACAATAACATTTTTATCATCATTCGGATCCTTGGGCAGTAAAAGAATTTTTAAAGTATTTTCCAGTGTCTCCACCTTTTCTTTGGACTCATTTAACTCTTCCTTAGCAAGTTCCCGCAGTTCTTCATCGCTTTCTTCCTCCAACATAGCCAGAGAATCCTCAATGTTCTGTTTGGCCTGCTTATACTCCTTATAAGCCTCCACAATCGGTGCAAGATCACTCTGTTCCTTCATCAGCTTACGAAAACGATTTGTATCGTTTGCTACATCAGGTTCACTCAACTGATTCATAATTTCTTCAAACCGAAGAAGAATATCCTCTAATTTATCAAACATCTATCTCTTCCTTTCTATTTTACTGCGGGCAGATTGCCACAAACCACCCTGTCATTACCAGCCAGATCTTTGACCACCTTTACATTGCGATAACCATTTTCTTCCATAACAAATGCGGCTCTGCCTCCCTGATCATGCCCAATTTCCAGACACAGATAACCATTTGATTTCAGACATCCTTTACTTTTTTGTACAATCTCTCTAAAAAAATACATCCCGTCTTCTTTGCCGTCCAATGCCTCCACTGGTTCAAAATTTTTCACCTCTGGCATCAAAGATTCAATTACTTCTGTAGGTATATAAGGCGGGTTAGCAGTAATCATATCATACCTGCCTGTAATATTCTGAAATAAATCACTGCGGATTAAATTCACTTTCACTTGATTATTTTTCGCATTCTCCTTGGCAATCAGAAGTGCCTGCTTGGAAATATCGCTTGCTGTTCCGATAATATCCTTATACTTTAAAAGACTGATAATGACGCATCCAGAACCAGTACATAAATCAAGCACTTCCATCCCAGGCTCTAATACCTTCATAGCCTCCTCCACCAACGTTTCTGTATCTTGCCGCGGAATCAGCACATGTGAATTTACTTTGAAATTCAGCCCCATAAACTCCTGATTTCCAGTAATATACTGCAATGGAACCCGTTCCCCCCGTTTTTTCAGTAATAATTCATATTCCTGAAATCTCTCGTATTCCATTTCCTCCGAACTATGAAGATAATACCAACTCTTATCAATCTTATAGACATATTCCATCAGATACCAGGCATCCAGCTCACACTCCACAATCCCTGCCGCCTCTAACAACTGCTTTCCATAATTCAATGCTGCTTCCACTGTCATGATGTTTCACTCCCCCTCACCTTCTCCACATAGCTTTTCCAATCAAAAACAGCCTCCACAGAAGCAATTCCCACCTGAATCATCTCCTCATCTGGCTCCCTGGTAGTCAACTTCTGCATCCACAGCCCTGGTTTACTAAAAAGATTGACGAGCCAATGATCACTCCGTCCTGCAAAACGAATAATCTCATAGGAAATTCCTGCAATCAGTGGAATAATGGCAATTCGCAGTGCCAAACGCAGCAATCTGGAATCCACTCGGATAAACATTGTCGCTATAATGCTAATAATCACCACAAAAAATAAAAAGCTAGTACCGCATCGCTTGTGCTCTCTGGAACTGATTTTGACATTTTCCACAGTCAGATCCAGCCCCTGTTCTATACAATTAATGCATTTATGTTCTGCACCATGATACATGAATACACGGCGGATATCTTCCATTTGCGAAATCAATAAAATATATCCAAAAAATATTAGCAGACGTAAACATCCCTCTATTATAATTACTACTGTCTCTGAAGCAATAAACTTTTGAAAAAACAAAGACACATAAAATGGAAGTACCATAAAAATCGCTACAGCAAGTATAATGGATACTGCAACAGTAAATCCCATTTCTGTTTTTTCTTGTTTACTGGATTTCGTTTTGACCTCTTTTCTCTCTTCTTCATCCTCAAAAAAGGAGGCTGAAAATGTCAGAGTTGACATTCCAAGTACCATAGATTCTATAAAATTGATGATTCCTCTGATAAAAATTAAATTCCGCAGATTCTCACCTTTACAAATTCCCTGGTAAACTCTTTTTTCTACAATAATCTCATGATCTGGCTTACGCACTGCCACAGCATATGTGTCATTATATTTCATCATAACACCTTCCATAACAGCCTGACCGCCAATACCAGAATATGCCAAATCTATTCACCTCTTTTTTCAAAACTCATACAAAAATAGAGGATGCCCAAATACAAAGACATCCTCCTTTGGTTGAATCTCTAACCATCTGCCAGAGTGTATAACACACCATACAACTCCTTATTGATTATTAATGCCGTATTTACGATTGAACTTGTCAATACGTCCGCGAGCCTGAGCAGCCTTCTGCTGTCCAGTATAGAACGGATGGCACTTAGAACAGATTTCAACATGGATATCTTCCTTTGTAGAACCTGTCACAAAAGTATTTCCACAGTTACATGTCACCGTTGCCTGATGATAACTTGGATGGATTCCTTCTCTCATATTTTCACCTCTTCATTCTATATTTGAAACCTTAGCCCCCTATGACGCCATACGGCAATTCACAAGGTATAAACTGATCTTTCTGCTTGTACTATGATATAAACAACAGCTTTGTTATTGTATCATAGATTTTGTATATATGCAAGTTATTTTAATAAATTATTATAACAGTTTTGTCTTTTTAATCATTTGACAAAAATCACGATTGTTATTGGTACGCACAAAGAGATTTAAAATACTCTCCACTGCCTCTTCTGCTTTCATACCATTGATCGCACGACGCATGATCTCCACTGCCTCCTGTTCTTCCCTAATCAAGAGAAGATCCTCTCGGCGTGTTCCCGATTTTGTGATATCCACTGCTGGAAAGATTCTTCGCTCGGAGAGCTTGCGATCCAAAATCAACTCCATATTTCCTGTGCCTTTAAATTCCTCATAGACGACATCATCCATACGGCTGCCTGTATCTACCAGCGCTGTGGCCAGAATAGTTATGCTCCCACCTTCACGCATGTTGCGCGCTGCACCAAAAAACCGTTTTGGCATATGTAGAGCCGCTGGGTCAATACCACCAGATAAAGTCCTTCCACTGGGTGGAACAATTAAATTATATGCTCTCGCCAGACGAGTGATACTATCCAATAAAATCATCACATCTTTCTTATGTTCCACCAGACGTCTTGCACGCTCAATTACCATCTCGGACACTCGCTTATGATGCTCTGGAAGTTCATCAAATGTGGAATAAATAACCTCTACATTTTTTCCTTCAATAGCCTCTTTGATATCTGTGACTTCCTCAGGACGTTCATCAATCAGAAGAATAATTAGATGCATCTCTGGATTATTCCTCGTCACAGCCTTTGCCACCTGTTTTAATAAGGTGGTTTTTCCCGCTTTGGGCGGTGAAACGATCATCCCACGCTGACCCTTTCCAATCGGAGAAACCAAATCCATAATCCGCATAGCATATGCACTCTGATTGGTCTCTAAGCGTATTCGCTCATTGGGAAAGATTGGTGTTAAATCTTCAAAATTAGGACGCCGCAATATCTCTGAAGGATGACAGCCGTTGATACTTCGGATATATAAGAGGGCACTAAATTTTTCTTGCTGCGTTTTTACTCTGGTATTACCATTGATGATGTCACCTGTTTTCAGGCCAAATTTACGAATCTGAGACGGAGAAACATATACATCATGTTCACCTGGGAGATAATTCTCGCAACGGATAAACCCATATCCATCTGGCATAACTTCCAATATCCCATGAGCACTGATACCGCTGTCCAACTCTGGATTATCAATCTCTATCCCATCTGACGTGATGATCTTTGTTGATTTTCGTTCCTGTCTGTCACCACGTTCATTGCGCTCTGATCTTTCTACTCTCTCAGGTCTGTCACTGCGTTCTGTTTTTTCTACTCTTTCAGCCCTGTCATTGCGCTCTGTTTTCTCCATGCGCTCTGATCTTTCTACTCTCTCAGCCCTGTCATTGCGCTCTGTTTTCTCCATTCTCTCAATCCTGTCACTGCGCTCTGACTTCTCAGCCTTTTCATTCCGTTCCTGCCTCTCAATGCGTTCTTTTTGTTCCCCTCTGTTATATTTATCTCCACGCTCCTGCCGGCTTTCACGGGACTGCGCAATCTTTTCTTCCTGAGTATCTTCTGGCTGCTGTTTCTCTTCCGTTTTCTCTGCAGACTGATTTTCGCTGGAAATCCTCTCATCTTCTGCAACCATACGATCTACCAGCTCACTTTTCTTCAGCCCCGAAAGATGCTTTAGCCCTCTCGATTTTGCGACTTCCCGTAACACCGTTACAGATAAACTTTCATACTTTTCTCTCATACATTTCTCCTTTTGACTGTTATGATTGGGAACTTATGTCAGAGTAGACACTTTGGACAGCGAAGCTGTGAATAGTAACCATTATACACTATCTTTTTCTAAATAGGAAGTCCTTTTTTCTTGATTTGTATTTTTTTTCATGATATTCTAGAAATAGTGGTATTTTTGAAGGAACAGGTGCTGGCATCTGTTTGATCATTTTAAATCAAAGGAGAGTACATTATGACAACACAAGAAAAAGCATTATTCTTACATAAAGAATGGCACGGAAAGCTGGAAACAATTGCCAAGTCTCCAGTAAAATCTAGAGAAGATCTGTCGATCGCCTATACACCAGGCGTGGCAGAACCTTGCAAACTGATCGCAGAAAATCCAGAAAATGCCTATATATATACTATAAAAGCCAACACAGTGGCCGTCGTCTCCGACGGAAGCGCTGTGCTGGGACTTGGCAATATCGGCCCCTTAGCTGCTATGCCTGTGATGGAAGGGAAATGTGTACTGTTCAAAGAATTTGGCGGCATCAATGCCGTCCCAATCTGTCTGGACACGCAGGACACAGAAGAAATTATCAAGACCATCACCCATCTTGCTCCAGCATTTGGCGGCATCAATCTAGAAGATATTTCTGCTCCACGCTGTTTTGAAATTGAAGAACGTCTCAAACAGACACTTTCTATTCCTGTTTTTCATGATGACCAGCATGGAACTGCTATTGTGGTTCTAGCAGGAATTATCAATGCCTTAAAAGTGGTTGGCAAGAAAAAAGAAGATTGTCAAGTAGTAGTAAACGGCGCAGGTTCTGCCGGAATTGCTATCACAAAACTTTTACTGACCTATGGTTTTGCACATGTCACTATGTGTGACCGGCAGGGAATTATTGGCAAAGATTACCCTGACTTAAATTGGATGCAGCAGAAAATGACAGAAGTCACTAATCTGGAACAAAAAACCGGCACACTGGCTGACGCCTTAAAAGGTGCCGATATCTTTGTTGGTGTCTCTGCCCCTGGCATTGTCACTGCTGAAATGGTATCTTCCATGAACCATGACGCCATTTTGTTTGCTATGGCCAATCCAGTTCCCGAAATTATGCCTGACATTGCCAAGGCTGCCGGCGCAAGAGTGGTAGGTACAGGACGCAGTGATTTCCCCAATCAGGTCAACAATGTAGTTGCTTTTCCAGGAATCTTTAAAGGTGCATTGGAAGGACGTGCTGCCCAAATTACAGAAGAAATGAAATTGGCTGCCGCAGAAGCCATTGCTGGATTGGTTTCCGAACAACAACTCAATGAAGATTTCATTATGCCAGAAGCTTTTGACCCTCGTGTAGCACAGGTCGTAAGCCAGGCAGTGAAATCCCATATTTCAGGAAAATAAGATGTTTTGGAACCAAAAACGCTATTATTCTGCGGATTATTATTTAAAACAAACTTTTGGCGAAAAAGTATATCGTCTGGCTTTGAATGGTGGTATGACCTGCCCAAATCGAGATGGCGCCTTAGGCACTGGCGGCTGTATTTTCTGCAGTTCGGCTGGCAGCGGCGATTTTGCCCAAGAAAGCAGACTGACAATTCCACAGCAGCTTGCCGCTGCCAAAGAACAGATACGATGCAAACGAAACTGCCGAAAATTCATTGCCTATTTTCAGGCTTACAGCAATACCTATGCACCCGTGGAAAAGCTGCGAAAACTATTTATGGAAGCGATTTTAGATCCAGATGTTGTCATTTTATCCATTGCTACAAGACCAGATTGTTTTTCCCCTGAAATATATCAGCTTTTGGCCGAATTAAACCAAATGAAACCTGTATGGATTGAGCTGGGGTTACAGACCATCCATCCTGCAACCAGCCAATTGATCCGCAGCGGATTTTCATTAGAATGCTTCCACAATACAATAGCGATGCTTCACCATTTTGAAATTCCAGTGATTGTGCATGTAATTCTAGGGCTCCCAGGAGAAAGCAAAGAACAGATGCTTGAGACCGTATCTCATGTGGGAAACTTAGGAATTTTCGGAATAAAACTGCAACTGCTGCACATATTATCCGACACAGACCTTGGTTCTTTATATCTGACAGAACCTTTCCCTCTGCTGACTCAGGATGCTTACTGTGAACTGGTTGCAGATTGCTTAGAACGGCTGCCCCAGACAATCACCATCCACCGCCTCACCGGAGACGGACCCAAAAACCTGCTGTTAGCCCCTCTCTGGAGCAGTGCAAAACGCAGCGTATTAAATCAAATTGAACAGACACTAAAAACGAGGGATACCTGGCAGGGTAAATGTTATCATGATAAGGAGTGACTACCTATGGCGGAAGCCCTGACACAATACAAATTAATTGTATTGTACATGTTAGACCATGTAGATTTTCCTCTGACCAACACTCAGATTTCTAATTTTGTGCTGGACAAGGAATATACTACTTATTTTACCATTCAGCAAACAATCAGCGAATTAATCGACTCTGAGTTGATTCGCACAAAATCCACACATAATAACACACATTATTACATCACGGCTGCTGGCAGAGAAACGCTGTCCTATTTTCCAGACAAAATTTCTGCTGCTATCAAATCTGATGTGCTCACCTACTTTGCAGAAAATAAAATGGAATTAAAACAGGAGATCTCCATTGTCGCAGATTATTATAAGACCACTTCTCAAGAATTTTCGGCACGCTGCCAGATTCGGGAAAAAGACCGCGCTCTGGTTGATCTTACAATCACAGTTAATACCAAAGAACAGGCAGAAGCTGTCTGTTCCAATTGGCAGAAACAGAGCGAGGAGGTTTATACTTATTTGATGGATTTGCTGATTAGATAAAAGAATTCTCTTTAGACGTTCATAGGTTACGCATTTTTTATTAGATAAAGCTTTGCATATTCGTTTTGTAAATTCAAGAAATATATAAAACATTCCTATTCAATATAAAGGCATTCTTGCGGCGGCGCGCGGGTCAGCTTCGCTGACGATAATGATTCTGCACGCCTGCCTATCCGCCAAAGACTTATATCAGATCAAGAATTAGATTCTTCCACTAATAATGGGCAAACAACTTACCACATAGAGGCCGGAGTCATCCCCATCTGATATACAAAAAGGCTGCCATGCTCAACAGCACAAACAGCCTTATATTATATTACATATGTTCTTCTCTCTTCTTAATCTTCTTTGGAGCTATCCTTTTCCAAAAAACGCATCTTACTCTTATCACCTGGATCTTTCAAGGCTGCATAGACTGCATGCGTATTATATTTTTCATGGTAACATTTCTGGCACAAGGTTCCAAATGTGATGGTTGCTCCACACTCTGAACAATGTAGATTTGCAATCTTTTCTTCTTTCTCCTTATACTCAATCCTCCCCTCTGCAATCCATTTCCTAACCTGGATCCTTGGAATATTAAAATGTTCCGCCACCTGGTATTCTGTCACATCTCGGGAGCGAATATATTCCTTCACTTCACTAAATAATTGATTTTCCTTACAAGCAGGACACAATTCCCCTACATATGTATCTGGCAGGGTTCTGTGGCATACAGTACAGAATCTAAGATTATCAAACAATACCACTTCTTCCAATCTTCTCACCACTTTCCCTTCTAACAATTTATATTCACATTTATTATAGCACCTTTTATCTATGCCTTCCACTGTTTTTGGATTTTTTCTCAGCACTTTCTCTTATTACAGTTCATTTGTCAGCCAATAATGAAATATTCATAGGCTTACATTATGATTTCTTCATTTGTACTGACTAAGGGAACAATGCTAAATCCCAATGGGCTTTTAGCACAGACCAAAACGAAATGTAGAACTTTATGAATGATATGGGAGTAAATGGCAACTATTTCTTAGTTCCAGAAGGCTGATTCCGTTTTTTCCGCGCAGGACTACCTGCTTTTCTCACACTATATCCAAAGGTTCCCAGAACATGCTCCAAACCATAATAAGTTCCATGAGAATACACCATAGGCTGAGCCTGCTCCAGATGAAATTTTCCTTTTGGATCCATATATTGTTCTGAGATATGGACAGACACTACTTCTGCCAAAAACATATGATGTGAACCAAGTTTCAGACATTGTGATACTTTACATTCAATATTGACTGGACTTTCTCCAATCAGAGGAGGTTTTACCTTAGATGCCCGCTGCCTTGTCAATTTCAGCACCTCAAACTTATCTGTCTGACGTCCAGAAACAACTCCGCAGTAATCTGTGGCATATGTAAGTTCTCTTGTTGTAAGGTTAATTACAAACTCTCCTGTCTCTTGTATCATATGATATGAATAACGTTCTGGACGAACCGAAATGTAAACCATCGGTGGATTGGTACAAACTGTACCTGTCCAGGCCACAGTGATAATATTATCTCTTCCCTCTTTGTCTGCCACAGTTACCATCACTGCTGGAACAGGGTAAACCATATTCCCAGGTTTCCACTGTTGTTTGTGATAGACAGACACACGTTTTAAATTATCATGATTTGTTCGCTGCTTTTTCATCTTCCGCTGCATACCTAATTTTCCTGTAACGCCAGCATAAGGGCTGGGATCAACTGTTTCTTTCGGGAAACTACCCCTCTGAGCAAAAGACTATCTCCCTGATCAATCACATGTCCGTGAAATGCACTCTCTGCAATCTCTTTGGCCTGCTCTCCTACATAAATCAAATTTGTATTTTCCTCCAAAATATTGGTAAGCATCACATAGATCATATCCAACTTCCGCTCTTTTTGTACCTGTTCCAAATATGGCCTTAATTTTATGGAGACTGCCTGCAGCTCTTCCTCACTCATAGCACTGAGTTGTCCTACACCAAACTCCCTTTTTTCGGCATAGAATGTCTTGAAATCTTGATAAAAAATTTCTTCTGGGCTTTTTTCTCCGAAATTGCTGCCAGCCTGAAACATTTTCTTTGCATGTTCCTCTATATCAATGCCAGCAATTCCAGCAAGCACCGTAGCCGCTTGGCGATCCACCTGGGTACAGGTTGGAGAGCGAAACATCAAAGTATCTGATATAATAGCCGAACACAACAGTCCAGCAATCTGCCTTGAGATCTTCACCCCCTGCTCCCAATACATCTGATAGATAATTGTAGAAGTGCAGCCCAGAGGCTGATTACGGAAAAAAACTGGTGATATGGTTTCCAGGCTGCCCAGTCTGTGATGGTCAATGATCTCTAAAATCTCTGCCCCATCAATCCCATCCACTGCCTGCGTGCGTTCATTGTGATCTACCAAAATCACTTGTTTACGCTTCATATTTAACAAATTTCTACGTGAAATCATACCCACATATTTTCCATTTTTATCCAAAATTGGAAAATCTCGATGCCGCACTTGCGACATCACTTCACGAATGTCATCCACAAATTCTTCCAATTCAAAAGTAATCAAATGTTCGTGCCGCATAAAATATTTTACTGGCATACTTTGGTTTATGAGTCGGGAAACAGTATAGGTATCATAAGGTGTGGTGATAATGATACAACCTCTCTCCTCTGCCAGCTTCTGAATTGTTTTGGAAACTTTTGCATCAGAACAGACAATGATACAACTGGCGTTCATCTCAATGGCACAAAGCTGCACCTCATAACGATTACCCAGAATCACCATATCATCATCTTCTATATATTCCTCCATCAATTCTGGGCTTTCCGTGGCCGCGACTACCTTTCCCTTTACAAAATACCCATGTGCATTCCCAGCAAGCACTTCTCCTTCCAAAGTTTCTGCAATATTTTTATATTGCGTTCGTGCTTTGGCGAGAATTCGGTTATCGTATACATCCATATAAGAAGTCGCAATATCTCCGGTGATGATAAGTCCCTCCAGAATTTCATTATCATTGGTAATTGGAAGGGTGACAACATTTTGCGCCTTCATCGTCTGCCAGGCAGTTTTCAGGGAAATATGACTACCAACCCCTGGCGTTTTGCGAATTTCAATATCCTTAACCTGTGCCCCAACATCTCCCACATATTCTGGCAAACCCGCTTCAAAATATTCCAGCACATATTTTGTCTCTTCATTGACCTGTCCAGCCCGTTTTGCCTCATAGGACATTGTTCCAGTTTTATTTTTTAAATCTGCATAGGCAATCGCGCTACAAATGGAATCTGTATCTGGATTTTTGTGACCGATCACCCATACCTTTTTTTCCTGCTCCATGTTATATCCTCTGCACTTTGATCAATTAAAAGAAACCAAACATACGGGCAATCACTGCTGCCAGACCTGCTATATTGACAACTGAAAGCAGAATCAATGCTCCAAAATAACCTTTCATTGCATTTAAACTTTGTGCTCCTGTATCTTTACTGTCAATTCGTTTTTCCAATTCCTCCACCAAAGTCTGGATATTACGATAGCATTTTACATTCTCACTATGAACTTTTTCACCCAATTCTGCTTTTAATACACCAAGCTTGTCCTCTACCTGTTTCTGGGGAAGTTCCGCGATCGCTTCCATATTTTTAATGGCATCCTCTAATTTTACAGAAATCTCCTCCAATGAGGCCTTGATCATTTCTGCTTGTTCCTGTGACTTCTCCTCAGAAGCCTTTGAAAAATGCTGGAACTGCTTATCAATCTCTGCCATCTGTTGTCTGGAATTACTATTCAATTCTGTAACCTGTTCACTAAAGCGCTCATCCAGGGAATCAATCTCACTGCTTACATTTTCATCCATCGACTTTAACTGATCATCTACCCTGGCAATCAGTGCATTGATCTGTGCCTGCACAACCTGTATCAGCTTATCCGCTTCCTTTTTATGTTGATCAAGCACACTTTGAAGCTGTTTCGCCCTTTCCTCGCGCTCTGCCAATACCCCTTGAAGTTCTTCCACTTTATTTTCCTTAGTGAGCAACAATCCCTGGAGCTGCTTTGCCTTCTCTTTAAATTCATCAATTTGATTCAATAAAAAATCTTCTTTTTGCACCTTATTTTGCGTCCTTTCTTTTTCCATATCTTGTTCCTTTGCTTTCTTTGTCTGTCGTTGCTTTTTATCAAATATAATACCCATTTCATTCCTCTCCTGTAAAGGTGATTTTAAAGAATGTTATTAGCAATTTACAAAAAATTTATGCAGACATCACATGAAGCTGTATAGGAAATTCTGGGGAATATCCCATATAATGAAAACGATTCCTGTGCGGAACGCTTTTTATATTAGGAAAGCCAAAGACGTATCCTATATGATAAAAAGAACCGGGAAACTGTTCACCACCGTTTCCCGGCTTACTTTGCCACCTAACTCCCTTGTCCTTAATTTATATTATAGCACATTCTCAATCTGCCAGTCAATGGGCTGTATGCCATTCTCCTCTAGAAACTGATTAGCCTGACTGAAATGCTTACATCCAAAAAATCCATGAGACGCTGATAACGGACTTGGATGAGCCGCTTTTAGAACTAAATGTTTGGGATTATTGAGCATAGATGCCTTTCGCTGTGCTGGCTTCCCCCACAGCATATAGACAATCGGACGATCCTGCGCATTCACAGCCTCAATAATCGCATCTGTAAACTGTTCCCAGCCTTTGCCCTGATGAGAAAGAGGTTTATGCGCCCGCACAGTAAGCACGGTATTTAACATCAGTATACCTTGTTGGGCCCATTTTACGAGATAACCATTGTTTGGAATCTCACAGCCAAGATCTGCCTGCAGTTCCTTATAGATATTTTTCAAAGAAGGCGGGACTACTACATCTGGCTGCACAGAAAAACATAAGCCATGTGCCTGTCCCTGATTGTGATAGGGATCCTGTCCTAAAATTAAGACCTTTACCTCATTCAATGGTGTCAAATGCATAGCATTAAAAATATCATCTGAGGGAGGATAGACGATTTCATTACTATATTCCTCTTTTACAAATTTATAAAGCTCGGCATAATATGGTTTCTTAAATTCTCCTCCAACCGCCTCTAACCAATCATTCTGCAGCATTGCCATAAAATATACTCCTTTCTCTTTTGTCTCTCACATTCTCACTGAAACACCTTTCTGTGCCAGATATCGTTTTAAATCTAATATTTCCAGTTCCTTATAATGGAACAAAGAGGCTGCCAAAGCAGCTTCAGCGCCGCCTTCTGTCAATGCCTCATAAAAATGTTCTTTTGTCCCTGCACCGCCAGAGGCAATTACTGGAATCGAAACATTGTCCGCTATAATTCGAGTCAGTTTCAAATCATATCCTGCTTTTGTGCCATCACAATCCATGCTGGTGAGCAAAATCTCGCCAGCGCCCATGCGGTTGGCACGCACTGCCCACTCCACCGCATCCATTCCGGTGTCAATGCGGCCGCCATTCTTATATACATTCCAACCACTGCCATCTGCCCTGCGCTTTGCGTCAATGGCAACCACCACACATTGGCTGCCAAATTTATCTGCTGCATCGCTGATTAACTCTGGTGTATTGATTGCTGAAGAATTGATGGAAATTTTATCTGCACCTTCTCTGAGAAGCAGTTTAAAATCTTCCACAGTACGGATGCCGCCGCCTACTGTAAAAGGGATAAATACGGTCTCAGCCACCCGACGCACCATATCTACCACGGTATCTCGTGCATCTGAGGATGCTGTGATGTCCAAAAACACCACCTCATCTGCACCTGCCTGATCATAGGCCGCCGCCACTGCCACCGGATCTCCGGCATCACGCAGATTGACAAAATTTACTCCCTTTACCACACGCCCATTATGTACATCCAGACAGGGGATAATTCGTTTTGTAAACATCTGTTACACCTCCCCTATCTTTGCGAAATTCTCTAAAATCTTGAGTCCCACACCGCTGCTCTTCTCTGGGTGGAACTGGCAGGCAAATACATTTCCTTGCTCGACGGAAGCATGAATCTGTGTGCTATACTCTGTAGATGCCTTCACAATCCTTGTGTCCTTGGCTTTCAGGTAATACGAATGTACAAAATACACAAAACTTCCTTCTTCCAGCCCCTCAAAAAGTCTGCCCCGATTCTGTAAATGCAGAGAATTCCAACCAATATGAGGAATCTTAAGTCCAGGCTGATCTGGAATTCTGACAATTTCTCCCTCAAGGATATGTAATCCTTCCACACCACTGCTCTCTTCACTGCCTGCAAACAACAATTGAAGACCCAGACAAATTCCAAGAAAAGGTGTCCCCTGTTCCACAACCTCACAGATTACTTTATCCAACTCATAATGTCTTAAATGCTGCATCGCTTCTCCAAAGGCACCCACACCTGGAAGAATCACCTGATCCGCAGACAAAATTTCCTTGTGATCTCTAGTGATACAGCTCTCCTTGCCCAAAAACTTCAGTGCCTTCTGTACACTTTTCAAATTCCCAGCACCGTAATCAATCACTGCAATCATGCTGTCACCTCTGTCTCTTATTCAAGTCCCAAATCCTCTATAATTTCATACAATTTCAGTGTATAATCCTCTTTCTCACGAATATCATACAGTTCTCTTGCTTGATCTAAGGTCAGATCATAATGCTTCTTTAACGACTTTTCAATCTTTTCCAGCATCTTCTCATACTCTACTGCTGCCCCTGTAGCTGCCGCTTCATAAGCATTTTTATCGTATCGTCCCACACCAAGAATCAGTGCACTTAATGCCTCATGATACATATCTTGTTTTTGGTATACTTGATAACTGTCAATCTGCTGCTGTACATATGCTGTAAGTCTGGCCTTATTGTAAAGCTCTTGATCTGCTGCTTTCGCCTTACCCTGCTCAAAACAACCATAGGCTGCCACATAATCTCCCTGTTCATAATATTCTTTCGCCTGAGAGACACTGATTGCATATCCTGCCTGACTGGTAAGCAGATTGATTAAAATCACCAAGGAAATACCTACCAGCATAATCAGAACCACAGGTCCTTTGGGAAGCGGTTTGCCTTTTGGTACTGGATTCGGATCTTTGGGCTTCTTTTCCTTCTTGGGTTTCGCCTGCTTTTCCTTCTCTTTTTGGGCTTTCTTTTCCTCTTTCTCTTTCTTCTTTTGTTCTTGCTTTTCCTTCTTCTCCTGCTTTTTACGCTCTTTGGCCTCCTTAGCCGCCGCAGCATTAGCCTCCTTTGTGGCAGGATCTTCTTCTGGTTCCTCATGATCTTCCCCAAACAGAAGCAGTCCTAATCTCTGAAAGAATCCTGCTTTCTCTTCACCTGTCTCTTCCTGTTCCGTCTCCTCCTGTGGGGCTTCTTCTGGTTCCTCGTCTAGAATAGAAAGCTCATCATTCTCCAATCCCAGACCTTCCAGTTCCTTTGCCAGCTTTTCTACCGCATCCTCTACTTGCATCGGTTGATCTTGTTCTGGACTAGTTTCCAAATCCAAAGATGTTTCCAGTGAAGCTTCATCTGATGGCATCTCTTCTTCCATCACAAAAGAATCCTCCTGCGGTTCTAACTCCTCTGCAGGAGGCTCTTCCCCTATTCCAGACAACATATCCAAAAGTTCCTGATTGGGTTCTCCTGGCTGATATGCTGTATCTTCTTCTCCGTCCAGATTATTTACCACAAAATCTGATTCTACATCCTTATACCCAGTTCCAATGTCATCAAACCCGTTATCTTCCTCTGCATAATTCTGCAAAGACTCATCAATTGATAAATCCAATCCATCATCCAGGGTACCAAATTGTTCCAAATCGTCCAAAGTGCCGTTTTTGACATTATTTACGATCTGATCAATGTCTCCCATATCGAAATCCTTATCCAACCCCATATCAGATGTATTGGAAACACTTTTTTCAAATGCCTGAAGGAAATCATCCTCTGTCTCTTTAGAAAATGCACTGCTTAAACCGCTGAAAAAGTCCTCCTCCGCGCCTGGTGCTTCCTCTGAGCCAGGTTCTTCCACCCCCCGCAATAATCTGTCCAGATAATCTTCTCTCTCGTTCAAAGATTCCACCTCCGGTGTTTTTTCTCATACTTGCATCTCTATCATAACACACTGTACTACATTTCTCAATCATTTCTGAATTTTCTCAATTTTTAAAACTGTGTACAGGTGCCGGTATTCTTCCCTTGCGTTCAATAAATGCCTGACATCCATACTTATTTACCTGCATCACCGGTGCATGACCCAAAAGACCACCAAATTCTACCATTTCTCCAATCCCTTTTCCAATGACAGGAATCAATCGCACAGCAGTAGTCTTCTGGTTAATCATGCCAATGGCCATCTCATCTGCAATAATACCTGAAATCGTAGCGGGAGGTACATCCCCTGGAATTGCAATCATATCAAGTCCTACAGAACATACACAAGTCATAGCTTCCAGTTTTTCCAACGTCAACGCACCTGCCTCCACCGCATCAATCATTCCCTGATCTTCACTGACTGGAATAAATGCTCCGCTTAATCCCCCCACATAGGAGGATGCCATAATACCGCCTTTTTTCACCTGATCGTTCAAAAGTGCCAGTGCTGCAGTGGTTCCAGGTGCTCCGGCATATTCTACACCGATCTCCTCTAAAATCTCTGCCACAGAATCCCCTATTGCTGGCGTTGGAGCAAGTGATAAATCTATAATTCCAAAGGGAATCCCCATACGCCTACTGGCTTCCTGTGCCACCAATTGTCCGACACGAGTAATCTTAAACGCGGTCTTCTTAATCGTCTCACAGAGCACTTCAAAGCTCTCACCACGCACTTGTTCCAATGCTTTTTTCACTACCCCAGGACCAGAAACCCCAACATTGATAATGGCATCCGCCTCTGTCACCCCATGAAAAGCTCCTGCCATAAAAGGATTGTCATCTGGTGCATTGCAAAATACTACTAGTTTGGCACATCCCAGGGAATCATTGTCCTTGGTATATTCTGCAGTTTTAAGCACGATTTCCCCCATCAGCTTTACTGCATCCATATCAATACCAGTTTTTGTAGAGCCTACATTTACTGAACTACACACTCGCTCCGTCTGCCCAAGCGCCTGCGGAATTGAACGAATCAGATTCTCATCTCCTGCTGTCATACCCTTAGATACTAAAGCAGAATAGCCGCCAATAAAATTTACGCCAACCGTTTTGGCTGCCCGGTCAAGTGTCTTTGCAATGGTCACAAAATCCTCTGGTTTCTTACAAGCTGCCTGCCCTGCTAGAGCAATCGGCGTCACTGAGATGCGTTTATTTACAATTGGAATACAGTAATTACGCTCAATCTCCTCTCCTGTCTCCACCAATTTCCTGGCTGTGGAAGTGATTTTGTGAAAAATCTTGTTGTTTAAACTTTCCAGATCTGAATCAATACAGTCCAGCAGGCTGATTCCCAGTGTAATCGTGCGCACATCCAGATTCTCCTGCTCAATCATCTTATTGGTTTCATTTACTTCCCAAATATTTATCATTACGCCGCCGCTCCTTAAATTCTATGCATCTTATTGAATATTTCTTCCCGCTGACATTTTATATTTACACCAATTTCCTTTCCCAGCAATTCTAAATCCTTAGCACACTGGTCAAAAGGCTTGTCAGAATTTTTAAGATCTGCAATCATCATCATATTAAAAAACTCTTGGACAATTGTCTGACTGATATCTAACACATTGATTTGATGCTCCGAGAGATAAGTACACACTTTGGCGATAATCCCCACTGTATCCTTTCCCACCACAGTAATAATTGTTCGATCCATATTCTTTTCCATAGCTTGCACCAAGCCTCAAGCGAAAATACCTGCATTTTCATTTGAGGCGCAAACACAACGGATGAAAGTTGTGTGTTTGCATTTTATCCTTTCTTCTTTTTTCTTTCACCCTTTTCTCCATTCTACTACAACTTTTCCCTAATTTCCTAAATCTCAAAAATATCTGATACCATGTCACGTTTTGCCACATGTATGGGAAAATCACCCGCATGATAAGGATTATCCGCCATCTCAATTTCTAAGCGCACCGTCTCATAGGCCAACTTTTCATAATTATTTTCCTTGCTCAAATGCCCAAGAATTACTGCTTTGAACTGATCATGAAGTACTTCACTTAGAAGTCTGCCGGACAATTCATTTGATAAATGCCCCCGATCCCCCAATATTCTCTGTTTTAAATAATAGGGATAAGTTCCCACTTGCAGCATATGTACATCATGATTTGCCTCCAATAGTAACAAATCCAAATTTTGCAGCCTCTCTGTGATATAACTGTCATATCTACCGAGATCGGTTATCACAGCCATTCTCTTTTTTGTCTGTTGCAGCACAAACGCAGTGGGCTGTGCTGCATCGTGGGAGACAGATACTGGCATGACAATTATATCTCCAATTACAACCTCTGTATCTGGCTGGATTTCGTGAAACAAATCTTTGGGAATCTCACCAACACTTTTAGATTTCAATATGGCCTCTTTCGTCCCTTTGGTAGTATAAATAGGAATGCCATAACGCCTGGCAATCACTCCCAGTCCACTAATATGATCAGAATGTTCATGAGTAATTAAAATCCCATCCATCTCTTTAGCGGTCATTCCAATCTGATTCAATCCCTGTTCTACCCGTTTTCCACTAATTCCAACATCAATCAGCAGACTGGACTTATCAGAACTTGCAAATATACAATTCCCACTGCTGCCGCTTGCAATACTGCACAATTTCATCTTCTGTCAATCCTCCCAGTAAATCTCTATGATATCACCCTCCTGAAGCGGCGCTGTATAAGCTGTGGTTTCTCCATTTAATTTGGTCACAATTGACCGGCCATTCCCAGCATTCAGATCAAAAGCAATGGCATCAAATACATCTACAAATACATACGATTTTTTGCCTGTCAATAGTACTGGACGTTTATTTACGATCACCTGAACCACGATCTGCTCCTGCACAGGCAGAGGAGACGGCTTTGCGGGTTTTTTGATAATTGTTGGACGAATATCATGATCTGCTGCCCGCTGTGATTCCCAAAATTTCTCTTCCAGCTCTTCCTGGGTCAATTCACGCTCTGGTACACTGTTTTCTTCTGTATCAGCTCCACTGTTGGCAAAATTTTGCTCCTGAATGCCCGCTGCCTCGAAATGGTTCCCCTGTCCAGAACGAAAAGCATTTTGCTCTGCCTGCGATTCCTGCATATGCTCTGTATGGCTCTCCATCTCCTCCTGAGAAGTCCGATAGGACAGTACATTCCATTCAATAGAAAAATTCTCATATACCAACGTATCCAGTTCTGCTGGCTTGTTGTTGACCAGAATATCACTGGACATGTCAATCTCCACATCCATAAACTCTATAATTTGAGCCACTGTGTAATAACTGCACATCTCGATCTGGTCATCTTCCTGTATCATATAATTGGGCGGCTCCATCACCCCATTGACATCCGCAAATTTGGGACAGGAAATCAAACGCCCATTGACTTCAAAGGTCAACATGGAAGTCCCATATTCCTCTAAATTTTCTAAATAACAGACAGCATCCTCCCCAGCGGTGGAAGGCTCAATGACAATATTACTGTTAGCCTCCAAAGGTGCATTGATATTTGTCTGCCGTCCATTGACACTTACAATGGCAGATTCTCCAGCTCCTCCCCGAACAATCCGCTTCTTGCCATTGATAGAAAAATTCAGTGCCCTGCCTCGCCGCGGAAAAAGTTGTTCATTGGGAAATCCAGCCTGCAGTGCTGCATCGACAATCGTCAATTTATTATTATCATATAATTTAATCCGCTCCCCATTAAAGTGCACAAAAATAAAATTATTTTTTTGATCATAATAACTCAGACAAATACCAACTGGTGTTACCAGCAACGGATCTTTTTTAACTTCCTGCTGTTCAAAATGTATCTCTTGCAGCACCTCTTCCCCTCTGAGAGCCACTCGCTCTGGCGGCAGTTCCAGCTCCGAAGCCAGATGTTCAATAAAGCCATGAACCTTTCCACCACCCCCCACAACAAAGGTAGCACTGACACTCTTGCCCCCATTCAGTTCTTTGATTTTAGCTGCTATCCCTTCAGCAAGTTCTTCCACCAAAGGCTGAATCAGATCCCATACTTCCTGCGCGGGAATATTATGCTTAATCAGCATAATATCTTGATATTCAATTTCCTCTCCCGTAGTAGAGCATAATTTAATATACTCTGCTGTCTTAAAATCAACCAGATAATGCTGTACCAAAAGCTCCGTAATCTCATCACCTGCGCTGGGAATCATACCATAGGCAATAATACTGCCATCTTTGGTGACAGAAATATCGCTGGTTCCTGCCCCTACGTCTACCAATGCAATATTCAGCATCCGAAACGCCTCTGGAATCGCCACATTGATTGCCGCAATTGGCTCTAAGGTCATATTTGCCACATTTAAGCCTGCAAGTCCTACCGCAGAATACAAGCCATCTACAACATCTTCTGGCAGGAAAGTGACAATAATCTCCTCGCTGATTACCTCTGCCTTATGTCCTTCCAGATTGGAGATAATATAACCATTCAAATATGACTTTACGATTGAATAACCTACACAGTAAAATTTAAAATGCGTGTCATTGTTCTCATTTAAGATCTCTTGCGCTTTCTCAATTCCCAGAAGATCCAGCGTATGCACATCCTCATCTGTCACTACTGTCTCCTCTGGAAATGTGTACTCAACTGTAGTTGTCACTGTCTTTAATACACGTCCAGCGGCAGCGATGCATACTTCATTCAATGTCAGACGAAGTTGATCTTCCAAGGTCTTTTTTACGGTACTAATTGTTCGCCCCACACGCCCAATATCGTGTATCTGCCCGTCCATCATGGAACGTGTATCATGTTCTTTGACGCACTCGCCTACCACAATAAAATCATTTTCCTCCCGATAGCCCACCATACCGACCACATTTCGGGTTCCGATATCGAGGCCAAACACCAATGGCACTCCGTTTAACTGCTGCTCCATCTGTATCATCTCTCCCTTGTCCTTGATTATCTGTGCAATCTGATAAAATGTCTCTTCTTTTGTACCGCTGTTATCAATCACGGCCTGACAGTTCCTTCGATATTCTCTCTCCGATAATTGACTGGCAAAAATCTGTTCCACCTTTTCCTGTGAATATCCTCTAGACTCTATCAATCTGCGTCTGCGCGTCTCCTCTGAGGCATAGACATACCAGAGTTCATCACAAATTTCATCATAGTGTTCCTCAATTAAAAGTGCTGCCTCAATAATCACATAATCAAACAAACCATTGTGACGATATTGTTCAATCTGCCCACAGATATACTCTTTCACCGCCGGATGCACCACCTGATTGACCCGCTGCCGCAGCTCTTTTGAAGCAAACAATTCCGCCGCCAATGCCAAACGGTTGATGGTCTCATCTTCATTGTATACTTCTGCTGGGAGAAACCGCAAAAGCTTCTGATAACAATCTGTCTGTGGTTCCATCAACATCTGTGCTATTCTGTCAGCCTCCAGATTTTTTACCCTATAATTTTCTTCCAAATATTCCAAAACGGCGGTTTTCCCTGCTCCCACTCCGCCGGTGATTCCGATTACCCGCATAACTCAAGCTCCTATCCCTAATATCTCTGATACGAACTGCTTAACACCATAACATTGTTCCAAAAATGTTCTCAGATCAATGCGCTTCGTACCAATCTGCCCCCTGATTCATATCAATCTCAAGTTTTACCGCCAAATCAGCCGCCGTCTCCATGTCTTGTTTCAAAATTGCTTTGACTTGCTCCACTTCCTCCTGCCAAGCCTCAATCAACAATTCATCATGTACTTGTAAAATTAACCTGGATCTGAGATTCTGCTCCCTCAAAGACTGATTGACCCGTATCATGGCAATCTTGATAATATCCGCCGCTGTACCCTGTATGGGAGAATTCATTGCCACTCGTTCACCAAAGGAACGTCGCGCATAATTGCTAGAGGAAAGCTCTGGAACTGGTCTTCTCCTGCCAAACATTGTGGTAACAAAACCCTGCTCCTTTGCCTGCTGCACCTGACTATCTAGAAATTGTTTCACGCCAGGATAAGTCTCAAAATAAGATTCTATATACTCGGCGGCCTCCTTAGTGCTAATACTCAAGTCCTGGCTGAGTCCGAAAGAACTAATTCCATAGACAATACCAAAATTCACGGCCTTGGCATTGCGCCGC
Organism: Lachnospiraceae bacterium; assembly: GCA_910575005.1. Lineage (GTDB taxonomy): Bacteria > Bacillota > Clostridia > Lachnospirales > Lachnospiraceae > Petralouisia. The sequence goes on along the minus strand of CAJTCL010000003.1, from coordinate 257,456 downwards.
TGCAAAGATGTCACTTCCTCAAATGGCACATGGAATACTTGAGATGCTGTCATGCGATGAATGTCTTGCGCCTGCTGATAAGCATAAATCAAATTTTGATCCTCTGACATATGTGCAAGCACCCGCAGCTCAATCTGAGAATAATCAGCATCTATCAAGACACATCCTTCTTGGGGAATAAATACCTTGCGAATCTGACGCCCCAATTCCATACGAATTGGAATATTCTGTAAATTGGGATCAGTACTGCTAATTCTGCCTGTGGCGGTTATAGTCTGATGGAAATTAGAATGGATCCTCCCATCCTCCTCTATAAAATTGGCCAGCCCTTCTGCATAGGTGGATTTTAATTTGGTAAGCTGACGGTATTCAAGAATTTTCGATACCAATGGATATTCTGCGGCCAATTTCTCCAACACATCCGCAGCCGTGGAATATCCAGTCTTTGTCTTCTTGCCATAGGGCATTTTAAGCTTATCAAACAGTATCACTCCTAATTGTTTCGGGGAATTGATATTAAACTCTTCGCCCGCATCCTGATAGATCTCCTGTTCTAGTTCCACTATCTTTCCTGAAAGGCTTTCTCCATATTCTTTCAATTGACTGCCATCTACCAGAACCCCTGCCTGCTCCATATCATAAAGTGTATAAACCAGCGGCATTTCAATCTCACAGTAGAGCTTCCACATTCCCATCTGCTCTAACTTCTGTTTTAGCACAGCCGCTGCCCGAAATGATGTATACGCCATAAAACAGGCGTACTGCAACAACTCCTCAGGTTTTTCTCTAAAAGCTTGTGCTAAGGATAATTTTCCTAACAGATCCTGACGGGAAGGAACCTGTAAATCCAAATGTTCCTTGGCAACATTCTCATAGGCATAATCATTTTTTAAGGGATTAATAAGATAAGCCTCAATCAGAATATCTAGAAGATGCAGCCTGTCCTGCCTGACACTAGAAAGGTATGCCAATTGCGGTTTCATATCAAAGGACGCCATCTTAAGCCCCTGATGCATTAACTTTTCTGTCTCTTCTATTAAATAGGCACCTGTAATCTGCTCACCCACTGTAATAAAATAGATCTCTTTTGCACCATCCGAAGTTTTTTCTGTTTCAAATGCCAAGGAAAGCCCCAACACCTGCGTCCCATCTTGCTGTGCGTTCTCTGTCAAATCTGCATTGCCGCTATCACTCAAACCAAACACTTCCTGTAAGGTGAGCTGTCCCTCTGGCTCTGTTGGTTCCATCTGTGGATCTGCAATCAATTGAAATCCCACAGACTGAGTTTTCCTAGCTTTGGCAAATACCTTGTCCGCCTCTGCGCGCTTAGTGATCCGCTGAAATTCCTGTTCCAAGGGATTGACTGGCGCTTCCACAGAAAAGCGTCCTAGCATATTTTTAAACTCCAGCTCCTGCATCCAACTATATGCTTCCTGGGTAAACAGATTGCCCAGTACAGCCTGATTGATATCATATTCAATCGGTGCATTGATCTCGATTGTGGCCAGCGTCTTACTCATCTGCGCCTGTTCATAATATTCCCGCAGATTTTTCTGGGCACGAGCCGGTTTCACTTCATCAATATGGGCATATGCATTCTCAATACTGCCATATGTGACAATCAAGTTTGTGGCCGTCTTTTCTCCAATTCCAGGGACTCCAGGAATATTATCCGAGCTGTCTCCCCACAGTGCTTTCACATCAATAAATTCTGTGGGTGTCACCTGCAATTTTTCTTTTACATCCGCTTCCAGATAATCTTCAATCTCTGTTCCTGTGCGCTTTGTCTTTGGAATCCGTATCTTGATATGTGCGCTGGCAAGCTGCAGTAAATCCCGATCACCAGATACCACACAGACCTCCAATCCTTCTTTTTCACTACGCTTGGCAATTGTTCCCAGAATATCATCCGCCTCATATCCTTCCTGTTCTACAATCACCACGCCCATTGCCTTCAATACATCTTTTATCACTGGAACCTGTTCCTTAAGTTCTTCCGCCATCGGCTTTCTGGTGCCTTTGTAATCTGCATACATCTTATGCCGAAATGTAGGTGCGTGCACATCAAATGCCACAGTCAAATATTCTGGCTTCTCCTCCTCCAAAATCCGAAAAAGAATATTTAAAAACCCATAAATCGCGTTTGTGTGAAGTCCTTTTGCATTGGTAAGATCTGGTAGTCCAAAAAATGCCCGATTCAAAATACTATGTCCATCAATCAAAACTATCTTTTTTTTCATAAGCGCTGTGCCCTCTTTAATCATAAATTCATACCATATCTATTCTACACCATATCGCAGAGATTTAAAAGTTATATTTTATGAAAGTGCACTTCACAACATTCCCGCCAACAATGCTGCGAAACTGGCACATATGGCGACCGTAAACAATCCTTTTCCCCGATAAGCCGCCACTAATGCAGCCGCTACTCCAACAGTAGATGTCACCAGTGAGCCAGTAGCATAAAAAACGGCTGGAAATGTCATAGCCCCTAACACAGTATATGGTATGTATGCAAGAAAAGAGCGTATATATTTATTTTCAATTTTTTTACGAAAAACTACAAAGGGCACAACCCTGATCAGATATGTGACAAAAAACATCACCAACAGATAACTCCAATACACTCCTGTCTTCATTTAGACTTCCTCCTCTGTCTGATCTTCCACAGGAAAACAGACTGCTCCCACCGCGGAAGCCGCCACTGCACAGATAATCACAGCAAAACCGCTGGAAATCTTTTGCAGTCCTGGAAGATAATACAATGCCACACTGATTCCCACAGCAAGCAGCGTAATCTTTAAAATATGATTGTCCTTCTTCATTGCAGGCACAATTATGGCAATAAACATTCCATAGATTGCCAACCCTAACGCATCACTGACATTTTGAGGCAAAATATTTCCACAGACTGCCCCTGCCAGAGTGCCAAATGTCCAGCCCAAATAAGGCAGTACTGCCAACCCTGCAAAATATTGACTGCTGACCTCTCCCTGCCGGCTCATGGCCACCGCGAAAATTTCATCTGTGTTGGCAAATCCTAACAACAACTTGTGTCCCATATGAAATTCACGATCAACTTTTTGTAATAGAGAGATACTCATCAAGGCATAGCGCAGATTTATCACAAATTGCGAGATCGCCATCTCAATATAAGAACCTGCCGCCGCCATAATAGTGATACCTGCAAACTGCCCTGCCGAAGTCAGGTTCATCATAGACACCAGCAGTGCCTCCCACCAACATAAACCGGAGGACACCGCCGCCAGCCCAAAAGTGAAAGATACTGACAGATATCCAATGCCGATTGCACTGCCATCTTTAAATCCCTGTAAAAACTGTTTCATATCTTCCTCCCGCCTATTCTCTGACCATCTTGGCAAATATCAATCGTATCATTATCAAAGATACCGCTGCTGCAAGAATCTCTGTAACCCAAAATGCATTCCAAACGCCAACTGCTCCAAAGATGACACTGAGCAAATATGCAATGGGTATCAAGGCAATATAACGAATCAGAGAAATCACCAGCGAGGGCATTCCTTTGCCAAGCCCTTCAAATGTACCACTGACCATAACAGAAACTGCCGATACCACAAAGCCGCAGCTAATAACCCGCAGCGCCTGAGCCCCATAAGTAATGGTTTTCAAATTGTCAGAAAATAACTTCATCAACCTCTCTGGAAATGCTAAACAAAACATCGTGCCCATCGCCATAATTATGCCGCCTAACAACAACGCTGTCTTAAAAACAGCCCGCACTCTGTCACTGCGCTGCGCTCCATAATTATAACTAATCAGTGGTCGGATTCCTTGTACAATGCCATTTGCAGTAAGATAAATGAAGGTTTGCAATTTATAATAAATACCAAGAATCAATACATACATTCCAGAAAAACTTGCTAAGATCCCATTTAACGCAGTAATCAGAAACGATGGCAGCGCCATATTTAGTGCTGCTGGGATTCCCACTGCATAAATTCTTCGATACACAGCATCCTCAAACAAGCTTTTCTTTGCAATAATACGAACAGGCAATGGGCGCACCCAAAAAATTATCATATATGCCAAAAGCGCAACTATCTGTCCAATGCCGGTGGCAAGCGCTGCACCGTGAATCCCCATTGCCGGAATACCTGCAAATCCAAAAATCAGTATCGGATCAAGGATAATATTCACCACACAACCGCTCAGCATACAGAGCATAGACACTTTCATCTTCCCCACTGCCTGAAAAATTTTTTCAAATGATACCCCTATGGTCACTGCGCATGAAAATAAAAATACAATGTTCGAATAACCAACACCATAGTCAAGTACCTGATATTTTTCGGTAAACAACCTTAAAAATGCCGGCATTCCCACAATACAAACAACCGTCAAAAACACCCCATGAATCGCATTAAAAAAAATCCCCTGCGAGATCGCTTTGCTGGCCGCCTCTGGTTTTTGCGCGCCGAGTTCATATGCGGCAACTGCATTGATTCCAATTCCAAATCCAACGCCTACTGCCGTCAGCAAATTTTGAAGCGGAAACACCAGCGAGAGCGCTGTCATAGCATCCTCACTGACCTTTGCCACAAAATAACTATCCACAATATTGTAAAGTGCATTTACCAGCATTGACAGTACCATTGGCAATGACATAGACACCACCAACGGAAACACTGGCTTTTCTTTCATAAATTCCTGCTGCATTGATTCTTTCCTCTCCCATTTTTATTTTGAAGGATTATTTTTTACACTTGATTTCTCTTGCCAAATGGCTTGGGACAAGATATGATAGAAATTAGAAAAATATTGATAAGGAGCATTTAAGATGAAAAAAATACAACAAATTCTTGCTATCCTAGGTATTGTCCTGCTTTTAGGACTATATCTCACAACCCTGATTCTCGCCATCCTTGGAAAAGATTTCTTCCCTATGTTTATGGCTGCTCTGCTTGCAAGTATGGCTCTTCCTGTCTTACTCTGGGTCTATGGGTATATCTATAAACTGACAAAAAGAAATTCAAAACAAAACGCAGAAAACAATCATTCTTAACCGACCGTCTAATATATCGAGGGACTTGCAGAACCTGCAAGTCCCTTTATGTATTCAGACTGCCATTTTACTTGATTTATTCTACCCCCAGGCTTCGCAATTCTTCTTCCGCCTGAGATTTCGTGTGAAAATGAATGGTCGCCATTCCCAATTCATTTGCTGCAATGATATTTTGGCGGTTATCGTCCAAAAATACACATTCCACCGGATTCAAATCATACTTTTGAAACAGTGCTTGATAAATTTCCGGTTCTGGTTTCACCGTCTGTACCTCATAGGAGAACACAGCTCCATCGACTTGTTCCACAAATGCAAGCTCGTCGATGCTCTGAGAATAAATTCTTCTGGGATAATTGGATAACAGATAGACCTTATAGCCCTTATCCTGAAGGCTTTGAATCCAGGAAAAGGTATAATCATAGCGTTTGATACAATTGCCAATGTTATTCCAAAAACGCATGATCTGTGCTTCACAGTCAGGAGCCTTTCGCAGAAAACTCTCTAAAATCTCCTCATCCAAAAGTTTGCTTCTGTCAAATTCATTCCACATTTCTGACAGCACGGTAGCCTCTGCTACTTTTTGATAGACCTCAGGTGTCATCTCTAAAGTTTCAAAATATCCCTGCCAGTCAAACTCCACCAGAACCTTTCCCACATCAAATATTACATTTTTTATCATTTTTAAACTTTCCTTCCGCTTTCCCGATAAATGATATCTTCTCTTCCTGGTCCGTTAGAGATTATGGTAATGGGGAATCCGATCTTTTCTTCCACAAATTCAATATATTTGCGGCAATTTTCTGGCAGTTCCTCATAATTTTTAATCCCGCGGATATCACAGTTCCATCCAGGCAGTACTTCAAACACTGGTTTTGCTTTCTCCAACTTTACCGTAGGCGGAAATGTTGTTGTGACATTGCCATCCACTTCATAGCCCACGCAAACCGGAATTTCTTCCAGATAGCCCAAAACATCCAACACAGTAAAGGCCACATCTGTCGTTCCCTGTACCTGACAGCCATACTTACTTGCTACCACATCAAACCATCCCATACGTCTTGGACGCCCTGTAGTGACACCATACTCTCCTCCGTCACCGCCTCTGCGTCTCAGCTCATCTGCTTCTTCCCCAAAGATCTCACTGACAAAAGCCCCTGCACCAACAGCAGAAGAATATGCTTTGCAGACTGTAATCACCTTTTTAATCTCATAAGGCGGAATCCCAGCACCAATTGCCCCAAAAGCAGCCAGTGTAGAGGAAGATGTCACCATCGGATAAATTCCATGATCTGGATCCTTTAGGGAACCTAACTGTCCTTCCAAAAGAATATTCTGTCCCTTTTGAACAGCCTGCCACAGAAAAGCGGAAGTATCAGATACATAAAGCTCTATCATTTCACGATAACCGAGAAGCTCCTTCTTGAGCTCCTCTGGTTTCAGTAATGGTTTATGATATAAATGCTCTAACAGTACATTTTTTGTCTCACAGACACGTACTACTTTTTCATCTAAAATTTTCTCGTCAAACAACTCACTGACCTGAAATCCAATTTTTGCATATTTATCAGAATAGAATGGAGCAATCCCAGATTTGGTTGAACCAAAAGATTTGCCTCCCAGACGCTCCTCCTCATACTGGTCAAACAGTATATGGTAAGACATTACCATCTGTGCACGTTCTGACACCATTATCTTTGGCTTAGGAACGCCTCTCTCAATCACAGACTCAATTTCCTTCACAAAAACTGGTATATTTAGTGCCACACCAGGGCCAATAATATTATGGATATGTTCATAAAACACACCGCTTGGAAGTGTATGCAATGCAAATTTTCCATAGTTATTTACAATGGTATGCCCTGCATTGGCGCCGCCCTGAAAACGCACAACTAAATCGGCTTCTTTCGCCATCGCATCGGTAATTTTACCTTTTCCTTCATCGCCCCAGTTTGCTCCAACAATCGCCTTTACCATGAAAGTTCCTCCTTTTATAACTATTACATTTATCTTTACGATTCGCTAAACGGCCCAATCACACGCCGCAGAGGGAATACCTTTTACTTCATAAGTATAGCGTATCTATTAACATAAGTAAAATCAATGTTTATTATATTTATTATAAAATTTACTTATATTACTTTAACAAGTAAACCATTGTGATATTTAACTACCAGAGTAAAACATTTCTCAATATCATAAAGCACACTCCTATTATATATCAATCATTTCCAACAACTTTCCCGCAGCGGCAGAAACTGGAATCCGACTGTCTGTGACCACACAAAATTCTCGTTTGGGAATGCTGCGGTCAAATTCCAGCCGAAATAATTCACCTGTCTGCAGATATTCTTCCACAAAATCTTCTACCACGCAGGCAATGCCCAATCCTTTTCTGGCAAACTGAACCAATATATTGCTGGTGGCCAGTTCAAATTCAGGCTGTAATACTACCCCGTTTTCTTTCAAAAAATCATCAACATAGTTTCGGGTGGAAGTATTTTTTTCCAAACACAAGATCGGCAGTTTTTCCAGCTCTTGATAATTTAAAATTCGCCCCTTTAACCCTTGAAATTTTTTCCCTGCCACAAATACATCCTCAATTTGATGAACCTTGCGGATCTTCCAGCCATGCTTACTGTGGATTGGTGTGCTGACCACACCAAAATCAATCAGTCCATCCTGTAAATGCCTCAATGTTTTTGGTGTAGGAGCATTGGTCACTGCCACTTTAATTCCTGGATGTCTCTCATGAAACCGTTCCAACAATTCAAGCAGATAAAACTGCAATGTCATATCACTCGCTCCAATCCGAATCTCTCCTGTTTCCAGATTACGCATTTCAAGAAATTTGCGTTCTCCTTGTCGAATATACTCATATCCCCGCTGTACATAAGAATACAAAACTTCTCCTTCTGGAGTAAAACGAACCCCTTTGGAAGTACGCACAAACAGTGCACTGCCCAATAAATCTTCCAAATGCCGAATTGCCTGGCTTACCGCTGGCTGAGAAACAGACAGCTCTTCTGCCGCCAAAGTAATACTTTTTAACTTACCTACATAATAAAAAAATTTGTAATATTCCAAATTGATATCCATACAATCTCATCCCTGTTGAAAAAGTATCTTGTCATACGAAAAGAGAAGAAATCCTTTTGATCTCTTCTCCTTTCAGCGGTTTAGTCATATATAAGAATATATCTGACCGTTAATTCTTAACCACAAGACTTGATAAAACTATACCCTTTTAAAGCGTTCCACTTCGCCGCGCAATTCTCTGGATATATTTTGATTGTTTTCTGTCTCTTCCTGAATATGTGCCATCGCTTCTACCAATGTCCCTGCACTGTGTGCTGCATTGGCCACGCCTTTGGCGCTCTCATCCACCGTACAGGAAATATTGCTGATTCCGCTATTGATCTGCTGCATAATAGACTCCATCTCTGAAGTATTGCTGGCAAATTCTGATAAAATCTCATTGACACTCTCCGCGTCATCATGGTAATAATTAGAAACAGCCTCAAAATCATCATAATCTTTCATGATATTCTCATCAATAAACGACAGCATATCTTCTGCATTCTGGGAAAGTTTCTCCACAGCATCCGTGACCATATTACTGATATTTTGAATGTTATTGGCTGTATCTCTGCTGTTATCTGCAAGCATACGAATCTCATCTGCCACAACTGCAAACCCCTTCCCTGAGTCTCCGGCGCGGGCTGCTTCAATAGAGGCATTTAAGGCAAGTAAATTTGTCTGCTTGGCAATATCCAGAATTTCTCCGGTCAGATCATTGATACGTCCAACACTGCGGCTCTCCTCCACCGATTCCTCAAGCATAGAACGGATTCCAACAATCATATTGCTAGCCGCTGTCTTACTCTCCACAGTACTCTTGCGGATTGTCTGCGCTTTGTCTTTGATCTCCTCCACCAAAGAGGCTCCGTTTTCCGCTTTTGCAGCCATTGTCTTTACCTTTTCATAGATACCTTCACTTCCTATCACGATTTGTTCCAATGTCGCAGAAACCTCCTGCATACTGGCTGCAAGCTGTTCCATATTTGCTGATACATTCGTTACATTTTCATTGGATTCATTGACTCTGACTGTAATATTATCTGCGGACACCATCATTTGTTCAGATTCTCCTTGCAGCTTTCTCATCAACAACTGAAGCTGTTCAATAAAACCGTTGACACCATTGACTAACTGCCCCACCTCATCACGGGACTTTACCACAATACGCGCTGTCAGATCGCCTTCATTCTCCTCAATCTTTTGTACAATTTGGTTTAACTGTTTGCTTGCTCTCTTCGCGGGCCAGGCAATCGTACGAATTACAATGGCCACTGTACACAATGCAAGAAACAGAAAAATGCTAAGCATTACAATATTAAAAACATATGTACCAGCTATTTTGACGTCGATTCCTCTAGATACATTATCAATTCTGCTCTCCATTGCTTCCGTATAAGCTGCCTTATAATCATCCAGATCAGCACTTTTGTCCCTGCAGTCCCCCAAGACAGACAAGGACGTAAGTGTGTCGCCTTCCTCCACAGCAATAGTCGCTGTAAGTCCCAGAGACATAAATTCTTCAAAATGCCCTTTATAAGATTGGAAGCTCTCATTTAAAATAGAATCATTTGTATTATGGCACAATTCATCCATCCGATCAAAATATTCCTGTAACACATCTATTTTCTTTTGTATTTTTTCAGAACCCTGCGCCTTGAGCTTCGCCGTGTCCATCAGACCACGAAATTCCTGTACATTCACTGACATTTTACCTTCAATTTTCTGCAATTCCAGATAAATTTCCGAAATTTCTTTATTTCTGGAATTTATTTCTGACATTGCTGCTATATTTGCAACCGCAAACAAAAAAAATACGATTGATAAAATGCCTAATAACAAAATTACTTTTATCCCAATACTTTTTTTCATGCTTCTCCTCCTCTGCGAACCCTATGCTGTCTTATGAAGCCCCCTATTCACCAAATATTTTCTTGGAACATGCCACAGCAAGTGATCCTGGCCCAATATGGCATGCCACACTTAACGACAATGGATCCACATCAATTTCCTGGCCTGGAAATGCCTCTAAAAGCTGAGCCTTAAAATCCAAAGCCGTATCTTTATCCTTTGTATAAGCAACAAAAATATGCATGTTATTTCCCGTCTCATCCCCAAAACGTTTCGCAAAATCATTCTTAATCGCATCAATCATGATACTTCTAGCCTGCTTAACCGTCCTTGCCTTGGCATAGGCATCCAGTTTTTCTCCTTGAATCTGCAGCACTGGTTTGAGCTTGAGAAGCGTTCCTAGAGCTGCGGCAGCTGGTGTAATACGTCCCCCCTTTTTCAGATAATGCAGTGTATCCACCATAATATAGATACTAGAATCGTACTTCACCTTCTCCAGATACTCTTTGATCTCTTCTGCACTTCTTCCTTCCTCTGCCAGCTTTATGGCATCAAGAACACTCTGCTTTTGCGTCACAGAAATTCGTTGATTATTTACCACTTGTACTTTGCCATTATATTCCTGTGATAACATCATGGCCGTCTCACAAGAGCTGCTTAATCCGCTGGACATAGGAATATGCACAATTCCTTCGTATTCCTTCAATAATTGATCCCACAGGTCTGTAACTGTTCCAACTGCTGGCATAGAAGTAGAGATCTCTGCTTTGCCTTCCAGTTTTTGATAAAATTGTTCCTGAGTAAGATCAATATCTTCAAAATAAGTCTCTCCATCTATAAAAAAAGGCATGGGCAGCACATTGATTCCATACTCCTTCGCCTGTTTCTGGGTGATCCCGCTGTTACTGTCCGTTACTACTGCAATTTTTCCCACCAGGGTAATCCTCCTTTTCATTTTATTATATCTCTTTTTATTGTACCACATTTTTTATTTTGGTACAATCTTATAAGCATATTTTTTCAATAATCCCAAATACCTCCATATACAATTCACTTAACAGCCAACATAGAGATAATCACATACTTACATGATAATTTGATTCTAGACATATCTTTCTATAAGCATTTTTCCCTGTTTTCCAAATTACCATACCTAGCTTGCCAAAAATCCGAAGGAATTTCCGATAAGATAAAAATATCGCCAGCCATAACCTGACTGACGATAGAAAAATTTATTATTGTCCTCTTGACAGGCGCATACCAATTTTCGTCTGTGACTAATGAGATGATCATACTCATAAAAATGGAAAAATCAGGCTCTTTCAAATAATTTTGAAGATCCTGATTTCCCATTTTTTATGAAATTCTGAATAGTTATCAGAAAATTACATCATTCCCATTCCACCTGCGCCGCCTGCTGGCATTGCTGGTGCATCTTCTTTGATATTTGCCACTACTGATTCGGTGGTCAACAAGGTTGATGCCACAGAAGTTGCATTCTGCAATGCACTTCTGGTCACTTTCACTGGGTCTAAGATTCCTGCTGAAACCATATTGACATACTCTTCTTTTGCCGCATCAAAGCCAACACCTGGTTCAGATTCTTTCACTTTATTGATAATCACAGCGCCCTCTAATCCTGCATTTGCTACGATGTAAAACAGTGGGGATTCCAAAGCCTTGAGGATTACTTTGGCGCCGGTCTTTTCATCACCTTCCAAAGTCTCAGCCAGTGCAGCCACTTCTTTTGCTGCATGAATATATGCAGAACCGCCGCCAGCAATAATTCCTTCTTCTACGGCTGCTCTGGTTGAATTTAATGCATCCTCCATACGCAGCTTGCTCTCCTTCATCTCGGTCTCGGTTGCAGCGCCTACACGGATGACTGCTACACCGCCAGCCAATTTAGCAAGTCTTTCCTGTAATTTTTCTTTATCAAATTCAGATGTAGTTTCCTCAATCTGTGTTCTGATCTGTGCCACTCTCGCATTGATGGCCTCTTTATCGCCTTCTCCATCAACGATAATTGTAGTTTCTTTCTGTACTTTGACAGATTTTGCGCGTCCTAACTGATCTAAAGTAGTCTCTTTCAAATCCAAGCCAACTTCCTCAGAAATCACCTGTCCGCCAGTAAGAATTGCGATATCTTCGAGCATAGCCTTTCTTCTGTCGCCATAGCCTGGAGCCTTCACAGCGGCAACATTGAATGTTCCACGTAATTTATTAACAATCAATGTAGTAAGCGCTTCTCCTTCAATATCCTCTGCAATAATCAAAAGTCTGGCACCAGACTGTACGACCTGCTCCAAAAGAGGAAGGATCTCCTGAATATTTGTAATTTTCTTATCTGTAATCAAAATATAAGGATCATCCAATACCGCTTCCATCTTATCCATATCGGTTGCCATATATGCAGAAATATAACCACGGTCAAACTGCATACCTTCTACCAGATCTAATTCTGTCTGCATAGTCTTGGATTCTTCGATAGTGATAACACCGTCATTGGACACTTTTTCCATTGCATCTGCCACAAGGTTTCCAACTTCCTCATCACCTGCAGAGATCGCTGCTACTTTGGCAATCTGATCTTTGCCATTTACTTTCTGGCTCATGCTTGCGATGGATTCCACTGCTTTTTCAGTTGCTTTCTTCATTCCGCGTCTTAATACAATTGGGTTTGCACCAGCTTCCAGATTCTTCATACCTTCTTTGATCATTGCCTGTGCAAGCACTGTTGCGGTTGTGGTTCCGTCTCCAGCGACATCATTTGTCTTGGTTGCTACCTCTTTGACAAGCTGTGCACCCATATTCTCAAATGCATCTTCCAATTCGATTTCTTTTGCAATGGTAACACCATCATTGGTAATCAATGGAGCTCCAAAAGATTTATCCAACACTACATTACGCCCCTTGGGTCCCAATGTCACTCTTACGGTATTTGCCAATTTATCTACACCAGCTTCCAATGCTTTTCTGGCTTCTGTTCCATATTTCAATTCTTTTGCCATAATAATTCGTCTCCTTCTTGTTTTAAATTTTCTTCATTTTAATTTGGCTTGCCAATCGCTAGTTGCTTTCACAAGGATGTTCTGTTCGCTAACTTCAGCCTTCGCTTATCAGCTCGCCTTCACTAATCTCACAGAACGGCCTCGCAACACGCTCTGTCTACGCCTTTGGCTTGCCAATCGCTAGTTGCTTTCGGCCACAACTGCCAAAATATCATTCTGTTTTACAATAATGTATTCTTCTCCGTCCAATTTCACTTCATTTCCAGCATACTTAGAATAAATAACTTTATCGCCAACCTTTACCTGCATAGTTACTTCTTTGCCATCTACATTGCCGCCAGGTCCCACAGCCACTACCTCTGCTTCCTGAGGTTTCTCCTGTGCACTTCCTGCCAAGATAATACCAGATTTGGTCGTTTCCTCTGCTTCACACTGTTTTAATACAACTCTGTCTGCCAATGGTACTAATTTCATTACAATTCCTCCTTACCGAGTAGTCTTTTCTATTTTCCTGTGCTATCATTTCTAATTATTAGCACTCTTTTCTATCGAGTGCTAATAACTTATGTACATAAATGTAGCACTCCTGTTTTTTTTTGTCAATATCCAATTACACATTTAATAAAAAGTTTAGAAAATTTTAAAATAACTTCTTCTTCCGAAAAAACCAAATACACACTAAAATGACCAATATACTGATAATTCCCACAAAAACATAGCCGTACTGCCAATGCAGTTCCGGCATACGTTCAAAATTCATTCCATACCATCCTGTAATCAACGTCAATGGCATAAACACAGTTGTTACTGTGGTAAATACTTTCATGATCCGATTCTGTTCATACGAAAGCGCCGCATCCAACGCCTCCCGAATGCGTACCAGTTCCTCGTATAAAAATTGTGTTTCTTCTGTCAAATGTTTCACTTTATTTTCATAAATACGGAAATAACATGCCGCTTCCTCATTGAGTATCTGTCTCTGCGTCTCCTTCTTCTTTTCTTCCAAGCCATTGACGCCCTCAATCAAATCTAAAAAACGCGTATAATCATTTTTCCATACGGTCAACAGCCTCTTACATTCAAAAATGGAGCGGTTTCGATTCCGGTTAATTCTGCCCCCTACAATCTCCCGTTCCATCTCAATCAAATATTTTTCCATTTCCTCAACATTTTGCTGCCCCTGTTTTAAAATACTGTCAAAGACTGCCTCCAAACCTTCCTCCATCTGATTTAAATTTTCTGAAGTTTTCTCTGACAAATATTCTTTCATTTGTTTTAGAATACCCTCTTCATCTTTTAGTGTAACCAGCACAAATTCCTGTTCATCCAGCAGAAATGCCGCACTTATGGCACGCTTTTTGGCATCAGTACTCTCATGAAAACAAAAGGTTCCATATAAATGGCCTTCCACCAGCTTGACCCCAGTCCAATAAGCTGGTTCCAGCCGACAGACTGACTGCATCAATAATTCTTCTTTCTGGCTCCTCTGTTTGCACATCAGCTCTTGCCAGTCCATCACTTTGACCATTTTTTCTGCATTCGCTTCCATCAAAAACACCTTCTCTCGTTTTTCTCAGCAAAATTTATCACATAAATAACTGTAAAATTCACAAATATTTAAGGTGATAACACTTTATGTAAAATATCTGCCAATGGCTCCATCGCATTCATAGCCTCCTCTAGCGTATTGGTCTGAGCACCCACTTCTACCAAAAGACTCTTCGGGCGATAATGAAGATTATAGCGATAACCTTTTAAATAAGTGGCACGGGCAAATCCAGGATAGTACTCTTCTGCTGCCAATTTCATTTGAAAAGAAAACGCCAGGTTATCTGCAAGATTGGGATTGGCAAGATGGGCAATATTTCCATTGGCTGTTGTTCTGCTCAATCCATTGAAAAACATAATCTGTGCTGTCTGCTTTCCATTTACCTCTGAAACCAAATGCGCAGTATCTGGAACACCATCGCGGTGCAGATCAATCACCACCTCTATACTGGGATTTTCTGCCAAAAGCTGCTCCAATGCTGGTCCTGCATAAGAATAGGCGTTATCCCTGTCTTTGACATCGTATTCCCCCATATGATGGAGGACATTAAATCCATATTGATCTCTGAGAAGCTGTGTCAGACGTTCTCCCAACGCCAGGACACTACTATTCGGATCCCCAGGGGTAGAATCTGCATACCCTTCTTGCGAATGTGTGTGATAAATTAAAATCTGGATATTTTCTGCACCGCCTTGCAGTCTCATATCCTTTGCCAACATTTCCTGTGCATTTAACTCACTGCCGTCAATTGTTGTAGTGCGGTCAATTTGGTAAAAATTCTGCACCAGATAATCAAAATCATTTAATTTTTCTCTAGAAACTTCGACAGCCTTGGAATCAGCGCTTGCATTATTTGCGGCAACTTCCTGTTCCCCTTCTGTCTGCTGTTCTTCTTGCTCTTCTTGTCCTTGCTGCTCTTCTTGTTCTTCCTGTTCTTCCTGTTCTTTTGGCTCATCCTGTTGTTCTTTTGGCTCCTCTTGCTGCTCTTGGTTTGCTTCCTGATTTTCCTCCAACATGCCACAGGTGAGATCACTCTCAATCTGCGTATCATATTCCGTCAAGGTACCACTGAATGCATAAACTGGATAAAATTCTTCTATTTTTCCGAGCAGAAACTTTCCCAGTGTGGTTTCACCCTCCTCTTCCTCCCGCACCATTACTGGCATACAATTTTTCCATGCTGACACAGCAATTTCTTCCCTAATAAAATTTAAGAACTGCCCCATTGCTGGGGCATCTCCTGTAGCTGACATATTTTGATAACAGACAAACACAAATAAAACACTGATTCCACCAGCCATCCATTGCACATACTTGATGGTCTTTTTTCTTTTTCTTGTCAAAAATTTCCCCATTCCCATTTTGTGTGATCAACTGCTTTCCCATAAAATCTTATAAACAATTAAATATATGCCTGTACGAAATATTTTATGCAAAAGCAATGTTTAATCCTTCTGACAAGGTATAACTCAATCGCTTTACAGATTCATCAATATCCTTAGGTGTGACAAACATTGTGTTCAACTGCGGGGATAAAAGTTCCCGAATTAGTTCATATTTCTCCATATCGTTAAGGGCATTTAAGCCTGTACTCAAAGCACTTAAATGAGTGTGCTCCTCCATTGCCTGAATGAGAGTCTGCATCGTATCACTGACAATAGTTGCAGCGTCCACTACAGTAGGCACGCCTATGGCAATCACTGGGATGCCTACAGTATCTTTGGATAATCCATGCCGATGATTTCCCACCCCAGAACCAGGATTAATCCCAGTATCTGTAATCTGTATCGTCCGGCTAAGGCGCCTGGTACTGCGTGCCGCCAGTGCATCAATGGCAATCATCACATCTGGCTTGGTCTGTTCAATCACTCCTCGAATGATCTCCTGACTCTCCATGCCTGTCTGAGCCATCACTCCGGGCACAATCCCGCTGACCGAATTGACCTCTTGTTCTCCAAATGCATATTTGCCAAATTCCTTTAACACATGGCGGGTAATCATCATATTATCAACAACCCTTGGCCCAAGCGCATCTGGAGTAACTTCCCGATTGCCAAGTCCTGCTACCAATACAGAAAATGTATTTCTTCCTTCTGGCAGAAGTCTCTTAATAATCCTTGCCAGTTCGATGGAAATTTCCCGATGATAATCTTCATCCTGACTGTCCATATTTGCCGCTTCCAGCGTAATATATGTTCCTTTGGGTTTACCCATTGCCTTGGCACCATTTTCTGTTTCAATCACCATTGTGGTAATTTTAATCTCTTTTTCCCTGCGATACTCTTCTTCCACTCGTACGCCTTTAATTTCCACATTATCTTCTTTAAATTTCTCTCTGGTCTCTAATGCCAGGTCGGTACGCACCTGAAACTGACTCATCATCATCCCTCCAAAACCTTCTTATCTTGTTCTCCTATTTTTTGCAGAAAAAAACAAAATATGTATTGACAGATAGAAATTTTGGGACTAAACTATATGAGTATGTTTACATTAGATCGTCCGTGTCCGGCTTTAATGGAACAACCGCAGAACATAGTGCAGTCCTATTTCCGCATAACAGTCAATTGGATTGCCGCGAATTTGTAAATGCTGCAAATGCAGCCTGCGCGCTGCCGTCTAAGCTCTGGTGGCGTTTTGAATATTATATATTGGAGGTGTACGGATTGGCTAACATTAAATCAGCAAAGAAGAGAATTTTAGTAACTCAGACCAGAACAGCACGTAACAAATCTATTCGCTCTGCTGTTAAGACTTCTATTAAGAAAGTAGATGCTGCTATTGCAGCAAAAGACAAAGAAGCTGCACAGAAGGCGTTAAATGCTGCGATTTCAACCATCGGCAAAGCTACTTCTAAAGGAGTTTACCACAAGAATACCGCTGGCAGAAAAATCTCACGTTTAACCCAGGCTGTCAATAAACTGGCTTAGTTTATAATTGATAAAAAATAACTATTCAGAACTCTAATCCACGGACTTACCAGTCAATAGCATATATCTCTGCAAGGCTTTTGTCTGTGGCTTGTGGGATTATTACCCTCATGATAGTCAAATATCCATGCAAACATGGTTATTTTCATAAGGTTCTGGATAATTCAAAAAAGGAAACCAATACCGTCATGTTGGTTTCCTTTTTTTATTACAATAGAAATTTTTCAAATTTCCTATTGTGATGATACTGGATGTTCTTCAATATACTGCCCCATAATTGCTGCCGCCATACCAACCAATTTGGGACAAGGGCGTTTCTTGTAGTATTCTTCTGTGCGTTTTTCTGGAACAGGCTGCTGACGCTTCTCATTCAGTCCCAACAACTCCCGACAGACAATAGAACCATTTTCCAATTCATAAGCTTTGGCTAACTCCTGAATGCGTTTGTAATGATCTGTCTTTTCCTGATGTGCCCCAGGAGTATCATAACCATAAAGCATACCAGCAACTAGAAACATACCGCTGACTGCGCCGCAAACTTCCCGCAGCCTGCCCATTCCTCCGCCAAAAGAAGAACTGAGCTTAGCTGCTGTCTTTTCATCCATCTCAAACAGCTCCTGAAAGGCAAGAAATACCGCCTGAGTACAGTTATAACCTTTCAAAAAATTCTCTTCTGCTGCTTTCGCGTACTTATTCTCTTCGTAATCCATAATACCTTCCTTTCCTCATAACGTATGAAGATTTTTTAACGAAATATCCATGATCGGTGCAGAATGGGTTAAGGCTCCACTGGAAATATAATCTACTCCCAGAGAAATATAATGTTCAATATTTTCTCTGGTAACATTCCCAGAACATTCAATCTCTGCTCTGCCATCAATCAAGGCAATTGCCTCTTTCATTTCCTCCACGCCCATATTATCCAGCATTATAATATCAGCTCCAGCTTCCACTGCTTCTTTTACCATTTCCACTGTCTCACACTCTATCTCAATCTTGCGCACAAAGGGAGCATACTCCTTTGCCATCTGTACAGCCTCTCTTACTCCTCCTGCTGCTCCGATGTGATTATCCTTCAATAGTACACCATCTGAAAGATTATAGCGATGATTGAAGCCTCCTCCCGTCTTGACTGCATATTTCTCAAAAATACGGTTGTTAGGTGTTGTCTTTCTAGTATCAAGCAGTTTAACTTTGCTGCCTGCAAGCAGTGCTGCAATAGAATTTGTGTAAGTGGCAATGCCGCTCATTCTCTGCAAATAATTGAGCGCAGTCCGCTCTCCAGATAAAATCGCCCGAATATCACCAGTAATAATACCAATCAAATCTCCCTTTTTTACCTGATCTCCATCCGCAAACTGAAATTTCACTTCTATATCCTGATCCAACAATTCCAATACTCTTTGAAATACAAACAGTCCTGCAAGAATGCCATCCTGTTTACAGATAAGTTGTGCCTCTCCCTTTTGAGCCTGTGGCATCACTGCATTTGTTGTCACATCCTCACTGGAGATATCTTCCCGCAAGGCCATAAAAATCAATTCATCGACATTTAATGTCATGGTTATGTTGTTGTTCATAGATCTGCTTCATCCTTTCTATTTCCTGCCGTACCAGTTCCCTATTTTCCTGATGCAGCTTTTCTATATCTGTATAATTTTCTGGAGAGAATACTGCACTTTCCTTTGGCAATTCCTTGGCTCCATCCCCTGCAATATGCAACGCTGCTCTTCTGGCAAATACTAAGCTTTCCAATAGAGAATTACTTGCCAGACGATTGGCACCATGTACGCCATTGCAGCTTGTCTCACCGATGGCATAGAGCTGCTCCATAGAAGTCCTTCCCTCTAAGTCAGATTGAATCCCTCCCATAAAATAATGCTGTCCTGGCACCACTGGAATGCATTCTTTGGTCACATCGTAACCTTCCTTAAGGCATCGTTTGTAAATATTGGGAAAGTGGCCTAAAATATCTTTCTTGGCAATCCGTTCCATAGACAGCCATACATAAGGCATTCCATCTGCTTTCATCTGTTTTTTAATGGCTTTCGTAACAATATCTCGAGGTTGTAATTCATCAACAAATCGTTCCATCTTGGCATTGTAGAGCACAGCTCCCTCTCCCCGCACTGATTCAGAAATCAAAAATCTCCGTCCAGGCTTCTCCGAATACAGTGTTGTAGGATGAATCTGCACAAAATTCACATCTTTTAATGGAATTTTATGACGCAGGGCAACTGCAAGGGCATCCCCTGTGAGATGGGAAAAATTGGTGGAATGTTGGTATAACCCGCCAATTCCTCCACTGGCAAGTACAGTGTGCTCCGCTCTTAAAGCTCTCACATTTCCCTGCTTGTCTGTCACTGCCACACCACAACAAACTTGATCTTCACACAATAGATCAATCATCTCTGTATACTCATATATCTTTATATTACTACATTTTTTCACCTGCTCTAACAGTTTTCCTGTGATTTCTTTACCAGTGACATCTTCGTGAAATAAAATTCGCGGTCTGGAATGTCCGCCCTCACGGGTAAATGCCAATTGCCCATTTTGTCTCTCAAACACCACACCATAACGAATTAAAAGCTCAATGATCTGTTTGGAACTTCGAATCATCATCTCCACAGACTGGGGATTATTTTGATAATGACCAGCTTTCATGGTATCTTCATAATATGCTTCATAATCCTCTTCTGAGGGAAGCATACAGATTCCTCCTTGCGCCAGAAAAGAATCGCTCCCTTCTGCCTCATCCTTGGTTATAATTGTTATTTTCTTATCCTGCGGAAGCTGCAGTGCACAAAACAATCCCGCAGCTCCAGTACCAACAATTACAACCTCTGTCTCTCTCTCCATGCTGCCTCCTGTTATTTTAAAAATCTCTGCAACACAGTCATACACTGTTTGATATCCAGCGGTTTCGGAATATGTGCATTCATACCAATCTGCAGACATTTCTGTGCATCATCAGAAAATGCATCTGCTGTCATAGCAATAATGGGAAGACCGCTGTCTTTACGTTCCAACTTTCGAATTGCCTCTGTCGCCTCATATCCATTCATTACTGGCATACGGATATCCATCAAGATGGCATCATAATATCCAAGCTCTGCCCCCTCAAACATTTCCAAACATTCCTTACCATTGCAGGCACGTTCCAGCTCCATTCCTGTAGCGGACAAAATCTCATTTGCAATCTCCCAATTGAGATCAATATCTTCCGCAAGAAGAATCTTCTTGCCATTAAAGTCGATTTCCTGCCCTTCTGAACTGTCAGTCTGCCCTTCAAACCCTTCTACATACTGTTTGAGATATGTATACAAGGTTGACTTAAACAACGGTTTGGAAATAAATCCTTCAATATCCAATGATCCAATATCATTTTCAATATCACTCCAATCATACGCAGAAATCAAAAACAATGGTATTTTCTTACCCACTCTCTTTCGAATTTCAGAGATTGTCTCCAATCCATCCATATCTGGCATTCTCCAGTCAATCAATACAAAATCATAATCTTCTTTTTTGTTATAACATTCTTCAATCAAATCAACCGCATGTCTTGCATCCTGCGTCCATTCCGCGTGTACACCAAGTTCCTCCAGATTAGCTGCCGCTGTCAGGCAAAGCTGCTCGTTGTCATCTACCACCAGAATCTTCCATTCTGGAAGCCTCATCTCATCGCTGGCTTCCTCTGCTTTCTTTAAATCAAGTGTTATTGTAAAGCTGCTCCCTTTCCCTTTCTCACTTTTAAGGTCAATGGTTCCGCCCATCAGATCAACAATACTTCTGGTAATTGCCATTCCAAGTCCAGTTCCAACAATATGATTTACCTGCTCTGTCTGTTCTCTGGTAAAAGTATCCCAGATTTTATGCTGAAACTCTTCTGTCATCCCAATTCCGGTATCAGCAACCACAAAACTGGTTCGAATATATTCTTCTCCTTTCGGCGATGGTTCCTGCGCCACATGGATATCGATTCTTCCTTCCTCTGGTGTAAATTTTACGGCATTTGACAAAAGATTTAACAGTACTTGATTCAAACGTACACTGTCACTGTAAATATCCTCCCAGACAATTTTGTCAATAAAAATATCAAAGTGCTGTTTACGTGCTTTTATTTGTGGCTGAATAATATTTACAATATCATCCATCACTTCCCGCAACGACATAATCTCTATATTCAATGTCATCTTGCCGCTCTCAATTTTAGACATATCTAGAACATCGTTGATTAACCCCAATAGGTGTTTACTGGATAGCTTGACCTTATGTAGACAATCTTCCACACGCTCTGTGCTCTGAATATTTTTGAGGGCAATCTCAGTCATTCCCACAATCGCATTCATAGGCGTCCGAATGTCATGGCTCATACTTGCAAGAAACTCACTCTTGGCTGCATTGGCGGCAACTGCCTCCCGCTGTGCTTTTTTCAGCTCATTAATCTGTTGTTTAGAGTAAATGTAATACTTAAAAAAGATGAATCCCATTGTCACCAAAATCACCATCATGGAACTAATCATAATAGCCATACGTACAAAATCTAACCTTTTGACGGAGGCGTCAATCATTCCCTCTGGCATAATTGTCACCAGATACCAAAAAGAATTTTCTGAAAGTGGGGAACAATAGATTGTGCGCTTCTCCTCCTCTGTCCAAACCTGCACACTAAATTCCTCTCCCTTACTCATTGCCATCTCAAGCCCATCTATATGCGTCTCTATCTGGTTTTTACTAATATCTCCATACTCATCGTTCATCCGCTCAAAGTAATTTTCTTGGTATACTCCACCATTTCGGATCACAAAATTTCCCTGCAAGTCTATAATATGAGAATAAACCTGCTCATCCTCTGTATCTAAAAATAATACCTCATTTAGATAATCCATCGGAATACCTGCCACCAGAGCAATACTTCTCTGACCATCCCCTAGTTGATAATGTGCTTCTATTCCCAACAAAAGCACTCTTTCCTGCTCTTGTGTTAAGCCTTTAGAGACAAACTCACCATTTTTCTCTAAAGACACTTGCACATTACCTGGATCCTCAAACTCTACCTCATCCCCACAAATATCAAGCAATTCTCCTTCTTGGCTTAAAAATCCTAGATAGGAAAAATTTCTGACTATGCAGCGCTCTGTCAGATCTTCCAGCAACGGCTGCCCATATTGGTTTCGCTCCGGCGGATTTGTAGCTATAATTCCTGATACCTGCTGCAGACGAAGACGAACAATAGAGCTAAATTTCTGTTGAAGCTGCACATTCATCTCCTTCATATAAACTTTGCTGATCTCTGCCACTGTCTGCTGTGTCTCATATGACATCAATGCAGTTAAACCAAAAAATACCAGCAAACAGACAACAATTACCACGATCAAACTATTTCTTATAAATTTTATGATCTTCTTATCCTTCATATGTTCCTCCTATTTCTTTACACCTTTTTGATCTCTGCTCGCAATCCTGAGCCGATGCAGCATAATCTGTCTGTCTTTCTCTACAATTGTTTTTTCCTCCTGACCCAAGAGAAATACTGCTTTTAACTGATCCAAAGGTGTAATTTTCATCCCTCGGACACCAATCGCCCCCTTTTTCTTTTTTGGTATATCCGCAGCCAGAAACCGCAGATACATTCCTTTTTCTGTCTGTAACACAATACTTTCCCCCTCTGTTTCAGACAGCATTTGTACTGTCAGTAACTTTTCATCTTGATTCAACTTGGTTGCTGCTGTAGTACGTTTGGAAACATCAAATTCTTCTCCATCTACAACCTTTAACATTCCTTGGCTGTTGACAAACAACAAATGCCTGCCTAAAAGATTTCCCAGGCAATTGATATAAACAATGTTTTCCTCGTTGCTGTCATAATTACTCACATTATCAAGGGGTGTTCCCTTATCCCGAAACTTCCCATATGGAAGATCCAGAAGTTTTACGATATGCAACTGCCCTTTATCGGTAAAAATACAGAGCTTATCTGTATTCATACAATGAATAATATATTTATTTTCTCCATCTGCTGCTTCTCGATTGCGCTCGTAAGCAGCAACATCAATGGTCTTAGCATATCCAAAACGATCCATCAGAAGAACGACTGGCATCTCCTCAATTTTTTTCTCCTCATAGACCGCTTCTTTGGCATTTTCAATTTGTGTTCGTCTAGGTCTGCCATAATCCTTCTGAAATTTTGTCAGTTCTTTGACAATCACCTTAGCCATTGCCGCGCGGCTGCCCAAGATTTCTTCATATTTTGCAATATTGGAAAGTGTTGCCTGATACTCTTTTTTCAAGGCCTCAATCTCCAGACCAATCAATTTATAGAGACGCATCTCCAAGATTGCTGATGCCTGCCGTTCTGTAAAACAAAGCTCTTTTGCATCTGCTTCAGAGCCTTTGTAACGAAAACGAATCTTCTCTGTATTTCCGTTCATCAGACAATCCTTAGCATCCTTAATATTCTTAGCACCTCTTAGAATTTCAATAATCAGGTCAATCACATCACATGCCTGAATCAAGCCCTCCTGAACTTCTTTTTTATCCAGCTCCTTTGTAAGCAGAGTCTGATATTTTCTAGTGGCAATTTGATACTGAAACTGCACATGATGTCCAATAATGGGCACAAGTCCCATTGTCTCCGGTCTGCCGTCTGCCACAGCAAGCATATTGACGCCAAAAGTATCTTCTAGACGTGTCTTTTTATAGAGCATATTGCAGAGATTTTCCACATCTGCACCCTTTTTCAGTTCTAGCACAATCCGAATCCCTTCTTTGGAGGACTGATTGGAAATATCCACAATATCACTGGTCTTTTTCGTCTCCACCAAATTACCAACATCAATTAGAAATTTACCGATATTAGCCCCCACCATTGTATAGGGAATTTCTGTAATCACCAGACGCTGTCTGCCGCCTTTGACTTGCTCCACCTCAACTTTTCCGCGAATCTTTACCTTGCCTGCCCCAGTTTCATAGATATTCAGAAGATCAGACTCATTGACTACGATCCCTCCTGTCGGAAAATCTGGACCTTTTATGTATTTCATCATTTCCTTAGTGGTAATATTGGGATTTTTCATATAGGCCTTAACGCCTTCAAGAACTTCAGAAAAATTATGTGGCGGAATACTGGTGGCCATTCCAACCGCAATCCCTTCTGCACCATTGATCAAAAGATTTGGCACTTTAACCGGAAGTACCGATGGTTCCTTTTCTGTCTCGTCAAAATTTGGCACAAAATCCACCACATCTTTGTCCAGATCTGCCAAATATGCTTCCTGGGTAATCTTCTCTAATCGTGCCTCTGTGTAACGCATCGCCGCCGCGCCGTCTCCCTCAATGGAACCAAAATTTCCATGTCCATCTATCAAAGGCAGCCCTTTTTTAAATTCCTGCGCCATCACTACTAATGCTTCATAGATGGAACTATCGCCATGTGGATGATATTTACCCATCGTATCTCCCACAATACGAGCACATTTACGGTAAGGTTTATCATAGCGAATCCCCAATTCATGCATGTCATAGAGAGTTCTGCGCTGCACTGGCTTTAAGCCGTCCCGCACATCTGGCAGCGCCCTGGCAATAATTACACTCATTGCATAATCAATATAGGATTTCTGCATCAGTTCTGAATATTCTGTTCGGATAATCTGTTCATTCTGCTGCATGATTCATTCCTTTCTGCAAAGATTTTCAATC
The DNA here is from genome assembly GCA_910575005.1 of Lachnospiraceae bacterium. Classification (GTDB taxonomy): domain Bacteria; phylum Bacillota; class Clostridia; order Lachnospirales; family Lachnospiraceae; genus Petralouisia. Next base: position 232,295 of record CAJTCL010000003.1, on the reverse strand, counting down.
TTTTATATATCTAACTCCGCATCCTGTGCATGTTCATGGATAAAATCTCTTCTAGGCGGAACCTCTGTTCCCATCAGCATTTCTGTCACATCCGATGCCATTCTAGCATCCTCAATCTCCACTCGCTTTAAGATTCGCGTCTTAGGATTTAATGTCGTCTCCCAGAGCTGTTCTGCATCCATCTCTCCAAGCCCCTTATAACGCTGCAGAGTAAATGCTCCTTTGCGTCGCTTGCGATATTTTTTCAAAGCAATATCATCATACAGATATTCTTCTTCCCCTCTACTGGGAATAGCTTTATACAATGGTGGCATGGCAATGTAGATATGTCCCTCAAAAATCAATTCTGGCATAAACCGATAAAACAACGTTAATAACAATGTTGAAATATGTGCGCCGTCCACATCTGCATCTGCCATAATAATAATTTTATCATATCTTAGCTTAGAAATATCAAAATCATTTCCATATCCTTCTGAAAATCCACAGCCAAAGGCATTGATCATGGTCTTAATTTCTGCATTGGCCAGAACTTTGTCAATACTAGCCTTCTCTACATTAAGAATCTTTCCCCTAATTGGTAAAATCGCCTGGAAATTGCGGTCTCTGGCTGTTTTTGCAGAACCTCCTGCAGAATCACCCTCTACAATAAAGATCTCACAGATCGAAGCATCCTTGCTCTCACAGTTGGCCAGCTTCCCATTGGAATCAAAAGAAAATTTCTGTTTGGTCAAGAGATTGGTCTTTGCCTTCTCCTCCGTCTTGCGAATCTTGGCCGCCTTCTCTGCACAGGAAATGACTTTTTTAAGATTATCCAAATTTTTATCAAAGTAACGCTGAATCTTTTCCCCAGTAATTTTGCTGGTAATGCGTGCCGCATCCTGATTATCAAGCTTTGTCTTAGTCTGTCCCTCAAATCGTGGATCTGGATGCTTGATAGAAATTACTGCGGTCATGCCATTTCTGACATCTGCACCAGTAAAATTGGAATCTTTTTCTTTCAATACGCCCAGCTCTCTGGCATAGCTGTTAATTACTGTGGTAAATACCGTTTTAAATCCCGTAAGATGTGTTCCTCCCTCAGCGTTGTAAATATTGTTACAAAATCCCAGTACATTTTCATGAAATTCATTGGTATACTGAAATGCTGCTTCAACGGTAATACCTTCCTGCTCCCCTTGAAAATATACAACATCATGGACTGCTTCCACCTTCTTATTGAGATCTTTCACAAAGCCGACAATTCCTTCCTCTTCATGAAATTCCACTCGCTCTGACTTCTGTCCCCTGCGATCTTCAAAAATTATGGTAAGTTTTGGATTTAGATAGGCGGTCTCATGAAGCCGGCTCTTTACATCATCCTCCTTAAACCAAGTTTTCTCAAAAATCTCCGCATCCGGCAAAAAATTGATTTTTGTTCCGCTCTTACGTGTCTTGCCCATCACTGGCAGCAACCCCTGCTCCAACTCAATCACAGGATTGCCGCGCTCATAGCGGTCATGGTAGACTTTTCCGTCCCGATAGACTTCCAAATCCAACCAAGCAGACAGCGCATTTACCACGGAAGAACCGACCCCATGCAGTCCTCCGCTGGTCTTATAGGCATCATTGTCAAATTTCCCCCCGGCATGAAGGGTGGTAAATACCAGACGCGCCGCAGAGAGCCCTTTCTCATGCATTCCTACTGGTATACCACGTCCATTATCCTCCACCGTACAGGAACCATCCTTTTCCAATATCACCTTAATGGTGTCACAAAATCCTGCCAAATGTTCATCCACAGAATTATCTACAATTTCATAAATCAAATGATTTAAACCTTTGCGGGACACACTTCCAATATACATCCCTGGTCTTTTTCTGACGGCCTCCAAACCTTCCAGCACTGTAATGTTTTCGGCGCTGTATTCCTGATTCTTTGCCATGTCTGCTGCCATCCTTTCCTTCGGTCATAACTGATAACATTTTATCATATCATCTTACGATTTGCAAAACAATATCACATCAAAGAACACAACTCCTGTCGCAATTTTTCACAAGACGGGTATCGTTCCTTTGGATTCTCCTTGGTACATTTCTGAATTATCTTGTCCAACCTGCGTGGTAACGAACGATTCCAGTCACGAATCGAATACTCTTTGCAGGGAAATTCACAGGGGTCTTTATCTGTCAAGAGCTGATACAATGTGACACCCAGCCCATAAATATCTGTCCTGGCATCCACGGTCTGCCCTCGTATAAACTGTTCAGGCGCGGCATAACCTCGTGTTCCGAAAAGCGGCCCTGTGTCCTTCTGATCCTCCTGTATCTCCAAAACAGCACCAAAATCAATCAGGCGAAGATTTTCCCCAGACTGCACCATCACATTGTCTGGTTTCAGATCACAATATATCACTGCTGGATGGCGTCGGTGAAGATAATCTAACATTAAGCACAAATCTTTGCCCCAGCACAGCACCTCCTCACAGGGCTGTGGACCCATACGCCTAAGACGGGCGCCTAAAGTCTCCCCTTCCAGATATTCCATTACAATATAAACTGCTTCTGTTGTCTCAGACACCTCCAAAATTTCTGGAAAATATGGATATTTTAACTTCCTAATCAATTCTGCTTCCCTGTGCGCCAAATCTTGTGATAATCCATCCTGAGACTTCGTAATTTCTTTCAACGCTCTTTTTCGCTTACTGGCTCTTTCACAGACAAGATATACTTTAGCATTTCCGCCCTGCCCAAGTATCTTTTGAATTTCATAGCGCTGCATTAATTCCTTTTTTCTTTCCACGGCTAACCTTTCTCTAAAGCGATATCAGAGGTTACGTCCACAAACGTCAACTACCCCGCAGCAAGCTACGGGATATCTATTCCTTTCGATCTATCATTTCATGTTGTATATCAGATGGGAGTCCCTTCTCTATAGGCGATGAGCTAGAAGAAAGCCAAAGCATACTTAAAATCAAGGATTAATGGGGATTTGATACTTCTCTACCTCATCTCCAAAGTACTCAAAAGTAATATTTTTTACACCGTCTCTGACTTGTAATATCTCTTGATATAGACCTGTCTGACCAGCCGGAATCACGCCTTCCCGATGCAATTGCAGACCATCATCACCTTGGTCTGTCTTGTTAGTTTTGATCAAATCTTTGGCTCCGTCCCCAGTAAGTGAAATATATAAATCCCCTGCTGGCTCTTCCTGCGTTCCCTGATTTTTCACTTTGGCCTCTACCTGATAATACTGATATCCTTGTTTTGCTTTTTGTCCTTGCCACTGTGTCCCCAAAGGTTTGGCCTGAATATCTTCTATAAGAATGAAATCATAGTTTTGATTATAATCATCGGGATCATCTCCTGGCTGCCACTGTTCTGCCTCATTTGCCTCCCCGATCAGCTCCAACTTTTTACTCTCAAGCTTACGAAAAGCAGTGGTAACACCGATAATACTCAAAACATCCACCAAAAGCAAGACTCCAAATAGTGCTGCCAATATCACATTCGCACGATAAAGCTTTCCATGCTGCCCCATTCTTATACCCCCTCTCCTGCTCCGATGGTAAGCGGGATCTGATAAATCTTTTGGATATCATTGGTATCTTCCTGGCGGGAATCCATATAGAAACAAATCTGTTCGATCCCCTCTGGAACCAGAAACAAAAAGATTCCTTCCCCTTGTTCCCTCAGACATAAATCCCAGCTGTCAAGAATATTCTCAGAAGAAAATAAATTTTGATATCCGCTGATATCATACATGGTCAGAGCATTGCGAAACTGCTGATCAAATCCGATATAAATGCCCCCTGTAAACTGGTATTTTTCCCTGTTATTTGTATTTTCTGTGTGATACTTTACCTTTACTGCCACCAGCTTTTCTCCCTCAGTGAGTTCCTGGATTCCCTCGCCAATAATTGGAAAATATGCCTGTTCTACCGTAACTTTGCATCTGGTATGGCTTCCCACCAGACACTCCTCTCCTAGCTCCACTTCTAGAATTGCTGGATTTTGAACAATCTTTTTTGTCTGTTGCTCATTATATGCAAGATCACTCTCCTCAGCAATTGTCTTCATAAAATAATATGTGCCAAAGCCAACAGGAACTGCCAGGGTTGCAATTAAACCAGCAATTAAACCAACCAATAATATGGCTGATGCCGCAGAAGGATCCCTCTTTTGAGAAGTTTTGTCATCACTCACTCTGTTGCCTCCCACATTTTCTCATGCTCGGCCTTTTTATCCCGTAACATCAACTCTTGCACGGCTTCTTTTACAAACTTATCATGAAACAGCACTTGATTCACCTGTTCAATAATAGGCATGGGAACCTGAAATTTTTCAGAAAGGCCCATCGCTGCCTTAGCAGAATAGACGCCTTCCACCACCATCTGCACTTCTTCCATTGCCTCCTCTGTGGTTCTGCCTTGGCCAATTAGCATTCCTGCCTTGCGATTTCGGCTGTGAACGCTGGCACAAGTGACAATCAAATCTCCGATTCCTGTCAGACCGCTTAAGGTCTCGTATTTGGCTCCCATCACCAGAGCCAATCTGCCAATCTCTGTAATACCACGGGTAATCAAGGCTGCCTTGGTATTATCTCCATAACCCAGACCATCTGCCATACCAGCAGCAAGCGCAATCACATTCTTAAGGGCTCCTCCCAGCTCAATGCCCAGCATATCAGGACTGGTATAGACGCGAAATACATCATTCATAAACACATTTTGGACAAATTCTGCTGCTTCTTTGGTTCTTGCACCTGCTACACAAGTTGTGGGAAGCCCACGTCCCACTTCTTCCGCATGGCTTGGACCTGACAGGACAGCCACTCGCGCCTGTGGAATCTCTTGCTCTATAATGTCTGTCAAAGTCATCAATGTTTTTTCCTCAATTCCCTTTGCCACATTGACAATCAATTGTTGTTCTTCCACATAGGATCTCATTTTTGCTGCCGTACCTCTGGTAAATACAGAAGGTACAGCCAACACGATAAGTTCCATTCCCTTTACTGCTTCTGAAAGATCTGTTGTCAAACGGATATTCTCTGAAAGCTTAACACCAGGAAGCTTTGTTACATGCTCCCTTCTAACTTTTAACATCTGAATTTCATCCTCAATTGCAGACCAGATAGTTACTTGATGTTCATTGCTTTCCAACACTGCAGCAAGAGCAATTCCCCAACTCCCTGCACCAATCACACTTACATTTGCCATAATTACCTCATTCCTTCTCTATTTCTTCTCTGATTTACCCATAGAAAATTTATTTTCTGTCCCAGCAATCAGCCGTTTCAGATTTTCCCTGTGACGCCAAATTCCCATCAATGAAAACAATGCTCCCACAATATAGACCTCTGGCAGCAGGCTGGCTCTGACACCAAGATGCCCCATCTGTCCAAAAAACACAAGCTGGATAAAATAGCAGATCATCACCAAGATCGAACCTAATGATACATATTTGGTGGTGGCAACAATCATAATAAATAGTAAGAGGCATAAGGGCGCCATTGGAGGATAAAACGCCAGGATAAATCCTGCAGTACAGGCAATACCTTTCCCCCCCTTAAATTTGAGATAACATGGAAAATTATGTCCCAGAACTGCACCAAAACCTGCATACATCTCTAATAATTTTACTCCATCTGGATATTTCTCACCAAACAACAGCCAGGCAATCACCATAGACAAAATTGCTTTTCCAATATCTCCTGCAAAAGTAATTAGTCCAGCCTTCCACCCCAGTGTACGCAATGTATTGGTGGCCCCTGCATTGCCGCTGCCATGCTGACGGATATCAATATGGTGCAGCTTTCCGTAAATATAACCTGTCTGAAACATACCTAAAATATACCCAATTAGGATACAAATTCCCCTTACTGCAAGCATCCTCAGTCCCCCTTCCGCTCACGGATAATAAATTTTAATGATGTGCCCTGAAAGCCAAAGGCGTCTCGAATACGGTTTTCCAGATACCTGGTATAAGAAAAATGCATCAATTCTTTGTCATTAACAAATATCACAAACGTAGGCGGTTTCACTGCTACCTGCGTAATATAATACAGTTTCAGCCGTTTTCCCTTATCAGATGGGGGCTGCTGCATGGCCACTGCTTCCGTCATAATCTCGTTTAACACACCAGTTGCCACTCGCATGGCATTGTTTTCTAAGACTACATCAATCATATCAAAAAGTTTGTGGGTGCGCTGTCCAGTCTTAGCAGAGATAAACAAAATCTCTGCATAGGGCATAAAACTTAAAATCTGACGAATTCGCTCCGTATGTTTATAAATCGTTTTATCATTTTTTTCAATGGCATCCCACTTATTGACTGCAATGATAATACCCTTTCCTCTCTCATGGGCAATACCCGCAATTTTAGCATCCTGTTCTGTTACACCTTCTGTGGCATCAATTACGATTACCACCACATCTGCACGCTCTACCGCTGTCACCGCACGAATGATACTAAAACGCTCCAGCTCCTCCTTGACTTTGCTCTTGCGGCGAAGTCCGGCAGTATCAATAAAAATATATTCACGATCTTTCCAAATCACCTCTGTATCAATCGCATCCCTGGTAGTCCCAGCAATATCCGATACAATTACCCGCTCTTCACCTAACAGACGATTAATCAAAGAGGATTTCCCGACGTTTGGTTTTCCAACCACAGCAACTTTGGGTCTGGAATCCTCTTGCTCTTCCTCCAATTCTTGCGGAAAATGTTTTACCACCTCATCAAGCAAATCTCCAATGCCCAATTTAGAGGACGAAGAAATCGGAATTGGTTCCCCAATCCCCAGATTATAAAATTCATATACATCTGGCATAAATTTTTCAAAACTGTCCACTTTATTTACCACCAAAACCACTGGTTTTCTGGAACGACGCAGCATATCTGCAACTTTGGAATCTGCATCCACCAGTCCTTGTCGTACATCCGTGATAAATAAAATAACATCCGCTGTATCAATGGCAGTCTGTGCCTGCTCTCTCATCTGAGAGAGGATAATATCACTGCTTTCTGGCTCAATTCCACCGGTATCTATCAGTGTAAACATGCGATTCAGCCAATTTACCTCCGCATAAATCCGGTCTCTGGTCACTCCAGGGGTATCTTGCACAATCGAAATGCGTTCCCCTGCCAACACATTAAATAAGGTGGATTTTCCCACATTGGGACGCCCTACAATTGCAACTACTGGTTTACTCATTGTATTCTCCTATTCTACTAATCACTCAACAGACAGGATACCAGATCCTGCCCGCTTGATTTTACAATAACTATCTTCACTTGTAAAGCATTTCCCACCTGCGCCAAAGTCATATCATCCAAAAACACTTCTTCACCACTGCGCAAAAGATTACATGGCAGTAATAACTTACTGCCCAACTGCCTTCCCTTTAACTGCTCTACAATATCCTGCCCTGTCAGCAGACCTGACACAGTGATTTGTTCTCCAAAAAAATGATTGATAATTGGAACCACATCAATCTTCTTCTCTGGAAAAATCTCCATAAATTCTGATACCAGCTCCTGAATCGTGGGTGCCGCCAGCAAACCTGTAGCAATGGTAATATCCGTTTGTGGAAACACTTCCTTTGTGTCCGTTGTCCCTAGCTTCTGGCTATTTTGCTCTATCCTTGCGTCAGATGCTTCCTTTAAGGCTTGGGCAAATTCTGTCCGCAAAAGACGCAGCATACCCACCCCATTTTCTAATTGGATATAACCGTCATAATTGTCCTCCTTAGGCAGTTCCTGTTCTGCCAGCAGATACCATTCATCACTGGCATGGACAAAATGAATCCCATAAGTTTCCATACAAACATCCTGAAAATGATGAATCAAAGCTAACACTTGCTCTGCATCTTCTCTAGTAAACGGCTCTAAGGTATATAATCCTTCCCTAAAAGAACTCAATCCCACTGGAACCACTGAGACACTTTCCATTACTGGAATATATTTTATCAAATCTATAATACTCTGTTTGAGCTCTCTGCCGTCGTTGACCCCTTTACACAATACAATCTGTCCATTCATAGGAATTTGAGCTTCATAGAGACGGTCTATTTTTTGCAATGCCTCTCCCGCAAAGCGGTTATTCAACATTTGACAGCGCAATTTGGGATTGGTGGTATGCACTGATATATTGATCGGTCCTAATTTATAAGCGATAATCCGCTCTAGATCCTGCTCCTTCATATTTGTTAAAGTCACATAATTTCCCTGCAAAAAAGAAAGTCTGGAATCATCATCCTTAAAATACAGAGTATCTCGCATTCCTGGGGGCATCTGATCAATAAAACAAAAGATACAGCGATTGCAGCAAGATTTATAATCATCCATCAGACCATTTGTAAATTCAATCCCCAGATCCTCCTGATATTCTTTTTCAATCTCCAGCTCCCATTCTTCTCCATCAGATTTACGAATCACTACAATTAAATATTCTTCATTGGTATAATAATGATAATCAAAGACATCTTCAATTTCATGACCATTTACTGACAACAGCACATCGCCAGGCGCCAGCTCCAACTCCTGTGCAATGCTGCCTGGCAAAATCCTGTCTATCACATGTTCTCTCAAAATAAAACGGCACCTCTCCTAATCTTCACTCTCTTCATCTACTACTCCGCCTGCAACTGCTCCCGCCACAGACGCAATCACTGCAATAATCACTGCAATCAGCACAACACCGCCGATCAAAAAAACTAACATATATTTCATCTCATTTCTTTATCTTATTTCTGCTGGAAGAAACAACATCTTGTTGTTTACAAAATAATCTCAGAACTTCCAATCAGATTGTGACTTTATCATAGCATATCCTTTAAAATCTGTAAACAATCACTTACCTTCACACAATAGATTCATTCCTATTGTAAATTATAAAATACAATGGTATGATATTATCCAAAGAAAAGAATTATTTACAATTTAGGAGGAAAAGCATATGTTTAAAAACATGAAAATCAAGCTAAGTTTGATTCTAGGATTTGGTATCACCATACTTGTCTCCGTTTCAATCATAATTATAATGTTGAATATCCTGAAAAATCAAAGCAATACATATTCAGGCATCATTAACAGCCAGGTCAAGGCAAATGAACTAATTCTAAAATGTCGTATCTACACCAATAACGCGGCTCGAAATGTGCGCGATATGGCTTTAGACCCGTCAGATCCAAACAATGCTGATCTGCAGGCACGTGCAGAAAGCGCACTGGAAACGCTGAGTGAATCCATGAAGGAACTAAAGGCAGTATACCCCTTGTCCGATGACAAGGTCGACGAATATATCGCCGACATGACCGATTGGTATAGTGAACTGTCAGATATTTTAGACGCCATCAATTCCGGCAAACAGGCGGACGCCATCCGTCTGATCAAAAACAATTGTACACCCAAGTTAAATGACATGATTAGCGTTGCTCAGGGAATTTCTGACACGCTTTTAAACGAGCAGAATCAAATTATTGCACAGCAGCAAAAGGACAGCCTGTCGATACGATATGCAATGTTTGCAGTTGCCGCAACCGCAACCGTTTTGGTACTGATCATGGCGCTGCAAATTATTTACAGCATCACAAAGCCAGTAGGACAGGTCAGTGTCGCGCTCAAGGGCTTTAGTGAGGGAAAACTGGATATTCCGGTTAATTACAAAAGCCGCAACGAGTTGGGCGCAATGTGCGATGCTTTGCGAACCAGCCAGTATGTACTGACAGAAGTAATCAATGATGAATGCCATCTGCTGGAAGAAATGGCACATGGCAATTTTGATGTAGACACGAAGGATGAAAGCATATATGTTGGGGCATTGAGCGGTATGCTGCAGTCTCTGCGAATCATTAATATGAACTTAAGCAGCACACTTGGACAAATCAAGGACAGTGTTGATCAAGTGGCTGCCGAGGCACAGCAGGTATCAAATGGTTCCCAAGCCTTGGCGCAGGGTGCTACTGAGCAGGCAAGTTCTGTTGAGGAACTTGCATCCACAATTACAGAAATATCCAATAATTCCAAAAACAACGCCCACAACAGCAAACAGGCCAATGACCACTCCCAGCTTGCAAGCGGACAAATTACTGAAAGTACGAAACTTATGGGTGAAATGGTTTTGGCAATGGAAAGAATTTCCGATTCTTCCACAAAAATTGGCAAAATTATCGCTACCATCGAGAACATTGCCTTCCAGACGAATATTTTGGCATTGAATGCTGCTGTGGAAGCAAGCCGCGCTGGAGAAGTCGGAAAGGGCTTTGCAGTGGTAGCAGACGAGGTACGCAGCCTGGCGACCAAATCGGACGAAGCTGCAAAAGCAACCAAAGATCTGATCGAGCACTCTATCAATACCGTCGAGGAAGGAAGCAATATTGTGAGGAACGTGTCAGATTCTTTGGCCAAAACAGTAGATCTTTCCACCCATGTTCTGGAATCCGTGAATCTGATTACAGAGGCTACCGCAGAGGAATCGGAGGCTATTGCCCAGGTGACAAAAGGAATTGATGAAATTTCCTGTGTGATACAGACAAACTCTGCCACCAGTGAAGAATCTGCTGCTGCCAGCATGGAGCTGTCCAATCAAGCTTCTCTGATGAAAGAATTGTTAGGACGATTCAGACTCCGCAATAGTTAATCTCAAATAGATAGATCATAACAGGTTAGCTGGTGACTTACTTTAGTCACCAGCTAACCTAAATTTTTATTTCATTGGAATGATCATTTTGCCATGACAGAAAGGTTATTACTATCCATAATAAAGCATAAATCACAGTAATAAAACGAAAAACAAAAATAGCCGTAAACCCTTGATTTCACTAAGAAACCTTGGATTTACGGCTATTGTAATGCAGTGCGGAAGATGGGACTTGAACCCACACGTCTATACAGACACAAGATCCTTAGTCTTGCCTGTCTGCCAATTCCAGCACTTCCGCAGACGATTATGTATCGCCATGTCGTTCTGACGACTCTAAAATAATAACAAATTTATACGTAATTGTCAATAACTATTTTATTTTTTTTATAATTTTTTTCGTAGTTTATTAAAACCTCATAAAACTAGTTACTGTTTTTCTATAATAAACAAATAATAACTCTCCTTCTCATCCATGCTGTATTCCTTAAGCAGCGAAAATTGTTTATGCAGGCGCAGTTGTTTTTTGACATAGTTCTTCTCATTGGAGTATAAAATCATTTTTCCCTGTTCTGCTAATACTTCTTCTGCTTTCTCAAAAAATGCTCTATAAAGCTGATCATGCTCTTCCTTTGTCTTTTTTCCCCGATTTGGCATATCTGTAATAATCTCATCAAACAGATATTTATGGGAGAAATCAAAAAAATCACGATTGATATAATAAATTTCTCGGTCAGCTAATTGCGTATTCTCTCTAGCCTTTGCAATCGCTTCTCCAAAAATATCAATCCCATACATCATTCTTGCCTGGCATAACCGATCTCTCTCAATCAACATGGTTCCCACTCCACAGAATGGATCCAAAATTTGCCCCTGTTCCTTCAAATATGGTTTTGCAAGTCTGACAATCAATGCTGCCTGTTCTGGTCTTATGGAAGATGCTATTGTATGCTTTCGATAAAAGAAACGCTCCTCCGCAAAAGTAAATAATTTTACCAAAGGCAAAAATTGGCCAGAACGATTTTCAATCAGACGAATTTCAAGTTCATAATCAGAAGCAGAATTTTTCAGCTTCCCTGCTGTCTCCTGTTCTAAGGCAAAGGCACATTTTTTTGTAAATGCACTGCGCTGCTCCAAAGTTTTTGGACTGTGTAATCCCAGACGAAAATAAAACGCATCCTTTGCCTTATGCGCTTTATGCAATAGTCTTAAGAGGTCAGACTCAGCCAACGCTTTTGCCACCTCTTTCGGTTCACCGGAAATTTTGCGCAGCTTTAGTGGAAACAGTATCTCGCGGTAAGTTGGGATCTCTAAAATAGGTTTGAGATGGCTGGTAATCACTCGCACTCCGCTTTTTAAAAGCGAAACTTCCCCACCTTTCACCTGTGCCGCCGTAATCTCTTGATACTTTTTCCCAGTTGTGAGAATTAACTCCCAAGTCTCATCATAACCGCAGAATTTATGTCTCTGATGGAAATTCCCTGTATTCACAAGCCTGCGCAGTGCCGTCAACTCCTCTCGAATGTGCTTTTCCTCCTCTTCTTTTGGCTGATACTGCTCAAGCTTTTCCAGGTCTTTATTCAGTGAATCTTTATATTCAGAATAATCCAATTCAACCAGCGCTTTGAGATAATCACTTTTTACAAAAAGCTGTGTTTCTCTATGATATGCCTCATATAAGGGAAGAACATTTTCTCGCTGCTTTAGTCTTCCTAGCACTATAGCCGCATTTTTGCGCACTTTGGGATCAGAATCAGATAACAGTCCTGTCAGAATACTGTAATCCCCTGCAAGGATCCTAAGCAGTTCCTCTCTGGCTTCCTCCTCCTTTAATTCCTGCTTTAAAGCAATCAGATTCTGTCTCAAATCCTTGCCTGATTTCAGACATTCATATTGTTCTCTTACCATAAACTCTCCTGCAATACTCCATTTTTTTAAACATCATTCCTCTGGTTCTTTCCCATACTTGTCCAAGTATTCCTGTACATCCTCCTTAAACCGTTTCCAAGCATCTTCATTCTTTACATAATAAATGGGGCATTCCTTTCCTGTGACATCATAATGGCGAATTACACTCTCAACCTTAAGGTTAAATTTACCACACAGCCATGCTGTCATCTCCACCAAAGAATCATAGGTCTCCTGGGTAAACTGCCCTGTCGCATCTTTATGACAACACTCAATGGACAACGTGTCATCATTACGGTCATTTGAGGTATAAGCAATCTCTGTGCTGGGAATACACTGAATAATTTCCCCATCAATTCCAACCACAAAATGACTGCTTGCTTTTGTCTGCTGAGTGTCCTTAAGACTCTCAAAATAACTGCGGTTCTGCTTTGCCGTAGTGCCTGGGTTGGCTGTGTAATGAATCACAATCCCCCTTACCTCTTTCAATGCTGTCTGGGGTCTGGAATATGGATTTGGCGTTAAAAGATTGACCTCAAAATCTGGTTCATCTTCAATTACCTTCTGTTGAAAGTCTGGCTTTTTCTTTGTCTCTTCTTTCTTCGTTTCTTTCTGTGTGTTCTCCGCAACTGTTGTACCTTTTTGTGCTTGAACTGCCTGCGGCGCCTCATCATGCTTTACAATCTTTGTCAATACAAACAAAATAAGCAGTATCGCCGCACAGGACACTGCAATACGTTTTAAAATCTGAATCGTCCTCTGACGTTTTTTACGGCGTTTTCTTGCCAAATATGCCTCCCGCCGTCTTCTCTGTTCATTGTTCAATGTAATCTCCGCTCCCTTATGGTAGGTTTATAACCATGCCGCTTTCTTTAACCATTTACAGTATACAACATTTCGACAGAAAAAAAATTAAAATTCTTTAAATTTTTTGTAAGAAAAAAGTAAGCATAACACTGTAGACATCTACAAGATGTAAATAATCACATCCACATATCTTGTTGAATCATAAATTAAAATATTGTTTGATACATTTTAAAACATTCTCTAACATTTCATCGGTATGTGCCAATGACAAAAACATTGCCTCAAATTGTGCGGGAGCAAGATAAATCCCATGTTCTATCATATAGTTGCAATAATCGGCAAAAGCCTTTGTATCAGAAGTTTTGGCACTCTCATAATCCACAACTTCCTGATCTGTAAAATACAGACATCCCAAAGAACCTACATGATTTACTGTGCAGGACAATCCTGCTGCCTTCACAAACTGCTCTATCTGCCCATAGAACCAGTCTCCACGCTCATTTAACTGTTGATAATATTCTGGATGTTCCTTTAAAATAGTTAGTTGGGCAATCCCTGCCGCCATAGCAATCGGGTTGCCGCTCAAGGTGCCTGCCTGATATACGCCGCCCAAGGGAGCTACAAGCTCCATAATATCTCTTCTGCCGCCATAGGCACCCACAGGCATTCCGCCGCCGATAATTTTTCCAAATGTGGTCAGATCTGGTACAATATCATAATATCCCTGAGCACCAGCCGGCCCTAACCGAAATCCAGTAATCACTTCATCAAAAATCAACAATGCACCATTATTATCACAGAGCTGTCTCAATCCCTCCAGAAAACCAGAAGCAGGTGGTACCACTCCCATATTTGCCGCCACTGGCTCCACAATCACCGCGGCAATTTCCTCTGCACATCGTGCAAAATGCCTTTGCACACTCTCCAGGTCATTATACTCTGCCAATAGTGTATCTTTGGTACATCCAGCGGGCACACCCAGACTGCCTGGCACTCCTGCCGTCATTACCCCAGACCCTGCCTGTACGAGCAGCGCATCAAAATGTCCATGATAACAGCCGGTAAATTTAATAATTTTCTCTCTTCTGGTAAAACCTCTGGCCACACGTATGGCGCTCATTACTGCTTCTGTTCCAGAATTGACCATGCGTACCATCTCAATGGAAGGAACCATACTGCAGACTAGCTTCGCCATTTCCACCTCAGCGGCTGTCGCTGCGCCAAAGCTCAATCCTTGTTGGCAAGCCTGCGTCACACGTTCTACCACCGCCTTATGGCTGTGTCCTAAAATCATCGGTCCCCAGGAACCAATAAAGTCAATATAGCAGTTTCCATCTTCATCATAGAGACATGCACCCTCAGCACTTTTGATAAATCTCGGTGTACTGTCAATTGAGCCAAAGGCACGCACGGGAGAATTGACCCCGCCAGGAATCACCTGTACAGCCTCTTGAAATAAACGCTCTGACTTCGTCATCACTGTTCTTCCTTTCTAACCAATTCTGCCCTGATCCATATAGTTTGCCAATTCTTCTGCAAAATAAGTGATATAGATGTCTGTACCAGCACGATAAGCGCTGACCGCCATCTCACAGATGATACTGCTCTCATCGACAAGACCTGCCTGCGCCGCTGCCTTCACCATAGCATATTCCCCACTGACAGAATAAGACGCCACTGGGAGATCAGTATGATCCTTAACCTCTCGAATTAAATCTCCATAGGCCATAGCAGGCTTCACCATTATAATATCTGCACCTTCCTGTACATCCAGCATAGCTTCCTTTATGGCTTCCCTGCGGTTGTGATAATCCATCTGATAGGATTTGCGGTCGCCAAATGCTGGAGCGGAATTGGCGGCATCCCGAAAAGGACCATAGAACGAAGAGGCAAACTTGACTGCATAGGACATAATCGGTGTATTGATATAACCATTATGATCTAAAACTCTGCGAATCGCCGCCACGCGCCCATCCATCATATCAGAAGGCGCTACCATATCAGCCCCTGCCTGTACCTGAGACAAGGCTGTCTTGGCCAACAACCCCAATGTATTGTCATTGTCTATCTCCTGGCCGCACAATATTCCACAATGCCCGTGGGAAGTATATTCACACATACACACATCCCCAATTAGATACAATTCAGGACAGACTTCTTTTGCCTTACGAAATGCCCTCTGTACAATTCCATCCTCAAGATAGGCACTAGTTCCTAAGGCATCCTTCTGTGAAGGAATCCCAAAAAACATCACAGCAGGTACTCCAGCACGACACAGTTCTATCAGTTTTTCTTCCATACAGTCTACACTGTAACGATACTGTCCTGGCATAGAAGGAATTTCTTCCTTTCTATTATCCCCCTCTATTACAAACATAGGATATACCAAAGAAGACTTATTTACTCTGGTCTCTCGCACCATCTGGCGCAGTGTGGCAGTTCCACGAAGACGCCGTGGCCTGTGGATTAGTTCCATATTCATACCTCCTGAAACAATACAGCAGACAACATTTCTGTCCACTGCAAACTGATATTAACTCTTTTCATCCTTTTTGCATTCTTGCTGTGCAGCCTTTACACATGCCTCTACCAAACTATCAATCGTAGCTTTTTGAGATACAATTGTCTTCATGCCTAACTCTTTTGCCGCTTCTTGTGTCTGTCGGCCAATACATACGGCCTGCACTGTCTCATAATTAAGTCCCTGTGTCGCTTTGGCAAATCCTCGTACCGTGGAGGCACTGGTAAATACTGCCATATGAATCTTGCCCTGCTCGATCTGTTTCTTCTCATCCACCAGTTCTGAGGGTTTTTCATAAATAGTTCGATAAATTGGTAAATCTGTAATCTCAACTTGCACTCTTTTTTCTATTTCCGCAATGATCTGAGCGCTGCCCTGTTCTGCCCTAGGAATCAAAATCCGTTCTCCCGCTTTACAAGTCTCTCCCAGCAATATTCCCAAATGTTCTCCATCATAAATCTCTGGCATCAATTCACAGATTAATCCCCGTGCTTCTAGTTCCTTTTTCGTTCCCATACCAATCGCCGCAATCCTTGCAGTTCCAATCGAGCGGATATCCCTTTTTTGATCTTTTAATTCCTCAAAAAACAGTTTTACACCTGCTGGCGAGGTAAATACCAGATAATCATAATGAAAAAGTCTTGCAAATACTTCCTCCAGTCTCTTATTACCTGCAATCAGCTCAGTGCGAATAGCTGGCAGTTCCAAGACTTCTGCTCCCAAAGAACGGAGCTTGCAACTGATTGTTCCGCTGCGCTCCTTAGGCCTTGTGACAAGAATTTTTTCCCCGAAAAGGGGCATTTTCTCATACCAGGCAAACTCATTTCCCAGTCTACAAACTTCTCCTACCATAAAAATTGCCGGCGTTTGTAGCTCTTGTTTTGTTATTTTTATAGGTAGATTTTTGATATCGGAAATGATTTTTTTCTGAGCGGCACATGTGCCCTGCTGCAATACTGCTGCCGGCATATCTGACCTCATCCCTGCCGCAAGAAGTCCCTCACAGATGATTTGAATGGCCGCCCCTCCCATCAAAAATACCAAGGTCCCTCCAAGACGTACCAAAGCTTCATAATCAAGCTGTAATGGCTGATCTTTCTTCTTATGGCCAGTGATCACATGTACAGATGACGCAAAATGTCTATGTGTCACCGGAATCCCATTATAAGCTGGAACCGCAAAAGCCGACGTGACACCTGGCACAATCTCAAAAGGAATTTCCTTCTCTGCCAACAACTCCAGTTCTTCCCCGCCTCTGCCAAATAAAAACGGATCCCCACCCTTTAAGCGTACCACCCGCTTTCCTTGCTGTGCCTTTTTCAATAATATCTGATTGATCTGTTCCTGCGGCACTGTATGATTTCTTGCACGTTTACCGACATCTATGCATTCTGCTTCTCTGGGAATCAGATTTAAAATGCTCTCGCCGACCAAACGGTCGTATACCACCACCTCTGCCTGTTGCAGAATTTCTCTGCCCTTGATGGTAAACAGCCCCAAATCTCCGGGGCCTGCTCCTATTAGCCATACCTTACCCTTCATGGAATATCCTTTCCTTGCATCATTCACTGTTTGTTCTTTGATGCTTCACCGACCAAATGTCATGTTATCATATTATAGCATTAGCCTATAATTTTCTCAAGTGGTCTGGGATAGATTCCCCCAGAAAATACCTCCCTTTTTGCTGACGTTCCATATATTCCCTGTGCATCTGTTGCCCTATATGCTGAATTTCTTCCTGCAGTTCCCTTGCGGAGATCAGCCGACACCCCTGTCCCTGAATGATAATCTGTTCTAACCCATCAGAGGTGGCAACTGTTACTTGATACTGTCTGGCATGTTCGTGTGCAAAACGCTCAATATACTGATCTGCCGTTTCCGCCTCTCTGGTAAATACCACATGAATGTTATGGTAGTCCAAAATTTCCTCCTGATGCCGCTGTACCCGATAAGCATCAAACACCACAATCAGATTACAGGCACAAAGCCCCTGATAATTACACATGATATCTAAGAGCCTGCCCCTGGCACTATCAATATTTAATGCGGCAAGCTCCTTTAATTCCTGCCAGGCAAATATAATATTATAGCCATCCACCAAAAGATATGAGTCCTTCTTTTGCGGCGCCTTCCAAGTACGGCTAACTGCTGGCACGCTCTCTTTGATGCTGGTTTTTGTTCGGCGCCACCCTCTTTTTTGTTTATTGGCCTCCTGTCTGTTGGCTCCAAATGTTCGAGATAGAATAGCCTCAACCTCGTCTTCCCCAATCCAATTCTCCTCTTGCCAATTACTTTCCATCTCTTCCCGTTGCCCTTTAGATGCTGTGATCTCCTGCATCTGAAAGTCTGCCTCAGACTTGTCCAACCCTTGCAAAAGACTCTGTACTGCTGTTGGAGTCTCAATATGCATATATTCCTTGACCTGCTGCCAGTCCACCACAAATCCGGCTCCATGTGCACAAAATACAGAATCAGGAGAATTTTCCAGATCCCCTTTGGGATCATAGCCAGCCCGCTCAATTACCTTTTGGGCATTGTGACAAGCCTCATATCCATGTAAGGTAAAAGACAGCTTGCCCTCTCCTCTCGTATATTCAATCACTTCCTGCTGGTAATCCTGCATTTCAGAGGCTGGGGCAATTCCGGCGATTACTGCCATCTCTCCCTGCATCTTGGGCTGATCAAATCTACCACTCATCCGCTCTACATCATTGATTGCACGCCCAAGCATTTGTTGTGGTACCTCCAAACGAAATGCATACATTGGTTCCAACAAAACAGACTGTGCTTCCATCAATCCCTGACGCAAGGCACGGTAAGTCGCCTGCCTGAAATCACCGCCTTCTGTATGTTTTAGATGCGCACGTCCGGCAATTAGTGTAACCTTTAAATCTGTAATGGGAGAACCAGTCAAAACACCTCTATGCTCTTTCTCTTCCAGATGCGTTAAAATTAGGCGCTGCCAGTTGCGGTCTAGTACATCCTCACTACAGGAAGTAAAAAATTGCAGACCGCTGCCTGGCTCTCCTGGCTCCAACAGCAAATGTACCTCCGCATAATGACGCAGCGGCTCATAATGCCCTACTCCCTCTACTGGATCTGCAATTGTTTCCTTATATAATATACTTCCAGCTCCAAATGATACTTCCACGCCAAAACGCTCCATAATCTGACTCTTAAGAATTTCCAACTGTACTTGACCCATCACCTGCACTCGAATTTCCTGCAATACCTCATCCCATATAATATGAAGTTCTGGCTCTTCCTCCTGGAGCTGATAGAGATTGCGAATCATTTTTGTCATATCGCATTCCGGTGGCAGCAATATTTGACAAGTCATCACCGGCACCAACATAGGCATGTCCGAATTTTTCTCTATCCCCAGCCCTTCTCCTGGCCGCGTCTCCTGTAAACCTGTCACAGCGCAGATGGTTCCTGCTCCGGCTTCTGATATAGCTTCAAATTTTTCACCAGAATAAATACGGATTTGATTGACTTTCTCTTGAAGAGCAGTAAGAGGTGTTTTTATCTTTAAAGTTCCACCTGTCACTTTTAAGTGTGTCAGTCGGTTTCCTTGGCCATCTCGCGTAATCTTAAAAATTTTTGCAGCAAATTCTTCTGGATATTCTGGAAATTTCGTAAATTTCTCCACTCCTTGCAAAAATTCTTTGATTCCAATCAGTTTTAATGCCGAACCAAAAAAACAGGGAAAAATTTGACGCTGGCAAATCAGTTCTTTGATCTGTTCCTCCAACACCATTCCATGCTCCAAATAATAGTCCAGTATCTCTTCCTGACACATTGCCACATTCTCATAAAATTCTTCTGTATCAGATTCAGAAAAATCTACACAATTTTGATCTAGTTTTTCTCTCAATTCTTCCATCAATTTTTGCTGGTTTGTCTCTGGCCGGTCCATTTTATTTACAAACAGAACTACTGGTATTTTATATTTTTTCAAAAGCTGCCATAAGGTTCTTGTATGTCCCTGTATGCCATCAGTACCACTGATTACTAAAATGCCATAATCCAGCACTTGCAAGGTCCGTTCCATTTCTGCAGAAAAATCCACATGTCCTGGGGTGTCCAACAGAGTAAGACCAATAGTAGAAAGTTTTAATACTGCCTGTTTGGAAAAAATTGTAATTCCTCTTGCTCGTTCCAGTTCATAAGTATCTAAAAAGGCATCTTGACTGTCCACTCTTCCCAGCTTTCGGATATTTCCACTTGTATATAGCAATGCCTCAGAGAGTGTAGTTTTGCCTGCATCCACATGAGCCAACAGTCCTACACTAATATATTTTAATGGCTTATTTTCAGATGTGTCACCCATCGAAAATACCCCTTTCTATGCTGTAATTTATTTATTATAGCATAGAAAGGGGGACAAGTCGATAACATAAAATTGTTTGAAAACATAATTGCCAATCCTGCAACCCTCTGTTATAATGTTCTTATAGAAGAATACCCATGACAGGATGGTCTATTGAGTAAATGAAAACTGATTTATTGTTATACCATAGGAAAGGAGACAACGCTTATGCAATCTTATGATATCATTACGATATGCATTACAATTTTGAATTTGCTAATATGCATTTGCAGTTTAGGTTTCTCATTGTTTCTCTTACACCGCAAACACAAGAATAAGAGCTGAAAAAATAATGCCCCTCTTGTCTGATCGACAGGAGAGGCACTTCTCATTAAGCGACAATAATAACAATTATTTATTTCTAATTAGAAAATACATAACTGCAATCAAACTTAAATTGATAACAACTAAAATAAATCTATATGGATTATCTATAAAGAACGAGATAAATTGTAATAGTAACACAGCGATAAATATCCCAAATGCAATCTTTCTTTTTTTCATAATTTTTAAAACGTTATACTAACGGAATCTACTTCGTAATCATACATTGGATCACCATACATATAACCACGATTGACACAATGTGTTTTAAATTTAAAATATGCTGTTGATTTTCCAGAATTAAGAAAAGTTTTAAGAGCACTTACATAGGCACTTTCTCCACCAAGAAAATTTAAAATTACAGAAACAGAAAGACCAATAGTAGCACCTACACCTCCAGGAATAGCTGCACTCAATAGTGTGCCAAGTGATTTAACACATCCTTCACCAAGTGAAATTGCATCAAGAGCTGCTCGTGCCTGGCTTCGGTTCATAGAATATGAGAATGTCTTATTTTGTACAGTACAGCGTCCAATACCTCCGCCCATACGCGTTTCGATAGATGGTATGATATACAATTCACCATTTTCTTCCAATAAATAATACGCCCCAGTTGTCATATCTTCTTCCACAACACTACATGTATTTGACCCATTTGCTGATACAGGAATAGAAACAGAAAACATTAAAACAAAAGATAATAAAATTGCAATCATTTTTTTCATAAGCATTCTCCTTTCATTGAGAATTTTGTTTTTGAAAGAAACTTTCTGAGTGAACCTTTCAAAAATAAATACACTGTTACTTTTTATTCATTTTCAAAAACCATAGCAAATTCCCCCTTTACATTACTTTATTTTATCATAAACTAGAATCAATTCACATTCTACTCTTTGAGAAAATTTGGTTACTTGCAGAAAAAATTGGTCATTTTGAACATTTATTTTTACCTTGCATATTTTAGAACATACTTCATATACTCTTCCATAAATATATTCTTTTTTCTTCGACTGATATTAATAACTTCTCCATTTTTCAAAAGAACACTTTCTTTTCCTACCTTTTCAATCCAGAACAAATTTACCAGATAACTTTGATGGGTCATTACAAATCCGCTGTTTTTCAATCTTTTTTCCCAATCTTTCATATTCCTGTCGTCAAAAAACACATTATCCTCTAAGACAGTATGTACTTTCACATATTTTCCATAAACTTTAATATAGACAATATCTCTCATGTAAATGGTTCGGTATCTATCTATTCCTCTAATCAAAACAGATTTATATCTAGCTTCTAAATCTTTTATAATTTTCTGCATTTCCTTTTGAAATTCAAGATACTGCAAAGGTTTATGTAAAAATCCAAAAACATTTTTTCCATAGGCTTCCTGCATACGTTCACTATAGTTGGTGATAAAAAGAATGTCTACCTCTTCCCCTTGATTTTGAAGTTCATCCTTCACAACAATTCCGTCTATTCCACACATTTCAATGTCTAACAGCAAAATATCCGTTTTTTCACTCTTGAGAACTTCCTCTCCAGAAACAAATTCTTTGATCTCATAATTCTCTTTATCAACAAAGAGCTGTCTACAAAAACTTAGTAATATTTCACGACTTTTTTGTTCATCGTCACATATTCCTATTGTAATCACTCACTTTCCCCCTCTTTATAATTTCTCCTTGGTATTTTCGAAACTACTAAGTTTCAAAATTATTGAGTTTCGTAATCACATATCATTTCTCCTATCTCACTTTCCTTACTAACATTTTCATTCTAATTTCATTTTATCTTTTCCGCAAGCTCTCTGCCCAGAGCTTCTGCATTTTCCTTCTCTCCAGTTATCGTGTCAATCTGATATTCACTGCTTCCTTCCTGTGCATACAAACCAGTCAAACGCAGCCATTCTCCTGGTTCTGTCACCGCATAGGCGGCGATCGGCGAACTGCACCCACCCTCCAGCGCTCGGACAAAGCTGCGCTCTGCCAGAGCACACCAAGTACTGTCTCTATCAAAAAACCCTTGTAGATATTGATAATCCTCACCTTGTCTGCCCTGGACAGCCAAGATTCCCTGACCGGCTGCCGGCAATATTTCTTCAACAGAGAAAAACTTGTTAATTCGTTCGGTAAGCCCCAGACGCTTCAAACCCGCGGCTGCAAGCACCAGTCCGCTGTACCTGCCTTGATCTAATTTCTGCAGACGGGTTAGGACATTGCCGCGAATGCTCTTGATCTCCATTTCGGGAAACAATCTCTGTAATTGTATTTTACGCCTTGCACTGGAACATCCCAATGGTAAATGCAGATTTAATTCTTTGACACCCTTCGGCAAAACCAAGACATCCCTGGCGTCCTCCCTCCTAGAAAAACCAAGCAGCGGTAAATCATTTGGTGTCTCCATAGGAACATCCTTAAGACTGTGGACAGAAACGTCACTGCGCTGTTCTCTAAGCGCCCGATCTAATTCTTTGACAAACAGCCCTTTTCCGCCAATTTTGTCTAATGTGCGGTCTAAAATCCGATCGCCTGTAGTCTTCATCGTCACCAGCTCTGGTTCCAGCTCCTGACAGGAACAACGGATATACTCCGCCAAATATTGTGCCTGAATTACTGCCAATCGACTTTCTCTGGTACCAATCCTTATTTTCTGCACTATGATCTCTCCTTTTCCTATTCCCATTCAGAAAGCTGCCCACGTATTTTTTCGGTGATTTGTGCAGCCTTGTGATGATTTGTACCTCCCGCTGTCACGCCCACTGTGATATTCCCCGACTTGGCAATCCCTGGAAAATAAAAATCACATTTTTCTTTGTCTGAAGCTACATTTACGAAAATCTGTTTCTTGCGGCACTCCTCAAAAATCATATCATTCACAGCTAGATCGTCTGTGACTGCAAGCACAAGCCACTCTCTGGTCAATTCCCCACAACGATATCTGCGATATTCCAAAGACAATTTTTCTTGTTGCTGTGCCAGCTTTTCCAGCTCCTCTGTCATTTGGGGCGCAGCCACAGATACCTTGGCGCCAAATTCCAACAACATTTTCACACGCCTTGCAGCAATGTTTCCGCCTCCAAACACCCGAATCTCTCTGTCCTCCATATTAAAAAACAACGGAAAATAAGTTGTCATTTCTCCTCCACTGAAAATGCCTGTTTAATACTATCATAATGCAGAAAAATCCCCTGTGATGCAAACTCCTCAATTTGGGAACGATCTGCCAGCATATATCCAGCCGTCTCTTCTTCCTGCAGTGAGAGTTCTGACTCCTCAAAATCCAATACAAACCGATATACATCTACAAAATAATTATCCCCTTCTCCTGGATTTTCCCGATGATAAGTAAAGAGATAGCCGTCCCCACAACCTGAGACGTCCAATCCCGTTTCTTCTTTTACTTCCCGAATCACGGCCTCCTTAGAACTCTCTCCAGCCATCACAGCTCCGCCGGAAACTTCCCACCATCCAGGCGCCCAAGCCTTTGTCATCACACGCTTGGTAATCAGAAATCTGCCGTCTGGACGCATCACCACCCCCAACACGGTAAGATGATATTCTCCATCTTTCAGACACCAGTCATTTCGTTTCATAGTACGTCCCGTCCGCTGTTTCTTGCTGTCATAAATATCCCACATTTCCATAATATTTCTTTCCTCCTAATTCCTTTTATTTAAGTATTTTTATCCATTCTATTTTATATTAAATATAAGTTTAATTTTTATTTCCTTATATTTTGCATCCCATTTATTGTATTTTTAATGATACTTATTCCAGTATCTCCACAATTTCCCTGATACATTCCGGCCCTATCTGATCTCTTAATTCAAACAATAATTTATTCACCACCTTTCCAGCTGTCTCCTCCAGGTGCTTTTGCAAATTTTCCTTGTCTGTGTTCGGCAAATTTATCTCTTTCAAATATTTTCCCATCCGCCATACTAGTTCTTCCGCTGTCTTAGTTCCAATTCCTTGTATTCTTGGAACCAAGTCCCGACACTGATACCAATCAAAAAAACTTTGTATTTCCTGTCTCAAGATATGCTCCGCCCGCTGAGACTGATCATGCATTCGCTGAGACTGCATCTCCACTGGCAGACTATCCATATCATAATAAGACACCCCTTCGATTTTGGCAATCGCTGGTTCCATATCACGCGGCACTGCCAAATCCACAAAAATCTGTTTCTCTTTTATAGATTTTCCACATACTGACTGTAAATTCTGTGTTTCCCATGCCTGCTTCTGCTCTATTTGATCACTCTGTACTTCACATTCCCGTTTCTGCTCAATTTGATGTTTCCTGCAAGCTTCTAAATTCTCTTTCGTAATTGTCAGATTGGGACTTGCCGTTGCAGAGACAATTAAATCACATACCGGAATATATTGGTAGCGCTCACCATAATCAATTCTTTTTGCGCCCTGCGGAATCTGCACCACACCGCTTCGATACTGCCGCACTGTCACAGTGACGTCTGCTCCTTCCTCCATCAATGTCTGTGCTGTCAACTTCCCCATCTCTCCATTTCCAATTACCAGACAAGTTTTATGAATAAAATCTGTTCCCTTCCTTTTCAAAAATGCTACTGCCTGATGCGCTGCAGAATAGTTTGCCTTGTCCATCGTGACAGCTGTTTTTACCTGTTTGCCTGCAGTAATTGCTCTGCGAAACAGCATTTCTAATACTTGATCGGTGCTTTCCTGCTCTCTGGCAAATGCAAGCGCCTCCTTGACTTGTGTTAAGATCTGATCCTCCCCTACAATCTGTGACTTCATTCCGGCACTGAGAAAAAATAAATGTTCCACAGCCTCTTCGTTTTCCCGTATCACAAAATATTCTCGGTAATGATCTGCGCAAAGTCCCTTCAAACTGCACAAAAAATCAGGCAGCTCAAACTGCGCCCCCTGTGCAAGACTGAGCCATAGCTCCATCCGATTACAGGTAGAGAGAAAGACACTTCCTTGTATCTGTTCTATCCCCCTGCACTGTTCCATCGCCTCTGCAATCGCATTTTTGGTAAAAGAAAAACGCTGCCTGACATCAATTTCCGCTCTTGTAAAATCAATTCCTGTCATTTTTACATTCATAGTTCCCTCTCCACCAAAGACTGATTTTCACGGTCATACAACATATACAACAATGCATTGACAATCGCCGCCGCCACATTGCTGCCGCCCTTTCTTCCTCGAGAAACAATATAGGGGATGGGCAGCGATAAAATCAGCTCCTTAGATTGTACCACATTGACAAATCCCACTGGTGTTCCAATCACTAGCTTGGGCGCAAGCTGTCCTTCCTGTATCAGCTCATAAATGCGGACTAAAGCGGTAGGCGCATTGCCAATTACAAAAATCACTGGTCGTTTTAACGCTGCTGCTTTATCCATACATGCTACCGCTCGGGTTGTATGATTTTTCTTGGCCAACTCCGCCACATCTGCGTCTTTCATAAAATTATAAACTTCTATTCCGAGAGCCTTCAATGCTTGTTTATTGATGCCCGCCAGCGCCATCTGTGTATCTGTGACAATACAAGCTCCCTGCCACAAAGCTTCCAGAGCTTGTTCTAACACTCCTGGAGAAAATACTAAATTTTCTACAAAATCAAAATCTGCCGTAGTATGAACCACACGTTTTACAATCGACGCATAGCCCCCTTCCATCTGCAATTCTCCAATCTCTTCCGTGATCAATTCAAAACTGCGCGCTTCAATTTCCTGGGGAAGCACTTGTTCTAGCTCTATTTTCATTATTATTTCCCCACCTTCTCCATAATCTGATAAATTTTTTCCATATCCAAATGTTTTCTCAGAGTATCTGCCAGCAAATTATATTGACTCTCTTTATATTCCTTTCGGGTCATTTCTGTCAAATTATCTAAAGTGATGCCTTTTCTCTTAGCAAGTGATACCAGCATGGTCTTGACAATACCCTCCTCATCAAAAATGCCGTGAATATAGGTTCCATATACATTCTCTTTACAACATCCATCCAACCTGCATATTTGCTGTTGTTGGATTTCTGCCACAGCAACTCCTGGCTCTTTATCAAACTCTGTCTGCCCCATATGAATTTCATATCCCGCAAATCGAAACCCTGACAAACATTGCAACATACCAGAAAGCTTTCCCAAACATCCCTGCACCTGTCTTCTGGTTTTCTCTCTGGTCAATGTAGTATTTACTGGCAGCAGTCCCATTCCTCTTAACTGTCCACCCTCCTCTACCTGTTCTGGATCAGAAATATGCATCCCCAACATCTGATATCCGCCGCAAATCCCAAAAATCACACTTCCTTGCTCCTTAGCTCTGCAAATCGCCATTTCCAACCCATTTTGTCTTAACCATTTTAAATCTGATATGGTATTTTTTGTCCCTGGAAGCAGAATCATATCTGGCTGTCCAAGTTGTGCTACACTTGCCACATAGCGCAGATTGACCTGTTTTCTCTGTTCTAACACCGCAAAATCGGTAAAATTAGAAATTCTTGGGAGCCGAATCACTGCAATATCCAAAACTCCTGCTGGATTCTTTGCCGCAAAACGTTCGGTCAGACTGTCCTCCTCTTCAATATCTACTTGCATATAGGGTACAACTCCTACCACTGGAATACCAGTAATTTCTTGAATCATCTCCACGCCTGAATCTAAAATACTCTGATCTCCGCGAAATTTATTGATGATCATGCCCTGAACCCTTGCCCGTTCCTTAGGCTCTAACAACATTACTGTCCCTGCAAGCTGGGCAAATACGCCCCCCCTGTCTATATCGCCCACCAGCAATACTGGCGCATTCACTAACGTTGCCATTCCCATATTTACAATATCATCCTGTTTTAAATTGATTTCTGCTGGTGAACCCGCTCCTTCTATTACAATCCGATCAAACTTTCGTTCCAGTTGTTGATAAGCCTTTAAAATATCTGGAATCAACTTTTTCTTATAAGCAAAATAATCTTTAGCGCTCATATTTCCTTGTACTTTCCCATTGACAATCACCTGCGAGCCAGTATCATTTGTGGGTTTTAGTAAAATGGGATTCATGAAAACAGATGGCGGCACCCCCGCCGCTTCCGCCTGTACCACCTGTGCACGTCCCATTTCCAGTCCTTCCTCTGTGATATAGGAATTTAAAGCCATATTCTGTGATTTAAAAGGAGCAGTCGCAAAACCATCTTGTCGAAATATTCGGCACAGCCCCGCCACAAGCAGGCTCTTTCCCGCATTGGACATTGTACCCTGTATCATGATATTCTTAGCCATCTCTTTTTCCTTCCTGCCGTTGCCCATAATAATCTGTGCCTAAAACTATCCTGTCTCACAGGTAGCCTTGCAACACCGTTTTTAAGTCCTCATTCGTGCCATATCCCATAATATAAGCCATGACAAGTTTACGCTCCACAGCACTTTTTATTAAATCATGACTTAATTCAGGAAATATTTCCACTAATGTCCGCTTAGATATGTGATTAATTTCTTTTAACAGCTTTGTATCCCCCTGCTTTCTTGCCGCTTCTTCTTTGGGATAACCACACCCAAATGGTTCTGAAAATAATTGTTCCATTGTATATTTTAAATTTAATTCTCCTGCCCAGCCAAAATTTAGCCCTAATGGATAAGAAACTACATTTCCATGATTAATTCTCCCAAACAAATAGGCGTCTGAAGGATTCTGCACATAACCACATAAAATTCCTGGCAGGCTGTTGCAGGCAAGCATCATTCCCTGTCCAGAAGAACATCCCGTAACTACAAAATCCACTGCCCCGCTTTCCAACAACAGACAAATCTGCAAGGCAATCTGAACGTAACTGTAAGTCGCCTCTTCCTCCTGAAAAATTCCAAAATTAACAACCTGATCATCCTTTTTGCTTACTGCATTCTGTACACTCTGATATAATAACAGATTCTTCTCTTTCTGGGAACTTGCCTGAATTACTGCAATTTTCATAAATAAAATCCTTTCATTGACATAGACAAAACTCATTTCCCTTTGGAGATGAGAAAACCTAGAAAATTTTTACAAACAACATTACCTCATAATTTATAATACATAAAAGAAAACCGTTAAACTGACTATATTTCACAATTATCAGTCTTATTCTCTATTTCTTGTATGATGTAATATAGAACCTGAACAAATCTTTCATTTTCCTGCCTGGTGCGCACCGCAATCCGATACCATCCTTCACAAAGTCCTGGAAAATTATCACAGTTACGAATTAAAATTTTATTTTCTTTAAACTTCTGCTCCAATCCTGGAATACTGCGAAAAAAAATAAAATTTGCCGCATATCCATAAACTTGAATAAAAAACAATTTCTTTTCATCAGAGGAAACCTTGGAAAGCTGCTCTAAGAGAAACTTTCTCTCCTGCTCCACTGCCCGCACCGTCATCTCTAAAAAATCCTTCTCTCTCACAGCCGCAGTTCCTGCCGCCTGTGCTGGGACAGACACATTCCAAGGCTGTGTCACATTTCTCACTCGCTGCAGTAGTTCATAGTTCCCTGACAATCCATACCCCAGACGCAGTCCTGGAATCGCAAAAGTTTTTGTAAACGCTTTCACCACAAACAAATTTTTAGAATGTAACAGTAAATCTTTCATGGTATAATCCTGTGCCATCCCCGTAAAATCTAGAAAGCATTCATCTACCACAAGAATTGCTCCTACTTGCTCACATTTTTGCAACAATTTTTCCAATATATTTCTCCCTGTCAGTATTCCCGTTGGATTATTGGGATTACAGAAAAAGACCATATCAATGCTATGGTCTAGCTCTGGGGGAATCTCCTGCATTTGAAACTTATTTCCTACATGCAAATAATGGTAAATAATTTCGCAGTCCACACTGCGCAGCGCCTGTTCATATTCCTGGAATGTAGGCGCAAAAATCAACGCTTTCTTCGGTTTCTGTGCCAAGGTTAAAGAAAAAAATAACTCCGCCGCGCCATTTCCACAGATAATCTGCTCTGGTTTTACCTGTTCGAACTCTGCAATTACCTGCCTAAGCCTATCACACCTTGTCTGTGGATAGTGACCAATTCTCCCCATAGCGTTTCCGGCCGCTTCTAATACAGAAAGTGGCGCTCCTAAAAAATTGATATTTGCAGAAAAATCTATAAAATTAGGATAATTATAGATATCGCCGCCATGTTTATACATAAATGCTCACTCCGAAATTTTCCACCTGTAAGATTCGAGGCTGTCAATCACTCCTTCCATCTTATAGTTAGAACTATATCTTTACAAAGTTTTCCTTTTCAGTATAATAAAACTTTTTTCTTTCTGCAAGATAAATCTGAGACAAGCTCTGCGCATAATTATATTTTATAACTTGTGATGAGACAGCCGTCCTACTTTTCGGAAAAAACACAAAGAAATATTTTATCCCAAAAATTTCGGAGTGTGGCCATACCCAAATTGCGTGGAATTAGGTGTAAGCCTCACAATAAGGATGGCACTCTGGTTGACTTTGTGTTATACTTTAGTAGAAATATGTCAAAAATCGTAAGTTATGGAGGAGGTAAACATGAAAAAGAGTTTTGCTATTTTTGTCACAATGATAATGGCTTTTGGACTGGTAGCTTGTAGTGGCAACATCAAAAATATTGCTATTGACTATGGCAAATCGGATATCTACTCAAAATCGGATATGGATGCGGCAATCGAACTTATTGAAAATGAGTTTTCCACTTGGGACGGATTTGAACTACATAGTATTAGCTACACCTCAGATGAATGCAATAGTGAAGAAAATATAGAATGGGTGAATGACCTTGGAGATGAAAATACTGAATTTACTCAGTGCATAGAGTTTGTTAGTGATTTTCATTCATCCAAAACTGCTGATAATTCATGGGAACCAGATTCAGAATATACGGATTGGAGGTGGTGGCTTGCCCGCACAGACAATGGGGAATGGAATTTAATGACTTGGGGCTACTAATGCTGCATTTTCAGTTTATCGTAGAGTACTGTTCCGCAAACAGTCTACGAAATAATTAAAAAATACTTGTATTTTATAAATTAAATTTCAAACAAGTTTGGGACAAAATGTCCCAAGCTGGGGCGACACTTTCACAGTGCCGCCCCCTTTTGGCTGACATATCTATTGCTTGGGATTCTCAATAATTACTCCTACTTTTTAGTTGTCACTGTCTTTACTTTGGACCAGGAAGAATACAGTTTTTTAGATTTTCCATTTAATTTTATTTTCTTGTAAGTTCTAATTTTGATATAGTATTTCTTCCTTGCTTTCAGTTTTGATACTGTTATGGAAACTGCTTTATTCTTGCCAATTGTTATAGTTTCTGTGGTCTTTTTTGTAAATTTTTTGTTGGTAGAATAGGCAATTTCATAGCCTGTAGTTTGAAGCGTCTGTTTCTTCCACTTCAAGGCAAAACCCTTTTTCTTTGGTGTGATTTTAGAAATCTGGGTTCCCTTGGGGATTATTTGGAACGTTTTTTTCACTGTACCTTTGTAATTTCCCTTTAATTTTATGGTAATAGTATAACTTCCCACATTTTTCATCGCCTTGGGATAAGTTACTGTGTAATCTTTCTTGTTTTTTAATATCTTTCCCTTGTTGTCCTTGACTGTAACAGAGGGCTTATGATTTTTTTTGTTATATGTATAGGAAGTCTTTGACAACTTTATGGTCGTTGCTGCATAAATGATTTCTTTGGTCCGTTCCCCGCATTTGGTACATGTTTTTGTAATACTGCCATTCTTCTTTGTGGTGGCTTTGACAATGGTTGTCTGAAAGGTATGGGAACAATCATTGCTGTCATCTATATATCTATAAGTAAGGCCCTCCTCCAGTGCATATGTTTCCGCATAACTTCCTTTATATACAAGCAGTGTCAAACCCTTACATCCTGAAAAGGCATCCGGCATTATGCTAGTCAAACTTTCAGGGAGTTTTATTTCTGACAGGCTGCTACAGTTTGTAAATGCACCCCACCATATCTGACTCACTCCCTCTTGCAGCTCTATACTGGTCAGTTTGCTGCAGCCTATAAACGCCTGCCGCCCTATGATGGTCACACTTGCTGGAATTACAATATCTCCTGCTTTTCCTTGTGGACAACAAATTAGCTCTGTCTGATTTTTATCATATAATATACCATCTTTGGATGTATATTTTACATTATTGCCATCTACATTAATTTCTGTCAGGCTCCTGCAACCTGAAAAGACTGATTCTCCTATACTGGTTACACTTGCTGGAATTATAATATCTCCTGCTTTTCCTTGTGGACAACAAATTAGTTTTGTCTGATTTTTATCATACAATATACCATCTTTGGATTCATAGTTTATATTATTTCCATCTACATTAATTTCTTTCAAATTAATGCAGTCTTCAAAAACAGAACTCCCGATCTCGTTCACACTCGCTGGCAGCTCTATGCTGGTCAGGCTACTGCAGCCTCTAAAGGCACCACTTTCGATCTCGTTCACACCCCCTGGCAACTCTATGCTGGTCAGGCTACTGCAACCTCCAAAGACATACCCATCAATCCTGTTCAAACTCACTGGCAACTTGATACTTATCAGTTTGCTGCAGCCTAAAAATGCAAAACTCCCGATCTCGTTCACACTCTCTGGCAGCTCTATGCTGGTCAGGCTACTGCAACCTGAAAAGGCAGAACTCCTGATCTTGCTCAAGTTCTCTGGCAACTTGATACTTTACAGGCTACTGCAGCCTGTAAAGGCATCACTTCCGATTTCGTTCACACTTGCTGGAATTACAATATCTCCTACTTTTCCTTGTGGACAATAAATTAGATACTTCTGACCTTTTTCATACAATATGCCATCTTTGGATTCATAGTTTGCATTATTTTCATCTACAATAATTTCTTTCAAACTGCTGCAGCCTGAAAAAACAGGTACATACACACTATAATCTTCATCCTCATCTGTCTCTTTCGGCATACTGCTTAAGCTCGCTGGCAACTTGATACTTTTCAGGCTGCTGCAGCCATAAAAGGCATGTCCCCCGATCTCGTTCACACTCTCTGGCAGTTCTATACTTTTCAGGCTTTTGCAGCCTGAAAAGGCAGATTCTCCAATCTTGTTCACACTTGCTGGAATTACAATATCTCCTGCTTTTCCTTGTGGACAACAAATTAGCTCCATCTGATTTTTATCATACAATATGCCATCTTTGGATGTATAATTTACATTATTTCCACCTACAATAATTTCTTTTAGATTGCTGCATTCTGAAAAGACAGACCGACCTACGCTGGTCACACTCTCCGGCAATTCTATACTTCTCAGGCTGCTACAGCCATTAAATGCTCGATGCCCAATCCTGGTCACACGTTTTCCATCAATCTCAGTCGGAACCACAAGTTCTGTATCATTCCCAAAATAACTCATAATTTCCAGTGTTCCATCCTCCAATTCCGCATAACTATATTCTTCTCCTATCTTACTCGCCGCTTTCACATTTCCTTCCTGTGGTGTCATCTCTGGCTTCATCTTCTCAAACTCTTCTGTTTCATTCTTCTTGAGCGGCTCTTCTTCTGAAAAGGTTTCCAAAGATTTCTGTGCCTGCACTGCTGTCAGCGGAACACTGCACAGGGATAATACGACTGCCAGCACAATACTCAATAATTTCTTTCATTTCATAACACACCCTCCATATACATCCGTCATTTTTCACAAAAATATTCTTTTCAAGGTCTGAAAAATATAAAAATATGATAATTATTATATTTCTATATAAGTTTTTTTACAAGAATTTGCCCCTCACTTACGGGGTTATCGCACTGACAGAAATAAATATCTTAGTGCCACAGCCCCAGCCAATAAGAATATTTCTGTTGATATTTAGCCGCCGACGTAATATAATAATCAAGCATACAGAGCCGCTCTCATACATAATCAGAATAGGAATCTTTACCGATGAATCGTGAACAATTATTACAATTTATAGCAGAAACATATGATATAAATGCAGATTATCCCTGGGCAAACGCCCCAAATGATATGGTATTTCGTCACCAAGACAACCGCAAATGGTTTGCGCTTGTTATGAAAATTTCCAAACAAAAGCTTGGATTGTCAGAGGAAGATTTTATAGATATCCTAAATGTCAAATGCGAGCCTGATTTGATTGGCTCGCTTAGAGAAGAAAACGGCATTTATCCCGCCTATCATATGAATAAAACAAATTGGATTACCATCGCTTTAGATGGCAGCGTAAGTGACGAAAAAATCAAATGGCTGTTGGATATAAGCTATGATTTAACCAAAAAATAAAAATCATTGACTAATAACAAAGAATCCCCAAACTGTACAACAATACAGTTTGGGGATTCATATCTTTGTCAATATTGATTTTTCATTTCTTTTTTGTTTACGGGCTTGAAACATATGTAAAATTTTTATATACATTTATTATTTGAATTTTCCCATTTTGCGGTTACTATGTGTATTAAGCAACATTTACAGCCCAAAATATCCAGACACATTTAAGCGCCAACACCACTGCCGCAGTCAAAAAAAATGTAACCAGCATCAAACGATTGCTCCTGGCAATATCCGCAAGCTCCACTTTACGGATATCATCCCCAATCGTAGGCTTTTGATATCTTTTGCCAAAATACCAAGCCTCACCTGCAAGCTGTATCTGCAGAGCACCTGCTATTACAGCCTCTGTCTGAGCTGAATTTGGACTGGCATGACAATATCTGTCACGCTGAAAAATCCGCCAGGCTTCCCGCATATTTCTGCCGCAAAAAAAACAAGCTGCAATCATCATTAGCGCACTCACTCTTGCTGGAATAAAATTCACAAAATCATCCCATTTTGCCGCCGCTGTCCCAAAATTCTGATAGGTATCATTCTTATATCCGACCATAGAATCCATTGTATTAATCGCTTTATAGAAAAATCCACCTGCACCGCCAAAAAAAGCCATAAAAAGCAGGGGCGCAATCACACCATCAGAAGTATTTTCTGCAACAGTCTCCACTGTTGCCTTGATGACGCCTGATTCATCCAATTGTTCTGTATCTCTTCCCACGATCATGGAGACTGCCTGTCTGCCTGCTGCCAATCCCTTACACTCTAATGCATATGCAACTTTCATACTCTCTGTTTTTAAGGATTTTGCAGCCAGAAGCCTCCCGCATATCCAAGCCTCCACTAAAATTCCTGCCAGCGGATGAATATGATAACTGCACCTAAGAACTGCTGCCGGAAGCAATGTTGATATCCCAACCACTATCACTGCTAATAAAAAACCTGCCAACCGTTCTCCTTTTCTCGTCTCTGGAAAAAGGCGACGCAGCCATCCTTCCAGACGGCCAATCAGCCAACCAATGGCTGCTACTGGATGTGGCCAGCCCTGTGGATCACCGATGATAAGATCCACCAAAATTCCAAGAAACAGCGCTACTGTGGAATAGCAAAAATAATACATATGCTCACCTCAGATCGCCTTGCGCTGCTCTGCCTGCCCTTGCCATTGTTTCCCTTCACTGTGCAGTTCAAAACGACTCTCAATCTCCACCAGCATATCTGCATAATTTTTTAATTCTGCAGCCAGTTTATCTTTGTCCTTGCGCTCCATTTTATAGAGAATCCGGTGCTCCATACTGGCCCAGAAATCCATTGACATTGTGCGAAATTGGATTTCTACCGGAAAATATTCCATCCCATCCAGACAATACACTGGAATCCCTACAATCACGTGATAACTGCGATAACCGTTCGGTTTTGGCTTACCGACGTAATCACTTTCCCGTACCACAATCAGATCCGCCTGACGCTTTAAAGCATCCACCAAGTTATAAATATCATCCACAAAATAGCAGATCACTCGAATCCCTGCAATATCCTGCAGATAATCCTTAGCATTCATCACAGTAGGTTCTTTCTCTTTTTTCTTCAGTTTATCCTCCAAACTGGCCTTTTTCTTAATCCGGCTCTGGATATTATGGATTGGCTGACCAGCAGCATCTCCATATAAATTATGTTTTAGTACATGCAGCCTGGTCAACAGCACCTCCTTTGCATCCTCATAGGGCTGGATAAATGTATAATATTCTTCGTTTGTCATCGATTGTTACTATCCTCCTATCAGCAGACCTCTATCTGTCTGAAAATATATGCACCACAGACATCTGATTTCCCTCTGCCTTTCCCGTATAGTATACCAGATTCTTCCGAAAAAATCATAAACTTTTTTTATAAAAAATATAAATAAATTATTAAAAATGCTGTAACGATTCAGAACCCTATAAAATGGGAAATCAAGATTTTTAAATTTATTTGAAAGAGCTTGATTTCCCACTTTTATGAGAGCAATAATTTTTAATTCTTATGAAAAGCTTGATTTCCCACTTTTATGAGAACAATAATTTTTAATGCTTATGAAAAAAATGGGGTTTATGAAATTATCGCTCTATCTTGATCAGAGGCAGACATACCTCCACTGTGAAATACCCATGCTCAAAATACGCCTGGATGGTTCCTTCCATCTGTTCCGTAAGCTCTTTGGCTATGGCAAGTCCTAACCCTGTAGTTCTGCGACTCCTGGATTGATCGGTGGTGTAAAATCTTTCAAAAATCCGCTCTAAATCACTCTCCTCAATGCTGTCTGTCTGATTGGCCGCTAGCATCACTGCCATTCCCTCCCTGGAATATATACAAAAACGATACTTTCCCTTACCATGCACTAAGGCATTCTTAATCAAATTTTCCAAAATTCTGGAAAAAGCATATCTGTCCGCCTGAATAAATAATGCCTTGGACACAATCTCAATCTCCGGCTCACATCCTTTTTCAGAAAAATCCTCATAAAACATAGAGAGCACTTCTGCAAACAAATTTCCTGCATTAATTTTCTCCATATTTAATACCAATTCTCCGGCCTCAATCCTGGCATATTCAAAAAGCTGATTTAAAATGTTACTCAATTCCTCCAACCTGCGCTCCACAATTCTGGTATACTCTATGCGCTTTTCCTGTGTGATCTCTGACTTTTGCAGCATCTGTACATATCCTTTGACTGAGGTCAATGGTGTACGGATATCATGAGAAATTCCAGTGATACTCTCCCGATAACTCTTGTTCATCTTGCGCAATCTGCGCTGCTCCTGCCGCAATTGTTCCAGCGTACGATTAATACGATTGATCATCTCTGGTGTATTCCCAACTGCATAGACAGAGGTCAGCAAAAAATTGCTGTCCTCTGTCTCCAAAAATGCCAACTGTTCGCTTATATAGTTCACTTGCCTGCGATAACGGAAGAGATGAAACAACAAAACTCCCACCACAGCTGCTAATAAAACGCAGACATACCATAATATATATTCCATATTTTTTATCCTTTTTATTTTACATCCGCCCGTTGAAAATGAAGTACTCCCAGAACCGCTGCCACTACAAACCATACGATTGATACTAACACACTGCGCACCAAAAATTCCGTATCAAATTCTGTCAATGGACAACTTGACATCAAATCCAAAAACCAATATTTTGTTGGCTCAAATCCTACCTGATGACACAAAAGATCAAGCAGCGCTGTGGCACTAGTAGAAAACAACAGCACACCAATGCTGACAGCAATCGCCGCCGCCAGATTTCTGGTAAGCTCCCCCATCAGCACAAAAATCCCTGCAGCCGTAATTCCAAACAGAATCTGCAGCCCTGTATAGATTGCGATATCGGTCCAATTTATTATAGAAAGCCCTTCACTGCCCAAAAATGGAATGCCAATTAAAATGGATATCATTGCCGCTGCCACCTGAAAAAGAATAGAGAGTACAACCGTTGACAATAGTTTACTTAAAAAAATCGTACTTCTAGAATACCCTTTGCCAACTAGATTCTTTATGGCACCAGTTCCAAATTCTCTAACTACAAAAATACTGACAATCACTGCCAAAATCAATCCCACAAAATGACCACTAAATATCTGCTGCAGCACTCCAGCAATTCCTATCTTCTGCATCATAGATTCTGTGCCTAATTCTCCTGCCACAGTCTCGCCATTTTCAAAAACTATCACTCCTCCTGTGCCATTGCTGACCTCTCCGCTGTTAATCTTATCAATCATCATCAAAGAAACATAAAGCATTACCACAAGTACTGCCACTATCAGTAACCCCACAAACAGAGCTTTTCCTTTTCTCAACTTGTAAAATTCTGCACTCAGCAAATTAAACATGTTCTACACCTCCCAGTAACCCCATAAAATAACCTTCCAAATCCTGCCCTGTCAAATAACTTTCTTTAAGCCTGACACCGCCCTGCACCAATTCCTGATTCAGTTTCCAAGTTTGATCTAAGCCATCAAATACGCGGATTGTCCCTGGTTCTGGTATATCATAGCTGGTAATATGACATTTTTCTTCCAGAATAGTGGTACCAAGTTCCACATTATCTACTATGAGCTTCTGACATCTTCTGCATCTACTCTCTAACTGATTTGCTTCAAATTCTTCAATCAAGGCTCCCTCCTTGATAATTCCATAATTTGTAGCAATCTTGGAGAGTTCTCCCAAAATATGACTGGAAATTAAAATTGTAATCTGCTTTTCTTCATTTAATTTAAGCAGCAAATCCCGCATTTCCTTGATACCCTCTGGATCTAGTCCATTGATTGGCTCATCCAAAATTAAGAAATCAGGATTTCGATACAGAGCTATTGCAATTCCTAAACGCTGTTTCATTCCAAGCGAAAAATTTTTTACCTTTTTCTTCCCTGCCTTTGACAATCCTACAAATTCCAACATCTGCCCAGTAGAATTTTTATCCGTAATGCCGAAATTTCTGCGCATAACCTCCATATTTTCCCATGCAGTCATCGTATCATAAATTCCTGGCTGTTCAATCAGCGTTCCAATCCTTAAGCGCTGTTTTTTAAGCTCTCTGGAACCGAACAGCTCAATATTGCCTTCCATTGGGGCAGCAAGTCCCGCCACCAATCTCATAAATGTCGTCTTTCCCGCGCCGTTTTTGCCGATAAATCCATAGATATCACCTTTTTTTACATGCATATTTACATGATCGACCACAAAATTGCCCCCATATGCTTTGGTAAGTCCTTCTGTTTTTAATACATAATCCATACCGCTTCCTCCTAGCATCCTTTGTCTTACCAATAAAGTATAACAACGACATTTTTAGAAACCTTAGGCAAATCATAAAGAAAGTATAAAGTTTATCCCATCTTAAACCCAATTCCCCATACTGTCTGAATATACGTCTCTTCTGGGCAAATTTTAGAGAGTTTCTGGCGGATATTGCTAATATGGACATTGACCGCATTTTCCTCTCCCAGAAATTCTTCCTTCCAGACTGACTCATAAATATTACTTTTCGTAAACACTTTTCCTGGATAGCTCATTAAAAGTTCCAAAATTAAATATTCCCGTTTTGTTAAAAATACCTCCTGGCCGGCAACTTGTACTTGCATATTTTCCTGTTGAATCTGTATATTTTTATATTTCAACACTGTCCCCTTTTCCATCGCAGAGCCCATTTCCTTACGGCTGCGGCGCAGTACAGCCTCCAGCCTGGCCAACAATTCTTCTGTATCAAATGGTTTGACCAGATAATCATCTGCCCCAGCACGTAACAATTCCACTCTAGTATGTACATCATCTCTTGCCGAAGAGACGATCACGCCTGCTTGCGGATATTGCTGCTTGATCTTTATCAGCACCTCCTCCCCACTCATTCCAGGCAGCATCAAATCCAAAATTACTGCTTGAGGCGTCTGTTTTTCCATACGCAGTAGCGCCTCTGTTCCAGAATATGCCTGAATAGTCTGAAATCCCTGGCCAGTCAGAAGTTCTTCTAACATCTGACTGATATCATTATCATCCTCCACAATCAATATCAATTCTTCCATTTCTGTTCCTCTGTTATAATTTTTTATAAATTTATTTCTAAATGTTTTCAAACAGTTTTATTATAATATTTTTTTAATTATTTGAACACACTATAACCAAAAAATAAACAAACTCCTTTTTAGAAATATTAAATATTTTTCTCTCTGTGCAATCATAATACACAAATAAAAAACAGGAACCCTAGAACACAAATCTTCTAAAGTTCCTATTTTGCTAAAAAATAAACAACCAATTGCTGATTACTTCACTCTATTTCCTATGTTCTCTCTACATATTCAGAGTACATATATCCTTCCTGCCCTTCTACACTTATGTGTGTCCAAACACCAGATACCCCCAATACACGAAACAGATTACCCTGATTCAGATAACGAATCACATTATCCCCAAAATCCGGCGTTGCTCTTACACGCACTTGATTGCCAGTACACCTTGCCACATAATAATCTGTATTATCCTGACCAATCTGATTTTTAAAATCTTCCCACAATTCAGGATGATCCATCATATTTCTAGGACAATATTTTCCTTTCGCGTCAAAATGACGAATTACTTTAGACGCCGGTATGCCAGTCTGTGCAATCAAATATTTCACCAGCGCAATGGCATTTTCACGAGCCTTTGTATAATCTCCATCTTCGTTTACACAGATTTCAATATTGATTGTATTGCGATTTGTGGCGTCTCCCACATTATGCTCTCCATTATACTCTTTTCCTATGGAATATGTGCCGTCTGCATGGTCTGCTGTCTGATATACACCATCTGAACCAGAGTAATAATGTACAGAAGTACTTAAATCTCCCGCTGCCTGTGCCTGCGCATGTCGATTGGCGTTTGCCCCCTTAGAAAAGTTATCGGTTTCATGTATTACAATATATACAGGATTATTTTCACCCGTATAAGTATTATTGATTGAAATATAATTTTTATTGATATCCATAAGTTCCTCCAAACCTTGTATAATCCGATTATGAGCCGACAATTGTTCCACCATTAGGATGAAGCACCTGGCCTGTCATATAACTAGCATCCTCTGACGCCAAAAATACAAAACAGGGAGAAACTTCACATGGCTGTCCGGCACGCATCATCGGAACTTGTGATGTCTTTGTACCAAAAGTTTTTACTTCCTCTGCGGAATAAGATGCTGGAATTAATGGCGTCCATATCGGTCCAGGAGCCACCGCATTTACTCTGATTCCCTTTTCTGCTAGGGACAAGGACAGAGACCTTGTCAAAGCTACAATTGCCCCTTTGGTTGAACTGTAATCAATCAGCTCCTTATTACCTTCATATGCTGTAACAGAAGTTGTGTTAATGATAGAACTTCCCTTTTTCATATATGGCAGTGCATATTGAATTAAATAGAAAAAAGAAAATACATTATTTTGGAATATAAATCTAAGTTGTTCATGTGAAATATCTAGTATACTTCGCTGAACAAACTGAAAAGCATGATTATTTACAAGAATATCAAGTGTTCCAAAACAATGTACTGTTTTTTCAACACAACTTTTTGCAAAACCAGGATTTTTCAAATCCCCTTTTAAGAGAATACACTCTCCCCCAAGCAATCTAATCTTTTCAGCGGTTTCTTTTGCGTCACACTCTTCATCAAAATAGACAATAGCAACTTTGGCGCCTTCTTTGACAAAATCATATGCAACAGCTCTGCCAATTCCGCTGTCACCACCAGTAATCAGTGCAACCTTATTTTCCAACTTACGGCATAGCTTACAGCACTCACTCATCGGCAATGGTGTCATCATATATTCCAGTCCTGGCTGTTGATCTTGATGCTGAGGTGGAAAACCTACAGGAAAAGTACAGTGATTTTTATCATTATAATAATTGTTCATTTTCTGATCCCTCCTGTATAGTATGATATTCTTATCACTGTACAATGGTGATATTATAATTCAAAACATTGCTAGCGTTTCGACAGTATACACTGACTACTTTTGTATTATTTACAAAACGGCAAATGGAGTATCTTCTTTCCATAAAAAGGAAAATATTAATAAATCTTTAAGAAAATTCAAACTATTTCTTTTATTTTTGTGCGTGCCAAACTATTCGTAATAGTATATAATGATACTTGAATTATGGCCTTCTCTGCGCCATTAAATTAAAGAAAGAAAGGCAGAAAGAAAAATGGATAACCGACGAAGAAAAAGACGAAGAAGAAAGAAAAACAATACTGCGCGTATCATGGTCTATGTAATACCAATAGCTGTCATCATTCTGGCAGTGTTTGGTATTACAAATGCACTTAAAAAACCGCCAAAAACAGAGGAAGATCGTACAC
Organism: Lachnospiraceae bacterium; assembly: GCA_910575005.1. Taxonomy (GTDB): domain Bacteria; phylum Bacillota; class Clostridia; order Lachnospirales; family Lachnospiraceae; genus Petralouisia. The sequence continues at coordinate 190,544 of CAJTCL010000003.1, read as the reverse complement.
AGACAGAAACACAAACCGCTGATTCCAAAAAAAATCTCTCATCTAAAGATCTTGTGGATGAAAATGACAAATCAACAGATCAATCAGAAGAATCTTTAGATCCCACAGACAATAAAGAAGATAAGCCAGATGACGAGGATGACAGCCCTGACAACACCGATGATACCGATACCACAGAACAAGACAAAAAGGACGACTTTACCCTAGCGGATCTCGATAATCCAGAGGGTTTTGATGAACGTCCCACCGAAAATGGTATTGTGTTGGAAAATCAGCAGATTGATTTAAATGGATTAGACACGACAGGCCTAGATTGGGGACAAGGCGGCGATCTAGATCAATGGAATCGGCCAGCAGGATGTATGCAGTATCAAGAAAAATACGGCAAATACAACGCTTACTTTATCTCAGATGAGCCAGAAAAAAAAGTGATCTATCTGACGATAGATGAAGGTTACGAATATGGCTGTTCGGAACGTATCCTAAACACTTTAAAAGAAAAAAATGTACATGCTGTTTTCTTTATCACCAAAGCTTATGCCAAACAAAATCCAGAATTGGTACAGCGTATGATTGATGAGGGACATGAAGTCGGCAACCACAGTGTGACACATCCTGCTGCCGGATTACCCTCTCAAGATATCGCTCAGCAAACGAATGAGGTAACAGAAAATCATCAGTATGTCAAAGATCAATTTGGTTATGATATGCATTTATTCCGCTATCCAGCCGGAAAATTTAGTGAACAGTCCTTGGCTCTCTTAAATAACTTAAACTACAAAAGTATATTCTGGAGTTTTGCATATTTAGATTATGATGTAGAAAACCAGCCAGATCCTACGGAAAGTTTACAGAAGATTATGGACCGCCTGCACCCAGGTGCCATCTACTTATTACATGCGGAATCTGAAACTAATACCCAGATATTGGGTGATTTTATCGACCAAACCCGGGCACAAGGTTATGAATTTAAGGTATTTGAATAATACTGGCATTTATTCACGGGAGGAAAAATGCTCTGTCGGTACAAATAACCTGCCCCTTGGGGCGCACTAGCATAATTAATGGGGCATGAAAATTCATGCCCCAATTAATTTTTCCATTATCTGACCATAATCTTAATGGTTGCTTTTTTCTTATTAAAAGTTGTTGCTGTAATAGTCGCCTTTCCTTTTTTCACCGCTTTAATTTTTCCTGTTGAAGATACCGTGGCAACCTTCTTGTTGCTGCTCTTATAAGTAATCTTATTGCTTGCTGTATTCTTGGGAAGTTTCACTTTAAGCCGGAAAGTTTTTCCTTTCTTCAAGGTCTTCTTCTTGGCATTTAAGGTAATCTTCTTAGGTGCAGCTTTTACAGTCACAACACAAGTTGCTTTCTTTCCGTCTACGGTTGCTGTGATGGTCGCCTTTCCTTTCTTTAACGCCTTAATTTTTCCTGTTGAAGATACTGTCGCAACCTTCTTCTTGCTGCTCTTGTAGCTTACTTTCTTATTGGTTGCATTTTTCGGTGTTATCGTTGCTTTCAAGGCAAAGGTTTCTTTCACACCCAATGTCAGTTTTGACTTGTTCAACTTCACCTTAGTCACTGCAATTTTTACTGTTACCTTGCAGGTTGCCTTAATCTTACTATTTTCTTTGCTGCTGACAGTGATCGTTGCTGTTCCTGCTTTCTTTGCAGCTACTTTACCATTCGTCACAGTTGCAATTTTATCATTGCTGGACTTCCATGTTAAGCTCTTATTTGTTGCATCATTTGGAGCGATGGTTGCTGTCAATTTCTGGCTCTTGCCTGGTGCAAGGGTAAGTTTTGTTTTACTCAGCGTTACCCTAGTAACTGGAACTTTAATCACTGTCACCTCACAGGCTGCCTTGATCTCTTTATTTTCTGCGCTGGACACTGTAATTGTTGCTGTTCCCGCTTTCTTTCCAGTAACTTCTCCATACTCATCAACAACAGCAATACTATCATCTGTAGATTCCCAAATTAAATCTTTATTTGTTGCATCTTCTGGATGTATTGTGGCTTTTAGAGTGACTTTCTGATTTACCTTAACAGTTGCTTTCTGTTTGTCTAAAACTATACTCTCTACTGGAATCACTGTACCTGGCTGCTTCGGCTGGAAGTTATCAAGCGCGATCCAAAGATTCTTATATGCTTCCTTAATTTCCTCTGCAGTTGCATTCTCTGGCAGATTCTCCACTGCCTTCAGCGCTGTCTGTAAAGCCTCCCACACTTCTGGATCATAATCATCTTGATTTTTACCCTCCATTGCATTGTCAACTTCCGTTTTCAAGCTGCCCAGAGCTTCTTTGTCAATCACTTTTGGCTGGAATTCTTTCAAAGCTTTCTCAAGCTTATTGTAAGCATCTGTGATCTCTTCTGCTGTAGCATCCGCGTTTTCTTCTAATGTCTTTGCTTCGTTGATTGCCGTCTCTAATGCATTCCAGATCTCTTTATCATACTCATATCTCTCCTGATCTTTCATAGCATTTTCTGCTTCTTTGCGCTTATTCTCCAAAGCAGTCTTGTCAACAGTTACAGGCGGAGCATCCTTAGGCACAAAGTTATTCAGCGCTGTCTGCAGAGCCTCTTTCTTGGCGTCCACTGCCGCTTGATCTACATCATCTGACAATTCTTTCGCCTCGCGAATTGCCGTCTCCAATGCGATCCAGACACTCTCTTCATAATCTGCTTTGTCCTTGTCTGCCATTGCCTGTTCTGCCTCACTCACCAAAGCAGATAATTCTGTCTTATTGCCTCGTTCTACCAATGTACCTGTGCCATCTGTCTTCATTGCATTTGTCAGCTTGGCGGTCTGTTCCTTTATATCTGTCTCTGAGGTAGAATTATCATAGATATCTTTTGCTGTATTTAAAATTGTTTCAAATCTGCGCCAAGATTCAGATGTATAAAGCAGTTTATTTAACTCCTCTGCTTTGTCAAGCGCTTCTTTTAATTCTGCCCTGGCTGTTGAAACAGCCGCAGACACACGCTTAATACTACAAATAATCTCAACTACTTCTGTCTGCCCATTTAATTGAATGGTTGCTTTCAGAGTTGCTGTTTTTGTTGTTCCTTCCTGCTCAGGCAGGTTGACAGTTCCATCTGCTGTATTGATATCTGTAGAACTTTCCTCGCCGTTTGCATCATATGCTTTCCAAGAAATTGTCTCCCCCTGTGTTCCAGTTTTTATCAAATCTATAGAACTCTCGGTAAGAGTCAAAACATATTTTCCTTGATTTTCATCTGTACCAGGATGTGCACCCAGCGCATGTACTAGATGATCAATTGCCTTCTTCATCGGCATAGCTGCTTCATTATCATAGATATCTTTCACCTGCTCTGCTGCAAGAGCTGCATTGTAAATACGGAAATTCTTGATTCTTCCCTTGTAATCCTTATCATGTACGCCATTATCATTCCAAGCATATACATTGTTGCCAATATAGATATTGCGTTCTGTCTCATGTGCATTCCAAACTTCTGTCAAAGAAGCTCCAATGGTTCCAGCTTTTGCTTCTTCACCATCCACATAGAAGGTAAGATCTGTACCGTTTACAACACACGTAACAAGATGCCATTCTTCCGCAGCAAATGGAATATTGTCCACTCCAGCCGGCCCTGAATATCCTGTCTTTCCTCCATTTGCAGATAATTTTTCCCCATTGCTCGTATAAATAGAGAAATGATGCGCGCTGCTCATATCTTTTCCAGAACTGATGCCAAATACATTATTACCGCCGCCCGCTTCTGTATAAGTCCAGAAAGAGAACGTCATCTGATTTGTAACTGCCATATCTGTGGGTAAGCTGATATAATTAGTCAACCCTTTCTCGCTACCTGGGAAAACTGCGCTGTCTCCATTTGGAAATGTAACATCTCCATTTACCGTGCCGTCATGGTGATTAGCACTGGTATCCTTTACATCTTGATCCATAGGATAGTATGCTGTCATCACCTGATTCATTTCTTCAAAACCTTTTAACTCCATTGGAGCTTTCACTGCATTATTCAATGTTGTGATGGCTGCTGCTACTTCTTCTTTGTTCTTCTCATTGGCTGTACCTTTGGTATCATATACTGCCTGTGCAGCTGCAATTGCCTGTTGAAGCGTTTTCAGAGAATCCGCCTTATAAATTTTTTCTGCCGTCTTCTGGTCATATGCAGTTTGAGCTGCGTCAATCGCTGCCTTCAAGCCTGCAAAATTTGCTCCCTCTTTGTAATATGCCTTATAAACAACTGTTGCGCCTGCTACTGCCACATCTGCTGCCGCTGGATTCTCTAATTTAGATCCATCTTCCTTATACCAGCCAGATTTATCCTCGTCTAAGGCATATACTTTACCATCTTTTTCAAACTCTGTAGCTGGTGTGTATATATAAACCTCTGCAGCCTGATCTCCAAGAACACTGCTTGGCAGTTGTTTCATACTCTCTGTTTGTTCCAAGGTTTCCGTCACATAGGATTCTATTTTCTGGGTAACATAACCTGACTGCCAACTAATTTTATGGTTAGTAACCTTAAAATTGTTTTTCGCTGCGCCGAATTTATCAATAATACCATTTACGACTTTGCGGAATCCTGCCGGACTGTCAGCAGTTGTCAACTCTACAGTCTTCCCGTCCTCATCGGTAATCCATACCCGATAAGTACCATTCTTCGTAATAGTTCCATCTTCTGCCACAGATGCCTCTGTGGTATCAATCCTGGTACGCACATGATAGGTCTTAGTCTTATCATACAACATCGTTGCCTGGTCTATGTTTGCTGGAATATTGACAGCTCCAGAATCAGATGTACTTCCTCCTTTTCCATTTGCAGTAACCACCAGGAAATATCCTGAATTAAAACGGGTGGATGTGGCAGGAAGCCAAAATGTATCTGCATTTTCTGCAACACCATTGTCATAATACTGCACTCCTGCATCTGTAGAAATATCTCCTGTCGTTACAATATCATATTCCGTCTCGATAATTCCCTTATAGCCCTTTTTCAATTTCACTTTCTTGCTGTCATTAGCGCTCTGTGCCTCTGTATCAGCCACTGCCTCATCACACTCAAATACCTTTACCTTCACAGTAACCACATGGCCTGCAGCCGTTCCATTCAAAGAATGTTCGCCAGGTTTTAATCCTGAACCGTCTGCTGTCCATGATATTGGCACATTGATTGTCACTGCCTCACCCTGCCCTTCGGAAGCTGTGGTTCCTGGAATAGATTTTGGCAGTACTGGCGTATTGCCCTCAATCACATATACCATCTCTGGCAGCTTACTGTTATCTACACTGGCGATGTTTGCTTCCGTGTATCTCACAGTGATAACCATCTCGCCTTCCTCTGTAACACTGACCTTCAGAGATTCTGCAGTATTATTGGTCTCGTCATACACATAAGCGGCCGTATCGGTTGCAAGAATCTTATCCTTTGCCTCATAAGTATAGTCTGCACCCACCTGTCCATACACGGTCTCTGTTTTAATCTCTGCATTCTTTTCATCTACATGCTTCACTGTGATGGGTTTTGCCAGCCTTACTTTATATTGCTTACTCCAATTGCCAAATGCACTTGCCGTTGCGGTCAATGTCACTTCGGTTCCGTCTTTGACCTTCACTTCTCCGGCTGCAGTAATCTTCTCTGGCGCACTTGATGTCCAGGCAACTGGAACTTCATTGCACTCTGTCACAAGATTCAGATCCTTGGTAATCATATCAATACTTTTATTTTCTCCAAGGATGTTCATTCCCTCAAGCATATCATTCTTATAAAGTTCCTGAATCTGAGATGCATTCAAAGCAGCATTGTATACCTTTACATCGTCATACAGACCGTCAAATTCCTGATCCCAATGATTTACTCCCAGATAAATTTCTGTGTTCTCGGCACCATTGAGCACCTCGTCCGCCTTATGCGTGGTTCCCACTAAAACGCCGTCTTTATAAAAGCTTACATCATTCTGGCTCTGGGAAATAGTCAGCATGGTCCACTGACCCTTAGCTGCCGCAAATTTAGTATCATTAAAATCTGTATTGCTCAAATTAAAGACTTTTCCATGTGCCCATACCCTGGCCTCAGAATTCTCTCCCGCATTCATTCCTGCAATAGCCAGCCAGTTTTCTGGATCTGTTTTTGGAGAACCAAGCGCCAATACCGCACCGTTGGGATGGAACGCCTTCGCATTGACTGGATTAATCCACATAGAAACGGTATAAGTGGAACCAAGATTGGTCTCTGCCAGTTTCACCCCATAGCCTTCGCCAGAACCTACAACGTCCTTTGTACGCACTGCTTTGCCAATACCGTCTCTTCCAGTACCATATTCAACCTCACCCCCATATGACACTAATCCTTTGGATATGGCAGAAGCAGTTCCTAATGTTCTATTATCAAAGTTATAGCTTCCAATAAGAGCTTCCGCTGGTGTCTTTACATTGATTGTAATTGGGTCAGATTGATTTTCCTTGCCATCATATATAACAGACGCCGTAATTGTCGTTGTACCAGCTCCTATGCCAGTAACTCTCCCTGTCTCATCCACAGTTGCAATAGCTGGATTGGCAGATTGATATGTAATATCCGCTCTTATATTTTCTGGTATTGTATTCTTGGGCTGAATAGTCACAGAACTTCCAACAGTCACATTCAGAGGACCTGTTGTCTCAATAAATCCATTCTGAAGCGCCTCTTTCATCAGCTCCTGTTCACATACAGCCATTGCCTGTTCATCTGTCAATGCTGCATCATACATGGTAAATTCATCAATATAACCAGCGAAATATTCGCCGCTGCCCCAAGTGGCATATCCAATGTTAATCTCACTGCCGCTTAAGTCTGGCACACCATTTGGCCTTCTACCAGCTTCAATTTCTTCTGATGATTGTATTTTTTTCCCATCAACATATAAAGTGGCAGTTGTACCTTTCATAGTCACCATAACATGCTTCCATATATTGGTTTTAGGAGCGCCATTTGCCACTCCGCCAGGACTATGATACTCAACCTGAAGATTTTCTGTATTATCCAAAATTCCAGCATATTTTCTGTCGTTATTCGTAGTACCCGCCGGAAGAATAAAATAAACCCATCCAGGACTTGACCTAACTACCTTACTCCAATAAGAGATCGTCAGTCCTTCGTTAGTCATCCCTTCCACATTTTTTCCAGACAATACGCCCGCTGGAATGGATAAACGCTGTTTCTGATTATTGTCTAACAACAGGGCTCCATTTCCTAATTTTTTGTCTGTCTTGGAAATTTCCGCACCGTTTACAACAGTAGCAGTTGCCCCTTCCCCCACGATTGTATTATTTGTTATATCCTCATCAAAACTAAAATATAATAATTTTTCCGGCAGATTCAAATCTCCGCCCGTCTCCCCCTCAGCAAACGCTGGTTGTGCTGGCAGCAACGTGATTGCCATCGCCGCGCTTAACGCCACTGAGGTCAATTTTTTCCATAAATTTTTTCCTCTTTTTTTCATAATCTTTTCCTTTCTTAGAACTACATCCCTGTTTGTTCTCAAAACATACTGATTTTTCTTGCTGCCTCCCTTCTCTTTCTGTACCCTCAAAGCCTTGTGCTGATTCCAAGAATACATTTCCATTCCTGCCTTTAAATTTTCCACTTTCCAGCTTCTTTTCTGAACAACAACAAAGAAAGCATAGAATCAAAGGCATTTTTGCGAAACATATATTCGCAAAAAGCTCCTCTTTGCTATCCTTCCTGATTTGAAATGTACGAACCAGCTATCCACATCTATCCATTTCCCTGATCCCTAAAAACTGGATAATTTGTATAAAAGGCTTTCACTTGTTTTCTGAAAATTTTTCCTAAAACACATAGTACATCTATATTATTATTATCATAATTTCCCTCAAAAATCAATATAGTATTTCTCTGATTTGGTTATTTTTTTTAAGATTTAAAATTTTTTTCAAGAATAATTGTCTATTTTTACGATTAGTGCCAAAAGGTGATTTTATAAAACCTCCTTTTGGCACTTTATACATAGAAATCATTCAGTCTTTCTGTCAGACTTGTCTATAGCTGACAGCAGCGCTGAATGGTTACGAATATTTTTAGATTAGTAAACCTGTCAGAAATTTCTTGTTTTGACAGACAACATCGAAGATGGCATATTGCCAGAATTTACTCAAAAATCGTTATAAATCAATTCTTGTCAATCCCACTCAATTTGGTCTCCCTCTTCTCGGACAATGCGGTACAGTTCTTCCTCATTTTCAAACAGAGCAATAATGATTTCCACAAATCGTTTCGCTTTTTCTTCATTTTCTTCTGTTAATTCATAGTGCGCGGCATACATACCTGCTTCTGGATCACTCTCCAAACCCTCCAAAATCTCCGGCGCATTTTTTTCAAGATAATACTGGAAAAAAGCCTCCCAATTGTAGCCGTTCATATATGCGTTTTCATTGGCAGCATACATTTCTTCACCGATTTTAAAGGGTTTATCGTCTTCACAAAAAAGCAACACACTAATTCCATATTCACTCTTACTCATCTTTACAAAATCAGCCATACTAAAATTCCTCCATATTCTATGTATATTTTCAGTTCCAGCCTTTACAGACGTCAATCCAGGCCGCATAATTGGCATATTGTTCCAATTCTTTGATCGTCAGTTCAATAGCGCTATTACTGCTTCCACAGGCTGGAAATACGGTCTCAAATCTTTTTAATGATTCGTCAAGATAAACTGTTACCCCTCCATTCACTGCAAAAGGACAGACCCCGCCGACTGCATGGCCGATCATCTCCTTGGCTTCCTCTGGGGTAAGCATTTTAGCCTTAGTCCCAAACTGTGCCTTATATTTAGGGTTGTCAATTTTGGCATCGCCCGCGGCAACAATTAAAATCGGATCCCCATTGACCAGAAAAGAAAGTGTCTTTGCAATCCTGCAAGGCTCACAGTGCAATGCTTGTGCTGCCAATTCTACGGTTGCGCTGGAAACATCAAATTCCTGCACCCGATGTTCTATGCCATATTGACTGAAATATTCTTTTACTTTTTCAATTGCCATTATTACTAGCTCTCCTTCTTATTCTTTAGTTTCACTTTTTTCTTTTTCTTTAGTTTCACTTTTTTCTTTTTCTCATCCCTAAGGAGGCACAACTCAATCACAAACTCAGCGATATCTGCACATATTTCCAAGACAATATCCATCCTTCAAAACCTCCTTTTCTGCTGGATAGATGAATAAGACAATTGCAAAACCTAATAATTCTATAAATTTCATATACAATTTACAACGTCCAGTCCTGCGATTTAATCCCCAAAAATTTCTTATCCCGAAATCCAATACAAATGCCATGCTCTGGGTCGCATTCACAGTCTCCGTAAAAGGATATCTCGGGATAGACATCCCCATAGACAGACTGTGTAATCTCACTGATATTGATTGCTATCGCAAAAATACCGACCTCCCTTCTTTGAAATCGCCGTCTTCATCATATTGATTGTCTCCGGCAGAAAAAACTTCTATGTCTTCTTCCTTGCCAAACAGAGTGATTGTAATTGTATCACCACTATTCAAATGTTCAAACATTTTTATATCACACCTTTCTCTTATGGCGCAAGCAACGAATCCTTTGGATTCTCAACCTCAAATTCAAAGACGCACCGCTCAAAAGCATTGATAATATGTGTATCCTGATATTTGTCATATCGCTTCTGATTTCGCCCATAGTTTAAATGCACATGACCATGCAGAAAAAATTTCGGCCGATATTTTTCAATCAATTTCCGAAATACCTGGAAACCCTGATGTGGCAAATCTCGTCCATCATTTAACTGATAGGCAGGCGCATGCGTCACCAAAATATCAAAACCACGCCTTCTGAAAAGCTGAAATTTCAATTTGGCAGCCCTCTGTTTCATCTGCCATTCAGTATACTGATTTGCCCCCGTGCTATAACGCATAGAACCTCCCAGCCCTAAAATGCGCACGCCTTCATGAACATAAATTTGATCTTCGATACAAATACAACCCTCTGGCGGTGAATTTTCATACCTATCATCATGATTTCCACGAACATACAATACCGGCGCTGAAGATACTGTCACTAAAAAAGAAAGATAATGAGGATCTAAATCTCCACAGGAGATAATCAAGTCAATATCCGCTAACTTACTTTTGTCAAAATACTCCCATAAATATTTCGATTCCTCATCCGAAATTGCCAGTATCTTCATCGCTTTCGCTAACCTTCCTTTTTCTTTACTCCTTGCTGCTTGACCACAGGTTCTGCCTGTTCTTTCAATTCTTCCTTACCGGGGATAATGCCAATCACATTTTCTGCCAGCCAATCCATTGTCATAATTTCCTCTGGGGAAAGGCTCTGATCTGACTGTTCCAGCACTACCCCATTTTGAGAATATAATATGCCTGAAAATGGATTAAATACTTCGGTGCTGATTGTAGCTTTCAACAATTCTACCAGACGTTTGGTACCAATGGGTAGATATTTGGAAAAAACTACATCAATAACCCCTTCTGACATTCCCCACCAATAATTAATTGCCTTTTTCACAGAGGGATTGTCGTCATACTTCCAGGTACCCGCCATAATTGCCCAAATCAATTGTTCGTAAAACTTTCCCCAATGCCACAGGGGCATGGCCAGGTTTCTGGAATGTCCATCCTCAATATGATAAATGCCAAAAAACCGACTCGCCTCTTCTGGAATCACGAGATCTCTACCAGAGACACAGGAAGAACCATTTTCCCTGATTTTTTCCTCTATATCTACTTCTTTTTTAGCAGACCATTCCAGAAAAACCTTGGCTCGCGGGTTAATCATTTTGGCTCCCAGTGCAAAAGCATTGATATTGGCAATGGAACCATAAATCGGATAATCTGCAATGTAAGTAAGACGGTTATTCTCAGCTATCGCCCCTGCAATAGCTCCCATTAAGAATTTTGCCTCATACATCCGAGAATAATACGTGCGAATATATCTATGCGAGGTATTTAAGGAACAATTTAAAATTCGTACCTTCGGATTTGCAATTGCAGCCTTGACACTGGCCTGCGCAAAGGGAGGGGTTGTAGTAAAAATCAAATCACAGCCGGTATGTATCGCTTCTTCCAATATGGAATCAATATTTTTCTGAGTTACATTTTCATAACAGACAGTATTTACCTCTTCTGGAAATCTCTGCTCTAAATGCAGTCTGCCAAGCTCATGGGCATATGCCCAGGCAGAAGTTCCCGGCGTTTTTTCATAGATAAACGCGATCTTAAGTTTTCGTGGGACATAAATTGGAAGCATACTAAACAGTGATTTCTTTTTCTGATTTGGTTTCATTTTCAGATCAATCCCTGAATGCTCCTCAAGAATCACAAACTCTTCCCAGCTCTTTCCAATCAATTCCTGCAGTTCATTGGTAGTTTTTTGAGCGATTACATCATACTCATACAGCGTAATAAACGCCAAAAATGCATCACCCAGCGCAATATTTAACTTGCCGCCGCCTTTCGCTTTATACTCAGCGCTAAATCTGGTATACACAGAACTAAATTCCAGCAATTCCTCCTCTGTCCATCTCTCCTCGGGAGCCTTTCCGACCGCTTCCTGCAATTTATCATAGCTTCCCTCTCTGGTAAACCAGATATAATTGATAGGAGCTACTTGATAAAAATCCATAAATTCATAATATATTTTATTTTCTTTACTATCTGTAGGTTTGGGAACAATACGTGTCACATGCCCTTGTATGGAGACAGCTCCAAAATATTTCATCACGCTGACTCGTTTGTTTCCTTCCACAACATAAAATTTATGCATATATTCATAAGCCTTGATGGGTTCGCGAATCCCTTCCTCCACATGGCTGTCACTTAACCTCGCCCATTTTGTGGCAAACTCTGAACTTTCCCGCAAAATGGGCATAAAATTTCCTGCAAAGGAACTGCTTCTGGCAACCGTCTTTGTTCCGACTACCTGTTCTATGGGAATCTGTACTAATCCCAGCGGCATCTCGGAATAAGCGTCTCGCTCTGGCAGAATATCGTCCAACACCTGCAAGATGGGTTTCTCTCCACGGAGCATTCTTGCCTGATAATCTTTTTTCCCTAATTTGAATGCTTTGCTATAATCTTCTTTTCCCATAAGTTCCTCCCAGTACCGTTCAATGTATCACTTGTTTTACTATATCCTACCATAAATCGACAAAATAATCCAGTTAGTGTCAGTAAAATACAAAAACAGGATTTTGCTGCAGAATATCTATCCCTAATATACTCTATCGCAAAACCCTGTTTTTCATTCTAAATATTCTACTAATGAGCCGTATATATTACTTCAGAGCTCTCACTCCCTAACCACATCCTCAACTGTACTCTGACAACTGATATAGATTTGGCAGGAATCATAATTTTCTTTGGGAACAGGCAGCAGGATCCCTCCATTCATTAGTGCTGCACCTGTATATTCCCCTGTCAATTTGTTATCCTTCCACATTTTGTAAATTCCCTCTGGGCGAAGCCCGCGGAATTTTACGGAATGGGCTGCTGGATTTCCATGCAGGTCAATAAAGACCACGCCCATATATGCTTCTTTTCCTTCTTTATCTGCATACTCCCAAGCTGTAAAGTCATGATTTTCCAGTGGAGAAGTGATCCGATAATAATCTCCAAACTGGAACAGCCGGTAATGCTTTTTAAATGTACGAATCTGTTCTCTGGCCTCTTCCTTTTCTTCTGGTGTCAATTTACTGAGATCCATTTCATAACCGAATGTTCCTTGCATTGCACAGATCCCTCTGGTCTTAAAGGGAGTAACTCTGCCATTTTGATGGTTCGGGCACACCGACACATGAGCTGATACCGAGGACATTGGATATCCAAAGGAAGTTCCATACTGGATATGCAGACGCTCCACCGCATCTGTATTGTCACTGCACCAAATCTGCGGTGCATAGTAGAGCATCCCGGCGTCAAATCTGCCACCGCCACCACTGCATCCCTCTAACAGCAAATCGGGATAACGCGCAAGCAGTGCTTCCATTACATGATAAAGGCCTAATACATATCTATGGCGCAATTCTCCCTGACGCTCTCTGGGCAGCAGAACACTGTAAGCTGCGGCCACAGAACGGTTCATATCCCATTTGACATACTGAATATTAGCTGAGTCCATAATCGCAAACAATCTTTCCTTGATATAATCCAACACATCCTCACGGGTCATATCTAAGACAAGCTGAGAGCGTCCTCTGATCGGATTTCTGCCTGGGACAACCATTGCCCAATCTGGATGGTTTCTGTATAAATCGCTGTCCTCAGAAATCATTTCTGGCTCAAACCATAAACCAAACATCAAGCCCAGATCATTGACTTGATCTGCCAGCTCTCCCAGCGTACAGCCCAGTTTCTCCTCATTTACAAACCAGTCTCCCAGTCCTGAATCATCATTATCACGCTTGCCAAACCAGCCGTCATCCAACACCAGCATATCCAATTCAAGCTCTGCTGCTTCCTTGGCAATCCGCAACAACTTATCCGCGTCAAAATCAAAATAAGTTGCTTCCCAGTTATTTACCAGAATTGGCCTGCGCTTATCTTTCCAACTGCTGCGGATTAAATGATGCTGAAAACTGTCATGATAACAATGGGATAATTTTGCCAGTCCAGTACCACTGTAGCCCATCGCTACCTCTGGAGTAACAAACTTCTCTCCAGGCAGCAGGCTCCAGGTAAAATCAGAGTCGTCAATTCCCATCACTAGTCTAGTCTGATGGAATTGGTCGACCTCCGCCTGTATATGGAATCCACCACTGTACAATAGAGAAAATCCGTAACATTCTCCATTATCTTCCGTGGTATTTTGAGCTGCCAGTATCACAAAGGGATTATGTTGATGGCTGGAAGTACCTCTGGTACTTCTCAATTCTGTAATTCCATGATACAACGCAACACGCTCCATCTTGCGTTCCCCTGCATGTCTTCCATAAAAATGTATCAGTTCCATTCCATCATGATCCATATCCAGGCAGGCTGACAGAGCCTTATGAAGCCTGACTTCCCGATTCGTGCGGTTCTCAATCACTGCCGCCCTGGTAATGATATCATACGATTCAAACACACCATACCATAAATGCAGATACAGTTCTTCTTGGCTATCTTTTAACACAATCTCTAAAGTATCAACCTTTTCATCCTCTTTGGCAAACATTGCTGGAAGCCCTTTTAGGCCATATTTTCCCTTAGATACTTGGTAGCTGTCAAAAAACATCAGACAGTCGCTGACTCCCTGTCCTAAATCTGCGTGAAGACAGTCCACCCGATAATCTCCGCTTCCACAGACCGGAAATTCCTGAGGCAGAAAATCAAGAGAATAGGTTCTGTCCTCCCTGGCCTCATAAATATTTCCTGAAAAGCCCCGATCTGCCATAGATACCAAATAAGAATAATCACTGGCATCTGTTTTCTTGCCATAATAGGTATGCAGAAGGATCCCTTTACTGTCTGCTTTCATTTGATAGGTGCTGTTTTTGGTTTGAAGCGTAAATACATTGTCCTGAATAATAATTGCCATACAACATTCCCTTTCTTTTTTATACTAACCAGAGATATTCATAAGGTCCTAATTGAATATGATTGTGATAAGACCTCACGCGTCTTCCGGTAATTAAATCCTCCATTTCCCCAGGAAGCCCAAACCAGTCAAATGTCTTGGAATCTACCCATTGTTCCCGCTCTGAAAAATTGGCAAGCACCAACATTTTATCTTCTTTGTGAAAACAAAATACTGTATTGTTTCCGGTATCTACCGGAACTGATCGGTAATCAGCACTAAAATAGTGGCTGGACTTACGAATCTGAATCATCGCTTGTATTTTGGAAAAGATTTGACCCTGAACTGTGCTCAGATCCCCTCGATGTTCTGCCGCTTCCCAATCCATGCTTACTCTGTGCAGCCAACGGGAATCCGTGGCATATTCCTGCACATTCTTATAATCCCAGTCATTCCTTTGACCGATTTCATCTCCGCTGTAGAGAAGAGGAATCCCTGTATAGGCGATTACCATTGCATGAAGCAGCAAGATCCTCTTAACTGCAAGCTCCACTTTATACATATGCTTTTCATTCATCGCCTGCTCTAAACCACAGAGAGAAGCAAGGGTGCCGCTGTTTCTCGCATCCTGGGTAGTTGGATTATATTCATAAAGTTCACCAATAGCAAAACTTCCTGGATATCTGCCTTCCATAAACTGAATCATATATTGCTTGTGCCGTTCTGGATCAAGTCCCAATTCTTTTAATATTCTATTCTCAAAACCCCAGCCAATATCATCATGGCATCTGACATAATTAATCCATGTGCCGCCCTTAGGAATCCCATAATCAATGGATAACGAACGCTCCATCAGCCTTACATCTCTGGTAGCCAGAGAATTCCATAAAAGAACCATAAACGATGCATTATACATCACATTACATTCCCTGGTCTTTTGATCACCAAAGTATTTGACAATTTCAAACGGCTCTACAATGGCTTCTCCAAGGAAAATTACACTTGGACATACCTGCTGTATAATATGATACATCATAGCGATCAGTTTATGTACATTCGGAAGATTCATGCAGGAAGTTCCCACTTGTTTCCAAATATATGGTATCGCATCCAGACGGAAAATGTCAACGCCTTTATTGGCAAGCGTCAGCATCACTTCCACAATCTTATTAAACACCTGAGGATTGCGGTAGTTTAGATCCCATTGAAATTCATAAAACCGCGTCATTACATATTTTTTGATATCTTCATAATAAGTAAAATTCCCAGGAGCTACTTCTGGAAAAATCTCTGTGAGATTCTTTTCATATTCCTTTGGTATGGCGTCATCCTCGAACATAAAATACATGTCATCATAATCATGATCACCTTCCCGATATTTTTGCACCCAGATATGCTCTTTGGCGGTATGATTTAGGACAAAATCTATACATGTGCGGATCCCTTTTTTCTTTAATAGCTTCATCACTCGTTCTAGCTGTTCCATCGTGCCGAATTTATCATCCACCATCAAATAATCTGATACGGCATATCCACCATCATTATTGCCATCTCTGGACTTTAACAATGGCATAAAATGTACATAGGTAATTCCAAGTTCTGCCAAATAATCAATCCGTTTTTCAAACTCTGTAAGATTGTTGCTGAATTTATCCACATAGAGCATCATACCAATCATTTTCTCTGATTGATACCAGGCATTCCCCTCCCGATCTGCCTTTTTCAAGGCAGAGGGACGGGTTTTTTTGGCCTGTTCCATAATAGACAGAAGTTGTTCCCATCTGTATTGTGTAATTTCATTTGTTCCATAAAGTTCAAAATAGCTGCTTTTTAAATCCATACCTTTTATTCCCTTATTACTGTTTCTATTTTACTGCTCCATTCACAACGCCATTGATAATCTGTTTCTGGCAAACGATATAGAAAACAAGTATTGGCAAAAGTGCCAGCAAATATGAGGCAAATGCAAGATTATAATTGGTTCCGAACTGAGACTGGAAATTGAGCTGTGCCAGCGGCAGTGTATTTACATCACTGCCAGACATAATAACCAGAGGCGTCATTACATCATTCCAAGTACTCATCGCTGTTAAAACGGCAACCGTTGCATGCATCGGCTTCATATTTGGAAATATGATTTTCCAATAAGTCTGCCAGACACCGGCTCCATCGACACAGGCTGCTTCCTCTAAGGCGATGGGAATATTTCTTAAATAACCAGAATATAACAATACATTCATCGGCATAAAGAATACCACATATAACAGGATTACGCCAGCCCGATTTGCCAATCCTAACTGAGAAGTCTGTTTTACCAGAGGCATCATCAGCACTGCAAAAGGCACAAACATACCGCTTACAATATAAAAATAGGAAGTCTGAAATATTTTATGTCTTGCCATCTTACGGCCGATTACATACCCTGCAAGGGAATGCAGCAGAATACAGATAATCACAGTGACACCTGTAAGCAATAAACTGTTTCCCAGAGAACGCCAGAAATCAGTGACTCTCATTGCCTCAACAAAATTGTCAAAATTCCAGTTTGCCGGAAATCCCAGAGCGCCTGCCACATCATTTGTCATCTCGGAAGGCTTTTTAAAAGCGATAATAATTGTCATATAAAGCGGAAATAAAATAGTCAGGCATCCAATTGCCAGCAGTACATTGATTATATTATTGACAGCCTTTCCGCCGACTGCCCCTTCACTACCTTTTTTATCCATTATAACTGCTCCTCCTTTCCACCTAAGAATTTCATCTGCAGGAACGAAATTATTACAATTACAAGAAAGAATACAAATGCATTTGCACTCTGGAATCCAAACTGTCCGCCGCTCATACCATTGTTATAAATCAAATATGAAATGGATTCGGTGCTCTGGGAAGGACCGCCCTTTGTCAATGACATAATTTGATCAAATACCATCAAGGCATTTTTCATACACAGCACCAGGTTGATAGTAAAGAACGGAAGAATCAGAGGGAATGTAAGATTCCAGAATTTCTTCCAGCCGCTGACTCCGTCAATCATACCAGCTTCATATACCTCTGCTGGAACAGTCTGCAGTCCAGAGATATAGATAATCGTGTTCATGGCAATTCCCTGCCAGGCTCCGACAATCACAATGGCAATCCAAGCCGTTTTACTGCTTGCAAGCAAACTATTCTGCAGAAATCCGATTCCGGTTGCCTCGCCCACTGCTGGAAGAATGTATGTAAAGATAAAGCTGAAAATATAACCAACAACCAATCCTCCAAGGATATTGGGCACAAAGTAGATTCCTCTCAGTGCACTTTTGGCTCTGATTTCACGGTTCAAGCCCAGCGCCAGAATCAGGCTGATCACATTGACTGCAATCGTCATAACCACCGCATACTTAAAGGTAAACAAATATGATTTTCCGACACGCAAATCAGAAAATAAATCAGCAAAATTTCGCAGTCCTACAAAATCATAATCACCATATCCTCTGTAGTTGGTAAGCCCATAATAAAAACCTTTCAGCAGAGGAAGTGTATTAAAACAGAAGAATAAGATCAGCACAGGAATTAACATTCCAAGAAAAATCTTATCATTTTTTGTCCATGCTTTATCTCTCTTGCCGCTACTTTCCATGTTCTATTCCCCCTTTTTTTGATATTCTTTTACTTTTCGGATAATGTCTTTATTATATCGAACCCATTCTTTATCAAATCTTGTCAGGAAAGTGTCTAAAGAATTTTCCCCATCATCAAACAAATAGGTCTGAATCATGGCGTCTACTGCCATCTCGCTTGGATAATGGTGATCCTGGTAATCAGCTACAATTCCATTGTCAATATAATCTTTCATTCCTTCTAGTTCTGACGCAATCTCAAAGTCGCCTTTCTTACAGGGAACTGCACTCTGATCATTGAGATATTCCTGAACATTTTCATCTTCTAAAAGGAAACGCAATACTTCATAAGCCTCTTCTTTATGTTCACAGTCTTCCATCACGCTGAACATTAAATCGTTTCCTGAATTTAAAATATTCTCTTCGGCATTGCTGCTTGCAGGAAATACAAAAGAGTCAATATTCATCTCAGGATTCACAGATTTTATCTGAGGAATCGCATAATTTCCTATCACATACATTGCCGCCTGACCTCTGGCAAACGCGGTACAGGCATCATTATAACTATAAGCAACCGGATTCGGCTGGCCATACTTTAGCAATTCTTTGTCTTTCTGGGCAATTTCCCTGTAAGCCTCGCTAAAAGTAGCATTCCCGCTGTTTACCTGATAGGCAATATCTGTATCACAGAGATTTACGGCGATCGCATTCCAAGGCGCTAAGCAAGTCCAGATATCTTTGTAGCCAAAATACAACGGCTGTATGCCCTCCGCCTGTATGCTGTCACAAAGACTCAAGAACTCTTCCCATGTGGTGGGAATGCTCCAGTTATGTTCCTCAAACAGATCTTTGTTGTAGAGAACGCCCGCCGCATTCGCCATATAGGGCACTGCATAAACACCATCCTGCGGAACATACTCGAGTTCCTTATTGGTCGCAAGGTAATTCTCTTTAATACCATCCAGACCGTCAAAATCAGAGATATCCATCAGCATATTGGCATCCAGGAAATTGGAGTAATTGATATCGCCTCCAATCCCGATAATATCAGGATTATTTTCGCGGATAAACCTGGTCTTTAAAATTACCATCGCATCATTGGGTGAATCAATCACCAATTCAATATCATCATGAGAGGCATTAAATTTCTCCTCTAACGCCTCAAATACATCCACTGCCTCCGGTTTGTAGTGAACAAGCTCGATCACAACTTTTCCGTCTGCCCCTTCCTTTTTGCCGCAGCCGCCAAGCAGAAGTCCTGAGACAGTTGTTACAGCAAGGAATAATGCCATTATTTTTTTCTTTCTCCTTGTCATTTTTTACCTCCTTGTCTTTTTTAACAATTATTTTGTTAAAACCTTGCTTTTTGTATGCTTTATTTTATTTAGTTATGTTTTGTTTTGCAATATATTATGTACACAACCAACTTTATATACAAATTCTATGCCTGTTTTATGTATATTATTAATAAAAAATGACCTTGCTGCATTTGCAACAAAGTCATCTTTTGTAACGTTTGCGAAAATCCTCTCAGATATGAGGAGAATTAATATTTTTCACACTCTCCCGCACAATCAATTCTACAGGAAGTTTAAAGGATGTGGCAATCACTTCCTCGCCTCGAATGCGCTGCATTAGGAGCTTCACCGCTTCTTCTCCCTTTTCCTCCACAGACTGGCGAATGGTTGTAAGCATTGGCCTGCTCATTCTGGCATAGAGATTATCATCAAACCCAGCCACAGAAATATCTTCTGGTACACTCAAACCCTCCTCAAAGAAACGATTTACCGTTTCATTTGCCAGCAGATCAGACACCACAAACACAGCCGTATACCCCTCCTGTTTTGCCTGCAGCGCAAAATTGCGAATTGCCTCCCTTCTCAAGTTGCGCTCATCTGGAAGATAATAGTAATCTTCGCTGTTATACTTTATTCCATAACCTTCCAGCGCGTCACAATACCCCCGAAAACGCTCAAACGTACTGGAAATTGGATTTTTGCGATCGCAGAAAAAGGCAATTTTGCGATGTCCCTGTTTTAAAATAAATTCTGTCATCTCCTTGCCGCCCTCATAATCGGCAATCCCCACATTGTCATATTCTCCTTCTCCACAATCTATAAATACCACTGGTTTGCCCACTTTTGCTGAAAAGTTCTGGCACTCCCAAGGGTCGACGCCTACCACTATTCCGCCCTGAATATTGCGAGCCTGCAGTTTATGAAAAATATCCTCCTGTTTTTGGGGGATTCCACAAACTGGATAAGCTCCAAACTCTTTAAGCTTGACACAGATCGCATTTAAAAGCTCTGAACAAAACGGATCCATGATCACATTTTCCTTGGAACGCAGATAAAAATCTACAGATATCAACTTTAATGCCTTGCTGTGATCTTCCTGACGAATGGTTCTGTGAAACTGATACTGAACCAAAGCCTCCTCTATTCTCTGCCTTGTAGCAGGAGACATCTTCTCGGTATGCCCATTGACGACATTGGAAACTGTTGTCGGACTAATCCCCAGAATGGATGCCAGTTCTTTAATTGTAATCATATTCGCTCCCCGATTTACGTATTTTCTTCAATCATTTTCCATACCTCATCTATCGTCGGCATTGAGCGGATTGCACCTTTTTTCGTTGTCACCAGATAGGCGGCGGCATTTGCAAAGATCAGCATCTGTTTTAAATCATCTTCTGTCAGTTCGTCGATATTGCGCTCTAAGAGATTATGCAGAATACTTCCGCAAAAGGTATCTCCCGCCCCGGTGGTCTCAATCGTTCCCCCCAGCTTAAAACTTGGCTGATACACTATCATATCTTTATAAAACGCATAGCTGCCCTTTGCTCCCGCTGTCACCAACAGCAGCTTTACTGGAAACCGGTCTCTTAATATTTGTGCCCCCTTCTCACTCTCTTTCTCCCCAGTGAGAAATTCCACTTCCTCCTCAGAGATCTTACACACATCAGCCTGACTCAAACCATACTCCATCTTTTCTTTCGCTGTCTGTAAATCCTTCCACAATGGAATCCGCAGATTAGGGTCAAAAGAAATCAAAACCCCTGCTTCTTTGGCGGCATTGACTGCTTTCTCGGTGGCACGGCACACACCTTCAGCGGTCATCGAAAGCGTGCCAAAATGAAAGATATGGCTATTTTTCACTTGTTCTTCCTCTACCTGCGTCTCAGTAAGCATCATATCAGCTCCTGGATTCCGGTAAAATGCAAAATCCCGATCTCCATTTTCAAAAGTTTTGACAAAGGCAAGGGTAGTATTTACCTCCTCATCAAAACACAGTCCATCCATACCAATCTTTAAATCTGCCAAAGTATCACGCAAAAGATCTCCAAACTGATCTTTTCCCACTTTTCCAATAAAATTTGTCGTCCTGCCGCATTGATTGAGCATGGCCAGCACATTGCAGGGCGCTCCGCCTGGATTTGCCTCCAACAAAGAATTTCCTTGATCTGAAGTCCCTGTATAGGTAAAATCAATCAATAATTCTCCCAATGCGGTTACATCATATTTTTTCATACTCCACATCCTTTCTGACGCCTTAAAAACTTTTATTTCTTCTGCTTGTATATTGGTCTATTGTAACAAAAAACGGATGGAATGTCATCCATTTTCTGCTGATTTTATCTGATCACAACAAGAACTCGGAAAGTATTTTTATCGATTAGAAAAAACTCACAAACGTATTGCCAACTAAACTGTAAAAGTGATAACATGACTATACAACTATTGTGTACATAGGAAAGGAGAACATTATGAAAAAATTTGTCTGCACTGTCTGCGGATATATCTATGAAGGGGAAAATGCGCCTAAAGAATGTCCCGTCTGCCATCAGCCTGGCGAAAAATTCAGAGAAGAGGCAGCAGAAAATAAAGATACGAACGATATCACTTTAAATCCCCCCGAAATAAAACAACCAACTGAAGCTTCCTCTTTGGATTTAAATTATGATAAAAATTTCTACCGCACTGACCGCTCCTGCCGCTATATGGAAGAAATTCATCAGATGGCTGTCACTGGAACCAGCATCAGCGGCGCTATGGGGACACAGATGCAGATGCCAAGCTGGGATGATATTCTGCTCTTGGGCGCGCAGTTAAACCCTGCCCCACTAGAGGAAGATGCTCCTGTCACCACCATGACTGTGATTGGAAAACATGCCAAGAAGCCGATGATTCTGCAAAATCCGGTCTATATCTCACATATGTCATTCGGTGCATTATCCAGAGAGATTAAAGTTGCCCTGGCCAAAGGTTCTGCTATGGCTAAGACTGCTATGTGCAGCGGAGAAGGCGGTATTCTGCCGGAAGAACGAGCCGCTTCTTATAAATACATATTTGAATATATCCCCAATAAATACAGTGTCACAGATGAAAATCTGCGTGCTGCAGACGCGATTGAAATTAAAATCGGGCAGGGCACAAAACCTGGCATGGGCGGACATCTGCCCGGTGAAAAGGTGACGGCAGAAATCGCAGAACTTCGCGGAAAAAAACAGGGCGAGGATGTACAAAGCCCCAGCAAATTTCCAGAACTTAACTCCAAAGACGATTTAAAAGATATGGTGACAATGCTGCGAAACCGCTCTGACGGCAGGCCTATTGGCATTAAAATTGCTGCCGGACGCATAGAAAGAGACTTAGAATACTGTGTCTACGCCAAGCCTGATTTCATCACGATTGACGGCAGAGGCGGTGCTACTGGCTCTAGCCCCTTGTTCTTACGTGAGGCCACCACTGTCCCAACAATCTATGCCCTGCACCGTGCCAGAAAATATCTGAATTCTGTACATTCTGATATCTCCCTGGTGATTACTGGAGGGCTGCGCGTTTCTGCAGACGCCGCAAAAGCGCTCGCTATGGGTGCAGACGCTGTGGCTGTGGCCAGTGCAGCCTTGATTGCAGCAGCCTGCCAACAGTATCGAATCTGTGGTTCCGGCAACTGCCCTGTCGGTATTGCCACACAAGATTCAAAACTCAGAAAACGGCTCAAAGTAGAACAATCTGCACAGAGAGTGGCAAACTACCTCAATGTAACCCTGGAAGAGTTAAAAACCTTTGCACGGATTACTGGACATTCATCTGTACACGATTTAACTGTGGATGATTTGGTGACGATAAATAGAGAGATCTCGGAATTTACAGACATTCGGCATGCATAAGCCAAATACCACATAACAGGCTGACGGGATATCATAACTTCATTTCATGCAGCCGTTTGGACTTTGATTTGTTTGGCATCCTTATCCCTACATTTAGCCTTACATTAAGAAAAGCAGGACTGCACATTACTATGATTCCTGCTTTTCTTTTTATTCTTATAAATTTTTTACAATATCATGAATAGTATTTGCCTTACTACTGTTTACTGATTTCCAAATCCTCTGTGGAAATTCCCAGCATTTGCAGCTCTGCCCTTGCTATCTTCTCCTGATACTCCACTTCTTCCTGTCCATGTTTTTTAATGCGCTGGATATTAACATATTTCTCAATAGCAACTCTTTTCATTTCCTGCTCATTCATTTGTTCCAAAACCTCCATTTTCCTATTCTCCTTTCGGTTTACCAGATTTACCATCTCATCTGATCATACTATTGCAGCATATTTTACCTATCATTTCTAAACTATTCTTTTGAAATTTTTTACTCCACACATTTCAGCCAAATAAAGACGAGAATATCCCCTCGCCTCTATTTGAATTCTTGTTATGTTGATTAGCAAGTAAAAGTAGCTACACACTAATTACTTAGCGCGCAGCTGCTTTTTATGCAAGATGTCTATGCTGCCAAAGGCAGCAAGACCTTTTGGCACTATAAGATCGGCTATTAGAAAAATAGGGAAACTCAAAAAATTATTTATACTCTTGACAGATACTCTCCAGTTCTGGTATCAATCTTAATTACATCTTCCTGTTCCACAAATAAAGGAACATATACAGTCGCTCCAGTCTCTACCACAGCCGGCTTGCTTGCTCCAGTAGCGGTATCACCCTTAAATCCTGGCTCAGTCTCAGTGATCTTTAATTCCACAAATAATGGCGGCTCTACTGCAAACACGCTCCCATTATGAGAACACATTTTTACCATCTCATTTTCCTTTACAAACTTTAAAGCATCACCGATTGCGTTGGCATCCAAAGCGATCTGCTCATAAGTCTCAACATCCATAAAATGGAACAGATCTCCATCGGAATACAGATACTGCATGTCCGCTCTGTCAATACGCGCTTGGGGACACTTTTCAGTAGGACGGAATGTTTTCTCCACAACCCCGCCATTCTTAATGTTCTTTAATTTTGTCCTCACAAAAGCTGCGCCTTTTCCTGGCTTAACATGCTGAAACTCAATGATCTGGTATATATTATTATCTAATTCAATTGTAATACCATTCCTGAAATCTCCTGCTGAAATCATTCGAAATTCCTCCTTAAACTGTAATCGGGCCTATCTTGCCCTAATCCTTTTGTTATTGTCTGCCTTATGGACTATAACATACTTTTCTCATTTTATACTATAATGGAAGAATTTTCAACCTTTTTCTTCAATCTCACGGATCATGTCCACACGAATCTGGTGTCTGCCGCCCATAAATTCAGCATCCAGGTATGACTTTACAATATCCTTAGCCTGCTCATTGCCGACAATTCGCGCACCAAAAGCAATGACATTGGCATTGTTGTGTTCCTTAATCAGATGTGCTGTTGTTGTATCAGAACAGACACCGCAGCGCACACCCTTGATTTTATTGGCAGCCAGAGAGATTCCTACTCCGGTACCACAAATCAAAATACCACAGTCCACTTCCTTATCTGCAACCGCACGTCCCACTTTTTCACCATATTCAGGATAATGACAGCTCTCCTTGCTGTCTGTTCCCATATTTACCACCTCATGGCCCAGACTCTTTACATACTCCATCACTTCCATCTTCAAGTCTACTGCTGTGTGGTCATTTCCAATTGCTATTTTCATCTATTCGTCCTCCCATTCCATTCTCTCCCTATTTTATGCATCAATTATCTTCTCCGCTGATAAAAAAATAGTACAATTCGCTCCAGATAGCGCTTTAAAACGATCTGGATCTCTTCCTTGGGGTCAATCGGTTTTGTAAGAATTGTACGGATTCCAGCACGATTGGCGCCATATACATCGGTAAAAATCTGATCTCCCACAAACAAGGTATTTCCTTTATGTGTTCCCATCAGCTCCATCGCCCGTTCATAACCGGAAATCTTTGGCTTTGCCGCCTTAAAAATATATTGTACCTGTACCTGATCATTGAACATCTTTACCCTTGGCTCTTTATTATTGGACAACAGACAACATTGATATCCCAGCTCTTTCAAATATGCAAACAGCTTTTTGGCACGCTCATCCGCCGGCGCCCCGTGGGGCACCAATGTATTATCTACATCAAAAATAATCCCCCGATATCCTTCTCTATATAAGCGCTCAAATTCTATCTCATATGCTGAGTTCAGATATTCACCAGG
Source organism: Lachnospiraceae bacterium (assembly GCA_910575005.1). GTDB lineage: Bacteria > Bacillota > Clostridia > Lachnospirales > Lachnospiraceae > Petralouisia. The sequence goes on along the minus strand of CAJTCL010000003.1, from coordinate 164,907 downwards.
ATAAAATTTTCTTAACATACACTCATTCTCCTGCAACTGAAATCTTCTTGTTAATTGTCCAGCATTTTCTTCAATTCCTCCATAAAGGTATTTACATCCTTAAATTCCCGATATACAGAGGCAAAGCGGACATATGCCACTGGATCTAAATCCTGAAGACGATTCATCACCAGTTCACCAATCTTAGAACTTAAAATTTCTTTCTCCTCTCTGCTGAAAATCTCACTTTCCAGTTCATCCACCAATCTGCCAATTTGCTTGGCAGATACCGGACGCTTATGACAAGCACGCAGAATTCCTGCTTCCACCTTTGCCCGATCATACTGCTCTCTATTGTCATCTTTCTTTATCACAATCAACGGAGTGGTCTCCACCTTCTCATAAGTAGTAAAACGCTTCTGACATTCATCACAGAGCCTTCGTCTGCGAATAGAATTATTGTCATCTGCTGGCCTGGAATCAATTACTCTGCTATTATGGCTGCCGCAAAATGGACACTTCATCTCATTCCTCCTTGGTACAGATATTTAATTTCAGTATAGCTTTCTTTTTTTCCCTTGTCAAACATAATTTCCCAGAAATCACTTTGGTTCTGGCTCTGGAATCTCCACTAAAATAATATCTGGCCCAACTCTTACCACCTGACTCCAAGGTATCAAAAGCTCACTTCCTCTGCCGAACATGCTCCACATCTTTCCACAGCCCGGAATAATCAGTGCCAGCACCACTCCTGTACAGACATCAATATCAATATCCACTACAAATCCCAGACATTTGCAATTACAGACATTGATAACCTCCTTCTCCTTTAATTCACACAGACGCATGGTATTCCCTCCCAATATTTTAGAATGCCTATCGCATCAAACCCATCTCACATGGAATTATTCTAATTATTAAGAAACTTCTTTCAAATTTCCATTAATTTAGAAATCCCCCTGCATTACTATATGATGCAGAGGGATAAAGGTTCCTATTTCATACGAATTTGGAAGGTCTGAATATCTATTTTCATGAGTTCTGAATAGTTGAAATTTATTTTACTTCCTTGGTGGCAACAATATCCGCACCTGTTCCTGCCACATTACTGACAATTGCATCTCCAATATGCACAGGAGCCTGTACTTTTACTTCCTTAATTTCCTGAATAATTTCAAATATCTTGTCTTTGGGAATATCTCTGCTGGTCTTTACAGACACAACAGCATGACTGCCCCCCTCCACGGTCACTGTACTAGTAACAATTCTGGTAGGATTTGTGACTTCCTTTCTGGCATATACTTCTCCACGATTACAGGTATTTCCGGCAATCTCTGTCGCCTGACCATGATCTATCTGTACCTTGAGCTGGCATCCCATCGGACAGCCAATACAAGTCAGTTCTCTTGTTTCCATGTCTTTTCTCTCCTTTGTCTTTGCCATATTTAAGGATAATGGTCTCTACTTTTTACAAATCGCAGTTATTTTTCTATTTTCACGGTAATCTGTGATAGATTAGAAAATGTCTTTAGCACTTCCTGCTTCAATACCACTTCTTCCATCTCTCCAGGTACAACGACTGGACGTTTCCTATGGATAACACGCTCCTGATTGAGATACACTGACACATAACAATTCTGATAGACATCTCCTACCCGAAAACGCACGGTATGATTTTCCTCCATGCGCTGTGGATGGATGGTCTTAGGCACAGTATAACGCACGCCTTCCTCTGCCACAATCGGGATATCTATACCTTCACACAAAGAATGCTTGGCACCATTTCTCACATAGACAGCAGCATGTTTTCCGGCGGCCTTGGCTTCCTGGGAGACAAAATCCACCAAATCATGGACATGGAGCACATTGCCGCAGGCAAAGACACCTTCCACATTTGTTTCCAAAGATTCATTGACCAGAGGACCCGCTGTCACTGGGCTAATCTCGACCCCTAGGCTTGTGGACAATTCATTTTCCGGTATCAGGCCACAGGACAACAGCAATGTATCACAAGTATAATGCTGTTCTGTGCCTGGAATTGGTTTTCTATTTTGATCCACCTGCGCAATGGTAACGCCGCTGACTCGCTCCTTGCCTTCAATATCCACCACTGTATGGCTCAACTTTAACGGAATCCCATAGTCATCCAGACACTGCACAATATTTCTCTTCAAACCACCAGAATATGGCAGCAATTCTGCCACTACCTGTACTTTGGCGCCCTCAAGAGTCATTCTTCTGGCCATGATAAGCCCAATATCACCAGAACCTAAGATCACCACCTCACGCCCGGGCAGACAACCCTCTATATTTACCAGACGCTGCGCCGTTCCAGCAGAGTATATTCCTGCGGGGCGATAACCTGGAATATTTAAGGCTCCTCTGGAACGTTCCCGACACCCCATTGCAAGGATGATCGCTTTTGCCTGAATCTCAAATAAACCATCCGCGCGATTCATAGCTGTCACAGTCTTATCTTTGGCGATATCTATCACCATTGTATTTAATTTATATTCTATTTTTGCTTCCTCTAACTGCTCGATATATCTGGCCGCATATTCTGGTCCAGTCAGCTCCTCTTTAAACGTGTGCAGCCCAAAGCCATTGTGAATGCACTGATTTAAGATTCCGCCAAGCTCCTGATCTCTCTCCAGCACCAGAATCGAATCCACTCCATTTTCCTTGGCAGAAACAGCCGCTGCCAGACCTGCCGGACCGCCTCCCACAATCACAATATCATAATTTAACATGAATTTCTCCTTTTACTACATTAAATTTAGATAATTGCGAAACTACAAAGCTATAGAAATATCACATACAATTTATAGAATTATAGACAAATATTTTATTTCATACCAAAGCACAAAATGCAGGACGCACCAAACATTCCAATGAGCCTTTTACTACTAAAATCATGTTCAGCAAAGGCTTCCATGATTTTTAAGTCTCATTTACATGGTGCTAAAATGCATTTCTTAGCTTTTGTATGATAAAATATTTAATCCAACTTTTTGAATTGTATATGAAATTTATAGAATTATAGAGTTTCGCAATTACCTATTATCTACATTCTATCTTTATTTTTGCCCATGATAAGCTTGGAGCTTCCACCTGATTTGGTAATCTCAGAAAGAGGCAGATTGCGTTCTCTGGCCAAAAGTTCCATTGTCCTTGGGGAGCAGAAACCTGCCTGGCAGCGCCCCATTCCTGCCCTGGTTCTGCGCTTAACGCCATCTAAGGATTTTGCACCGAGTGGCCGTCGGATGGCGTCTATAATCTCTCCCTCAGAGACCAGCTCACAGCGACAGACAATCGTTCCATAAGCTGGCTGTTGCTGAATTAATGCTGCATGTGCTTCCTGATCTAAGGTTTTGGGATCTAAGATCCCTTTTCTGGCTGCTATAAAATCTGTTTTCTCTTTTGCATCAGAAAGTTCTTTGATCATTTGAGCCACCATCCTTCCAATGGCCGGAGCTGCCGTCAGACCAGGTGATTCAATTCCTGCACAATCAATAAAACCTTTGGCGTCCTCTGCCTCACCAATCTGAAATTCATGTCCATCCTCATGGGCGCGCAGCCCTGCAAAAGAAGTAATCACCTGGCGCATAGGCAAATCTTTGACCGTTTGTCTGGCACGGGCAGTCAGCTCCTCAAGACCCTCCTGGGTGGTATTGGTTCCCTCTCTGTCCTCAATATCATCCGCTGTCGGCCCAACTAAGATATTTCCATGAACTGTAGGTGTAACTAACACACCCTTTCCATACTTGCCCGGAAGCTGAAAAATAGTATGCTTTACAAACTCTGCCGTTGCGTGATCAAACAGACAATACTCACCACGCCTGGGCGTGATATGGAGTTTTTTAGAACTTACCATATTGTGGAACTGATCTGCATAAACTCCCGCCGCATTGATAATATACTTCGTCGCAAAATCGCCCTGATTGGTTTTCACTAGCCAAGTGGATTCTTGCTTCTCAAATCCAATCACTTCTGTATCAAAATAAAATTCCACCCCATTTACCGCTGCATTTTCTGCAAAAGCAAGATTCATGCCAAACGGACAGACAATTCCCCCTGTGGGCGCATACAAAGCAGCTACCGCCTGATCGGAAATATTGGGTTCCTTCTCAACCAGCTCTTCTCTGTCAAGGATCCTTAAACCGTTGACACCATTGCGGCTTCCCCTCTCATACAGTGCTTGCAGTTCTGGCAGTTCCTCTTTATCAAGACACACAACCAGCGATCCATTCCTTTGAAATGGAAAATCAAGCTCTCTGGAAAGCTCCTCCATCATCTGATTGCCCTCCACATTCAGTTTTGCCATTAAAGTACCGCTCTTGGCGTCAAATCCTGCATGTACAATGGCGCTGTTTGCCTTGGAAGTCCCGCAGCACACATCCTCCTCCTTCTCTAATACACAGATATTCAATTGATATCTGGAAAGCTCTCTCGCACAGGCACAGCCTGATACGCCAGCCCCGATAATTACTACATCATACATGGTATTCACCTTTCTTTTGCCCATCCATAAGAATATTTGACTGCCTTTTCCCAGCCTGTGATACGTTTTTCCCGCTCTTTTGTAGAAATCTGAGGCCTAAAGGTCTGATCAATGGCCCAATTCTTGATCACGGTCTCCTTATCTGCCCAGTAATCAACTGCAAGGCCCGCCAGATAAGCAGCCCCCATTGCCGTTGTCTCCACACAACAAGGACGATTTACTGGAGCATCAATGATATCTGCTTGGGTTTGCATTAGGAAATCGTTGGCGCTTGCACCACCATCAACTTTCAGAGAATTTAAGGCAATCCCAGAATCTGCCCGCATCGCCTGCAATACATCATTGGCCTGGTATGCGATAGATTCCAGCGTCGCTCGAATAATATGGTATTTGTTTACACCACGAGTCAATCCCACAATGGTTCCTCTGGCATATTGATCCCAGTGAGGTGCACCTAAACCTGTAAAAGCAGGAACTACATAACAGCCATTGGTATCAGCGACCTTCTTTGCCATATATTCTGAATCGGAGGCACTGTCAATCAACCGCAGTTCATCACGCAGCCATTGAATAGCTGCACCCGCCACAAAAATAGAACCCTCCAAGGCATAATTCACCTTGCCATCAATGCCCCAGGCAATGGTTGTCACCAGACCATTCTGAGAAAACACTGGCTTTTCCCCAGTATTCATCAACAGAAAACATCCTGTCCCATAAGTATTTTTGGCTTCCCCTGCCTGAAAACAAGTTTGACCAAACAGTGCTGCCTGCTGGTCTCCTGCCGCCCCGCTAACTGGAATTTCTCCGCCAAAAAAGGCAGCATCTGTCATTCCATAAATACAACTAGAAGGCCTTGGATCTGGAAGCATACAGATAGGAATATCCAATTCTCTTAAAATTTCCTCGTCCCATGTTAAGTCATTGATATTAAACAACATTGTCCGCGAAGCATTGGAATAATCGGTCACATGGGCTGCTCCCTTCGTCAATTTCCAGATCAGCCAAGTCTCCACTGTGCCAAAGAGCAGCTCTCCTCGCTCGGCTCTCTTTCTAGCGCCCTCCACATGGTCTAAAATCCATTTCAGCTTTGTGCCGGAAAAGTAGGCATCAATCACTAATCCTGTTTTCTGACGAAAACTGTCTGTCAATCCCCTGCTCTTTAGGGTATCGCAGTATTCTGATGTCCGGCGGCACTGCCATACAATGGCATGATAGACAGGCTCCCCTGTCACCTTGTCCCATACAATGGTAGTCTCCCGCTGATTCGTAATGCCAATCGCCGCAATATCCTTAAAAGAGGCTCCTATCTTTTGCATCGCCTCCACTGCCACCCCCAACTGTGTAGACCAAATCTCATTGGCATCATGCTCCACCCAACCTGGTTTTGGAAAATATTGTGTAAATTCCTTTTGGGCAACACTGCACATCTCTCCCTTTTCATTAAAAAGAATACAGCGGTTGCTTGTCGTTCCCGCATCCAGTGCCATTACATATTTTGCCATAACTACATCCTCCTCTCAGATTATTACAGTTCATTCCCACGCCATTCACAAAGGTTCTCCATATTGACTTGATGCGTGAACTGTTACCTCAAAAATTTTTGCTATTGCAAACTTTTCTCATCTTCTTTATACTATTTTCATTGCAGCCGCACAAATTACCACATGAACAGTAAGGAGAAACCATCATGCGTATCTGGTTTAAGCTATTTCAGGACAACCATCTATTACAGGACACTGTGATCACTGATGACAGTAATGATACTCGCACCCACAAGATTTTTCGGGCACTAGAACAGGTCTGCTACGAATTTGACCTCAGTAAACCAATCTGGTTAGACACCACCATAGCCGAATTTAAACGCCATGCCAAAGCCCGCTTTTATCAAGACAATTTTGTGGAACAAATTGACTTTGATTACCTGGAAATTCATGTAATTGAAGAGTAATTTATCTCAGTGGGAGTCTAGTCTACAACTGAGATAAAGCCTTTGGCAGATTGCAGGGGTGCGGATTTGTTTCTGTCAGCAAAGCTGACCCGCACCCGGCAGCAAGAACGCCGATGGCGTTCTTGAACTTTATCTGCGCTGCCGATGCGTCTCATACATCAGCAGCGCTGCCGCAATGGAAGCATTCAAAGACTCTACTCTGCCCTCCATTGGTATACGAATATACTGATCTGCCAGGGCAGCTGTTTCCGGCGTAAGCCCGTTTCCCTCATTGCCAATCATAAAACCACAAGCACTGCAGTAATTGGGCTGATCATATGATAGCTTTCCCTTCAAATGTGCCGCATACATGGTAATTCCCTGTTTTTTTAAGGTGCCAATTGTCTTGGCCAAATCATCTGTGAGATAGAACGGAACACGAAACAGAGAACCCATTGTTGAACGAACCACTTTGGGATTAAAAATATCCACGGTCGTCTTACTCATAATAATACCTGTAACTCCTGCCCCCTCAGCGGTACGTATCATTGTTCCCAGATTCCCTGGATCCTGAATTCCCTCTAAAATCAGCAAATGTGGACAGTTCGCCATTGGCTGGTCTCCATCTTTTGAAATATTGAAATCTCCCAGTAATTTTTCCAGAGAGTATTGCGGCATTTTCACAAGGCATAAGATCCCCTGTGGGGTTTTCGTATCACTGACTGCTGCAAATACTTTATCAGAAACCACTTCATATGGATAATCCTCTAAAAATTCCTGATTCTTTGGCTCTGCAAGAAAATGCTCAGACACATAGACCGCCACAATCTGTTCTTTGGGCGCCTCCTGACACATTTTTATTCCTTCTGCCACAAAAACCCGCTGATCATAGCGGGTTTTTGCCTTTTTATTTAACTGTACAATACGCTTCATCTGCGGATTGGAAGAACTTGTCACCATAGCTTTTGCGCTCTCCTTACAGACTGAGATTTCTGCAGATTTCAAACTGATATTCTGAAATATTTTTCTGCATGCCAAGCGCCTCATCAATATCAAAATCAACAAATTCTCCGTCACGATAGCCCACAACACGGTTGGACTTACCCTGACACAGTAAATCTACTGCGTAAGCTCCCATTGTGGACGCATAGACACGATCCTTACAAGTAGGACTTCCACCGCGCTGCATGTGACCCAAAATCGTTGCCCGTGTCTCCACGCCAGTTGCCGCTTCAATACGCTTTGCCATACTTGCAGAATGTCCGATTCCCTCCGCATTGATCACAATATGGTGTTTCTTGCCCTTTTTCCGATTGGCAATGATATTATTGACCAACACCTGTTCATCGTAATTATATTTTTCAGGCAGCAAAATATCCTCTGCTCCATTGGCAATTCCACACCACAAGGCAATATAACCCGCACCACGGCCCATAACTTCAATAATAGAACAACGCTCATGGGAAGTGGAAGTATCGCGCACCTTGTCAATGGCCTCCATTGCCGTATTTACCGCGGTATCAAATCCAATCGTATACTCTGTACAGGCAATATCCAAATCAATTGTTCCTGGAATCCCTATGGTATTGATGCCCAATCCCGCCAGCTTCTGTGCTCCCTTAAAGGAACCATCACCGCCGATTACAATCACACCGTCAATGCCATGTTTCCTACAGATTTCCGCTCCTAACTGCTGGCCTTCTGCTGTTGTAAACTCTTTACATCTTGCTGTCTGTAAGATCGTACCGCCACGCTGAATCGTGTCTGATACATCATTTGCATGCATATCTATAATTTCTTCCTGAAGCAAACCTGCATATCCTCTTTTAATGCCCTTTACATTCTTTCCCTTTACAATGGCCTGCCGCACCACTGCTCGGATTGCAGCATTCATTCCTGGAGCATCGCCGCCGCTGGTCAGCACACCAATTGTCTGAATCTCCTTTGCCATAACATGTCCCTCCTGTTATTCTATCTTAAATTTCACTTTTCCAATCTATTACATTCTAATATCTTTTTGCAGTATTTTCAATACTCTTTTCTACAACTTTAACGTTATTTTCACCCAAAAACTTAGTTAATCTGTTGATTATTTCAGGCATAATGGCAATATTGCGGCTCGGCGGAAGCCGTTTCATCTGCTTTTCGCCAGAAATATAGATCACAATTTGGTCTTTTCCATCACTCTCTTCCAAAACAGAGAAGATTTCCGCTTCCTTCTGCTGATACAATTCTCTGGTGGGAAACTGCAGCCATAATTCTTTTTTGGTATCATCAAACGAATAGATTCGTTCACAGATCAGCTTACCATTTCTCTCCTCCTCCGTCGCCACACGTCCCCACACAAATATTTTCTCATCCACATTCAATAAATGACTATTTTTTTGATAGCTTTTGGGAAAAATAACAATCTCAAGTGTTCCCACCAGGTCCTCTAAAGTGAGAAATGCCATTGTCTGATTTTGCCTGGTATATTTGATGCTCTTATCGACAATCATTCCACCCACCATTACTGTTTCCCCATCTCTCACGCGTGTCTGTCCGCTCTCCTCATCAAGATAAAAATCAGTAGTCAGCCTGGTAATATTTTTGCGCAATTTCTCCTGATATTCCTCCAAGGGATGACCGCTGATATAGACGCCCAGCACTTCCTTTTCAAAGCCAAGATACGTTTCTTTGGGATATTCCCCCACATCTGGCATTTTGATCTCAAAATCAGCTTTTTCCTCCTCTCCAGCAAAATCAAATAACGTCATCTGCCCTGCCAAGGAATGCTTTTTCTCCTGGGCAATACTCTCCATTATTCCTGCATAGACCATCATACATTGCTTTCTGGTGGCTCCCAGATTGTCCAAAGCCCCTGCCTTAATGAGATTTTCCACCACTCGGCGATTGATCTCCTGATCTGCCATACGGGTCAAGAAATCCTTGAGGCTGGTAAACAACCCTCGTTCTGTACGCTCTTTACAGAGCTTTTCAATAAAAGTATGGCTGACACTTTTAATGGCAGACAATCCATAACGAATCGCCTCTCCTGACACAGAAAAACTGCTCTCGCCCTCATTGATACTGGGCGGCAGTACCGTGATTCCCATCTGACGGCAGGTAAAAATATACTCTGTAATCTTTCCCACATGATCCATCACGGAACTCATCAGAGCCGCCATATATTGCAGAGGATAATAATATTTTAAATAAGCTGTCTGATAGGCCACCACTGCATAGGCTGCTGCATGCGACTTATTAAAAGCATATTTCGCAAAATCAATCATCTCATCAAAAATCTTATTTGCCACCTGCTCGCTGATTCCATTACTGATACAGCCCAAAACCCCCTCTTCCTGATTTCCATAGACAAAGTTTTTGCGCTCACGCTCCATAACATCTGTCTTTTTCTTGGACATGGCTCGGCGCACCAGATCACTTCTTCCTAAGGTATATCCTGCTAAGTCACGTACAATCTGCATCACCTGTTCCTGATAGACGATACATCCATATGTTGGCTCTAGAATAGGTTCCAACTGAGGACAGTCATATGTGATACATTGCGGATTATTTTTGCCTTTGATGTATGCTGGAATAAAATCCATTGGGCCAGGACGATACAGAGAGATACCGGCAATAATATCCTCCAAGCTTTGTGGCTTTAACTCTTTCATAAAGTTCTTCATCCCAGCACTCTCTAACTGGAACACTCCTTCTGTCCTTCCAGTTCCAAGAGAATTAAGCACTTCTTTATCGTCAAAATCAATCTGGTCAATATCCATAAGTTCCGATTCTTGAAGATTTGGATTCTCCGCCCTCTGACTGTCATGAATCAGTTTTACAGCATTTTGAATTACAGTCAAGTTGCGCAGGCCCAAAAAATCCATTTTTAACAATCCAAGCTCTTCTAACGTGGTCATGGTAAACTGTGTAGTAATCGCACCATCACTGCCCCTAGAGAGCGGCACGAACTCATCCACCGCTTTGGAACTAATCACAACCCCTGCCGCATGCATGGATGTATGCCTAGGAAGGCCTTCTAAGCGCTTGGACATATCAATCAACCTTCTTACACTATCATCATTTTCATAAACTTCCCGAAGGTCTGGATTCTTATCCAGCGCCCTATCAATGGTAATCCCAAGATCTGTGGGGATCTGTTTTGCAATATTATCAACAAACGCATAGGGCAGATCCATCACCCGTCCCACATCACGAATCACGCCGCGCGCCGCCATTGTACCGAAAGTGACAATCTGCACCACACGGTCTTTGCCGTATTTCTCACTAACATAGTCAATCACTTCCTGCCGCCGTTCCACACAAAAGTCAATATCAATATCTGGCATTGTGACACGCTCTGGGTTTAGAAACCGCTCAAAAATTAGATTATAGCGAATCGGTTCTATGTTGGTAATTTCCAATGTATAAGAGACCAGACTTCCCGCGGCACTCCCACGCCCTGGGCCTACGGCAATGCCATTTTCTCTGGCAAAATGAATAAAATCCCACACAATCAAAAAATAATCTACATACCCCATCTGCTGAATGATATCTAGCTCATATTGAAGCTGTGCTTTGAGATCCTCCTGTTTTAAAGGTTCCTCTCTTCCATGTATCACTACCATGCCATCTTGTACAGGATAGCGTCTTGCCAATCCTTCATAACAAAGCTTTTTTAAATATTCCCAGGCAGTAAAACCTTTTGGCACATCAAATTGCGGCAATTTTGTAACCCCAAACTCAATCTCTACCTGACAGCGGTCGGCAATCTTCTGTGTATTTTCAAGCGCCTGTGGTGCATACGGGAATAAGGCTCGCATCTGTTCCTCAGATTTCACAAAGTACTGTCCGCCCTCGTAGCGCATCCGGTTCTCATCTGAGAGCTTTTTCCCTGTCTGAATACACAACAGAATATCATGGGAATCCACATCTGTATCATAGGTATAATGGACATCATTTGTGGCTACCAATTCAATTCCTGTATCCTGGCTTAAACGCATAAGCTGTTGGTTGACATGTTTCTGATCTGGCAGTCCATGATCCTGTAATTCCAAAAAATAATTTCCTTCACCAAATGTTTTCTGATGCCACAAAGCTGCTTCCTTTGCCTCCTCATAGGCTCCGCGCAGCAGAAGTTTCTGTACCTCGCCGGCAAGACAGGCGCTCAGTACAATCAATCCTTCATGGTATGTCTCCAAAATTTCCCGATCCACCCTGGGACGATAGTAATACCCTTCCGTAAATCCTCTGGAAACGATCTTCATTAGATTTTGATAACCAATATTATTTTCGGCCAGCAAAATCAAATGAAAATAGCGATCTTCTCCCTCCACTTTTTCTCGATCAAAGCGAGAACCTGGCGCCACATAGACTTCACAGCCCAAAATTGGCTTAATCCCTGCTTCTTTTGCTGCCCGGTAAAAATCAATCACACCGTACATCACACCATGATCTGTGATTGCCGCCGAATCCATTCCCAGTTCCTTTACCCTAAAGACATATTCTTTTATCTTATTTGAACCGTCCAGGAGACTATACTCCGTATGGACATGAAGATGTGCAAATGACATGGTTTCCTCCATTTAAGTAATCTAAATAGTTACAATATTTCTTTCTATTTTATCCTGAATTGACAAAATATGCAACCAAAAACGGTATAGCCACAAAGACTATACCGTTTTTTGTACAGAGCTATCTTCGTACCCTCCACTTCCTTATGTGAAGGGTACGAACGACAACTGTTATTATAATTTTACAATCTTAACACTCTTACTCTGTCCTTTATTCTTCAGCAATCTCTTATATGCTTTCAGTTTCTTAGCAGGCACTTTGATTTTGGCCTTTTTGCTGATTCCTGAGAAAGCTTTAGAACCTACCTTTTTCAATACTGTACTCTTGATGATAATCGTTGTCAGTCTTGAATCTTTAGCAAATGCACTGGCTCCTATGTTCTTTACATTCTTACCAATGGTGATGCTCTTTAATTTCTTCTTACTCTTAAACGCATTCTTGTCAATAGCTGTCACCTTATAGGACATACCATTGTATTTCACCGTTGCTGGTATGTTCAAAGATGTAATGTTCTTCTTAGATGTTCCAGTCACTGTCACCTCTTTGGCAGATGTAGTAGACTTGGTGATCTTGTATTTCACACTCTTGGAAGTGAAGGTCTTCTTCTTCATAACGAAAGATGCTCCCTTCTTGATACCTTTAAAGGCATCCTTGCCAATCGTCTTTACTGCTGTTCCATTGAAGGTCACTTTTGCCAGATTCTTATCATTATAGAATGCTTTCGCACCAATACTAGTAACATACTTACCAATTGTTGCACTCTTTAACTTACTTTTCTTTGTAAATGCATTCTTATCAATGGATGTCACCTTGAATGTTACATTCTTGTATTTTACAGTAGCTGGTACGGAGATGCTGGTAACATTCTTCTTGCTGGTTCCTGTCACGGTTACTTTCTTTGTTTTACTGCTGTAAGCGGTAATCTTGTATTTCAAACCGTTTGACATTGTGAATTTCTCACCCACTCTAGGAGTCGCAACCGGTGGATTAACAACTGGTTTGTTCGCCTCTTCGATAGCTTTATTCAGTTTTTCCAGTGCTGCCTTAAGATCTGCTTCGCTGGCATTTGCATCCTTCCATACTGCCTCTACTTCATCAATTACTTTCTGCAGTGCTGCTTTCTTAGCTGCACTTAAGTTTGCAAGCAGTTTCTTCGCTGCTGTGATCTTCTCATTCAACTGATCTTTCACTGGTTTTTCTACACCAGCGTCTTCGATGGCTTTGTTCAATTTATCCAGTGCTGCCTTAAGATCTGCTTCACTGACATTCTCATTCTTCAATAATGCTTCTATTTCATCAATTACTGCCTGCAGCGCTGCCTTCTTTTCTTCACTTAAGTTTGCAAGCAGTTCCTTCGCTGCTGTGATCTTCTCCTCCAGTTGATCTTTCACTGGTTTCTCTACACCAGCGTCTTCGATGGCTTTGTTCAATTTATCCAGTGCTGCCTTAAGATCTGCTTCACTGGCATTCTCATTCTTCAATAATGCCTCTATTTCATCAATTACTGCCTGCAGCGCTTCTTTCTTTTCTGCACTTAAGTTTGCAAGCAGTTCCTTCGCTGCTGCGATCTTCTCCTCCAGCTGATCTTTCACTGGTTTTTCTACCGGCGGCTTGTCACCACCAGCGTCTTCGATGGCTTTGTTCAGTTTATCCAACGCTGCCTGAATATCTGCTTCACTGGCATTCGCATTATTCAATACTGCCTCTACTTCATCGATTACTGCCTGCAGCGCTGCTTTCTTTTCTTCACTTAAGTTTGCAAGCAGTTCCTTCGCTGCTGCGATCTTCTCCTCCAGCTGATCTTTCACTGGTTTTTCTACCGGCGGCTTGTCACCACCAGCGTCTTCGATGGCTTTGTTCAGTTTATCCAGCGCTGCCTGAATATCTGCTTCACTGGCATTCGCATCATTCAATACTGCCTCTACTTCGTCGATTACTGCCTGCAGCGCTGCCTTCTTTTCTTCACTGAGACTATCGAGCAACGCCTTAGCTGCAACAATCTGTGAACTCAATTCTTCTTTTGGTGTATCCTTCTCAGAATCCTCAATAGCTTTGTTCAGTTTATCTAATGCTGCCTTGATATCTGCATCACTGGCATTTGCATTATTCAATACTGCTTCTACTTCGTCGATTACTTTCTGCAGAGCCGCCTTCTTTTCAGCGCTCAAATCTGCCAGTAAATCTTTCGCTGCCGTAATCTTATCGGTCAACTGTTCTTTATCGGTCTTATCGCCTTCACTTGGGGCGTTGCCGCCTTCCTCTGTGAACTGGAAGTAGTCCACGTTCATGATGCTGTCATCCTTCAGCAACTTCTTTGATGTATCAATGCCTGTCTGTAACTGTGCTTTGTGAGCATCAGATAAGGACGCAAGCTCTGATAGCTGCTGTGCATATTTAATCCTATATTTCAGCTTTTCTTTTAACAGTTTCTCTGTTGGTTTATACTGATCTGCTATGTCAATCGCTGTATTCAGTGTCTCAATTGCTGCCTTAAACTGATCATCCGTGGTGCTGCCATTATTTACCACTGCATTTGCGTCACTGATCTTAGCTTCTAAGGCATTCTTTTGCTCCGTTTCATTCCAAGCAAATCCTGAACTTACGTTGTGAGCTTTGGTGATCTGGCGCTGCAGCTGTTCCTTTAATGGAAGGCTGCTCTCCGCCGCCTTAACTGCTGCCCACAGATTCGCCAGATTTTCCTGGTAAATTTCTGTGGTCGCACCGGTCTTCTTCTCATGGAAGATAAGGAAAATATTCTGTGTTCCTGTAACTTTCTCAATATCGCCAGTTACCAACTGATAGGTATGGTTGCTTCCAGTTTCAGGAACGTCGATTGTGCCAATTGTTTTTCCTTCTGGATAGCCTGCGCGCACTTCAATCGTACCGCCGTCTTTTGAGCCCACTGCCACAGTAATCTTGTCTGCGCCTTTGCTGCCAAAGTCTAACTGAGATACCGAAGTCCAGTCACCTTCCTGAAGGTCTGTCAATACCATATTATAATCTGCAAACAAATTACCTGGACGGCCAGTGGCAGTTGCTTTCACGCCTGCATTCCATGCAATGGTCTCCGCTTCGATTCTCTGATATGGATCCATCACTGCCAACTGCGGAATTCCCTCATAAGTACCTGAGATTGGCAGGATTTTGCCCTTGTCATCCAATTTAATCTCGTCAATATGTGTGGAACGGTAGCCGCGTTCTACACCCAATGCCTTTGATACTGTCTGTGCATGGTAAATGAAGTAACTCTTGTTATTGAAGACAAATGTTGCATGATGGTTATTTCCACCTACGCCAAACCAAACCTGTGGATTGGAGAAAATCTCTCCAGCATATGTAAACGGCCCCATTGGGTTATCGCTCATCATATAGCAGATTGTCCCTTGTTCCGGATATCCCTCTACTGTCGTTGCTGTAAAGTTAGAACAATAGGAGTAGTAATACTTATCACCAAATTTAAAAATACCACTGTCCTCAAACATACAGGGAGCGTCAATTTCCACTGCTGCTCCATCAAGGCTGATCATATCAGCGCCCAATTTAGCAACTCTTGCCGTCTTAGGATTATTGTGCTGTCCGGCAGGAACGCCGCCGCCAAAGTATATGTATGCTTCTCCGTCGTCGTCTACCAATACCGCTGGGTCAAAGCACCATTCTACTTTTTCACATCCAGGTGTTTGTTTTGTAATCAGAGCTTTGCCAATCGGATCTCTCCAGGGACCTAACGGGGTATCTGCTTCCAGTACGCCAATACCGGAGGCGTCATTGGCAAAATAGAGGAAGAACTTATCTTTTCCATCTACTTTTTTGTAAGCGATTGCCGGCGCCCAGGAATGGCTTGCCCACATTGCCGGGCCATTTCCACCATTGCGGCCTGCCACTTCAATCTCACCGTGATCTGTCCAGTTCATCAAATCAGCAGAAGATACCACTCTCAGGCTGGTGATGTAACCAAAATTATTGGAAAATGGGTTATCTTTATCTGAAAACTCATAATCGTCTGCTGTCATATAAACATATATTCTGCCATTGTATTCGATTGCATAGGGGTCTGCCCCAAATTCATTGGTGGTAATCGGATTTCCATAACCAAACTTCTTTGCCAAAGCCTGTGTATTATCTTGATATTTTATTACAGACACATCATCCACATAAAAATCCATCAGATCATTGGCAGCATTTGGTGTCTCTACCGTAGGCGTCTCCACAACCAGGAAGTTAGAGTCAGCAGCCATATCATATGGCATTCCCCAATCTCCTTTGATCTCGGTCCATTCACCCTTTTTCGCGGTTCCTGTTGCCAGTACCGTGCTCTCTGTTCCGTTATGTAATGTCAAATTGAATTCTTTTGTGTCTGGACCTTCTTTGTATTTTACCCATGCTGAAACTGTATAATAGCTGCCTGGCGTCAGTTTTTTGCTCATATCCTGTGCCGGTCCGTTGGTACATTTGGTACGGTTTGTCACTTTCACACTCTGGCTGCCGGAATTATACTCATCGGCTGCCACTGCAAGGATCTCTGCCTCTCCCTGCTCATATCCTGTCCAGCTCTCTAAGCCTCGCTCAAAAGAACCGTTTCTGACAATGTTGTCTGACGGTGTTGTCAAGGTTACATCATCAAGATAGAATACTGCCGGCGCTCCTTCTTCTACTGTCTTTCCCCAGCTCCAGTACATTTCAAGCACATTCGTATCTTTATCATAATCTGCTAAGCTGATCTCGCCGGATATTTTTGTCCATTTGGTGCTGTCTACTTGCGCAGCACTTCCAAAACCAGTATAGGAATCTTTGCCGCTTACCTGCCCTTTAATGGTTGGCGTCAGCGTACCGCTGCCGCTTTCCGTCTTTGCCCAGGCAGTCAATGTATACTTCTTTCCTGGAATCAGCTTTCCGTCATTCCAAAGCTGTAAAAGCTCATAGCGTGCGCCTTCCCAGCCTGCCGAATAATCAGATACTTTCAAGCTGGCATTGCCTTCATGCGCCACGCCTTCCACTCGCTCAACCTTAGCTCCACCCATGCCTTTCCAATTTACATCAATCGGGGCATTCTCAAAAGAACCATTGAAGAGCAAATCTTCAACCTGTGGTTGTTCTGGCTCTTCCGGCTCTTCTGGGTCTTCTCCTGCAGCCTTCTGATAGGTAATGGAGATGTCGTCAATCCAGTAGTCCATATAATCATTCTCTACTGTAGGATTTTTTGCCCAGCCGCTCTCAATAAAGAATGTATTTTCTGTTGTGCTAAACGGGTATGTTACGCCCTCTACAACCGTATCAGCAGGCGTGTATTGAACGTTAAATGATACCCACTTGCCTCTTATTCCCTTAATCGCGCCATATTTTGCCTCACGGTATCTGTAATCTGGCCCATTTTGGAATGTGATGTTAAAATCCTTCTCGTCAGGACCTGACTTATACAGGAACTTTCCTGTAATGGTATATTTTGTGCCTTTTTTTAGCTTACCAGAGAGATTATAACCTGCTCCTCCAGAAGTATTATTTCTACCCGACACATGCAATACATTACTAGTATCGTCTCCAGACACGGTCATCTGCTCTGTTGCTATGGCTGCACCTGAAAACCCACTCCAGCCGTCGATGCCACTCTCAAAATTTCCATTTGGCACAAGCTCTACGGTCTCCATCTGCGTTTCGCCCGCCCGCGACTCTGCTTGTGCATTGACTGGAAGCATGGTTACTGTCATCGCCGCCGCTAGCGCTACGGCACACAGACGCTTCCATCTGTTTCTCATTGTTTTCCTCACAATTTTACTCCTTTCTTTTTGGGAGAAGGATTATAGAAATTACATATTCAAGAACGCTGTCGGCGTTCTTGCTGCGGGGTATGGGAAAGCTTCTCTGACAAAAACAAATCCGCAGCCCTGCAATCCGTCGGAGGCTTTCCTCTCAATGGGAGACCTAACTCCCACTGAGATAAATTGGTTTTACTCACCACTTATAAAAGTGAGAGTCTTCTCCGATAGAATAAAACTCCCTCCATCCTTCCTGGTTTTTATGTATATGATATAACTTTAGTATAATAAATTATTTTTTTCATCCCCAAAAACTATAGGAATTGCACAAGAAAACAGTTATTATATTTACTTTTCTACATTTTTTTATAAAACACGCACAGTGCAGCCCTTAAAAAAACGCTTTTTATTATATAGAAAAGCTAAAAAAATTTCCTACAAAACAAAGATCCCTGCATGGCAGGATTTTCCGATAAAAAAACGGCGGCGTAGCCTATACTACACCGCCATTACATAACTGACTGCACTATGTCTGCCCGTTTTATAAAATGTTTCCATGTTCCTTCCTATTCTTTATAACTACTACAATACTTTTGATAAAAACTCTCTAAGCCTCTGATTTTTAGGATTGGCAAAAAATTCCTGGGGTGTATTTTCTTCACAGATCACACCCTCATCAATAAATATCACCCTTGTGGCCACCTCCCTGGCAAAGCCCATCTCATGGGTGACTACTACCATCGTCATGCCATCCGCAGCCAGCTCCTTCATCAGCTCTAAAACTTCTCCTACCATCTCTGGATCCAAAGCGGATGTTGGTTCATCAAATAGCATTACATCTGGATTCATGGCCAGGGAACGAGCGATAGCAATTCTCTGTTTCTGGCCGCCAGACAGCATGGCTGGAAATGACTCGGCCTTATCGGGAAGCCCGACACGTTCCAAAAGCTCTTTTGCTCTTTTTTCCGCTTCCTCTTTGCTCATCAATCCTAATTTTACTGGAGCAAGCGTAATATTATCCTTGATACTGAGATTTGCAAATAGATTAAACTGCTGAAAAACCATCCCTATTTTCTGGCGTACCTTGTCCACATCTGTTCCTGGGGCAGTAATCTCATTCCCCTCAAAAACAACACTTCCTCCTGTGGGGACTTCCAAGAGATTTAAAGACCGCAAAAAAGTAGATTTTCCACAGCCGGAAGGCCCAATAATCGCCACCACTTCTCCCTGCGTAATCTTAGTGCTGATGCCTCTGAGCACTTGATGATCTCCAAAATCCTTTTTTAAATCCTTTACTTCCAACAATACTTTATCGTTCATTGACTCTCAGTCTCCTCTCAAGCTTATTGACACACCAGGAAAGTCCTGTCACCAACAGCAGATAAATCAAGGCCACTACAATCAACGGCATAAACGCAGAAAAGGTGATTCCACGGATAATATCTCCGCCATGCGTCAAATCGGTCAATCCAATATAACCACTGATTGAGGTTTCCTTTAATAGTACAATAAACTCATTTCCCAATGCTGGAAGCACATTTTTAAATGCCTGAGGCAAGACAATAAACTGCATGGTCTGGCGGTAATTCAATCCTAAGCTGCGCCCCGCTTCTGACTGGCCTTCATCCACAGACATGATGCCAGAACGAACAATCTCAGCCACATAAGCGCCAGAATTTAAGCCAAATGCCACCACCGCTACTAAAATCTTAGGTACATTGACAGATGCAAAGATCACATAATAAATGATCAAAAGCTGCAGCATGGTCGGTGTGCCCCGCATCACCGTAAGATAAATTCTGCAGATCACATCAGCAACTTTCATATGCCCTGTTTTGTCATGATTGGAGCGGATAATCGCTACCAAAAAACCAATCACAATTCCCACAAGCACTGCAAAGAAAGAGATAATAAGGGTATTGACAAACCCTTCTGCTATGTACCGATATCTGTTATCATCGATAAAATTTAATGTAAATTCATTGATAAAATCCTGCACAACAGCTATTCCTCCTATTTTGCACGGACAATGATGACCTGTTTTGCTTTCGCATATGTATCTGTAAAATCAATACTCTGGAGACGCTCTTCGTTCACGGTCATACCAGCCACACCGATATCTGCCTTGCCAGACTGCACGGCATTGATAATAGCGTCAAAATCCATATCAACGATCTCTAACTCCATGCCTAGTTTGTCAGCTACCGCCTGCGCCATCTCTGGATCAATTCCCACAATTCTGTTGTCCTCATAGTATTCATAAGGCTTAAATGCAGCGTTCGTCGCCATCACAAGCTTACCATTGGAGGTATCTACATCATCTGGTGATTCATAAGGGCAGGTTCCCTTGGTATCTCCAACATAGTTTGCCATAATCTGATCAAGAGTACCATCTGACTTTAACTCTGCCAGCGCACCATTAATCTTATCCTTTAATTCTGTATTGTCCTTGGCAATGGCTATTGCATATTCTTCGTCTGTATACTCTGTATCTAAAATCTTCAAATCCTTGTTCTGATCTACAAAAGCGCTCGCTGGCTCTGAATCAATCACCACACAGTCAATCTTACCTTGTTTTAACGACTGCACCGCATCTGCACCTTTTTTATAACGCTCCACGGTTGTACCACTATCACCTTCAAATTGATCTGTTACAAGAGTATCTCCAGTGGTTCCAAGCTGCACGCCAATCTTCTTTCCTGTCATATCTTCTGGGGAATTTACTGTATTTGCAGGCGCGCCACATCCCATAATCCCCGCCATCAATGCGCCTGTCACTAATAATGCTGTTAATTTTTTCCAATTTTTCATAAATATTCGTCCTCCTGTATTTGATTTTCCATCGGAATTTAAGAATGCCGCAGCAATCCTGCCATAAGGCATATTTTCCCATAGTGAAATTGTATAAATATACGCTAGTTTGTATCTTATAACAATTTTAGAAAAAAAGCAACAGCTTTTCTTTTGGTTTTTGAAAAACATCATTGCATTTCTCTTTTTGTATCTCTATAATAATACAATAATATAAATAATTTATCATAATGAAAGGAATCTGATCTTATGAATATTTTAAAAAAAATCGGCAGTATCTTATTATGTCTGCTTCCTGCACTCCTTGCTTTTGGCATTCAAATTATCGTCTCTTTTGGAGGCGTATTGGTAAAACTGATCTTAGAGATCGTTTCCAATCCAGATCTAATCCATCAAATGGCTGACCCCAATTTTATCCTCGACTTTCTCAGTGACAGCCAATTTCTTGCCGGCATCTCTGCAATCTATGCTGTCATTGCTGCTCTTGCCCTTGGTTTGTGGTACTGGAAACAGTTTGTCCCCAAAAAACAACCCCGCAGGGAGGTATCTTCTCTGATTAATCCACAAATTTTCTGCGGTCTTGTGCTCCTTATGCTTGGTATGCAGTACATATCTAACTATGTGGTTATGGTTCTCGCAGCCATCAACCCTGGATGGCTGCAAACCTATCAAGATTTGATGGAAAGTATTGGATTTGGAGATGTCACTTTGCTGCTAGCCCTGTATTCTGTGTTAATTGCCCCAATTAGTGAGGAATTAATTTTTAGAGGTGTGACACTAAAATTGGGCACAAAGGCCATGCCTTTCTTTGCAGCAAATATTCTTCAAGCCTTCTTATTTGGCGCATTTCACGGAAATATAATTCAAGGCGCTTATGCCTTTGTTGTGGGACTGTTCTGCGGTTATGTCTGCTATCAAGGCGGCAGTATCTATCTGTCAATCCTGTTCCATATGCTGTTTAATATCTGGGGAACCTTTGCACCAAGTTTTTTAAGTTATGGCGGCAAATCTATTTTGATTCATATCGTGATTTTTGTCTTGGCTGTATGTTTTGCGCTGGCTGGGGTATTTCTGTACCAAAAGGGATTAAAACGAAGAACTCCAATGCCAGAAGCTTTTCAAAATCATTAAAATAACAGCTTTCCACCAGCTTAGAGCGTGTTTGAAATTGCTCTAAGCTGGTGGTTCTGACTTTTCGATATAACCCAAAATTTCAAAAAAACGTTTTTTAAGGCAAATACCTTCCATCTTCTGCTCCTTTATTGACAGATCATCAAAATTCATCTCCGATTGTCCTGCGTCATTTTTTTTTACAAGTATTATTTTAACTTCCATATCACCGCCTCCGTTTTATCTTATGTCTGATAGTTTGTTCCACTTGCCTTCATTATCTCACATCTCATTGAAAAACATTGAATTCTTTTCCTTCTAACCTTCTTTTTCATAAATCATTGGCATAAAATCAACAAGGTGATATTATGAAGAACAAACCAAACACACGAATCGGCGCTATCTATGTCCGTGTCAGCACGGGAAGACAAGATGAACATGAACTTTCTCCAGATTCTCAGATCAAACTTGCCCTAGAATATGCCGCCAAAAATCAGATTACAGTCCCAACAGCATACATATTTCATGAAAAAGGAGGCGTATCTGGCAAACATGCCGATAAACGCCCCTATTTTCAGAAGATGATCGGCCTTGCCAAAAGTGAAAATCATCCCATTGATGTGATTTTGGTTTGGAAATACAGCCGATTTGCCCGAAACCAGGAAGAAAGCATTGTCTATAAAACCATGCTGCGAAAAAATTGTAAAGTAGATGTGATCAGTATCTCAGAACCTCTGGTAGAGGGACCTTTTGGAAGTTTGATTGAACGAATTATAGAATGGATGGATGAATATTATGTAATTCGGCTTTCTGGCGAAGTAGTACGGGGCATGACGGAAAATGCCAAGCGCGGTAATTTTCAGGCGCGGCCTCCGCTGGGCTATCGCATCGAACACAGAGGGGAACCCCCCGTTATCGTTCCTAAGGAAGCAGAAATTGTCAAGTTAATTTTTCAAAAATATGTGCAGGAACATCTCTCAATCCTGGAAATCTGCCGCCAGCTAAACAATATGGGACTGAAAACCCGCCAGAATAAAAATTTTGAAAAACGATCCCTTACATACATCTTGCAAAATATATCTTACACTGGAAAAGTCCGCTGGAATCGCATGGAAAACGAGAGTAACCGGCTTAAACCAGAATCCGAATGGATTATTGCAGATGGAAAGCAGCCTGCCATTATCTCAGAAGAACTATTTGCCGCTGCACAAAAACGCTTTCAAACAGAATATTCGCCAAAATACCGTAAGCCCTCTGTTGCAGTCACTCACTGGCTGGGCGGTCTCTTAAAGTGTTCTGCCTGCGGCTGCACCCTCTCAACCTCTAAACAGACAGACAAACGCTATGGCCGCACTTATTTTCACTTTCAATGCTGTGGTTATCTCAAAGGAACATGCAGTGTTTCTCACAGCATCAGCGGAAAAAAGATCGTACCTCATATTTTGGAAGCTCTCAATAAAGTCTTAGATACCCATACAATGACCTTTGAAATCCCAGACCAAACACTTCCTGATACCCAGTCTGAACAGACTTTATTACAACATGCACTGGAAAAACTTAATCAAAAAGAAGCCCGCATTAAACAGGCTTATCGAGATGGTATTGACACGATAGAGGAATATAAAGAACAAAAAGAACTCCTTCAACAAGAACGTGACACACTCTGTCAGCAGCTTACCGCACTTACAGAAAATCAGATGACAACTGCTGCATCTAATAGACAGAATGTTTCAAAGGTTTCCTCTGTCTGTGAATTTTTGATGGATGATACCATTGCGATGGCACAGAAAAATGAAGCGTTAAAAGGAATTGTTGAAAAAATTGTTTTTCATAAGGCAGAAAACTCCATCCGCTTGTTTTTTTATAGCAACTCAAACTTGTAACCTACCCATAGTCTGTCTGCAGCGAATGGGTTTCTGCTTCATCGGTCTGCGCTTCGATTTTTGGCTGCCTTAACCCACCTGCCTAAGTCAGTGGGATTACGGCAGCCTTATTTCACAAGATCTTGTGTTTACTGTTCGTGCAACATCTTCCATACCGCATCCATTAATACAGATTTTTGACCTTAAATTCGCGCTCAGATTCTCTGCGCATATCTTTCTTGGCAATATCCTGCCGTTTATCATAGAGCTTCTTACCTCTGGCCAGTGCAATTTCCACTTTTACCAGGCTGCCCTTAAAATAGACTTGCAGAGGAACCACAGTAAAGCCTTTCTCTGCGATTTTGCCGGCAATTTTATTGATCTCATATTTGTGCAATAACAATTTCCTTGGACGCAGTGGATCTTTATTAAAAATATTTCCCTTTTCATAAGGGCTGATATGCATCCCATAGATGATAAGCTCACCGTTCTCAATACGGATAAAAGATTCCTTAACTGAACACTTTCCCATCCGCAGTGATTTTACTTCTGTCCCCGCAAGACTAATCCCTGCCTCATATTTATCCTCGATAAAATAATCATGAAATGCCTTCTTATTATTTGCAATCAGTTTGATACTATCTTTCCCCATTCTAATTCCTTTCTTCCTGCTATTCCTCTCAGAACCCTAACCACAAACATACCAGCCACGCTGTGATACACTTCTGCCAAGGCTTTTGTCTGTGGCTGAGGAAATTATTCACCTTCCTGAAAATAAATATTCATTTCTTTGCAAATAAATTTGAAAGATTTCAATATCTATTTTCATGGGTTCTCATATTACGCCAAAACAAAATCAATCGTTCTCATTAATTTATCTGTATCGGCCACCAACACCTCAATTTTTTGTCCCAGCTTGTAAGTCTTGCCGCTCGTCTCTCCTACCAGTTCATAATTTTCCTCATCAAAGTGATAATAATCATCTGTGAGGTTAGTGACATGAATCATTCCTTCCACGGTATTAGGCAGTTCCACATACATCCCCCATGCTGTGACACTGGAAATCACTCCCTCAAATACCTCTCCAATATGCTCTGACATATATTCCACTTTTTTCAATTTATCGGTTTCCCGCTCTGCCTCATCAGCTCTGCGTTCTCTGGTGCTGGACTGTGCGGCCACCTCCGGCAAAATCTGCTCATAGTGGGAAATTCGTTTTTCATTCATCTTCCCTCGCAGCGTTTCCTTGATAATGCGGTGAATCTGCAAATCTGGATAACGGCGAATCGGCGAGGTGAAATGACAATAATAGGAAGTTGCCAATCCAAAATGTCCGGTGCTCTGTGTACTGTATTTTGCTTGTTTCATAGAGCGCAGCGTCAAGCGGCTGATCAATGGCTCTTGCGGCGTATCTTCAATCTTTTCCAACAATTTTTGTAATTCCTTAGGATGAATTTCATCCTGGCCAATCTTGATGGAATAACCAAAATTATTGATAAATGTCCCTAACTTGCGGATCTTTTCTGGATCTGGGGTATCGTGCACCCGATAGACAAAAGGCAATTCCTGCCAGAAGAAATCCTGCGCCACTGTCTCATTGGCAATCAGCATAAAATCCTCGATAATACGTGTCGCCACATTGCGCTCATATGGCTTGATCTCCAACGGTCTTCCCTGAGAATCAAGAACAATCTTTGTCTCAGGAAAATCAAAATCAATCGAACCACGCTTTCTGCGCTTCTCCCTGAGAATTGCCGCCAACTCCTCCATCAATTCAAACATTGGCACTAATTCCTGATATTTTTTCCGCTCCTGCTGATCTTGATCTTTTAAAATCTTGCGCACACTGGTATAACTCATTCTCTGATCTACCCGCACCACAGTCTCTGCAAGTTTATGGTCAATCACAGTACCTTTCTTGTCAATCAGCATAATACAGCTTAAGGCCAGCCTGTCCTCTCCGGCATTCAACGAACAGATTCCATTTGAAAGGCTATGTGGCAGCATAGGAATAACCCGATCTACCAAATACACACTTGTCCCCCGCTCCAAGGCCTCCGCATCCAGGGCACTGCGCTCCTGCACATAATTTGTCACATCCGCAATGTGCACACCCAAACGGTAATTTTCTCCTTCTCTTGTCAGAGTAATGGCATCGTCCAAGTCTTTGGCATCCTCGCCATCGATTGTCACCATCTGCCAGTCCCGCACATCCATTCTTCCAGCCATATCCGCACTACTTACCGGTTTGGCCACGTTTTCTGCCTGTTTCAGTACTTTTTCTGAAAACTCCATTGGCAGGTCATACCCTTTTACAATAGACATGATATCTGTCCCTGGATCATTGATATGTCCGATAATTTCTACAATTTTCCCTTCTGGATTCTTGCGCTCATTTCCATAATCAGTGATTTTGGCGACCACCTTATGGCCATCCACAGCGCCGTGACAATGCTCCTGCGGAATAAAAATATCCTGTCCAAGCTTAAAATTATCGGGAATCACAAATCCAAAATTTTTATTCTTCTGGAAGGTACCCACAACTTTGGTGATTCCCCTCTGTAAAATCTTAACCACAGCGCCTTCCCGCCGTTTTCCTGTATGCCCTGGAAGCAGGGAAACTTGCACCCGATCTCCATGCATCGCGCCATTTACTGTGGATTCTGAGATAAAGATATCCTCCGCTTCTCCCTCCACAGTGACAAATCCAAAACCCCTGGCATTTCCAACAAACACACCTGTGATATATTTTCCTTCTGCTTTGCTGTATTTTCCACGCTTTGAAAGTTCAATCTTGCCCTCTGCCAAAAGCTGGTTGAGTACCTCCTCCAATGCCGGACGCTCTTCTCTTGGCACATCTAAAAATACAGCCAGCTCCTTGAGCTTCATGGGTACATAGATGTCACTGCACATCAACTCATAGATCGTTTTTTTTCTATTTTCCAATAATTCTCTCTCCATATCTTCTCCTAATTGCACGAATGCGCATATTATTCTCATATAACTTAGAAAGTTTTACAAACTTTCTAATATATGAGAAAAGACTGTCGCTCCCGACAGTCTCCTTAGTTCTAAAAGCTTCCGATATTCAATACAGCCGCAATCACCAAGAACAAAAATACCATGATCCTGGTAGCCATTATAAGCCTTCCTTCCATAGAACGCCCCTTGTTCTTGCCCCAGTACGTATCTGCGGCGCCGCTGATAGCCCCAAGTCCTGCTGATTTGCCTTCCTGCATTAAAACGATTACTGTCAACGCAATACTGATTATGATAAATGCTACAATCAAAACTGTCTTTAATACTGCCATTTGAAACACACCTCCTGCCAATAATACTGCTCATAACTTTTTCTATATTATCATATCTTGGTGTATTTTTCAATAACTTTTTCAATCTAAACCAAGTCCCCTGTTTCATGTATGATAGCATAGCCTTTGCCAACACCACCTTTCACTCCCTCAAGATTGAGGGACTAATGCATGTTCCCAAAAAACTAATAAAGGTTTATAATGTTTTGTGTAAGTTGTATATAATGTCTCTGTGAAAACGCCCATGCAAGAGGTGCATTTTGTAAATAATGCATACTGGAAAGGGAATTGAACTGAGCAGTATCCTTATTTTTTCATATAAAGTGAGCTCGTTTGCAGGCCTTTACATCCATATTATGGGAAAGAGATGTTTTGCAACAAGAAGAATGCCACATTTATGTGGGTTCGGGCGTTTTACAAACGCCTAAAAAATATATAAGAAAGAGAGGATTTTACGAATGAAACAATTAAAAAGAAGCATCAGCGCGCTGCTTGTCCTTGCAATGGTTATTTCATCATTTATAGTGCGTCCATTGGAGGTAAATGCAGAGGAAAAGCCGAGTGTATTTTTCGAGGATTATTGTGAATATTATTTTCCAGATATGTCCACCAAGAGCACGACAATAAGCGGATTAGAAAAAGATGCCAAGGTGAGTCTAAAAAGCAGCAATAAGAAAGTGGTAAGCGTGAAATATGATAAAAAAAGCAACACTGTGTTGATGTCTCCAAAGAAAGCTGGAAAAGCGACCATCACCTGTAAAATTAAGCAGAATGGGAAGACTTACACTTCAAAATGTAAATGGACTCTTTTAAAGTATCAGAATCCGTTTGCTAAGTTTAAAATTGGTTCAAAGGATTATACGAAAAAATTTAACAAAACGAATAACTGTTCAATAAAGATAAGTTATAAAGCCCGAAAGCTGGAAATAAAAATGAAGAAAGGGTATAAAATTACCCGATTATATAAAAGACCATATCTCTACATGTGGGAGAAAATAAAAAATGGTAGGAAGATAAAAATAGGCAGCAATGAAGGTATTATAATTTATTTTAAAGATAAGGAAGGTCATGAACTGCAGGCAGGATTAGATAATATATAATTCAATGTTTTAGAGTTATTCAGAGATAATCAATATACAGTTTTTACCAAATTCAGACCTTTTGAGACATCAATCTCATATAGGAAAAGTTAAGCTTTACTGACAACAAACACAACTTCCTATATGAGATTAACCATCTAAACTGCTCCACAGCAAAAATTGTAATTTCAAATTTATCTTTAAAATTTATTAAAAGGATTTTTATACTCTGCCACAACCCCAAGTTGTTCCTCAATTCTAAGAAGCTGATTGTATTTTGCAGTACGTTCTGCACGGCAGGGTGCTCCTGTCTTAATCTGTCCGGCATTGACCGCCACAGCCAAATCTGCAATAAAAGTATCTTCTGTCTCTCCAGAACGATGTGAAATCACTGCACGATAGGCATTTTTATGAGCCGTCTCAATGGCCTCCATCGCCTCTGTCAAGGTGCCAATCTGATTTACTTTTACCAAAATGGCATTGGCTGTCTGCAATTTAATTCCTGCGTCCAAACGCTTCGTATTGGTGACAAAGAGATCATCTCCCACCAACTGAATCCGCTCTCCAAGCTGCTTGGTCATCGCCTGCCAGCCGTCCCAATCTTCCTCATCCAAACCATCCTCAATCGAAATAATGGGGAAGTTTTCAATCAATTCTGTATAGTAGCGAATCATCTCCGCCGTATCGCGGACAACTTCTTGCCCCTTCAATTTTGATTCTCCTGGGAAATGGTACATTCCTGTCTTCTCATTATAAAGCTCACTGGCCGCTGCATCCAAAGCAATCTTGAAATCTTCTCCTGGTGTATAACCAGAAGCCTTCACCGCTTCCATAATCAATTCCAATACCGTATGCGTATCTGGCAAATCTGGCGCAAAACCGCCTTCATCTCCTACCGCTGTAGACAAACCCTTTTTCTCACAGATTTTTTTCAGATTATGGTAGACCTCGGCACACATCCGCAACCCTTCGGAAAAACTCTTAGCTCCCACAGGCATGATCATAAATTCCTGAAAATCAACGGTATTATCTGCATGTCTGCCGCCATTTAAAATATTCATCATCGGCACTGGCATTCTTCTGGCATTGCTGCCGCCCAAATACTGATATAATGGCAGTTCCATTGCTTTTGCCGCCGCGCGTGCGCATGCCAGAGACACGCTTAACATGGCATTGGCGCCGAGATTGATCTTGTCGTCCGTACCATCCTCTGCAATCAGACAGCGGTCAATCTCCACCTGATTCAAAGCATTTTTGCCAATCAGGATCTTTGCAATCTTGTCATTGACATGCTTGACCGCATTCTGCACCCCGAGACCAAAATATCTCGGCTCTCCATCTCTCAGCTCCACCGCCTCAAATTTACCGGTAGATGCCCCTGAGGGCACTGCCGCGCGGCCAGTCGTTTTCTTGCCATTGCTGGTGGTCTCAACTGTCACATCTGCCTCCACCGTAGGATTTCCTCTGGAATCCAAAATCTCTCTTGCGTGAACCTCTGTAATCTTCAAACACAAACTCATAATTATCTCCTTTCGCCCATCAAATATAGATAGATAATTGCAAAACTACTAAGTGATAGAAATTTCATATACAATTCTAGGTAAATATTTTATTTCATATAAAAGCACAAAATATAGAACGCACTAAGCTTTTTACTGCTAAAATATTGAGTCTTGCAATTACCTAATTAGACATAGAAAAACAGCTTATATGGTAACAATACAAGCTGTCTATCTTTCTTCTTTTTACAGTATTTGCAGAAATTTGGTAATTATGCGGGCCTGAGCAAATTATTACTCCGCCAAAGGATTTCTCACAGTCCAAGATCGAACTTGCACTCAAACAAAAGCTTGAATCATTCTCTTTGCTCTTTTTACAATCCTTTCATTTCCTTCCCAAAATATCTTTGGTTCTCAATTATCTTCCACATAATCCTCAAAAAATTACATTAAATCTCTGTTTTCTGTGTGATATACGGACAAAATGACAAAACCAAAAGAAATAATTGTTAAAATCAACGGAATTACCACATTGCCCGCCAGTGTAAAATCACCAACATTTGCTTGCGTAAGAAAAATTAACAAAAATGAAGTAATAATTGTCGCTTTGGATGATTTCATAGCAATTCCCACAAACAGAGCAATAAAACTCATACTTACGATTACTACTGATTTTAATATCAACTGGATATAAAATGACAAACTTATGATAGAAAAATCAATAGTAAATGACGACTGCATAAATTTTGTTCCTAAAAATACACAGAGATAAATAGCCAATTTTGTTAAGGTAAGCGCTGCAAAATTAAAAGACCAGACAGCAATCATCTGCGACGCCAATATTTTCTGACGTTTTATAGGATAAGAAAACATCAAATTCATGGTCTTGTTTTTGTATGCACTGACAATAAATGATGCTAACATGACACTGGTATAGATCAGAAATGCCATACTGGTAAATAATTCAATTGGCGTAGAAATTACATCTGTTCCTGGCGCGGCGTCTAATGTTCCATCTGGATCATTGGCAATGCCTAAAAACGCCAATGCAAAAACAAATGCTCCGAGAAAAATTGCCATGATAACTGTACCAATGATATATTTTCTAATATTATTCTTTTTCCATTCAAGTTTGATTAGTTTAAACATGATTTTCTCCCTCTGTCGTCATTTTCAAAAAATAATCTTCCAGGCTCTCTGTATGCTGATAAATAGAAACAATCTCCACATCATTCAACAGTAGCTCCTTAGAAATTCTTTGTGTCGTGATATCTGGTTCATAAATACGAATTTTTGAATCATGGACAATTTTAAAATTGTTTAACTGCATATTCTCTGCCAACACATAGGATGCTTTTTTCGTGTCCTCCACAACCAGTTCCACATAAGCTGTATTCATCTCTGCAATTTCCTGCATAGAAATTTCTTTTATCAATGTTCCATGATTAATCACACCCACCGTATCGGCAATACTTTCAATTTCAGAAAGAAGATGACTGGAGATCATCAGGGTCATGCCATATTCTATGGAAAGCATTTTAAATAAATCTCTGATTTGTTTCATCCCAGCAGGATCTAAACCATTGGTTGGCTCGTCAAGAATTACCAACTCTGGTCTGCACAATATGGCTCGGGCAATCCCCAAACGCTGTCTCATACCTAGAGAATAGCTTCCCACAGGTTTATCGGCAGATTCGGCCAGATCCAGCAAATGCAGCGCTTCTGATACACTTTCTTTGTTATGATAACCCATATACTCACAATGAAGCTGTAAATTCTCCTTTCCACTCATATGATCATAAAAGGTCGGAAACTCAATAATACTTCCCATACGTTTTAAGACCTCATATGATGTTGGCTCCAATTGCTTTCCAAAAAGTGTCACTGAACCATCTGTCGGCTTCCAAAGATTGGTTATCATTTTCATCACCTCTAGTAATTCTAAATACTTTTTTTAATTGACACCATAGCTTAGATATTCCTGAATACACTCCTTAATCAATATTTACTACTTGATATACTCCCAGATTCTTGATTATATCTACAATCAAATTATCAGCACTCTTCTGCGTTTGATTTTATTTAACATGTCATTCCATTAAATAATCTCCTTCTAATTCTATTGTAAACGATACCAATGAAAATTTCAAATGTTGATACAATAATATTAAGGTGAAAAGAACTGTTTGCCCTCTATCTTCCTCTTTTTCTTCTTCTATAGCGCCTCTGTCTAGGAACGTTTGAATCAGGTAGCGCCTGGTTTGGATTGTCAAATTCTTTTCCAAGTGCATTGGAAACTGCTTCTATAATACTATTACTCGAAAAGGTAGCTCCGCTGACTGCCTGTACATCCAACGATTGGGAATCTATAATTTCACGGATAACAACTCCCTCTGCACGGGTAAAAAATTCGCTATCATCCTCATAAGAATTGACTGTGACATCAGTGATGGCGCCATTTTCTACCACAACAGAAACACTCGTCGTTCCTCGAAATCCAGTTCCTGTCCCTTCATATGTGCCGTCAGAAACAGTAGATAGATCAAAACCCCCAGACGGCTGAGGTTCCTCTGAATTCTCATTGGGCTGCGCTTGGTTTTCCTTCGTCCCTGGTTCCTCTGGACTCTTATCAGGCTGCGCTTGGTTTTCCTCCGTCTCTGGTTCCTTTGGACTTCCATCCGTCTCTGGTTCCTCTGGATTTCCATCAGCCTCCGGGCTGGTATCTTCTTGGTCTGTTGTCTCAGCAGCCAACTCCACCGCCTCTGAAACTGCTTCTATCAGACTGTTACTGGAAAAAGTAGCTCCACTGACGGCATCAACTTCTAGGGACTGCTCTGATATAATTTCACGGATGACGGAAGATTGTGCTTTATTAAAAAATTCGCTGTCATCTTCGTAGGAAAGTACTGTAATATCTGTAATATATCCGTCCTCCACTGTCACCTGCACGTTTGTATCACCGCGAAACCCTTTGCCTGTACCAGTAGTAACACCATCTTTATATTTGCCATTTTGTTTTTTCTCTGAAATATCTTCTGTGGACGTCGATTCCGAAACAGCCGATTCCAGAACAGTTGGCTCAGAATCCGTCGATTCCGAAACAGCTAAATTAGAAATATTCACTGATATAATA
This sequence comes from Lachnospiraceae bacterium, assembly GCA_910575005.1. GTDB lineage: Bacteria > Bacillota > Clostridia > Lachnospirales > Lachnospiraceae > Petralouisia. The sequence goes on along the minus strand of CAJTCL010000003.1, from coordinate 132,386 downwards.
TTTCCCACTATCACCATACCGCCTATCACCGTGGCAGCAGTTGTCCCTGCCACAGCGCCTTTGGGACTGGCAGACAGACTTTCCCGCGGACATACCGTCAGACATTGCATACAATTGATACATTCTCCTGAAGTCACCGTGTCTTTTTGGGGTACATCAATTCCCATGCTGCATCTTTTGGTACATAGACCACAATTGATACAAGTATCATTTTGACGATGTATCTGATAGGCTCTTTTACTAGAGACAATTGCAAATATGGCTCCCAGGGGACACAGATAACGGCAGAAAAAACGCTCTATAAAAATGGAACAGATCAATATCGCCATTAATATGAAAAAACCCGCGGTTGGTATTGCCGCTGATACTGCGGAGAGATTTCCAGATACTAACATCCCAAACACGCCCCAGGGATTATAAGAGGAATCTACAGGCAGCACCAAAATCCAAATACCAACAACAATGAATATGAAAATAAAATACTTTATAAACTTCAGTAGATGATCAAACTGTGGCGGAAGCTGACGTTTTTTAGGAAATATTTTTTTAGATAAAAACGCAATCATTTCTTGCAATGTTCCAAAAAAACAAACAAATCCACAGAAAAAACGCCCCCACAATGCTGTAATGATAAATACTGTCAATACAGTAATAAGTTGTGCAGACAGTGCATAGACCGAAAAACGGTCTTTGATTAATGCTGTCAATATATCTCCCACCGCGGAAAACACAGTAATAAACAATCCTGGAAACAAAAGAAAGGCAGCAACTTGAACAATATGCCGCATGAACTGCGTAAAAGAAATATGTTTTTTACTCATAATAAAACCTCCCAGCGAAATATCAGATATGTACAAGTTACCGTTCACTCATCCGTCAATAATGAACTGTAACAGTCTATACTTAATATAAAAAAGAAATATTGAAATTATATTGAAGAATATCAACTTCTGTGCCATACTTTGAAATAAAAGGAGTGGTACTTTATGAAATTATTAGTGGTTGAAGATGAAGACGGTATTCGCGAAGCGCTGATTCATGAACTTTGTGCGGAAGGATATCTTGCAGATGGAGCCTGCGATGGAGAGGAAGGACTTGATTTGATTTGTACTGGACTTTATGATCTTGTCATACTTGATATTATGCTGCCAAAACGAAGCGGACTTGATATTCTCCACACCATCCGACAGCAAAAAAATACCATTCCAGTGATCCTCTTAACTGCCCGCTCTGCGATTGATGATAAAGTAGAGGGTATGGACTGCGGTGCAGATGATTATCTGACTAAACCTTTTGCTTTTCCAGAACTGCTGGCACGCATCCGCATGGTATCACGCAGACACTATCAAACAGCATTTGTCGACAACAATCTTTATGCTGGTAATCTGATCTTAGACACTGGCAGACATGAATTAGCCTCCACCGTCACAGAACGCCGCATTCGGCTAGGAAACAAAGAATACCAGCTATTGGAATATTTGATGCATAATACAGGACAAATTCTCAGTCGTGAACAGATTACAGAAAAAATCTGGGGATATGATTCCAACGCGGAATACAATAATGTGGATGTCTACATTTCTTTTCTCAGAAAAAAACTTCAATTTGTGTTCTCAGATATGCAGATTCGCACAATTAGAAGTGTTGGCTATATTTTACAACATCAAGAGGAGTCCCTGTGATGATTAAAAAACTAAAAAGAAATATTTTTTGGAGTGTACAACTCAGTGCAATGGCCATTTTATTAGGCTTCTTAATTCTGCTAAATATTTTAAACGCCATACACTCAGAACAGGAAGAGCAAAAAATAATGTCTTCCTTTATAGACCTGGAAAATAAATCCCAGACAGACTGTCCGCGCCGCGGAAGAAGCGCCAAACTCATCAAAGCGCTTGTAAATGATGAATTAAGTATGATTGAATTGAATAAAGATGGAGAAATCATCTCTGTGATCGGTTTCTCCTCGGAAAATCCAGACAGACTGGCAGCATTAACCAGAGAAATTCTTGCCCAAAATCAGATTCAGGGCAGAATTGGCACACAGAAATATCTGATATCCACAACCAAGACTGGAATTACAATTGTGTTCTCCAATCAGGGCATGTTTGGTTATCATGTCATTCAGACAATCTTATTATCCATAGCTGTCCTTCTGGCAGCCAGCCTCCTGTTTGCCGTACTCGCCTGGAGATTATCCATAAAGCTTGCAAGACCAGTGGAAGAAGTTTTGGAAGACCAAAAGCGGTTTATTGCCGACGCCAGCCATGAGCTTAAAACACCTGTGGCTATCATCAATGCAAATATTGCGATTTTAGAAAAAGAAACCGGTTCCAACAAATGGCTTAGTTTTATAAAAGAGGCGTCAGACCGGCTCTCTGTGCTGGTTGGCAATATATTAGAGTATGCACACGTTGATTATGCATGCAGCTCCACACAAAATGATCATTTTGTGCATTTCAATGCCGCAGAAGCTGTCATAGAGGCTTCTTTGCCATTTGAGAGTATTGCCTATGAATCGGGACTGACACTGAAACTTGATTTGCCAGACTGTGCAGATGCTGTTGGCCATGCAGAAGATTTAAAACAGATTATCGGCATCCTTCTCGACAATGCAATCAAAAATGCCAAGCTGGGAACTTCTGTCTCTCTGTCCACATCAACCATAAAAAAGCGTAAAAAATGGAGGGATGAACAGATTTTTTCAGTCTCTGTCAGCAATCTGGGAGAAACCATTCCCCCAGAACAGCTTCCCTATCTGTTTCACAGATTCTATCGCGCTGACCCTTCAAGAACATACGATGGAAAAAGCTTCGGATTAGGGCTTTCTATTGCCCATACTCTGGCAGAAAAAAACAAAGGAAGCCTTACTGTGTCCAGCAAAGATCATTTGACCGTATTTACAGTTATGTTTCCAGGAGTGTAGCAATTGGCTAATTATTACTTATTGTTGATCTCTTAACCTTACCGACCTTGGAAAATAGTCCAACATTTTCTGATCATTTTGTGAATCGCCAAACACCGCTATCTCTTCTTTCTGATACCCCATCTCCTTACAAATCTCCAAAATTCCCTCCAGCTTCCCTGTCCCCTTGCGTGTAATCTGCATACAATTTTCCTCCCATAAAATCTGGCAGGAAGCTGAGATTTTTAAATTTCTGGCCAGAGCCATCTGCTCTGGATTTGATAATCCCTTTCTATTCTTGCGATATACCAATGTCACTTTATAGATAACATCACCTTTTTGATAGACATGCACCTGAAAGCCATATTTATTCTGCTGCTCTGTTACCCATTTCAGCCAACGAACATCCATTGGCACCACCACATCCAGGCATCCACCCTCTTTATCAAAATTTTCCATCCGCCATCTCCCACCGTTGGCAAAAACGCCGCCGCGAATCACCTGCCAGACAGTGGACAGCTTTCTTTTGGCAATCTCCAATGGCAATGATGTTGCCAGATAAATTTCACAATGGTTTGCCAAGCAGAGGAAACGTTCGGCCGTCTCTTCTTTCATGCACCTTTCTCCTTTGGGGACAAGGGTGCCGTCAATATCAAAAAAAACCGCTTTGGGATAAGCGGGAATCCGAAATGCCGGATAGGGCCAAAAAAAGGGCGTCATCTCATTCTTATGGTTACAGTAAGCCAGATAACAACTGCACTCTTTTTTCGTACAAACTGAAATATTTTCTTCCATCTTATTTTCATCAGAATCTTGATAAATATTTCCCAGTCTTTGACGAGAAATGTTGCAGCGGCGCATAGTTCCATCGGCTTCCACAAAACGGTTGTCCGCACACGTTGTAGTATCTGCTCGGTGATGTTTTAGCTCCTGTCCAAAATAGGCGTCAATCTTTGTAAAGGCTGTAATTTCCTCCTCTGTATAGCGCCTTCTCATACCATCCATTTTATTAATCCAAAGATAGACTGATTCCGGCAGTTTTTCACGCAGCATACGTATGTTTTCTAACTGCTCTGGCACACCAACCGCACCCACGCAATAAGAAATATTTTGTTCTGTCAATAATTGACACTGTTGGATAAATTGTTCCACAGTCGTCATTTCAGGGTGAAATGTCCCCCATAAGCGCAATTTTCTCAGTTCTCCTCCCTGCTCTTTATAAACGGCAAGCATCTGCTCTATAGGAAAACTGAAATTACTCTGCGCACCCACCGCGTCAATCACAGAACTCTTGCTTAATGCCGCAAGCCCCTCCCAGTAATAGGAATAGAGCAACGCCTCCCCATAGGGAACAATCTGTACCGCGCCGCCGTTTTTCTGCTGAAGCATTCTTTCTGTAAAGCGGACAAACGCCGCCTGATCTTTCTTTAAACTCTGTATATTGTAAGTGTTTTTTGAAAAGGGACAATAACTGCAAGAATAATTACAAAACTTTAAACTGCCCCGATAATACCATTGCCGTTTCATCGTGATCCCTCCAACCACTGATCTTCGACTCTGCTTTGGCAGCTCTGAGAATCCATCAAATGTCTGACCTGATCAGAAATTAAGTGCGGACCCAGATAATCAGACAAGGCAAATCCCTGTTCCGTCAACGAAAGAAATTCTTCTATCACTGCATATCCATGTTTCACCCAATCCAATAAGAGCGGAAAATCCTTCACAACCTCGCTGCCAAAATACATGTTATATTCTTTTAGGCAGATGCCACGCCCAAATAAAACATGTTTGATCACATATCTTCGTTTCTCTTCCTCTTTAGACAACAAAAATCCATGTGTAATCTTTAGATCATCTTTCTGTTCTATATAATTCTGCAAGATTGTGCGGCATTGTTTGGGCTCTACTGCATAAGGCATACAAAAATGCAGATTTCCGAGATAACTTCTTCCCCCACAGCCAACCGAGATCGTGTTGCCAAACCCGCACAGTGATACTGGCGCTTCCCACAGAGCTTGTCCTGATTTCTGTTTGACAAAACGGCGCATGGAATACGGCTGATAGCCTGCCTCTTTCAAAAACTGACGCACAAATTGATACATCTCAAATGTATCTTTGGAACGTTCCTCTCCTTGATAAAAAAGTTGCGTCCCTGATTTTATATACAATGGATATACAAAAAGTTCCTCTGGTTTAAACTCTAAAGCCTGACAGAGAGAATCCTTAAGACTTTCCTTCGTCTGTCCTGGAATTCCATAAATCAAATCAATGTTCAAACAGTCAAATCCCACATTTCCAATCAAATCCAGAGCTTTTTTTGCAGACTCTTTGGTATGAAATCGATGTAAACTACAGAGCTCTGATTCCTGAAAGCTCTGCACACCAATACTAATCCGCGTCACACCCGCTTCCTTCAAGATACGCAATTTTTCCTCTGTTGTCTGGTTTGGAGAAGTTTCCACCACAATCGTCTGTTTTCCCGCTTCCATTCCAAAGTAATTCTCTGCAATGGAAAATACTTCTTGCAGCAATTTTTCTGGCAATATTAGAGGTGTCCCACCCCCTAAAGTCAAATCGGAAAACGCTGCATCTTTGGGTAAAATCTCAGCAATCTGCATAGCATGGCGCTGCATGGCTTTTACATATTCCTCCATCTGCCGCCCACTTTGTCCGGCAAGTGAAAATAAATTACAATACCCACATTTATACTGGCAAAAAGGAATATGAAAATACAGGCTGTTTTCTTTGCCAGACAGCCTGCCAATATAATCCTTCAAGTGCATGTTCTGAAGTGTTCGATATGCCAATTTATGCGGATAACTGTACATATACTGTATATATGGATTCATCTTTCAAATTCTCCTACAATAGAAAATGTTTATATGGAACAGTAGTCACAATGGGATGGTTCACGCCATGATACCAGACCCCATCCTCTCCATAACAAGTCCCGTGGTCAGAACAACAGATCACAAACGTCTCTCCCTTTTTTTGAAATGCCGCAAACAATTTTTCCAACTGTTGATCTACATACCGCAGCGCCGCCGCATGAGCCTTTCTGCTGTCCTTCTTTGCCCCCTCGATATAAAAATAATTAGGATAATGCAGTGCAGAGATATTCAAATACATTAAGATTTTCTTTTCTTCTGTGATTTGCTCTAACTTACGCACAGCAAAATCAATTTGATGTACAGCCGACTCCTTCACCTTACAGCCAAACGACGGATTCCAATAACTATGCTGAAAATAGGAAGGCATCACCTTGCCCACATCTGTGCGGTTGTCAAAAAAACTGACCCCGCCAATGCAGTATGTATCATAACCTTCCATTGCCAGTCCCTCAATCCATGTCGCACCCTTAAAATCAAAAGCACCTTCTGGTGCCTTGCGTCCCATTCCAATATCTGCTGAGAAAAAAAGTATCTCACGTTTTTTCATATCTAAAATATCCTCATCAATCGGGAAAAAGCCAGCAAACATCGCTTGATGAGAAGGATAAGTAAAATTTCCAGGCGCCTGACATTTTCTCCAGTCCCCATAGCGGTTTAGTACCGGCGTCCCGCCGCTTTGCTGCTCCTCAAATGCCACATCATACCGCAGGCAATCTAGACAGACAAATAAAATATGGCACTTGCCCACAATCTGATTCATATCCATTTTTTGCATATGATATTCCTTCCTGACAATGATCAAAATTTAACTTATATTGATAACTATTTTCAAAATCTCAAGACACAGAGCTTCCAGCTAAAAAACGCACCTGCTCCTGATAAATTCGATTTTCACGATAAATATCCTGATAAATCAAATCTCCTTGACCATTGATCTCAATCACCCTTGGCCGCATGGTTCCTTTTTCCAACAACAGATCAATCCCTGTCATGGAACTGACTCCAAACGCTGTCGCCTCGCTTTGATAAGCTGTACATACTTCATATGACCTTTTACATACCAATGCGATCTGCTCCATCACGCTTTCATTTAAATCTAATTCTTTTACATCCAACGCCTGATTATTTAAATGCAGATTGGTAATCGGCCCATTTGACTGACGTGCCACGATCGCGGCAATATGCCCAAACTGAAAAACAACCCGCAGATCATAACTTTTCCCATGATAATCCGCCTTGGGATGCCAGCGTTCCACCACACATCCCAACGACAGCAATTGATCTAACAGAGCGCAGATTTCTATCTTATTCTCCATGCAAACCAGCTTTTTGGTATTGACTAGCTGCCCATTTTCAAAACGACAGGAAGTGTATAGTTTCCTCTTTCCAGAGAGGGGATGCATACGGAAAGCCGCCACGCCAGCCGCTCCTGAAAAACACTCCGGTTTTATAAAAACGCTGTAACAATGCTTTTCTCTCAACATCTCTTCTAACTGTGAGACCGTCTCAATTTGTTCGCAAAACATCTCTGTCACTGCGATTCCCTGCTCTTTCAGACGTTGATTGGTTTCTCTTTTATGAAGCATCTGACAGATCATCTCCGGCGTATTTAAAAACTGGCAGTCTGCCTGTGCCAAATACCGCAGATTCCTTCGATATGCTTTTAATTGTTCCTGCATTTGGGTGAAATGAACCGTCAAATAAGAGGGCGGGTCAATTTTTACCGCCGCCCCCTGAAATTGTTGTAAATCAAAATCTTCTCTCAAAGATTCCCATTCCACCATATGCAATCGTACACCGAGGTCCTGCGCTGCTTTTCTAAAAAAAACAGCTCGCTTGGAAGAGGAATCTCCGATTAAAATTATAGTTTTCTTCTCTGTTTCCATCCAGCCCACACTTACTCTGTCAGCATAGCATAATAATAGATTTCTCCACCATAATCGTCTGCTTCCTGCTGGTCTGCCACGTTTACCTGGATATCAGAAAGGTTCTGCAATTGCTTCACCATCTCATCTGACATAAAATGATGTATCAGTTCCACTTTTTTGATATTTGGATATTCCGGCAGTTTTTTCAACAGCATTTCTCCACCTTTATCTGTCATGGTACCAAAAGACAAATCCAGGGTTGTAATCTGGCTGAGGTACTTACAATCTAAAACAACTTCGGTAATCTCATCTTGAATCTCGCTGTCTGTTACCCCTAAATATGTAAGCTGTGGGAAATCAGATTCGGCCAGAAAATCTCGAATGGTAGAGATATCTCCATCAAATCCATAATCTTCCACGCCAATATACAACACTAATTTTTGCAGTGCCGGCAGCTTGGCTTTCTGGATGGATGCGATCACACTCTCTGGAAGTCCGCCGCAGATAATTTCCAACTGCTGCAAATTCTGATGTGTGATCTCTCCAAGCACCAGCTCATTACTTCCTTTAATTACCAGTCTCTCCAACTGGGGCATAGCCTCCCAGAGTTTGGAGTAGTTTCCCTGAATAATCCAGGAAACTTCACAATCCTCATAACCCATATCTCCGAAAAACAGACTTGTGACATGAGAAAATTTCTCCTTATTTGCCACAATTCCATCTATAATGATTTGTACGCCTTCCTCACCTTCATCCCAGCAATTGTCTCCCCAAGCTCCAATTACGATCTCATCTAACTCCGGTAACTGTGCATCCTCCATAATTTCCTGCAACAGATCTGCTGCCGTCTTCCCCTGATCATCATAAGTATAAGCAAACCGTTTACTTTGATACATATCCTTCCTCCTTTCATCCCAGTGATTTCTGGTATCTATCTGTCATTTGTACAAGACTACTTTTTGATATTGATTTTAACCTTTACGCTCTTATTCGTGCCATCTGTGGATTTAATTGTAATGGTCACTTTTCCTTTCTTACCTTTCTTAGTGGTGACAACACCTTTCTTTACCGTGGCAAGCTTTTGGTTGGAAGATGTATATTCTAACGTCTTATTTGCGCTCTTGCCGCTTGTCTTAACGACAGGTTTCAGCGTAACTTTGCAGCCTGCCTTAACCGTAAGCGATTTCTTCTTAATGATAATCTTAGTGACAGCGTGCTTCATAATTTTAATCTTAATGGCTGCACTCTTACCACTCTTGTCTGCTGCGGTCGCCTTCACAGACACAGTCTTGCCTGCTTTCTTGACAGTCACTACACCTGATTTTATGGAAGCATAATTTTTGTCCTTCTTACTGAGAGAATACGTCAGTCTTTTGTTATCTGCATTTTTCGGTGAAACGGTAAATATCTTTTTCAAATCAAGCTTCTTACCTGCTGCAATTTTATAACTCTTAGCTGCCGCCTTGACAGATTTCACCTTTACTTTTTTCACTAATTTTCCTATTGCATCTAGCAAATCTTCCTTAACTAAATTAACCTCTAATTGTGTAGCATTTGGATTTGCCGCTACGGTCTCGGCAGCGGCCAGTTTTTCCTTCATTTCCTTGAAGCCTGCCTTATAATCTGCTTCCTTCTTAGCTTTGGCATCTGCTATCGCTCGATTTAATGCGCTCTTATCTGCCAGCTTTGTAAGTCCTTCTACTGCTCGTTCTAATGCTTTCTTCTTGGCAACATAATCATCCTTAGTTGCCGTCTCAGGATTCAAAGTCTTACATGCATTCAAAGCTTCCTCTAATGCACTCCAGCTTGCTGGTGTATAATCCGCTTTGTTGATTTCCTTAATTTTCTGTTCCGCCGCTGTGACAGCGTTTTCCATCTCTTTCTTTGCTGCCAATGTTTCATCTTCCGTCTGGGGAATTACTTTATAGTATGCACGATAAGTAACCGTCTCGCCTTCCTGTGCTGTCACAGAAGTTACTTTTTCCTCGCCCTTATACCAGCCAGATTTTTCTGTATCTAAAGTATAAGATTGATTGTCTTTCACAATCTCAGTATCTGGCTGCTGTGTCATCGCACCAGGAAGCTCTTTTGTGACAACATCTTCGCTCTCTTTCACATAATCTGCGGTATCCGACGCCTTCAGATATGTCTCCACTTTCTTTGTGGCATAACCAGAAATCCAACTGATCTTGTGGTTTTTCATTTGATAGCTGCCGCGGACCGCTGCAAAATTCTTGATAATACCATCCTTGGGATAGATACGGAATCCATTACCACCTGGCTGAGTAACCTCATGTTCAATTCCTTCTGGATCTGTGATATATATCTTGTAATTGCCTTTTGTCTTGTCAGTAACCGTGTCCATCACAATGCGCACATGGTAAGTACTAACTTCATCAAAGGACAAGGCATCCACTTTCTCACCTTTATCTATCGCTTCGTCCAATTCCTGATTTGTTGGAAAATACCTGGCATTGTCTACCACCTGGCCATCGCCAATCTGGGTCTGAAAATAGGTTATATTATTACGGCTATACTTAAATTGAAGTCTGGCTCCAGTATCCCAGCAATTTTCAGCATGCAACGCAGAACCATCATTCGCTTTTTCAGGAAGATAGATCACTGCTCTGTCATGTGTAGGTTTTACATCCTCGGGGACAATATCATATTCCGCTACAAACAAACCTTTATATCCTTTCAATGCATGGATAGCATCTAATTTTTGCTGTGTTGAACTATCACTCATGCCTGTTGCCGTTACATCCGCCACCGCTTCATCACATGGCAGTACATGGACTGTCACTGTAATCTTATCTTTTCCTACTGTTCCTGTCACCTTATGTTCGCCGGCTGCTAAATTTTTGTCCCAATCATCCCATTGTATTGTTACAGGAGCCATAATTCCGTCATCCCCTGTTACATTGACTTTCTTTGGAAAAATAGGCGTATTGCCTTCTATTACAGTATATTCCTTGTCTGTGATGGATTCTAAGCTTAAGAAAGCCACATTACTGTCTCTTCCCTGCGCCTGCTGCGTAATGGCAGATTCTGCTGTGTCATCCATCCCAACTGCAGCCGCCATCTGTGCCGGTGTCAAGCTCACTGTTAAAGTGGCCGCCAACAAAAGTGAATTTGCCTTTTTCCAAAATTTCTTAACCATATCCTTCATCCCTTTCTAACATTAGTTAAGTTACAGGAAAGGGGCTGCCGCAGTAATATTTTCACTTATAATTTATGTTAGTGGGACAGCCCCTTTGCTATAATAAAGAATAACTACATGATTTATCATAGCATATTGGACATTGGAAATAAAGAGAAAATCTTTTTCGTTCTCACATTTTATTATTTATCATTGTAACTATTCACCATACTCTGCACGTTTTTTCACAATCTCGAAAAAATCCTCCCTCACGCTCTCATATTTAGAAGGATCTCTAAGAATTGCTGAGGGATGATAGGTAGCAGTCAACGCACAGTTTTTCCGATATGTCCAGGTACCATGCTGTTTGGTAATTTTGAAATCTGGTGAAATAATACGCTGTGCAGCAACACGGCCAAGACAGACAATAATCTTGGGCTTTAGAAGAAACGTTTCATATTTCAGATATGGAAAACATGCTTCTTTTTCCTCCTCTTTTGGGTCACGGTTGCCAGGAGGATGACATTTTAAAATATTGGTAATATAAATCTCCGCTCTGTCCAATCCACAATCCCGCAAAAGATTATCTAAAATCTCCCCAGAGCGCCCGACAAATGGCATCCCCTGCTGATCTTCCTGCCCTCCAGGAGCTTCGGCAATCAGCATCAGATCAGCCTGATGATTTCCACGCCCCATCACTGGTAGATGTCTGGTTCGACTTAACGGGCAATGGCTACAAGCAGCAACATGCTGTTCAATGTCATTCCATGTATATTGCATATAATCTCCTCATTTGTGCACAATCTTCCATTTATAAACGAAAGGGAACCTGTTTGATTCCCATTTGCACACTTATTTTTTATTCTACATCATTGGGCTTTTTCATCTGTTCATGCTCGGCTCTAATTTCCTGAAAAAGCTTTAAAACATCCCATTCCTGATTAGCAGGGGTCAGTACCGCCTTATAGGGAATGGGACCAATCCCAGATTTACGAATAGCCTTTAACACGGCATCCACCTGTGAACCGGAAAGTCCCGCCATCAAGATCATCTCTCCCTCCAGCTCTTCCCCTGTATAATCTTCCTCCACAGGTAAAATCTCTTTATTTCCCGCCAGATAGCCCACTGGCTGCAGATAATCTTTTTGTGCCACTTCCCGAATTTTCATGTGCAGGGGAAGCAATACTCTCGTTAATCTATTGCGTCTGTCTTTTTCTGTAAAATGAAATAACAATATTGTCTCTCTCATGATTCCTCCTTCTAGTCCCAAAGATTACTGTTTCTCAATATGATAACCTTTTTCTATGTGATTTAATATACCAGTAACAGGACAGCTTGTCAAAATAATTGGCTTTGTTCTGCTCCTAGAAATCTGCAAACAACTGTAATTATATATATTTAAAAAGTTGCAAAGATTGTCTGTAAGAGAACAAAAATATCACTCAGAATGAAAAAAGTTCTTACATAACTTTTTTCATTCTGAGTGATAATATGGTAGATCACGCAAACAATCTTATTTATGATAAAAAGCGTTCCACTAAAGATCGCACTGCGATGAAAAGGATTCATATCGCTGAAGCAATCCGCCGCAGGCCGGAAATCTCGTTTTGTGAGATTTTTTTACTATTCTTCTATTTCTTAATCTTAACGCTGGCTACCTGCCCTTTCCCCTTCAACAATCTCTGATAGGCTTTCAGCTTACTCTTTGGTACTTTGATCGTTGCCTTCTTGTTAATGCCCTTAAATGCTTTCGCACCCACTGATTTCAACTTTGTGCTTTTAATAGTAATCTTTTTTAACTTCTTGCAGTTGTAGAATGCCTTAGAGCCAATCTTAGTGACATTCTTTCCAATCGTCGCGCTTGTGGCTTGGCTGCATCCCAAATATGCATTATTGTCAATTGATGTGACAAGAAACTTCTTGCCTCCGATCTCAACAGTGTCAGCCACTTTGATACTCTTGCCCTTCTTGCTCTTGACGCCGCTTAGGGCAACTGTACCCTTTCCATTCGTCTTAGCATTTGTAATTTTATACTTGTAACTTCCAACAGTGTAAACAGCATTCTTCTTGACGGTGATCTTGAATGTCTTAGAAACTTCTCCTGTATAATTTCCCTTTCCTTTGATCTTTACGGTCGCCGTCCCGATCTTTGTGTTATTCTTGTAATTTACCGTGTAATCCTCATTGACCTTTAAGTTGCTGCCCTTGTATGTTATGGTCAGAGATGGCTTCTTCGCTTTACCTGTATAGTACTGATCCTTAATCTTGTTCACGACAGCCTCTGTAATGCTGTTTTTTTCTGAAGGTACCAGACTCTTATATTTTGCCTCCGCGTCCGTCAGTGTCTGATAATTATCCACAAGCTCCTTCTGTGCATCTGTCAGCTTGTCGTATGCTTCCCTTGCCGCATCAATTTTTTGCTTACAATCATCATTATATGATACTTCTCCTATAGCATTGATTAATTCTGCCACTTTCTTGGCTTCCGTATCATCCGTCTGATAGCCATTATATTTTGTTTCCGCGTCTGTCAGTGTCTGATAATTATCCACAAGCTCCTTCTGTGCATCTGTCAGCTTGTCGTATGCTTCCCTTGCCGCATCAATTTTTTGCTTACAATCATCATTATATGATACTTCTCCTATAGCATTGATTAATTCTGCCACTTTCTTGGCTTCCGTATCATCCGTCTGATAGCCATTATATTTTGTTTCCGCGTCTGTCAGTGTCTGATAATTATCCACAAGCTCCTTTTGTGTATCTGTCAGCTTGTCGTATGCTTCCCTTGCCGCATCAATTTTTTGCTTGCAGTCATCATTATATAATACTTCTCCAATCGCATTGATCAGTGTTACCACATTCTCTACTGCCTGATCTACCGCCACATAATCTGTCTGATAGCCAATCGCATACAGAGTAAACTTTTTCGCCTCATCTCCCGCTGCCATTTTCAATTCAATTTTGTGCTTGGCGGACTCTTCCTCCTGCAAAGCAATACACACTTTACCATTATTCCAGCCCGATTTGTTGTAGCAGCTCAATGTGGATTTTTTCACTCCATCCACATACAAATCTGCAGAACCATAAGCACTCTCGCTTGTTTCTTTATATAAGAGCATAAATGTCCGGCAATTAACTTCAATTGTCAGCGGAGCATTCGTGCCATTTCCATGATACATCCAGTTATTGGGAAACCACTGTTCTCCATCTTTGCCATTATACTGATACTGAAATGTCGGAACATTGCTGTCCTTGCTGCTGAATCCACCCGCACTGATAGCGCTGATTGCTGGATCAGAGTCCGCTGTTGTTGTCGAATCAATCATCTTAATCTCTTCATAAGAAGAAGATGTCACAGCTTCAATCGAATCCACATCTGTTATATTGTCTGGCTCTGTGTCTTCTTTATCCACACGATCCATCAATTCAAGAATGCAGTCCGCCATCAGTTTATATCCATTTGCATTTGGATGAAGCGAATCGTTGTAAAACCAGTCATAAAAACCAGGCGTCTGATAATCATCCTTGATGGCGTCTGCCGTGCTGATCATGGGCAGGTCATATTTTGTTCCATATTTGCGGTAATTCATCTCTTCTACACGGTTTAGATTGTTAAATACAGAAAACACCAGAACAACTGCAGAACCTGATTTCAACGCCTGGCGAATTAAGCCTTCGTACGCGCCGCCCTTCGTTTCACAGCCAGAATCATTTACTGCAAACTCAACAAACAAAATATCTGGATGGCTGCTGCCCTCTGGCAGACGGCCTACCACATCTCGGCCATAGCGGATGATACCAATATCTGATGATGTGCCGCTCATGCCTGCATTGATAAAATGAACATTCCCGCCCCCATCTTTGCCATATTTATTAGCAAAAGCAGTCGCAGAAACTTCCGCATAGCATGCAGAATTGGGCTTATAACCGCCGCCCTCCGTGATGGAACCTCCAATATAAGCTAATGATACATCTTTTCCCTCTCGCGCCTTTTGAAGCACTGCCTTTATGCGTGCATTGTTGCCAGTAGAAAAAACACCTTGCTTGACCATTTTATCATAAGTTCCTGCATCTGGCTTAAATTCATTGATTTCTTGAGGAATACCGGAAATCGACAAATCATCTACATAGAAATCTGCCGTTTCAGATGTGGAACACTGAAGAAACAAAGCAATCTCATTGGCAGTCTCTGGAACAGTAAAGGAACCGCTCAGTTCCGTCCATTCACCACTCGTACAGCTAGAACCTGCTAGCGAAGGATATTGAGTGGAATCACTGGCATCCTTATACTGTATTCCCATGTCGATGGTCTCTGCCGAACCAGTATCCTGCTTTACATAGACTTTGAAATCATATGTATTGCCAGATATTACATATTTCGCAAGCGGCAGCTGAATACCATGCCATGTCGCACTGCGTTTGCTGACTGCCAAACTGTTATTGCCTACATCATGATGTACCGAAGTAGAGACTTCAATTTCTGCTCCGCGTCCCATTATTCCTTGGTACTCCCCATCTTCAAAACCATTTCTGTAAAATTCTTTCTTCTCATCCTCTGCCTGTACATCCACCGGAAGCATCGTCAATGTCATTGCTGCCGCCAGAATTACAGCACATACACGCTTCCATCCATTCTTAATTACTTTCTTCACATTCTACTCCTTTCATTATAATGAAGGATTGCAGAAACTTCACTGGTAAAATTTCTCAATCCTTCCTAATTTTTATAGATAGTTTATTATAGAATGTTATTTTGTTTTTTTCACCCCCAAAAACTATAGATTTTTCACAAAAACTTTGTGTAAATATTTAATTTCTTACACTTTATGACAAAAAGGGGCTATTGCACTAACATAAATTACAATTTATATTAGTGTGACAGTCCCTTCCAAATTATTTCATAATTATTACATGCTTAAACTTCTTTCTAGAACCTGCTTAACTTCATCCATCCTAGCATTATACACTATTTCGCTTCCTTGATATCCTGTACCATCAAATCAATCAAATGTTCTTGATACCCCGCCCTCTTTTCTTTTTTCAAAACTTCCATAAGCTCACTCAATTGAATATTTACAACTTTATCTAACTTGTTCAAACGTTTCTCTGTAAGTTTTTCATTCGATATCGAACGATAATAGTCCTCCACCGTCATTCTCCAAAGAAAAATTCGTTCTGGATTCCTCGCGATTACTCTATTTGCTATCTCAATCCCTTCTGGATCAATATCGCCGCAGTAGTATAATTCACACCCTGATTTTATTAACATATCAATCAAAAATAACGAAGCTGTTTTTAATTGGCCGGAGGTACAAATAATAGAAAATTCCTTCCCGTCCATTTCTTCACATACTTGTGAAAAAACCATCTGATTTTCAATCACGAATACTTTCTTTCTACTACTCTCTGCCCTTGTCAGCCTGCTTAAATTGGAAAGTGTCAAAACATATTTTTCGCCTTTTTCAATAAAATGCCAATAGGCCTTATGTTCGCTGTTATTCTCATAAAAATGTATGCCATAGCATGTTGTATAGCTGGAGATATCATCAGGATAAATCCCAGACATATAATACAATGACAAAACATCCTCCTGCCCCTTTGGTTCTTCTGTTTTATAGATAAAACTTAAAGCACTGATTAGCAAACGCCCCGCTGCGTTCTGCCGGTCAAAATAATGGGGATTTTTTGTTATTTCTGCCCCCAGTACTGCCAACCTGATTCTTTCTTTTTCTTTCCGATCTGCCAAATACTCCAAGGCTTTGCATATTTGCATAAGAACTTCTTTTATCAAGTTTTCTGATTTTCCTCTTTCCCGCATAATAAGCTGATAGCCATATTTTTTCTGCTCCCATACTGTTCTCAGCCAGAGAACTTCCCTGGCAAAAGCGCCAAACCGACCTTCTGCCTCATTCAGCAGTATTTCCCAAAACAGCCTGTCTAACTGTGTTTTTTCTTCCTTCTTTTGACTGTTAGATTGTATCCTTTCTTTAAAATATGTATTTACAAGCTTCTCTACTTCAATGTCATGGTACTTCGTCTCATTTAATGCAGTCCGCAGTTCCGAAATAGAAAATACAAAATCACCTGGCAGCAAACTTTTTCCAAAAACTGCCCCCAAAGCCCTGCATTCTATTTCAGATAAATTTTTAAGGCAGATTTTCCCAGAAAGCTTTCCATATTTTCTATATTTCTCCCTTAGTTCTAAAAACATACGCATATATCCGTCATTTTTTCTGAAATAAAAAGCACATTCTTCTAAAATTTTTTCTTCCATGCCGCTACTCCTCAATGATTCTCTGCTTTCCATTCCATAAATAATAGATAACCGTAACCACCTGTGAATTTGCAGGCCTGAGCAATTCTGCGATCCGCAGGAATGGAACAGAATCGTAACATCCCCACAATACCTGTGAATTCATAATATAATCAAAATCAAATTTTCTTACGAGTTCAAACATACTGCTGATATTTTTATCATCCACTCCTGCAAATGCCTCATCCAATGCAATCATTCTTGGCAAATCATCATGTTCTGCTTTTTTATACTGTGCATTTACCGCTGCAAATAGAGGAACATACATCGCCATTGCTTTTTCTCCTCCGCTAAAACGATTAAATGCTCCGTTGGTCAACTCCTTTTTATTTTCTCCATTCCTGTAGAAAAACATTTTAAATTCAAACCATTTTCGATAGTCCAACGCTTCTCTTACTAACTCAGAATAACTTAAAACTTCACCGTTTTCCTCTGCTATTTGTTTTACTGTGTAAATCTTATTTCTGAAATGTGCAGAAATTCTTTCAATATCCTCTGTAGTCATCAATTCTCTGTCCCGATTCAACAGCTTCTCCAATTCCACGGTATCTAATTCTCCCTCTCCATCTGCTGTTTTCGCCCGCCAGTCCAATGAAAAAGTCAGTGACATAGAAGTATCTATATTACGCATAAGAAAAGACATATCCTGAATCCATTTCCTACTCTCTGCAATTCGGACATTCAGCTTTCTGCTTAGCGTATCCGACAAAATATTTTCAAATAATTCCCTGTCTTTTTGACGAATTAATAGCTCCGTTTCATCAATCCTTTCTTTCATTACTTTATAGAAATCTTCAAAATACAGTTTGCGCCCCTGCATATAAGAGACAATCCTATAACGTTTACGCAGTGCCATTACATCTTTTGTTTCTCCTGCAAAACATTCTTCCATATACGTTCCATAATTTACCAGGCTCCCAATATGTGCATGGAAAATCCTGTCCAGATTTGACACAATCTCTGCCACTGATTTATTTCTATCACTTTCCCTGATTATCTCCTTTGCCTGTTCTGCCGCTTCAGGTATTGTTTTGCCTTCTCTTGCAAATACAAGTCCCAGAGATAATTCCTCTTCAAAATATTTCCTGATCTGTGTCTCCCTTTCGACTTTTTCCATAACGATATTTTTTTGTCTTTCAATATCTGGTTCTAATCTTTTTACATCACTTTCCCATACAGCCTGTTTCTTATCTAATTCCCGCTCTTCTTCATCAATCTGATACAGTTCCCCCTTGATTGCTTTCAATCTCCCAGCTTTTTCTTTATTTTCAGGTGCATTTAAGAATTCTTCCAATTTTTCTATCTGTATTTTCTGCTCTTGTACCTCCTGCTTTGCTCTCCTGTTATAACTGTCTTCTATGTCGATTGCATCTTCCTCTTTTTCAATCAGCTGCTTGTGCATATCTTCTTTGCTCTGCTCCCTTGAAAAATGCATCATAGAAATCTGAAATAATTCTAATTGACTTTGATACTCCTCAAGCGCCCCCAAAACTTCCTCATAACTCTCAATATTTCTTTCGTAGGGCAGCTCACGGCAGCTGGCTATGATCTGCTGTGCAGACCGTTTTTTTCTAACTTCGCAATCTTCTTTCTCTTTTTCTTTCTTCTTGCATTCTTCCATGCACTTTTCAAATTTCCAGTCTAAATCCTTCTTTATGGCAATTGCCTGATCCAGCTCTTGAAATACAGGCAGCCCATGATATTCTTCCTGCAATATCTCAAGCCGTTTCTTCAAAGCTTTGGCTGCCTGATCTAACTTTTCTGATTCCTGCTGCAAGAACTGCAATTCTTCTCTTTTTCTTCTGATTTGTTCCTTCTTCTTTTCCCTTCGTACAGTTTCTCCAATGTAACAAACTTCCTTATCTGGTTTACTGAACCCTTCCACTGCACCATGCCTAAAATAACCATTCGGTTTTAACACAATCTGGCAATCATCTTTTTCCCCGATATTGGACAGAATCTGTTTTGTCATCTTCTGTAATTCCAGATCTTTGGCAACGACTGTTAGTTTATCATAAGCAGTGTTTCCAGAATCTTCTAAACAGAGAATCCTGTCTGACCATTCTCCCAAAATCTGCATCGCTCTTGCATAATCTTTCTTGGAAATGACTAATGCATCCAAAATTCCCGCATCCTCTAACTGACATTCCAACAAATCTCTGTCCTTCATAGATACACACTCTGTAAAATCAACTGCCTGATAAAAAGGCAAACAGGTAATATTGTTTTCTGACAACTGTTCTCTCGTCTTAAGCAGAATTTCTCTCCGCACAGGAGCTGCCTCCCGCATTTTTTCCAGTTCTTTCAATTCTTCTAAACAGACTTTTACAGACTCTATCTTCTTTTCCCTCTCCACATTCAAACCAGAAAGCTCGTTTCCCAGTTTCTGGTTTTTATTTTCCCATATGTTCCTAACAAGATTGCCTATATCCCAATAATCCGCTATTTCCTGATACTTCTGGATATATCCTGATATCTGTTCTAACTCCCTCTTTGACAAATAAAATTCCTGATTAAGTTCTTCTAATCCATAATATGCTTCGATTAAATCATCTCTTAATTCATCCTCCAACCTTTCAGCATCATTCACCTGCTGTTGAGCCTGTGCTCTCTCTTCTTCCAGACGGCTGTATTCTTCCGACAGCTTATCCCATTGTATTTGTATCTCCTGAAACCTTTTCAGTTCCACCAATGCCGTTTTTATATTATTACATAATTTTTTAAGCTCATCTATGATTTTTCTACATTCTTCATAGCCATCTAGACTCTTCCACAAGTTAAAAATTTGTTTATGACCGGAAAAACAGACCATTTTCTGCAGCTCATTCATTTCATTCAAAAGCTGCTCTATTTCCACCTGATATGCACTCATATTATTTTGCACTTCACGTATTACAGCATCATAATCTCGTATCCTATTTCTGTGCTGCTCAATACTTTTGCAATATTTTTCAATTTCCTTTTCTGCTTCTTCCTGACGTTTCTTGCATTGTCTTAATTTTTCATCCGCTTCCTCCAAGTTCGTTGTCCCAATTGCCTCTTTCTCTCGTTGCAGCAGACTTTTTTCCTTTTTAAGTTCGGTGCTTCTTAGGTATGATTTTTCTAGCTTTTCTCTCTTTTCTTTTAATTCATCTATTTCTGCTTCCAGCCTTCGCCTGGCTTCATCAACCAACCTTTTTTCCTCCAGATATGCGGCTGCTTTCTGTCCTAACATGTATTGATTATACTTTACATACTCATTTCGTATGATCTGCAAATCTTTATAAGCTCTTTTTAAACCATTTAACTTATCTTGTATATCATCCATTTTCTCCATAGCATCCACCATAGCACGTAAATCCTCGTCAGACAAAGTCTGCAAAGAATCGTTCAGTATATCATACACTTTTTTAGGAGTAAATTCTTTTGAAAGCTTTGGAGCTCTGACTTTTATCAACAGTCGTATAAATTGCTCATATTGTTCTAACCTTGGAAATCCAAATATATGTTTATTTACCAAACTCATATATTCTTTGTGCGCTTCTGTAAACAGATTGTTTTCTCCCATTTCCTTTTTTAATTCTTGTTTCGTGTAAACAATCTTTGTATTCCCTACTTCCCGATATAGTTTAAAATCATATCCGATTCTTCTGCCATCCAACACAACAAACCCCCAAAACCCCATCGGTTTTCCCTTTTGTGCTTGTTGACCTATCCCAATCGTCCGATAACGGTTTCCCTTTTGAAATTCCAAATACAGATAACCAGTTGCCTCATTTTTCTCCCCATCATTCAAAAAATAATATTCCATTCTCCTATCGCTAGATCCAAAAGGATCCAAGCGGCTCGGTGTTCTGTCTCCATCCAATATAAATGGAATAAAACTCTGTGTTGTGATAGATTTTCCCGAACCATTCTGTCCGCGAAGCAATAGTTTGCCCTCTGCAAAAGAAAACACTTCGTCATCATACAGCCAAAAATTTACAAATCCTATTCGGTTCATATGCCAACGCTCACTCATCTATTTTTCTCCTTTGTCTGAAAATCTTCTGGATAATTCCCAATTATTTTTCCTGCTGCTGGATAGATAATAATCTCCTCATCACGCTCATCAAGCATCATCCAGGTTTTCATGTATGAAACGACAGCCCTAAGTAACTTTGTATCTTCCATATCCCGATATTCCTTACTCCATGCCGACCTATATCTGTCACGACAATGATAGAGTTCTGTCTGAAACTCTTTTTTAGATATCACAATGCACTCATCCTGCTGTCTCTCCCAAACACCTGTCTTTGCCTTTTCTCTGAGGAATCTGCATAAAAGTAAAACAAGTTCTGAAAGCATAGCTTCCCGCGGATGCTTTTCCCCAAAGCATTGCTCTTCTTCCATTACCAAAAAAGCCGCATTTTTATGTATGTGGAGCTGTCCTCCTAAATATTGACTGAAATTTTTCTGTATCCACTGCCTCTGATTTTTCAGATAAATACTGTCTGGATTATCAGGCTCGCTCCAATAAAGGACAGGCGCCGCCGTCATCTGTCTATATACGCGATTCACTCTGTAATGTCCTCTGTCTGTCTCACCATCTTCTATTTGCCGCTTTTCAAAATCTTCCCATGAATTAAAATCTGCAATACTGTATGTGAAGTTTACTGCCATATATCTGGAAAGCCCTGTATTTTCATACAAAACTTCCTGCCTTATGCTGCTGCCAATATTATTGCTGCTCCCTTCATAGGATTCGATCAGTCTTATGTTTTCACAAAACTGCAAAACTCTGACAAGAGATTTTCTCTGGGTAAATGATGTCCAGTCCACATCCATCACACCCTTTAACTGCAATTCCAGCACGTCCACCAATTCAGATAATAAAAACTGCTCCTGCTCCTCTTTATCTTCCAAAAAAGCTAGGACAGCGCAAAAAAGACAATAATCTCTGCTTTCTGTAAAATCAGTGATTCCCATATAACTTTCTGCATGGGCAGGAATTTTTTCAACTTTTAATATCTGTTCATTATTGATAATTGTCCACCCCAATTGTTCGCGAAAAAATTTTTGGCAGTTTGGCAGTTCTCTGCGTACTCTCATATATAACTCTTTATCTCTTTTTTTATCAATCCATCCATTTTCTATTAACGCCTTTACTGCTTCCATCCTATTCATCCTCAAATTGAAATACATAGATAGGCATCACCAATTCTCCATCCTCACATTTTAGAGTATGGCTGCCTTCTCGTTTTGTTATGTGATATACCTGTCCGTATTCTGTCCGCCCGCTTTTAGAAGCTGTCAGATTCGCCTGCACAATCCAACGCAAAAGCGTTTCCCTGGTAGCTGCCGAAATGCAGTCATCAATCTGACTGATATCTAATTGTTGATTCTTGATATATTTTGTAACCAACTGTTTGTCCTCTTCCAACCTTTTCAAATATTGGTTCCGCTGAGCAAGCTTCTCTAATGCTTTACTTTCAAACCCAGATTTATGTATTCTAGATTTGTATGTTCTGATATGCGGCTTTAGTTCATATTCAGATGGCGTCTCATCAAAAACTCCACTGTTTATACTGTCAGTAGACCGTGCGCTGTTGACTTTAAAATGCCGCACATGCTGAATTCCAAATACATGTGCCGAGAGTTTGTGCGCTGCTTCCATATTTTCGCACTGTGCAAACAATTGAATGAATTTCTTATAATCCTCCTTACGGCTGATTCCCCAATTTTGCAATTGTACAATCAAAGCTGCATTTTGTATAATTTTTCGGATAACTTCATCGGTGATATCCAACACCCTCTGGCTTTCACTGGGGCATTTCTCCGATGAAATAAACCAATCCGATAAACTCTGCCACTTTCCAAAAATATTTTCTCTTACGGTATTCTCCCTTAAATTTTGGATTTCAGAATCAGGATGCGGAATGGCCAGTTCACTTTCAATGACCCTCTCCAACACCTCTTTTACCATTTCCTGGGACAAATTTTTAATTGTATTTTCTATCCGTATGGATTTATTTTGAAGCTGCTGCACAAACTCCTGCAAATAAGAAATAAATCTATCTTTGTGTACAACAAACTCTATAGACTTAAGAACTTTATCTGATTTTCCAGAATAGAACTCCCTCAAATAATCCTGATAATTTCGATTTAATCTTTTAAAATCTTCCTGTAAATTACTCCACCACTCATTTACTGTTTTGAGTTCCTGGTCATTCATCTGTTCCATATCATTCAAAGCATTTTCTATTCGTACAAAATAATTCAAAGACAGATTCCCGCTATCCAGAAAAAGATTTTCAAGTTTTACTGTCATTCTCTCTATTTCTACCGCATATTCTGACATTGTATAGCGGTATTGCTTATTTTTATATTCTGCAATTGTATAAACTCTTTTAGGATCCTGGATAGGTGTGAGATTCTTCCAGGCAACCAATGCGTCTAGATCTGTTTTTAACTGCTCCATATGATAATCTGCAAACTCTGGATACTCCCTGATAAGTTCTAACACATCTTCTTTATATAATTGAAAATGCATTTTTTCATATTCTATAAAAAAAATCCGCATAATACGTCTATATTGCGGAGCATTCCCAGCAGATAAGTATACCGTTTCCTGAATGGATTCTAAATATTTCAATTTTTATCCCCCATGTCCGCTTCAGCGGGCTTAGTAACAATCATTAAACATAGATTTCTTTCATATTTTTCTTTTGCTTCTTTCTCAAAAATTGTACCATAAAACAGACGAAAACAAAACTATTTCTCCTGTTTTATTCTTTTTTAACCAAAGAGCAACCGCTAAGCTGTCTTACATCTTATATGAAATACAAAGGAAATGACTAAATCCCTACTATAAACAGCAGATTTTCATCATTTCCTTAAATTCAAACCTATCATCTCTACAATGATTTTTACTTTAACTTATTTGTTATCAGTATAATACTTATCCCATTTAAAGTCTTTAATTGCAATTTTCGTTTCAACCGTTTTGTCCCACTGAACACAAAGTCCAACAGCCTTTAACTCATCCACGATTATCTGCCCGATTTCTACAGCAGTTGGCTTTTCAAAATAATTACCAAAGGAGATATATAACAATGTACTGTCCCCATGTAATAGATGTTCTAAATCTTGCTCTGTATAAAAACAGCAGCCAATAACCTTTGTTCCTTTTTCTTGCAGCCACGCAGCCGCTTCATTGCAATCCATATACTATTTTCTCTGATCTTCCTGTATGACGTATTTCTAAAAATATACAGACAAAAAAAAGAGAAGTACCAGAAACCATAATCCACATACTTCTCCCTTTTTCACTTCCGCCTACACTGCATACCTCTGCCATTTCTATCTACTGTATGGGCTTTTCGCTCCACTTTGCCATTTCTACCTGCTTCTTCAAGAAGTGCTTTCCTAGCTGCTGTTCTCCTAGTGAAAGCCATCCCATTCCTCTGGTTCGCAAGATATCTGCCTGTGTTTTCAAATATTCTTCCAGCGTTTTAATCCTTACTTTAAAGGCAGGATTTTTGCCAATGGGAAATTGTGCGAAAATACAAATTATACTGGCAGGCTGTCCCGTAAGCATAGCACGCCCCAGCCAATCTGTGGATTCGGATATTCCGGCAGAATTGGCAGATGCCTTGCACCTTTCAACAAATATGCTTTCACTTTCTCTCCATACAAATAGGGATCATTACCCTCCACGATTCCCCACTGCATCAAAAGCGCCGCGCTTCCGGTAACAAAAGGAGCGGCCATAGAGGTTCCACTGCGCACGGCATAACTTCCTCCTGGCGCCGTGGAACGAATTGCTACTCCCGGCGCCGCCAAATCTGGTTTCACTTGATTGGTCTGTCTGGTATAACCCCTGCCTGAAAATTCTGCAAGTTGGTTATAGCGGGAATCATAAGCCGCCACTGAGATCACCTTCTCTGCCGTGGAGGGAATGGTCAATGTTGTTTCCTCCACCGGATAAAGAAAACCTGTACCTTGATTTAGTACACTCTGACCTGGAAGCCATAGATCATAATTTCCTCTAATAATCCGCTCCGGCACCAGAACAATTCTCCATACTCCAGCATCAATATAGGATTGTACCGGAAGAAAATCAATATACATCTCCTGATAAAGATTATAAGGACTAGGTTCGCCGTAATAAAGCAGAATTTCAGTCTGTTCCAATACAAATCTCTGAGGCCCCTGAATCTGACGAATAGGACCGATACTCTTCCCGGAAGGGTGCACCAGCAGAATATCATATTGATCCACATAAGATTTCCAAATTTGTAAGCTTATAGCAGTCTCATAATTTCCCACTCCAAGCTCTATTTCCTGTTCTTCACCTTCCTGTAAAATTCCAGAAGTATGTCCTCTTGCCGCCCCCTCATTTCCAGTACCTACCGCGATCACTGTTTTCCAATAATTTGACATATCATTGATATAGGTTTCTAATAATGCGGTTCCGCTGTGGGAGCCATAATTATTTCCAAAACTAATATTTACTGCCATCGGCATCTGCAGTTCCAAAGATTTTTTGACCACATAATCCAGTCCCCTCATAAGCTGTGTCGTCTTGGGAAATCCATTTGGTTCTGCCGTTCCCAATTTTACCACTAAAAGAGAACTTTCATATGCCACCCCCTTGTCCACACCACCAGAAGCCCTGCCATTACCGGCAACAATTCCGGCTACATGTGTGCCATGACCGGAAGTATCTCTGCTGGGCACAATGCGAAAACGCTCTTGTTCATTGGTCGCTTTCAGAGCCTGATTAATCTCCTCTGCAGTAAATTCCCGATCTAAACTCTCATCATATAAGGCAAGAATTCTTGTGCTTCCATCTGTATTGCGAAAATCGGGATGACTGTAATCAATTCCTGAGTCCAAAATCGCCACAATCACCCCTCTCCCTGTTAAATTATACTGTGCCCCCTGAAGCGGTGTGATACAGGCTGCCTGCTTTCCTTCCCGCACTGCAAAATACATGCGTTTGGGCTTTTCGACATATTCTACCTCAACGGCATTTGCCACCTGATCCATAGCAGATTCTGGTACATTTAAGATCGCATATTCATTACTAAGTTCCTCCACACGTATCTCTGGATTTTCCCGTGAAAGCCGCATAATATCACCAGAATATTTTACAATCAATTCCCAGCGTTCCTCCTCAGGTTCATACCCCACTCCCAAATTCAAAGATTTTTCCCGCTCACGCTCTGTGGCGTCCAGCGCCAGATTCAAAAGGTTTTCAAATTTCTCACTTGCCATATTATCTAATTCCAATTTATCTTTTTACATCATATGATAGATAAAGAATAAAATTTCGCACACTGAGATTTTAAAATTACATTCTCTTGAAAAATATCTGATAAAATTGTAACAACTATTCTTTGATTTGCAGAAGTTCCAACAGCCTGCCTCTTGTTACATGTACGGCCGCTGTGACTGCTCCGCAGAAGCATCCTAAGAAGTACAATACATAACAAAAAACAAGCGTCCCTGTGCTTCTTGCAAAAAGCCCCGGACTGAAAAATGCCAGCCCGCATACTACAAAAATAATTCCTATTATAGCTAGAAGAACCTGCTCTAATGTCAACATACAACAGACGCGTCTCTTTGTAACACCGAGGATGCGTAAGAATGCTGCTTCCTTGGCTGACTGCAGGATGACAAGACCAGAAACGAGCAACCCGACCACTACAGCGGCAGCTACAGCGATGGGGAAAAGTGATTCCAGCAGATGATAAATGCGCTCTACATTTTTAAGTCCCTCTGTATCAACATAATAAGACGCCATCGGCGCATACTTCTTACCACCTGTCTTCTGTCCTGACAGCACGCTTTCCAACTCGCTCAGCCTCTCATTGTCAGAAAGTATAAATTCACAGAAACTGCACGGAAACGGCTGACCATAGACAGCTTCCATCGTATCGTTTATCCCAGCAAAAATATTGCTGCCTATCTCTGCATAATCTGACTCTATGATTCCTATCACCTGATAGATGACAGTCCGCTTCTCCACTGCCGACTCAAAACTCTGCTCCCCATCTGCTACAGCATTTAAAATCACGTCATTGTTTTTGTACATTTCCTCAATGGTAGAATAAAAGCTGTCCGATATCAGAGCAATCTCATCTCCAGGGCGGATGCCAAGCGTTTCTGCAAGCCCGCTTCCAATGAGACATACTGCATCATTACCCCCAAAATCAGAACTATCAAACCCTTTGGCATATGTAATATTTCCTTTATTGTCCAAATAACGATTAATATCATTCGTAAACGTCATCTGTGTATGAAGTTCCTCACTGTTTGTGCGCACAGTAAAACCTCCATAACTGTAAAACGCATCCATGAGATCAAATCTGGACATCTCCAATATCGAAGATGAAGAAAATTCCAACGCCCTGCCCTTCACATCTATCTCTCTTAAAGCATCCTCATAGGCAAGCCTTGTCAGTCCGAACATCCCAATCCCGGCTGTCAGCAAAACCATAATGACAAAAGACACCATTGTTTTTCCAATGCCACGCCGCATATGGCGTAATATGTAGGTAGTTACCTGGCAAAATGCGCTGTATGTTCTGTTCACAGTCATCTTTCCTGCATCAGTAATCTTTGCCGCATCAAACCCTGCCAGCACAGGCGTTTCACTGTCTACAAAAGAACTTGCTGCCTCCCGTCTTTTTGACCTCCATTTATGCTTTTTATCAAAGCCGCTCTTTCCTGTGCCTTCCTGCAGCAATTCCAACGGCGATGTTTTTCCCATTTTCCTTAAGAAAAAAATGGTAACTGCCAGTATAAATCCGATCTCCAAACATAAACACAGAATAATCATCCAAACAGAAACCGATGCGTCCATCACATATCCTACAGGCGCATTGGTCATCATAGCTGTAAGCGTTTCCGCCGCTGTCCCCATAGTATAGAGAGTCCCAACCATACCGCCAATGATCACGGCAAACACAGATAACACAGTAAGCGGCAACACAACCGCATTACACGCCTTTGAGACAGAAACTCCCAATGTCCGCATGATGGCATAAGCATTCTGATTTCTTTTAATGTAAAGATAAACTGCCAAAAACAGTGCCAACACTGCCCCAACACCATACAACACTGTTGTCAGAAATGAAGTGAGGAAACCTATCTCAAAGCTATCTTTCACACCAAGCCAGCCTCCGTCTGAAAATCGCAGCGCCAAATCCATCCGGGCTGCAAACAGCTCGACATTCTCTCTAAACGTTTCAATATCAAGGGCGTCCTCTGCAAAAACACTGAACTCTCCTGGTGACAGCTCATAATCAGCAGGAATTTCTACTGGCAGAAACGACTTCGGTACAAATACTGTACTTGATGAATAAGCCCATTTAAATTCTGAAACACGCATATTCACATCATCAGTAAATCGGTATGCACCAACAATTTTAAGTTCTGCATCATCAGTGAAATCAGAAAGTTCCTCTTCGTTATCTGCTGTTGCACCACATACGGCATTTTGATGGAACAGCTTGTTGCCAAACTGAATGTTTATCCTGTCACCTATGGCCAGTCCTTGTTCTTCCAAGAAAAGCTCACTTACAACACAGGCATCCGTATCTTCTGCCATCAGCGGTCTGCCTTGTGACATGACCATATACCGCTCATTAAAACGTGGAATGGCACGCATGTCCGAGGTATATACAATATCATAAGTAAAAATACTCTGATTGATTGCCGCAATCTTCCCCTGATAATAAGCAAATGCCTCCGTTTGCAGATAATTTTCCCCCAGTCCATCTATCATCCTTAATGCCTTCTCCCCATGATCTAAGACCAGATTTTCTCCAGTTATCGTGTTATAATTCCCAACAAGCAGGCATCTTCTTCCTTTCTCCATCCCCTCAAAAAATTCCCGCGGATATGGGGCTTTCTCTTCCCCCATATCTTCAATTACTGTGGCTGTTATTGTAACTGGTTCATTCTGGTCAAGTTCCATACTTCCAGCAAGCACCATAATATCCTCGAAATTTAATTTAATTTCGCTTTCTTCATCCGTAATATCCTCATATCCAGCATATGTTCCTTCCAACACAAAATCAGCCGCACTGCCTGAACCATCTTCATCAGTCAGACGCTTATAATCTTCAATACGCCCTGCAGTCATATATCTCATGTCGGCCAACGTGACGCCAGGCAGCGCTGAAAATTCTTTTAATTGTGCTTCTGTCGGCCACGGCTTATCATCTACTTTACTGACAGCAGCCGTTCCTCTTGTCGAAGTATACTCTATCACAATCCTGTCTGGCACAGTATTATCAAGAGCAGCGACTCCATGATAGACATCCTTAGCTGCTGCCATTTCCCGCATCGTAACAGCACAGTCTGTGATACGCGAAAACAACGCAAACGAGGCTGCCACGATCAAAAGAACTGTCAATAATGTCTTCATGGGAGAACGTAAAAGTGATTTTAATGCAATAGATTTCCTCATATCAACCTCCATTCCGCCGTCTTTCAACAAACGGCAAATATCATACCATAATAAAAATTTCAACTCCTTCTGTCATCTCACTCTGATACAGAAAAAAGTCATTATTTTATGATCTAAAACTTGGTTTTATTATTTCACACCTATATACCTTTGTCAACAATATATTTTTATTCTATGTATTGAATTTAAAATATAATTTGTTATAATACATAATAATGAGGTAGTTAATATGAAAACATCTAATTTGATATCAAATTACAAAAAAGCAACCATTGAACTGTTGCTTTTAAAGCTTTTATCTGAACAGGATATGTATGGCTATCAACTTTCACAGGAATTAAAAAAAAGAAGCAGTCAGAATTACACGATATTGGAAGGATCTATGTATCCAATCCTATATCGTCTGTCAGATGATAAAATGATTTCCTTTCATGAAGAAAAGGCAGGCAAAAGACAGACCCGAATTTACTATCATCTGGAAGAATCCGGTCTTTCCTATTACAAAGAGTTATTAAAGTCTTATCGGGAATATTCAAAATTGATTGAATTTCTAATTGATTCCAAAGAAGGAGATATTTATGAATAAAACATTGATATCACAACTCAAACGCTATTATAGACATGTCCGCCGTATTATTCCCAAAGATTATCCTCACAGACAGGAAATTCTCTCTTCTATTTATCAGGACATATACTCGTATGCGATAGAACATCCTGGTATTACCTATGAGAATATCATCAATCATTTTGGAACAGCAGAAGAAATGGCGCTGTCTTTTGCAACATTACTTTCTCCTGAAGATGTTATCAAAACATCCATAAAAACAAAAAAACGCAATACAATTATTATATTTATCATTCTTATTGCTCTGTTTCTATCATGTGGTATGATTTATCATGCTTACTGGGTTTCGGAACATACTATTGTTGAAATTGAAGAAAAGACTATCATTTATCCAGAAATTGAGATAGATACAAAAAATTAGAGCGCCAAAAACGTACAACGCACCCATTTGACACTCTAATCCCAGAAATAAATAATCCACCATATTGATACCAAGGAGGTTCTTATGAAACGAATACGAATAATATTTTTCTCACTCGGTTTGCTCTTTTGCGCTGCTATCACTACAGAAGCAAAATCTCCTGATACTTTTAACACGGCTGATCTTGAATATATTAATGAGGATTCGCCTGCAGAAGTTGAAATATTTGTCACAATGCCTAACAAAACTATTCGTTTTTCAGCTAATGATTTTTTACCCCATTCAAAAAAGCCAAATACTTCAACCAAACAAAAAACGGCATCCAAAACCTACAAAATAAAAAATACTTCTGGGGCAGTGATTGCCACATACACATTAACAAGTACGTTTCAATATAATGGTTCTACTTCCTCTTGTACAGAAGCTTGCTGCTCTACATCAGTCCTTAATCCTTATTATTCTTTTAACAGCAACACTGCCACAAATACTGGAAATACCGCCATTGGTTCGTTTACATTATCATCTCCTTTACAAACGCTCTCTAAGACCTTAACCTTACAATGCACTTCGAATGGTACAATTCAATAGATAAAATAAGCCGGATACGTCAATTTTTGCGTATCCGGCTGCACTCACTAAATAATTCATTTTGCCAAAAATGTCCTATTGATATCAATCAAAAATAGATAATTTTATTTCACCAACTCCATTTCCATGCAATCCCATACCTCACCCATACAATGATAACTCTCCACATCCTCTAACTGAACTCTATGAAAACCACAAGATTCATAACAGTTGATAGCGGTTTTATTGTTTTCAAAAACTCCTAACGATATTTTTCGCACCTTTACAAAGTCAAAGGCAAACTGAATGGCCAAGGACAGCATTTCCTTTCCATATCCTTTGCCACGTTCACTGTCATCGACAATGACAAAACCCAATCGTATTTCCTCAAGATGTTCGTCACTGGGAAACCGCATTGTAAAATGCCCTATAATCTTGGTGTCATCAAACGCTGTCATCGCCCAAATTTTGTCGTTATCTTTATCTTTGTCATAGTATAAATTCATATCATCCGCAGTAATGGGGTATTTATCGTACCGATCAGCACTCCATTGGCGAAATGCATATTCCGTTTTCAGCCATTTTGTTATAATTTGTGCGTCACAAGCCTTATATGGTCTTAATCTCAGCATTGTATTCTCCTCGAAATAGTTTCTTTCTCTGATATTTTAATTTATTTCTGCGCGGATGCAATACGGACAGCCGCTGCCATTCCGCCATCGCCATAAGATGGACCTTCGATAAATTCATTTGACAAGTTATTGAGACTTTTGTCCATCAATTTTGCATGTATCATTTCGCTTTCCCAGCCATAAAGTCTGGCTATGGATATCGCTTCAACGCCTAAAAGAGCGTCCGCAAGATGTTCTTTATAGATAGTAATATGCTTTTCAATCAGATAACGCATAATTTCCAATCGCTTTTCCATGCTTTTTATATTGGAGGAAACTGGTGTTGTCCGATAATTGATCAATGGTTTCTCTACCATTCCAATATTTGTATTGGGAACAGCCTCCAACATATTTAAAAAGAAGTCCCAATCTTCAAAGCCATGTCGCATGGTTTCATCATACCCTCCGCATTGTTTCCATGCCTGACGCCGCAGAATATGTGTTGCTGGACAACAATTATGAGAAAGAAATGCGGTAACATCACCGCCGCTTGGACGTACGATTGACTCAAGAACGCCAAATGTATGCAGCCAGGAAGAGGCCGCAATCATGGTTGGATTGTCATATAAAATCTTACTGACTTCCTCGACAAAGGATGGTTCCAGATTGTCATCCCCGTCAAGTACTACGATCAACGCAGCTTCTGCAGTACGGATGCCTGTATTTCTTGCCGCCGACACACCACCATTTGATTGGCGGACGATCAATAATGGAATCTCTATCTTATGATCGGCTTCTATTTCATTCAAAACACGGATAGACATTTCATCCGTCGTTCCGTCATCCACAATAATAATTCGTTTCGGTTGCATTGTTTGGTTGCACAGAGAATGAACCGCTTCATAAATCATAGATTTCTGATTAAAACTAGTGATGACGGCTTCCACATCGTTATTTATATTCATAGTATTCTCCTCTCTAAACTGCAATTGAATGAAACTAAGAAATCGGCCAGATATTCCATTTACATTTTCCTTATGCAGAAACAGATCGATTTTTAATTTGCTTTTGAAAAAGTAGTATTCTGCCGCCGGTAGGTATCATTATCTTTCTGGCTCAATTCATTCTCTACCTGCGCAAGTTTTTTCTCCAGTTCTTTGACTTTCTTTTCATCCCCAGAAGCTGTGCGGATCTGTTGCTCTAATTGCTGTTTTTTCTCTTTCAGTTTCCTGATTTCTCTCTCAACTTTATCTGAGTTTGCAACACATTTTTCCTCAGATTGTTCTGGTTTATCCGCATTTACTTTGGGCTGCTGCTTCCCATCTGCATGATTGGATTTGTTCGGATCCTCATAAAAAATCTTACGATTTCCATTTTCATCTTCTCCTACCCGATACAAACCATTGGGTTTTTCTCCTGATTTCTCACTGCTGATATATTCAACCTCCGGTTTCGATGACTGGTCAGACACCTTTTTGTTATTCTCCTCCTTCTGTGTCTCCTTTGCTTTTTCCATCTGATCAAGATATTTTGTCTTCTGCTGCTCTGCATAATTGGTCTTAACATAATTGTATCTTCCATTGATTTCCATTGACATAGACCTGCCTCCTTTTAGTTTGTTGTTGGGGCAGTGTAGTTCACTATCCTGCCCTCCATTTCCTTTTTCGACTGTCCAAATCAACGGATTAAGTGTTTTGCTGCGAGATGCTCTCTGAATGCTGTGGGATGATAAGCAGTACACTGAGAATAAATACATTCCCTTGTGTCTTTATATTCATGGCGCCTTGATATTTTTCCGCTACTGTTTTTACATTTGACAAACCTGTCCCTTTCCTGATCAAACCATCTGCCTGAAAACTATTTTCAACTTCTATTAAAATAAAATCTCCCTGTATACGTCCGGTCACATGGATATATTTTTCTGCACTTTCACTCATATTTTTACATGCATGAATCGCATTATCTAAGGCATTTGAGAGGATAATACAAAAATCAATATCACGTACAAAACAGGGATAAGGCAAAAACAGGGAACAGCAGACATCTATTCCCATACTATTTGCAATTCCCAGCTTATTTCCGATTAAAATATCCACCACCGGATGATTGGTATTACATGGAAATGACAATCCTGCTGTCATTTCTTCCATATCTCCAATATAATCTAATGCTTGTTGCGGTGTCCCGCTCTGCAAAAGCTCTCTGACCACGGTAATGTGATTCTTAATGTCATGGCGGAATGCCTTTGTTTTCTCATAATGAGCCCGAGCTTCCTCCACATATTGATTTAAAGAATGTTCCTCCTGCTCTAACAGTGATAATTTCGTGCTCAGATGGAAATTTTGTACCAGTTTTTTATGAGCAAACAAGATGCAGAACAGACTGGCCATTCCCAAAAGCTGCAACGCAAGCATTTGATAGTGATTTGTATATATTGTAACCCCGCTGACGTCTGTGACAACCATGCCATATATAAAAGAATTGATATATTCATCCATAACAAATATCATTAAAATTGGGACTAAAATCAGGAACATGTATTGCCTTTCAATAGTTTCATAACTGGAAAAATATTGATATACTATATGGCAGAAAATACCAGTCAACAGCAGTGACATGATATCCCCTGACAGCATAAATATAATACCAATCATATTTTGGTCAAAGGCAGACAACAGCGGATATAAAACACTCAACAAGGATTTGACAATTCCATAACTAAGCTGCATAATCTCAACCACCAGTGCAGCGTATAAAATAGAGGATTTCCAATCTGTATGGCATATCACGCTTCCACAAATCGTAAGTAAAAAGATATATACTGCAAATTGAACAAAGGCGTTCGAGACAACATAAATAACTGTCATCACGCATACTGCAAATACAATATAAATATAACACCTAATTTTCTTGTGCAGCAGTCTGGCAAAGAAATAAAATCCGAAAAGTATCTGAGCGACGCCGCTTCCTATGATATATACATTGTAAAAATCCATATAATCCGCCATTTACACCCTCCCAATAGGAAAGAAACACTTACATACTTTTCATATACTGTAATATCACACTGGAAAACTCCTTGCTGCGCAGCCGCGATACAGGGATCTCCTTACCGCCCTCCATATATGCTATGCCTTTTTTGTAACTTTTTAAATATTTTAAATTGATTAAATAGCTCCTGTGACAGCGGAAAAATCTCTGATCAAGTTGTTGTTCCAGATGTTCGATCCGGTCATAAAAATCAATGACCTCCGATGACGTTAAATGCAAATATACTTTCCGGTCAATAATCTCGCCAAACACAATATCCTGCAAAGAAATAATTCGGCTTTCATATCCTCTCCGCACTAGTAAATTTGCTTCACTGGCATTTTGTATAGAAGCATAAAGACGCTCCATAGTCTTTATAAAATATCTTTCTTCTATCGGCTTTACTAAATAATCATACGCCTGCACTTCAAAACATTGAAATACCATCTCTTTTAAAATAGTAATAAAAATCAAAAAACCTTCAAATTTGCGTTTGCGCAGCATCCTGGCAGTTTCCATGCCATCAATATCCTTCATCTGAATATCCAGAAACAAAATATCTATGGATTTCTCATAGCTCAATAATTCCTCTCCACTGGAAAACTGCACAATTGTTATCTCTGTATTTTTCATGCCAAAAAAATCAGACACCATTTTCCTGATGGTATCAGACATACATGTTTCATCATCACAGATTGCGATATGTATCATCTTATCTCCTCCGCCAGTCATATCAGCAAGCAAAACATTCCATGAACTCTGAAAAGCCTTTTTATCCTCTATCCATATTGTAATTCTTTTCATACTTGGAAAACCATTCATTGCTGCATCTCCACAAAAAATAATATTGCCAAGTTTAAGGGAAATGGAATCCAAAGTATGCCCTGGTGTAAACAAAATTTTTCCTTGTAATAAATTTTCTATGCTATCAATATTTTGGGGTGATAGTTCTATAAAGCGATCAACGACAGTAACTCCTGCAAAAATCCCGCATGGTCGTCATGTGCATGGGGCAGAAAAACATATTTAATTTGAGAAAATACTATTCCTAATTTATTTAATTTTTTCTCTACCTCTCTGAAACGATGCTCATATCCCGTATCTATCATTATATAACCTGCAGAAGTATGATACACATAGGTATTCATCACTCTGTTACCCACATTATATATATCAAACTCCATATCTAAATTATTCAATCCGATCAACTAATCTCATCTCTTTTATTACAATCATTTTAATATACCAAAAGTTACATTTTGGGCATGGGAGCAGTATAAAAACCTAATTTGTGAAAGTTATACCAATCAACTATTGTTTCCTCATTTGCAACGTTTAAAGCAAATAAGATCTCTTTGGCAAACTCCATAGGGGCTGTCCCATTCGCTGTGATAATATTTTTGTCCCGAACGGCCTGTTTCGCCAGATATTTTGCCTCTCCAGTATAATTATCTCCTGCCCATTGCTTTAAATCAGTTAAGTCATTACTTGTATGAATAACATCATTTAATACACCGATTGTCCCTAAAAAAGCAGAGGCGTCACAAATTCCCCCTAAGATTTTTCCTTTTTGCAGACAGTCTCCTACAAGTGGCTTCACTTGTTGTGCATGTTCTTCTCTCCAGGTCATGCCGCCAATTAAAATCACTGCTTCATAATCATTTGGCGCAGATTTCATCTCATAATCTGGCTTTACTCTAAAACCACCTACCGACGTAACATAATCTTTGGAAATTGAAACCGTTTTTATATCATACCCTCCTTGTCCTAACATCGTGATTGCAGACGAAATATATGCTGCTTCCCAATCTGCATACAATGGTAAAATTACAAATAAAATTGTCTTTTTCATGTTAAGTAATTCCTCTCACTATATATTTTCAATTTATAGATAAACTCTCTTTATTTTTCGCCAATTCTAATAAATTTTTGATAGCAATGATGCCAATAGATTCCTTTTTGCTGTAAAATGATAGTTTTATCTGCCATATATAATAACACACTCCCCTCATTGAATCAACAACGCTGCACTTGCAGTGACAAAAGCTATAGAGAGATTGGTCAATATCGTTTCCTTCTGCGGCTCATATTTCACGCTATCTCATTTTACATTTTTCATAAGACAAAGAAGGCAGACGCTCCCATTCATTATAGAATCGCCTGTCTTCTCTGTCTTATTTTTTAATTTTCACTTTTTTGCCAACCCCACGCGCTTTTAAGATACTCTGGTAGGATTTTAATTTACTCTTGGGCACCTTGATCACTGCCTTAGAAGAAATTCCTTTAAACGCATTGGCTCCCACTGATTTCTTGGTAAGCTTTGTAGTTTTAATCGTAATATTTTTTAGCTTTTTACATCCCAAAAATGCCTGTTTGCCAATCTTTTTGACCTTAGAAGGAATCGTAAGCTTGGCAAGGCTAGTACACTTGTAAAAAGCTTTTGTACCGATGGTAGTTACTTTCTTACCGATTGTCACCGTTTTCAGCTTTCCGCAGCCGCTGAAAGCGCTGGTTCCTATGGTTGTCACATTGCTTCCAATCACCACTTTTGTCAGCTTTTTATGATTCAAGAAAGCTTTATCCCCGACTGATGTCACTGTAAAAGTACCGCCGTTGATCGTCACTTTCGCTGGTATATTCGCGGTCTTCACAGATTTGCTGGAGGGTTTTGTATAGCGCAGGGTTCCAGTGACTTTTCCATTTATGGTTTTTACTGTCATCACTTTATAGACTGCCTTGGAAGAATTATCCTTTATGACATCTCCCTTTTTTGGAGGTTTCGGTGCAGTGGGTTGTAATTTTGCCAGGGTTTCTGTCCTGGTTTGCTTACATACTGTACAAATATAAGTCTTAACTCCGTTTTGAGTTTGAGTGGGTTCCTTGGTCACAGTTCCACTATCCCATTGATGCCCTAATGCAGCAATGGATTCTCCCTCAGAAAGCTTTTCTCCACAATCCATACAGTAGGTATCTCCTGTATAGCCCATCTTTGTACAATTTGCATCTACTTTATTCCAGAGTTCTGTCTTTCCATGACTGCAGACAGTCTCACCTCGAAATACTTCAATTTTATCTGCTACTATGCAACAGTCTGATGCAGCGGCGTTTTTCTCGCCTGTTACCCGAACCTTTAATTCATGCATACCTGGCTCTAAGCCAACTGCTTCATATACCAATGCCTGATCCTCTTTGTTGGCTTGGTACATATCAATCATCTGCTCTTCTCCTCCGTCAATAGAAAAAGCAGCAATTCCAATATTACCAGCTTTGGTACTGTAATACTTCAAAGATGTACCTGTAAACTTAAACAAAAGATAGGCATCTACTGAATTTGACCAATAATTATTGCCCTCATAACAGTTTACATCATTACTTTGCGCCCAGGTACCCTGAAAATTAAATTGATTTTCTCCAGTTCCTATGGTTGTATCATTGACCACAACTTCTGGTACTTTGGAGGATATTTCAACCTTATCTGCATTGATATAACAATCTGTTGCAGCGGCATTTTTCTCACCCGTAACCTGAACGGTCAGGACATGTTCACCATACTCCAGGATTCCTGTATCATAAAGCACCGCATCTGCTTTCCTATCCGCTGCATAACAGTCCACTCGTGTTCCCTGCCCGCCGTCAACAGAGAATACAGCCATTCCATGATTTGGCGCCTGTGCACCATAATATTTCAGATTCGTTCCCACAAATTTAATGCTGAGGCTGTCTCCTGCCTGCTTGGAATAATGGTTGTCATTCTGGTATGCTGTCTTTTCGGAGCCATAGACCCAGCCATTTCCCTGATAAGAAAACTGATTTACTCTGCTTCCGGTCTTATTGTCATTGACGACATAGGGACTTGGGAAAGCTGGCAGCACATGACCGCTGCTTTCAACTGTTGGAACCAGATGATCTGTACTAAACGGCTCTATCCCAATCGTTACAATTGCAGATTCCAAGCCCTCAGAAGTAACTGTAAACTGAGCCGACCCCACAGAATCCCGCACAGACTGTACCAAGAAAGAAATTCTTCCGGCCTCTAACTCGGCATTTTTCTCTGAAATCAATGTGGCATCCACGCCGCCTGTCTAGGACACATTCACTCGATTAGATGCAAAAGGCACTCGGTTTCCATTTGCATCTACAGCAGTGACAGAAACACTCGTCATATCAGTCCCATCTGCAGTCAAAGTATTGTAATCTGCCTCTGCAATCAGACGCACAGCCTTCCCTGGTGTTTTGCGCACGCATTCTCCAACCTGTTTTCCATTGATATACCCTACAGCCTTCAATTCGCCTTCCTCATAAGTAATCCCTTTAAATTCATAAACAGGATGCGGCAGACTTAAATATTTATTGGGCTTTATTTTTCCTTTAGAGGTATTATTTACAAACAGCTCAATCTCGTCACAATTGCTCATCACATAAACCGTGCTTGACGTCTCACTGGTCCAGTTATTAGAGATATAGACCACAGTCTCATCTTCTGGATCCTTCTGAGATCTGTAAAGGTAAGAAACTGGTTTCTCATGGCGGAAGATATCATACAATCCACTGTAAAATACATATTCTGTGTTGGTATAGTTTACCTCATTATTATAGTCAAACATGCTCCAGCCAAAACCGCCGGCTACTTTATCATTGCCATAATAATAATCCACAACTTCTGCAAACGAATCAATAAATTTGATTGCATTTTCATCTGCAGTCCAGGACATGCCGTCCCCCCACCAATCATTGGAATGCTCGGTCACAATATAGGGAATGTGGGGCGGATTTTCTGGATATCTGTAATTTACCGTCAAGATGTCATTGACCACTGTTTCATCATCCGGCAGATGATTTGGATTATTCTCGGTCTCGCCAGGAAGCGCAAATTCCCAACGCACCCCATGTGTCGGCCTGGTCGGATCCAATTCTTTGGAAATCGCTTCACATTCTCTGTTAAATGGCAAATCTGCCTTAGATTCATTTTGTCTTGGCGCCCAGCTTATAATGGAAGGATGATTGCGATCGCGCAAGATAAGCTCTTCCAGATTCTTTTTAAATTCTGCCTTCCATTCATCATTCCCAATATGCTGCCATCCTGGGGGTTCCGCAAATACCAAAAGTCCGATCTCATCACAGCGATCCAAAAAAGAGGGATCCTGAGGATAATGAGAACAACGCACTGCATTGATGCCATTGGCCTTGATTAAGTCCGCATCCTGCTGCTGCAGTTTATTGGGCACTGCACGGCCAATCCAGGGCCATTGCTCATGGCGGTTGATTCCCACAATCTCTGTCTTCTCTCCATTCAGATAGAAGCTTCCATCATTCGCTTGACTTCTAAATTCAATAAATCGCATACCGAACCTAGTTTGATATGTATCAATCTCTGTCGCTCCATCTTTAATTTTTGTAACTGCTGTGTAAAGATATGGATCGTCTGTACTCCATAAATGCGGATTGGCAACAGCCTCGGTTGTGATCTCCACATTCGTCAGAGTATCTGCGGGAATTTCGGCCTGTTTTGAGGCAGAGACAACTGTTTTTCCGTCCTGATCAAGCACCGTTGTCTCCACAGTATAAGTCTTGCCCTGTTTGGAATGATTTGAGATATCCACACTATTCTTTACCACTCCGCTCTGCTTCGTCAGCTCTGGGGTAGTGACAAATACTCGCTCCACATGGACGGGCTCTGTGATTGTCATAGAAACATCCCTGACAATGCCGCCGAACAGACAGTAATCTACATTGCCGCCCTCTGGCGGAATTTGAGGCTGTCTCTGAGAATCTACTCGTACTGCAAGGATATTTTCTCTGCCGTCAGTATACACTGCATCTGTGATATCCACAGAAAAGCCCGTATAAGCGCCTTTGTGATTCGCCAGCAGCACGCCATTGAGATATACATCCGCAATGGTAGCTACACCTTCAAAATCCACCGTAATATGCCGCCCTGCATAATTTTCCGGCAATGTAAAATGCCTGCGATACCAGGAAACAAAACGGTAAGAAGCAATTTCATTGGGGAAATCTTTGCCTTTGTGTGACTGCAGGATCGTATTGGCATGGGGCACTGACACTTTATCAAATCCTGAATCATCCAGCCTGACAGATGCTCCATTTTCATAATCCATACTGCTGTACAGCCAGTCCGTGTTAAAATTTAAAGTTTCCCTCTGTCCTGTATCTGTGCTGGTCTGGGCATATACCTGTGATAGCTCTCCCACATAGAGGTTCATACAAGTCATCACCAGACAAAGCATGATACAGATTTGTTTTTTCCATTTCATTTTCTTCATCCCTTCCTTTCTCTTACTGCCGTCATGATTAATTGACTGTTTATATATCTACTTTATCTATTTTCCCCCATGTTCTCATTTTCGAGCTTTTTTTGCGCATTTTCGAGCTTTTTTATCAAAAATAATTATAAAAAAAGCAAATTTTTATATCCTACCTTTTATTCACGTAAATAAAATTTAATATGTTAAAACAAAATAAATTACATATACCCAATTGATCAATCCATGAAAAATTGCCCATCCGATCGAATGCCATGTAATCTGTATACGATCTATAATTGAAAATGCTTGTGATTGATTGACTTATTCTTGTCAATAAAAGTATAATATTGCTATTATTGATACAATAAAAGAAAAAGGGAGAGCTAGAACTATGAACAATGAAAAAATCTATGCCATGAGCTTTGCAAAAATCTAACCACTGTTGGCGGCCAAGGCGCAGAAAAAAGGCCGAACTTTAGAAGAAGTCAATCAAATAATTTGCTTGCTCACTGGTTATAATACAAAGGAAAATCAATGGATAAGATTTTGCGCAAATGAACATTCTGGAAAGTAAGCATAATATTCCATCCATTTACTAGCCTAACAACATATTGAAATACCCCAAAGATTCAAAACATTAGGGAGAAGAACCATTTATGAATACAAAAATTTATGAATTTGACGCAATGATAGAGGCTGTTCCCAAAAAAGGAGGCGCATATATACGCTTTCCCTATGATATCAGGACAGAATTTGACAAAGGCAGAGTAAAAGCTAATATAACTTTTGACGATGAACCATATTGTGGAAGTATTGTAAATATGGGTGTGAAAAATGCAGATGGCTCTGTTTGTTATATCATCGGAATTAGAAAAGAAATTCGCAATAAGATAGGGAAACAACCAGGAGATATGGTTTTTGTGACGGTACAAGCAATTGAGTGAGTTTTTAAATGGATTTGGGTGTCAGAAATACTTTTAGCGTTACACCCTTTTAACACCCTAATCCCATAACATAAAAAAGTAGACAGTCCCTCACTCATAAAAAATTGTAACAGTTCATCTACTATGATCACATAGTAATATTTTCCTTAGATTTCTTCTTACAGATGATAATTCCTGCCAACAGTAATATGGGAAAAATCACACCTGCCAATATGCCAGATTTAAGATTGTCTCCCTGTATACTGGACACCAATCCTACCAAGGTTGGCCCTCCCGTACATCCCACATCACCGCCCAATGCCAAAAGTGCAAACATGGCCGTGCCGCCTCTGGAAAGTGTGGCGGCAGCTTTGCTGAATGTTCCTGGCCACATAATCCCGACAGACAATCCGCAAATGGAACAGGCAATCAAACTTATTTGTGGAGAAGGCACAAGGGAAATACATAGATAAGAACTGATACACAAGATACTGCTGTATGCCATAAACTGATCCAGATTAATCCTGTCCCCATATTTTCCATAAAAAGCTCTGGCTGTTCCCATCAAAATGGCAAATGCCATCGGTCCTGCCAAATCTCCTGTTGCTTTGGAAATACCAAGACCTTTTTCTGCAAAAGTAGAGGCCCATTGACTGACTGCCTGTTCACTGGCTCCCGCACAAATCATCATAACCAGCAGCACCCAGAAAATTTTGATACCAAACAGTTCTTTGATACGAAATCCTCTCTCCCCCTCCTCAATCAAGGAAGCAATCGGCACTCTTGCAAAAGCAATCATATTACAGATCGGAATGAACGCCCAAATAACAGCCAACACTTTCCAGTTGGCAATACCAAACACTTGAAAGAAAGTGGTAGATATCGCCACAACCGCTACATGTCCCCAACAATAAAAAGAATGAAGCATACTCATGGCTTTCTCTTTATTCTCTGAGGGGCAGGCCTCCACAACTGGACTGACCAATACCTCCAAAAGACCACCGCCTATGGCATAAATGATTACCGCGCAGAGAATACCCACAAAAGGACTGGGCAGAAATTCTGGCAGTATTGTCAATAAGATAAGGCCTGCCGCTGCAAAAATATGGGCAAGAACCATAGAGGCTCGATAACCAATCCGGTCCACAAAACCAACAGAGGCCAAATCTACTACAAGCTGAACCCCGAAATTAAGCGTTACCAGCAATGTAATCTGTGAAAGTGGTAT
This sequence comes from Lachnospiraceae bacterium, assembly GCA_910575005.1. Taxonomy (GTDB): domain Bacteria; phylum Bacillota; class Clostridia; order Lachnospirales; family Lachnospiraceae; genus Petralouisia. The sequence goes on along the minus strand of CAJTCL010000003.1, from coordinate 89,223 downwards.
TCCATAAGTGCGCTGAAAATTTAAAAATAACAGCGGCACAAAATTATTGACAATTGCCTGTACAATATAACCCACAAAACAGGCAATGATTGTTTTATTGTACTGATTTCTCATATCAATCCTCATTCCCAAAATACTTCAATATTTAACCATTAATCAATCACTTGACGATCTTAATCTGCTACACTATAATATCAGAGAAAAATCTAATAGACAACCTTAATATTTTTTGAGTTTTCCTATTTTGTAATTATTATCTGACAGAAAGATCCGCAGCCAAAGCAATAAGGTCTAAATGTAAAAGATCGGATCTGGAAAATTCATTTTCCTAGTCCTCTGTCACCAACAAAAGAAAGGATGCACCGCCATGCCAGAATTACCAGAAGTTGAGACCATAAAACAAGTAATTGAACCTCAGATACAGGGATTGAAAATTATAAACGCAATCATAAAACGCCCCGAAGTCACCGCCTACCCCACAGCAGATAAATTTAAAAAACGGATAACAGGACAAACATTTATGGGAATGTCACGCAGAGGAAAATTTTTATCAATCCACTTAGACAGCGGCGACCAAATTGTATTACATTTGCGCATGACAGGCCGTCTGCTGCTTGCCCCGCATGATTACCCGAAAGAAAAACATACCCACATTATTTTTCAATTAAACAATGGTAAGGAACTGCGCTTTTCAGATATGCGCCGTTTTGGACGGTTTTGGCTGCTGCAGCAGGGAGAAACTGATACATACACTGGAATCTCAAAATTAGGCTTTGAACCATTTGACCCTGAGTTCAGTGCTGCCTACCTCAAAACTAAATTAGAAAAACGCAAAAAAGCAATTAAGACATGCCTCCTAGATCAAAATATTGTTGCAGGTATAGGTAATATCTATGCGGATGAAATACTATTTGCGGCAGGCATTCACCCTGCACGTCCCGCAAACAGTCTAAATGCCAAAGAATGGGAATCTCTTGCCACAGCAATTCCCAAACGACTTTCCTATTTTATTGAAAAAAACAAAATCACACCTGAAGAATATTTAGAAACCCGTGGACAAGAATACCGCAACACTCCATTTTTGCAGGTTTATGGACATGCCGACAATCCTTGTCTGATTTGTGCAGCAAAACTTTGCCGTACGGTGATCGGTGGCAGAAGCAGTGTATATTGCCCAGTCTGTCAAAAACAATAATCTTTCGTCAACTGGATTGCAATCTCTTTTGCCAAAGAACTGGAGACCTCTCTGCCCTCATTTTTTGTGTCTTCAGGGAATATTCTCTTACTAAGTTAGGGCAAAGCTTAAAACCCATTCTTGACGCAATGCAAAGCTGGGGGGAAGAATACAAAGAATCTCATGATCTCTAATCATGTCTGTGTCCTATTTGATTTTCCTGGCAATCCCACAGGTGACAAGATAAACTTCTTTAGCCTGATCAGCCAACAGACAGCCAATCCTGCCCACCATTTCGCGATATTTTCGGTCAAAAGCATCCATTGGCACCACTCCACACCCCACTTGATCTAAGGTCAATATAACCTGAGGATTCTCTTGGAAAAGCCGATGGACGAAAGGGTATGGATCTGTTCCATTTTCTGTCATTTTATATATCCATAAATGAAACTGCACAATAATCTCTGCCTGTAGCAATCGCTCCTGATCTTTTGTATCACCTGCCGCAACCACAGGTTCTAAGGTATTATGCGCCTCTTTTTTTTGTTCCCACAAATTCCTGGCAATCTTCTGTTTTCCCTGATGCGCGCCCCCAGTGATCAGAATCATGATATTTCCTCCTTATGTCTAAATGATTTTAGCTGTTACTGTCACAGCAATCAAAGTTGCCAACTCACATACCTGCAAAAACCATCCCGCCAGATCTCCGGTAATGCCGCCAAATTGTTCCACAGACATCTTATGATACCAGCAGAACACTAACAGCGAGACAACAATCACTGCACCTCCGGCAAAAAAATTGCTCCACAACAGCACCGCAGCGACAAGAATTGTCTCGATCAATAAAATCTTTTGAACATGTTTCTTGTCGGCTCCCTCTGCAAAAGCAGCCGCCAAACCCGTATTTTTGGCACACGGAAATGCCATTACTGCATAACCGCTCAGACAGCGGCTTAAGAAAAAACTGATAGATACTGTCCCTAAATCTTTTACCATTAATTCTGAGACAAATCCATAATACAACAAAAAATACAGACACTCTCCGATTACAGCAAAAGCCCCTGCATGAGAATCTTTTAAAATTTCCAATCGCCGTTCTTTGGTCTGCCAAGAGCTTAAGGCGTCTGTAGTGTCTAAAAAACCATCCATATGGATTCCTCCAGTGAGAAACACCGGAATCACCGTTAAAATCACTGTATACAACGTTTCCCCAATAGGAATCCCCTTGCCCACAATCCCCCAGAGATAAAAGCAGGCTCCAATCACTGCCCCCACCCAGGGAAAAAAACACATCACATATTTCATCGGTTCCTTGTCCCATTCCGTTCTGGGCATAGGGATTTTGGAATACATGCCAAATGCAATAACAGCGGCTTTCAGATATTTCATACTGCCCTCCATTCTATTGGAATCCCACAAATCACTTCCACCACCCGATCAGCATGGGCAGCCAAAAACTGGTGTACCTTTGCCATCTCCTGCAAATATTCTCTCGTTTTCTCATCATAGCTATTGCCATCCTCAAATACATTATTTCCCACAACTACCAAATGAAGACTCTGTTTTGCCAAATGATCAAGTCCATTTTCAATGATATTGGAAACCTTTGTTTTTCTGCCTGCAGGGGAAAACATCTCATTTGCAGTCAAATTTGACAGACATTCCAAGAGCAAAATCTCATTCTTCTGTACACTCAGTTCCTCAATATGAGTATAACATTCTCTGGTTTCAAACTGCTTGTCTGCCCGCTGTTTTCTGTGGCGGCAAACCCGCGCTCTGCTCTCTGAGTCCAAAGGTTCCATTGTGGCAATATAGACTAATTTAGATTTCTGTATAGAAGAAAACTGCCCGCAAGAAACTAACTTGTCCTGCAAGTTCTCTTTCTGGTGTGCCAATACATTTTCCTGCCCAAGCCTTACTGCAAGACTTTCGGCGTATTCTGATTTCCCGCTGCCACTGCCGCCCAATACAAAAATAACCATACACCGCTCCTGTTTTTTACAAACTCTCTTCTCAGAAAAATGTTCCTGATCATTATAAATCATTAGTTACTCCAAAGGCACATAATTTTCGACTTCAATCTGAGCAAAAGTGCTCATTTTCTGATAAATATGTAATGCCATGTCCAGTAATGGAAATAGAGCCACCGCTCCGGTTCCCTCTCCCAGACACAGATCACAATCCAGACACGGGGATTTGTCAAGTGCCTCCAGAATCAAAGCCCCTGCTGTCTCCTTCGACACATGAGAGGCTAAAACATATTCACTGGCCAATGGACAAATCCTGGATGCTGTAAGCGCTGCCACACTGGAAATAAATCCATCTGCAATCACTGGCATATGAAGCGCCGCTCCACCCAGATAGACACCGACAAGTCCGGCAATATCAAATCCTCCTACCTTTGCCAACACATCCAAGGGATCCGCAGCCAGTGGCTGATGCTTGGCAATGGCTGTCTTAATCACTTGGATCTTTCTTTGAAGACCTTCTGTGGAAAGACCGGCACCTCTTCCTGTCACCTGTTCCACTGGTTTTTGTAAAAAAACACTGGCCATTGCACTGCTGGTGGTGGTATTGCCAATTCCCATCTCTCCTGTAGCAATCACATCATATCCCAGCCCATACAGTTCCTCAACGATTGCAATTCCAAATTCTATCGCTTGTATCGCCTGTTCTCTGGTCATGGCTGGTTCTCTGACCATGTTTTTTGTTCCATAGGCAACTTTACATTTTCTTAACCGCGGCGTATCTACAACCATACCAATATCTACTGGAAAAATATCTGTGCCTGTATCTTGACACATAATCGCCGCACAGGATTTCTCATCCAGAAAATTTTCTGCCACAATTGCCGTAACCTCCTGTCCGGTCTGAGTGACACCCTCAGCCACCACTCCATTGTCAGCACACAGAATTACCAGCACCTTTTTCTGAAGATGAATCTGACTGCTTCTTTGAATACCAGCAATTTGAATCAAAGCTTCCTCCAACTTACCCAGACTCTTCAAAGGTTTGGCAATCGAATCCCAGCGTTTCTCGCAGGCAAGGCAAGCTGTTTTTTCTAAGGGCTGAATTTTCTTTAAGCACTCTTCCAGCTTCATATTATCATATCCTTTCTCATCGCTCTTTTAGAGTGACAAAATTTTTACAATCCATTCTTTTCATTCCCATAATTTCTGCACTGCTGCAAAAATTCCACAATAAACCCTGGATTGGAATAGTAATAAAGATGTGGGAATCCCGCTGCATACTTAGCGCCTCCCTGTATACAATCCCATTCCCGCGTTGCAAAGGGTTTTGTGGCATGATAATCTCTGCCGTTTTCGCTACACTCAAAATAATGATATTCATGTGCTTTTATGCTGTCACCTGGCTTTAACAACTGTCCCTCTCGATTTGCCGTCAAAGTAATATACCCAAACCTTCCCAGTCGTTTTGTGCGGTATGCCTCCCCAGAAAGGACGCCCACGGCTGGCCATATGTTCCCCTCCATATCTTCCATAGACTGCTGCAGATATAAAAAACCGCCACACTCTGCCAGATAGGGGATTCCCTGGACAATGCCTTCCCGAATTTCTCTGTGCAAAGCCTGATTTTCACTCAATTCTTTTGCATATAATTCTGGGTAGCCGCCGCAGAAAATCAATCCCTCCAGTTTGGGCGGCAGCTCCTTATCATGAATAGGAGAAAAGTACAACAATTCTGCTCCAAATCTTGTAAGCAGCTCCAAATTATCCTCATAAAGAAAGCAGAAAGCCTCATCTCTAGCCACTCCAATACGGATTCTGCGGCTTGCAGCTTGGCTCCCCTGCTTCTCTATATTTTTGCATTTTATGGCTTGTTCTTGGATTTCCTGCTTCTCTATATTTTTACATTTTGCAGTTTGGCTCTCCTGCTTCTCTAAATCAGTATATGCCAAATTGTTACATTTTACTGCCGCTTCCAGCGCTTTTAAGCTCTCTGGCTTCTGCCAGTTCAAGGCTGGCGCCTTTCTTGCACAGGCTATGATTCCATCCATATCCAGCGTTTCTTCCAACAGCTCTGACAGTTTCTGCAGTCTATGATGAATATTTACAATTTCTCCAGGCAACACCAGTCCCAGATGACGGCTCTCAATCACCAGCTCTGGACAGTTCGGCACATAACCAAACACAGGCAGAGACAATTCCTGGATGATTCTTGGTTTCAATTTTTCATAGGTTGCCTGCGAAGTCTGATTTAAAATCACCCCTGCAATATGGCTATCCTTCTGATACTGCAAAAATCCTTGAATCACTGGCAGTACAGAAAGGCTCATACCCTTGGCATTGACAATCAAAATCACTGGTGTATCTGTCACGCATGCCAGTTCATAAGACGAGGCAGAAGTGGTATCTCCTCCTGCCCCATCATAGTACCCCATCACACCTTCCAACACAGAAATCTCTGCCTGGATTGCTGTTCTGCCAAACAGATATTTGGTCATTTCTCTGTCTGTAAAAAAAGTGTCCAGATTACGAGCAGGGATTCCGATTACTTCCTGATGGAACAGAGGATCTATATAATCTGGCCCGCACTTAAAGGAGGCCGTATGCAGCCCCCGATTTTTTAAAGCCATTAAAATACCGCAGGTAAGCAATGTCTTTCCACTTCCACTGGCAGGCGCTGCCAGCATAATCCTTGGAAGATACTTGTGCTTACTCACCACTGATCGCCCCAAGTCTCTGCCAATTCTTCATAGCCATAGCGAAGCATCGTACTGCGGATGCCCTCCCGAATCTCTTCCCTGGAATAATCGCAGCTTTCCAGAAATTCATTACTCTTCCCATTGAGATAATCGTAGAAAAACAGTGCTACCTTCATATATTCCAATCTTAAATTTCCGGTCTCTTGCTCATCCAAAACATCTGACAACAGATTTTCAGCCTCATTGATCTTCCCATCCTTGGCCATCTGTCTTAATCTTCTATAGAGATCACCACTTTCCTGGGCCTCAAAATTAAGCTCCTCCTCTTTCACCTCATCAATGCCAAAAAGCAACTTAATCAATGTCCGCACCATCTCATGGATGATACGCATTACATAATCATTTTCCACCATTTTTCTGATCCGCCTTGCTTTGAAATTTCTCCTCCTCCACAATAAAACGCTGATGCACTGCCTTGCCAATCTCGCCTTTTTCATCCTTGGCAGTAATGGAAAATGTCAGCTTCCTGCCTTCGACATGCTCTAATACTGACTCACACTGCACACGCATCCCCACTGGCGTAGGCGCTAAATGATCTAATTCCAGACGGATTCCCACGGTTCCCATCGCCGGATCCAGATGATCTGCAACACTCTTCCAAGCTGTCTCCTCCATCAAAGCTGCCATCCTTGGGGTGGCAAGTACCTGCAGAGTACCACTCTTATGTACCTTTGCGGTGTCTTCTGTGGTGACAGTTATTTCCTGATAACCTTTGATTCCTGTATCTAACATGTTAAAACCTCCTATTTCTTGGTTGACGCTATTTTAACGTTTCCGATGATCTTTGATATCCTAATACCAACTATAATTTTTTCTTTTCTATATGTCAAGAACAATTAGCATCCGTTCACAGAATTCAATTTCTACAAGAAGCATTGCCCCCAAATCGTTCAAAATATCAGGATGCCTTTTATTATGTATGACTGACATAACCATTTGGGGACCATAAAATTCAGAAAATCTCCCAATCAATAAAGCAGGAAACCTTATTCCTGCCACACCTCTGTAAATCTATGTATTGTCCCTTTCCTGTTTGTGGTTTCATCATAGCATCTTTTTACCATAAATACAAGCAGTTATCGGCATTAGGTAAGCTTCAAGAAATGCATTTTATTTACCTTATAAAAGTGACTTGAAATAGATCGACCGTACAAACATAATAATTTCGTCCATAAGTTTATTTTTCTTTGATGTGCTGTATTTAATTACAAAAACGATTCATATACGAATAATCATAATTACACAAAATAAAAAATAGCAGTGATCTTGAACTTTGGGCGAAATTTATTGATGCGGAAAAAAAGGAAGTGTTTGACATGTTAACAAACAAAAATCCTTATATTGACAGTCCCTATCAGAAACTACAGCTCATCAGCCAGGACAAAGAAAAACGCCTGGAATATGAAGCCAGGGAAAAGGCTATTCGAGATTACAATGAAGGAATTGTGAAAATTACACTCCTTTCCAAAGAAAAAATCCAAAAGTTATAACATGCATCATACAACAAAATCGTTCCTATGCCAACAGGTACGGCTTTTCATAGACATTCACTTTGAAATATACTATCCCATGTACAGCCTGTATATGATAGCAAGCCCTATGATTCTCCCAAACAAAGAATCACAAGACTTGCATTTTATTTTGTCTTAACTTATTTGTATAAATGTAATCCTTTAGAACCACCCTGATACCTGTCTATCCTTACTTTAACGCACTTTAATTTGATATAATTCCATCCAGGCATTGATCTGCAGCAGATAGGCAAGAAGCTGCGGTCCAGCCATTAACTGACCATACCAAGGCTTGCCATAATCAGAAGGACGTGCCAAAAATGCTTCCACCTTATTGCGATCCAGAAACTGCAGCACTGGGGCATCCTTCTGTGCAAGCATTTCGCGGATTTTGTCTTTGAGAAGATTCTCATAGCGCGGATCGTAAGTCTTTGGATAAGGAGATTTCCTGCGAAACAGCACTTCCTCAGGCAAAAGTCCTCTGCCAGACTGACGCAGCAGATTTTTTACCACACCATCCTTGGCTTTCATCTCCCAAGGTACATTCCACACATATTGGACAATCCTTGGATCAGCAAAAGGAACTCTAGCTTCCAGGCCACTGTACATACTGGTGCGGTCCATGCGGTTTAAAAGTGTCTGCATAAACCAGCGCAGATTGAGCCAAGAAATTTCCCGCCGCCTGGCTTCTTGTGGGCTGTCCTCCTCACAGCGGGGCGTTTCCGCTATCGAATGTTGGTAACTCTCCCTCACATATTCATCCATACGCAGATACTCCAGAAATTCATCTGAAAGCAATTCCTTGCGGGGAGATAAATCCATTGTCCAAGGAAATGTTTGAGCCTGAAAACATTCCTGCCGATGAAACCAGGGATAACCTCCAAAAATCTCATCTGCGCATTCCCCAGTCAAAGTCACTTTATGACTCTTGCTGACTTGAGAGCAAAAATACAACATGGAAGAATCTACATCCGCCATTGCTGGCAGATCGTGTGCTTTCACGGAATCGTACAGCATGGTAAGCTGATGTGTGTTGTCACATTCCAAAAAATGATGGTCTGAGCCAATGTATTGTACCATTTTTTCCACATAGGGACGATCCTGAGAGGGTTGAAAAGCATTTGCCTTAAAATTCTTCTGATTATCCACAAAATCAAAAGAAAATGTGGTAAGCTGTTTGCCCTGCTTTTTTAATTCTGCGGCACATACGGCAGAAACCAAGCTGCTGTCCACACCACCGGACAAAAATGTGCAGATTGGAACATCTGACACCATCTGACGGCGAATCGAATCCTGTACCAGTTCTGAAACCGTCTCAACTGTCTTCTCATAATTGTCCAAATGGGGATGGCTCTCAAGCTTCCAGTACACCTTGCGCTGCAAAGCACGCTTCTTGCCATAAGTAATATACTCTCCTGGACACACCTCTTTCATGCCTTTGAGTACACCGCAGCCTGTACTGCGGGCTGGACCAATCCCGAAAATCTCATTTAATCCCTCTCGGTCAAGTTCTGCATTCACTGATGGGTGCGCCAAAATTGCTTTTATCTCTGAGGCAAAGATCAATTCATGATCTTTTTTCATATAAAACAATGGTTTTACCCCGATCGGATCGCGAAACAGATATAAGCTATCATCTCGCTGATCTAAAATAGCAAAGGCAAAAATGCCGTTGAGCTTTGAGGCTATTTCCACTCCATATTGCATAAATCCCAGTAAAATTACTTCTGTATCACAAGTGGTCTCAAAATTCCATCCCTTTTCTTTTAACTCCTCACGAAGTTCCTTGGCATTATACAACTCTCCATTATATACAATGGCACAAGTGCGCTCCCCTGCCCGACGCACCATTGGCTGGTGTCCTCCTGAAAGGTCAATAATAGACAGGCGGCTGTGAGACAATCCACAATGTCCACTCAGATAAATACCTGCATCATCTGGCCCTCTTCTCTGAAGTTTTTCATGCATAGCAACAAGGATGGAACGATAATATGTTCCATCCTTTTCATAGTCTTTCTCTCTATGATAGAATCCTGCAATTCCACACATATCCACAACTCCTATTTTCCGGTTTAATTTATTATATCAAGAAAATAGGTGAATTATACCATAAACTACTCTGGCGCTAACATGTCTTGCGATATTATAGTATGAATTACTTAGAAATAAGACATGTTCTTCGTAACCTATTGATATTGGTTAATCGTATTTAAAATCTGTTCCTGTACTGGCAGAATGTCCTTGAGAATTTTACGCGCCTCCTCAGGCTTACCTGCACGCAGCAAATCCACAATCTCTGTATATGCCTCATATAAAGGGGTCAAAGACAAATTCCCTGTCGCACCCTTGATTGCATGTGTCTTCTCTATAATATCGCCATAATCATTCGCTGGAAATTCTGGGTCAACTGGATCTTTTTCCAGCATTTTGGGAACGGAACGCAGCATCCTCTCATAAAAAGATTGATTGCCATTTAAGCGCTTTAATCCTTCTTCCGTATTTACCCCTAACTCCTTTAAATCCTCTATCATTCCCATAATTACTCTTCCTTTCCTGTGTATACTTTTATTTCATTAAAATACGATGCTTATAATAGCAAAATATATATTAATAATCATATCATACTACAACTTAACCGTCAATTATCTAGTACTGTGAATATTATTTTCATTGGACGCTCCTAAAGTTTGATCTCATTTTTCCCTCCATGTAAAATCAATTCTTTGTCTGAACGGTTAAGCCCCACAATAGTTCCTCTTCTGTCATATTGTGTTAAAAGATCTGAATTTTTGGCAAGATGGCGCTCCCCATGATTGGACAAAAAATCCTGGATTTCTCTTTGATCTCCTCGTCGAAATATAGCTCGAATCTCCTCCTGGCTATAGATAGACTCAGCCAGCATATCCTTGCCCTCTAGGTCATAGAGTTCTGTCTCTCTGCTCTGCCCCTCTGCTTCTTCCATCCGTTCTGCTAAAACCTCTGGAAATTCTGTCTCCTTTTGCTGAGGTGCATCATTCCAAACTCTGTCCCACACAGCTTTTAAAAACGCAATAGCTTTCTGGGCAAATTCCTGAACTTGTTCTACCAAAGCCTCTCGCTGTCTGCTTCTCTCGACCCGCTGTTGTCTTTGATTGGAAAGCTCAATCTTTACCCCAGTTTGAACTCTCTCTGCTGTTTCTGTAGAAGGTTCTTCTTTTGCCGCCGCTTTAGAAGTTTCCTTTTTCTCCTCACTCTTCTCATAAATCACACCTTGATTCTGCATATCCATGTGAAATTCTGAAGATTCTGTAGATTCTCGTTTCTGGCGATTGACCTTCGCATATTCGTAGTATTTTTGTCCATTTACTCTATTTACCATAACTTCCTCATTTCTGCAAAGTGATCACATAGACTGGATTTTGACCAATCATCAATTGGTGTTTCCCCATAGTTTTTGCCTTTGCCACTGACACTTGTACGATTTCCTTTTGAGAAAATGTTGTGTCCTCTATCAATTCCATAATTTCTCTCAGTGTCTCCAGAGAAACCACATTCCATACCAGACGCACAGCAGGATTTTTCCTCCATAACACTTCTGCGATTTCTCGTATATTACCGCCGCTGCCACCGATAAACGCATGGGTAGGCGCCGGAAGTTCTCTAAGTGATTGTGGTGCTTCCCCTTCCACAAGCTCCAAATTATCCACTCGATGTTTTAATTTATTCTTCCTAATCAGTTCCAATGCCTGGGGATTTCGCTCAATTGCATATATTTTTCCGCTCACTGCTTGTCTGGCACATTCTATGGCAACACTTCCTGTTCCCGCTCCAATATCATAGACAATGGCATCTTCTGTCAAAGCCAGCTTTGCCAGAGAGACACTGCGCACTTCCTCTTTGGTCATTGGCACTTCCCCGCGGATAAATTCTGTATCTGCTATTCCATGTGTAACAACCCAAGCACTGGCCTGTTGACTGCGCAAAATCACCACGGCAACTCCCTGATCGCTATAATCCAAAAACTGTTCTGGTTTTCCTCGCAAAATTTTTTCCTGCGGATAACTGAGCTGACAGCCTACATTCATTTCTACTTCTGAAAAACCATAGTCCAAAAGTTGCTTACTCAGCTTTTGAATCCCCTCAGCTCCATCCATCAAGGCAAACACATTTCCACGGTTCTGCAGTGCTGCAATTAAATTCTGTCGTCTGCCATGCAAACTTAACAGTGCCATATCCTCCCAGGGAATCCCCAACCGAGAGGCAAAATATACCACTGAGGGCACTCCAGATAATAGTCGCAATTGATAGCCTGCCTTTTTCTTGTCAATGGCTGACGATGCCTCAGCTTCTATCCGCTTCTGACTTTCATCCCTCTTAGAAAACGCTTCTATTATCTTCTTTGCCCCGCTGTAAAATCCCACATCTCCAGACAATAAAATCACAATGTTTTGGTATTGAGGATGTGTGACAACATATTCTATTATTTCTTCACTGTGATAGAGCATCTTCGTTGATTTTGCTATGCTCTTTATTGTATCAAGCATTCGTGCAGCTCCAATAATAAGATCGGCATCTTGACAGGCTTTGTACACCTCTCTTGTCATATTAGATAAACTTCCCATTCCCATACCTGCAAGGGTGATACATCTCTCTGCAGCACGTTTCACTCCCAATTTGTCTAATATTTGTTCCATAGAATATCCGTATTCGCAGGGACGACGAATCACAAGCGTTTCCGCTCCTGTCTTAGCGGCCGCACGAAGCTTTTCTGAAAATCCCCCAGCGTGGGATGTTTCTTTTGTGACCAGCACAGACGCCTGAAGCTGCTGGAGCATAGCTGTATTCAAAGCCTCACTAAATGGCCCCTGCATACAGATGATCTGTTTGCCCTTTAAGCCCAAACCGCGGCATTTCTCTACTTGTGCACCGTCTGGCAGAATGCGGACATACACTCTGGAAATATCCTCAATTACACTCAAATATTGCGGTAGTTCTTTGCTCCCAGTCGTAAAAAAAATATTTCCCTGTGTTTGGTTGAGATAATCTGCCGCCTCCTCCATAGAATCCACATAGGTAATTTTTGCCTGTGAAATATACTCTGATTCCTGTTGATTCTCTGACTGACACTCTTCGCTACCGTTCGCTTTTCCAGCCTCCTGCCGCAAAAGACGTAATACTTTGCAGCCCTGATTTGCACAGGCTTGCGCAATATTTTGTGTCACTTGCTGCGCGAAAGGATGGGTGGCATCCACCACAGCTCTCCAAGATTTGCTACCAATCAATTTTTCCATTTGTGGTAAATCCAAACGTCCTCTGTGCACCTCAAGCAAAGAATTTTCTGCTCCCTGCTCCATAACCTCCTGCCCATAATCTGTAACTACACTGACGGTTACAGCAATCTGGCTTTCTAACAATTGTTCGGCCAGTTTGCGCCCCTCACTTGTCCCTGAAAAAATCAATACTTCCTGCACTGTTTCCTCCATCTTATCCATGCCTGCTTTAAAGAAATCATACTGGTAAATATCTAAAATCTTCCTATAAGTCCAAGGCTTTTAAAGTAAAACGTACCCTCTGGGCGTTACCATTCTCCCATTCACTTCCTTGGTCTGTGAATTCCCAATAAATACTGTGGAAAACATATCTGTCTGAATTTGCTGCAATTCTTGCAAAGTACAAATTCTACTATACATTCCCTCTCTGCCGATATTACTCACAACCCCACATAGATTACTGCCCTTACGGTCATTTAATAAAATCTCACAGGCACGGTTCAAATAATCTGCTCTTTTTTTGCTGGATGGATTATAGAGACAAATCACAAAATCTGCCTTTGCTGCCGCTGACAGACGCTGTGCAATCAACTCCCAGGGCGTCATTAAATCACTGAGGCTAATCACTGCAAAATCATGCATCAGCGGCGCTCCGAGAATCGCCGCGCCACTGACTGCCGCTGTCACTCCTGGCACAAATTCTAATTCTACCTGCGGATATTCTGCCCCCAATTCCAACAACAACCCTGCCATACCATAGATACCTGCATCTCCACTGCAAATCATGGCAGTGTCTTTGCCAGACTGTGCTGTTTCCAGCGCAAGCCGACAACGCTTTGTCTCCTGACGCATTGGGGTAGTAAGAAATTCTTTTCCTGAAAAATGCTCCTGTACCAACTTCACATACACTGTATAACCCACAATTACCTGACACTGCTCCAAGACTCGCACAGCACGCACAGTCATTTCCTCATAGGCACCTGGCCCAATTCCAACTACATAAAGTTTACTCAAATTTTACACTCCAATCTATCTTGGCAATTGCCAGAGTAATGCCATTTTCCGACGTTTTACGCAACAACAGCCTGGGAAAATGTACCTTATCTTGTGCCGCCAGTGCTGTGGCACATCGCACTGCTGCACGTTCACAGACATTTCCAACACCAACGGTACATTCCACAAACTTCGATTCTGCAAATACACCAGGAACCTCCGCCAGCTCCTCTGGCAAGAAAGTATAAAAGGGAAGCTGCCATTTCTGACAGAACTGTTGTAATCCTTGTTCCTGTTTTTTTTGCTCCACGGAGGCCACTGCACAGACACTCTCCCAGGAAAGTTCTTGTTCTTGGAACTTTCGCTTTACAAAATCCTCAATTTCCACCAATGATTTACCCTTTTTGCAGCCAATTCCCAACACTAAGGTTTTCGGATGCAAAAATAACGTCTGTCTGTCATGCTCCTTTAGAAATACTCCTACATGAATTTGATATCTGATATCTTTCATTATTTCATAATAATTTGGCAAATCCATATGTTCTTTGGCAACTATTATATCTGATGATATGATACTATCTTTTTCTTGTACTGTCGAAAAATTTTTTAAATTTTCTATCCTCCCCTTTTCTCTGGAAGATTCTATTTTCTTATTTTGTGATATTTCCATCCACACCAATTCCGCTGGGAGCTTGCCTAAAACGTCATCTTCACAGAAAAATCCAATCCTTTCTCCACGCAGCACAGCCGCAGAAATCTTCTTTGCCAATATGCGATCCAAGATTGTCAGGCCATTCTTTGCCGCAAACACATCCACTGCAAATTTTCCATTTAAATCTGTGGCTGTGGTGATCACTGGGGCAGCTCCCAGGGCTTTGGCAATCAAAATAGAATATTGATTGGCACCACCTACATGCCCTGACAAAATCGGAATTACAAAATTCCCCTGTTCATCCACAACTACTACCGCAGGATCCACAAATTTATCCTTCACATATGGGGCAATCAGACGAACTGCTATTCCCACAGCCCCCACAAAAATCAACACTTCAGATTGTACAAAGGCATCCTTACACCATTTTTTTAGAGGTTGTGTCAATGCTTGGCTCTCCTGCACCATTACCACGATTTTTCTGTCTGTTTCTTGTCTGTTTTCTTGTTTTTGACATTCTTGAAAAATGCTATCCTCTGCGGTTTTCCATTTCTGAACAACACTTCCGCCAACTTTCTGTCCCCTATCTTCTTGTAACTCTGTAATAAATTTTTGTTCCAAAATAGATTTTATCTGCCTGGCCAAGCGGCCTCCGGTCTCTGTAAAACTAACGATATTGACTAAGTGTTCCTGTTTTCGCATATTTACTCCATTTGTATCTATTAGAACCCATAAAAATAGATATTCAGACCTTTCAACTTCATTTGAAAAAGAATGAATATTTTTTTATGAGGGTGATCAGCCCTCAAGCCTCACAAAAAGCCTCACCAGAGGCATATAATAGCTTGACTTGTATGCACATAGTAGGGATTTTAAATAGACACTTCAATTTTAATATGTTTTTTTGGGACGAAATTCAGTCTCAAACTCTGGATGATATAGATCACTTCTACGATAACTGCTATGTGTCACCACATCCCCGACAATAATCAGTGCTGTCTTTTTAATATCATGTGCTTTGGCCGTCTCAGCTAAGGTTGCCACCGTACATATATAGGACTGTTCTTCCTCCCAGGTTGCTTTATAGACAATGGCCGCTGGTGTATCTTTCTGATATCCCCCAGCCAAGAGCCGTTCTGTCAACAGCTCCAACATCCCAGTACTTAAAAAAATCACCATTGTTGCCTGGTGTGCCGCCAAAGATGCGATCTCTTCTTTTTCTGGAACTGGCGTCCGTCCTGCCATACGAGTAATAACCACACTTTGAGACACCTCTGGCAATGTATATTCCAGATTCAAAGCTGCAGCAGCTCCGCAGAAAGAGCTGACACCAGGACAATACTGATATGGGATCTGTTCTGCTTCCAATAAATCCATCTGCTCCCGTATCGCCCCATAGAGACAAGGATCTCCTGTATGGAGCCGTACTGTCATCTTTCCAGTCTGCTCTGCTTCCTTCATCACTTCTAAGATTTCCTCTAAAGTCATCTTAGCACTATTGTATACCTGACACTGTGGCTTTTTTTCTTCTAACAGCAACGGATTTACCAAGGAACCAGCATAGATAATCACATCTGCACATTGTAAAAGCCTCTGTCCCCGTACTGTAATCAAATCTGGAGCTCCGCTTCCTGCCCCGACAAAATAAATCATACTCCCTGCTCCTTTACAATCATCAATGTATAATAGCCTGCTTGATCTGGAATATCTGGAATATCCTGATATATCTGTTCTTCTGGCATCCCACAGTTTTCAATCATTGCCACTTGAAACTGTTTTTCACTGGAACTCTCAGACTGTAACTGCTCTTTGACCTGCTTAAGCTTCCTGCCAGCTTTCATTAGTACTTTTGTACCTGGAAGTTTTAAGCCCTGTTCTATACCATAAGTAGAGGGAATAATATGCAGCATTTGAGATTTCTCTACCAATCCTTGATTTAATTGTGCAGAGACAGCACAAAAAGACGGAATTCCGCTGACAATTTCTGTTTGATAACCGGCTTGAAGCGCTCTCTGGTGCATATAGATATAAGTGGAATAGATACAAGGATCTCCTAATGTCAAAAAAGCTACATCTTTCCCTTGATCTAAGGACTGACGCAGCAATTCAAACGCTATTTCATGGCTTCTCTCAAGCAATTCCCTGTCCTTTGTCATTGGCATGTCCAAGGCCAGACACTCTTTTTTCGCAATTTCTGGCAATACTTGATAAACAATCTGATATGCCATCGTCTCCTCCTTTATGGTTCCTGGCACTGCCAATATCTCACAATCTCGAATCAAACGCACTGCTTTTAAAGTTAAAAGTTCTGGATCTCCAGACCCAACGCCAATTCCATATAATTTTCCTGTCATATCATGCTCCAATTCTTCTGATCTTCTCGATAATTTCTTCTGTATTTGCTGTACGCCCCAGTTCTCCGCTTCCCTGTCCGCGTTTTCCTAACTCACTGGAAAACAAAATTGCGCCTAAATTTATCCTGTCCAAGCTGCGTCTCTTAAGATGGAACAAAATCCGCTCCATGATATGTTCCATTGTCTGTTCCAGATAGCCGGCTTCTTCCAGAATCCGAATTCCTTCCTCTGTAGTCACAACCTGCATAAGCTCTTTTAAAAGAGACTGACTGGCGCCTGCAAGGACAGCATTTGCCGTGAGGATTTCCATCCGTGCATCCGCAATTCTGGAATGGGTCTGGAAAATTCCCCCGGCAACTTTGATAAACTTCCCAATATGCGCTACAAAAAGAATATCTTCTATCCCGAGCTCCGCGGCATAATCAATAGTCTCCCCCACAAAATTGCTGCATTTTATTGCGTCCTCAATTTTTAATGGGAAATGTTTCTTTAAAAATTCCTGCCCATAATTTCCAGGCGTGACGATAAGACTTTTCCTGCCAAGTTCCGCCTGCTGCTTTAATTCCAGACGAATACTGGAAATCAGTGCCGATTCACTCATCGGCTCCACAATACCTGTCGTTCCCAAAATAGAAATGCCCCCCATAATGCCCAGTCTGGGATTAAAAGTCTTTTTTGCCAAATCTACACCTTGGGGAACCGAAATCTCCACATCCAGACCTTTGACCACTTGGTAGTATTCACAAAGATACACCAATTCCTTTGTAATCATCTGTCTGGGTACGCGGTTAATCGCTGGCGCTCCCTGCGGCTGGTCCAATCCTGGCTTTGTGACAAGACCAACGCCTATACCGCCAGTAATATAAATCCGCTCTCTATCATCATTTTCTGAAAAACGATCTTTTGTATGGTAAGAAACTTTGGCATAGATCAATACACCATCTGTCACATCAGGATCATCTCCGGCATCTTTGCGGATGGCGCAGGAGACAAATCCCCTGCCCCATTCCACATTCAACACCTCTAAGTGGAGAGAAATTCCTTTTGGCGTCATAAGATTGACATAATCTGCCACTTCCCCTGACAACAGCATATAGGCGGAGGCTTTTGCCGCCGCTGCCGCACAGCTTCCGGTAGTATAACCTAACCGCAATTTTCTATCATCCACTTGTTTAAAATAATGCTCCAATCCATTTGGCTGCTTTCCCATGCTCTGCTTTTCTTCCTATATCATTGTTCTTTCTATTTTACTGTAATCTTAAGCTTTGCCTTCTTGCCATTAAAGGTTTTCACTGTAATAACTGCATTTCCCTTTTTCTTCGCTGTTACTTTTCCGGTACTGGTAACGGAAGCCACCTTCTTTTTACTGGATGTATAGGTCAGCTTGCAACTTGCTGTGCCCTTTGGCAGTTTTGCCTTGATCTGGTACTTCTTACCAACCTTTAATATCTTTTTCTTGACATTCAGTGTCACCTTTTTTGGTGCTTTTTTTACTGTGATTGCCACGGCTGCCTTTTTGCCATTTTTGGCCATTACTGTAATGGTTGCCTTTCCTGGCTTCTTCGCTGTTACCAGCCCTTTTCCTGTCACTTTTACTTTATTTCCAGACGCTTTGTAAGTCAATTTTTTATCTGTGGCATTTTTCGGACGGATGGAGGCATTGAGCTGATACTTTTCTCCTGCCCCTAGGGTCAGCTTCTTATCTGACAAACTTACCGTCCTGACTGCCACATCCACTTTCACTTCCACTTTTATCTGGGCTTTCTTCCCATTGTAAGTCTGCACGGTAATCATAGTAGTTCCCTTTTTCTTTGCTGTTATCTTGCCAGTAGAAGAAACTGTGGCAACTGACTGAGCACTGGAACTATAAGTGATGCTGCGGCTTGCACAATCTTTCGGCAGAGTCACTTTGATCTGGAATGTCTCTCCTGGTTTAAGCGCCTTACTCTGTGCATTCAGTGTCATCTTCTCTGGCGCTTTCTTTACCACCACTTCCACCTCTGCCCTTTTCCCATTTTTGGCTTCCACAGTAACCGTAGTGGTACCTACTTTTTTCGCTGTCACCAGACCTGTTTCACTCACTTGTGCATTGTCATTCGATGTTTTGTAAACAAGCGTTTTGTTGGTGGCATTTTCTGGGGCAACTTCTGCTTTTAACTGGATCTTCTCACCCACACCAAGTATTAGATTGCTCTCCAAGATAGATACCTCTTTGACCTCAACCTCTGTAATACCTGGCTTATTTGGTTCTTCTGTTCCTGGTTTATCGGGGTCTTCTGTTCCTGGTTTATCTGGTTCTTCTGTTCCTGGTTTATCGGGGTCTTCTGTTCCTGGTTTATCGGGATCTTCTACTCCTGGCTTATCTGGTTCTTCTGTTCCTGGTTTATCGGGGTCTTCTGTTCCTGGTTTATCGGGATCTTCTACTCCTGGCTTATCTGGTTCTTCCGTCCCTGGTTTATCGGGATCTTCTACTCCTGGCTTATCTGGTTCTTCCGTCCCTGGTTTATCGGGATCTTCTACTCCTGGTTTATCAATCAGAGACACTTTTATATCCTCCGCAATAGCTGCAGCAGAATGGCCTGCCTGATCTGTAACAGTAAATCTGCAGGATAACATTACCTCCCCTGTGCTCTCCCCAAAATCTGCTGCCAGGGAATCAAAGGAAAGTTCCACCGTGTTTAAGCCTGGCTTTAACTGCTTTTTCTCTGTATAGGAGGCCACAACCTTTCCCTTGCTGTCCAGATACTCGGCTGTGATTTCTGTCTCCTGGGCAGCAGAGGCATTAGAAACCACTGTGGCGCTGATTTTTCCGCTCAATTTATTTTGTGCGTCACAACTTACATTGGTATCTAAATCTCCCGCTTTTAAGGGGTTTTCTCCTGGAGCAGCCTCAAAGGAAGATTCCACTTGGCCGTCTTTTACTTCCACCTCTTTGCCGTCAATGGAAACCGCCTCACTTGTCGGCACCTGGATGGCAATGGATTCATTCTCAGCTACCGTGACAGTAGCACTGGAACCTGTCACATCTACTGTCCGCTCCATACCATCTGTATTGACCAGGGTAATGGAAGCCTTTTCCTGTTCTGTGGACTCTGACTGCAGTTCGATCGTCAAAGCGCCTGCTTCTGATGCAGATTCCTTGACATCTAAAATTGCTTTTTCATCTGAGGAATTCACTTTTGCATAGCTGTTACCTGTTGCCATATAAAATGTAACGCCTTGTTCTTCTGTTGTATTACCTTCTGATTCGGCTGGAGTTTTGGCAGATTCCACTGCAACCTTATAATCCCCTTTGGGAAGCACAAAACTGCGAATACCTGAGAAAACATCTTCTTCCTGTCCCTGGAAAGATTTCTGCTCATAGGCACCTTCAATCTCATCAATTCCCTGCCCTTCTGTATTTCGCACAATTCCATCTTCCTTGTCAATGGAAATATAAACGGAATTATCCTCCACGCCCTCATGAAGCTGTACCCCTGACATGGCAGCTGACATTGCACTGTAATCCATATAAGCAGCATAGACATAAAATTTATAAGAGATACCACTAAAATCTTTGTAAACGGTCAATGTCTGTAAAGCAGAAGGATAATTGGGATCATAGATTTTAATCTTAAAATCTCCATTGTCTGCTTGGTCAACAGAGACCGGAATTACCGCATGACCGGAACATTTTGAGAATAACAGCATAACAATCGGCTCTGCCTGAGAATCCACGCTAAGACCGCCAGAACGCTCAAATTCTTCTACTCTCTTAATCAAACTTCGATAATTATTGGTACCTTTACTGATCATATCATAAAAACTGGCACCAACAGATTTATACTGAGAAATCTGATAAGCCTCAATCAATTTTGTCAAAGCTGCATTCTGATCTTGGGGCGCAGCAAGATCATAGAGATTTTCAGCCGAGGCATCAAAATCAGATACCCGAAACTTATCAGAATTTTCATAAAATTCCAAGGTAGAGCTTACCATACCAAAGCAGTTTCCACGCCAATCCTCATTGATCGCATAGTAGTAAGTTCCATTGATAATGCTGTCCAATACATCCACATACCGTTGTCTTGGAATACAGTAGTCAGGCGAATATCCAAAGGAAGAAGCCACATTGCCAAAGGAATAATGATCTTCTCTCTCTGTGTAGAACTGATCTTGTCCTTGAATCGGCACATTGTTCCACATATTCCCTAACTGTGTCCAACCTTCCTGAGAGGTTCGGTAGTAAAGAATTAGCGAATTATTGCAGTTGATAAAACTATCAGTTGCCCAATTGCCAGGAACACCGCCATAAAAATATACTTTTTGCAATTGTGTGTCTCCAGCAAATGCCTGTGCACCTATGCTCTGTACACTGGCAGGAATATTGATCGTGCGCAGACTGGTACAATCTTTCAAAGCATTTGAGCCTATCGCCGATACACGTTCTGGTATCATAAAGCCAGACAGAGCAAAACAGCCTGCAAAAACATTTTCTTCCAAAGCTGTCAAATGAGCTCCTAATGTAATGTCTGTAAGCGTACTGCAGCCCGCAAATGCACCTGCGCCAATGGAAGATACTTTTTCCAAATCCAGACATTCTTTGATGGAACTATTGTTACGAAAAGCGCTGACACCGATTTCTTCCACTGCTGCAATATCCAGATAGATCAATTTGGAACAATCTGCAAAAGCATAATCTCCAATTTTCTGAAGCTGCACACCTGTCTTTAAGCGCAGCAATTTCTCAGCGTTTTGGAAAGCATAATTTCCTATCTTGGTCACATGTTCAGCCTCAATCGTTTGAATATCACTGATATAAGCATTCCAGGGAGCTGGAGATCCTTGCGTAAAATCTGGTATTTCTCCCGAACCTGTAAATATGATGCGTCCCTTATCTGCCTCATAGTTCCAGGAAACATCCCCAAATGTCCCTTGATTCTGTTCTACATTGCTGGGATCCCAATCTGCAAAATTAAATTGTCCCCATCCTTCGGCATCCCATCCGGTAGTAGAGGGATCTCGATAAATCAATACATTCTCTACCTCAATATTTGAACTAGTGTCAAAAGTTGGCGCATTTCCTGGAAAATAGATTGATTTTAACTTCAGATTCGTATACATGCAGGATTTTTTTGAAAAATAGTTCAATGATTCTGGCATATATAATTCTGTTAAAAATTGTGCTGAACGAATACTATAATCTCCAATTGATCTCACTGTATCTAACACATAATAAGTCTCTTCTGTTTTCGCAGGAGCATACAAATATAATGTGGTATGATCTTTGTTATAGACAACATTGTCTATCACATCCAGATAAGGGTTTTCTTTAGAAATTGTAATGGTATCTAAAGCAATACAATCCATTATAATATAACCGTTTAAGGACTGCAGACCTTTGCCAACCGTAATCGTTTTTATACCTTCACAAAGCCAAAATGCATAGATACCAATACTCTGAACTTGATCTGGAATATGAATTTCTTTCAAGTTTTTACATCCCACAAACGCTGTATTCCCTATTTTTTCCAGACTTTCTGGAAAATCTATATATTCTATATTGGTCTGATAAAAAGAATCTTCTCCAATTTCTTTTATCGTATCTGCTAAAATTACAGAAGTAACTTTAGCAGCTTTATAAAATGTACTATGTCCAATTTTCTCCGTCTGTTCTGCAATTTGAACTGTACCAGATCCACTTGCATATGCATATGCCAACGTCTGATAGGGAGTGCCATCCTCGCTTAATTGATAGAGCACATTGTCCCATGCACGAAAAGATGTATTATTCTCTGCTACAGAAATACTCTGCAGTTTATCGCTGAGATATACAATATTCACTCCTAACTCTGACACATTTTCTGGTATCGCAATACTGGTAAGACCTGATAATTCAAAAGCTTTATCCTTCACAGCAACTAAACTGTTTGGAAATGAAACTGAAGCTAAATTACGACAATAATAAAATGCAGATTTTCCTATGGTCTCCAATCCCTCATTCAACTGTATGGAATTTAATTTAGAATTTCCCGAAAATGCCTTTGTGCCAATGGTTTTCAATCCTGTTCCGCATACAACTGTTTCCAAAAGTTTACAGCCATTAAAAGCTTCCGAACCAATGACAGCAACACTATTTGGAAGTGTAAGAGATTTTAAGCTTACACAGTTAAAAAAAGAAAAATTCCCAATTGAGGTAATTCCCTCTTCGATAGACACGGAGGTAATCATCGCACAATATTCATACCAAGGGGCTTTATTTTGTGCTGTATAATTTGTCATCTCCCCGCTTCCCGTCAAGGTAAGCTTGTAGGGCTGCCCCTGTGCCAAATCCCATTCAGCCTCATCATCAATTGTTAATTCCCAGGTAATATCCGCCCCACACGTTTCCGAAGTCGGTCCTGTGGGTGTCTCAACAGCCAGAACCTCCTCAGGTTCTGCATAGGACGTCGGTACTAATCCCCATACCAGCGCCAGTACCAGCAAAAAGCTGATCGTTTTACGCAGCTTTCTCATTTTCCACTCCTTCTTTCTAATTATATTTTTTTGTTTCGCTCCTTATAATGATATTTAAAATTATATCTGAATTCCCTTAATTTAGCAATAAAAAAACATATTGAATTACCTCATTTTGTAACATGCATCCGCAAACAAAATTAAAAACACCTCCGGCATTTTGCTGACAGCATGTGGAATTCTTTTTCAGTATCTATCCATCCACACATTTTGCCATTCGCCGGAAGCGTTTCTTCAAAAACATATTTGCTTTATTTATTAAACTTGTTATAGCTGTGTTAAAAACCTCAGTGAAGGAGCCAAATTACTCTCTTTCAATATACCAATCATCTCACTTGAACTTTAGATCCTATCCCTTTCGCCTTCAATAATTTCTGATAAGATTTAACCTTGCTCTTAGGAACATTTATCACAGCCTTAGCATGGATTCCCTTAAATGCTGATGCTCCCACATTCTTATTGGTGAGTTTCTTTGTCTTGATGGTAATTGTTTTCAACTTTTTGCAACCCTGTAAGCCCTGTTTGCCAATCTTATTTACCTTTGCTGGAATAGTAATTCGGGTAAGGGCTACACATTGATAGAACGCTTTTTCATTGATTGTAGTGACATTTGCTCCCAAACTCAATGTTTTTAAACGGCCACAACCGCTAAAAGCACTTTTTCCAATGGTCTTGACTTTCTTTCCCATTGTAACAGTAGTCAACTTTTTACAACCGCTAAAGGCATTACTGCCAATCGTGGTGACATTATTTCCAATCGCCGCCTTTTTTAATCTGCTGTTTTGAAAAGCATTGGCGGCAATAGATGTCACCTTATATTTTACGCCGTCAATATCTATAAATGCTGGAATGATCGCCGTCTCCAAATTCGTTTTTTCTGATTTTAAAAATTGTACCGTACCATTCTTATCATCAGACTTTGTCACCTTATAAGTTAGATTGGCATTTTTTATCCTGATGCCGGTCTTGGGCGCTGCAAGCCTCGGAATCGGCTTAGTATAAGTATCTTTGCAGCCAGTACGTTTACAAGTATAAGTTCTAATTCCTTCTTCCAGTCTCGTCGGCTTCTTAGTCACTGTACTGCTATATTCATGTCCAAATGCTGGTTTGCTGTTTCCTTTATATAACAGGAGTCCGCAAATGCTGCAGTATGTATCGCCCCAATGACCTTCCTCTGTGCAGGTTGGTTCCTTCCCATCTCTGATTTCAGATTGATGTGAAGTGGCTGGAATCCCATCTCGATACTGGTCTCCACAGAGACAGGTAAAGATACGCTCACCTGCCCGCTCACAAGTTGACTCTCTTACAATCTCAACTGAATAATTATGGCCTTTCTTCTTGATCACAGTGCCTTGCGCAACCTTTGTCCCACATTCTGTACAATATGTATTTCCGGTATAGCCGTCTTCGGTACAGGTAACATCTTTCACATCTCTGATCTCTTTGTATTTATGTTCGCTGTCAAGTTCTCCATATTCCTCCCCACAGCGCTCACATACGGCCCGATATGCACAAGAGGCTGTACCTCCGATATGCTTCCCTGCTGATGTAATGATAGTTCCTTTTGATATGATCTGTTCACACGCGGTGCAACAGATATCTCCTGTATAACCATTCTGTATACAGGTAACATTCTGTACATTTCTAGTCTCAGTCTCGCCATGATTACTGCTGTCCAAGGAACCATATTCTTCCCCGCACTGCACACACTCTGCATATTCTGTACAGGTAGCTGTGCCTCCTACATGAAGGCATTCTGATCTTGTTATAGAAATCTCCACAACCTCGGTCTGATAATTACCCTTGTCCGCTCCATTGTAAACTGCGGTAACAACAAGAGGCACTCCTCTCTCTAACTCTTTTTGAGCATCCTCCGGCTGCCATTGCCAATTATCTGACAAAGGCACATCACTGACCTTGGCACACTCTTCTGATACATTCATAACTATCTTTGGCATTCCAGGCGTATTGGGCGCCTTATTTACTGTGACCTTCACAGTAGTCTCAACACTACAATAACTTGAGGTATCTGCAGGTTGGAAAATGACACGGTATTCTGTCTGATTACTGTCTGTGAACGCAGAAGGCCTCTTTTCTGTCTCCTCATGATCCCAGTAAAAGAAACCATCTACAGCCATATCATAACCTTCCAGGCTGCTGTCACCGCTATACTGTACCTTTCCGCCGTTTAACGTGCTGTCGTTTAATTTCTGGCCATAGGTAATGGCCGTCGCCGTGGGAGCCTCTGCAAGATACGGCGTTACCTTGCCAATCACCAGTTCTGCCTCCTGTGATAGTTTAGAACACAATGGTATGCCCAATGCCTTCATAGTGGCCACACAGCGATATTTGCCAATGTCTGAAGCTGTAATAGCTTTCAAATGATAAGAATCCTGATTGGCGTCTGGGATATCTTCCCAATCTCCACTGCTAAGCTGCTTTTGCCATTGATAATCATACGACTGCTCCCCTGCCACACTTCCTTCTGCCACAACGGAGAACTTTGCACTGCGCCCTAATACAGCGCTCTGATTTTGCGGCTGCTGTGCAAAATCCACATCATATTCTGTGACAGTGATATTCGGATTTCCATATTGGCTCAACTTATCATAATAATCACTGGAACCCACTGGCACATAAGCAGTGAGATTACTTGCTGTGTTACTTAACATTTGATGAGAATAACTGCATTTCTTGCCTTTAAAAATAATATTTTCAAACCTTTGGCAATCCTTAAATGCTCCGTCCCATATATTTGTAGTGCTTTCTGGAATTACGACAGAGGTAAGATTACAGCCTCGAAATGCTTGTTGGAAAATTTGTTTTACACCCTCCGGTATCTTTACAGAGGTAAGACTTGTGCAGCCTGCAAACATACCCGCAGGTACACTTTCCATACCTTCTGGTATCTCTACAGATACCAAGCTTGTACAATCTGAAAAAGCACTAGTTTCAATGTTTGAAAGAAACTTTGGCAGCTCAACAGACTTAAGACTTGTGCAGCCTTGAAACGCTTCTAATTCAATGGTTCTTATACTGTCTGTCCAATCTATGGATTCAAGGCTGGTACAGCCGCTAAATGCCCGTCTCGCAATACTGGTAACAGTTTCTGGTATCACCAATGTTCTCAAACTTGTACAGCCCGTGAATGTTTCCCATTCTATTCTGCACATACCTTTCGGTATTTTTATAGATTCAAGACCTGAACACTCATGAAACGCAAGCTCCCTGATCTCTTCCACGCCCTCTGGAATCTCAATGGACGTAAGCCCTGAGCAAAAGGCAAAAGCGACCATTTCAATTGCTTTTAAACTCTGGGGCAGTTTCACAGATTTAAGATCGCGGCAGCCATATAACGCACTGTTTCTTATGGTCTCAATTCCTTCTGGGATCTCAATAGAGGTAAGCCCACTCTCATAAAAAGCGCTAGCCCCTATTTCCACTACTCCTGCCGGAATGGTTAAGGATTTAAGCCCTGCACAGCGCATAAAAGTTCCCGGGACAATCTCTGTCAAACTATCAGGTATCACCACAGATGTGAGATTATTATGCTCACAAAATATACCCATACCTGTTTTTACAACGCCCTCTTCCATCACAACAGTATCAATCGTCTGGGAAAACGCTCCCCAAGGCGCTGGTTCAATCTCCACAAGCGGTTCAATCCATTCTCTGTTTCCCATCGCCCCTTCACCGCTGATCACCAGCTTATCACCTGTGCCGTCATTATCAGAATCATAAACCGTCCACTGGCAGTCTCCTGTGTCGCCGCTGTCTAACTTGGTTCCATAATTCGTCTCTGCCGCACTTACCGCAAATACTGATAAATCCACTGCTCCCAGAATTAATATTAAGGATAACAGTATAGCGGTAATCTTTTTTCCTCTGTCTCTCCATTTTTCCATAACTTTTTCTCCTTCCTGGTTGACTTTCATGGCTTCCTTGCCCCTCAAATGATATATGTTTTATTATATCAATAATTATGGAAAAATGAAAGAAACAATAGTACTACTTTCATGATCTTTTTAATGGCTGATGTTCTTCCTCCTTCTCTTTCTTTGTCTCAGGGTAATTCCTGCGGTTGATATTGTCACCACAACTGCGGCTGCCGCAGTTCCTCCATAGACAAATGGCTTATTTGTCATAAACATAACATACCAGTCTGTGGAAACGGTAATATTTTTGTAAATCTTTTGATACACATTACCTGCTGCATCCTGGCATAAAACAGATATTTTCTGTCCCATACCTTGGGGAATTTCAAATCGTAGCATCCCGCCGTTTTCTTCTAAACTCTTGCTAAGCGCTCCTGCCTCTAATGATACGGCCTGTTTCAACAATTTATCTGCCCTGTCATAAATAGAGATAGAAAGACTCTTGAGATTGCCGCCATCATCTGTAGGAATTACATTTACATTCTGAGTTTCTACCTGATACTTTCCGTTGTCTGCAAGACCAGAAACTGTCACCACCGGAGCGGTGCGATCTACCACAAAAGAAGTCTCCACGTTTTTGATATCGCTGTACGCCTGATTATCTGCCTGATCTGTGGTAGAAATCACTACCATATAATCGCCTTCTTCTTCAAAAACATCTTTGTCAATTACATAATCATACTGATACCAGGTATTCTTACCCTGTTTATCCTGCACTTGATATTGGCTGTTTTCTCTGATAGTACTGCCATTGACCATGATTTTATGCTCCACAACTGGGTCACAATTGACTTCCTGCAAAACCACTGCCTCACCGACTTCTTGTACATAATAGTTGTCCACTAACTTTTGGGTAGATTCACTCAACATAAATGTGGAACCATTGCGGTTTACGGAAAACATAATGCTGTCCATAGCACTGTTGCTGTTCTCAATCACATTCATTTCGCTAGTGGCATTTAAAGACAAATCCTCCACTGCACAGGACAAAGTATAGATCGCATCCTCTGTGATATTATCAATCACGTATTCATAATGCTTGCCAGACTCCACTGCCTCAATCCTGCCTAGCTCTGAAAAATCCTTCGTAGCAAATGTTCCATTTTCCTGGCGTACCACTCCGGTCAGTGAAGGCTGAAAACTGGACAAATCAAAATTCTCATCATCCACGGAAACCTTGAATCCAATGGTATCTTGGTTATATGCAGTTTGATCTGCAATTTCTGCAATTGTCACTACTGGAGCCGTACTGTCCACCGTCAGTTGGTTGGACTGATACTCTGCCATAACATTTCCTGACTTGTCTTGATAGGTGATTGATACCTGATAATCTCCATCTTCACTAAACTGAAAACTTCCGTGATGAAGATCGGTACTCTGATCACTCCAACTGACATTGATCATATATGGCGCGCCATCCTTGGTGGCTGTCACCTGCACATCTTCTGCCTGGAAATTGGCTTCGGTAATGGCAATCTGTCCTTCCACCGCCTGGGCATAATAATCAATACCATTCGCACTGGTTGTAGGTGCATTGTATGTCACCTCCGCTGTGGGTGCAATGGTGTCCACTACAATTCGGCGCGTATCGGTCAACTTAGTCTGATGATTGCTGTTGTCTACGGCATCAAATTCTACAATCCCATTAAATTGATTATTTTGATCTAACTCGGACTGCGGAATCGAAAACTCCGCTGTGGCAAGCCGCTTACCATTGCTGTAAATAATCTGCGCTTTTTCAATTTGCTGTTCTAACATTTGATTATTCACACCGCTGACATTCTCTGCGTTTTTATAACTATAAATAAAGTGATGGATCCCCGCCACATCATCCTCTGCAGTAATCTTTACTGTCATTCTGGCCTGATAAAATCCAAATGTCATATTCTCCAATACTGTTTCTAACACACTGTCACTGTAACTAATCTGTAGATTATCTGGCACTGTGGTGTCTATGGTAAAATGATCTGTATCATATGTACTGGCCTGATTGTGCGCCATATCCTCATATGAGATATCAAATGTGTACTGTGCATCTACATCATAGACAAGATTAGCTGAATAAGTATCTCCGTTTTTCTTCCAATTTGCAGCTTGTTTTAACTCTGCTGTGTAATCTCTGACTGACACTGGTGACTCATCTGCCCGCACCGCTGTCACTTTAGCTTCCACTTCATTTGCTCGAAAATTCTTATCTGTAATATAGACTGTGGCAGTTCTTGTACGATCAAAATAATCATTGCCAGCCTCGGAATAAACTGGATTTATATTGTCATATGACACCTGAATCTGCGGCCTTTTACTATCAACCACCAAAATTGGAGAAGTCCAGGTCTTCTTTTGGCTGTCAGAACTACTTTGCTCTGAAGCCTTCATCCCATTGCCAGAACGA
The DNA here is from genome assembly GCA_910575005.1 of Lachnospiraceae bacterium. Classification (GTDB taxonomy): domain Bacteria; phylum Bacillota; class Clostridia; order Lachnospirales; family Lachnospiraceae; genus Petralouisia. The sequence goes on along the minus strand of CAJTCL010000003.1, from coordinate 59,742 downwards.
TCCTGATAAGTAACCGTCACCGTATAATCCCCATCTTCTTTTAAGGTCAAAGAACCATTCCAGTGATCTGTGCCCGATTCCCGTTTCCAATCCTCAATAACGGCTTGCTCTCCATTGATCTTCACTTCCACATCTTTTTTGTAAAAGTTAGCCTCTGTCATTTTAAATTTCAATACGGCCTGTTGGTCAAAATATACCTTATTTCCAGAGGAATTAACTGGCACATAGGAAACCTTCATTACAGGGGAAATGGAATCGACTACAATTTGGTTTTCTTGATCTCTGTAAGTTTTTGTATTTCCAGACTTGTCTGTCACTGTAAACTTCAGATTGCCACGATACTGGTCTGCTTCCTTAGCGGTTAATTTCATTTGATAGGAGGCTTGCCTTCGATCTTTGGAAAAAGTAAGCTCTGATTGCTTTACATCTCCCCCTTGTTTGGAAAGATTCTGATCACTGACACCAGGTTCACGAGTATAATTCCAACTAAGGGTATCAATACCCGCTGTATCATCTTTCGCTGAAAAATTTACAATCACATGACTCTTGTAATATCCAAAAGTCACTTTTTCCAAGATCTTTTCCAATACAGGTTTGTTATAGCTAATCTCCAATTCCTGAGGACAGGTTTTATCAACGCAAAAATAAGATTCTTCTTTGTTGGAGGTACGCAGCGCCAAATCTTTGGTCTCAATACTAAACTGATATTCGGCATCTTTAGAAAACTCAATCGTTGTCTGATATACTTTTTCTTTCTTGTTATAGTCCCAGTTTCCGCTCTTTTTTAGCACCTGTGAAAGTTCTTTCATTTTAATTGATTTCTTGTCAACCACTACTTTTATATTGTCTGAGATCTCGCTTCCAGTAACATCCCCCGCCTTGGCTTTTACAGTCACATAAGAGGCATCAAAATTCTTGTCCTCAATGGAAATCGTTGCAGTCCTTGGCTTGTCATAATATCTATCATACATCGCCTGCTGCTCCTGATAAGAGATCCTCACTACCGGATTGGTACGATCAATAAAAATCTGGTTTCCACTGTCTGTGTATTCTTTACAATTGCCTGCCTTGTCATAAATTCTTACTGCGACAATCTGTTTTTGGCCTTCCTGATCTATTTTTAGATTTTTGGCTGTGACTGCATTTCCTGTAATCTCTAATTCCTTTCGCCCAATTTTGGTCCAACTTTTTTTATCATCCACGCTCCATTCCATATAGTCAACGCCAGCCATGCTATCATCTGCTTTTATCTCAACAAATACATTTCCACTGTAATACTTCTTATTTGCCTTTTTTCCCTTGACCAGATTTTTCTCTTTGCTGTAAGTGATGATGGGCTGTTTGGGTTCTGTCTGATCTACCCAAAATTTTTCTGTATATTTCTGTGATTCATTTCGCGCCAGATCCTTAATATGAATCTTAACCTCATACGCGGCATCTTCAGCATAGATAACAGTAATCTTATGGATATTTCCTGAAGCGATCCAGTTTTCGTTTTTCTGCAATTCCTTGAGGGCCTCTGTTGCTGTTACTTGTTTCCCTGCCACCAAAATTTCTTGTTCTGTTAGAAGTTTTCCAGCAGCATTCTTTAGCAATATCTCAGCTGTAAGATCTGCGGCATCAAAATGCTCCTCCTTCACAGTAATGACAGCGGTCCTTGTGCTGCGATAATAATTTTTATTCTCTGCCTCCTGCTTGTCGTAAATGACCGAAAGTACTGGTTTTGTCTTATCAATAATGATCTGATGATCTATATCAGTGTACTCTGTCAAATTTCCGGCTCTGTCATAAATTCTCAGTGAAATATTTCTCTGTCCCTCTTGTTCCAGTGTAAAGCTGGCAAAAACAGCCGTTCCCTCCGCTTTCAATTCCAACAGATGCCAATCAGATTCGCCGTACTCTCTCCATTCCATGCGGTCAATTCCTGACAGATTATCTTCTACTGTAACATTTACAGTTACATTCTTGTTGTAATATTTCTTTATCTGCTTTCCTTCCACCTGATTCTGTGCATCGCTGTAAGTGATAACAGGCTGTTCCGACTTTGTCTGATCTATCCAAAAGATTTCTGTATATTCTTGTGACTGATTTCTTGCCAGATCCTTGACCTGAATCTCAATCTCATACTTGGCATCCTCAGAATAGACAATCGTCGTTGTATGGGTATTCCCAGAAGTAGACCAATTCTCATTTTTCTGCAGTTCTTTGAGGGCTTTTGCAACTGTCACTTTTTTTCCATTCACTAACACTTCTGTCTCTTCGGCAAGCAGACTGCCTTCTGCATCCCGCAACAGCAGACTTGCCGTGAGGTCAGCGGCATCAAAATGCTCCTCCTCCACTGTAACTTCAGCTATTCTTGTCCTGCCATAATAGCCTTCCTGCCACACCTGTTCCCGACCGTAAGATACTGAAAGTACTGGATCTGTCTTATCAATAATAATTTGATTGTCCTTATCTGTATATTCTACACAGTTGCCCGCTTTATCATAAATCCTCACTGAAATATGTCTCTGCCCTTCTGTGTCCAATGTAATTTTGGCCGCAGCAGTAGTTCCCTCTACTGTAAAATCCACAGACTCCCAGTCAGATTCCTTGTTCTCTCTCCATTCAATAAAGTCAATTCCTGACAGACCATCCTCTGCCATAATACTTACATACACATTACTCTTATAATATTTCTTATTGGTATCATCTTCAAAAACCTGATTTTGTTCTTTGTTATATTTGATCACAGGTTGTTTGGGTTTGCTCTGATCTACCCAGAAATTTTCTTGATACTTATTGGATTGATTACCAGCCAGATCCTCCGCCTGAATCCAAACCTCATACTGGGCATCTTTAGAATAGACAATCGTAATCTCATGGGTATTGCCAGATGCTTTCCAATTCTCCTCTTTTTGCAATTCCACAGAGAGATCTACTGCTTTTATGGTTTTATCTGCCACTTTGATTTCTGTCTCTGTAGAAAGCAATTTACCAAAAGCATTTTTCGCCTGCAGCCCCGCTGTGATTCCTGCGGCATTAAAATGCTCCTCTTCCACTAGAATAGTAGCCGTTCTTTCTTTTTTGTAATAATTCCCATTGACGGCCTGCTCTTCCCCATAAGATACTGTAAGTACTGGGTCTGTCCAGTCAATAATAACCTGATGATCGCCATCTGTATGTTCTGTGCAGTTTCCAGCCTTATCATAAATTCTCACAGAGATATTTCTGCTTCCCTCTGCGTCTATAGTAAATCTAGCTGTGCCCGCTGTTCCCTGCATTTCACATTTGGCAGCATTCCAATTAGAATTACTGTTTTCTCTCCATTCTACATAGTCAATTCCTGATAAATTATCTTCTGTGTGTATGGTGACAATGACATTCTTATTATAATAGTGTTCCTTTTTCTGATGATCTGATACAGTTCTCTGTTCGCTGTAGACAATCTGCGGCTCTGCGGGATCTGTCTGATCTACCCAGAAATCTTCCTGATATTGGTTTGATTTATTTCCTGCCAGATCCTCTGCCTGAAACCAAATTTGATATTTGGCATCCTCAAAATACGCAATCTCAATGCTATGCGTTTCACCAGAAACTGTCCAGTTTTCCTTCTTTTGAAGTTCTTCCAAAACCTCTGTCACTTTCACTGTTTTCCCAGCTATCTTGATCTTGGCCTGCTCAGAAAGAGACTTTCCTGCTGCATCTTGTAATTGTAACTTAGCGTTGACATCTTTGGCATTAAAATATTTTTCCTTGATAGAAATCGTCGCTGTTCTTGTCTGATTGTAATAATTCCCATTGACAGCCTGTTCTTTCTGATAAGAAACCGTAAGCTTTGGATTAGTCTTATCAATAATCACTCGATTTTCACTGTCTGTGTGTTCTGTAATGTTCCCTGCTTTGTCAAACACTCTTATCTGGATGGTTCTCTCTCCCTCAGTGGATAACGTAACTCTCCCTGTTACCATAAATTTTTCAACTATAAAATTTACCTTTTTCCACTCCGAATTCGTATCTTCTCTCCATTCTAGACGCTCCACTCCTGACAATGTATCTTGTGTTTTGATTGTCACCACAACATCTGCACTGCAATATTTTTTATTTATGCCTTCCTCTTTGACATCATAAATCTCAGCTTTGCTTTGATAGGAAAATTGTGGTTCTGTGGGAGGCGTTTTATCAATCCAAAAGGTCTCTTTCTGTTTTGGCGATTTATTTCCGACAATATCCTCCGCCTCTATCTCAAACTCATAGTTCGCCTCTGCATCATAGACAATTTTAACGGTATGAACATTTCCCACAGAATGCCAAACTTCCTGTTTTTGCAGTTCTTCTGCCAAATCCTTTACCGCTACCGATTTCTCTCTAATCTGAACCATAGTCTGGGGTTGTTTATGCAAATTCCCATCATAAGCGGTGAGACTGGCACAGATTTTTTCTGCTGCAAAATATGTTTCTGTCACCTTGATAGTAACTTCTCTGGGCTCCTTATAATATGTTTTTTTCTCCTTAGACAATATTTCTATCTTCGGCGCTTTGGTGTCCCATACTATATACTGCTGTTCTTCTTTGTAATCTGCCTGATTGCCTGCTCGATCCCATACTTTAAAATTCAGATTCCATTCTTGTTCTTTCAACTCCTCTTCTTCTGCCAGAAACCTTCCAGTAGAGACCCCTGTTGTTGGCTCTGTCTCAATATCCTCTTCTGTCAAAACAATTTCTCTGTCTCCCAGTTTCCAGACCATACGACTGACGCCGCTCTCCGTATCGGTCGCTGATAGTTCGACAACTACTTTTTGTTTGGTAAAATATTTCTTTATTTTATCAAATACTTTTGCTACAAAGTTGTTGCCAATCTCTTCCTCCAAATAGCTAATCTTCAGTGCATGTGGTTTATGACAATCCCATTGAATATTCTCTGCTTTTACTGTCCCAGTTCGTTTGCCAGACTTGATTTCTTTCATGGAAAATTCGGCATTCACTCTCCCATCAGACGGCGAGACCTGTGTCAACGGATAACAGTCCTTCCACTCATCCTGTTCTTCCTTCACATGATTAAACTCAAATCCTGGCATTGTCACAGTCAGACGATCTCCCACAAACCAGCTTGGGTTTTCTTTGTATGTACCATAATCTATGATAACTTCCTTTAACCTGCCATCTTGGTCATACTGGAAACCATTGAGTTTTAAAGCATTACGATCTATGTTTCTATTTAAGACAGAAAATTGATATTGATTTTCTGCCGGCTGATATAAACTACTTTCTGTCGTATAGGCTTTTGCGACTACCCTTCCAATATGTGGATGATGAAAGGTAATTCTACCATCCCTTGGTTCTGCTTTGACAATAGTCTCTCCTTCCAAAAGCTTGTAATTGACTGCCTGTCCTCCTACAGACTGCGCTTTTAGTCTGGCTGATTCTGTTCCGCGCACTAAAATATCTTCGGCAAACGGTTCCCATGTAACAATATCCTTGGCTTTCCCCATCTGTAATGTATACTCTGCGGTTTCTACTTTCTGATCTTTGGTATCTGATATTTGTGCCTGTATGGTAAGGATGAGAGGCAATTCCCGAAATTCTTCTTTAGAACTCCCAGCATCCTGGTAGAACTTCTGTAAATCTTGCGGCCTAATCTCTCCAGTATTTTGGTCAATGACAACATATTTTTCCACTTCATCTTTTTCCAAAATCTTATGTCTATTGTCTTTTGCTCTTACAATAGCATAGGATGCCCCCAGAATTTCATTTCCCTGACTATCCACCAGCACATTTTTATAACCTTCCGTTTTCCAGGTAATCTCCTGCGCTTCCTCTTTCTCAAACACTGGAATCCATGAGAGAGAGGCCTCAATGTCCTTTTCTGGCGCCGCATCTTCCATCGTCACTTTTTCTAGGGTATGATACCCTTCCTTGGTAATGGTATACTCACAGAATTGACTTTTTACGCCTTTGGGAACCGAAACAGTAACTTTGCCTTCCTGATCTGTAATTCCAGTCCCTAACACAGTTCCAGGAATCAGCAAAGCGTCCATTGGACTTACCATTCCATCCTCTGGGGTAATCTTGCCATCCTCTGGGCTGACACTTCCATCCCCTGGACTAATCGTATTTATGCGATCAGACACTGTCATCTGCACTTTGGCTCCCACTATGGGAATCTGTTTTTCCGATTCCTCCAATTTCTCAGTGACAGAAAAACTATACTGATCTACTGCTTCGTAAGTATTATTTCTCACTGCTATTGCCTGAACATACTCCTCACGGCACACAGCCTGGAGCACCAACAGAAATGCAAGAACGAATGCTATTGCTCTTTTTCGCTTTGCTGTTTTCATCCCTATTCCCCTTTCCCTATCCATGCAAGGACGCCAACGGCGTTCTTGCTGCTGAGATCAATCTTAAACACGTCCTATATCAGACACAGATTCCTCTGTATGAACAATGGTGATATCCTGTAATACCTCAAATTCTGCTCCCAGCAGGGCAGTATCATTTTCCTGATTCTGAAGTAATGCAGTCTCCATCTGCCGATTCCATCCAAGGATCTCTATTGCCTGTTCTTGCGCCAGAACCGCTGTCCCCATTTGCTGGTCTTGTGTCAATACTGCCGTCCCCATTTGCTGGTCTTGACTTTGTATCATATTAGAAGCATTGAGATCTGTTTTTTCTTTTTGGCGCCTCTTTTTTCTCTTAGGTTCTCGCTTCTGATGACTGTTTTTTACATTGCCGTTGCGGATCTCCTCAATGCCCTTTCTGGCAGTAACTCCTGTCAATTCTCCAATCACCGCTGGAATCCGTAACAAAAAAAACAGGAGGATTGTCACCAATCCTGTTACACCAGCTGATACGCTGCATATGATAAAAATATTGCGATACATTTCATAGGTCATGACTTTGCCTCCTGCCCCTCTCCAGATTCAATCCGTGCTCTGGCATCTTCGATTTGATCTGAAAGCCTGTGAATGGACTGGCGAATCTCCTCAAAACTAGTCTGGCTGCCCAATTGTCCAGACTGCTTTTCAATACGATTCAACAATTGATTTAAATCATCTCTGGAGGTATTTTTCAGAAAATATTGTGCCTTATCGGATATAGCTGCTACTACTTCCGGCCACACCAGAAGCTTAGTCTCATCCTCCTCTTTTTCCGCCGCTTCTGCCAACTGTGACAGCTTTTCCCAAAGCTGCCCATATGCCTGATACATTTTTTCTGTCCGTTCCTGACCAGCATATTTCTTAATCTGTTGCTGACATGCACCGATCTCACAATAAATGGCTGCTGTCTGATAATATTCTGCAGAAGATTCAAACCAATCTGCTGCCGCAATACTGCGATCTGCTTCCACTTCATAGTCATACCAGTAAGCACTTCCGATCTCATAGCAGACTTGCGCATACCCCTGTGGATCCGCCGCTTTTAACTGTTCCAGCGGATATAAAGTGGAAGAAAATCCAGCGGCATTGGTCTGATCTAAGCCGGCCTGTAGCTGCGTAAATACTGCCGCCTCGCCCTTCGTAAGACCATCCTTTGACAACAACATCTCTATCAATTCCAAATAAGCACGCGTATTTGTAGGTTTCGTAGCAATTGCCGACAAATAATAGGAAATCCGTTCCTCTGCGGTAATCGAAGCGTCAGAAGCTCTGGTTAAAATCACTTGATAATTTTCACTTTTTTTCTGTTCCGCAGACAAATAACCCCAAAAAGAAGTTCCAGCCAGCGCTATCGTCAAGACAGTGGAGGCGGTAAAAGCAAACAACTTACGTTTTTGCCGCTTTCGATACCGTTCGTCCATAATCTCATAATGTTCCAAATCATACATCAATTCCGCACAAGACTGATAGCGGTCTTCTGGATTTTTCTGGGTACACTTCTGAATAATCCTCTGCAGACCATCAGACAGGCTGGCATTGACCTCGCGAATCGGCAAAATCTCATAGGGCGGTTCGGAAGGGTTTTTTCCTGTCACCAGATGATACAACGTTGCCCCTAGACAATAGATATCCGTTCTGATATCGGTCTGGCCTCTACCGCCAAACTGTTCAGGCGCAGCATACCCCACCGTACCAAGACAAGTAGTGTCCGCCAAATTTTTTTCTTTAAATTCTCTTGCTGTACCAAAATCAATTAACATTAGATTGCCGTCTGGCTTAAGCATGACATTGGATGGCTTCATATCCCGATAAATAATTGGTGGTTTTCTAGAATGAAGATAGCCCAGCACATCACAGAGCTGTTTTGCCCACTCAATCACCAGCTCCTGTGGCTGTGCGTCACATTCTTCCAGTGATTTTCCCAAATGGTTTCCTTCTATATAGTCCATCACAATCAAAAAAGTGTCTTCCTGGTCAATGACATCCACAATACTGGGCAGATGGTCATGCTTAAGCTTTTTAAGCATTTCCGTCTCAACCAGTAATCCCTGCTTGACTTCATCATAATTTACAACGCCATCTCTGCGCACCTCTTTGATGGCCCAGGTCTTATTCGCCTTCTCATTAATCGCCATATAAACGACACTCATTCCACCGCGTCCAATTTCACTTAATATTCGATATTTTCCATCAATCACTGATCCTATTTCCAGCATATATCCTCCTAAAATGTCCGAATCATTACCAGAGAAATATTGTCCCGTTCCTGCCGTTTCTTATCGAGAGAGATCAGATAACTGCCATTTTTGTACATTGTATCTGCATCTGTAAGCACCGCTGGCTGTAAATAGTAGGCAATTTCCTGATCTGAAATTTCATGATGAAACCCATCACTGCACAATAGATACACTACATCACGCTTTAAGACTCCACTGTGCATATCTGGAAAAATGCGTTCAGAAGCCCCTACACACTGCAAAAGAACGCTTCTCCTAGAGTCTGTCTTAGCCTCTTCCTCCGTTAAAAGCCCTTTGCGCACTTCCTCCGCCACCAGGGTCTGATCCGCTGTCAACTGGCAAAGATTTTTATCAAGTTCATATACTCTGCTGTCTCCTACATTCATAATAAAATAACTATCCTGGGTCAGCAGCATAATCACCGCTGTAGTCCCCAGAGAACATCCCATCCGCCTTCCATAGGCTCTCAATTCCTGGTTTTGGCTGTGAAGAATTTGTTCCCACTCATTTCTTAACATCACTGCATCTATGGAAAACTGACTTAAACCTGGCAGCTTTTGATACATCCACCGTTCAAAAGCCTTTACCACCGCTGCACTGGCAACCTCCCCTTTACTCAGACCGCCCATGCCATCACAGAGAACGGCAAATACCATAGTTCCCTGTCTGGTGCCCAGTCGTTTTACAGACATACTGTCCTGGTTTGTCTGTTTGACATTGCCAATGTCTGTCACTGCCTGTATGATAAAATCCATGTATGCCTCCTTTGCACAAAGAAGCCTTTCCACTTCTCTTTCCAATCCTCATATGCACTTACGATAAATAATCAATATTGAAATACAAACTCCTCATTGGCTAAACGTATTCTTGTGCCTGACTCCAATTTCACTGCCGAACCACTGACCACAATCTCACCATTTACGTAAGTATGATTTGCGGAATTGGTATCTTCAATATAATAACCATCCTCTTTTCTGAAAATATTAGCATGGCTCCTGCTGACTGCCGGATTATCCCCAATACAATAATCCACATAGTTTGGTTCTTTTCCAATACGAAACACAGGTTTATTGATGGTCACTTGCTGTTGATTTCGCACTCGAATCAGGCAGGGATTAGGCCTGGCATCAGGATTTAAATTGGAGAGCACCTCTGTTTCCCCAAAATTACTGTTTCTTAGCACCCTCGTCTCCCCAAAATTGCTAGATTGCGGCGGTATGGGGATTTGACGATTGTTTCCGCCAGCTTCTATTGTTACGGGAGGGGCAACAGGCGCATTTTCTGGTGGCTGCACAGGCTGTACTTGCGGCATCTCAAATGCCATTTCTGGCTGTGGAACACTCTCTTGACTTTCCTCTTTCTTCTTTTTTCCAAACAACAATGGAAAACTTTTTTTCTCCTTTGGCGGTTTCTCTTTCTTCTGCTTTTCCTTTGGAAGTTTTTCTTTCTTCTTTTTCCCTTTCTTCGTCTCTGCTTCCAAAGGGGCAGCACTGCCGCCTGGAATTTCAAATCCCATTTGTGGCTGCTCTTTTTGTAGTACTGTATTCTGCGGCTGAATCGGATTTTCTGGTGGTTTCGCAGCAACTGGCTGCACTGTATTTTGCGGTTGTTCTATATTTACAACTACTGGACTCGGCGCTTTTGGAACCTGTACTGGACGCTGAATGACTGGTTTTGTCTGACCACCCTGTTGCGGTTTCGGCGCTGGTTCCTGCAGTGTTTTAATTAAATGCAGAAAATCTGGCACTGATATCTGTTTTGTGCGATTCAGATAACCAATAATTTTAGCAATATAATCTCCGTTCTCTGATTGATTAAATTGAACGCTGAACATAATCTCCTTAAAGAAGGTTTCCAGACTTTTTTGCTCTTCCTGTTGTTTGATAATCGGAACACAGACCAAGGCAGCTTTTCCCGTGGAGACATCTACAAAGATATAATCAGGATGCAGCAAGAGCGTCTCACGTTCCAACATATAATCCTCTGCTTCCACAAGACCCTCAAGAATGGATGCAAACACACACAATAACTGCTCTCTATTGACAGTCTCATAGAAAAACTGTTTTAATTCCACCTTAGCAGATATATTGTATTTCAGGAATTTTTGTCTGTCCATCTGGTTGTAGATCGTGGACACAATGCCCTCAATCTTATTGTTGATAATCATTCCCAATCCTACCGTATCAATCTCATCCTGTGGCTTGATCTGATAGACCAGATATGTATTACTGCCCTGGATCTCCCTTGTAAATTCCATGACTTCCTCCTTCTTGTGTCTTCTTACTGCTGCCAGGATAGAGATTCCTGGCCAGCATTCGCTTCTAGTAATTATCTCGATATAATTTTAACAAAACCCATATTTCGCCACGTTTTACATAGACATTTCCATTGCTGAAATCCTTAGTCTCGGCAAATTGCGGTTCAATCACTATTGTTCCTTTGGCATTGATAAACCCCCATTCCCCATCCTTGGCTACGGCTGCATAACCATTACAGAAAGAACGGGCATCCTCAAACTGTGGTTCAATTACCATCTTGCCATTTACATCCATAAACCCCCATTTACCATCTTTTTTGACGGCTGCATAGCTGTCCGGCATGGTAAAACCTTTACTGTCCTCCACAGATACCCCTTTGACAGCTTTGCCTTCACTGTCTACCATATAATAACTCTCTCCATCCTCAGAGACCCAAATTCTGTCATTTTGACACGCGGCATCTCTGACATTGATGACAACTTTTTGATAGGTTTTTCCAACTTGTTTTCCCTGGCTGTCCAAAATTTTCCATTGATCTTTACTGCTGACTGCACCAAATCCCTCATTCATGGAAGATGCCTCATCAAATCCATCTGCAATTTGTTTTAACTCTGTATTGTAATATCCATAACTACCATTGCATTTTGCCTTAAAGATGCCCTCACGCAGCACTCCCAACTCCTGACATTTTTTAAGCCCTGAGACATCTATCTTCTTTTTGCCGTCTGAGGTCACATAACACCACTCATTTTTCAAGCGCACAGGAAATACTTCTCCATTATACAGACCTGCTGCTTGAAAACCAGAAGCAAGAGGGCTTCCCTTTTCATTCAAAAGTTTCCACTTGTCTTCTGCCATTGCAGCCATCATGCCCATAGAAAATGTTGTTACATCCTCAAATTGGTCATAACCATACTCAAACTGATACTCAATCTTCGCCATCAATTTTTGAAACTCTTTATTGACACATTTATTATTTACGGCCTTATCATTTAACTTAAAACAAGCCTCATAATCCTGATCTGCAATATACTGTGTCAACAGAAATGAATATCCCTCTTTTTCCTTGGGAAATTTGTCAGTTAGATGCTCCCCCCATTTTACAGCCTCATTGAACAATTCCGCGTTATGGAGCATTTCTCCTACCTCCAATTCCACAGAAAAATTTTTCTCCAGCTTCATGACCACCTCATAATAAGTCAGCGCATCTTGAATAATACCCTTATCTCTGTTCTCTCGTGCCAAAGTCAGATTCTTTTGAATCTGCACCTGTTTTTGAGCTGCCATTGTATATGTATTGTAAATGCCTGCTCCCATAAGAACGATCAATAAAAGTGGTATCAGATTCTTATAATGTTTCATATTCCCTCCTAAATCCCTGTCAAAAATATTGACAGATAGGTCCCTGCCAGCACAGCCGGGGCAAAAGGCAGTACATCCTTCTTTCCTTTTTTATGAGTCAGAAGTAGAATAACTGCCCAGAAAAAAGCCAAAATCAGGGAACTCATAATGGCGTCTATCATACTGTAAATGCCCAGATACAACCCCATCACCATAAACAGCTTGATATCTCCCATTCCAATACTATTTTTCATCAGAAGCAGAAAAACCATACAGATCAGAAAAATCCCCACTGCTCCAATCAATTCTGATAATACTGTCGTTCTCATGGTATCTCTTTCAAATATCGCTTCCGCCACAGCCAAACCAAGCCGAAATGAAAGCCCTGCCACAAGCAAACGATTGGGAATAATCTGTTCCTTCCAGTCCACAAATGCTGCTGCAAATAACAGCGACAGACAAACCATGCGCTTGCACTGAAATAAAACTCCCTGATCTGGACAATACCAAATGAGTCTGATCCCCAGCAAAACCAACAGACAGACACTGACTATAATATAGATTAGAACCAATTTCTGTTTTTGATCAGGATTTTTCTTGCAGAGCCCTGAATCTAGCTGTTCTCGCCTTGAAAGCAGCCAATAGCTTATGAACAGGGTTACTATTGGTATGCCGATTACACACAAAACTCTCATATCTTTCCCCACGCCTTCGTCTTCGCACACTGTGTAAAGTGGAACGTCACATCAATCCCCAAAAGCTTAATCACATGGACATCATAATCTGCCACAATCTGTATATCATCTGTGCCGCCAGGCATAAATTTTGATCCATTAAACTTCAAGTTTTTTATCTTTAAAAAATCCATATATTCCTGTCCTGACAGCGCACCGTTGGTAAACCTGGATTTTGACATATTTTTTAATACCAGCTCCACCGCCTGACTCTCTGCGGCTGAGATTGCGGCGTCTCCCAGAAAATACAGAAAACTTTGCCGCAGCTCGGAATCATTCATCATATTTCCGCCAAATTCCGCGGCTTTAGTGATAAAATCGATTCCCGTGTCCTGGCTTAGTACCACATCAACTGCCTCTTTTGCATCCGAGCCTTTTCCTGACACATCATGATGCTTCGCTGCCAGCCCAGTGACTGTACACAGATAAGAGTATTTGGAAAACTCCTTGGCTGATTCATTGATAAATGTTCCCATCTTTGACTGTGCCACACAGATATTTACCACAGAAAGCAGTGTGATAATGGTAAACATAAAAATTGGCAGAGATATGGTAGCTTCCACAATAATTGCACCTCTTTGTGTATATTTGTCCTCTGTTTCTCTCATTTTTCCTCCATTTTGTACATCGCCTAATATCCGCGAATCGAATCATATCGAATCCTGCACCAATCCAGATCCTTGATCGCATCCACCTGATTCGCCCTTTCTGACCGCATCAGCGGCAAATCCAACATCATCGGTTTTACTCGTACATCTGATTTCAAATTAAAATACACAATCGACTTCTCCAGAGAATATCCGCCATCCTTGACAATCTGATGCCGCATATTCGCCTGTATCACATCTGCAGTACGAGCATAGACACCATAGGAACTCTCCTCGCCAAATAATTTCAGGAATAAGAATAATTTAATATAATCGCTGTACTGAAATTTTACATCCAAGCCTTTAAAATCATCATTATTCTTTTTGCTTTTTCCACCACTCTTAGCAACATCTGCAATATTTTTTACAATGTTATCTGTCGAAAAGTCGATAAATAAATCCCCTGTCCCTTTGATAAGAAGTACTGGAATCCCTGCTTGTAGATATAACAGGTCACAGCCTGTCTCCATAATAGTCAGGACAAGAATAATCGCCAGTTTCACCAAAGGCGCTGGAATCACGCCCAGGGTGGCCGCACTAATTCCAAGACAAATACCATCAAGTCCTTTATCTGGCCAGTAATTCATAAATTCTGCTGGCAGATTTAAGGCATAGCGCAATAGAAAGATTCGCGAATAGGCTGCCGCCTTGTTCTCAAAATTGCTGCCTCCATAGAGGATATACTCTACCTCATTCTGATAAGACCAATTATTCTCTGCGTTGATCATATGATTTACCAGGGATTTGTTATAGGTATGTTTCACATCCTTTGATTCCCATTCTGTATTTACTGTTGAATACTTTGACATATAATTAAGCAGTGTAATACTGTCATCATCACACAAGCCATATTTTCCCTCGTTTTCATAGGTGTCATAGCTAAACATGGACATAATATAATCCACAGAATACAGATCATCTCTCACCTTAACGCCAAGACTGTTCAATGTTCCCGCGAAATCCTGACAGAAACTATTCGTAAATTCTGCAATCTTTTGGATTGCGCTCTGTGTCTCTGTCCCATCCAAACTTTTGGCATAGGCCGCCGACGGCAAGGAAGCTTCATTTCCAATTTCGTTATTATTTTTGGAATTTCCCTTGGTATCTACCTCAGTATTTTTATTGTCCTGATTTTCTTTATACTCCTCGTATTCCTTCTTTCCTTTATCATATTCAGGTTCCTTGTTTTCAAAATCCTTAAAATGCTCCATCAGCCAGGCATAGAGAGAAGGTGTATTGACTGTATTCATTGCCGGATGATTGGAATCAGCCACAAAAAAATGAATTGTCCCTGACTCCACTTTCTGGCTGTGTTCATTGACATAGCTCCTTAATTCGGATTCAACATAACTAATTCGGCTTTTATTAATTCCTGATATATTCTTAAATTGACCCAGACCCTGAATATTCATCACAGGTGTTCCACAATATTTGCAGGATTTTAATGATTTCTGAATGTCTTTAAACAATTCTCTGATATTATTAATGCGAGTCAGCAGTTCATTGATCTTTTGATCAGTAATATTCTCCATAATCTCCTTTTCCTGAGACAAATCTTGAATTTCTTCCCGATCTTTTTTGGCCAGCTCTGTATCATATTGATTTGCGGCAGCTTTCCAGTTATTTTTTGCTGTCTGATATGGCCCGCGCAGCTCTTTTATTTTCTTAATTTTTTTCTCTGCCGCTTTCAGATAGCCATCTGCTGTATTTAGATGATCTTTATATCCTCGGAGACGGACGCTAATCTCATAGATCTCTCCATCAGTGGCTGTGCCGTCTATATTGGCCATATTATTGGCGGATATGTTATGAAGAATATTACCCACACGAAAATAGGTATAATTTGAATTTGCTAGATAGTTATTTAGAAATCCATTATACTGTCTGCGAAATGAATCTAAATTCTGCTGTGCTGTTCCCCCTTGTATAAATGCTGCTTGTGTATTATAATCATAAGTCCATGTATTTGTTATTGACTCCTCTTCTATAAACTTTATAGCGTTTTCCAGACGCTTAAATTCTTTGCACATATCATTTGCCGCATTTGCAAATTTTATATAATAATAATCAGCTCCATACCCTGAAGCAGACTTTAAGATTTCAGTACATTCCCTCCAATACTGAATATCATAAACTCGAGAACTATTATAATTAGGCAAACGTCCAAAAACATCTTCCAATTCATTCTTTACTGCTAAAAAGTGATTTACAGCATTGATATAAACCCCCATACGGCTTGCCACTGCATCTGCATTGGCTCTATTGTAATTATGATATGGCAAAGACACATTTGGATTGGTATCAATCTGCGGCTGTGGAAATACACTTAACCCCTGGGTATTAAACAGATCTCGAATCACCTTTTCATCCAGTCTTTTATAAGTATCTCCCAACGATTTTACAAAATCCTCCAAGCCAGAGACATAGGCGCCGTCAATCCCACA
This sequence comes from Lachnospiraceae bacterium, assembly GCA_910575005.1. Taxonomy (GTDB): domain Bacteria; phylum Bacillota; class Clostridia; order Lachnospirales; family Lachnospiraceae; genus Petralouisia. The sequence goes on along the minus strand of CAJTCL010000003.1, from coordinate 43,722 downwards.
ATCCTGATATTTTTTCAACTCCTTATAGGCGTTTAAGCAGGCCTCCATGACGTCCTTCTCCGCCTCATAATAATCTTCCTTCTTTTCAATCAGCTTTGCATCTTTCTCACTGTCTGTCAGGCCTTTTTGGGATTTTTTCAGTTTCTCTAAAAGATCTACCGCCCCATTGATTGGGCTTCTGTATTTCATAAACTCGACAATCTCTTTTTTGACCACAGCGGCATTGGACAAGTTTCCGCCTGACACCGCCGAAAAGGTTCCAGCCTCTCCGCCTTCCCAGCTAATCTGCAGTAAATCTGCAATTTTCTGATCTCCCTGCAAAATACCCTGAATCTGGTCTATCACTTCTCCTGTCTCTGTCTCCAACCCCTGAGATTTCAAAGCCGTCTCATAATATTCTCCGGCTGTCTGATAAAATTCCTCCACACTCTGGCAGGAGGCAATCAGACCATAAAATTCATTTAACTCTGTATCATATTGGGACAGCAAGGTGTTTAATGCCAAATCCCCTGAAGAGCTTATCACAGCCTGTGCCAACTGCACACGGCACATATCCACAAACACACTGGTCACTACCATGACCGGCACTAAAATAATGACCAAAAAAACGGTCACTGCTCCGCGCTTTTTCTGAAATAATCTCATAACAGCCCCCCTAATCCTTCATCTGACTGCCATGTCCAAAAAATTCTTTTACCTTATCGACAGCCTTTTGAACCTTTTCTTTCAGCCCAGTAGATTCATAATAATCAAGCACCATATCCGTATTTCGGATAAAATTATCAGTATCTGCCGCAGACGCAATCGCTTTGGAATTCATTTTCAATACCATATGATCTCTGCTGCCAATAAAACGAATTGGAAATTGTACCTTATAACTTACCTCCACCACAAAAGTGTCATAAAACAGATGATTCTCAAAAGCGACTGTTTGAATCGCTGTCTCCGGTTCCATTCCAACAAAAAAACCTGTTCCCACTTCCCCAAGCTTTTGTGCCAGTTCCTGACGCATTTCACTTTCCACTGAGGCTGTCTTAAACCAATAGCGATATGGCCTGATATCATTAAACCTTGTGGGCGCACTGCCAGTCTCTTTAATCTTAGTTAGCATGGGATCCGTGTAATAGGAAGCCCCTTTTACTGCTACAATATCTGTCACAGATTCTACTTTTGATCTTAAATAAAATACATTTCCAAAATAGATCAAGAAAAAGATGACGAAGAATACGACCGGAAATACCAATGTCGCTTCGATAACCATCTCACCCTGCTCCCTGCGCCATCCCCTCATATTCTCCGCCTTCCTTCCTTATAATTTTAATGTGCTCTTACACATTGATAGCCGCTGTCTAACTAATTGCGTTTGTTGCCCCTGTATTAATTTTCTCAAACAATGTAGCTAACAGTGCTTGGATTTGATTTCTAAATATTCCAGCAATAATAATTACAATCCCAATAATTACTACAATGGAGACGATATTTACATCACCATCCTCTTTTTGCAGAAAATCTCTGACCTTGTTCTCTGCCCAAGTCTTTCCATACAGATACATTGCATCAAGTTTATGCATCATACCTTCCACCTCCTTTGTCTCAATTTATAGCTTCTCTCTGGCTATCTGCCAAAATTGAAAATTTATATCCTCCCTTTAGGGTGATATACTAAACTTAATAGTTTCCTAATACCTATTATCAAAGCGACTAGCTACACGCCGTCTTCATAACTGGAAACATACAAATCCATAGCAAAAATTTGCTGTTTACATGCCAAGATTCGCAAATACTGGCACAATCACCATCACTAAAACTCCAATAAACATCACTGCCATCGGCGCAATCAGCTTGCTAGCCGCTTTCTCACCCTGTCTGCGGACATCCTGTTTTCTGGCCTCCCAAACCTCACGGCTCTGCTCTTTGAGCATCACAGACAAATCTCCACTTCCCTTTTCAAGACCCTGGATTACGGTACCAGAGAATTTTCGGATTTCCGGTACCACACAGCGATTTCCAAAACGCCGAATCGCCTCCATCTCTGAGACTCCATTTTCCATATCCTCCAGACTCTTTCTCATTTCCAGATATAAGGTGCGATCACCATTTACAGCCACTGTCTCCCAGGCCTCCCTCAATACCATTCCTGCGTTAGTCAAAAGTGCAAGCTCTGAGAGCGCGTCCGCAAAATCTCCCATCATCGCTTTGGAGCGTTTCTCAATTTTTTGATCAATATTAGAGCCAAAATAATAATAGGAGCCTCCTGCAAACATTAAAATCACTGCCATGATAGACAAATCCTGTGTCATCCCATAACATGCAAATGCTAACACGGTCAAAAACATGGCAAAGGTCATTTTCTGTGCATAAACTACTCTTAGATAAAACTCTGTATATTTCTTTCCATATAATATTTCAATCTGCTGGCGCAATTTGCGGTCTCGTCTGTTCTTATAATTTTTCCTTGTCAACTGCCAGAATGCATACCCTGTACAGTAAAGCTCACACAGCGGAAATTCCTTTTCCTCCAGAGCCTCAAACATTTTGCTGTACTTACCCGAATATAGAAATAAAATTAGCCAGAAAAATAATAAAACACATCCGGTGCCTAAAATCACCATATCCTGCATTGACATCATCCGTATCTCCTCCTAAATGTTGATATCCAAGATTTTCTGACCCAAAAAATATGCCGCCACAAAACAGCCAATTCCCACAGTGGTAGAAATGATACCGGCCACTGACGCAAAATTGCCTGCAAATTCGGAACTCATGCCCTTAATCAAAGCCACCAGTATGATTGGCATCACAACCATTACATTTTGTTCCATCTTATTGGAGGCTACCATTGTCTCGATATCTTCCCGAATTTCCATTTTCTGACTTAAAATGCTGTGAGTATTCTGAATCACATCCTGGATATTACCGCCCTTGCGATAGCTGATCTTAAAAACTTCTGCAAAGTTTAAAATGTCATCATTGCCGCTTCGCTTCCCAAAATCATAGAGAAGATCCTCAATTGCATTGTTATTTGCCATCCCATTGAGAATCACTTGTAATTCCTGCAAAATATAGGCGTCCTCCTCATATTGCAGCCGCATATCCTGTTCCGCATTGCGGAAAGAATCTGTCACATTATTTCCCGCTCCCAGCGAGGTGGTAAGTCCCTCCAACAGATTACGGAACTGTTCATTCAATTCCCGTCTGCGTTTATTTAAAATCTGCTTTGTACGTATTGGCAAAAATTTCACTCCTGCTAGAATGCCAACGCCTCCCATCGCCAGAGCGTTGGCAACATAAGTCACAGTTGTGGAATTGCCATAGACATCCTTTCCAATACCGCCATAAAACAGATAACCAACGGCTGCCCCGATCACTGCCGCAAGCAAAAAATAGAATATCTTTTCTAGCTTCCCCATATAGTAGACTTTATAATTTAACGTTTGCATATTGGTTGCTGACAAATAATACTGTGGTTCTAATGGTTTCTTCTCTTTTTTAGTTTTTTTCTTCGCCTTTTTCTCCTCCTTGCTCTCGTCTCCCACTTTCTTCTTCATCACTTCCACCTCCGTCTAAAATCTCTTCCGATTCTGCAATCTATTTATCTTTCTTATTATCTGATAAAGTTTTGTAATCCTTTTTTTTCCATACTTTTCTCTGATAAAGTTTTGTAACCCTTTTATCTTCCATCCTTCTACCTGATAAAGGTTTGTAATCCTTTTTTTCCATCCTTTTACATGATAAAGTTTTGTAATCCTTTTATCTGATAATTTTGTCCTATATTTCCTTCTTAATTCCTGCCAACTGCAGCTTCCAAGTGTTTACCATTGGATTTTTTGTGCGATTCAGGGAACCTGACACTTTTTCCAAGGTACTCTGTTCATTCTCTTCAAATACATATAGGGGATTGAGTACAATCTCCCCCTTTTCATATCCCACCACTTCTGTGATTTCCATTGTTTTCCTGGAATGATCTCTTAGTCTAGATAAATGAATTAAAATATCTACCGCTGAGGCAATCTGCTGACGAATCGCCTCTAAAGGCAAGCCGGCTGCTCCTTGTAATACCATTGTTTCCAGACGACTTAACATGTCATGGGTGGAATTGGCGTGACCGGTACTTAAGGATCCATCATGACCAGTGTTCATGGCCTGTAGCATATCCAAAGCCTCTCCGCCTCGAACCTCGCCCACCACAATCCTCTCTGGTCTCATACGCAGAGAAGATTTAATCAGATCGCGTATTGTAATCGCACCTGTGCCCGCGGAATTGGCATTTCTAGTCTCCATACTGACCAGATTATCCACTCTTCCAATCTGCAGCTCTGCGGAATCCTCTATGGTAATCACACGTTCATCTCTAGGGATATAATTTGACAGTGCATTTAAAAATGTGGTCTTGCCAGAACCAGTACCACCGCAGATAAAAATATTATATTTTGCCTTGACTAACAGTTCTAGCTTCTCTGCAATCTCCTTGGTCAGAGAACCATATTGAATCAATTTTTCAATCGTCATCGGCGTCTTTGAAAATTTACGGATTGTCATAGTAGGCCCGCACAGAGCAATGGGCGGCAGCACCACATTGACACGCGAACCATCTGGCAGTCTGGTGTCTACAATCGGATTCGCCTGATTGACTTCTCTTCCAGCTAGCCCTACAATACGCTGAATGATATCTTCCAGCCTGCGCTGATTTTCAAACTGCTTATTGAGCTTTACCACTCTGCCGTTTTTCTCAATAAATACATTTTCCGGTCCATTGATCATTACCTCTGTAATACTGTCATCTGAGATGATACTGTCTAAAAGCCCCAATCCACGAATGGAACTGTATACTTGTCTGACAATAGACAGACGTTGTTCTATGGAAATATAGCCGCTAGAAGTTTTCTCAAATACTACCTTTTCAATCTGTGCCTCCAACTCCTCATCGCCCATTTGACCCAATGGGAAATTATCACTGATATGCTGTTTGATTTCTGCAATCAGCTTTTGCTCCTTTTCAAAATTTTCATTCATTGTGTACCCTCATTCATTTCATTCCAGTCAATTTTTCAAAAAGATCCATTCGTGCAATTTCCACCGCAATCTGTGCTTCCTTTGCCTCTTTAAAATAGGGAAGCCCTCCTGCAGTTGGAAGCGGCAGACTGTCAATTTTCTCCCCCAATCTGCTATGAAAACGATTATACAAAAGCAACATTTTATCAGTGACAATATTACCTTCCTGCTGTTCCAAAATCTCCAATGCTTGATATGCACGCTGAATCTTTGTATTGGCATTGCTGCTTCCATCTGAGACCATAAAGATTCTATGAGACTGCTTCATAGCTTCCATCTCCAAGGCATCAAAAGAGAAATCCACATCCAATACAATTGCATCATATGTCTCACTGATCCTTATCTGTCTCAACAACATACGCAGCTCTTCTGGTTTCATCTCCATACGGTCCAGCGCCACACGGCATTCTGGAAGAAAATATACCCCACACTTATCCTGCCTTACTGTCCCCTCTAATTTTAATTTCAAGGAAAGATCCGATTTCTGGCTCTTTATGGCATAAAGTACTTCACTAAGCCCATCTGTACCATCACCCTTAAAATACGAATATGTACTGCCAAATTTTTCTAAATTTAAATACAACACCCTTTTTCCATACTGACAAAGTGCCATAGCATACGCGGCCGCGATCGTGGAACATCCAACACCGCCTGCTGGAGACAGCACTGTCACCACCTCTACTTGTCCATCTTCACCACCTGCAGTTGTTATCATATCGCCAGCAACTTCCGAATACAGGCTTAGAATCTGCTTATATACCATATCAATTTTTTGATATTTACAGATTGCTGCTTTCTGGTTAATTTGATCTATTTCTTTCGTATCTACAAACCAAGCAAACGCACAGCGCTGTGGCAGTTCCTCTGATTTTATGTTGTATTCTTCCCCCGCAAGCAACACATGGATCTTTGCCTTCTGTACAGTTTCTAAGGCCATCTCCTGATCAGTAAATGAATAGATTTCAAGCTTATCTGCATATTTATTGTTAAATACGGAGACAATTCTCTGTAAATAAGCTGTATCTTTATCCAATATTGCCAATTTGATCTTCATAATATTCGCTCCTCGCCCGTTCCTTTGACATATTCTCTTTTCTTATGACCTTTTTCGACTTTTTTTCATTTTATCACAACTATTAGTTGTTGTCTATAACACTTATACGGTTTTATAAAAAAAATCGAATTATGGTATACTTTAGATATTCTACGGGGGTATGAGTGAAGGATAAGATTGAAAAATCTTCGGAGGACACCCTATTGAAAAACTTGAAAAAACTACGGGAAATACATGGCCTTAGCCAACAGAGATTTGCTGATTTATTTAATCTAAGCCAACAATCTATTTATAAATATGAAAATGATATTTCAGAACCCAGCATAGATACTTTAACGAAAATAGCAGACTACTTTAATACTTCTATTGATTATCTGGTAGATTTTACAGATATTCCTTGTCCGCTGGAACAACGAAATGAAGAAACCTTATCTCCCACAGAGAAAGAATTGATTGATAATTACAGATGCCTGTCCCCCGCATATCGTCATCTGATTGATGCACTTGTGGAGACACATTTGAGAGAAATTATTCTTAAGCAAAATTTACAAAATTCTTGAAATTGATACAGATATAAATAATAAGCGGACAGGTCCTATCAAACACTTTCATACATTTATTCTTGACGGACTTCATCCATTTTTATTATGCTGAGCGCAATCATATAGTGACATTTTATCTCGCGCAAATCTACAGAATATTCTATAACAAAATAAAGGTATATAAAAAGAGCATTTCCAGAATGTAACCATTCCAGAAATGCTCTTCTATCTATATCAGAAAAGTTAATAAAACTTTTCTGATATATAAAATGCTATTTTATTTCTCTCCATAGAGAGTGATCAGCTTGTTCAGATATTCATAACGCTCTTTTGCATGTTGTTCAGAAACAGCAAACAATTCTTCTGCTCTCTCTGGATTGAATCTTGCAAGTGCATTGTAACGAACTTCTCCATTTAAGAATGCCTTGTAATCTCCGGTCGGAGCCTTGCTGTCTAAGGAGAATGCTGCTTTGCCTTCCTTCTTCAACTGTGGATTGAAACGGAAATTATGCCAGTAACCAGCTTCCACTGCGTTCTTCTCCTCAGTCTGAGCCTTGCTCATACCAACCTTGATACCATGATTGATACATGGAGCATAAGCGATAATCAGGGATGGTCCCGGATAAGCCTCTGCCTCTGCAATTGCCTTGATACACTGATTGTAATCAGCACCCATAGCAATCTGTGCCACATATACATAACCATAGCTCATAGCGATAGAAGCTAAGTCTTTCTTCTTCACTTCTTTTCCGCCTGCTGCGAACTGTGCAATAGCTCCAGTTGGTGTAGCTTTGGAGGACTGTCCGCCAGTATTAGAATAAACTTCGGTATCGAATACCATAACATTGACATCCTGTCCACTTGCAAGAACATGGTCAACACCACCAAATCCGATATCGTATGCCCATCCGTCACCACCAAAGATCCACTGAGATTTCTTAGCCAAGAAATCTTTCTCAGCAAGGATTTCTTTAGAAGCATCACATCCACAAGCCTCTAAAGCTGCAACCAGCTTATCTGTTGCGTTGCCGTTCAATGCGCCGATGGTATAGGTATCTAACCATTCTTTTCCTGCTGCTGCAACATCTGCATTCTTGCCATCAGCAACAATCGCTTCGATCTTGCTCTTTAATTTGCCTCTGATTGCCTTCTGAGCCAGCAACATACCATAACCAAACTCAGCCGCATCCTCAAACAAGGAGTTAGACCATGCAGGGCCTTGTCCTCTCTCATTTACAGTGTATGGTGTGGAAGGTGAGGAGTTACCCCAGATGGAGGAACATCCAGTTGCATTTGCAATATACATTCTGTCACCAAACAACTGTGTGATTAACTTCGCATAAGGTGTCTCACCACATCCGCCACATGCGCCTGAGAACTCAAGCAATGGCTGTTTGAACTGAGATCCCTTTACGGTAGTCTCTTTGAACTTCTCTACTACATCAATCTTCTTCTCTACGGTCAGACCATAGTCAAAGTATGCCTGCTCGCCCACATTTGCCTCGCAGTTCTGCATAACAAGAGCTTTTTCACCCTTCTTACCAGGACATACATTTGCACAGGAACCGCATCCAGTACAGTCAAGTGCAGAGATGGTCACACTGAACTTGTACTCTGGCATTCCTGTCATAGCCAAGGTCTGCATTCCTTCTGGAACCTTAGAAGCCTCTTCCTCTGTCATAGCTACCGGACGGATAACTGCATGAGGACATACATAAGAACAGATGTTACACTGAATACAATTCTCTGGCTTCCATACTGGAACATCAACGGCAATACCGCGCTTCTCATATGCAGCAGAACCAGATGGAGTCTGGCCATTTTCATATTTCTTAACAACAGATACTGGAATTTTGTTTCCTTCCTGTCCATTTACTGGAATCTGGATATCATTTACGAAATCAACAACATCCTGTCTGTCTCCAGTTGCAACCTTAGCAAAGCTCTCATCCTGAGCATCTTTCCAGTTTGCAGGCACATCAATCTTAACAACACCAGTTGCACCAGCATCGATAGCATCGTAGTTCATCTGTACGATCTTATCACCCTTCTTGCCGTATGTTGCCTTAGCAGCAGCCTTCATCAGCTCAATCGCTCTCTCTTCTGGAATGATTGCAGCCAGTTTAAAGAATGCAGACTGAAGTACTGTATTGATACGGCCGCCAAGTCCGATTTCTTTACCAATCTTGATACCGTCGATGGTATAGAACTTGATATCATTCTCTGCAATATATCTCTTAACCTGTCCCGGTAAATGTGTCTCTAACTCTTCTGGTGTCCAGGAACAATTCAGAAGGAAAGTTCCGCCTGGTACTAACTCCTGAACCATATTGTACTTGCGCACATAAGCAGGATTGTGGCATGCCACAAAGTTTGCCTGCTTAATCAGATAAGTAGACTTGATCGCTTTCTTACCAAAACGCAGGTGAGACATGGTAACACCGCCAGATTTCTTGGAGTCATAGTCAAAGTATGCCTGTGCATACATATCTGTGTTGTCTCCAATAATCTTGATAGAGTTCTTATTTGCACCAACAGTACCGTCTGCACCAAGTCCCCAGAACTTACAGTTGATGGTTCCCTCTGGTGTAGTTACTGGATCTTCCTTAACTTCCAAGGAGAGATTGGTAACATCATCATAGATACCAATGGTAAATCTTTCTTTTTCTGTATTGTTGTAAACTGCAATGATCTGCCCAGGAGTTGTATCCTTAGAACCTAAACCATAACGGCCGCTTGTGATCTTTACAGAATCAAACTTGGTTCCCTTCAATGCTGCGACAACATCCAAGTACAATGGCTCTCCAAGAGATCCTGGCTCTTTGGTTCTGTCTAAAACAGCGATTGTCTTAACGGATTCTGGAATTGCAGCTACAAAAGCCTCTTTGCTAAACGGTCTGTACAGACGAACCTTAACAACGCCGACTTTTTCACCCTTTTCCATCAGGTAGTCAATGGTCTCATCGATGGTATCACATACGGAACCCATAGCGATAATAACCTTCTCTGCATCAGCAGCTCCATAGTAGTTAAACAGCTTATAGTCTGTTCCCAGCTTCTCATTTACTTTGTCCATATATTTCTGTACGATTGCAGGCATTGCATCGTAAGTAGAGTTACAGGACTCTCTGGTCTGGAAGAAGATATCTGGGTTCTGTGCAGAACCATCCAAACGAGGATGATTTGGATTCAAAGCATTCTTGCGGAATGCATCAATTGCATCCACATCTACCATATCCTTCAGATCTTCATAATCCCAAGTCTCGATTTTCTGAATCTCATGAGAAGTACGGAATCCATCAAAGAAATTGATAAAAGGAAGATGTCCTTCCAAAGCCGCACAATGTGCAACTGGGGTCAAATCCATAACTTCCTGTACGGAAGACTCACAGAGCATTGCTGCTCCTGTCTGCCGACAAGCATATACATCAGAATGATCACCAAAAATATTCAGCGCATGAGACGCCACGCAACGTGCAGATACATTGAATACGCCAGGAAGTCCTTCACCAGCAATTTTGTAAAGGTTTGGAATCATCAATAACAATCCCTGAGATGCTGTGTAAGTTGTGGTCAATGCTCCTGCTGCCAAGGATCCATGCACGGTACCTGCTGCACCAGCCTCAGACTGCATCTCTGTTACCTGTACAGTCTGTCCAAAAATATTTTTCCTTCCTTGGGTTGCCCATTCGTCTGTAGCTTCTGCCATAACAGATGATGGTGTGATCGGGTAGATGGCTGCAACATCTGTATATGCATAAGAAGCATGTGCTGCTGCATGATTACCATCCATGGTTTTCATAGATCTTTTCATTAGATTTTCCTCCTGCCTAAATTTAATCATATACTTCTAAGAGAAGTATTTATGCAGATTTTACCTTCTATTATACTATAATGATTGTGACGCAAAAAATCAATAGTTTTCGCTTGATTTCATGTATTTTTCTTGAAACACCTCCACAGGAAGCGGACGATCAAATAAAAATCCTTGACCATAGCGAAATCCGCAGTTTACAAGAAACTCTCTCTGTTCCTCTGTCTCAATCCCCTCAAAGATCACTTCCTCCTTGACACTGCGGATCAGACTTCCCATATTTCGTATAAATTCCTCCTCATTTTTGCGGTTTTCCCTATTCAAAAAACTGCGGTCAATTTTTACGATATCCGCCGGAATATCGAGAAGCATACCCAAAGAAGAATAGCCTGTTCCAAAATCATCAATTGCCACCCGAAATCCTGCTTCCCGAAGCTTTTGTACTTCTGTTTTTACCAGATCATAGCCCAACACAAACAAACTCTCTGTAATCTCAATCTCTATATACTGGCGCTCCACCTGATATTTTTCTGTAAGCTCCATAATGTGGTTAAATATTCCCTCTTTTTCAAAATGACTGCGGGAAAAATTCACCGAAATTACAGGCAGCCTGCTGCCCTCATTTTTCCAGCGCTTCATATAAATTAAAATCTGTTCATACATATAGAAATCCAATTCCACAATATAACCAGACTTCTCCAAAATCGGAATAAATACATTGGGAAATTCTAATTTGCCATTCTTTTTCTTCCAGCGCACCAGAGCCTCTCCTCCGAAAAGCTCCATCTGAGACAATAGAAATTTGGGCTGAATATAGACTTCAAACCTGCCTTCTGCGAGACTGGACTGAAATTCTGAGAGAATCTCCTTTTCAATCTCCCGCTGTCTGCGCATCTGGCTCTCATAAACCCGACAGAGCAGATTGCTGCCCTTAATACCTTTCCTGGCAATGTTGGCATTTTCAATCGCCGTGTCAAGATTCTCCTCTGGATCATCTATAAAATAAATACCTGTAGATAATCTGAGATTACAGGAAGTATAAATTTCCTTCTGCTGCCTGGAAAATTCTATGTTGGCTCTGGTGACAATCCGTAAAATGCTATCCTTATCCTCTGCCCAGATCAAAGTGACAAACAGATCGGAATACAGACGGCAGGAAATCTTATTATTTCCGCTGCGGATGCGGATTGCAAATCTCTTTAAAATCTCATTTCCCGCCTCATGTCCAAAATTCTCGTTGATATAAGAAAAATCATTGATATCAGTATAGACAATGGCAAACTGCAGATGATCTTCTTCTCTAAGCTTCTCTTTGACCTTTTCTTTAAAGGCGTCCTCCACATACAGCCCTGTCAAAAGATCCCTCCTCTTTAAATGACGGATTGCCCTCTTGTCCTCTTCTCGCTGTACTCTAAGCGCCACAAATACCGAGAGCATCTTTGTTAATTCCAGAAATGTTTCCTTCTCAAAGTTGGTCCAATTCCTGGGCTTCTCCATATCACAAAAACTGACAAATCCCTCTCCCAATTCATAATAAGAAAAACTACAATTTACAAGAGCACGTATGCGCCGTTCCCGAAATACAGCCTTATCTGACGGTGTAACCTTTTCATCTCCCAGACAGTCATTGATATAGCATACCCCCCATTCATCAAAACCATTCAAAAACCCGTCCCAATGCTCATATTTATTATCTACAAATTGAGGTTTTGTCAAAATGCCATTTTCTCTGGTCCAACAGTTGGTCTGTATCAGTTCCTTTTTTGCCTGATCACACTCCAAAACAGCAACCATTCCCAAATCATACTGCCTGCCAATACGCTCCATTAAGATATTTATAGAATCATTGACATCTTTGGCATGGGAAAGCAATGAAAAAGCTTCTGAGAGAAAATCCATATCCTGAATTTTTCCCGCCTTATATTGGCTGCCGCGCTTCTCAATTCTGCTGGCCTTGCGTATTTTCCACAAAGGATCGGTGCTCTCTGCGATCTTGTACTGATTTTTTCCCGCCTCTTTTGCCTGATACATCGCCATATCAGCCTTAGAAAACAGTGAGCTGTAACTTTCTTTTATTGTTCCATAGATTGCCACACCAACACTGCAGCTTACCTCCAGCTCCTCCCCATCCCTGCCATGATATACTTGTCTGGTAGTATTGCAGATATATTGTGCTTTCATTTTCGCCTGATAAAAATCGGTATGCTTCATAAATACCAGAAACTCATCTCCGCCAATTCTGCCCACCACATCACTGCCACGAAACAATTCTTGAATCTTCTTAGCCACTGTGATTAAAACACTATCCCCAAACATGTGGCCAAGTGTATCATTGATATATTTAAAATTATCGACATCAATTAAGAACAATGCATGTATTCCACGAACATTTTCTTTGAGAAATCCCTCAATCTCTGATTTCGTGGTTGACTTATTCAATAATCCTGTCAAATCATCCTGTTTTAGTTTTTGCTGCATCTCGTCCTGTGCCTGACGCTCTCTGGTGACATCCTCTGTCCTTCCCAAAATACGCAAAATTTTTCCATGCTCTCCAGGAATACTCTTATAAATCGTCCGATGCCATGCATACACTGGCGTCTCCCCTGCATCGGCAACATTTACCCTATATTCCAGCATTCCTTTTTCTTCTTCTGCCGACGCACGCTCCAGCATTCCAAAAAATTCCTCATAATCTTCACGGAATAAAAGCGGTTCCACCGCCTCCACAGGGACAAAAAAATCCTTCCCATTGTGATCGGCAAGCATAATATTTGACTGTGAGGAAATAAAGATTGTCTTTGACTGTACATCATACTCAAATGGAAACTCCTGGTTGATCTCCTCCACCAGCTTATAACGCTCCGTTTGGAGATATAGTTCTTCCTCCATCCGCTTGCGTCTGTGGATGTCCCAGCTTGAAATTAGAAAATAAGGCGTTCTGCCCTGATAATAAAACAGACGAATATGAAATGCAATCCAGCGTACTTCGCCTTTCTTGCCGCAGATACGGATCTCACACTGCCCAACCTTATCGGTATAAATCAGTTCTTCGAGCGCCTTCTGCAGACATTTTCTATCTTCCTTATATACCACATCAGAAAAATCATTTGGCAATACCTGAAGTTCTTCTTCACTATAGCCAATGGCACGAAAAAATTCTTCATTGCCGCTGACTAGTTCCCAGCGCTGTGTTCCTTCCAGCACAGCACAGCCCGTCGGCAGTTTCTGTACCATGCGGTTTAACCGTTCTACACTCTCTCTGATCTGATCTTGATGCTCTTGCCGATACATATTTTCCTCCAAAAAAGCATCCTGGCGCATACAACTGATCATCAATATGTAAAAATCTTTCATATTTAGTGCCTTTACTGACAACAGCACATGAAAGATATTCCCTCTGGGATTACAGACACGGTAATTTAAAACAGCCTGTACGGTGCCTTCCATCGCCTCCCGCACCTGTCTGCGCAGCTCCTCCCTCTGCGCCACCGTGACAATAGACCGGATATCATTTCCGGCAATCTGAAATTCTTCTCTTGTATAGCCAATTTCCTGAAAAAATTCTTCATTTGCATAAATCAATTGAAAATTATCATTCTCAAAAGCTTCCAAATCTGTATAGCCAATACAACAAATACCAGATGGGATTCCCCCTAATATACTTTCCTCTCCTTGCTGAAAAAATGTTTCCCGCATTCTCTGATTTTCCATAAAATAACCCCGCTTTTTGCTTCTGTTTCACTAGAGCATACTTGAAGCTTAGAACCTTAGTATCGTTCTATCACACCTTATTTTATCATAACAAACATTCTATTACTTTTCAACAAAGTATTTATCCGTTTGACAAGAACATCCAATCTGGTATAATTATGGAAAATAAGTGACTATTTAAGCCCCATAAAAATTGGGAAATCAGGATCTTCAAGTTTATTTGTTGTTCTGAATAGTTATGAAAATAATATCAAAGGAGGAGGACATGAAAAAATTAACAGCCGTCTTATTGGTAAGTGCTATACAGCCAGTATGTGCAGCACAGACGGACACCCCAATAAAGGCAGCTATTCCACAAGCAGTTGACAATTTGCCATCCGCTTCTAAACAGGATTCTCAAAACCTGTCATCATCTGAGCCGCCAAAAGAAGAGATTGGACGAATCGTTTCACCAGATCAGGCAAAGAAAGCCTCAACTACAGAGTCAGAGGAGGACATTCAGGTAGAATTTAGTTCAGGACAAGAATATGACAGTACACTTTTGTTCTGCAGTCTTGACAAGCCGATCGACAGCTATAACTCATGGGTGTATCTCACTTGCAGAAATTTCAGCGACAGCCCCATTACCTTATCTATATCCAGTTCCAACACAGATGTACTGAAAATCACGTCGGACAAGAAATTAACTTTGAGTGCAGGAAGCGACAGCCCATCAGGAAGCACCATCTTATCTGAAATCAAATATACCGTGGTAGGCGTTGGCTCCGCGGATATAATTGTTTCAATTGGAAAGACATCCTACAAATACCGCCTATATATACTGCCATATATCACAGAATTACCAAAGATCACACAGACTGATTTCCACCATATCACATTAAAATGGAAAAAACTTTCTGGAATCAGCGGCTTTTATGTGCAGCGCTCAAAGAAATATGATGGTGAATATAAAACACTTAAGACTTTAGACGCCAATAAGACCAGTATTACCTTACCTGTAGAATCAAATAAAAAATATTATTATAAGGTTGTCGGTTATATAATGGATGATTTTCGTACCATGACAGGAGACGCTTACCAGCAAGGTTTTACGGCCAAAAAAATGGCAGGCTCCACGATCACCTCAGTCAAAAAATCCGGCAGCAGCAGCCTGCAGATTAAATGGAAAGCTTTCAAAGGCGCCACAGGATATAAACTCTACTGCTCCAATCAAGAGAATGGAACTTACAAGTGTATTTACACAGCAAAGAACGGCGCCACAACTTCCTATAAGCAAAAGGTCAGCAAGGGCGTTCCTTACTATTACAAACTAATTACTTTGGATGCAATGGGCAAAAGTGATTTTTCACCAATGATGTCCCAGATCATCCCGAAAAAAAATAAAATAAAAAGAGTATCATGCAGCAAAATAAGCCAGCAGTCTTCGGACGGCTATGGACAATATTACAGCAATTGGTCACATCCAGACACAACATTCTATTACCAGTCTGGCGGCAAGCTCCATGCTGTCTGTGTCCAGAACAATAAGAACTTAAAAATCTATACCCTGAATTCTTCTTTTAAAGTGACAAAGACAAAAACCATTAAGCTCAAATATGATGTGTGGGGTGGATTTTACCAAGGAACAGACGGCAATTTTTATGTTGCTGTAGGCTATAACAATCTCAAAGAAAGCAGAACTAAAACTGTTATTAAGGTAATCCAATACAACAGCAACTGGAAACAATTAAAGACAGCAAACATCAAAGGTGGGGTTTTCAATACTTTTGAGGGAATTTATGAACCCTTTGAAGCCGGAAACTGCCGCATGGATATGCAGGGAAGCACCCTTTACTTGATGACTTCGAGAACAATGTTTACGACGATCTTCGATGATCTGCATCACCAGTCTAATATCTCCTTTAAAATCAATACGAAGAAGATGAAGGCAGTGGAATCAAATAAGAGTTATGCCAGCCATTCTTTTAACCAGTTTGCCAAATTTAAAGATCATGCGCTCTATCTTTTGGACCACGGAGACGCCCATCCACGTAGTATTACACTTACTACTGTACAGAACTATGGCGCGGAGAATGAAAAGAAAAAATCTTCCTCCCTATTCTCTTTCAAAGGAAATAGCGGCGATAACTATACTGGATGCAGAGTTGGAGGTATGGAAGTCGGAAGCAGCAATGTCCTTGTCTGCGGCACATCACAGCCCCATAAAAAGAAAATTGGCAAAGTCTCTGGTTTTGGCTATGATATGAAGTACAATGCGTTCCTTGTCCTTTCCAATCGCAAAACAAAAAAAGTAACATTTAAATGGCTGACCACCTATAACCCAAAGTCAACCTCTGTCACGGTAGGGGAAACTCGTATGGTTAAATTAACAGACAATCGGTTTGTGATTTTGTATTCCACCACACAAAAGGGAAAATCTACCCTCCATTATGCCGTATACAGCGATACTGGAAAAAAGATTTATTCCAAGAAATATGCCAATATGGTGTTTAACGGTGATTCCCAGCCGATTTTATATAACGGAAGCATTGTCTGGATCTCACCAATTCAAAGCAATGGCAAAGTTAACTCAAAACTTTACTCTATACCCGCCACATTTTAATATCAAAAATATATAAATAAAAGAAAAGGATTTAAAATATGATTAGTGCAAATAATATCACCCTTAGAATCGGCAAAAAAGCCTTATTTGAAGATGTCAATATTAAATTTACCGAAGGAAACTGCTATGGTTTGATCGGCGCCAACGGCGCCGGAAAATCTACATTCCTCAAAATCTTAAATGGCCAGCTTGAGCCCACCAAGGGCGAAGTTGCCATAACACCTGGACAACGGCTCTCCTTTTTACAACAGGATCATTTTCAATATGATGAATTTACCGCCCTGGACACCGTGATTATGGGGAACCAACGGCTCTATGATATTATGAAAGAAAAGGATGCAATTTATCAGAAAGAAGATTTCACCGATGAAGATGGCATCCGTGCCAGTGAGCTGGAAGCAGAGTTTGCGGAGATGGATGGCTGGAATACCGAATCTGATGCGGCACAGCTCTTAAACGGCCTGGGCATTGGCACAGAGTTTCATTACACTGTCATGAAAGATTTAGTTGGAGAACAGAAGGTCAAAGTACTTCTCGCACAGGCGCTATTTGGCAATCCTGATATCATTCTTCTCGACGAGCCTACCAACCACCTTGATCTGGACGCCATTGCCTGGCTGGAAGAATTTTTAATCAACTTTGACAATACTGTGATTGTAGTATCTCATGACCGTTATTTCTTAAATAAGGTCTGTACACATACAGCGGATATCGACTATGCCAAGATTCAGCTCTATGCCGGAAACTATGATTTCTGGTATGAGTCCAGTCAGCTTTTGATAAAGCAGATGAAAGAGGCCAACAAAAAGAAGGAAGAGAAAATCAAGGAATTGCAGGAATTTATCTCCCGCTTTTCCGCTAACGCCTCCAAATCCAAGCAGGCTACCTCAAGAAAAAAAGCTCTGGAAAAAATTCAGTTGGATGAGATCAAACCCTCCAGCCGTAAATACCCTTATATTGATTTCCGTCCTGCCCGCGAGATTGGAAATGAAGTGCTGACTGTTGAAAATATCAGCAAGACCATTGACGGCGTAAAAGTGCTTGACAATGTTTCCTTTATTGTTGGCCATGATGATAAAATTGCATTTGTGGGAAGCAATGAATTTGCTAAGACAACGCTGTTCCAGATCCTGGCCGGAGAGATGGAGCCAGATGAGGGCAATTACAAATGGGGCGTCACTACCAGCCAATCCTATTTTCCCAAAGATAATACACAAATCTTTGACACCGATTTACAGATTGCAGACTGGCTGACCCAGTTTTCAGAAATCAAGGACGCCACCTATGTGCGCGGATTCTTAGGCAGAATGCTGTTTGCCGGAGAAGATGGAGTCAAGAAAATGCGGGTATTATCCGGTGGTGAAAAAGTACGTGTACTTCTATCCCGAATGATGATTGAAGGCTCCAATATATTAATTTTAGACGAGCCCACAGACCACCTGGATATGGAAGGTATCACTGCTTTGAACAATGGACTGATCAAATTCCCTGGTGTGCTGCTGTTTGCCTCCCGTGACCATCAGGTGGTACAGACAACTGCCAACCGTATTATTGAGTTTTTACCAAATGGTTCTATGATCGACAAGATCACCACTTATGATGAATATCTAGAAAGCGACGAGATGGCTCGCAAGAGACAGGTATACTCCACCAGCAACTCTCAGGAGGAAGATGATTGAGATACCGCCTCATGGGTCCAATAAACTATTTCATATATATTGGAAATCATGTTTGAGTGGAGTGCAATATCTCTAATGTGATGTAAGTCCATATCCGAAAGAATAGGTTGAAATCTCATTCTCTAAGTATGCTCTTTTTCTTCTTAGAATGATTTTTCAACCTATTCCCATTTTTTCAGGCTCTTCTATTTGTATTGTACTAACTCATCCATTGCTATTCTCGTCTGGCTGTGTCTTTCTTTGTCTGCCTTTGGTTCTGCCGAATACCCTAATGCAAGGATATTTATCGGTTCCAGATTTCTCGGCAGATTAAGCCCCTGCTTCAATACATCAGGATTAAAATAACAAATCCATACACTTCCAAGCCCCAGGTCTGTGGCTGTAAGCATCATGTGGTCGGTCAGAATAGTGGCATCAATATCTGTTGTTACCATGCCATCAAACGGACGTGTCCATGCCTTACTTTTATCCGCACAAACCACAACAGCAACCGTTGCTCCATAGATATTAGCCGATTTTGAAACTGCCAACAGTCCCTCTTTGCTCCTCACAACCACCAATCGTACTGGCTGCATATTTGCCGCCGTCGGTGCCACATGAGCAGCCTCCAAAATTTTTTGCAACTTTTCTTCCTCCACAGTCTGCTCTGTATAAGCACGAACAGAAGAACGTGCCTTTGCTGTATCTAATACTGACATTTTTGTATTCTTCCTTTCCTTCTTGAAAATTTGACCGGTCATAGTATAATTATATCAGGAACAGAGAAATAAGCAAGAATGTACTTTTTAGGTATATACTTCCCAAAAAGTAAGTAAGATACAATTGTAAAGGAGATTAAATATGGCAGAACAATGCAGCAGATTTACCTGCCCTGTGGAGGCAACACTTTCCTTAATAGGAGGTAAATATAAGGCAGTCATACTATGGCATCTGATGAATGGTACCCTGCGATACAGCGAACTGCACCGCAAAATGCCGAAGGCAACTGATAAAATGCTCGCCCAGCAATTAAGAGAACTAGAAAAGGACGGCCTGATTAACCGCGTCGTCTATCCTGTCGTACCGCCAAAGACAGAATACAGTCTCACGGAATATGGAAAAACACTTTCCCCCATACTGGATGCTTTATGCAACTGGGGTGAAAACTATTTATCCGAAAACAAAGAGAGAATGAAAAATAAAGATAATAGTAGGGAGTTATCATAAAGAATTATAATTAATACCGAAAATAAAAATTGTAAAAAATACATATGATTTACTATTATCAGGCAAAACGAAATTAATATCCATACTGGCACAAAATAAAGCCCCACGGAAGGCAGTCCGTGGGGCTTTTTGGCTAGTTGTCATCACTATGCAGCCTAATCATCAGGTATTCTTCTATAATTTCTGCTGAGTAATTTCATCAAATTAGTTCTATTTCTTGGAAAGAACCAAAGAATTGCTATATGACTTTATCTTTTTACTTTTTAAATCTAGATAACAATAAAAATCCAATATATCATATCCTGACGGCCGAGATATCCATTCATCTCCTGCAAATGTCACTTTTCCTGTTTTTTTATCATATCCTCCTGTGATTGTATAGGATCCAGATGGTACTTTTGGATTCGTAGGAGTGGCGGAAAAATAAAATTTGCCTGTTGCATATCCATCTTTGGACACCCTGCTAATTACTAATTTAGCTTTTGTCTGTCCTTGGCCTGCAACATATGTACCTGTCCAGGTTCCCTTCAGGTTCACGCTTGAAAGAGAAGCCTTACCAAATTTCACAGAAGATAACTTCCACTTATTTCTTTTCAAAACATAGGTTATGGAAACGTTTGTCTTAACTGTTGCAATTTTACGATTAATATAGGCAGTTGCCCCCACTGTGACTTTCTTTCCACCTTGTGAATACTTCCTTGATTTCACAGATAATTTTGTTATATCCTTATTCTGAATCACAAAACGCTGTTCCTTCTGATCTATCGTAATTCTGACAGAATAATTATTTAACGTTTTCTTCAAACTTGCATTTGAGACTTTGAACTTAGGTGCTGCCTGTACTGTTAATGGCGCTGAAGGAAAAATAGAACATAACATAAGTACTGCGAGACACAAACACATTAACTTTTTTATTTTTTTCATTTTCACTTTCCTTGCACATAAAATGTGACAATTCTCCCTCTAACATATTTTATTTTCTCAGCAGAAATCATAGAAGAATACCTGATCATCTCTGAAACTAAATTTCTGGCTTTAAACATAAAAATGCCCCCAAATTTCCCCGTTTTCCCTGACTTGCCCGATGAGAGAACAATATCTTATCATTACAACAGGTACACAGATCTGTCACTGACAAATGCTCTGGTTTGATTCCTGCTTCCAACAGAATAATCTCGTTGGCACGCCACAAGTCAAGCTGATATTTGCCATTGCCCTTATTCTCTAAAATCTCTCCGCTATGGCTGGAAAATTCACGGTTAAATTCTTCGGCGACATCCTCGCTGACCTCATAACAGTCCTGACAGATGGAAGGGCCAATGGCGCAAATCACGTCTTCTGGAAGCGTTCCAAATTCCCGACACATGGTCTCTAATGTCACCTTTCCCATCCTTTTTATGGTTCCCCGCCAACCAGAATGTGACAACCCAATGGCACGCTGTTTTGTATCGACAAAATAGAGCGGTACACAGTCTGCATAGAAGGTAGATAATACCAGTCCCGGCTCATTGGTAATCAACCCATCCACATCCGAATAACCGCGGTCTCTGGTCAGGCCTTTACCGGCATCTTCCAGTCCTACCCGCCTGACATTTACTGTATGTGTCTGATCTGTAAACACAAAATTCCCATATTCTGTTCCCAATGCCTGGGAAACCCTTTGAAAATTTTCTTCCACAGCAGACCTCTGGTCTCCTCTGCTAAAGCTTAAATTTAAACTCTCAAATATACCTTCACTAACTCCGCCTAATCTGGTGGTAAAACAATGTTTAACCATACCTGTCTGCTCTAGCAGCGGATAAGATAAATAGGGAAATTCACCGCTTACAAGATAGACCTCACGCCATACAGGAGACGACTGCTTTCCTCTCTTCTGTTTTCTTATCAATCTAACTTTATGTTCCATTTTCTTCTAACCTTTCGTTTATTTATAAGTTCAAAAACCCCATCGAACTACTTAAAAATTTCTACGAATATCCTATGGCATAAGAAAACGCATCTTCCACATGAATGATTTCATCGCCGCTAATCCCCACCACATCAAAACGGCAGGGCGTATCTTCCTGATAGCCGTAACGCAGACAGTAATAATCGGCAGTGCGGCAAATCCTTCGCTGTTTCCTTATATCTACAGCCTCCAGCGGATGCTCCCCGCCGCGCCTGCGATATTTCACTTCCACAAACACCAGATAATCCCTCTGTCTTGCCACTAGATCAATTTCCCCAAATTGGCTGCAAAAATTTCTATGCAAAATCTGAAATCCTTTTTGTATAAGATACTCTGCCGCCAAATTTTCATAATACGTGCCGCATCTGCGGCTCTGATTTCCAGTTCCTGCCAAAAAATACTCTCCTTCTTATATGCGTATCGTGCCAGCCGCAGCCGCAAAGCGGCATAATTCTTCAAGCGGCTGTGTGCATCATGTTATACTGAGCAACAGATTTATCTGACGCTTAGGATATCTTTTCTCTCAGGCGCTCCATATCATCCACAAATACCAAAATCTCTGCAATCACCTCGTACAATTCCGGCGGAATCATCTCGCCAATCTCCAACTTCGACAAGGTTTTGGCAAGTTTATTGTCCCGATAAAATGGAATCTTCTCCTCTTTTGCCTTCTCAATAATACGTTCTGCCATATAGCCTTTGCCAGTAGCAATAATCTTTGGCGCCCGCTCTCCGGGTTCGTATGCCACCGCCACAGCCGTTTTTTCTTTCTCTGGCGTATCCATTGAGACCAATTCTCTGGTATTTTTATAACGTGTCTCTTCCATACTCATACCATCCATTCCTCCTGGAATATTTTCACCTGCTTAAATTTAAAAGTAATATCTGACAAGAAATCCATCTCCCTATCACTTATTATGCCTTGACATCAAAAGAATAGCGATGCAGCTTTGCCGCCGGCTTCTCGCGCTCCAAAAAATCCTGCACAAAATCCTGTGGTTTTTTGCGATTTTCGACTTTTACCTCACAGGAGTATCCTTTTTCCTGCAGCCGTTTTACCAATTCCTCGGAAAATCCTGTAATCAGACGGCAGGAATCTTCACTCTCAAAATAAAATTCTGTCTGCACTACAGCCCCCATAAGCTTTACAAAAATATCTGTAGAACCAAGATGATCCATATCCAAATGCAATAGTGCTGTCAGTTCTCCCTGTTTGTCTCTCAGATTTTTCTTGTTGGTGTACACATATAAATCACTGTGTGCATTCTGATTTTGCAATTTCAAAGGAAGCTGCACATATGTATACACCTGATTTAACTGATTCATAAAATCCAGGTTGCTCTGTACTGACTGCGCTGTCTTTGCCAGAGCAGTACCTTCCTTACCTGCCTGTGCCAAAGTCTGCTGCAATTCTGTCATCTGGCGGGACAGGCGCTGATACATCTCCTTGACGGCTCCTTCTTCCTTTAACTGCTCTGGTGTCAACAGCCATTGATCAGCCATTGCCTGCTTCATTAAGCCCTTATACTCCTCGGAAAAAAACAGCTTCTGCACAGAGGTGCTGTTGTAATCCTTGCTGTTTTGTAATGATTTCATAATCTGTTCTAACAATTCCCCAGCAGATAAATTCGTATTTAAACGTCCATTGGGCAGCAATTGCTCATTCGCTCTGGCACCGGAAAATTCTTGCAGTAATGAGGTCAGTCTGCCTTGCTGTTCCCTGCTCAATATCTGTCCTGCATTTTGGCTCTCCCCAGTAAGTCCTTCCTTTATCGCTGCCGCATGCTGGCCGTCACTCAGAACTTCTGTGGTATTTGCATCTGCCATATTTTGTCCTTGTACCAGAACATCTGAGGCCTGCACAGAATTCGTTCCAGAATTATTGTTTATCACGGTCTCCTGCGCCGCTCCTGACAAGCCGCCCTGCTGCTGTACAATATTCTCACCCGACAGATTTTGTTGTCCGCCAATTCCCCCTTCTGCTGTGGCATTGCCAACCATTGTCTGACCATCTCCTGCTGCGAGATTGGCATTACCCAATATTCCCTCAGCGGAATTGACATTCGCATTTGTTTGATTTTGCATATCCCCGATTGGCACCTCTTTTGGCTGTTCACCATTCCCCAGCAAAATCTCCAAAATCTGCTGCTGAAATCCCAGAAGCGCTCCCGAAGTTTGATTTGCTGCACTCTCTCCCTGTGCTCCAAAAATCTGACCTGGCAATTCTGCGATACCCTCCATCAAACGATTCATCTCTGGCAAAATTGCCTGCTGCCCGTTTTTATAATTCTGAAACTGATTCAAGGATTCCTCGGTCACTGCAATCCCCAATTTCTGCATCTGAACCAAGGTTTGAATATCTGCTTTCGGAAAACTTGAGGATAAACGCATCATCTGCAATAAACTACTCTTATTGATCGGAAGCTGTTCTGCCATCATTTGATTGACCATTGACAAATTGCGGTCGTTGACCTTAAGTCCCGCCGCCTCCAAAGCATGGAGCAATGTGGGATTCTGTGCGCTTTCCACGGTCACTGGACGGATGGCAATCTGCTCGCCCGAAACTGATTTTACCTCAAACAACATTGGCTGACCCTTTTGCAGATTTACGCTAGACTCCATTCGGGCTGAAATACTGCGCCCATCATTCAAACCGATTGTCACCTGTCCATTCTTGATGTCTGTCACAGTTCCCTCAAACACTTTTCCAGGCATAAGTTCCTGTGCCTGCGCTGTGATCGAACGCACAGCCCCAGTATCTTTGACCTGATTCATGGTCTGGGTATTGGAAGTTGTGCTATTTTGAAATGAATGGATATTCTCTACAAATGACATTGTTTTCCCTGCCTTTCTATCTGTTCTCATCTCAGGCAAAACAAGGCACTATGCCAATCTCTTGCCTTAATGGATATTTTTAATAAAACTCTGCCGATGAATCAAAGAGGCTCCATGTTCCCGAACTGCCTCCATATGGGCTTTTGAACCATAGCCTTTGTTCTTGGCAAACCCATATTCTGGCATCACCTTGTCGTACTCTATCATCAGCCGATCTCTAGTCACTTTGGCGATAATACTTGCTGCGCCGATGGAAATACTCTTGGCATCTCCCTTGATAATCGGCACCTGCGGAATTGTCACCTGCGGAATTGTCACCGCATCATTTAATAATATATCGGGTGTCACGGACAGATTCTGAATCGCCTGACGCATTGCCTCATAAGTTGCCTGTAAAATATTGATCTCATCAATTCTCGCTGGACCAACAATACCAACTCCCACCGCAACTGCCTGTTCCATAATCACTCCATAGAGCTCCTCCCGCTTTGCTGCACTCAGTTTTTTGGAGTCATTGATATATAAAATATTACAGTCCTTGGGCAAAATCACAGCCCCTGCCACTACAGGGCCAGCCAGCGGCCCCCTGCCCGCTTCATCAATCCCGCAGACATATCCTTTGTTCTCATATTGCTTCTCATAAACCTTCAAATGCTCAATTCTCTGTCGTTCCTGCTCCAACGCCTGCAGACATTTTTTTGCCTGCATCACAAGCTTCTGTACCCCTGCGCGCTGATCTGCCTTGTACTTTAAAATAAAAGCAGGCAGCATACCTTCTTCTGCTGCCTGTAACTCATCTTTAATTCCTGCAATTTTTTTTATCTCACTCACTTAATTTTCTCCTATTGTAGCTTAATTATTTATGCCGGATAAAACCCATCTTGTCAAATGGATAAATCCGTAGCCATGCCCTGCCGATAATGTCCCCTTCATGAATCACTCCAACGCTGGGATCCCGACTGTCTGAACTGGCATTACGGTTATCTCCGAGCACAAAATATTCATCTTCATCCAGCACAATCGGCTCCTCTGCCTGTCCTGGATCTTCTATAATCTCTCGCCCATAAGACTCTTCTAACACTTTGCCGTCAATATAAATAGCTCCATCCTCACTAATCTGTATCTTCTCTCCTGGAAGACCGATAATTCGCTTTATATAATAAGTATTCTCCTCATACTGAAATGGAAAAACAATAATATCATAGCGCTCTGGCTTATGGAAACGATAGGAAATCTTATCCACAATCAGATTATCCCCATCACTTAATGTATATTCCATAGAAGTTCCGCTTACCTGTGTGCGCTGCCCCACATAATGGATCACCAGATAAGTCAGCAAAAATACAATTGCGATATACAAGATAAAACTAATGGTTTCCCGCATTACACTTGATTTTCCTTCTGAAAGATTCTTGTTCTCATCCTGACGATTCTCCATATCCTGACCATCCCTGTTTCCCTAATTTCTTATAACTATTCAGAACCCAAACTAGCAGGACTGCCGCACACCTCGAAAGAAACTTCCGTCTGTGATTTTTGGAATTATCGCTCTCATAAAAATGAAAATTCAGGTTCTTTCAAATAAATTTGAAGATCCTAATTTCCCACTCTTATAGGGTTCAGAATAATTACAAATTCATCTCTTATTCTAGCTCTTTTTATACTTCCCTGCAAGCCTATTTTCTATTGTTTTGCAAATATTTCCATGTCCTTACATTCAAGTGTAATTTTTCCAAGCTTGCCATTTCTAAATTCCTCAAGTACTAAAGAAGCTGCTTTGCTGTAATCCAGCTCATTTCCCTTTTTTACACAATTACGATTTCTGGCAATCTGGATGAGGATTTCTGCCGGAGCCTCCTCCTCTATAACTTGATACCGTTCTTTTAGCACTCCTGGATAATTTTTCTGCAAAATCTTAATCAGTTCCAAAGACAACTCATCTGTATTTAAAATCTCATCTTTGATTGAACCGATTAGTGCTAGATACAGTCCCACCTTCTGATCTTCAAATTTTGGCCATAAAATACCAGGCGTGTCCAACAACTCCACATTTTTGTTGAGACGAATCCATTGCTTTCCTTTGGTAACACCTGGTTTATTTCCTGTCTTAGCACATGCTCTGCCAGCATAGGTATTGATAAATGTAGATTTGCCCACATTGGGGATCCCTACCACCATCGCCCGCACTGGCCGGTTCTTAATGCCACGCCTGCGGTCACGTTCAATCTTATCCTTGCAAGCCTCCATAATCACATCACTGATACTTTTCATGCCTGCCCTACTCCTGGAATCCAGCTTTACAACATAATATCCTTTTTCCTGAAAATACGCCATCCATGCCTTTGTCTGCTCCTCACTGGCCAGATCTGCCTTATTCATCAAGATCAGTCTTGCCTTCTGCTTCCCTAATTCGTCAATATCAGGATTACGGCTGCTCAAAGGAATACGGGCGTCCACCAGCTCAATGACTAGATCAATCAGCTTTATATCTTCCTGCATCTGACGTTTGGCCTTCGTCATATGTCCTGGATACCATTGAAAATGCATTTTTACCTCCTGATTCCTGGCTGTTCTCACTGTCTAACCCCAACAAGGGCTTTGCAGCCACATTATTTTAAGAAACCGACTCTATCAAAGGGAGATATAATTAACCACGGTTTCCCCACTATATGTTCCTTCTTTACATTGCCAATACTGGCATAGCGGCTGTCCTCACTGTTATTGCGGTTATCCCCCAACAAAAAATACTCATCCTCGCCCACGGTAATTTCCTCCTCCGCCAACAGAGCATTTTCTATGGCAGAGACATTGACCTCCTCCACAAAAGCTTCCCCATTGACATAGACAGCGCCATCCTTAATCTGTACAGTATCTCCAGGCACACCAATCACACGCTTAATATAGTAATGTGATTTCTCATTGCCGTTGGGCAAAAATACCACCAAATCATTCTGTTTCGGGTCAAATAGCTTGTATATAAAACGGTTGACTAAAATCTTCTCGCCATTTTCCAAGGTGGGCGACATGGAAGGGCCAACCACTGATACACGGAACCCAAAAAAAGACACTAGAATTATCACTGCTGCAATCGTTAAAATGATTTCTGATGTCCAAATTGCGATCTCCCTCAACAGTCCTGTGTTTATTTTTTTCTTTCTATTATAGAAACTTAGCCCTGATGTTCCTCTTTTCATCCTGTTACTCCTATATGATTAAAAAGAATCCAGCATCGCAGGATTCTTGGCCTGCGATCCTTCGCGGAACACTTTTTATCATATGGAAAATCCAAAGAATTTTCCATATGATAAAAAAGGGACAACTACAATTGTACTTGTCCCTTCCGTGAATTATCTCACTAATTCTTTTACCTTTGCTCTCTTTCCTACACGGTCTCTCAAATAGTTCAGTTTTGCACGTCTTACTTTACCACGACGAACCACTTCAATCTTCTCTACGTTAGGAGAATGCAACGGCCAGGTCTTCTCTACACCAACACCGTTAGAAAATTTTCTTACTGTGAAAGTCTCTCGGTTGCTTCCACCCTGTCTCTTTAATACAATGCCTTCAAAAACCTGAATTCTCTCACGGTTTCCCTCTTTAATCTTACCATATACCTTCACGGTATCGCCTACATGAAACTCGTCAACCTTTTCCTTTAACTGTTCCTGCTCAATGCCTTTGATAATATCTGCTGCGTTCATCCTATTACCTCCTGATTTGATTAGATGTTCTTAATACCTTTCGTAACAGAGGACCATCATTTTCTTGTCTCACAAAATAGGATTTTACCATAAAATAACCAAAAAAGCAAGTAATTTAAAAAATAGAACTTCAAGTTTATTTTATTATGACCGTTTTCTTCTGTCCTTTTCCATTAAATAATTTCTTGTATGCTTTCTTTTTCTCTTTTGGCACACTGATGACAGCTTTCTTATAAATATTCTTTAGAGCATTTTTACCTACACTCTGAAGCTTCTTTGATTTTATAGTTATTTTTTTCAGCTTTTTACAATCTGAAAAAGCATTCGCTCCAATCTTTGTTACATTGGCTCCAATCGTCACTTTTTCTAATTTACCATTACCCTTAAAAGCATTCTTAGCAATACTGCTAATCTTAAAAGTATAGCCATTAATTTTAACAGTGGAATCGATACTCACAGATTTCAGTTTCTTATTTATAGGTGCCTTCAGTTCCACTGTACCGCCTTTTTTCGCAGATTTTATTACTTTGTATTGAAACTTTCCAACCTTGTAAACCTTATTTTTCTGAGGAACTGGCTTTTCAAGTCTGGGTACATAGGAATCTTTATAGCTGCTGTTGCATGAAGTACAGGTATGCAGTGTATATCCCTTATTTGTCTGTGTGGGCGCAATCACCTTATCTGTATAATTATGCTGACTCACAGAAATAGTCTGACAAACTGAGATGGAAGCATCTGATTTTAAGGAGGCTGTAATCATTGCTTTTCCTGGTCCTTTCAAGAGAACCGTTCCATCCTCCTGCACCTGGGCTACCGCTTCCTTATCACTCTTAAAGGTAAAACTGGATAACAGAAGCTCTGGATTGCTGGATGCAAATTCCTGATTTGTATGAAAAATATCCATTTTCAAAGTACGATTGATATCTTTACAAGAAAATTCCTGCTTTTCCTGGGTCTTAAGATGCAGCCAGGATTTCTGGATCGTGATTGATCGGGAAACCTCCTTTGTTCCTGATACTGAGGGTTCTGCTGCCGCAGCATTATCAAAGAACTGTACCCAATGGCAAATTCCTTTACGGTCTACGAAGCAGCCAATTCCGATACTGGTCATATCCGCATCCATAATATTAGCATAATGCCCTGATGAATTGTTCCAGCTATCCATTACATGCTGAGGAGAAGACTGACCTACTGCAATATTCTCTGCTTTTTTAGTTCCCCGATCAGAGATCGTAAAACATAGACTTCCATCTGGTCTGGTATGACTGTAATACATAGAAATCTCTGCTGCGCGCTGCATCGCAGACTCCACTAACTGTTGGTCTAATTTCAAGGGTGAAACTCCCTTGGCGGCACGGGTCTGATTCACTAATTCCAGTACCTGATTTACATAATCATAATTTTCTGTGCCTTTGATATCCAGACTTGGATTGGGAGCAGGTTTTTCATAATCCACATCTTCAAATTTCTCAATTTCTGACATAATCGAATTAGCAGATTGATTCCCTGTGAGCACCTGACGCACTTGATTGTTTTTATCAATCAACGCAGTAAAGGGCAATGTTCCACCAGCAGATGGGTCATGAAACAGCCCATAATATGCCCACATAGCATGATAGATTGTTCCCTGAGCCTTTTCATCATAACAAAATGTGATACTATCACATCCATAAGTTTTTGCAAATGCACTCACCTCAGCCTTGGGCTTATTCGTCCAATCTGCAAAAATCACTCTGATATCTGAACTACTCACCCAACTGCTGCCAGAAATACTCTTGGTTGTGGCCTGAGTATTGCCACAAGTTAAACTTCCAAAGACAATTACTGTTACCTGTCCTTTCGATGTAGTAGAAATAGCCGAATCATCTATGGTGGTAAATGAATATTCAGGATTGGCAAATCCCGACTGCCCCTCCACAGCTTGCACCTTGATAGTTGAAATCAATCCCATTAATGGTAATATCAGAACAAACATTAACATTGATAAACATCTCAAAAATTGTTTTCTCATAAATCTCTCCGTCTCCTTCCTAACATTTCTCTTTTTCATATAGCTATATCAGTATAACATACAAATCCTCTATCTGTACATTATTTATTAAAAACGGATCATACTATCCATAAATTGAGAGGCCAGAATCAATCTCTGCTGATTCTGGCCTCTCTCAAGGTTTATTTTGTTATTTTTTTCTTCATTACTGGACTGTAAGCACTGTAAACTTTTTTCTTGCCAACCTTGATGTAAGAACGCACTCTTACATAATAGGTCTTGCCTTTTTTCAGTTTTGTCAGTGTCAAGCTGGTCTTCGTGGTAGTCTTCTTCTTTGCTTTCTTGAAGTTTTTAGCAGTAGCATATGAAACTTCATATCCTTTGGCTCCGGTCGCCTTGCTGAATTTTACTGTCAGCTTCTTTCCCTTGCCATTTGTCAGCTTTGTGATCTTATTCTTCTTGGTGAGAATATTATAACTTACAGTCTTAGTTCCAGTATAATTGCCAATACCGGTAATCTTTACTTTAGCTGGCCCAGCCTTCTTATAGCTGCCATAATTTACTTTATAATCTTTATTCACCTTCAAGGTTTTTCCCTTATAGGTAACAGTTACTTTTGGCTTCTGTGCTTTGCCAGTATAAGTTGCTTTTGCCACCTTCACAGTTGCACCGCTGATGGCAGTCAGTTTGGTCCATTTTGCTGTCAACGTAATATTTTTTGTAATTGGTGTGTTGAAATCAAATGCTTTTGTTGCTCCATCAGCAAACCAACCCTTAAATTTATAACCGCTTCTTGTTGGATTTTTTGGTTTTGCAACTTTCTTACCTGATTCTACTGTTTTCTTTGTCTCAGTTTTCCGATCCTTAAAGGTGACAGTATAGGTCTTTGGTGTCACATTAATTTTATTTAATCCTTGAATTGCCTGTTCTAATTTTGATTTTGCAGCATCCACATCCGCCTGAACTGCATCCTTGTTTTCAAGAATCGCCTTTGCCTCATTTAATGCTTCTGTAAAGACTGCCCAGCTTTCAGCCGTGTATTCTGTTTCCTGCAGTTTCTCTGCCTGAGAGATCAACTCAGAAATTGCAGCCAGATCCAAGTCTGCGCGCTCAGTAAGATTTGTTCTTGCTTCCTGCAAATTCGTTTTAGCCTGATCGACATCATCTTGGTTTACATCTTCACTGTCTTTTACTTCTTTTGCAGCTGTCAAAGCGTCTTGCAGAGCCTTCCAGCTTGTAGCCGTATATTTCTCCTCGACAAGATTTTCTGCCTCAATAGTATCAATTAGTGTATTTAATTCTTCTTTATTGCCGATTGGCGCCAATGCCGTTTCAGCGTCGGTCAATGCCTGCAAAGCATCCTCAATATCCTGCTTTGTGGCGTCTCTATCTGCTGTAGTTGTTTTTGCACTCTGCAAAGCATCCTTGAAAGCATTCCAGCTTGAGGTGGTGTAGCCTGTATTTTCTTTTTCCTCAACTGCTGTAATTTTTTCATCCAATGCTGACTTATCTACCAAATCATCATAAGCTTCCTGCAAGGCAGCTTTCACTCTGTCTATCTCAGTCTGAACTGCATCTTCATCCTGTTCCACATTCTGAGCTTCTGTCAATGCACTCTGCAATGCCTCCCAGCTTGCTGCGGTATAATGGGTCTCTGTCAACGCCTCTACGGTACGCAGTAAAGTTTCCAAAGCTGACTTATTTCCACGTTCTTCCAATTGGTTCTTTGCATTCTGTAATTCAGTTTTCGCTGCTGCTACATCCGCTTCACTAGTAGGCTGTGCGACCTGTTTCTTAGCCTTCTGCAATGCTGTCTGCAGTGCTGCCCAGCTTGTGGTTGTATAATCTGCCTCTGTCAAGGCTTCCACTTCCTCAACCAATGCCTGCAGATCATCTGTGTTAATATCAAGCCTGGTAAATAAGGTACATTCAAATACAACCGTTTCTTTCTTGCCATTCAAGGTAATCTCTGCGGTTAAGTTTACTGTTTTATTATCCTCTCCAAGCGCTGGAATACTTGCTGCTCCAGTAGTCGCGTTGATGATATTGTCATCCGCAGACGTCCAGGCAATTGTCGCATCCTTATAGCCAGTCTTCTTAAGATCAAGTTTTCCATCTGTTGTGGTAAGGTTTGTAACATTGAGTGTAACAGTGCCATCCTTTTGAAGCTCTGCTCCCATCTCCTTAATCAAGTCTTCTTTTGCATACTTGATTGGCAGAGTTTCTTGATAATCATAAATTGCTGCTACATGCTCTGCAGTCAGGCAGGCATCATAAATACGGAAATCCTTAATGTTTCCTTTGTAGTCTTTGTCACCATTCACACCATATACACAGTTTCCAATATATGCATAGCGGGTTTCTGGATCAGCATCCCACAAAGTAGTCAGAGGAACATTTACTTCTTCTGTGCCTACCAATTCCTTGTCAATATAAACCTGCAGTTTTTTACCATTTAATACACAAGTAATCAGATGCCATTCCTGTGCAGCAAAATCAATATTGCCAACACCTTTGAGATAAGTTCCATTCCAACCTTGTTCTCCTACTTTGGCGCTAAATTTAGCCTCTGTAAAGATAGAAAAATGATGCGCCCAAGTGCCTTCTCTGTCAGCATAAAGCTTCTCGCCTGAACCAATACCAAATGCATTGGATTTTCCTCCCCTATTATCATATGCCCAGAATGAGAATGTCATCTGGTCACTGACTTTCAGGCGATCTGCCGGCAGGCTGATATAATTGGTAAATTTATCTCCGCCAGGAAGCACAGCTCCATTTTCTCTGTCAAACAATACATTTCCTGTTGCAGCTGCATCATTGCCTTTGCCAGAATCATCCTTGGTATCGTTATCCAATGGATACCATACCTGCAAGGCCTTATTCACTTCTTCAAAATTCTTTACTGCCAGAGTTTCTTTAGCTGCTTTTTCAATATCTGCAGTTGCTTTCTCTACCTGCTCCACGGTAACAGTGCTGTCTGGCTTATCCTTCTCTGCCTCCACCGTCTGTGCTGCCACAATCGCATCATTCAGAGCTTTCAGAGAAGCATCTGTATAAATATTTTCTTTTACTGCCTGATTATAAACTGCCTGCGCATTTTTAATAGCGAGAGTCAATCCGTCAAAATTAATTCCTTCTAAAGCTGTTACTGTGATCGGAAATTGCTTTGTATCAGAGTAAGTCCCCGCCTTAATGGTTGCTGTCAAAGTGACATTTGCATCATTGCCGCCAGAAGGACGAATCACAGTACCATCTGTTTTTACTACTTTATCATTGCTGGAAGCCCACTCTATCGTGGTGCCAACCCCTGCTCCTTCGGTGGGCAGATTCAGGTTTGCAGTGACATTGTCCTTGTCATAAGTTACATTCTCATCTGCACTTGTAATCTGCAGCGCTTCCATTGTCTTGGCAATCTGTGCTTCGTATAAAGTTGCATCACAGATACCCTTTACTTCATTGGCTGTTAAAACTGCATTGTATACCTTAAATTCATCAAAGGTACCTGCATAGTCAGCGTCTGGCCAGCAAGAACGCCCAATATAATTATTCTGTGCTACCAAATCAGATGCTTTTACTCCAGTATTTTCCAGATATGAAACCTCAACACCATCCTGATATAACCAAGCCTCTCCGGTTGAACCTTTCATAACAATTGCAACATGCATCCATTGATCCACTGGTGTTACTTTTGTGTTTTCACCCAAGACTTTTGTAGTTCCATCTTTGCGATATTCCACACGGAACTGCGAATTTTTGTTGATTAAACCAAAATAACTTGCTGGGTTACTCTCATTAACCGTAGCGCCATGCAGAATCATTGCAAAAGAATTTCCCTGAGATTTACGTTTCATAAACATAGAAACTGTGAAATCATCTTGTGTCGCTCCATTCACCTGCAGCAAATCATCTGGCAGTTTGACAGCGCCTTTATTCTGTCCTTCTCCTGGAAGTTCTACCGCTTTGCCAGATAATCCGTCTACCAAAACCGCCCCATCTATTTTCTGGGCATTTCGATCCTGATTGTCAGGATTCTGACCGTCTTTTAATGTATCTTCATCAAACGAATAATCTGCAATCAAATAATCCTCTAATTTATTGACTGTCACGTTTGCAGTTACAGAAATCTCAGTCCCAGTAAATTTACCATTTACAGTAAAGTTACCTTCCTTGGCATAGCTTGACGCGGGAACTTCATCCCAAGTGACATCCATATCTGCTGTATTTCCACTTGTAAAAGTAGCATTTACCTTAGCTGGCAGATTTGGCGCAACACCTACGCGCGTGGTAACTGCAATTGGTGTATTGTCTGTCGGGCCTGTCAAAGAATCTTCCTCATATGACACATTGACCACATTATTGGCTGCGGTCTCTGATACCTCTGTAATGGTGAGATTCTGATTTTCAGAAAGATTATATGTCTTGCCATCTTTGACCAAGATTCGTTCTGACTCCTCTACTTCATAAGTATAGGAAGAACCTACTTTCACACCTACTGTTTTCGGCTCCTTTATCGCATTATTCTGCCCATCCACATAATTTATAGTGACACTTGTATCTGTTGTAGCATCAATTGTCAAAAGTGGATGATTAGCTTCTGCCGCCCTCTGGTCAAATACTACAAAACCAGCATGTGGCGTATGAACACGAAGCACAAATTTTTTGTTACCATCTGTATATGCCTGCTTCACTGCTTCAGTAACATCAAAATTAACCTTCCCTTTTTCAATAAATCCTTCTTCTTTTTTATTTTGTGATAATTTTTTATCTCCCCAAATAACTGCTGATATACCATAGTTATTGTCTCTCGCCGCATAAGTTGCTGCCTCTGCAGCCGATGCGCTTGCGGGATTTGCTGTCTGATAAAGAGCTATTGATGTAAATTCACCTGACTCATTTGTATTTCTTGTTTCTTTTACATCTAATGTAATGGTTGCCTTTTTTAAATTTGCATAATCAGCGCCCAGTTCCATATCCGGCAATGTGAACTGCAGACACCCTACTCTACGACTTCCAAAACCGCGACTATAAGCACCAGAAGCAGTATCACTTGTAAAAGGCGCTCCAAATTCTGAACCTTCTGTCGTCTGCTCATTTCCTTTTACTGCTATTATAGTTGAGTCTGTTTGATCCTGACCGCCACTACCAGCAAGCGTACCTCTTATTTCCTGATAATACTTGGTACTCAAAGTCTCCGCTGCTTTTGTCTGCATAGGTGCAGTTCCAAGATTCCCCCCTGTCACTGTCATTGCCACAGCCAGGAATAGCGATAGAAATTTTTTTCCCTTTCCCATAAATATCCTCCTTCTTTTTTTAATTTAACGTTTGCAAACGCCCCTTAAACCTTTTTCATAATCGAAATTCGCTTATAAAAATTATTTATCTCCCTCAGTTTGTTATATTATATTTTACTTCCTTTTAGTAACATTTGCAATTGCTTTTAGTAAAACTTTTACCAATTTGCAAATTTTCAGTAAAAAATCACAAAAAATCAGGCTCAATCTGTATGTATTACGCCTGATTTTTTATTATTTATTATGCACTTTAACTAAATTTAATTTTAGTTGAAGAATTATTCAACCAAATAGTACTTTTATCAATCAGTTATTTTACTAAATTATGGCAAGGAAGCTATTATGATCTATCTTCAGCTCTAAGCCATCTCGTAACAAGCCCACATCAACTCCCCTCACTCATGAGGGGATTGAACACTTTGGGCGCCGAGTACAGTCACTTTGGCGACATTATATTTTCGCACGAGTATCCTCGCTTCGCTCGGAAAGTGCATAGAATTTTCCTAATATATAAAAAACAAGGTCTCAGCTCAATAGCCGAAACCTTGTTTTATCAGTCTTATATCTTATTTCTTAATCCTGATCTTGATTTTTCCCTTCTTACCAGTACCATCTGTTGCTGTAGCGGTAATTGTTACATTCTTACCTTTTCCTGCCTTCTTAGCAGTTACTACACCTTTGCTGCTGACAGTTGCATACTTGGTATTGGAGGACTTCCAAGCCAATTTCTTGTTAGCCTTCTTACCGTTTGTACTAACAGTTGCCTTTACTGTCACTTTCTTTCCAACTTTTAAGGTCTTGTTCTTTACCTTCAAAGTAACCTTGGTAACGGCATTCTTCATAATGGAAATCTTAACAGTCGCTTTCTTCTTGCTGCCATCAGTAGCAGTTGCTGTTACAGTTACAGTTTTGCCTTTTCCTGCCTTCTTGGTAGTAACCACTCCCTTAGCGCTTACTGTTGCATATTTCTTATCTTTCTTGGAGATACTCCATTTAACTTTCTTATTTGATGCACTCTTTGGCCCTACATTAACTTTTAAAGCTACTTTCTTGCCTGCTGCAATCTTAAGAGCCTTGCCGTTAGTGATTGTTACCTTTGTAACCTTAATAACCTTCTTTAATGCCTTCTTAGCATCATCTAATTTCTTCTTAGCAGCATCAACCTGTGCCTGAGTTGCATTCGCATTATTATATACTTTTTTTGCATCTTTCAATGCAGTATCAAACTTTTTCCAAGTTGATGATGTATAATCTGCCTTCTTCAATTTGTTAGCAGCATCAATAGATTTCTTTAATTCTGCCTTGTTTGCAACTTTTACAAGTGTGTTGATCGCTGTTTTCAAACTTGTACATGCTTGATCAACTTGTGCTTGAGTTGCATTTGCATTTGCATCTACAGTCCTAGCTGCTGTCAATGCTGTCTGCAGTTTTGTCCAGCTTGCTGATGTATAATCTGCCTGCTTCAATCCTGCTGCTCTGCTAATCTCTGCTTTTAATGCTGTCTTATTTGCAACCTTAACAAGTTTACCCATAGCTGCAGTCAGATTATCCAATGCTGTCTTAACTTCTGCCTGAGTTGCATCTGCGTTTGCTGCTGTGGCCTTTGCTGCATCCAGAACTGGCTTAAATGCTGTCCAGCTTGCTGGTGTATAATCTGCCTGCTTTAATGCTTCTGCTTCTTTAATCTTTGCATCTAAGTCTTTCTTATCTACTTCTTGGCCATCATCTGGACTAACTGTTACAAGTTTATCCATAGCTGCTTTTAAATCTGCAAGTGCTTTATCTACCTGCGCCTGAGTTGCATCTGCGTTTGCTGCTGTGGCCTTTGCTGCATCCAGGGCTGTCTTAAATGCTGTCCAAGTCTCTGGTTTATAATCTGTCTGCTTCAATGCCTCTGCTTCTTTAATCTCTGCATTTAATTTTGTCTTATCTGCTTCTTTCTGGCCATCATCTGGACTAACTACAAGACCATCCTTTGCTTCTATCAAAGCATTCAATGCGTCTACCCGCTGTGCTTTGGTCGCATTAGCATCATTATTTACTCTTTTCGCTTCTGCAAGCGCATCAGCAAGCTTTTTCCAAGTTTCCGCTGTGTAACCATTTTGATTCAATTTTTCAATTTCTACAATCAATGCGGTCAACTCTGGCTTTCCATCATCTGAAGTGACATCACCTGGTGTCAATAATCTCCACTCTGATACTGTTGCTGCATCATTGTTTGCTGCATTTACCTGGAACGCTGAACCAACATTCACGCCTGAAACAGTAATCGCCGCAGCTAGGAACAATGATAAATACTTTTTTCCTTCTCTCATTCTTATCCTCCTTCTTTATCGTGAAAAAATTAAGAATCTCCTTCTATATTTAAATATCAATTTGTGATCTACCATAACCTAATATGTTAGAAACATAAAATATGTATTTAAAAATATAAAAGAATCTTCTTTCCTCACAACAAAGATTATAGTACCATTTTTCTTTTTTATCAATTGGCGTTTTTGTTAAAATTATACAAGAACAAAAATTTATTTCATTTATATTGACCAGAACAAATATTCTGTTCTTGTTCATTTTACATTATTTTAAATCTTTTCCAACCATTGCTGTTCTTCTGATGTAAGTATAGCTCTTTGAAGCAAATCCGGCCTGCGTTCTCTGGTGCGCAATAATGATTGTTGTCTGCGCCAAATCTCAATATTTTTATGATGTCCTGAAAGAAGCACTTCTGGTACTTTTTTGCCTTGCCATTCCTCTGGCCTGGAATACTGTGGGTATTCCAACAAATTTCCCTCAAAAGATTCTGCAAAGCCTGACTCTTGGTTGCCTAGTACCCCTGGCACCATTCTGGAAACAGCATCCACCACTACCATTGCTGCAAGCTCCCCGCCAGTAAGTACATAATCTCCAATAGAAATATAATCTGTGACAATTTCTTCTAGTACTCGTTCATCAATTCCTTCATAGTGACCACAGAGCAAAATCAATTCCTCTTCTGTGGCAAATTTTTTTGCCGCCTGTTGTGTAAAAGTACTTCCTTGTGGGGTCACATAAACACAACGGGGCTTTTTCCCAATACGCTCTACCACAGATTTCCAGGCATCATAGACAGGCTGTGCCTGCATTAGCATTCCTGCGCCTCCACCATAAGGATAATCATCAACTTTATTATGTTTATTGGTAGAATAGTCACGAATATTGACAGCCTCAATACATAAAATTCCGGCGTCTATAGCCCGCCCGATCATACTGGTAGATAAGCCTTGTATTACCATATCTGGAAACAAGGTTAAAATATAAAATTTCATTTTAATCTCCATTCCTCCGCCTTAGGCTGGCGGCACAAATAATAACGAAAGCCTCCTTAGAGGCATATGTCTGTTCTGTTGGCATATCTGTGGCATGGAATTCTTTATAGTTACAAATGCTAATTAAATAGATTTCACATATGATAATGCCCAATTTACTGTATTAGGTTTCCAGCAATCCTGGCATCAAGTATACTTGCATCTTACGGCCTGCCATATCCACAGTTCGAATACATTCCTGTATTGCTGGCAAGAGTAATTCTCTGTCTGGATTTTTCATCTGTTGTGCATAAGGTGATTCTTCACTAATCTGCACCACATACACATCATTAGCTCCCGTCTGCAGCACATCCTTAATTTCACCCAGCAGCTCCCCTGCTTCTGTAAATACTTTAAGTCCAATTAAATCTGCAATAAAATATTCATTTTTCTCACAGATAACAGCTTGTTCTCTGGTCACAAAAAGACCTTTTCCTTTGTATTTTTCTACCTCATTGATATTGTCAATCCCTTTAAACTTTAAGATCACCATATTTTTAAAAAACTTTACCTGCGAAATCTCCATTTCCTGATAACCTTTTCCTGTATCTAACAATATCTTTTTTAATTTTTTAAAACGCTTTACATCATCTGTCATTGGAAAGACTTTCACTTCTCCTTGTACTCCATGTGTCGTGGCAATCGCACCAACTTGCAGCAAATCATCCATAAAATGCTCCTTTCAGAAAAAAAGACCACCGCAAAACTGATCTCTGTCCTGCGGCAGTCCCTCCTATCATTCGTCATTGTACAATATCCACAATAACCTTCTTGTCACTCTTAGCTGCCGCTGCTTTTACAACGGCACGAATGGCTTTTGCAATACGTCCCTGTTTACCAATTACTTTCCCCATATCTGCCTGGGCAACATGCAATTCCAAAACAAGGGTTTTGTCGTTCTCAGTCTCTGTAACTGCAACTTCTTCTGGAAAATCCACAAGCGCTTTTGCAATTACTTCTACCAATTCTTTCATTACCTCACCTCACGGAGATTATTTCTCGATACCGGCTGCTTTAAAAATCTTGCCAACCATTTCTGTAGTCTGAGCGCCATTTGCCAACCATTTCTTTGCTAATTCTTCGTTTACATGAAATTCGCTTGGATCCTTTGTTGGATCGTATGTTCCAATTTCCTCAATACATTTTCCATCTCTAGGAGATCTGGAATCTGCTACAACAATTCTATAGAAGGGAGCTTTCTTCTTTCCCATTCTCTTCAATCTGATCTTTACCATTTCTTTTCACCTCCTGGTTATTGCTATTACTCTATCAGACACAAAAATCGTGTCCTGTAATCAGGTGCTGTTCTAATATTATTTGTTGTATTGATACAGCCCTGTTACTGACTTATAATCCAAATGGCAGCTTAAATCCTCCCCGCCGTTTGCCTTTGCCGCCCATTCCTGGCATCTGCTTCATCATTTTTCTGGATTGTTCAAACTGCTTCACCAGCCGATTGACTTCACTGACGTCTACGCCTGCCCCTTGCGCAATCCTGCGCTTTCTACTAGGATTTAAAATAGAGGGATTTGAGCGCTCCTTTGGTGTCATGGAATAAATAATTCCTTCAATTCGAGCCATCTTTTTTTCATCCACTGCATTTTCAATCTCTGCAATCTGCGCGCCGCCGATTCCTGGCATCATTTTAAGCATACTGGAGATACCGCCCATCTTTTTCATCTGATTCATGGATTCCAGATAATCATCAAAGCCAAATTCCGCTTTTTTCATCTTCTGTTCCAGTTCCTTGGCTTTTTCTTCGTCAATGGTCTCCTGTGCCTTCTCAATCAAAGTCAGCACATCTCCCATTCCCAGGATTCGGTTTGCCATACGGTCAGGATAGAACTGTTCCAAATCAGAGAGTTTCTCTCCCATACCCACATAGAGGATTGGTTTCCCAGTAACTGCACGGATAGACAATGCTGCTCCACCACGGGTATCGCCATCTAATTTCGTCAGCACCACGCCATCAATGCCGATCTTCTCCTGAAACATCGTCGCCACATTTACAGCATCCTGTCCAGTCATGGCATCTACCACCAATATGGTCTGTGTGACTTCGATCTGTTCCTTGATCTCACGCAGCTCCTGCATCATTTCTTCATCAATATGCAGACGTCCTGCCGTGTCCAAAATCACAACATTCTGACCATTGGCTCTGGCATGTTCCAATGCTCCCTTGGCAATGTTCACAGGCTTATGGCTGTCACCCATAGAAAACACTTCCACACCCTGTTTCTCTCCATTGATCTGAAGCTGCTGTATCGCCGCTGGACGATAGATATCACATGCTGCCAGCAATGGCTTCTTGCCTTTTTGCTTCAATTTTCCGGCAATTTTTGCTGTGGTTGTAGTCTTACCAGCGCCCTGCAGTCCTGCCATCATAATTATTGTAATTTCATTTCCCTGTTTTAAGTCGATCTCCGTCGTCTCAGAACCCATTAGGGAAACCAGCTCTTCATTTACAATCTTTATAACCATCTGCCCAGGATTTAAACCATTCATCACATCCTGACCAACTGCACGCTCCTGCACAGACTTTACAAATTGTTTCACTACCTTGAAATTAACATCTGCCTCCAGCAAGGCAAGCTTCACTTCTTTCAATGCTGCCTTTACATCATCTTCAGTGAGAAGCCCTTTGCTGCGCAGGGACTTGAACACATTTTGCAACTTCTCAGCCAAACTGTCAAATGCCATCCTATAACTCCTCTAATATCTGATTGGAAATGGCCTCAATCTCTGCCATTACCTGTGCTCCATTCTGCTCCTGATAATTCTGGGTAAGAGTACGAATCTTAATGATCTGCTCCTTATTCTTAAGGAAACGTGCCAGTAAATGCAGCTTGTCCTCATATCCTTCCAGAATCTTGTCACAGCGCTTTACCAGGTCATACACTCCCTGACGGCTGATTCCTTCTTCCTTAGCAATCTCACTTAAGGACAAATCATCCAGTACAAATGCTTCATAAATCTTCTGCTGATGTTCTGTCAACAAATCCCCATAAAAATCATAGAGATAAGTCTGCATTACTTTCTTTTCCATTCTTACCACCTCAGGTATCTTACAACAAAACGGATGAGGTGTCAAGTATTTTTTCTTTACAAACTTTTGTTTGTGCCATTCATTATTCTCAAATGGTGTTAGTATATAATTGTGGACAGGAAAAGTTGAACCATCTATACTATCAAATGAAAGAGCAAAGGAGATGAAGGACATGGCGAAAAACCAAAAATCTTACACTCTGGAATTTAAGCAGCAGATTGTGGATCTGTATAATGCCAAAGGAACTTCGTATCCACAACTGGAACGTGAATATGGCGTAAATCGAAGTACTATGAGCGGATGGGTAAAGCAGCTTTCCCCATCAAGATATCCGAGGAGGAAACTGTCACCCTCAAGGAGTATAAGGCTCTCCAGAAAGAAATTAGCAACGGGACACCCTGCAGTATCAAGCGGGTCCAGCGGCATATGGCAGAGCAGGGGTTACGTTCTGTCGTGGGAAAGAAATACAACCACCATGCCAATCATAGCAGTGTCCCAGAGGATAAAGCGAATATCCTAAAACGTGATTTTAGGATGGAAACCATCAATCAAGATTCAAAGGAAGCTCGCAGTGCAATCTTTGAATACATAGAAGGCTGATATAACCGTAAGCGGATACATAGCGCTATCGATTATCTAACACCACAATAAAAGGAAGATGAGGAACTCAAAAAAGCAGCATAATCTTTCCACTTTTTTTGTCTAAAGTATTGACATAGATCTACCATACCAGCAGTGACATTCATAAACTTGGAATAATCAGCTTTTGCATAAGAACATGCATAGTAAAATGCATTCAGGGATTTTTTTGTAATCCCTGATAAAAAATGTCTGTATAGGGAACGGATGGAACCTGCCGATTCCATAGCAAGGATAGATCACACCAGCAGAAATAGGGTTTCCATCATTGGAGCGGAAAAAGTTTTAAAATAAATAAAAAATAATGGTACAGTCTACCAATTAGGTTGTTTTCGTTGTATAATAAGTCTGACGTACAAGGTCACCATCTTTCGTATAGTTTTGTGAGTAAACTTATTATACATTAAAAAGTGCCTTGTGCGTTATTTTATTTTTTCAAAAGTTGTAAAGTGGTGTAAAATTTCTAAAATATATTAAAAAAAATTACCCTTTTACCCTAAACCCAGGAAATTCAAGGCTTTGCGTGAGGCAATTTTGAAAATTAAAACTGCCCTTTTTTACCCTTTTTTCCTTAAAACTGCCCTATTCAGACACAGGATCACTCTTTTTCTATTCGCTTATCATTTGTCATAATGCCATTTAGGGCAGTTTTTGAGGGTAGTTTTTGAGAAATTTACGGCCTGTTTTTCCCTAAATTACCCTTGAAAAACAGCTTCCCTACTGACTTCTTTTCCTTACAAACTATTGTAATATTTTTTCTTGTAACGTTTTTATCAGTCTATATCAAGAAAAACTTACCTGCAAATCAATGCCGTTACAATCAAACTTCTTTTACATGTTTCAATATAACGGTCAATTCTTCCTTGTGGAACTGCTGCAAAAACTGTGATCGCTCCTGTCTGTTTCTAAGTTTCTAAATTTGTTACAGTGGCAAAGATAAGGCCTGATACTTCTTTTCTCATGCCTCCCCC
The DNA here is from genome assembly GCA_910575005.1 of Lachnospiraceae bacterium. Taxonomy (GTDB): domain Bacteria; phylum Bacillota; class Clostridia; order Lachnospirales; family Lachnospiraceae; genus Petralouisia. The sequence goes on along the minus strand of CAJTCL010000003.1, from coordinate 297 downwards.
CACTTTTCCAAAAACAAGCGGACTCATGTGATAATCAAAATTAATCCCGTTACAATAATAATTAACCAGATAACAGACAATACTAACTTAAAAATTTCTTTTAACATGTTGATTTTACAGATGGATTTTGTTATAGTTGCAGTGGGGAGGTTTTTCCTCCCCGCCTTTTATTGAATGCTCTCGATAATCATTTTGATTACTGTAACGAGAGTTCCAATTTCAAGGGCAAGTTGTGTAAGTGCTCGCACCACTTTTATCAGCTTGCCAATTTTTTTGTCCATCTGCGTTTCCTCCTTT
>CAJTCL010000002.1 GCA_910575005.1 Lachnospiraceae bacterium | reverse complement strand
CATAAATCCTTTTCACTCACGTCGGCCTGCCTGACAACAGGCTTTATTGTCATGCTCTTTTTTCTATAAAATTTCTTTTGAATTTTTTCAATTATCTACTTGACTTTTAATAGTTGGTCTTTCCAATACCATAACATTCATTTAATAAGATAAGCAATGATAACATATTTTATACCTTATGAAACAGCCGCATGGTCATAATGGGATGTCCTTGGGTATACCTTATTGGAATTTGCAGCCTGATCAATCCGCCTCACTGCCTACTCTATATTTTCATTAAATTTATATCCAATCCCCCAGACAGTCAAAATATAGATTGAGTGAGATGGATCTGGCTCTATCTTCTTACGGATTTTGTTAATATAAGTAATAATATTTCTGCTGTCTGAAAAATAGTTTTCTCCCCAAACCTGATCATATATCTGCTCTTTACTGAATACCTGCCCCTTATTCCTCGCCAACAGTTCCAAAATATCAAATTCTTTATTTCCGCGAAGCAACGAGCCAAGTAGCCATGCTTGCATGGATATTTGGCGACTGCCGCGAGAGTCGGATACCTGTCAGCTTGCTACAGGGTATTCGGCTTGTCAAGGAAATTTCTTCTTTATGGCGGAATAACTGACGCTTTGAAGAAATAATTTTCAAACCGTTAATTGAAAGGCTGTCTGTATTGCGGATAACAACCTTTGGCGTATAACCATGCCCTGATATGAATTTTAGCAGATTTTCATAGAAAGTATTATCGATTCTTTCTAATTTTAGAATCAGTAAATCCATATCCTTCCCTCCTTCTAACTTTGATCTGAGCCTGGTTTGTTTTTGATCATATCTTTACAGATAATTTATTAAATCACAGTTTTACTCTTCCCTTTTTTTCTGGAAAAGCAAAAAGCCAACCCACACAAAGCAGATTGACCTTTCGGGCAAGATATGCTTGCCGTGATATTCGTATTTTACTTTATTTCATTTATACTCTACTTCTTAGGAATCTTCCCCCAAAAATTTGTTGATCTTTAACATCATCTTACAAAATTCGTAAAAACAGGTTCTTCACGCTCTGGCATTGCAATTCCAGCTTTTCGCGCCGCCTCCTGGCATCGGAGCAAGTATGCCATATTTTTTCCAAGAACCCGCATCGTATGCAGGCCTTCTGCATCCTGTCTTACCTGCCCGGCATTTGTTCCATGGACCATATTCCAATAACGCGATGAAACAACCGGCATTTCCTGAATGGTAAAATATTTATTGAGCTGGTCAAAAGTTGCAGTTGTCCCCGCACGGCGGGCAGAAATAACAGCCGCCGCAGGCTTCATATAAAATGCTTTATTTCCATTCCCGCCAAATTCCGAATAAAACAGACGGTCCATAAATGCAGTCATATTGCCGCTGGCCGCTGCATAATGCACTGGACTTCCAAAAACAAAGCCATCTGCCCCGTATGCCTTCTCACGAAAATGATTCACAACGTCGTCAAATACACAAGCCCCTTTTTCCCGGCACTTCAAACAGGCAATACAGCCTCCGATCGGCCTGTTCCCAATCCAAAAAATTTCTGTTTCTATATTTTCATGGTTCAATGTATCAGCTACTTCACAGAGCGCTGTGTAAGTACAGCCTTCTTTATGCGGGCTTCCATTTACTAATAAAACTTTCAATTCCATCCTCCATTATAAGATCACAGTGTACCTGGTTCTTGCTATCAATATCCCTATTATCTATGAAGCCCTGTCAGCATCTCTACCGTAGAAGGGTCATAGTGGGAAAAGAAAAGGCTTTCTTTTGTATCCAGTTTTTGGATCGCTGCCATATCTTCCTCATCCAACACAAAGTCAAACACATCTATGTTTTGGATCATGCGTATTTTATGTGTTGACTTTGGAATTACTACAACGCCGCTCTGTATCAGGAACCGCAGGGCTGTCTGTGCGGCGCTTTTATCATATTTTTTCCCAATCTCCATCAATACAGGGTTTGTAAAGAAGTCTTTCCGCCCCTCGGCAAATGGTCCCCAGGATTCATGCTGCACACCATATTTTTCCATATACTTATGCGCCTGTACCTGCTGTTGGAACACATGGGTCTCCACCTGGTTGACTGCCGGTTTTACTTCTACAAAGCTGCACAGATCGATCAAACGGTCGGGATAAAAATTTGACACGCCAATCGCATGGATCCAGCCCTCTTTATATGCTTCTTCCATCGCACGGTAGGTGCCGTAATAGTCATTAAAAGGCTGATGGATAAGAACCAGGTCAATATATTCCGCCTGCAGCTTACGCAGGGATTCTTTGAGGGAAATTTTTGCTTTTTCATAACCGCCGTTACTGATCCATACTTTTGTCGTCAGAAATAATTCCTCACGGGGAACGCCGCATTTACGGACAGCGTTGCCAACCGCTTCCTCATTTCCATATGCCTGTGCCGTATCGATCGAACGGTAGCCTTCACCAATCGCATCCAATACGCAACGTTCACATTCCTCGTTACTCACCTGGTACACCCCATAGCCCAATACGGGCATCCTGACTCCATTATTCAAAGTTACATATTCCATGTCCTGCTCCTCTGTTTTAATCATTTTTACTTCTTTCATATCAAATATGTCTGCCATATGTTTCAGACCTAATCCGTCTTAATATTTCAAACTTTTTACCCATTTATTGACGGTTTTCTGGGAAGGCACGTCATAAAAATTGCGCCCTTTCATCCATTTTGTCTTAGATGAAATCTGTGCCTTTGCCTTTAAATGTTTCCCGCTGCTTCCAAGGCCGCTGCTGATCGACGTAGAAAATGGGATTACCGTTTTCTTCTTCAGGCTTACATTTTCTACAAGGCTGTAAACAATATGCGGCGCTTCTCCCCACCAGATCGGATACCCGATATACACAACATCCGCTTTCTTTACCGCTTTCTTAATTGCCGTTATATTGGCAATCTTTGGACGGACTTTGCTTCTTGCTGGTGTTTTTGCAGACGCATGTTCTTTTGACACCCGGCTGTTTTCATCACCGTAATCAAGGTCTTCCTCTGTATAAGTTTTTTTTGCCTTGATCTCTATTACGTTTCCCTTTGTTGCTTTGCCAATCTTCTTTGCCGCGCCCCTTGTCGTCCCTGTTGCTGAGAAATAAAGCACAACAATGTTTTTCTTTTTTGTTTTAGCTTCCACATTCTGCACGTTTGCCAGAGAAAACACTAAGGCAAAAGCCAACGCCATAGATACCAGCCGTAAAATTCTTGTTCTGTAAGTTTTCATAATTCCATTCCTTTCTTTCTGTTCTTCTATACACTATTGTAAAAGCTGTTTCTTTTTCCGGATCTTTGCCCATTTTGAAGCATAATGCCCGCACCATACAAACAAAGCCAGGACAGCTATGTAATCTGCCAGGAAAATTGCCAGCGGTTCGTCAAAATCAAAAAACACAAATTGATTTTTAAGGAACATATATTCCCAAATTCCTCTTTTCCAGGAAGCGTACGCCCCATAAGCAGCTGTCAGGAAAGCAAATCCCCGCAATATCCATACAGGGACGGCAGGCGCCTTTTTCCAATGCTTCTTTATCATCCCCATGATCATGCTCCAATGGAATCCGAGATGGAGCGAGAGCAATGCAAACCCCCAATACGCTGAAAGCATATGCAGATTCCTGGCAAAAGAACGCCCTCCCTGGATGGGAAGGAACGCGAGCGCATGGCGGGAAAGTATCGCCCCGCTTACCATAGAACCTGTCATTGCAATAAAAATGCAAATGACAAGAAGCGTCTGCAGGATGGAAAAAAGCGTGTATTTCCTTATTTTTGTGCCGTTTTTTGCACATAGAGGAATACCCTGATGGTGCTTTCTTTTGAATCTATTGCTGATCCATTTCCTGTTCCATATATGATGCAGGATAAAAAGAACGAGCATCCCAATCCCCAGCCATTCATGGGCAGCCTGGCCGACAAGCTCATAAGCCATCAGAACGATCAATACTGCCGTCATACAGAAATCTGTCACTATTTTCAAAACTACATTCTGTTTCACGAAAGCCCTCCTCTAATAGCCAATTTCTTCCAGCCAGCCTGCCACATCACCTGCCGCATCCGGCACATCTCTTTCATTCACAGTAAATCCGTCCGTAATGACCGTCGCTTCCGGCTCAAGCTCCTGAATTGTTTCGATCGTCCCGGAAAAACGGCTTCCATTATGAACATTAAATGGGATGATTGTTTTTCCCGAAAAATCGTATTCATCAAAAAAACTATAAAGAACCTGCGGAAGGTCGGCCCACCAGTTGGGGAAACCGATAAAAACTGTCCCATACTCATCCAGTCCCTCTATGTGGCTGGTCAATTCCGGGCGCGCGTCTTCTTCCTGCTCATTAGCGGCATAGTCGATCAGTTCCCCGCCGTCTGCCGGATACACCACGGAAGTCCGGATGGAAAACAACTCCCCTCCTGTTTCTGCCTGGATCATATCTGCAATGGCACGGAGCCGGCCAACCGGCTTATCATTTACCATGGAATAGCTGGCAGAAGAAACAGCGTCTACGCCGCTGTTTTCAGCAGCCGTAAAATAAGCGATCAGTATTTTGCCATCCGACGCAGGCTCTGCATCTGCCACCGCAGTCTGTTCCTGCGTTTTCTCAGATCTGCCCGATGCTTCACGCTTATCAGACCCGCAGGCCGCCAGGGAAACTATAACTGTCGCTGCCGCCAGTAATGCAATATAACGCTTCATAAAAAACCTCCTTTCGTTCTGAAACAATGCGCTGTTACTTTTATAATCTTATTTTAGCAAATACCATGTGGCAGCGGAAGTTTCCATTTGTTCAGCAGTTATAACCTTAAAGTATATACTGACCTGAAAATTTCTCCTGTATTCTCTGATGGAATGTTGTATGGAAAATTATAGGAAACGAACAAAACGTTTGCGTTTTGATTCGTTTCCTGCGCCGGATGCACGCCGCAAGCGGCATATTTCCTATGTGCATCCGTGTGCATCCTCGCGGAGAGGTTATAGTAAACGCATTCATTTCATGCGTTTACTATAACCTCTTACATTACAGTGTCCGCAATATAAGAACGGATCACGGAATTGTCCTTTGAAAATAGCCCATCATCTACGACTGCCCCCGGCGCGCAAGTTTTGATAAATTCTACGGACTGCGCATACTGCGAGGTATCCATCGAAGCTGACTGTGAAACTGGGTAAATATATTTCCCGCCAAAATCGTAGCTTTCCAAAAACGTCCCAACTGTCATGGGCGCCGTATGCCACCAGATTGGGTAGCACAATACAACCCTGTCATACTGTTCCACGGATGATAGCGGGTCTTTGATTGGAGGTCTTGCGTTATTGTCTGCCTCGTCTTTTGCTTCCCCATATGCAACTTCATTATAATTGTCACTATATGGTGTTTCCCGCTCAATACGGAAAGAATCTGCCCCTGTCTGCTCTATAATATTATTCGCAATCCTCTCACTTGTACCGCTCCATGAGAAATATGCCACCAGGATCTTTCCGGTTCCTGGCTCTTCTGGCTTCTCCGGGTCTGTCGGTTTTTCCGGTTCTTCTGGCTTCTCCGGATCTGTCGGCTGTTCGGGCTGTTCCGGAGCGGCTTCTACCGTCACGCTGCAGACTGCACAGATGTCATTTTCTGCGGATGCTGTAATCGTGGCCGTTCCCGCTGCAACCGCTTTTACCGTTCCATGATCGGAAACTATGGCCACTGCCTGGTTGGAAGATGACCACTGGATTGCCGGGTTTGTTGCATTGGCTGGATTCACTGTGGCAATGAGCGTTTCTTCTGCATCCGGCTTTAAAGTAATCTGTGATTTATTTAATTCCACGCTGGCAACAGGGATCCGTTCCGGCTGCATCACCTTATCGGCGATATAAGAACGAATTGCAGCATTATCTTTTGAGAATATCCCGTCGTCTACAACTGCCCCCGGTGCGCAGGTTTTAATAAATTCTATGGACTGCGCATACTGCGAGGTATCCATCGAAGCTGACTGTGAAACTGGGTAAATATATTTCCCGCTGAAATTGTAGTTTTCCAAGAACGTTCCGACCGTCATGGGCGCTGTATGCCACCAAATAGGGTAACACAATACAATCCTGTCATACTGTCCCACAGATGCCAGTGGATTTTTAATGGGTGGCCTTGCGTTATGATCCGCTTCGTCTTTTGCTTCCCCATAGGCAACTTCGTTATAATCATCACTATACGGCGTTTTCCTCTCAATACGGAAGGAATCTGCCCCGGTCTGCTCTATAATGTTATTCGCAATCCGTTCACTTGTACCGCTCCATGAGAAATAAGCGACCAGTATCTTTCCCTCCCCAGGCTTTACCGGCTCTTCCGGCTGTCCTGAAACGGGTTCTACCCTTACAATGCAGACTGCATGGATATTATTATGCGCAGATGCCGTAATGGTTGTCGTCCCCTTTGCAACTGCCTTTACCGTCCCATTGCCAGAAACCCTGGCCACTGCCTGGTTGGAAGATGCCCAACGGATTGTTTTATCTGTTGCATTGGATGGATTTACCGTTGCAGTAAGCCTCTCTTCGCTTCTTTGTTTTAAGTTAAGCTGTGTTTTATTTAACCTCACACTGGCAACAGGCACTGTACTTACTGTTCTTTCTGACACTCTAACCGTACAGGAAGTCTTTTTCCCAGAACCGTCTGCTGCTGTCACCCTAATCTTTGCCGTTCCTGCTGAAACAGCGCGAATTACGCCTTTTTTGCTTACCGTTGCCACCTTTCTGTTGCTGCTTTCATAAGATACCTTTTTATTGGACGCTTTTTTAGGGGATATGGTTATTTTCAAAGTAAACTTCTGCCCTTTTTTTAAAGAAACAGACTTTCTGTTTAATTTAATCTTGCTTACCGGCGTCCCTACGGTAATCCGGCTTTTCGCACTTACCTTTGTCCCTTTCACCCTTGCGGTAATGGTAGCTTTCCCATTCTTTTTTGCCGTCACTTTTCCATTCTTAGACACGGACACAATTTTCGGGTTGCTGCTTTTTCATTCCACACCTTTCTTTTTGGCCGCTTTATTCAGTGTTACCTTTAATTTCACGCTTTTCCCTTTTTTCAGGGTATATACTGGTTTATTTAACGCAATGGTATATTTCGCCTTTTTCGCTGCCGCCTGCACAGGGGTAAACTGCCCCAGGACAAACGAAAGCATGAGAACAAATACCAATACTTTTTTGAATATGTTCTTTCTTTTTGCAGTATTCATAATTACCTTCCTTTCCTTAATAATTGCACATCTTTTAATTGTTTCCAAATATTTTTGTCAAAAATCGGTCGTAATCCTCCATCCAGCCTCCCCTGCTGCCAAATCCATGACCCCAATTTTCAAGAACAAGACGCTCTGCCTGCTCCCCCGCATTTTCCAGCATGGAAAACTGTGCTTCGAACTGCCTGTAAAACGGGTCGTTTGTCCCATAACAATAATAGGTCGGCGGAATCCCTGCTTCCTGCAGGCTTTCAAGATCCATAGATGCAACGCTAAGGCGTCCATAGAAAGAATAGATCATGCCATCGGCAGCAACCCTGGCCGAAACACGGTCAAGCGCATCCGGCACATAAGAAGGATCTAAGGCATCCGGGGTTATCCCACCTCCATAATGCAGGATCATTTCACCTGCAAGGATTCCCCCTGCGGAAAATCCCATGACGGCAATATCTTTCTCATCTATCCCATATTCATCGGCATGGCGCCGGATAAACCGGACTGTCCTTGCCAGGTCAAGCGCGCCTTCCTCCTGGGTATAGGGACGCAGGCGGTAATCCAGCACAAAGCTCTGATAACCCCTCCGGCTTAATTCCAATGCGATCGGCGTCCCTTCGCTTTCGCTCCGGAACTGGAAAGCGCCGCCGGCACAGATGACCACCGCGCCCTTTATGGGGATCCCCTCTGCAGCCGGAAATGTAGTCACATACGGCCTGAAATCCGGATCGTCAAAATAGTTTCCGGTATTTTGTGTATAGATGGTTGTTGCAGGCACTTTCCCTTCTTCCCACACATAGAGAACCTGCTGTTTCTCCGGGGTGGGGGACGCTGTCAGAATCGTATTTCTTTCTGCATCCTTCTGTACGCCAGCCTGCGCCTCCCAAAAAGCTACGGCGTCTTCGATCCATCCTTCCGCCACGGTTCCCGTCCCCAGGCCGAATCCATGCCCAAGGCCTTCATAAGCGTGAAATTCCGTCGGGATTCCAAATGCCTGTAACTGTGCAAGCCGTGATTCCATTGTCCTGTAATCTGCAATGCCGTCATTCATGCCTGCGCAGGCATAGGTCGGCGCATCACTTAAAGAGGCATCCGTATATCCCGTGTACTGCATGATGACTGCCGCTGCCTGCGGAATATCCGGTCTCCCGTAATTTGCCGGGCCGCTTTCTTTATTTCCAAGTGTTGCCGCCATCCGCGCCCCTGCAGATCCACCCCAGAGGGAATAACCTTCTGCGTCGGCTCCAAGCTCTTTCGCATGGTCATGGACATACATGATCGCCTTCGCCAGATCCTCATACGCAGAATCTGGGCGGTAGATCAGCGCAAATGCGTGATAGCCCATTTTACTCACCTCCAGCGCATGGGGGAAGCTGTCATGCATCGCCCCCACATAGGCGAAACCTCCGCCTGCATTGAAAATGGCATATTTCGCCCCCTGTTTCCCTTTGAAATAGAACAGCCCTGTATCCCTCTTTTCGGGATTTTCAGCCATCTCTTCCTCTGAATAAATGGGATAAAATATCTGTTCCCCATCTTCGGAACGCGATTTCAGATCATTCACAATCTCAACGGTCTTGTCTGCCTTTATATTGCTGTACCATGTGTAAACACTGCTGCTGCTGATTTCTTCCAGTGTCATGCCGCCGGATACCGTACGGTCAACTGGAAATAACAGACGGCCGAAATTTCCAAATGCCGGGGCGTTTATAATCTCTGACACTTTGGTATCCTTTGTCACTTTACCTGGAACAGAGGGCTTCTCCGGCTTCGTTGGTTTCTCTGGTTCTGTTGGTTCCTCCGGCTCCGTCGACTTTTCTGGTTCTGTATTTTTTTCACTTTTACAGTGCAGGATGCCTTTTTCCCGGATCCATCCGCCGCCGTTACCATAATCTTTGCTGTTCCTGCAGAAACCGCACGAATTACGCCCTTTTTGCTTACCGTTGCTGTTTTTCTGCTGCTGCTCTTATAGGCTACTTTTTTCACGGCTGCTTTCTTAGGGTATACTGTTGCTTTCAGCGTAAACTTCTGCCCTGCTTTTAAAGTTACCGATTTCCGGTTTAATCTGATCCTGCTTACCGGCGTACCCACGGTGATCCTGCTGGCCGCCTTTACTTTCGTCCCCTTAATGCGTGCTGTGATGGTTGCTTTCCCATTCTTTTTTGCTGCCACTTTTCCGCTCTTAGATACGGATACAACCTTTGGATTACTGCTTTTCCATTCTACGCCTTTCTTTTTGGCCGCTTGATTCAGCGTTGCTTTTAATTTCACGGTTTTCCCTTTTTTCAAAGTATAGACCGGCTTATTTAGCGTGATGGAAACCGTTTGTTTTTTTGCCCCTGTTTTTGCTGCTGCTTTTTTCGATGTAAACAGCCAGTCCATGATCTTTTCATCCCTGCAGAACAGCCATCCGCCGCCATGCTGATATGTGATTCCCGTCCCTTTGAAATAATCGCTGCCTTTTACATCCAGTACCAGCAGCTTTTCTATCTCCTTCTCCGACATCCCTTCTTTCTGATAGAGGCTGTGCAGTTTTTTATAAGCATCCCGGAACGGCTTTGATGAATAATATTCGTCATCCTCACCAATTACAAAATACACCGGTGTCCTTGCCTTTACCACCGGCTCATACTCCCCATCCCACTGTGAGCTGCACATGAGCGCCCTGGCAAACAGTTCCGACCGCATTTCCAGGATGAGCGACAATGTTTCGCCCCCGCCGGAATAACCATTGATAAACACATTTTCCGGGTCAACAGGATAATTTTCCAGGAAATACTCTACCAGCGCGATTGTCTGTCTGGCAGATGTTTCTCCCCAGTCATCCAGCTGCGGCGCGAGGATGATCATATCCTTGTTGTATTTTTTTGCCTCAAATGCAAAATCTTCTGTTTTCAGGTTTTCTGCCACTCCCTGAAAATATAATCCCTGATACCCTGGGAGCGTTACATACAGCGCCATCTTCTTTTTGCCATTATAGGAATCTGGGAAATATACATGGTAATGGATGTCGCCATCCCTGTCAGAGTGAAGGACATTGTCCACCAAAAACTCCCGGTAATAATCTTTCCCTTCTGTGACCGTCTTCTTAGCCGATTTTGCAAATACAGGGTTTTGGAAACAGCAGGCCATAATACAAAAAGCAATGGCTGCTATCACAGGAATGGATTTTCTTTTCTTTTTCATCCTTTTTACACCTTCTTTCCTCAACGTTCCATCATTTCCTCACCCTCTTCGATTTCCACTGTTACCATCTCACCATCCCCCTCAAATATGGAAACATCGGAAGTGATTCTCCCAACCGGGATGACAGGCACGACTGTCTGCTCACGGCTTGCCTTGTAAATGATCGCGATTGACGGCCCGCCAGACCAATATGCCAGTGAACCCAGCTCATACTCATATCCCAATGTCCCATATGCTTCAATACGCTCCGGCAAAGCAAAAGCCCTTGCAAAGCCTGGGGCGGGATGCCACAGCTCGGCTGTGAGCGGAAGCATTCCGGCAAACTCCCTTGCTGTTGGATTATCATACAAAACACCCGCAAGCTGTGCATCCCCGGCTGTTATACGGATCCGGCACATGACAATAGGTTCTTCCTGCATTCCCGGCTCCCAGACATCCTCAGAAGAAGATGCGGCTGTCTCTTCGGAAGGTGTATTCATATTTCCAGAAAAACTGGCAAATGCTAAAATTAATAAAAGTAAGCCGGACAAAAATAATCTTTTTTTTTCATCTTAATGTTTTCCTTATTTCCGCCTGTTTCCCTGAGAATAAGGGGATGCCAGGAAAATATGCCAGGAAAAGCCTAACACATGCACATCTCGACCATATAGATGATCTCTTCCTGGCTTAATACGGACTCTACCGGTATCCGGCAGATTTTCTCTTTATCCGCATCTCCCTCAAAATACATAGTAATCCCCAGCTCTTCAAACAGCGCAACCATCTTTGCCGCTGATCCATCCACATCTCCCTCATATCCAAAAGCGTCTCTGAAATAAGCGCGGATTTCTTCTTCATGGTAAGCTGCCATTGCCTTTAAAAAACGGGGAAACAATGTGGTAAGGCTTTTCCGGTAAGATGCGCCGAACAACGCCTCCGGGATAAATTCCACCTCGTAAATATCATAGCTGTAAAAAAGTCACATTTGCCAGAAATAATGGACATTCCTTGGGGTCAGTAAGGGGATTGAGGAACGATTCCCCGATAAAATATCTGGCAAAAGCCTCGTTCGCCAAACCTGTCCCAAATATATTTGCCTGCTCAAATTCATCCTTGTTTAAAACCTTCATATCCATTTCCTTTCAAAATTTTTTCTCCATCATTTTTATTCCTGCCGCCATCCTGCTTATCAGACGTCCTTCCCAAGCCTTGCGGCCTCTTTTTTATCCGTCGCCATTCCGGCATATTCCATCCCATAGAGTTTTGCAAAGCGTTTCATCGTGTATTCCCCCACTTCCATCATCCATTTCTCAGGAGCCGCCCCCTGGAACAGGAAATACAATTTCCGTCCCGAAAGCCCGCCGTTTTCCACCTTCCCATAAAACCGGTCCAGCACATTGAGCACAGAGCCGCAGATATTGTGCCAGTACAGCGGCGAGCCGACTGCAATGACTTCTGCTTCTTTCATCTTTGCGATCACTTCGTCAAGCTGGTCGTCTTCAAATGTCTGTCCATAGCTGCCGATCCTGTAATCCGCCAGGTTCAGCGTTTCATATTCCTTCCCTTCCAGGAGCGCTTCCGCCAGCGCTGCCGTGTTCCCATTTTTGTTCGGGCTTCCGTTGATAAATAAAATCTTCATCTGAGTTTCCTCCTCTTCTATTTCCAAATCCAGATCAGTCCATTATAAATATACTGCATTGCAGCACTGCCATCGTGTGTATTTCCTTCCTGTACCCGGTAGGCAAGGTTTCCCTCCCCTCCCGTATCGGATGAAGTAAAAACTCCGCCCGGCGCGGTAAGCATTGCCTCAATCTGGCTGGAAAACCCCGCATAAGCAAAATCCTCCGTGCCGGACATCGCATAAGTTAAATACCCAAAAACAGGGCATTTGACTCTCGTGGCATTCGCCAAATATCCGCGCAAGCGCGGCTGCTTGCCTCATTGCTCGCGGAATTAAAGAAATCTTCCGGCTTATGCCCGGAATCTGTCACCAGGCTTTCCATATATGCCCCGTCAGAAGTCAGATTCCCACTGGACGGCAGGAAATACCTGAAACCCTCTCCGAGGATACCTTAATGCCATCCGGCAAAAACAAGGAAATAATCCAGGCAATACTGGAACGTATGCCACGTTGCAACCGATCCCATAGAAAATCCGGCAAAAGCACGGTGGTCGCGGCTTGCTTCCAACGCCTGCGCGGAAGTCCCTTCCGCATATGTGCGGTAAGTTCCCTCCACGGCAGGGATCAGGTCATTTACCAGTTCATTATGGTAATTGTCCGTCAACTGAAGGACAAGACTGTAATCCGCGCTGTCATCGGGATTTTCATTATTGTAAGTCGGGCATACCACGATTACAGGCCCCATCTTTCCGTCCTATATGGCATGGTCAATGACATTTACCAGCACATCGGGGTTTTCCGGGGTGCCAAGGTAAGTGGTTTCATCGCTCCATCCCCCATGCATCAGGTAAAATACGTTATATTTCCTGTCCCCGGAATAGCCATATGGGAGATACACATAGGCGGTTTTCGTAAGCTGTTTTTCCCGGCTCTCATAATTCATGGATTCATAGGTCCGGTAAGTCAGCCGCTCTACGGTTCCCTGCTCCCCCGCCGGAGTTAAATAATCCTCTGGAATCTGTGAAGTGTCTGTTTTCTTATCCATTTCTATATGTTCCCCCTGGTCTGTTACCACGGCTTCCTTTCTTATTGCCCCGCCTTTTTCACCCCCGCTGTCTGTTTTTTCTTTCTGTCCGGAACACGCCGTGCAGGTGATTGAAAAAACAACTGCAATGAACAGAATATATTTTCCGCCCATAAATGTCCCTGTGAATCCAATGGGACTCTTAAAGAATTTCCCCATACATATAACCTCCATAAGCTGTTTCACATCTTAGTACAGATGTATCCTTTAGGAAGCATTTAAAATTTTTGTCCCCCCAAACACATCGGACATTTCCATTTTATCCAGCGCATCATCCAAAGCCTTTACCTCTGAAGCTGTCAGGCGGATAGCGGACGCGTCCGCATTTTCCAGCATCCGCCCTTTGTTCCGTGTTCCGGGGATTGGAACAAGATATGGCTTTTTGCAGAGCATCCACGCAAGGGAAATCTGTGCCGGGGTAGCGCATTTTTCTTCCGCCGTCTTATGGAGCAGCGCAATGCATGGGCGCGGCGTATCGTATCTTCATCCGCTTCCGATAAGCCCCAATGCGTGATCTTGCCCTCCTGCATCAATTCCGCCATCACGCCGGCCACCTCCTCAATCGGGACATTCGGGTCGTTTCTGTGCTGGTAATATAGATCAATATGGTCGGTATCCAGCCGTCTGAGGGAGGCTTCCGCCGATGCCCGGATCACTTCCGGCCTGGAATCCGGCACCAGGGGTTTATTGACAGCCTTGCTTTCCATATCAAAATGGATGCCGAATTTCGTGGCGATCACCACTTTATCCCGGACACTTTTTAATGCTTCCCCTGCCAGTTCTTCATTGGCATGGGGATTCCCTGCCGTTCCATAGACCTCTGCAGTATCAAAGAATGTATATCCCATTTCCACCGCTTCCCGCAGCAGGCGGATCCCGTCTTTTTTGTCAACCGGCTTTCCGTATGCATGGGAAAGTCCCATGCAGCCAAAGCCGATCTCTGATACCCTTAAATCTTTTCCTAATATCCTATATTCCATGTTTCCCTCCATGTTCAGCGAAGGCTTTCAGCCCACTGCCGTACCTCTTCCTCACTGTCTGCCACATCCCCCCTGGAGAGGGAAAGCGTATTGTCACTTACTGCCGCATCTGGCTGCAATCCGGCAATGGTATCTTCCGTGCCGGAAAAACCGCTGCCGCCATGCGTTACAAATGGAATGATCGTTTTTCCTCCAAGATCGTATTCCTCCAAAAAGGTATAAACCGGCATCGGCAGGTCGGCCCACCAATTTGGAAATCCCAGGATCACCGTGTCGTACTGCCCCATATCCTCAATATGGCTTTTCAGTTCCGGGCGCAGTTCCGCATTCTGCTCGTCTGCTGCCTGGTCAACTAACAGGTCATGATCCAACGGATAATCCTCTGTAGTTTTAATTCGGAACAAATCCCCGCCTATTGTTTCCTGCACGATTTTTGCCACATACTCCGTATTTCCGTAAACTTCGCCTTCCTGTACCACAATGCTTGCACTTGAAATGGCATCTACGCCGGACGTGTCTACATCCTCCGGCACGGAAAAATATGCGATTAAAATACGCCCGTTTTCTGTATCATCCGTTTTGTCCTGCTCCGGTTCTGCAGACGGAACAGCCTGATCTTGCTCTGCGCCAGCTTCCTGTCCTGCTACCGCCTGATTTTTTGCCTGCCCATCCCCAGACGCCTGTTCCTGTTTTTGCCCTGCTGTCCGTTCTTCCTCTTTACCCCCGCAGCCCGCCAGTCCTAACGCCAGCATAACGCCCAGGCAAAGCGCCATGATCTTATATTTCATGTATCCGTCACTCCTTCCAATTACAATCCAAGGCCATCTACCCAGGCTTTTACCTCCTCTTCCAAAACGCCTGATGAAAAGCGTTCGCCTTCCAGCCAGTCCCCGGTCCCCGCCATTTCTTCCAGCAGCTCCCCGCTCTCCCCAAGGCCTGAGCTTGCAGATGTACAGAACGGTATTACTGTTTTTCCGGTGAAATCATTCGCCGTAATGAAGCCGTCTACCGGCCATGCCGCAATCCCCCACCAGATGGGGTATCCGATAAATACAGTTTCGTAAGAATCCCAATCGGGAGCTGTTTCTGATACTAATTCCACCTTTCTTTCATCCTCGTTTTCATGTTCCCTGCATACACGGCTGTCATCATCCGTCCAGTCAAGGTCTGCGTCTGTATAAGCTTCCTTCGGTTCCAGTTCAAACAGATCGCCGCCTGTCGCTGTTGCAATATAGCCTGCTGCTTCCTCTGTATTCCCCGATGCCGAATAGTAGACAATCAGTGTCTTTCCGCCTGCGTTTTCTCCATCTTCTGTGTTTTCTCCGTCTTCTGCATTGGGAACGGCTTCATCCGTTTCACTAGCATCTTCCATGTCACTGGCAGAAGATAATTCTTTCGATTCTTCCGGTTTTTCAGATTCCGCCACATCTGCGTCAGCTGATTCTGAAGAAGAATTTTGTCCGCTGCTGCCCGCCCCCTGCTTTTCATTTCCGCAGGCGGCAAGGCCAAACAACAGCAATACACTCATAACAAGGGCAACCATTCTCTTTATATTTTTTATTTTCATTACGTCATTCTCCTTTTTATTATTTTGTATAACGCCCGCTAAAAACGGGCTGTTTTGCAATCATCTAAAAGCACTCTTTGAAAATTTCAAAAATTTCTTCCTGTGTCAGCTTCCGGTAACTTCCCGGCACGACCGCGCAGGAATCAGCAATCGCTTTCAAATCTACATCCCCATTGATCCCCAGCTCCTGTAAAGTTGCAGGCAGGCCGATCTCCCGGATGAACCTTTCCAGCTCGTCTATCCCGGCGCGGGCGGTTTCCTCATCTGTCTTTCCGTCAGAAGAAATGTTCCATACCTCCGTAGCAAACCGTTTGAATTTTGCAAGCCCGTCCTTGTAAATATGGCGGTAATACGTTGGATGCAGAACCGCCAGGCCTGCGCCGTGGTTGCAGTCCGTGTATGCCCCAAGCTGATGTTCCATCTGGTGGCACTGGAAATCTGTGCGCTTGCCAAGCTTGATGATCCGGTTCTCCGCCATTGTCGCATCCCACATCAGGTTGCTCCTGGCAGTATAGTCCTCCGGGTTTTGGATAGCTGCCCGCAGGTTGCGGATCACATTCCTCATAAGCGCCTCGGCAATATCATCTGAAACATTATCCTCGTCCGGCCCGCTGAAATAGATCTCCATGATATGGGAAAGGATGTCAAAGCTGCCGGACACCATCTGGAATTTCGGGACGCTGTAAGTATACGTCGGATCAAGCAGGGCAAACCGGGGATTACATTTGGGATAATCACGTCCGGTCTTTATTTTCAGTTCTTCATTGGTAATGACCGCCCCGCCGTTACATTCACTCCCGGTTCCCGCCACTGTGACGATCACGCCAAGCGGGAGCGGCTCGAAATCAAAAATGCCCGGCCTTGCCCAGAAATCCTCCCACACATCGCCGTCATACCGGGCGGCAATGGAAACCGCTTTACAGCAGTCCATGACGGAACCGCCGCCAACGCCAAGAATCAATCCGGCCTGGCTTTCCCTTGCCAGTTTTGCGCCCTCTAAAACTTTTGCATAAGTAGGGTTCGCCATAATGCCGGGAAACTCCACGATATGCTTTCCGGCTCTTTTCAGGATAGAGACCACTTCATCATATACACCGTTCTTTTTAATCGAGCCTCCCCCATACGCCAGCATCACCGTATCCCCGCATCCTTTTGTCAGGCAGCACAAATATTCTTTCACGCATCCTTTCCCAAATAAAACCTTTGTTGCATTCTCAAAAATAAAATTATTCATCTTCCTATTCTCCTATCATGATCAATGTTTTGTCTGGTTTTCCCAAAATGATACCGCATCCTCTATCCACCCTTCTGCGGCAGTTCCAGTCCCAAGGCCGAAGCCATGCCCAAGTCCCTGATATTTGTGGAACTCTGTAAGGATCCCAAATGCTGCCAGCTGCTCCAGACGGTTTTCCATAACCCTCCAGTCTGCAATGCCGTCATTTTCCCCGACACATGCATAAGTCGGCGGATCGTTTTCCGTATAATCGCTATGGCCTGTATATTGCATGACGACTGCACCAGGCTTTGGCAGGCCATCCCCTCCAAAAGCCGCCGAGCCGTATGAGCCAAGCCATGCCGCCATCCTTGCGCCCGCAGAACCTCCCCACAGGGAATATCCCTCTGTCCCTACTTCCAGTTCTTTCGCATGTTCAAATATAAAACTGACTGCCCTTGCCAGATCCTCACATGCTGTCTGTGCGCCGGGACGGTAAATCAAGGCAAATGCATGATATCCCTTTTTGGATAATTCCAACGCATGGGGAAAGCTATCCTGCATTGCCCCCACATAAGCAAAGCCGCCTCCCGCATTACAAACGGCAAATTTTTCTCCAGGGCTTCCTTTGAAGAAAAACAGCCCCGTATCTTTTTTGTCCGGGTCATCCTCTTTTTCCTCATCCGTATAAATGTCATAAAAAATCGCTTCCCCTTTGGCCGCATGGTCTTTCATATAGTTTGCAATCTCCACGGTTTTTTCCGGGTCGATATTGCTGTACCAGGTCAGCTTAAGCGTTCCTAATGTATCCCCGCTGAAATATCCGCTGTCTGTTGGAAAGATCAGCCTGCCATAATCTCCAAACAATGGCTCACTGATAACATCTGATATTTTTGTATCTGCCGTATAAGGCTTATCCTCACTTTTACCCGCCTGCATAAAATCTGTACTTTCTCCTTGATATACCGCCTCCCCTTCCTGGCCTGATCCTGCACGGTTTTCCCTGCCTGCCTTTTTGTCTGCCCCGCAGCCTGCAAGACTAAGCAGCAGACATATCAGCATGACATCTAGAACAACGTATTTCAATCCAGTATCACCTTCCTGTTCCACAAGTGTTCCATTCCTTCTTATCTATCCTGCTTTCTATATTTCAAAGTATGCCCTTCGGGCATCCCATTATGGCCAGAGCCTGGTCTGTACTCTGTTCCGGTCGTTGCTAAACAAGTGCCGCTGGCGCTTAACAACCCAGCGAAAGCGAGGGTATCCGACCTTTAAACAAAGTATAAAAAAAACGAGACTGAAAGAGAAGTCTCGTTTTGTTCATCAGTTTATACCCAAAGGTTATAGCATATAAATGTATAGTCAACGACAAAGCTTTTTGTGCTTTGACGTTGACTGCGCCGATTTTTGCTGCGTTTTAACGCAGAATTACCTTACAAAAATCGTGCGCAGGGTCTGCCCCAGCAAAGTGAGGGCATCCCCCGGAGGGTTTATAGTAAACGACAATTATTTTTGTCGTTTACTATAAAATTAACAGACAGATCCCCCATTTATTACACTGCTTTCTGCGCAGCAGCAAGAAACTGTCTTACATTTTCGGACGGATTCGGGGAATGGAGCAGGCCATATGGGATGCTGTGTTCCCATTCTACCGGAATGACTTTTAAAAGCGGATGTACGCTTGCCCATCCCGAAATAGCCAGCAGTACATCGTTGCTGTTCTCACAACGGTTAAAAACCTCCACGTTATAAAAATCAAAATCCACGATGTGTATCTGGCTGTGGTTCTGCCAGATGTCATCCCTAAGCCTGTCCACATAATTGCTCCATTCCCGGCGCATCAGCATTAGGTTTTCCCCATAAAGGTCTTTTACCGTAAGCCGGTCTTTTGCCGCAAGCCGATGATGTATGGAAACTGCGCAGCAAAATGGCTCACGGGATAATTCAAGCCCTGCGCAACGGCGCAAGTCCAGCATGGTCTCATCAAATATCCCCCCGATTACATCAATATTTTTTCCAAGGTTCCCTAATATTTCCCTGGCATTTTCTGGCGTGTTCTCGAATGGGACAATCTGGAATTTCATCTCCGGGCAATATACCTGTATTCTTGTCCAAAGCCGCATCAAAAGCTGTGCTGGAGTCATTGGGGAACTGCCGATGCGGATCACCTTCGTATCTTCCTGCATGGCATTCCTGGCTCGGATGACAGAATCCCTGCAATACTGGATGATATATTTTGTGTCCTGATATAAAGACTTTCCAGCTTTTGTCAGAGTCAGCCCCCTATGCGTCCTGTCAAACAGCTTTACATCCAAAGAAGCCTCAAGAAGGTTGATCTGCTTTATGACTGCTGTTGGGGTTATATAAGCTGTCTTCTGCTGCTTTATTGAAGCTGCCTGCATCTGCCACATGGATAAATGTTTCTAATTGCGGGTTATACATTTGAATGATCCTCCTTTATCATTTATCTGCAATAGCGAATATTCTTTTACTCAAAGCCGTTCGATTTCATTATACCTTATGTTGCCCTTTTATAGGGAAAAATTTTAACTGCCAAAAAAGCGTTGGAAAATTTACCATAAAGCATTTCCATAAAATATTTTTATCTTCTTTTCCAATCGGCTTATATTATGGAAATCTTTATTTCTCGAAGGGCAAGATTCGCCTGAGTAACGAGGAACCCACTTCGTGGATTTTTCTTACCCGACAAACTTGATGGGGATTCCGTCTACGCTCTGCTCCGGTCCGTGCTGAACAAGTCCCACTGGGACATAGCACCCCCATGCCCTCGGTTGTTGCATATTTTCCAAATATGCAGATTGGCTCCTATTAAAAATAGTCGCAGCGTGATTGTCCCGATCACGGAGAAATTTAAATATTTCTATAAAAATCCCTCTTTCGTTTCCCATTGGCATTCCCAAATCGGCTTATATGATAGGAACTCTTTTTAAGTCCTTATAATCAGGAAAAATATCATTCTTACGATTTTAACAGAAAGGAACTATGCAATGGCAAGACCAAAGAAGGACAAGGAATTACAACACAAACACCAGATCATGCTCCGCCTTACCGATATGGAATATGAAATCGTTTCTGAAAACGCTAAAGCTGCGCACCTTCCACTGGCTGAATATGTCAGGAAACAGGTTATGAAGCAGAAGGTCACAGCGAAATATGAGATTGTGGCAGACCTGCCAGAATTGAAAAAACTGGTTGCAGAGTTTGGGAAGATCGGCAGCAACTTAAACCAGATACCCTCGCTTCGCTGGGGCAGACCCTTGCAAGGCATTTTAACAGCGGCGGCATCCATTCACAAGAAATGCGCAGGGCAATCGACCAGAGCGTAGCCAGAATCTATGAAATATGAAGTCTTGAAAATGGTGGGAGATTTCCAGGCGTTTTCCGGAGGGCATTCTCATGGCAATCCTGAAACACATAGCGAGTAAAAATGCCAACTATGCAGAGATACAGCGTTATCTCATGTTTGAACATGATGAAGATACCAACAAACCGATACTTGATGAAAATGATGAATTGATTCTTCGTAAGGAATATATCATGGACGGCATAAACTGTGATCCGTTCACGTTCGACATGGAGTGCAGGGAATTGAACACCCTACACCACAAAAATGAATCCTATGATGAAATCAAATCCCACCATTATATCATCAGCTTCGATCCAAAAGATGTAACAGAAAATGGACTGACCGGGGAACAGTCACAGCAGATCGGAATGGAATACACAAAAAAGAACTATCCCGGACATCAGGCTCTTGTCTGTACTTATATGGACGGGCATAATGGAAGCGGCAATATCCATGTACATATCGTAATCAACAGCTTGCGGAAATATGATGTGGAACGCCAAGATTTTATGGAGCGAGCCTGCGATTCCCGTGCCGGGTATAAGCATCATGTTACCAAAGATTACCTAATCCACTTAAAGCAGTCACTTATGGATATATGCCGCCGGGAACATCTGCACCAGATAGATCTGCTTGCCCCGGCAGATAAGAAAATCACAGACCGGGAATATCATGCGAAGCGCAGAAGGCAATCTGCACAGCCAGCTCTGCATCGATATGGCTGCTGTTGAGGGTTGCCACCACAGATCTGTCAAACAGGTCAATAATGCTGCAGTTCTATCGCTTCCTTCCATCTTCCATAAAAATATAGGTAAAATCTGTACACCATTTTTCATTTGGCTTTTCCGCATGGAATTCCCTGTTTAGATGATTTTCAAACTTTTTATAGCAGTCCCCCTTTTTGTATGCAGGCTTTTTGGCGTCACTGTGGAGCGGAGCCCCAATTCCTGCATATATTTTAATACAGTTGTATTGCTCAAACTGATTTTCGCTCGCTGCAAATAAACCCTCATCATCCGGTATCCTGGATTTCCAGAGTATTCATGGTATATTTGTAGAATCTTATTTTTAAATTTCTCTTTCTGCTCCCTGTAGCCTGCTTTTCTGTTCTTTTTATAATTGTAATAAGCATTTGGATAGATATCCATCTGGCGCAGAAGCCAGCGGATGCCGTACTCCTGCTTATGTCCGTCAATAAACTGGTATGGTTCTAATCGATTTCCTTTGCGAAGAATGCGGCGGCTTTTTTTAAGAATGCAAGTTCCTTTTTCTTTTCCACCAGCTTTCTGCGCAGTTTACGGTTTTCCTCATAAAGATTCTTTGTGTCATTTAAGTTTGGGTTTGTTTCGCATTCTTCGCGGAATGCCCGCACCCATTTACGGACAGTTCCGTCTCCTAACTGGAATTCTTCGTTTAGACTTTTTATCGTACGTCCTTCTTCTAAATACAGCTGTACGATTTTCTTTTTGAATTCTGGCTCATAAACCTTTGTTTTTGGCATGTGTAACACCTTCCTTTTCATTATATTGAATATATCATTTATTTCCTGTTTGGTGTTACAACTTTATTATACCAGCTCAATTCGTATCGACCATCAGAACCACCGCTGTATCATTATCCAATTCCCGGATAATCACAGGCATTTCCGTAAGTCCGGCAAGCTCACATGCCCGCCACCGCCTATGTCCTGCAATGACCTCATAGCCACCTTCTGGATGTGGGCGCACAATTCCCGGCATCAACACACCATACTGCTTTACGCTTTCCACTGTCTCCTGCATCTTTTCATCATCCAGCACCCTGAACGGATGGCCTTTAAACGTATGCAGTTCACTTAGGGGAACGGAAGTGACCGTTTCCCCTGCTTCATCTATGCCAAATAAATCATCAAAACTGTTCAACTCTGCCGTGGTTTCCGCAGCCTTTACGGATAATGGGATGCAGTTCTCAAAGATATGTACCCGATTCCCATATACCCCCGGATCTGCGCTGAAATGTCCCTTGCGAAATTTGTCCTCCGGTCTACCTTTGTCAGCAGAATCCCCATGATGTTAAGCGCCGGATTCAGCTTCCTGTGAACCCGTCCAATCGTTTTTATAAGCTGCTGAAGCCCTTTCACCGGGAGATACGCCGCCTCCACCGGAATCAGTACGCTGTCTGCCGCTACAAGGGCGTTTATCGTGATCACGCCAAGCGAAGGCATACAATCAATAATCGCAAAGTCATATTCCCCTTTTACGCTGTTCAGATACTATCGAAGTATCGTTTCCCGGCTCATAACATTTACCAGAGCCATTTCCAAGCCTGCCAGTTCGATATTTGCCGGGATAAAATCAATCCCCTCTGTATGATGGATGATCCCCTCACCAGGCTCAACATCTTCATCATTGATAATCTTTTCCATGATATTCACCAATGTCACATCCAGCTCGTCCGGCTCCGCAATCCCCAGGCTCACCGCCATGCTGCCCTGTGCATCCGCCTCTACCAACAATACTTTCTTGCCTGCCCTTGCAAGCCCAATCCCTAAATTCACACACGTCGTTGTCTTTCCAACTCCGCCTTTCTGGTTTGCCACTGCGATCACTCTGCACATATTACTTTCCTCCTGATTCTTCAATCTATTTCTCTGTTTTCTCCACTTCCGCATACACACGGAAATATTTCTTTGTCCCCTTGTTTGCAAACGGTTCCGATACCGACTTCACATCCACATCCTCCTGCCGTTCCAGAAGCCGCCAGAACCAGTGCAGGTCTTTCTTTGTCCCCTGCATCCTGATTTTCAGCATTTCAATCCTCCCAATTTAAAAACAGTATTCCGGATAGCGGAGCCTGACTGCCTCCCAAAAGTATCTTGCATAGCCGCAGCAGAATAAATCTTCCACCGTATAACAACGGCACTCCTTTAACTGTTCCTCTGTAGCTTCTGTGTCATCAACGCTTGGCGTTCCATTGCAGTAAAGGTTAAATGCCATACGGACAATCCTTGCACTTCCGCTGGTCTGCCAGCCTTCATGCAGGCACTCTGTTTTCACGCATCCTGTACTAAAATCATAAATCCTGTCTGCATTTACCCTTGTATCCCGGTCAATCCCAAGGCAATACACCAACGCTTTGTGGTACACATCCTGGTATCTGCATTTTGGCATGTAATCCATATAAAAATCTCTGTGTTCCTTGTTTTTGAAAGTAATTGTGCGAGTATCTTTCTTTTCTGCACCTACCGCTGTATTCGCTGCCATAGCTTGTCCTCCATTTTGAAATACTTGGGAGCTACACTCCCAAACCCTTGTGGAATCCGTGCTGCCAGTTACCCAAAAAACGGCTAACTGTCAACCCGGATTTTGTCTCTGTCCCAGAAAGAAGTTGTTTTCTTCTTCTCTAAGACTATGCTGCTCATATAACCTGTGAAATTTAATTATGAAGTAAGATGATTTCAAAAACTCTGATGACTTGAGTAAACTTCGCTAAAGATTGCGGATACTCATTTTACTCAACTTGTGACTTGAGTAATACTCAATTTGAAGTGATTTTAGACGGTGTTTGGCGGTGTTCAGCGGTACTTGAACGATTACCCTTCTATGAATGAAAAAGGCTCCAAAAACCTTATAACCACTAGAAAGTACAGTGTTTACAAGGCTTCTGGAGCCTATAAATACTTTAATTAAATTTGAATTGAAAAATTCGCTTATATGCCCATCTGCGCTGCAACTTCTGCTGCAAAGTCTTCTTGTTTCTTCTCTAAACCTTCACCTGTCTCAAAACGTACAAATCTCTTGACAGAAACGGTTCCACCAACTTCTTTGGAAACTTCCTCCAAATATTTTGCAACAATCTGCTTGCCATCTGCCGCTTTCACATATACCTGATCTACCAGACAGATTTCTTTTAACTCTTTGTTGACACGGCCTTCAATCATACCATTGATCACTTTCTCAGGTTTCTGAGATTCCTTAGGATCGTTCATAATCTGAGCACGCAGAATTTCCTTCTCATGTGCAATATATTCATCGCTGATTTCATCTCTGGAAACATATTTCGGGGAAAGTGCTGCAATCTGCATTGCAATATTGGTCAAAGCTTCTTTTACTGCATCATTGACAACTGTGGTATCAGCTTCCACAATCACGCCAATTCTTCCGCCGCCATGAATGTACGAAACAACACATCCATTCTCTGCAACCACTTTCTCAAACCTTCTGATATTTAAGTTTTCACCAATTACTGCAACCTTCTCTACCAAAGCATCCTTCACAGTTTTGCTAGAATCCTCATTCCATGCCTCTGTCATAAATGCATCCAAATCTGCAGCATCTGAATTGACAGCCTGAGTTGCAACTGCTTCCACAAATGCCTTAAAAGTATCATTCTTAGCAACGAAATCTGTCTCAGAGTTTACTTCAACCACGGCTGCTGTCTGATCATCTTTGACAACAACGGTACAGAGACCTTCTGCTGCAATTCTTCCAGCCTTCTTCTCCGCCTTAGCCTGTCCATTTTTTCTCAAAAACTCAACAGCTGCGTCCATATCACCATTTGTCTCATTTAAGGCTTTCTTGCAGTCCATCATGCCTGCACCTGTCATCTCTCTTAACTCTTTTACCATTGCTGCTGTAATAGCCATTTTTATTCCCTCCATCTATCTGTCAGCGCGTTCGTAAGCGCCGCCTGTTATTTCTCTATAATTGAGGACAGACAATCATCTTGTTACAACAAATTGTAACATATTGCCTGTCCTCTTATATCCGTGTACTTTTTAATAATTAAACCAATACCTTATTATACCGCCAGATATCCATAATGGAGCCCCTTTGGATATAGATTCGTATAGCCATAGAGATGTCTATAAAGTAAAGATTTTCATCAAAAAATAAACAATTTATTTGCAAAACATTTTTCTAATCCACACATTGCAATATTATGCTTCTGCTGCTTCCCCTTCTGCTTCCACGGTATCTTCTTCCACAGTTCCCTGATTTGCCTCTACCACAGCATCTGCCATTTTAGAAACAATCAATTTTACAGCACGAATCGCATCATCATTTCCTGGAATAACAAAATCCAGTTCCTCAGGATCACAGTTCGTATCACAGATACCAATCAAAGGAATACCTAATGTATGTGCTTCCTGTACGCAAATTCTCTCTTTCTTAGGATCGACAATAAAAATTGCATCTGGAATTCTCTTCATTTCCTTGATGCCGCCAAGATTCTTCTCCAACTTCTCCCATTCTTTCTTGAGAGCGATAACTTCCTTCTTTGGAAGAAGATCAAAAGTTCCATCCTCCGCCATCGTTTCAATAGCCTTCAGGCGATTGATACGGCTCTGGATTGTCTTGAAATTGGTGAGCATTCCGCCTAACCATCTCTCATTTACATAGAACATTCCACAACGTTCTGCTTCTGCCTTGATTGCATCCTGAGCCTGCTTCTTGGTTCCCACAAAAAGAATGGTGCCGCCATCTGACACAATATCAGCGACTGCCTTATAAGCTTCATCTACTTTTCCTACTGACTTCTGCAAATCAATGATATAGATTCCATTTCTCTCAGTGTAGATATAAGGAGCCATTTTGGGATTCCATCTTCTTGTCTGGTGTCCAAAATGAACACCTGCCTCTAATAACTGTTTCATCGAAATAACGCCCATATTTCTTACCTCCATTGGTTATCATCTTCCATGTACTTCCACCCGAAAAACTACCAATATGGCACCCGCTCTCCGGTCCGTACATGTGCTTGCTGAGTTTACTACTGCTTGTGCATTATATCACAGGATTCAAGGGCTTGCAAGTCCTATATGCCTATTTCTGTAAAATTTCAACAATTTCTTCCTGTGTAGACCCCTTTGGAATCTTGTGAACACCAATTCTTAGAGATTCATCAAGACCATTTTTGGTGAGATAATTATCAAAAGCGCTGGCATCTGTAATTAACCCAGCCTGAAATAATTTCCTACTAATTAAATCAGAATAATCGCCCTCTTCAATTCTAATCTCCACAACATCCTGGGATGCTTCCTGTTGAGAAGATTGTCCAGCTTCTGGATTTGAGCTGGTTTCTTTTGCTGCATCCTCATCTTTCTGGGGATCCTCTTTGGATTCAGTACCTTGGGAGGAGGATTCATCCTCAGGCTTGTCCGTCTCGGAAGCCTTTTTGGTATCATCATTTTCAGAAGGCGTATCCTCTCCAGAATTGTTGCCTTCTGTCTGATTGTCTTTTGGTTCTGGACTTTCTAAACTTTTCTTCTCTGGCTCTTTCTGCTTATCTTCAGGCTCCTGTTCTGAGGATTCCTTTGTACCTTCTTCCATCACCATTCCCAGAAGCTTGGCACGTTCTATGATCTCTGCATCTGTCAGAGTTTCCTTCTTATTCCCTGAGAGAGCAATTCCCATTATAATTGCTGTACATATAATTCCAATTCCTAGTCCACGCAAATAATATTTTAACTTCATAGCTTATAATTCTTCCTCTCTGAACAATCCAATCACAAGCTTTACTTCCCCAACACCAAGACCTAACTCCCTGGCAATTTCTATCGCTGTTCTTCCTTCACGATATCTTTCCAGAATCAGCTCATTGTGATTCACCAATTCCTCTTCTTGCTCTTCTAAAATTTCCTCTTGCTCCTCTACGGAAAGCGATTCCTCAGCAACATCTATACTAGAAGATGCAGGCAATGCCTGTTGAGATTCCCGAACCTTCTGCAAGATATCATCAGATTCTGAGACCGTTTTTTGAATATTTTCCTGCAATTCCTCTAAATGGATGGCAAGTTGTGCTAAGTTTCCAGCATATTTTGTAAGTTCTGAATGTTTATCATTTAACATGCTGTATAAAAACATTACTTCATTGTGTGTTTTATGGATGGATTCCAATACTGTATCTGAATACTCAGTAAGCACTCTCATTTTTTCATTGGTTTCCTTGTCCAAAGAACGCTCCACAATCTCCATTGATTTTTCAATAGACTGGTCAATCACTTGATCCACCATATGATTGACCTTCACCTGTGCATCATTCAAATTCCGCTCCAGAATTTTCTTCATCTCCTCGGTACTCAGCTCTGCAATCTTGTCCAACTCTTGATTTGTCAGCTTTTCTGTTATGAAAAAGCTGGCAATCATCAGAACAATTCCCACTACTATTAAAACAACTTCTAACGTACTCATTTTGCTACCTATATTTTCATGTCAAAACCACCTGAAAGGGTCTTGCCATTTACCTTTCCGCCATTTTCTTCCTTTTTCCTTTTTTTCTTTGTCCGATGGTCTTCATACTCGTTGCTTCCCTTTTCTCTGGCATCGAATTTTTTCTGTGGATTATCTGAATCATTTGCATGGTTTACCTGATGCATATGATGTATTGTCTCTTTTGCAAATTGTGTCTGTACATTCTGCTGTTGTAACATGGGTTTGTTGTCTTCATTTTGCTTCAAGGTACTTATATCTTGGCTTCTTTGTACCACTCCGCTGAATTCTACAGGTCTAATCGACATCTCTCCTCACTCCTCTTTTACACCTTATAAAATGGCAAAATAACCATAATGGGGTACCCTAAGGCACCCCAAAGGGTATATCAATTGAATCGAAAATATTTATAATGGACGCCCCACGATCTCTCCATGTTCCTTGATAAACTTCGTTGCATAACGCTCATTCTTGATATTCATACTGATATCTGAAATCGTAATGCTCGCGCCAGGATAAATACTTCCCTTCACTTTTATTTTTGCATTTGTGGCCAACTGAATCTTCTCTCCCAAATCTTTCAATTCTTTTTTATAATTGGCAAGAAGCTGCTGCTGTTCACGGAAATTTTTGGCAATTGTCTGAATCTGCTGCATCCGTTCTGGAGAAACTTTTTCTTTCTTCTGAAGTTTTTCAGTAAAATTTACCAAGATCGGACGCATCCTCTCTACCTCCTTGGTAACTGCTGCAATACTATCCTGAACTTCCCCATAATGCTCTTTTACAGAAGGATCCACACCCACTTCAATCTTCGTAATTGTACCCATCTCAGAACCAATCGTTTGAGCCTCCAAAAGATTTCCAGCACGAATCAGGCCGCCACTGACAAAACCTTTCTTTCCGCTGACACGAATATCTGCACCTGCAGACACCTGACTGTGCAAAATGCATCCTGTCTCAATAAAACCATCAGAAACAACCGTGGCATTTTCAATAAATTTGGCAATTAGATTCTCCTTTGCCTCCACTCTGCCTTTGCCCATACCATTAATGCCTCGTTTTACAATAATCTGCCCTCCAGCAGATAAATAGGCTGCTTCCACTACACCATCAATGACAATATCGCCCTTTGCCTTCACAGAAAATCCGCTTTTTACATTTCCCTTAATAGATACATTGCCATCATATACAATATTTCCTGTGGCATTGTCAACATCTGCTGGTACCTCATACACATCTGCAACAAATACTTTGCCATTAACCAGACTTGCATGCCCTGTGACGTTTGAATAAATCTCCGTCTTATCTTCCGAAAGCGAGATATTATTGCCATACTCCAGCTTTAGGCTCTTCTCTTGTCTACCCTGGATAGCTCCACCATATACATCTGTACCAGGCTTTCCTGGAACCGCCGGATGCAGTTTTGCCAGCGTCTGTCCCTTTTCTACATGGCTGATGGTATTTAATTCCCGATAATTAACTGTTCCATCTTCATTTTTCTTTGGTCTCAAATTATGATTTGTATTAAAAAAATATTCAATTCTAGCATCTTTACCATTGACTGGAGGAATTCCCTTTGCCAAAATCAAATCCGTACAATAAGAGCGATTTTTCAGAAATTTTTGTATCTCATCCTGTTTGATGCCTACAGTAATATTTTTTGCCTGCAATTCACTCATAATATCCGCTTCAGACATCAATTTTCCTTGTGTAGATGGTGGATAAAAATGACAAAATACCAACATCTTATCACCAGAAACTGTGATCTCCATCTGTTCATCTTCCTGGAAACCGCTGCCTTCTCCTACATAAACTTCCTTTACTTCTGTGGAAGCCACAGTCACTGCATCATTCAATTGCTTCAAATTAAAACCAGAATAACCCTTTTGCTCCAAATATTCAAGAACTTCTTTCACTTCTGGTCTTTTTCCGCCATTTTCAGGGGGAATAATCTGAAGATAAACCCCTATTTCTCTAATATCCAGTCTGAAATATCCATTTTTAATTTCCATGTAGCTCCCTCCCTCCACACTAATCTGTCAGTATGCCCATATAAGACCCCATTGTCTTTTTCATTTTTAAAAGTGCTTTTGTATGGAGCTGAGAAATCCTAGACTCCGATACCTCAAGCACATTACTGATCTCTTTTAAAGTCAAATCTTCGTAATAATACAATGTGATAACTTTTCGTTCTTTTTCGGTAAGAATTTCCAGTGTTTGTTCCAACACTTTCTTTAATTCTTCCTCCGCAATAGCATCCTCTGGCTGAATAAAATGAGAATTTCCCTTTGCATCCATCACAGGTTCCATCCCCTGCTCCACATACTCATTCAAAGAAACCATATTGGTAACTTTAATCTGAGACTGCCAATTCAGCAGCTCCTCACTACTCACCTTTAGCTCCTCGGCAATCTCTTCATCTGATGCATTTCTGCCAGTTTTGGCCTCAATCTGCTTAATTGCCGCCTCAATTTTCTTTTGTTTCTGCCGCACAGTTCTTGGAATCCAATCCATTTTGCGGATTTGGTCCAAAATAGATCCTCGAATCCGCAGGCTGGCATAAGTTTCAAATTTTACATCTTTCTTAACATCAAATTTATCTATGGCATCAATCAAGCCAAAAATACCATAGCCTACCAGATCATCATATTCCACATTATATCCCAGATACATGCTGAGACGACCCGCCACAATCTTGACCAAAGGTGCATATTCCACTATGATCTGTTCTCTCAATTCCGGTGTAGGTTTTTTTAAAAATTCAGCCCACAATTGTTCTCTCTCTGCTGCGTTCATCCAAAGCCCCCAGACTATGGGATTCCCAAATCTAGTTTCCCATGTTTAATCTGCACACCGCCTCTCACCATGCGGCTGCCTTTATTCTTCCTCTGTGGATTCTTCTGCTTCCTCCGTCTCTTCGGTATCTGCGTCCTCCACTGCCTCTTCCGTGGCTTCTTCTGTCTCTTCCTTGAAATTCTTATCTAACACTAATTTTGCAATGCATCCTAGGATATAAAAGGATATTAAAACGATCACCAATGTTTTTACAAACTGGTTCGTTTCCATCTGCATTACAAACCCAAGAATACAGGTAAGCAATCCTCCTGCCAATGTAATCATGATCGGTATCTGTTTCGTTTTCATATCCTATCACCCTTTAAATAATTTTAATTGTCTTTCCCACTGCCTTGATACGAAAATCCCCTGTCTCTGGATATAATTCGACAGTACGACCATAATTAAGGCCTGTATCTTCGGCAATCAGACGAATTCCGAGCTGTTTTAATTTAGCTCTCGATGCAGCGGCATTGCGCTCACCTACATTTCCAATCCCTGAGACACCCTTCACTTCAAACATTTTGGCGCCCCCCGCAATTTTCGCCACCAGGCGACCTTTGTTCGCGCCTGCTCTTACAACCCTTTTCACCAATTCTTCAATTCCTGTGTCTGCAAACTTGGCAATATTTGAATTATTCCTCATCTGTTTGCTGTCCGGAAGCATGATATGTGCCAGTCCTCCGATCTTGGTAACGGGATCGTATACTGCAATTCCAATACAAGAACCCAACCCCAGCGTGGTAATCATATCCGGTGCTTTGCATATATTCAAATCTGCCATTCCAACTTTAATTGTAGCCATAACCATGCTCCTCTTATAGTGCAATCCCCAACGACGTTAAAATTTTATCATAAGACTCGACATCTGGCATCAAAATGAAAAATCCTTGTATTTTCACATCATCGCCAAACTCTGTCTGAATTAAAAGTGCGTTATCTCCATACTGGCCAAACTGAATCGCTGGTACACTTAAAATTGCCCCTGCCATATCAATTGCCAGATATGGTACAGATGAAGTGATTACCATGTTTGTCATGGTAGATAATGCCGATAAATAGGAACCTGAAATAATATTTCCAATTTCCTTAATTGCAGATATATCCATCTCATTAAACTCTTGGGCATAATCATCTGGTCTTCCCATTAAATGATTTACCAAATACTGCGCTGACCCCATCTTTAGCAGAAACATCATACTGCCGCCGATGTCACTCTCCACTTCCAGATAAATTCCAACAACTGTTTCCTCTTCAGCAGAAATTGCAGTGGGAAGTTCTTGAACCTTCATAAATTCTACTTTGGGCACATCCATATTCACCTTAAGGTTCAACATATTGGAAATTGCAGTTGTTGCATTTCCTGCGCCAATGTTTCCTATTTCCTTTAGCACATCAAAATACATGTCATTTACCTGATCTAAACTAAATTTAGCCATGGTTGTCTTTCTCCATTTCTGCCTTTTCCTAAGGCTCATCTGTAATGATTACGAATAGGCTGTTGCAAATTACTGCAACAGCCTCCATACATTCTGCCTATACAGTTTCTGTCTCGTCAATGATGCTGTTTGTATCAAACAGGGAAATCAACTCTTCTCCATGTTTGCCAACCCCATTGATAAAATTACTCTTACTGCTTTTTGCATCATAAGCAACTTTATCAATCTCCTCAGGTGCAAGAGTAACAACCTCTCTCACCTCATCAACCAAAATTCCCAACACCCCGTGCTCTTCCAGCTTCAGGATAATAATTCTGGTAACATCTGTAAACTCATCCGGCTCCAGATCCATTTTCGTACGGATGCTCATAACCGGAACAATCTCACCTCGCAGATTGATGATCCCTTTAAAATAAGGTTGTGCTTTCGGCACTCTAGTAATCTTCTGCATACGCACAATATTGTCCACATAACTAATGTCAATTCCATATTGCTCACTGCCAATTTTTACTACGATAAACTGTTTTCTTCCGTCTCCTACTACAGACATATTGTTTGCCATATTCACACCCCCTTAAAATAATGTATTCACATCCAGGATCAATGCAACCTCACCATCACCGAGAACTGTTGCACCACTAATGATCTTGCTGCTGTTATTTATGTATTTGCCAAGGGACTTGATTACAATTTCCTGTTGTCCATTTAATTCATCTACAATCAGCCCTGCCGATTTATCTCCTTTACGTACTACAATAACCGTAAAGCTATTCCGCTCTTTCTCCTCTGGCTCACAATCAAGAAGTTGGTCCAGACGAATTAACGGGATTACCATGCCACGGATATGTATTACCTCTTTGGTTTGAACATATTTAATCTCCTCTGCCATGATCTCCTCAATTGTCTCAATGGAACCAAGAGAAATCGCATATTTTTCGCCACGTACTTCCACCATCAATGCCTGAATAATCGCCAAAGTCAAAGGCAGACGTACAATAAATTTAGAACCTTCACCAAGGACACTCTTTACTTCTACATCTCCGCCCAAAGCTTCAATGTTAGACTTTACCACATCAAGACCTACACCACGGCCGGAAATATCAGAAATCTTTTTTGCCATAGAAAAACTGGGCATAAACAGAAAATCAATAATCTCTTTCTGGCTTAAGGCCTCCCCCTGCTCAGGAGTAATAAGACCACGCTCAATCGCCTTATTCTTAACGGTCTCGGTATCAATTCCATTTCCGTCATCACTAACTTCAATAATTACATTATTTCCTTCTTGGAATGCATTCAAATGAATGCTACCAGCTTCCGGCTTTCCTCTTTTTTTGCGGATCTCTGCACTCTCAAGACCATGATCGGCAGAATTACGGAGCAAATGCTGCAGGGGATCTCCGATCTGATCCACCACCGTTCGATCTAGCTCAGTATCTTCACCGGTCATATATAATTCCATTTTCTTACCCAGTTTCTTAGAAAGATCACGAATCATCCGCGGAAATTTCTGTACTACACTTTCAATTGGAACCATTCGTACCTTCATAACAGATTCATGAAGTCCAGTAGTGATACGCTCTAAATACTCAATCTGCTCATGAAAGGCTTGGGAATTAACACCGACAACGCCTCCATCTGAATTAGACCCAATAGAAACCAAGGAATTCTTAGCAATGATTAACTCACTAACCTGATTCATCAAGGCATCCAACTTTTCGATATCCACACGAACAGTACGACTGGTGACAGGCTTCCCAGGCGATGATTTCTTTGTTGCCGGAGGAGCAGATTTCGCAGCTCCCCCAGCCTCTGAATTGACCGCCATTTTTTCATTCTTGTCTTCCTTCTTGACAATCTCTGCTGCTTCTTTGGCCTCCGCTGCTTCCTTCTTTTCCTCTGCTGCAGTCAACTGACTATACTCAATCTTCTCCCCAACTACCTCTGCAATCTCAGAAACAGCTTTAGAAACCTCAAGAAACTTATCTAATTCTGTTTCACTGACCAGATAGAAACTGAAATCACAGCCAAATTTCTCGTCTTCAATATCTTGAGAGCTCGGATTATATGCCACAATATTTCCATAATCCTCCACTGCTTTGAAAACCAGGAACGCTCGAGCTGCTTTCAACAGACATTCTTCCTGAATATATACAGTAATTCCGTAAATATTTAAGCCTTTGCTTTCGGCGTCTTTTAACTCTTCTTTCTCTTTCTCCGAAAATTCAATATCCAGATATTTCTTTGAATGTTTTCCATCTTCCTGCTTCTCCTGAGGCTTTTCCACTGGTGCCTTTTTTTCTTCTGGAACATTTCCTGTTCCAGCCGCCAGAATATCATTTAATTCCTGAATAATTGCCTCATTGTCGTCTGTTCCTTCATCCGAACTTTCTTTTATATTATCTAGATATGCTTCAATCGCATCCAGACACTGGAACAAGACGTCTACCAGTCCGCTGGTAACATTCATATTTCCGCTGCGCACTTCCTGAAACACATTCTCCATATCATGTGTCAGACGCTGCATACGCTTAAATCCCATTGTTCCTGCCATTCCCTTCAAGGAATGTGCTGCCCGAAAAATTTCATTGATTGTATCCATATTTTCCGGTTCTTTTTCAAGGCTCATGATGCAATCAGACAAATTTTGTAAATGCTCATTTGTCTCATCAATAAAAATCTCAAGGTATTGGCTTACATCCATATTACTGTACCCCCACATTCTTTATTATTGTGTGCGCAACTTCAGTCAGTGGAACTACTTCATCTACAACACCAGCCTCAGCAATTGCCTTTGGCATACCATATACCACACAGCTCTTTGCATCCTGTGAGATTATGTGCAGTTTTTTTCTCTGCTTCAAAGAAAGGATTCCTCCTGTACCATCTGAACCCATACCAGTGAGAACCACACAGACAATTTCATCATACCCACTTGAGCGGAGAGATTCGTAAGTCACATTAGCACATGGGCGCAATCCGCCAATGGCTGGCTGATCATTTAACCGCACGACATGACTTCCATCTGCCTTTTTCTGAATCTCCATGTGCTTACCACCAGGAGCAATATAAACCCAACCCTTTTTCAGGACATCCCCCTCTTGTGCTTCCTTGACACGAATCTTGCTAATCTCATCCAGACGATCCGCCATAGACTTCGTAAAACCAACTGGCATATGCTGTACCAGCACCATAGGCGCATTCATATCTGCTGGCAAATAGGGGATTACACTCTGCAATGCTTTGGGCCCTCCAGTGGAACATGCAAGAGCAACCAACTTATTCTTGTTGCCTCCCACAGTGCGCTCCACAGTCTTGGGTATCTTTACGGGAACATTTATTGGCTCCACAGATCTTGGAGTTGAACTAATAAGACTTCTGGCAGCGTCAGAACGCACCACTGCTCTCAACATCCGTAGAAGCCTTCCCTTAAAATCTTCTCCTTTTGCTTCTATCATATTGCATGGCTTGGTGACAAAATCAATAGCACCTAATTCCATAGCACGAATCGTTACATCTGCATCCTTGGTAGTCAGTGTACTGACCATGATAATTGTTGCCCTGATCTTATCTTGTTGTAATTTTTCCAGCAATTCTAGTCCATCCATACGAGGCATATTTACATCAAGAATCACAACATCATAGGTTGTGGTTTTTAATTTTTGATACGCCTCAAGACCATCTCTACAAACATCTGTTGCCTGAAATGTAGTATCTGAGTTAATTATATCACAAATTACCCTTCTCATGAGTGCAGAGTCATCAACAACTAAAATATTTTTTTTCATAAAATCATTCCTTATCTACTCTTGCATTCTTTTTCTCTGCTTTTGCGTTCCTGTTCAAAAATATATTTAATGATCTGTTCTCTCTCTTTCGGGGCCATAAATAGTTGTACCCGATATTCATATTTTTTCTGGTCGCCCTTCCTGCTCCCAGATGGTCTTTCAATCTCCTGGCAAATCAATACTTTACCCACTACTTCCAGAAGATGATTCATGCTCTCGCTTTCCAATCTTATGGAAATGACCATATAATCCCCTTCTTGCCCTGGTTCTTCACAAACAAACCGTAGTCCTCCCCCGCTTATGTCCACAGCAATTGCCTTTTTGGGAAGATCCTCTGGATAATTTAGTCTATGGTGTTCTTTCAATTCTTCCAAAGGTGTGATATCTACTTCCTTTTGCATGATAGGGTAGTAAAGTACCTCCATAGCACATTCAAAGCGATAATATTCCCGTCGCTGAAACTTTTCCAAAGGTGTCTTCTGTTCAATTAGCAGCACATACAGACGATCCTTAATATAACGGTCTTTGATCTGCGCCACACAGCGATACATACCGCTTTTGGTATAGAACAAAAATTCCAATCGAACACCAGAGGGAAGCGGCACTCTCTCACCCTTCTCTGTTGGTACTGCCACCTCAATATCACCATTTTCCAAGATATCCTGCACCTTGGTCTGATAAGAAGGAGGACGTTCCCCAGTTTTCCATCCTTGCTCCACTTGCTGTAAAATCCGAATCTCCACTTTATTACCAATCTTCAAAATTCCAGTTCCCATACTGCACCTCTGCCTGTCTCTAATTTCTTCTATAAATAAAACGAGATAGTAACTGCATAATTCCCCTCTTTTGAATTACAGGAGTTGCTGCCCCCTGTATCAGATAATCTGCCAACAGCACAAATGATTTTGCTGACTTTGATTCAGGAAATAACAAGCTTACTGGCTTCTGTTTACACACCGCCTTTCCAACCGCTGTATCTTGAGGAATCATACCAAGATATTCCAGCGTTCCATTTAGAAACTGTCCAACTACAGAATTTAATTTTTCATAAATTCCAATCCCCTCTTCTTCCGATTCCACACGATTGGAAATTACATTGATTTTAGTATTTGACTGCCGAAATTCTACGCTGCGGTGTAGCGTTTTCAACAGAGAATAAGCATCTGTCAAGGAACTAGGTTCTGGGGTGACTACCAACAAAATTTCTGGACTTGCAATCACAAATTCCAAAACACTGTCTGATATTCCAGCACCCGTATCAATGATGATCACATCTGCAAGATCATCCAGCTTTGCCAAATTATTCACGAGAAATTTTAATTGTTCTCTGGAAAGATTATTTACCCCAGTAATACCAGAACCTCCAGAGATAAACCCAATTCCCAGAGGACCAGGTGTAATCACTTCCTGAATCGTCTTTCCACGATAAATCAGGTCACTCAAATTGAATCTTGGCATGACTCCAAACATGATTTCCACATTTGCAAGGCCAAAATCAGCATCAAAAATAATAACCTTCTTCCCGCGTTTCTGCATCTGAACAGCCAAATTAACTGCAACATTTGATTTTCCTACTCCGCCTTTTCCACTTGTGACAGCAAAAACCTGCGCTTTGGGAAAATTCTGCTGGTTCTTTTTTACAATAGTTCTCAATTTTTCTGCCTGGTCCATAGGCTATTTTCCTCCAAGCAGAAGCTTTACGATACTTTGGGTATTAAAAATTTCAATATCCTCAGGCACATTCTGCCCATAAGTAGTATATGACAAATCTGCGCCAGTGTACAGCTTCATATTCAAAATATTACCAAGACAACTGGTTTCATCTAATTTTGTAAATATAAGCTTAAATTTAAAATTATCCTTATAGATATCCGCAATCTCAAGCAAATCTTTGTATTTGGTGGTAGCGCTCAAAACAAGATACACTTCTTTCTCATATTCTTCTGGTACTTGATCAATCAATTCTTTCGTTTCATTGCGCTGCTCTTCATTTTTATGAGAAAAACCTGCAGTATCTATCAACACCAAATCAAATTCCCCTGCATTTGCCAGTTCCTCATTTAATTCTTTGGAGGAATAGACAATATCCAGAGGTGTATTTAATATATTTGCATAAGTGCGAAGCTGCTCTGCTGCGGCAATCCGGTAAGTATCTGCCGTATACAGAGCCACTTTCTTGCCCTTCTCGACTTTAAAACGTGAGGCAATTTTAGCAATTGTAGTTGTCTTTCCCACACCAGTAGGACCAATAAAGAACACCACTTTTGGTTTACGCTCTGTCAGCATAATTGGCTGCGGCTGGCCAAATTTAAGGATCATTTTCTGATAAATACTAGATAAAATATAGTCTACGCTGATACCACTCTTCATGACTTTCTCCACTTCATCCATGATCTGGTTGACATATTTCTCGTCCACCTCATTTTCTAGGAGAATGCCATAAATCATTTTAATAAACTTAAGATTTTCATCCATAGGAGCTTCCTTTGGAAGTTCTCCCTTCTGCATTTCCGAAGGCTGTACCAGCTTCTTTTCCAATAATGACTGAAGACTTTCTATTTTTTCTTCCAGATTATTTTCTGCATAATTGTCCTTCTTATACTCTTCCCGCTGTCCTTGCGGCATCGAAGATACCCAAGTATTCTCAACCGATGCAAAAACTTCCTTCACAGATTCTGGTTTTGGAATAGATATTGGTTCATCGGCTGTCACATTGATATTTCCTGTGGTTGTGGTTGCAGTCGGTGCTAAAGATGGCGTCGGAGCTGGCGCTGGAGCCGCTGGTGCTGGTGTTACTGTTCGCACTGGACTAGGCGCAACTGTTTTCATTATCTCCGCTTCCTCAACTGCAGCTGTTACCTCAAAAGATGATTCCTTAAAAAAACGCAGCAATCCTTTAGGCTTTATCTCTTTTACATTCATGATAACTGCGCCAGTCCCTAACTCCCCTATCGCCTTTGCAGTGGCTTCTTCTTCTGTTTTTCCCTGAAATTTCTTAATTGTCATGAAAGGCTCACCATCCCTACTGATTGTAATTCAATATTGGATTCTACTTCATTATACGATACCACAATCAGATCTCTGAAGTAATCCTCTGTCAATTTTTTAAAGTACATCCGCACAATCGGGGATGTAATAATAATGGGGCTCTTGCCCAAATCTTCCAGCTTCTTAATCTCTTCCTCCAAAGCTGACATAATTCCCTTGGTTTTTTCAGGGTCAAGGGTTAAATATGCCCCTTGCTCTGTCTGTTTCACAGAACCCATAATATCCTGTTCTACCTTGGGATCTAAGGTAATTACATTTGTCACCTCATTTGTTGGGAAGTATTTGCCGGAAATCGCCCGTTTCAGGCTTTGTCTGGCATACTCTGTCAATACATCTGTATCACGAGTGGTTGCTGCATGATCTGCAAGTGTCTCAAATATTGTGAGCAAATCTCGGATAGAAATTCCTTCCCGCAAAAGATTTTGCAATACTTTTTGAATCTCACCCACTCCCAACAGCTTGGGTACAAGTTCGTCCACCAGTGTTGGGTGATTCTCTTTGATGTTTTCAATCAAGCTCTGAACATCCTGTCTGGACAGCAATTCATCAATATGAGTGCGAATCACTTCTGTCAAATGTGTAGCAATGATAGATGGCGGATCTACTACCGTGTAGCCCAGACTCTCCGCACGTTCACGCTGATTTTCTGTAATCCACAATGCTGGAAGATGGAAGGAAGGCTCAAAGGTCGGAATACCTGAAATTTCCTCTTCTACAAACCCTGGATTCATCGCCATATAATGGTCAAATAAAATTTCTCCCTCTGTTACTTGTATTCCCTTTATCTTGATAATATATTGATTGGGATTTAATTGAATATTATCTCGCAAACGAATAATTGGAACTACAGTACCTAATTCCAAGGCAATCTGTCTTCGGATCATAACCACACGATCTAAAAGATCACCTCCCTGATTCACATCTGCAAGAGGAATGATACCATATCCAAACTCCAACTCTATTGGATCTACTTGCAATAAAGATACCACATTCTCTGGTCTGCGAATCTCTTCTGCCTGTTCTTCTGCTGCATCCACTTCTTCCTCAATCGCTTCAATACCTAGACTGTTATTCACACTTCTGCCTGCAATAAGGAAGCTGAGTCCCAGAGGAACAAATAATTTCCACTCCAAAGGCGTAGAGATTCCCAAAAAGATCATCACTACACCTACAATATATAATACTTTGGGAATTCCAAACAACTGCCGTACCATCGTGTCCCCAAAATCTGCCTCTTTGGAAGCTTTTGTGACAAGAATACCTGTTGCCAAAGAAATCAGAAGCGATGGAATCTGACTGACCAAACCATCACCAATTGTCAAAACTCCATATTGATTCAGCGCATCCATAATCTCCAGATTTTGGCGCAGCACGCCCATTGCAATGCCTCCTATCAAGTTGATTATGGTAACTACAATACCAACAGTGGCATCTCCCTTTACATACTTAGTAGCACCATCCATTGCTCCGAAAAATCCAGATTCCTGCTGAATCTTATCACGACGCTCTCTGGCCTGCTTTTCACTGATCACTCCAGTATTCAAATCGGCATCTATTGCCATCTGTTTACCTGGCATTGCGTCCAAAGTAAACCTCGCTGTTACTTCTGATACACGCTCAGAACCTTTATTGATTACAATAAGCTGTATCAAAATCATTATTACGAATATAATGGCTCCGATAATCAGGTCATTTCCACCCACGAACTGCCCAAAAGTACGAACTACGTTACCTGGGTCTCCTGTATTTAAAATCAAACGTGTGGAGGAAACATTTAAAGATATACGAAATATCGTGGTAAACAAAAGCAGTGTGGGGAAAAAGGACATATCCAGCACTTCTTTCACAAACAATGCATTCATCAATATCACTAATGCAAGTGACATATTCAATGCCAGCATAATATCCAACAAAAAAGAAGGGATTGGGATAATAAAGAATATAATCGCCGCCAGCAAATATAATGCTATGCCTGCATCTGCCTTCTTCATGCTGTCATCTCCTTTCGTTTCTTTCTCATTTTCTTAATCATTTATCTATTCTCTCTCAGACTGTATACAAAGGCAAGTACCTCTGCCACTGCCTGATACAATTCTGGTGGAACCTCCTGTCCAACGTCTACATTGGCATAAAGCATTCGCGCCAGAGGCTTATTTTCTACAATCTCAATATGATTTTCCTTAGCGGCATCTTTGATCCTCTTTGCAAGGAAATCTTCTCCCTTAGCCACTACCACCGGCGCTGCATTCTGATTCGCATCATACTTGATCGCCACCGCATAATGAGTAGGGTTTGTAATAACGACATCTGCACTGGGAAGATTTTGCATCATACGGCGCTGAGACGCCTCTCTCATCTTAGAACGCTGCCGCCCCTTAATCTCTGGATTTCCCTCCGTATTCTTATACTCATCTTTTACCTCTTGCTTGGTCATCTTCATATCTTCTTTAAATTTATGTCTTTGGTATACCAAGTCTGCAATTCCCACTACTAAATAAACTATGGCAATTTTAAGGCCAGTATCTATGACAATACTTCCCACCAGTAAAATCACCTGAAACAAGGGAATATCATAGAGTAAAAAGAGTTCACTCTGATGATCTTTAATTGAAGCATATGCCACATAGACGATCACCACAATTTTAATAACAGATTTCAGTAGCTCAAACAGAGAATCCTTGGAAAAAATCCGCTTAAAACCACTAATAGGATTGAGCTTACTAAATTTAGGTTTCAAAGGCTTGGTTGTCACCTTCCATTTGATCTGTACAATATTACTCATCACAGCTACCATAAATCCAATGATGAAAACTGGCGCTAAAATTGTCAAAATTGTTCCCATCACATTATTGATCAGAGTACTTGCCGAATAAATAGACAACCCTCCTATGCTCTCATTGATAATGTCTGGAATCTTGTTATAGATCAATGAAAAAGAACCTAACAATTCTTCTCCAATTGTGGAAATAAATAATTTTAACAATACAAACAATGAAATCAATCCAAAAGCATGATTTAACTCCTGACTCTTAGATACCTGGCCTTCATTTCGGGCATCTTGCAGTTTTTTGGCAGTGGCTGGTTCTGTCTTCTCGCCGCCGTCTCCATCCTTTGCAAACCACTGCAATTCATATTCCAGTAAAAAACAGGATTCATCTCTCACGTCAATACATTCCTTCAATTACGGAAACGATCATTCGTTTCATCTCCGTAAATATAAAATTAGAAATACTGGGAAGCAAAACAATGGTTAAGAACATAATCCCTAATCCCAGCAAAACTTTAATCTGCATTCCAACTGCAAACATATTCATCTGCGGTGCAACTTTTGCCATAATTCCCAAAATACAACTTAAAATCATGCTGCATGCAAAAACAGGAAGAACAATCCGAAACCCAATCACCATTAAATCTGTCATAAACATCGTCATTGAACTTAAAAGATGCTGCCAATCAAATACAGCGGTATTAATTGGGATAATCTGATAAGTATCGACCAGGGCACGCAATATATAATGATGCATATCTGTAACAATCAAAAGCATCATTATAAAATAGTTATACATGGTACCAGTAAGACCGGACTGGGCTTTCGTAGTAGGATCGTACATATTTGCCATAGCAAGACCAATTTCCATATCAATCACTTTTCCTGAAAACACAATAATGGAATTACATATATTTGCCGCAAAACCAATGAGCAACCCTGTAATTCCCTCTCTCAGAACGATGATGGCAAACTCGATTACTCCGGAATATTCCAAAGCCTCCTTTGGCTGCAGCACCTGAAATAAAATAATTGCTACAAATGCCGAAAACCCAACCTTTACCCGATTTGGGGTATTACTCATTCCAAAAAATGGAGCAATAGATACAAACGTTGCAACCCTTACCAGTATCATCAAAAAATATTCAAATGTGTCTAATGAAAACGTATAGTTTATCATACCGCTTCAACCTAACGCAGATACAGGCCGAAATTACTCCACAACTCTGTCATAAAACCTGTAAGCTGTTCTAGCATCCAGCCTCCCACCAGCATCATACCTAGAAACACGGCAACAATCTTCGGCACAAAGGTCAATGTCTGTTCCTGTATAGAGGTAACTGTCTGAAAAATACTGATGATTAGACCTATGATCAGAGAAATCAACAATAATGGCGCTGATACCTTAATAATTAAAAACAATGCCTCTCTAGCAATATCCATTACCTGACCTTCTGTTATCATACATTCACCTCATTCTGTCGTCAATAAAATGTTTTTACAAGATTTCCAATTATCAAATCCCAGCCATCCGCAAGTACAAACAACAAGATTTTAAACGGCATGGAAATTGTTGTAGGAGGTAACATCATCATACCCATAGACATCAGTACAGAAGCCACAACCATATCAATTACAATAAATGGAATATAAATCAAAAATCCAATAATAAAGGCTGTTCTCAATTCACTGACAATAAAACTTGGAATTACCACATGCATGGGAATCGGATCTAACGTCTCTGGTTCACTTAGATCCATACCTGTCATATCAATATTTGCGATATCACAGAAAAGTTTTAAATCCTTGCGCTGCATCTCCTTATACATAAATCTGCGAATTGGCTGTTCTGCACGCTCTAATGCTTCCTCTTGACTAATCTCACCTGCATCAAAAGGTTTTACTACTGTATCATTTAATTCTGAAAATACTGGATTCATGATAAATAATGTTAGGAACAATGCCAATCCGATCATTACCTGATTCGGCGGCACTGTCTGTGTTCCCACTGCCGTCCGCACGAAATGCAACACTACAATAATTCGCGTAAAGGACGTAAGCATAATCAGAATGGCAGGTGCCAACGAAATTATAGTAAGACCTATTAACAACCTGATATTACCAGAGAGATTTCCTTCTTCATTATTCAATGAAAAGGAAAGACCTGTGCGGTCTGTTGAAGTATCCCTCCTCTCCGTATTAGGTGTGTTAGTATCTTGTACTCTCTCATTTGTCAACTGATCATTGGCACCAGTCGCATATGCGCTTTGCCCAAAACACAAAAACAATGCCAGCAATAATGTAACTGTGCCAAAGGCTAAGGAAATACTGCAATATATTTTCTTCAGCTTCTTCATAATGTCCTGCCTACTTCCTAGGAATTTTATCTTTCAGTTTATTAAATACTTCCTGAAAGCTTTCATTTATATTGCTGCCTTGAAACTCTTCCATAGAAGGCTTCCAGATCAGCTCTTCCTCAATCAGCTCCGCCAAAATATTTATGGTATCTTTACAGACGGAAATAACCAGATACTTCTTTCCAACTTGAATAATTTGGATAAACTTATTATTGTTTACCCGAAAAGTTTCAATCACC
Organism: Lachnospiraceae bacterium; assembly: GCA_910575005.1. GTDB lineage: Bacteria > Bacillota > Clostridia > Lachnospirales > Lachnospiraceae > Petralouisia. Next base: position 383,732 of record CAJTCL010000002.1, on the reverse strand, counting down.
TGAATATTCCTGTTCTTCATTACTCCGCTCTGATACTGAGCAATCCATCTGGTACAAAAATATGTAACCATCAACACAAACACAAACATCAGGAGAACACCAATCAGTTGGAAAAAACTCTCCCATCCTGAGAAAATCTCCAATAAAACCATATTAGCCAACTACTTTTTTTACTGCTTCCAACACACGTTCTGCCTGGAATGGCTTAACAATAAAATCTTTTGCCCCTGACTGAATAGCTTCAATAACCATCGCCTGTTGACCCATTGCAGAACACATAATCACAGAAGCTGAAGGATCTGCAGACTTGATCTGCTTTAATGCCTGAATTCCATCCATCTCTGGCATAGTGATATCCATCAACACCAAATCTGGTTTTGTCTCATTATATTTCTCTACTGCTTTCAGTCCATTCTCTGCCTCTCCTGCAACATTATAACCATTCTTAGTAAGAATGTCTTTAATCATCATTCTCATAAATGCTGCATCATCACAAATTAAAATATTCTTTGCCATAACTTCTTCTCCTTGAATCAATTATTATTTTAGTTATTTATAATTTCAGTAATACGCACGCCGAAGCTTTCCTCAATTACAACTACTTCGCCTCTTGCCACGTACTTACCATTTACTAACACATCAATAGGTTCTCCTGCGATCTTATTCAGCTCTATGATCGTCCCTGGAGCAAATTCCAAAATATCCTGTATTGATTTGCTGGTTCTTCCCAGTTCCACCGTAACATCCAGCGGAACATCCATAATCAAGCCAATATTCTCCTGTTGTGTGATCGGATTGAAATCTCCGGCAAATGCCTGAAATTGTGCTGGCTGCACATTAACTGGCTGCTGCGCATACATCTGCGACATATCCATCGGCATTCCCATCATTGGCTGCCCCATCATCGGCTGCATCTGAGGCTGCGGCATTGGTTGTGGTGCCGCCTGCTGTGGCATTGGCTGTGGTGTCGGCTGAGGCTCAGACTGCGCCATAGCGTTTGCAGCAGTTGCAGAAGTATCTGCTTCCATCGTCTCAGCAACTCCGGTACACATTTCCTTCGCAAAAGGAATTGGATAGAGCTGCATAATAGTACTATCTATTAAATCTCCAATCTCCATACGGAAAGAAATCCGAATAAACTTTCCTCCTAAAAATTGGTCAATCTCTCCTCCATCCAAGGTATCTTTTAAATCAATCAAATCCGCGGTTGGTGGACTGATATCAATCATTTTATTGAGCATGGAAGACAAAGAGGTCGCTGAACTTCCCATCATCTGGTTCATTGCTTCACAGATTGCACTTAAATGCAATTCTCCCAATTCACCATCTGTATTTGTGCCATCTCCGCCCATCATTAAATCTGTTATAATTTTTACATCTTGTTCCCGCAAAACTAAAAGGTTACTTCCATCTAAGCCCACGGTATAGGCAATCCGAATAAAAACACAAGGTCTCTCATATGCCTCAACAATGTCATCCCAGGTAGCATAGGTTACTACTGGGGTAGAAATGTCCACTTTCCTATTTACCAGTGAGAATAATGTAGTGGCTGCTGTTCCCATACTAATATTGGAAATCTCACCTATGGCATCAATCTCATCCGGTGTGAGTGTTTCACTGTCATCTCCATTGACTGCCTCCGCTCCGCTATCCTCACTCAACAGAGCGCTAATTTCTTCCTGTGACAGAACTCCATCCATAACTTCACTGCTCCTCTCTGATTACTGATGTAACTCTTACTGCATACTGATCCCCAGATGCTCCAGGCAAAGCAGTAAATTTTTTTATACTTCCAACATATACATTCAGTTCTTCTTCTATTTTCGTGTCCAAACGGATAATATCTCCAACCTGAAGATTTATAAAATCATTGACAGAAATGGTACTCTTGCCCAGAACTGCTTTCACTGGCATTGGTGCCTTAGAGATCAATGTCTCAATCATCTCTGTGTATTCTTGTTCTCCACCTTTTTGCATACTTGAGAACCAATACTTTGTATTCAGCCTGTCCATGACATCTTCCAATGTCATAAATGGCAGACATATATTAATCAGACCCTCTACATCCCCAATCCGCATGTTGATTGTAATAATTGCAATCATCTCGCTTGGTGAAATAAACTGTGCAAACTGAGAATTTGTCTCGATTCGTTCCAGTCTTGGATGTATATCCGCCACATTTTTCCACGGTTCCCGCAAAAGATTGATGCAGGCATTCATAATACGCTCTATAATTAAGAGCTCTATCTCAGAAAATTCCCTCTTTTGTTCCAAAGGAACTCCCATACCTCCCAGCATACGATCTACCATAGCATAGCCTAGATTTGTTGCCAACTCTATAATAATGTTGCCTGGCATCGGTGAAAAATCAACAATTCCCAGAAGTACCGGATTAGACAAGGCATTTGAAAACTCAGAATAAGTGAGCGCCTCTGAATTCATTACCTCAACCTGAATATTTTTTCTCAAATATCCGGGAAGATTCGTAGACAGCAATCGCCCATAATGCTCAAATATAATTTCCATCGTTCTGAGATGTTCTTTGGAAAACTTCGCAGGCCTTGCAAAATCGTAATCCTTTACCTTCTTCTCTCCTGTGTCTTTCACCTCATCCACGTCCAGCTCACCATTGCTCAAGGCATTCAGTAAGCTGTCTATTTCACTTTGCGATAAGACCTCGCCCATTCTCTCTCACCACCTGACATTTTCATTCCAATTTACTTACCTTCTTCATAGTTATAAGTCGGGAATGCTACACTTACAATAAAGTCAGAGTCGAACAGCTTGCGAAGGCGTCCTAATACCTCATCCTGTACTCCCGCACGGTCATTTCTCATATCTTCAATAGTATGGTTAGATACGACTTTTATAATCTCATCTTTGATAAGATCATCACTCTTAGTAATTCCTTCCACACCCTTCTTGTAACCTTTGTTCTTAGTATCCAGCGCCAAAGCGACTGAAATCACTGCATAATGTTTCTCTTCAGGCTTGCTCTTGAGGTTGATGGTCATAGTTTCTCCCCCGGCAATCTGCACCGTCTCCACCTGCTCCATAGGAATGTCAATGGAAGAATTTTCCTTACCGCCCTCTAGCTCCAAATCAATAGCGGAACAAACCTTGTTAATTAACTCATTTGCCTTTTTTGTTTGTGGTACAACAGAAATCATCAGGATTGCTGTCAAAATAAGATTTGCGACTACCAGTGCCAGAATTAAGACACTCATTAAATTCTTTTTCATGCCGTCTTTCCTTTCTAATTAGAATTATACGAATTGTATATCTTAATTTCCACCCGTCGGTTTCTTGCCCGTCCCTCCGGCGTGGAATTATCTGCTACCGGATTATATTCCCCGCAGCCTGTGGCATAAATTTTTCCAGCATCCAATGCTGATTTCCCCAGGATATAATCTTTTACCGCAAAGGCGCGATAAGCGGATAACAGGTCATTACTCTCATACTTGTCATTATGTATGGGGACATTATCAGTATGTCCTTCTATATCAATCAGATTACTGTTGTATTTTTCTAAAATCAATGACAGCTTATCAACCAGTGGAAGAGCATCCTCACGAATTTGCGACTGTGCAGAATCAAACAACAGGGCGCCGCTTAATGTAAGTCTTACAAACTGGGCATTGACATCCAACTCAACTTGATCACCAATTTTCTGTTCTGTCATAATCTGCTCAATCTGCTCTGCCATCTCTTCTGATTCCTTCAGTCCTGCTTCCTCAAATTCTTCTTTTAGTGCCTCCGCACCTTCCTCTCCATTTGTCTCCATATCATCCATAGGATCCTGCTCATCGGTATCTTTATCAGAAGAATTTGACTCTTCCCTATAATATTCATCCAAGAATTCTAACTGGCTAACGCCGCTAGCAATCATCATTCCCTCTCCTACCGTGCTGCCGCCAGAAGACAGAATACTGAAGCTGCTCTGCATGGAAGTGATAAGCTGTTCCCATTTATCTGCATCAACGGTAGACATTGCAAACAGCAATACGAAAAAGCACAGCAAAAGATTCATTAGGTCTGCAAAGGTATTCAGCCACGACGCTTCTCCTCCACCTGACTCTTCTACTTTTCGTTTCGCCACTATTCTTCACCTCCGCCTTTCTCCAGCATACTCTCACGCATTTTCGGTGACAGGAAGGATTTTAACTTTTCTTCAATAACACGTGGATTCTCTCCTGCCTGGATAGACAAAAGCCCCTCCACCGTTACTTCCTTAATCATAATCTCTGTATCATTATTGACCTTTAGCTTTGCGGCCGTCGGCGTACACAGCCAGTTGGCAATGACTGAACCATATAATGTTGTGATCAATGCCAGCGCCATACTAGGACCAACCGTAGAAGGATCATCCATCAGCTTCAACATGTTAATCAATCCGATCAGCGTACCAATCATACCCCATGCAGGACCTAATGCCGCCCATTTTTCCCAAAATCCAATTGTTGTCTTATGTCTGGATTCCACACACATCAAATCGGCTTCCATGATGCCTCTTACCAACTCTGGATCTGTACCATCCACAACCAGCATGACACCTTTTTTCAAAAACTCATCTTCAATTCCATTTGCCGCTTCTTCCAAAGCAAGAAGACCTTCCTTTCTTGCTATGTTAGAGAGATCAATAATATGCTTGATCACTTCGCCCACATCTGCCTTAGGAATTTTAAACACCAGTGTAAAGCTCTTTAATCCAGTGATAAAATCTGACATTGTATGTGATGCAATTACACCTGCCAGGGAACCTCCAATCGTAATAAGAACGGAACTTCCATCGACAAAGTTTCCCAATGCCGCTACTCCCTGATCTCCGTTGATGATACCAAATATCATCAATACAATACCAAGTATAATTCCAATTAAAGACGCTAAATCCAATTTTTCCACCTGCCCTTTTCATCCATGAAATGTATTCTTTCTGTAATTATTCCTTTTCCAACCAGGGAAGACCGGTTGTCATGAATTCTCTCTTATACAATATTACTAAATTTTTGATCTCTTGTCTACTTTCTTTTACAATTATTTTCTTCCCTGTTACAAAAGAAATGACAGTATCTGGTGTCTCCTCCACTGTTTCAATTAATTCTGCATTAACTAATAATTTCATATCATTCAATTTTGTGACTTCAATCATGGAGCCTCACCTCAATTCCATATCATGTGATTGCACATGGTATACTTATGCGCTCTTCGGCGCGTATAATATCTGTCGACAGACATTATACCATGAATTGCTTCGCAATAACATGGTACTTCTATGCGCTCTTCGGCGCGTATAATGTCTAACGACATTATACCATATCTCGGGGAACTATGAAATACAGTTCCCCAAGATAAATTATTTTTATTGTAAAAATTTGTTAATCCTCTATGGTTAAGTTAAGGATTATCGTTTCAGATTAACCAGCTCCTCCAACAAACTGTCAGAAGTTGTAATAATTCGGGAGTTTGCCTGGAATCCTCTCTGTGTGGTAATCATCTCTGTAAACTCTGTAGAAAGGTCTACATTGGACATTTCCAATACACCGCTGGTCATCTTACCGCCGTCCGCGGTGATGTCCTGCCCGATTCCGTCAAATTCACCAGAGTTCAATGTTACCTGATAACAGTTCTCTCCAAGCTTCTCCAAACCGGCCGGATTTGCAAATACTGCTACTGCAATTTGTCCTAAAAGCACTACATCATTGTTATCATAGCTTCCGTAGATCTCTCCATTCTCCTGTACCTGGATACCAATCAGATCTCCCAGACGTCTACCAGTTCCATCAATACCGTTGGTAGCTCCTTTATCTGTGCCAAGAGTACATATTCCTCCATTATCTGCGCTTTTCGATGTAGAAAAATCGACGTTGATATTTCGGAACTGATCTCCCAATGCAGATAATTTCAACAGTACCGAGTCTGCGCCTTCCTGTCCTACCCATTCAAAAGCTCCCGCGTTCGGCTCTCCTTCCTTATAGTCTAAGCTATAACCTGTCACTCTCTCTGTATAGCTGTATGTACCGTCTGCGGCGATGGCTGCTCCCGGCTCTGTCATAAAGTTCTGCGCCTGCGCGTCTGAGATACCAAACATCGCACTTACTGAATACTCTTTCTGGCTTCCATCTGTCGCGATATATTTCTTGTTTGCCTCATCATATTGAAGTCTTCTTCCATCTGCATCTGTAAAACCATTCTGATAACCAGTACCATCATATCTAAATCCAGTTGCAAGCTTGTAGGAACGAGTCACATCATTGGCCTCACCAAAAATATTAGTCAAGGTGTTATTGCCTCCCTGTGCCAGATAATCCTGCAGGATGGAATGATTATCAGCGTCCAGAATATCCGTCAGCTCTACGGTATAAGTCAGCGTATCCTGATTTGCCGTCTTCACAGCAAATTTTGCAGTGTAGCTATAGCCCAGAGCATCATAGAAATTCAAACTCATCATATGACCATTCTCTGTATTCAATTGTTTATCAAATTTATCCATAATACCAGAACAAGTGGCCTCTGTGGTCGCCTCTGGCGGTGAAGTCAGATTCTCTTCCTTCATAATACGCAGTCCAGATACGGTATCTTTACGAATATCGCCCGTTGTGGGGTCAACCTGCCATCCCATAACCATATAACCAGTTGACTTTGTTACCAGATTACCTGCTCCGTCAATGGTAAATGCACCTGCCTTGGTAAACAGATTCTGTGCACCATTATTAACAATAAAGAAACTGTTACCAGTAATTTTCAGATCCCAGCCGTCTCCAGTAGTCTGTGTTGCACCTGGGGAAGTGATATTTACCGATGTGGAACCAGTAGTAACACCAAGACCAATCTGTCTGGCATTAACACCACCTCTGGTATTTGTCGCACCAGATGAATTTGCTACTGTCTGATACATAAGGTCGCTAAAAGTGGTACTGGATGATTTAAATGCAACTGTATTTACGTTTGCAATATTGTTACCAATTACATCCATCTTTGTCTGGTGTGTTTTCAATCCTGACACGCCAGAATACAATGATCTCATCATAATGAAATATCCTCCTGATCTTTTCTGCCGTATGACCTTTTCTGTCATTCAAAGGCCGTTTGCTTCCTTTTCAGGGCCAGCTACATAATTACGGCACCATCTATATTTGTGTATACGTTTTCCTGCGACTCTCTCTGGTCCATAGCTGTGACTACCACTTTGCCAGGCACATTCACAATAAAGGAATAAGAGTCAACAATTACTAGGGATTCCTTCATTCCCTTCGCTTCTGCCTTTTCTGCTCCTGTTTCCAGACGCTCCTTCTGCTCGCTGGAAAGTTCTATATTCCTGCTCTGCAGCCGCATAGATGCATGTTTGGAAAACTTTAGTGCAGACTCTTCATCTACAGACCGCCTGCGCTTTAAGATATCCTCAAAGGAGCATTCTGACGCTGCCGCAGCAGAACCTGCTGTGTTCTTTTTTAAATATTGGTCTGTGATCCGTTCAATAGAAGAGAATTGATCTGAAATTTTATTCATATGCTCTCTCCATTCTGAGCTTCCCTGCTCTCCTCCTGCTAACCAGCAAAGGTAGCTATCCTAGCCGTTTGTACTGCCTGAACCACCTGTGCCTTCTGTTCCACCTGTACTGCCTGAACCGCCTGTGCCTTCTGTTCCACCTGTACTGCCTGAACCTCCAGTTCCTTCTGTACCCTCACCGTCATCTTTATCGTCACCGTCGCCTGTATCAGAATCTTTATCCAATTCTTTCATCTTGGCAACCAAATCTGACAGCTTCTGGAATGCAGTCTTGCTGTATTTCTGAATAAATTCCTGCTGATATGTAGTGAGATTATTGAATGCTTTTCTCACCGCCTCCAACTTTTCCTTATCTTTGATTGTCAAATTCTTCACATCTGGCAATTCACCAATAACCTTTTCAAAATCTTCTGCAATTCCTAATGCATCCAGGTATTCATCATCAATCACTTTATCCAAATCTTCAATGGAATAGAGCTGATCGTCAATCGAGAGATACGTCTTACCGCCTTGACGCACAACATAATCCACTCTTCCCTGTACATAATTATTGCTTCCATTCTGAGTTACCTGCATGATCACAGTCTTACCCACCAAATTCGTACCTTGCTGTACCTGCATGGTAGCATTCAAATTCTGCATCTGCTCTAAGGATGAGAACGTTGCAAGCTGTGAAACGTATTCGGTATTTGAAGTCGGCTCCAAGGGATCCTGATACTTCATCTGAGCCACCAAAAGCTGCAAAAATGCCTGTTTATCCAAAGAACCGCCGGCTTTCCGTTGTTCTTGTGAATCAGAATTTGTATTGGTGTCCACTACCTCGCCATCCTTGATTGGCACCATAATTGACATATGCTTTCTCCTTTCTAAAATTATGCTATATACTACGCTGTTACATCCATACTGTTACCCTGTTCTGACATCATTTTTGCTGCCAGATTTTCTTCTTCTGTCATCAAACCTTCCAGCTCATCCAGACTGCCCAAATTCAGATTTCTTCTTCCTTGCCGGCGTGTCTGTGCTTCCTGCTGCTCTTGTGCAGCATTATGCTGGTTTTCTTCCAGATTTCGCTCAAATTCATGGCTGGCAATTGTCACTTCAATTGCTTCCACCTTCAAGCCCTGCTGATTCATGTTCTCTTTGAGTACCACAAGCTGGCTCTCCAAAGCCTCCTTCACTGCCTCATTCTGTGCAGCAAGCTGAGCTGTGATCACACCTTCTCTGGAAACCACCTGCAGATAAACCTTACCAAGATTTGCTGGATTGAGCTGCATCTCAATTGAAGATTCTGCCTGACCTACAAATACTCTAGTCATCTGACTAACCTGACGGAAGAGATCATCAACATTTACTCTAGTCTGCACTACAGTCTGGGTAACTTCCACTGTCTGACCTTGATTGATCGTCTGTGTAGTAGTCTGGTAAGTCACATGTTCCTGGCGGCTCTCGGTTTTCTCAGTGCCTTTGCCCTCCTGGGATAATCCAGAAAAAGATTTCTCTTCAGAAGCAGTATTTTCTGTTTCCTCTCCGCTCTCTGCCACTTGCACCTGTGCATTGAGCTCCTGCTGGTTTTCCTCTGTCTTTCCTGCATTCTGCAAAGTTCCTGTCTGTACCTCTGTCTCCTCACGAACTCCCTGCGCAAGAGTCTGCATCTTGTCAGCATTATCCCCTGTCTGTTGCACTGTATCCATAGACTCTGCCTGCTGTTCTGTCGGCAACTTTTCTGTCTCTTGGAATACTTGATCCTGAGACATATTTTGTTCCAACTCCTCCATCTGTGCCAGTAACTGTTTCATTTCTTCGGGTGTCATCCCCAACTGTGCAGCCAAGTCTTGTGACAGTTCTCCGATTTGATTAAAAATCTGCTGAAACTCTGGATTAAACAACAATCCTCCGATGTCTTCGCTGCCTGTCAGTTCCATAACCAGACTTGCCAGCTTAGAAGGATCCATCAGATCCATCACCGTAAGACCCATTGCCTGCATCTGCTGTGTAACCTCCTCCTCGGAAACACCCAGCTCCTTTGCCACAGTCTCTTTGACCTGTTTCTCAAAAGCTTTGATCTTCTCTGCTACGTCATCCGACAGTTCCTTAGGGCTATCTGTCGTCTGGCTGCATGAAATAGATTCTTCCCTGTAACCAGCTCTTGCCGTCTCTCTCTCATAAGCAGTCTGTTTTCCTGTGGGCTCCACAGCTTTCTGTGCATTATCAGAGGATAAAAATTCCTGTCTGGTATTGCCTGATGTCTGACTTAAGAAAGCTCCAAACGCCAAATCTGTTTGCTGCGTTTGTTTCTGTGTATTCATTAAGTCTGGACTGTTTAAAAGAGACGCCATCTGAGCTATTTTACTGGTTGTCATGCCTATTCCTCCTTTCTGATTATTTTTATTTATTATAAAATCTCAAAGGATCTTATAACCTAATATATTATGGTTCCATGATCTTTGTGAGTCTTGCTGCCACTTCGGAATCCATCGCATCTAAAATCTTGGCGCGCGAATCTGTGTCCATATTCTGTAAAATCTTAGCCACTAATTTCAAATCATCTGTCATCTGTTCCATCAGCGCTGCCGCCTGTTTCGGCTTCATAGATGCATAAGTATTGGCATATTCCTCGATCTGCTGATCCCCTTCTTGCTGCTGAACTACCTGTTTATACAAAGCCTCTGCATTAGCAGGATCAATACTTTCATAATATGCTTTATATTCTGATATATCGGGCGCTTTCTCGTTAAACACTACCTCTTTATAAAAATCTGATCTTTCCTGTTCAAATTCTGCCTGCTTATTTTCAAATTCCTTGAGCCTTGCCACTTCCGCTTCCAGCTGCTTCACATTGTCTGACTTTCCTTTAGATTTTGACTGACTGCTGGATAATTCCTTCTCCAGTTCTTTGATGCGGTCAATTGCTTCATCTAAAGTAGTATAAGGATACTGGACATCTTTTGTTTCCTCTTTCTTAGCGCTGTCCGGCAAAATTTTGTTAATATAAGGTACATCCTTGAGAATCGGCTGCAACACTGTAGAACCAAATCCACCGATATCCATTTTAATTACCAGCGCCAGAATTGCAAGCCAGATTACGATAAAGACAATAGTTGCCAGAATAACTGCAACTTTTCCGCCGCTTTCTTCCTCTTCTGTTACTTCTTCCTGCATCTGTTGCCTATTTTTTTTCTCTTCTTTTTTTCTTGCTCTTTCAGCTTTCCTCTGTGCCTTTTTATCCAAGGCCCCATTTTCTCCTTGTTCTAACACCTGGTCTGCCATATCTGTCACCGCCTATCCTTCTTCTACATGGTTATGGGTAAAGCTCACCAGCTCATCCACTGCCTTGCTCTCTTCCTTTTCCAGTTCTTTCTTAAATTCCTCAAATGCTTTATCCTTCAAGATCTCATGCGTTTTGCGCTCTGTCATAATTTCTTGTAAATGTATTCTGGCGTTTTCTAAATTTCGCTCTGCCACATGGACAGCAAGCGTCTGATTTCGGATTGCGCCTTTCATGGTTTCAATGGCTACCCGATTTATCTTAATTTCCTGAAAATCAAGTCGGTCAGCGATCAATTCCTGTGCTCGTACCTCGTAGGCATTTTTGCGCTGCCGCAGTCCCTCAAGCTTTTCTTCCTCCAGATCCAACTTTGCAGCGGCAACAGAAAAAGCTGTCTTTGCCTGCGTTTCCAGCTTATATTTAATATTGAGGATATTCTGCATTCTATATGTAAACTTAGCCATGATTTCCTCTATTCTATTCTTAATCCATATGTTTTAAAAAATATGTTCCATCATGTCAAGTATTTCTTCAAAGGTAAACTTATCATGTGTTTCTTGCAGCAAAAACTGATTTACTTCATCAATCTTTTCAATGGCATAATCAATATTACGATTCGAACCTTTTTTATATGCACCAATATTGATTAAATCTTCTGCTTCTTGATAAGTAGCTAGGACATTTTTTAATTTACCTGACGCTTCCTTGTGTTCTCTGTCTACAATAGAACTCATAACACGGGAAATACTCTGTAAGACATCAATCGCAGGATAATGATTTTTATGTGCTAGTTTTCGGTCTAGCATAATATGCCCATCTAAAATACTTCTTGCAGTATCTGTAATTGGTTCATTAAAATCATCTCCATCTACCAGAACGGTGTACAATCCAGTAATGGAACCTTTATCGGAATTTCCAGCACGCTCCAAAAGCTTTGGCATCTCAGAATACACACTGGGCGGATATCCTCTGGTCACAGGCGGTTCCCCGGAGGCCAGCCCAATTTCTCGCTGAGCCATAGAAAAACGTGTCAAAGAATCCATCATCAATAAGACATCTTTGCCCTGATCTCGAAAATACTCTGCAATCGCCGTTGCCGTCTTAGCAGCATTACGCCTAAGTAATGCTGGACGGTCAGAAGTGGCAACAATCACTACGGAACGACGCATGCCTTCTTCTCCCATATCGCGCTCAATAAATTCTCTTACCTCTCTGCCACGCTCGCCAATCAACGCTATTACATTGATATCTGCACGTGTATTTCTGGCAAACATGCCAAGCAAGGTACTCTTACCAACACCAGAACCTGCAAAAATCCCAATTCTTTGTCCTTTTCCTACAGTGATCAGACCATCCACTGCTTTTACTCCCAATGGAAGAACCTCATCAATAATTACTCTTGCCATTGGATCTGGGGGAGCTGCATCTACTGGATATTCTTCTCTCAGTGTCAACTCCTCAATATCTGTCGGCCTTCCCATGCCGTCTAAGGTATGCCCCAGCATTTCATTTCCCACATAAACAGACAAAGGATGTCCCGTATTCTCTACGATACATCCTACGCCTAGACCTTCTACGCTCTCATATGGCATAAGAAGCAGTCTTTTATCCCTGAATCCCACTACTTCTGCCATAATGGAAACATTTCTGTTCTTATCAATGATAATACGGCAAAGGTCATTCAGTTTGGCGTTAGGGCCCACAGATTCTATCGTAAGTCCTACAATTTTTACTACTTTTCCCAGATGTCTGTAATAATTCATATCTGTCAATTGATCATATTTATCAAAATTATATGTCACATTATCTTCCTCACAAACTTAATGACTGCAATGCTTTCATCAGATTATCTAACTGAACATCCATACCACAGTCAAAGACGCCGGAATCTGTCTCAATCATACACTGCCGCTCTTGTAAAGCTGCATCTGCCATAATCTCCACATGCACAGACGCCCCGACCCGCTCGGTAATCTCTCTTTTGTGTTCTTCCACAAACTCATAATCTTTCAAACTCACCCTAACTTGAAATTCTTTGGTACCCTCTGCTCCCAAAATTACTCTCTGAATCAGATAGATCAGAATTTCTTTCTTATCATCAAACTGTACATGGAACACTTTTTCAAACACATTAGAGATAATTCCCACTAGATATGGTTCCATTTCCTGAAGCTTTTGTTGGTAATCCAGCTCCAGGCGACGTTTTTCTTCCTCTAACTGTCTGCGCATTCTTGCCAGTTCTGCATCTGCTCTCGCATTCCCTTCTTGTTGTCCTGCTTCAAAGCCTTCCTCTCTCGCCTTCTCCCTGATAAGCTCTGCCTCACGGTTTGCGTTTGCAAGTAAAGCATCCGAATGATTTTTAGCATCTGAAAGTAAAGTTTCTGCTTCCTCCTTCGCCTGTTCCCTGATTTCCTCGGGAGACAGCTCCGGTTCTTTGGGTACAGCATCTACCACTTCCAAATTAAGACCTGCTACAAAACCATCTACGGTTCCCTGCTGCGTAGGGATATTTTGCATCTGCAGCCGTTCAAGCTCCTGTATTCGTTCTGCCACTCTAGAATTTGAATTGATCACTCGCGTTCCGCTGTCATCTGGAACCACATATCTCTGCTTATACAAATTAGACAACGATCTCGTCACCTCCGCCTCTGGAGATTACAATCTCTGCTGAATCTTCCAGTTTACGTATAATACCAACGATTTTCTGCTGTGCCTCTTCAACATCCTTCATACGGACAGGTCCCATATATTCCATATCTTCCTTGATCATGGTTGCTAGACGCTTGGACATATTCTTGAAGATAACATTCTGCACATCTTCATTTGCCGCCTTCAGCGCCACTCCCAAGTCGTTGTTATCAACATCACGAAGCACACGCTGGATTGCACGGTCATCCAGAAGAAGAATATCTTCAAATACAAACATCTTCTTACGGATCTCATCTGCCAATTCTGGTTCTTCAATCTCAAGAGATTCCATAATATGTTTTTCTGTTCCGCGGTCTACTGTATTCAAAATATTTACCACGGCATCCACACCACCAACAATGGTGTAATCCTGATTTACCAAAGCAGAAAGTTTACGTTCCAATACTCGTTCCACTTCCTTTATCACGTCTGGTGAAGTTCTGTCCATCATAGCGATACGTTTTGCCACATCCGCTTGTTTCTCTGGTACTAATGAACCGATAATCACAGCCGCCTGCCCTGCAGATAAATAGGACAAAATCATAGCAATTGTCTGCGGGTGCTCGTCCTGAATAAAGTTCAATAACTGAGATGGATCCGTCTTACGCACAAACTCGAATGGACGTACCTGAAGGGAAGCAGTCAACTTGGAAATCACTCCCTGTGCCTTCTCTTCGCCTAAAGCCTTTTCCAGCAACTCCTTTGCATAAGCAATACCGCCCTCGGCAATATACTGCTGTGCCAGACAGACTTGGTAAAACTCATTCAACACATCCTCTTTTGTCTGAGGGGAGATACTTCTGGTATTGGCAATTTCCAGAGTCAGTTCTTCAATTTCTTCTTCTTTTAAATGTTTAAAAATGGAGGCCGATTTTTCCGGCCCTAATGCAATCAGCAATATCGCCGCTTTCTGAACTCCTGTAAATTCATCTGAACCTGACATACTCACTCCCACTCCTCATTCAACCAATTTCTAAGCAGTGACGCCACTGCCTCGGGATTTTCATCTACAAATTTTTCTATCAAAATACGTGTCTCAGACTTCTCTGAGAATCCAATATCTTCCAAAGTCTCCTCCTGCGCTTCCTTTGTTGAAGCCAGCAAAGATTCAACAGAAAGTTCTGGCTCTGGTGCTGCTGTCTGTTCTCTTCTGGTACTGCGAAACACCACATATCCCAGCATTAACATAATTACAGCTGCAATTATGATCGGGAGATAATCAAAAACGTCCCGTCCACCGTCGCCATCATATTCAAAAAATGGAACTTCGTATGCCACAATCACAATATTATCTTCAGAAAATCCAGTTGCTTTGGACACCATCTGAATAAAATCTTCATCTACATCCAGCTTAACTTTCTCTCTGTTCGCTGCCACAAACTCATCAAAAGTCATATTATCCAGCTCACCACTGGCTCTCAAAGCACTCTCACTATAGTTGCGGTACTGATTTGCCACTACAGTGATGGAAGAATTATCATAATCAATTTCTCCTCCAACGCCTTTGGTCTTGGTAATCCGTTCACTGGTATTATAATCTCTGTCTACATCAGAAATCGTATTGTTGCTTACTGCACCATCTGGCAAGACATAAGTGGTATCTTCTCCGTTTGCATCGGTTCCGGGTACACCACCATCTCCGCCTGTGGTCTCCTGCTCAAAAACACGTTCTCTTGCTGTCGGACCATGTTCTGCGTCACCATCTAAATAATAATTGTGATCTGTCTCTTCCCTCTCGTCAAAACTCATATTCAAATTCAAGCCTACAGATGCACTGTCATACACTCCTGTGCCAAGAACCACATCTTTGACCTGATTCTTTACCATATTTTCTGCTTTTGTCTTATAGGATAATTGACTACTCGCTGCTCCCATAGAGGTTGCAGTGTCTCCACCTGCAAACAAGACATTGCCGGAAGTATCCATAATAGAAATATCATCAGTACTACTATTTCCAACTGCTGTGGCAATCCACCTTGCCAGACCGCTCGCTTTCTCTTCATCCATGTCTTCTGTGAGAGTCAAAGTAACAGCTGCATATGTATCTTCTTCCAGTGCCAGCACAGTTCCATCATCAATCGGCATACTGAGCTTCACATTTGCCCTCTGCACTGTATCTAAATTCTCTAAATGTTCTGCCAGCTCCTCTTGCAGATAACGCTGATACTTCTTGGTCTTATCTGCCTCAGTAGTACTGAATCCACCACTAAATACATTATCAAATTCATATCGGGAAGCTGGTATTCCATTCTGGCCTAATAAAATCGCCGCATTCGCCTCATCTTCCGCTTTTACAGAAAAGTTCAGCCCATCGCTGGAAACCTCATAATCAATATCCTCCCCAGTCAACAATTCCTTTACCTGTGCCGCTTCTTTGGTATTCTCACAATTTCTAATCGGTACAAGTGTAGGTGTTGTCAATACCCTGACAACAATCACCAGAGCAACTATGACAGCCAGAGCAACACTGGCAATCAACGTTTTCTGTTTTACTGAAAATTTATTCCACCACTCTAAAATCTGTTTGGGAATATTTTTTATTCTCTCCTGCATGTGACTCTCCTACCCATTCTCCTAATTACAGCATTAAATCTGCATATTCATAATTTCTTTATAAGCCTCTAACATTCTGTCTCTGACTGCTGTCGTATAATTTAATGCAATGTCAGCCCTTGTCTGAATGTCATTCAGGTCATGGGTGTTCGTCGCATAACCAAGTGCAAATTGCATAGTCGCCTCTTCCGCTTGGTTTTGCAGATCACTTGCCTCATTTACCATATCCATTGCCGATTTTAAAACGCTCTCAAAACCTCTGTCTTCTGTAGTGAGCTGCGGATTTTGCTCGGCAGCATTCTTAATGTAAGCCGATGTTACATTACTTAACGCTGAAATATCCATTTAAATAGCCTCCCTATCCTGTTATTTTCCTAGTTCCAATCCCTTTAAAGCAATCGCCTTACTGGTATCAAACGCTGTAATATTTGCTTCGTAAGAACGGCTAGCATCAATTAAATTAGTCATTTCCGTAATGATATTCACATTCGGATAAGACACATATCCATTCTCATCCGCATCGGGATGGGAGGGCTCATATTTCATAATATAATCGCTTGTAGTATCCTCAGCTACCCTATTGACTTTCACACCATTTCCAATCAGAGCTTCTCTGGTGTTATCTAGCACCTTGCTAAAAGGTGTCACCTGCTTCTCCTGAAAACTGACAATTTTCCTGGTATAAGGCGTCCCGTCCTCTGTTCTCGTCGTAGTTACATTAGCAACATTCTCAGATATCACATCCATTCGGAACCGCTGTGCGGTCAAACCGGATGTGCTGATATTAAATGATTGAAATAATGACATATCCCTTTCCTCCAAACTTTCTGCCCTCAGGCATTCTTATCCAGCCTATTTGATCACACTCTTAATTCTGGCAAATTCCTTTGACATGGTATCAATCAGGGCATTATATTTGATCCTATTTGATACAAGCTTTGCCTGTTCCTGTTCTGGGTCAACGTTATTCTCATCCAAACGGTAAGAATAATTCTCTGCATCTGTATAAATTGATACATTCAGATGATTCATATGTAGATTGCTCACCTTATCGTCCAGTGACACATATTTTGTTTTTCCCAATTCCCGTTCAAGCACACCCTCAAAGTCTACATCCTGCCGTTTATAACCAGGTGTGTCGCCATTGGAAATATTATTGACAATCGCAGTATCTCGCAGCCATGCCGCATCTGCTGCTTTATTCCATACATCAATATAATCATAAATACCACTGTTTAACATGATATCCCGCTCCTTCCGTCCTTCGTATTTTCCGATACCCATATACGAATCTATCCTTTTATAGATTAGCGCAAACCCTCTCATAATGCAAGTACTTTTTTGTAATTTTTTCACAACTGCAACACGATCTTGTGTCATTTTGTCGAAGGAAACGCTAATAAAAAGGACGATTTCTTTGTATAAAAAATCTAAAAATACCCTTACTTTTTGCTGTGTTCTATACATAGCATTCCTATCAAGACACAGCCGTTCTCCCTGCTTCCTTTCCAATTATATTGTACTGAATGGCAAAATATGTACAAACTTTTTCCAAAATATGGAAAATGGGCAAAAAAAGAAATCTGTAGTTACCTGCAAATTCCTTTTTTCATCTCACTGCCAAATCCGTTTAGCTGTGTTTCATATTCTGCTTTTTGACCTGTTCCAATTCTTCAAACACTACATCATTTAGCACCTTGATGTAGGTTCCCTTCATACCAGAAGAACGGGATTCAATCACTCCGGCACTCTCAAACTTGCGCAATGCATTCACAATCACGCTTCTAGTGATCCCCACGCGATCTGCAATCTTGCTTGCAACCAAGATCCCTTCTTTGCCTTCCATCTCATCAAAAATATGGGTGATAGCTTCTAATTCAGAAAACGAAAGCGTACTAATCGCAGATTTCACAATCTGTACCTTTCGGCTCTCCTCTGCATTCTCCTCATTAACAGAACGCATCATTTCCAAACCGACAACCGTGGTCCCATATTCACTTAAAATAATATCATCAATATCGTACTGTCTCTCTAAACGGTACACAAATAAAGTCCCCAGACGTTCTCCGGCAATATCTATTGGTGTAATAATTGCCTGATAGAGCTTTACATCCTCTGATACAAAACCTAACGTCTCCAAATTAACATTTTCCTTAGTGGAAAGAATTCCCAAGAGCCTCTCATTGAGCATAGCATCAATAAACCCGCCAACTTCATCGGCAATTAACTCTTGCAGCTCTCCTCCTGTGTCACATCTGCTGGTGCCAAGCACCTTCCCTTTCTTGCTGATTACCAGTATATTGGAGGCTAATATCTCAGCTAAGACTTTACAGATATCATTAAATACCACTTTCGAGGAGTTGTTATTGTGCAGCAGCTTATTAATCTTTCTTGTCTTGTCTAATAACTGAACACTCATACGATACCTCCTGATAAAATCTACACTTTCCTCTAAACTGTTTTAAATTTTACCATATTTCGCATTGAATTTCAACAACTTTCTGTCATTTCCACTATTTTTCTTCTACAATATTCTACATAATTCTTATCTGCTCAAATGGTATTATTTATTCTATATATATGTTAATTTCACCTATAAAACGATTATTTTTGCTTTTCTTTTTCCTTTACAAATCCACACTGTGAATCTGCACAGACCAGCTTATTCCCCTTCTCTACCATATATCCGCCGCACTGCGGACATTTTTCTTTCGAGGGCTTTTGCCATGACATAAAATCACAGTCTGGATTATCCTCACAGCCATAATATTTTCTTCCTTTTTTAGTCTTCTTGAGCACAACCTCCTTCCCACATTTCGGACACTCTACTCCTATCTTCTCCAGATAAGGTTTCGTATTGCGGCAGTCTGGAAAACCTGGACATGCCAAAAATCTACCATGTGGTCCATATTTAACCACCATATTTCTGCCACATTGTTCACAAATTACATCGGTCACTTCATCCTCAATCTTCACCTTTTCTAGTTCTTTTTCTGCAATTTGAACAGCCTCTTCCAGATCTGGATAAAAATTACTGACCACTGCTTTCCAGCCAACACTTCCTTCTGCCACTTTATCCAGCAAAGATTCCATATTTGCGGTAAACTTCTCATCTACAATAGTTGGAAATGCCTCTGTCATAATGGAATTGACCACTTCCCCCAACTCTGTGATATAGAGATTCTTATTTTCTTTTGTCACATAACGCCTGCCGAGAAGTGTCGTAATGGTAGGTGCATAAGTACTGGGACGTCCAATACCAAGTTCCTCTAAGGCCTTCACCAAAGAAGCTTCCGTAAAATGCGCCGGCGGCTGTGTGAAATGCTGTTTTTCCTCCAGCTCTTTTAGATTTAGTTTTGTCTCAGTGTCAATAGCTCCCAGCAGGACATTATTTTCTCCTTTGTCGTCGTCATCGCTGGTATAGACTGATAAAAAACCTTCAAAGGTAATCTTAGAAGCTGATACATGAAAACGGTAAATTCCAGCTCCAATCTTGACAGAGGTAGTTTCATATTCCGCATTACTCATACGGCTGGCCACAAATCGATTCCAGATTAGTTGATATAAACGAAACTGATCTCTGCTCAAGGATTCTTTGATCTTTACTGGTGTCCTGGTGATATCAGAAGGACGAATTGCCTCATGTGCATCCTGAATTTTAGTACTGCTTTTCTTACCCTGTCCTTCTTTTGCAACATAATTTTCTCCGTAAGCAGAACTAATATATTCCCTGGCCGCTGCGTCCGCCTCCTCAGAAATACGCACTGAGTCTGTTCTTAAGTAAGTGATAATACCAACTGTTCCCTGACCTTTGATATCAATTCCCTCATATAACTGCTGTGCCAGACGCATGGTTTTTTGTGTGGAGAAATTCAGTCTTTTGGCTGCCTCTTGCTGCAAGGTACTGGTAATAAAAGGCAGCGGTGCCTTTTTTACCCGCTTTCCTTTCTTTACATCCAGCACCTGAAACGTCTCCTGTGCCAGATCTTTTAATATTCCGTCCAGTTCTTCTCGAGAGCCGATTGTACGCTTTCCGTTTTCATCTCCATAAAATTTGGCAATCAATCGTTTCTTCTCACCTGGAATTGCAAATTTTGCATCCAATGTCCAGTATTCTTCTGGAATAAATGCATTGATCTCCTCTTCTCGGTCACAAATAATACGTAGCGCTACTGACTGCACACGTCCAGCACTTAAACCTCGCTTTACCTTAGCCCACAACACAGGACTAATCCGATACCCCACCATACGGTCAAGCATACGGCGAGCCTGTTGTGCATCCACCAAATCCATGTCAATTTCACGTGCTTGCTTTAAAGATGCTTTTACTGCATTTTTAGTAATCTCATTAAAGCTGATACGATAGACATTCTTATCTGCTAATTTCAAAGCCTTGGATAAATGCCAAGAAATTGCCTCCCCTTCTCGGTCCGGGTCAGTTGCCAGATAAACTTTATCCGCCTTCTTTACCTCCTTGCGAAGATTGGCGAGAATATCCCCCTTGCCGCGAATTGTAATATATTTTGGTTCAAAACCGTGCTCCACATCTATTCCAAGCTGGCTCTTTGGCAAATCTCTAACATGTCCATTAGATGCTGCCACTTCATAATTTTTTCCAAGAAATTTTTTGATCGTCTTTACTTTAGCTGGCGATTCCACGATTACAAGATATTTTGCCATGTGTCTGCTCCTTCTTTTTCCCCATCAATCTGTTCATAATTCCAAGGTATCAGAACGAATGTAATAATTCTTATATATTTCAGAAACAATGCCCATCTGCTGCAGTGCCTCCAAATTTTCTATCAATGCTCCTAGTCTCAACCCTGTTTCTATCATCAGGGTTTCTAAATTCCTGGGAGTTAAATCCAGACAACTATACACCAACCTTTCCAAATTTTCAAGAACTATTTTTTCTTTTCCAGCAGAATTATCTTCTGTTTTCATAAAAATATGCATCTCTTTGAGAAAATCTTCCATATTTAAAAAGATCCCAGCCCCCTGACTGATCAGACGGTTTGTCCCTTGGCTGCAGACATCACAAATCCTTCCCGGAATCGCATAGACCTCTCTGCCCTGCTCCAATGCAAAATCTGCTGTAATCAAAGAACCGCTGCGTTCCCTGGCTTCCACTACAATTACTACATCTGAAAGTCCGCTGATAATACGGTTTCGCTGAGGGAAATACATTGCCAATGGTCTTGTATGGGGTGGATATTCTGACAATACACTTCCCTTTTCTATCAATCTCTGATAAAGTTCTCGATTAGCTGCAGGATAACAAATATTTGTCCCACAGCCAAGAACACCACAAGTATATCCATTTGCATCTAAAGCACCTTTTTGCGCAGCCCCATCAATCCCTGCCGCCATGCCACTAATCACTTCAATCCCTGATTTAGCAAGTTCTTCGCCAATCTTCTTGGCCACAGTTTTTCCATAAGCAGAACAATTCCTGGCTCCTACCACGCCAATTGTTGGCTGCCTGTGATCTGGAAGTCTTCCCTGATAAAACAAACCGTAGGGCGGATTATAAATGTTTTTAAGCTTTTTGGGAAATGTCTGTTCTTGCCACAATGTCAGACAAATCTGATTTTTGATACAATATTCCCACTCTCGTTCTAGTTCCTGCTCCGACTTATTCTGAGCAGCCAAAAATCCTTCTCTCTCCCTGTCTGTCATAAAAGAAATATGCTCCAAGGTTTTAGATTTTGCGTGATAGAGCATTTTTGTCTCCTCAAACATACGCTTAAGGCAAATCTTCTTTCTTCCTGGCAATATGGTAATTCCTGCAAGCCAATAATCGTATTTATTATGTATTTTTCCAGTTTTCATTCCCAATCCCACATCTTTCTATCAATGCCGCGGTACAAAAGACTTTCTTGAATATGAGATTTGCAAATCTGCTCTGCCCCTTCCATATCTGCAATGGTACGCGCCACCCTTATAATCCGATAGTAACCTCTGGCCGTCAATTCTAGACGATCAAAAGATTCTTTTAATAATTTTTCTCCATCTGGTTGCATAGGACACCATTTGTCGATCACAGAAACAGGAATTTGACTGTTATATAAGATCCCACTCCCAGCAAACCGCTGTTGCTGAATACGCTGTGTCTGCTCGACACGGCCGCGGATCTGTGCTGAAGATTCCTCTGGCTCCTTTGTCGTCAAATCTAGGAGTGCTGGACGCTGCACTTCCACACAGAGATCCATTCGATCTAACAGCGGCCGGCTGATTTTATTCAAATGACGCTCAATCATCGTTCTAGAACAGGTACAGCGGTTTCGATCTGGAAAGTATCCGCAATGGCAAGGATTCATCGCCGCAATCAACATAATATCTGCAGGATAAAAATAAGTGCCGCTTTTTCGTACGAGCCGAATCCCCCGCTCTTCCAATGGCTGACGCAGCACCTCCAATACTGGTTTCTGGAATTCGGTCAGTTCGTCCAAAAAAAGTACCCCTTTATGAGCTAGACTGATTTCTCCTGGTTTGGGCGTGGCACCACCTCCGGCAAGACCAGCCACACTGATCGTATGATGCGGGCTGCGGTACGGCCGTTCTCTAAAATTATTTTCTCGCTGTTCAAATAATCCTGTTACACTGTATACCTTGGCAAGCTCTAATGCTTCCTCCTCTGTCAAAGGTGGCAAAATCGTAGCCACTGCCCTTGCTGCCATCGTCTTGCCTGCACCAGGAGAACCTAGCATCAGCATATTATGCCTCCCACTTGCTGCAATCTCACAGGCTCTCTTTAATATTTTTTGCCCATGAATTGCAGCAAAATCATATTCTGTACTGCCATATTTTAATCCTGTTTCTTCTATATTATTACTGTTATTTAACACTTCTTTTGATGATTCCTCAGCGAATTTGGCAATCATCTCCATCACTTGAAGCAAACTATCTGCGGGCAAAATGGTAATCTCTTTGACAATTTGAGCTTCCCGCACATTTTCTCTTGGAACGCAGACTGTTCGTTTTCCTGCTTCCCGTGCTGCCAATACCATTGGCAAAATGCCGGAAGTCGGACGAATCTCTCCATTAAGACTGATTTCTCCAGCAAACAAAATTCCTTCCAGATATGTTTGGGGAATCCTGCCATATGCCGACAATATAGCAAGGGCAATCGGCAAATCAAATACCGTGCCGCTCTTCTTGAGATCCGCTGGATAAAGATTTACTGTGATTTTTTTTGGCGCCAAACGAATGTCACTGTTGCGGATTGCCGCCCGAACCCGCTCCTTGGCCTCCTTAACCTCAGAGGACAATACACCTACCATTTCAAATGCAGGCATCCCATCACACACATCTGCCTCCACCTGAATCAAAATACTCTGGATGCCGCAGACGATGGCTGTCGATACAATACTATACAAAGTTACCTCCCTTTGTGCTGGCTTGGGATATGTGGGCAGACACGCCCATGAAAAAAGATGGTTTTATCATAACATGTTTTTATTTATTTGAAAAGTAGTTTCTGCAGCAACCCGGCACAGAACTTATGCAAAATTACTTTCTGTCACAATTAAAAAACACACAAAATATGTAAAATGCATAAGCCTGGGCATTTGCCTTCTTCTTCATCAAGTTCTACGTTGATTCAAAACAACTCTTTAATTTTTCCAGCGCACGTTTCTCAATCCTGCTTACATAGGAACGCGATATTCCCAGCTTATCGGCAATCTCCCGCTGTGTCACTGGCTTTTGATTATACAGCCCATAACGCCACTCAATGATCTCCTGCTCCCTTTGAGTCAAGACTTTCGGAATCATCTCATAGACTTTTCTGCTATTGCCTTTTAACTCAATAATCTCAAAAACATCCCTGTCTGTACTCTCCACTACGTCCATCAGACTAATCTGATTTCCCTCCTTATCTGTCCCAATTGGTTCATACAAAGACACTTCTCTGGAAGTCTTCTTTTTGCCACGAAAATACATCAGCAATTCATTGTCAATACAACGTGCAGCATATGTGGCAAGACGATTCCCCCGCTCATAGTTAAAGGTAGAGATCGCTTTGATCAGTCCAATTGTCCCAATTGAAATCAGATCTTCCATATCTTCTTCCCCATTTTGATATTTTTTAGAAATATGAGCTACCAGCCTCAGATTCCGTTCGATCAGGATATGTTTAGCCTCAAGGTCGCCCTCTTTCATTTTTTCCAGATAATATTTTTCTTCCTCTGCATTCAGCGGCAATAAAAAAGTTTTCAAAAAAAGCACCTCTTAGCTGATTTATTACATTCTATGAAAAATCAAGCTTTAAAGTGCCTTTCCATATACAATTAAATTTTTAACTCTGCCGTTTCGAGTAAGACGCGCCATAATCTTTTTGCTCAAGAAGCACATCCTTAATATAACAAAACACAGCAGTTTCTCCTTGTTCTGCCAGCATATGCAGCAGTTGTTCCAACAGCATTCTGGTGTCATCATGCAAAATATGGTACTCTTTGCCATGCTCATAATATTCCAAAGCACTGCGATCTGTATATTTCTCTTTTAGGTAATTCTTCGATGCTGACATTCGGTCAATAAACATTTCCACCACATATTTGAGCGGCATCTTCATCCCAGTTATTCCTCGCTGCTGTCCCACCCCATAATCAATCCAGTATTCCATATGATGTTTATTTCTGCCTTTGTGATGTAGCCATGCAGACGAATATCCTTTCTCCCTACGCTCAATATTATTAGGGCTTATGTCCCCCTGAAAATATTTACAGCCCACCAAAAATTCAGTGGGAGTATACTTAGACAAATCATGCAGCAGTCCCTGTTTATATAAACCGACTCGAAAGCAACCTTTCAGTACCAGCATTTTATGATGGTTTATTGTTTTTAAATGTTGCCAAGCTTTCATATCTTACCTCATAAAATCATTTTATAAATCACTTAATATAAAATCTTAAATCTAACTATTAAATATAATATTAACAAATGACCAGGATAAAAAACGTAAAACAAATATTTCATAGATGGTCCTTTTTTACCATTGTATAATAACATTGGCAGAGCTGCAAAAGAAGCATAGAGCTGAACTCCGCCTTGATAAAGAAAATAATTTTCCAACACAAACATTAGCTGTTTCAAAATTTTCTTCTCATATAATAGGTAATAACATAAAATAAATACAATTCCTGCCCCACTATAATCTGTATGTAAGAGCTCTGCTGCTATAATAATTAGGAAAAAAATTATAATTACACTTAATTTATTTTTAATTCGCTGTGCCAAATCAATTGCTAATACTCCAAAAAACAACGTAAAAAATACATTTTGGTGCACCCAAGAAGTTCCTCCATAAAACGCAAGATCAAAGGGAACCTCTGAAATCAGAGCAAATAAAAATAGACGCCTTTCATATTTACGGATATCTGTGGTATGCATCGCTCCTTCCACCAACAGAAAACAATAGATAGGGAAGGCAAGCCTTCCCACCATTCGCAACTCTAAATACTGTGGAAACAAAACCGCACCTGTATGATCAATCAGCATACAGATCATGGCAATACATTTTAAGGTAAATCCATTGATTCCAAAGGCTTTTTCCGACATTCTTTCCTCCTATTCTTTGATTTTTTCTTTTTCTCCGTGACATTCCGTCCCAAAAGAAGGCAGATTGCCTGTTCTTCCACCTGAAATTCCCAAATCTCACCCAAATTTTTAGGTTCCTCTAATACTGCCAATTCCCTTCCAGTATCTAGCAGCAGTGTCCACTCCATCCCGCCAGGCAGAGCAAATTTTTGTGATATATATTGAAAATTATATGCAATATAAAGATTCTCTTGTGACTGTGCATAGGCTCCTGCATAATACATACCAATAAAACCACGATTCATACCAAAATCAATCTTCCAGCCTCCATCACTGTGGTAAGATAAGTCAGGATTGCCTAAATTCTCATAATCCATCATCTGATACGGATTAGGACTGCGCAGTACTGGATATTTTGTTCTTAATTTCGCAAGCTGTCGGATAAAATTGGTGATCTGCCTGCTAAGAGCATTATTTCTCCAATCTTTCCAGCCAATCTGATTGTCCTGACAGTAGGCATTATTATTCCCTTCCTGGGAATTGGCACATTCATCCCCCATCCACAACATAGGAATGCCCTGAGCGAAAAAAAGCACTGCCAGTGCGTTGCGCATCTGCCTTCTCCTAAAGTCCAGAACCTGACGTTTGCGGCTGATTCCCTCCTCACCACAGTTACTGCTATAATTCCAGTCATTGCCATCCTGATTTTCTTCCTGATTTAATTCATTATGCTTGTGTTCATATGAAAAGACATCCCACAAGGTAAATCCGTTGTTTTCTGTAATGTAATTTACAAATCCTTGGTGTGACTGCTGTCTGCGCATCTGACAGGCAAACTCATAGATACTGCCACCCTGATGATTGAGTACTTTACGAACCGCATAGAGAAATTCTTCATTATATGAAAATAATTCTGGTCCAAACCGTTCTGTGTCCTGTGCCAAATCTTCTGGGAATCCTGAATAAAACAGTTTACATCCTCCCAATATATGGTCCATAGCAAGTAAATTCGCCCAGGCAGGATTTCCAAGAATGCGAAATCCATCTACATGATATTCTTTATACCAATAATGCATGATATCCAACATAAAATGTGGATTAATGCTGTCTGAAAAATAAAATTCCAAAATACACTCCATCTTTTTTTTATGCATTTTCTTGATCAAATATTTCAATTCATCTGGATTATGATCTCTCAAAAAAGATGCCTTGGGCGCAAAATAACTTCCCTCAGTATATCCCCAGCAATTGATCATATTTTTGGGATGTTCCTGCTTCTTGCTTTGATCCAATAGCAGAAATTCTTCAAACTCGTACAAAGGCATAAACAACAATGTCGTAATACCCATTTCTTTTAACTGGTCAAGCTTCTCTCCTATTACATCAATGGTTCCCCGCTTTTTTTCATTGGCTCTTGTTCCCATAGAAAAACCTCTGACATGAAGTTTATAAATCACCATATCCTCTTTTTTTATTCTTGGAAGTTTATCATTATTCCAATTAAATTCCGAAAAATAAAATGACCCCTTAACTTTTATTTTTGTCAATTCTTCTTCTGACAATACTTGACTTACCACGGTTTCTTTGGCTTCTGTCTGCTTCTGTTCTCTTCGCTCCCGCTTTGGCACAAAAGGCTCTGTCTGCCTCAAAGCTGGCTTTCGTCTCTCATCTCCCCAGATTTCCCGACCTGTAATTTTATAGGCATAGCGGTCTACCACTTCCTGCCCATTTATCTCAAAATTATAATCATACTTCTCCCAATCCAGCCCCTGTATACCCACAGTATACAGAGTTTTTTGACTTTCTTGTGCTTTCATAGGAATTTTCAGAACCGTTCCATTTTCTCTGGGATATAATAATAACTGACAGTCGGCATGTTCTGATGCCTGACTGGAAAATAATATAGTGTCCTTCTGCTTTGTTACGCCTGCTTTTTCCTGAATCCCGGTACAGATTTGAAAATTCATATGCTCCTCCTGTGATGTCTGTTCATTCTGTTGCTTATTTTTATCGCTATGAGCACTTGGCGTCTGTTCTTTAGACGCTTACGTGCGATGCATTTAAAAATAGTTTACGAGGTTCTTTCGAGTTTACTATTTTTATCGCTATGAGCACTTGGCGTCTGTTCTTTAGACGCTTACGTGCGATGCATTTAAAAATAGTTTACGAGGTTCTTTCGAGTTTACTATTTTTATCGCTATGAGCACTTGGCGTCTGTTCTTTAGACGCTTACGTGCGATGCATTTAAAAATAGTTTACGAGGTTCTTTCGAGTTTACTATTTTTATTATAACAATTTGCATGTAATTTGGAAAGAACTTTTTTGTGGTATAAAAAAGGCATGTCACGAATGACATGCCTCTGCACTGCTTCTAAATTCCTCCATTACCTCTGACACATGTTCCAGTTTCCTGGCTCGATAAGCGTTTGTGCCACAAAAAATCAATCCCTGATCAATATTTCCTTTCACCGCATTCACTAACGCTCTGGTAATACAATATGGAATTTCTGCTGGATTACATTTTTCTAAACATTGGTAACATTTCCAAGTATTTGTACGTTCTATCCCTTCTTGTGCTCCCTGTGCAGCACTCTCCTCCTGGCGGATAAATGCATTTCTCACTGCCCGTCCAGGCATACCCACTGGACTTTTCACCAACACAATATCTTCTTTTTCTGCTTGAATATATGCCTGTTTGTAAGCATCACTGGCATCACATTCATAAGTAGTAACAAATCGGGTCGCCACCTGCACTCCATCTGCTCCAAGCTCTATGGCATGATTGAGATCAGCCCCATCATAAATTCCTCCAGCAACCACCACCGGAATATGGCGCTCATATTTTTTACTATATTCCTGTATGACCTTGATGATTCCCTGGATTTCCTGTTCATAACCTGCATCTGTGGACTGTTCCACCTCATCCCTGGTAAATCCCAAATGACCGCCTGCTTTGGGTCCTTCTATTACCACCAGGTCTGGACAACGTTGATATTTTCGATCCCAGAGCTTACAAATGACGGCTGCTGATTTCACAGAAGATACTACGGGAGCTATTTTTGTCTTAAATTGTTCCACCAATGCCGGAAGCTTAGCTGGAAGCCCTGCACCTGAGATAATCAAATCTGCACCCGCCTTAGCCGCCGCCTTAACATAGTCCTCATAACGTCTGGTGGCTACCATAATATTTACACCCACAATCCCTCCTTGGGCAATCTCCTTGGCCTTGTTGATGTGCTTTGCAATTGCCTTCAAGTTTGTCTCTATGGGGTTTTCCTCAAATTCTGGTTCCTGATAACCAATCTGCGCGGTAGAAATAATTCCAATCCCACCGCATTTTGCCACATTCCCTGCCAGCCTTGAAAGACTGACACCAACGCCCATACCTCCCTGTATCACAGGGACAGACGCTGTCAAATCACCGATTACCAATGCTCTGCCCATTCTTTTTCTCCTACATTTTGCGAAATCTCTCATATCGTAACTGCGCCAATGCTTCTGGCTCCATTGGCAGATAGCGATGAATAAATCTTCGAATCTCCTCCGCCATATCCGCGGCAATTGCCTCCACATTTTGGTGATCTGCCGGTTGCGGCTCGCGAATTATTTTCTCAATAATTCCAAGTTCCTTCAGTTCCTTTGCAGTCACTCGCATCTGCTCTGCTGCCAGTGCTGCCTTACTGGAATCTTTCCATAAAATTGATGCAAATCCCTCTGGTGATAAGATGGTATAAGTGGCATTTTCCATCATCCATACTTCATTTCCCACAGCTAGTGCCAAGGCACCGCCACTGCCTCCCTCACCAATCACAATACTTAAAACTGGCACGGTGAGATCAGACATTTCAAATAAATTTCGAGCAATGGCTTCTCCCTGTCCTCGTTCCTCTGCTTCCATGCCACAGAACGCTCCAGGTGTATCTACAAAACAGATGATTGGACGACCAAACTTCTGAGCCTGTTCCATAAGCCGCAGAGCTTTACGGTACCCTTCTGGAGAAGGCATTCCAAAATTACGAGTAATGTTTTCCTTGGTGGTTTTTCCCTTCTGCTGACCAATTACTGTAACTGGACAGCCATCAAAATAAGCAATACCGCCAACAATTGCTCCATCATCCGAGAAATGACGATCCCCATGCAGTTCCATAAAGTCAGTAAATATTTCCTGAATATAATCTAGTGCACTGGGACGTTCCTGATCTCTCGCGCGCTGCACACGCTCCCATGCAGTCACAGATTCCTTTCTTCTGCTGGAATAGGGAATACGCTCTTTTCTTCGATTGGGAATCAAAGCCTCCTTTGGATCGACCTTTCTGTGCATGACAATCAATTTTGCAAGCGTTTCCTTTAACTCTTCCCGCTCTACAATACCATCAATCAGCCCATGTTCTACCAAAAACTCAGCACGCTGAAATCCCTCCGGTAATTTCTGACGGATGGTCTGTTCAATCACCCTTGGACCGGCAAAGCCTACCAGTGCGCCCGGTTCAGCGAGAATAATATCACCCAGCATTGCAAAACTTGCCGTAACCCCTCCAGTAGTCGGATCTGTAAGCACAGAAATATACAAAAGTCCTGCATTGGAATGCCGCTTTAGCACTGCCGAAGTCTTTGCCATCTGCATTAAGGAAACCATTCCTTCCTGCATTCTGGCACCACCAGAACAGGCAAATATGATAACTGGAAGTTTCAATTCTGTGGCACGTTCAACAGTTCTTGTAATCTTCTCACCTACTACATAACCCATACTTCCCATTAAAAACCGGCAGTCACAGACACACAATACAGCTTCCTCACCATGAATGGTACATTTGCCGCAGGTGACAGCCTCATCAATCCGAAACCGTTCCTTCAATGCTGTAATTTTCTCTGGATAACCAGGATAGTCCAGGGGATTTTGATTTTCCAGACCTTCTTCCCACTTCTCGTAGCTTCCTTTATCCGCAACCAATCTCAGACGTTTCCTTGTGGTGATGCGAAAATATTTTCCACATTTGTAACACACATAGTGATTCTGCTTCACATCTTCCTTATAAAGCAATTCTCCGCAAGAATCACATTTAATCCATAAACCTTCTGGTACCTGTGGTTCTTTTCCCTGTACCGGAATATAACTGGTTTTCTTAAATTTCAGCATTTACTTCCCTACTTTCTGCCCAAACATATAAAATTTTATCTATATTAAAGAACACATTGGCGTTCCCACTGTCATTATTACTTTTCAAAATAATCTGGTATAAAATGTGTATTGACCTCTCCTGACAAGAAGACTGGATGACTTAAAATCTCATACTGAAAATCAAGGTTCGTCGTAATCCCATCTATCACAACCTCGCCTAAGGCACTGCGCATCTTTCGAATCGCGTCTTCCCTGTCTTCCCCATGCACAATCACCTTTGCAACCATAGAATCATAACAAGCAGGAATGGTATAACCATTGTAAAGAGCTGACTCAATTCTCACACCGTTGCCTCCTGGAAAATGCAATTCTTCAATTGTTCCAGGACATGGCATAAAATTTTTTTCTGGATTTTCTGCATTAATTCGACATTCAATCGCATGACCTTTGAGCTGAATATCCTCCTGATTAATTTTAAGCCTCTCACCTGCGGCGATACGAATCTGCTCTTTAACTAGATCAATACCTGTCACCATTTCTGTTACCGGATGCTCTACCTGAATTCTAGTATTCATCTCCATAAAGTAAAAGTTTTTATCTGCATCCAATAAAAATTCAATCGTACCTGCATTTTCATATTTTACTGCCTTAGCCGCCTTTACTGCTGTCTGCCCCATACGCTGGCGCAATGCATCATCTATGGCTACACAGGGAGATTCCTCCATCATTTTTTGATGACGCCTCTGAATAGAACAATCCCGTTCCCCCAGCCATACGGTATTTCCATATCGGTCCGCAAGAATCTGAATCTCAATATGTCTGGGTTTTTCAATATATTTTTCAATATACATGGTATTATCACCAAAGGCATTGACGGATTCCTGCTGTGCCAATTGAAAATGATTTTCAAATTCTTCTCGGCTTTTAGCAATCCGCATTCCTTTTCCACCGCCTCCTGAGGAAGCCTTGATCATGACTGGATAACCCATATCATCTGCTATTTCCAATCCACGTGCTGCCTCAAATACTGGCTCCTTTGTCCCCGGCACCACCGGAACCTTGGCCTCCATCATTGTAGCACGTGCCTGTGATTTATTTCCCATCTTTCCAATCAATTCACCGGAAGGACCAATAAATGCAATCCCACATTTCACACACATATCTGCAAAATGTTCATTTTCGGACAAAAAACCAAAACCTGGATGAATCGCCTGCGCCTTGGTAGCAATGGCAGCGCTCAAAATACGTTCCATATTTAGATAACTGTCTGCTGGCGCCGCCGTACCTATACAGACCGCTTCATCTGCAAGCTGTGTATGAAGCGCATCCCTGTCTGCTTCTGAATAGACCGCAACAGATAAAATTCCCATCTCCCGACAGGCACGAATGATACGTACAGCAATCTCTCCCCTATTGGCAATCAATATTTTTTGAAACATTTAAATGCTCCTTTAACTTATATTCCAACGAGTGACTTCATACCCCGCCAACTTTTCTGTGGAGTATGAGACTTCTAAAATGCCACTGTCACGATTCCTCTTACCCAATAGCAAACGTCAGCTCTGCTGCCACTGCTATCTTTCCATCCACAGTTGCTGTAGCTTTTCCAACTCCTACAGGACCTTTTTGTTTGATAATCTCAAGCTCTAACATCAATACATCTCCTGGCACAACTTTCTGCTTAAACCTTGCATTGTTGATTGCGCCAAAATAAGCTGTCTTCCCTTTAAACTCTGGATTACTCAAAATTGCCACTGCTCCTGCCTGTGCCAAAGCCTCTACAATCAGAACACCTGGCATCACTGGCTCCCCTGGAAAATGTCCTGCAAAAAACGGTTCATTATATGTGACACATTTCTTGCCCACTGCCCGCTTTCCTGGCTCTAATTCCTCAATTGTATCTAACAGCAAAAACGGCTGTCTATGAGGAATAATCTCCATAATCTCCTTTGTTCCCATTAAAGACATTGTGTTCTCTCCTTTATGATTAACTGATCACAAACAGAGGCTGGCCAAACTCAATCACTTCCTCATTTGATACCAAAATCTGTTTTACAACTCCGTCATAATCACTCTCAATCTCATTCATCAATTTCATAGCTTCCACAATGCCCAGAACCTGCCCTTTGCTTACATGGTCCCCCACTTTGACAAAAGGTTCCTGATCTGGAGAAGGTGAAGCATAGAAAGTACCTACCAATGGAGATTTCACAACATTTCCTTCCATTGCTCCTGAACCTGCAGATGTATGAGTATCAGAATCGCCATTGATTTCTGCTAATGAAACTTGTACCGCAGCCGCGGTTCCAGACTCAGTTTGACTGACTGCCACCAGCTTTTCTTTCTTTTCCTTTTTCATATTCAGGCAGACTCCATTTTCCTCATAGGAAAACTGTGTCAGTTGCGAATCTGAGACAGCCTGAATCAATTTCACAAGATTTTCAAATTCCATAACGCTACTCCTTAAATTTCTTTAAAAGCAAGCTGGCATTGTGCCCGCCAAAGCCAAGAGAATTTGTCAAAGCATAATTAAATTCTTTTTCCATCCCCTCGCCTTTCATATAATCCAGATCCAACTCTTCTTCTGATTCCTGAAGTCCCACAGTTGCATGGATATAACTGTGATTTAACTGCAAGATACATGCGATAACCTCAACCGCACCTGCTGCGCCCAAAAGATGTCCAATCATGGACTTTGTGGAATTGATTTTCATCTCATGTGCATGTTCTCCAAATGCAAGCTTGATCGCTCTGGTCTCAAAAAGATCATTGTGATGGGTACTGGTTCCATGTGCATTGATATATTCCACTTCCTCAGTGGAAACTCCAGCATCTTTTAGCGCATTTTTCATTGCCATTGCTGCTCCCATACCATCCTCGGCTGGAGAAGTAATATGAAAGGCATCGCTTGTGGCGCCATATCCTACAACCTCAGCAAGAATATGTGCACCGCGCTTCTTGGCATGTTCCAACTCCTCCAACACAACCACGCCTGCACCTTCTCCCATCACAAATCCGCTGCGGTCTTTGTCAAAAGGAATAGAACAGCGTGCTGGATCGTTACTAGAAGAAAGAGCAGTCAACGCCGTAAAACCACCAATTCCAATTGGAGTGATGGAGCTCTCGGTTCCGCCTGCAACCATAATATCTGCATCTCCTACTTGTATGGTGCGGAATGCCTCTCCAATGGAATGTGTGCCAGTTGCACAGGCTGTTACTACATTGATGCTCTTTCCTTTTAATCCAAACTGAATGGAGACATTTCCTGCAGCCATATTGGTAATCATCAAAGGAACAAGCAACGGATTGATTCGGCCAGGCCCCTTTTCCAGAAGTTTCTTGTGTTCCCGTTCCATTGCCTGCAGACTGCCGACACCAGAACCTATGGCACAACCGACACGATAAGGATCTTCTGTTTCCATATCAATTCCCGACTGCTGCATTGCTTCTTTTGCTGCTGCAACCGCATACTGACAGAATAATTCCATACGTCTTGCCGATTTTACATCCATATAATTTTTTCCTTCAAAGCCCTTGACACTCGCTGCCACCTTCACTTTGAAATCTGTGGTATCAAATTGGGTAATCTCACCAAAACCTATCTTACCAGCTTTCAGGCTTTCCCAATATTCTTCTGTATTCAATCCAATAGGGGTAATGGCACCCATACCAGTCACAACTACTCTTTTCATATGATTCTCCTTCTTTACATTCCCATACCGCCATCTACGTGGAGCACCTGCCCAGTAATGTAGGAGGCATCTTCAGAAGCCAAAAAACAGACAGCTTTGGCCACTTCTTGCGCTTTCCCAAATCTGCCAAACGGAATTTGTCCTTTTCCTGCATCCAAAGCAGCCTGGGAAAGCTTATCTGTCATTTCCGTCTCAATAAAACCTGGTGCAATCGCATTGACCCGAATTTCTCTGGAAGCAAGCTCTCTGGCCAACGATTTGGTAAATCCAATTACCCCTGCTTTGGAAGCCGCATAATTTGTCTGCCCTGCATTTCCCATTACGCCAGAGATCGAGGAAATATTGACAATACATCCTGATTTCTGCTTTAACATTTGACGCGCCACATATCTACAGGTATGAAACACACCCTTTAAATTTGTATTCAAAACAGCATCAAAGTCCTCTTCTTTCATCTTTAGTATCAGGTTATCTCTGGTAATTCCAGCATTATTGACCAAAATATCCAACCGCCCATGATCTGCGATAATCTGCTTCATCATGGCCTCCACTGCCTCTGAATCCGCTACACTGCACCCATAGCTTACGGCCTGCCCGCCTTCTGCCTGAATTTCTGTCACAGTCTGTTCTGCTGCCTCCTGGGAACCATTATAATTTACAATTACCATCGCTCCCTCGGCTGCCAATGCCTTGGCAATTGCTTTTCCAATTCCTCTGGATGCTCCTGTCACCAAAGCTGTCTTTCCTTCAAATCTCATCGCTTCCTCCTATTTTCACACAAAAGGCTATTTATCTCAATCAAAGAAGACTCCCACTTCTATACCTTAAGAGACCACTCTGAAGGCAAGAACGCCAAAGCGTTCTTGATTCCTATTCTGCTGATGCTAAAACGGTCTTTAACTGCTCCACATCCTCAACGGTCTCCACATGATAAGACTGCAGCTTAGGAGCAATCTTTTTCAGAAAACCAGATAATGTTCTCTTGGGTCCAATCTCAACAAAGGTATCTACTCCATCAGCAATCATAAGCTCCACGCTCTGCTGCCAACGCACAGATGAGAAAACCTGACGCTCCAATAAATCCTTCACATCGGCTTTGTCACGCACATAGTCTGCAGTTACATTTGCTATGTAAGGTGTAGTAATCTCACCAATCTCTACCTTTGCCAGTTCCTCTGCCAGCTTTTTGCCAGCATTTGTGAGCATCGGAGAATGAAAAGGACCGCTGACATTTAATGGCATACAGCGCTTTGCACCTGCTTCTTTCATCGCCTGTGCTGCCTGTGCTACTGCCACTTCCTCGCCGCTGATTACCGTCTGCCCTGGACAGTTATAATTGGCAACTGTGACAATTCCTTCGGTCTGTTTGCAAATTTCTTCGATTTGTGCATTGTCAAGTCCCATAACTGCTGTCATTGCACCACCTGTTGGTACTGCTTCCTGCATAAACAATCCACGTTTTACCACCAGCTCCAGTGCATCGTGTACAGACAAACCTCCAGATGCTGTCACAGCAGCATATTCTCCAAGACTTAAACCTGCATTGATATCAGATGTAATTCCATATTCTTTTAACACTCTTAAAATGGCAAGTTCTACTGTCAGCATTGCCACCTGTGTATATTTTGTAATATGAAGATTCTCATTCTCCTGGAAAATCAATTCTTCCATTGACATGCCAGATACCTTGTCTGCAACCGCAAACACCTCTTTGGCACGGTCAAATTTCTCATAAAAATCTCTTCCCATTCCAGTATACTGAGCTCCCTGGCCTGGAAAAATAAACGCTATTTTACCCATATTGTGCTCCTTGCAGCAAAGCTGTAGCTTCTTTCATGATTTCATCTATAATTTCTTGACAAGTCTGTTCCTTCTTAACCAATCCTGCAATCTGACCTGCCATCACGGTTCCATTCTTTACATCCCCATCTATCACAGCATTGCGAAGCGCCCCCACTGTCATAAGTTCCAATTCCTCAAAGGGCACTCCTTCCTGTTCTTTTTTCAAATATTCTTTTGTCATCTGATTGCGGAGCTGACGAATCGGATGTCCGTGGCTTCTTCCAGTCACCGCAGAATCGATATCCTTAGCCTTAATAATGCGCTCTTTGTAGCTTGCGTGACAGATCGATTCCTTGGCAACCACAAATCGTGTTCCAAGTTGTACTGCCTTGGCACCCAGCATAAATGCCGCCGCCATTCCTCGGCCATCACCGATACCTCCAGCGGCAATCACTGGAATCGAAACAGCATCCACAACCTGCGGAACTAAAGTCATAGTGGTAGCTGCACCGATATGCCCTCCTGATTCTGTTCCCTCTGCAATCACAGCGTCTGCGCCGCCACGCTCCATCATTCTTGCCAATGCCACACTCGCCACTACTGGAATCACTTTACTGCCAGATGATTTCCACATCTCCATATATTTCCCAGGATTTCCTGCTCCAGTCGTAATTACCGGAACTTTCTCTTCCACCAGCACCTGTGCCACCTCATCAGCATAAGGACTTAAAAGCATCACATTGACGCCAATTGGCAGATCAGTGATTTCCCGTACCTTGCGAATCTCTGTGCGTACCCAATCTGCCGGGGCATTTGCCGCACCAATGATTCCCAATCCTCCAGCGGCCGAAACCGCTGCGGCCAAATTGTGCTCTGCTACCCAAGCCATACCTCCCTGGATAATAGGCTTCTCTATCTGCAACAACTCTGTAATTTCTGTTTTCATCTTTTATTCCACGCCTTTTTCTTTTAAATAATCAACAACATCCCCAACGGTGTTTAATTTTTCCAGATCCTCGGAAGGAATCTCCACAGAATATTCATCTTCCAGTGCCATTACCAACTCAAACAAATCCAGGGAATCTGCTCCTAAATCTTCCTTAAAAGAAGTCTCCAGCGTAATGCCCTCTGTCTCTGTACTCAACTGCTCTGCAATAATTTCTTTCATTCTCTCCAACATATCTCAAATCTCCTTTTTGCTTTCAAATATTTTGATAATCAAAATATATCACAGATACTTTTTGCTGTCAACTAAAAAAATCCGTTTACAAGTAGAAATTTATCCGTAATTATGTTATTCTATATATATTAGAAAGCACACCTTTTGTTCCCGCGTCGCGTGCATACGCTCCCGCGAGCTAAAAATAAAGGAGGTTACTATGACTAAGACAGCAATAAAAGACTTACTGGCAGGCACTTATAATGCTACGCCTGTGTACAGTAAAACTGGACAGATGATACTTCCTGCACATACCCTTCTGACGACACAACAGATTTCCCGTTTAGAGTTTTATGGAATTGATTGGGTAAATATCCAGGATCCTTCAGATCCTGTTGCTGATGCAGATACTTCTGCACAAGAAGAAGAATTTGTATCTTTTTCGCAGAAATTACGCAAAAGCAGGGAATTTCACACCTTTAAAGTAGATTATAAAAAACAAACACAGTTTTTGGAATCATCCTTTGATAATCTTCTCACCAAAAGTACTCCAGTGGAACCAGATAAACTGATCAAGCAGGTAAGCAGTCTGTATGTCAACAATTTTACTTCACTTTCTGTATTTGACATGTTGCACAATATGCGCCAGGTAGATGATTCCACCTATGCTCACAGCATCAATGTCGCATTGATTGCGCGCATGTTGGGCGAATGGCTTCATTTACCAGAGGAAGAGTTGAACGTACTGACAGCTGCTGGACTTTTGCACGATATTGGAAAATGCACCATCAATCAAAAAATTCTTTCCAAACCAGGTGCTCTCACCCCCACAGAATTTTCTCAGGTAAAGCAGCACCCCAAAAATGGAGCCAATATCCTTGCCTCCCAAAAACTGGACAAGCGTATTATTGAAGCAGCTCTAATGCATCATGAACGCTGCGACGGCAGCGGTTATCCTTCTAAACTTAAGGCAAATGAGATTTCTGACTTTGCAAAAATCATCGCAATCGCTGACGTATATGATGCCATGACCTCCAGCCGCTGTTACCGCAAGGGTTTGTGTCCCTTTGAGGTAATTGCCACCTTTGAGCGTGAGGGATTGGAAAAATATGGTACAGAATATATTCTAGTCTTTTTGACCCGTATCATTGATACTTATATGGGCAATTCTGTACTTTTAAACGACGGCTCTACTGGAAATATCCTGCTGATCAACAGTCAGAAGCTTTCCCGCCCATTGCTGCGTCTCAACAATGGCGAATACTTAAATCTTATAAAACATCCTGAACTTTACATTCAGGCAATCATTTAACAAATTTAAGAAAGAACGAGGTATTGATATGAGCGATAAGCCAAATACAAGCCCCATCAATAACATGGATGATGATGAAGATGATGATATGAATGATATCCGCGTTACTCTGACATTGGAGGATGACAGCGAGGCAGAATGCCGTATTCTCACAATTTTTGAATTAGAAGATCAGGATTACATTGCACTGCTGCCCTTGGATGAAGATGGAGAAGACAATGAAGAAGGAGAGGTATATCTCTTCCGCTACTTTGAGGATGAAGACGGAACACCTGGCCTTGAAAATATTGACAATGAAGACGAATATGAGGCTGTAGCTGACTGTTTTGATGAACTTCTCGATGAAGCAGAATGGGAA
The DNA here is from genome assembly GCA_910575005.1 of Lachnospiraceae bacterium. Lineage (GTDB taxonomy): Bacteria > Bacillota > Clostridia > Lachnospirales > Lachnospiraceae > Petralouisia. The sequence goes on along the minus strand of CAJTCL010000002.1, from coordinate 344,758 downwards.
GAATTGTTAGGCGACGAATAGAATAAAGCCTCCAAGTCCTACATAAATGAGGGACTTGGAGGCTTTTCTGTGTCAAATGTGGCTGTTTTAATGACATAATTCTTTTCGCACAAGTGCTAATCCTATCCTTTTATCTCACATAACAGCACTTTTGATAATCAATATTCTGCTGATAAAACTATCTCTTTTCAATGTTAATTACTCTATCATAAGCAGAATCCCAAAAAATATAGTGGACTTCCCCGCCATATTTTTCCAGTCTATCACGAAATTCTCTTATCTGATATACATAAGAAAAAACCTGTTCTACGGATTTATGTTCCACCTCATCCGCAGCTATGGTACAGCTTCCCATCCATTCTAATTGTTCTTCATAATGACAGTAAATGGACGCAGAAGCCACCTTATTTGTTAAAATTCCTTTTATTTCATCTGTAAATTCCTGGTAATTAATTAAAAAACAGCCAAAATGTTCATGATACGCACCAAATGACAATGTAAACTCTTCTTGTAGATCAAGATACATTACCTTACTGCCCTCTGTATTCTGCACAGTAATACAGAGATCGCCATCTTCTAAATAGTGGTATTCCCCATCATCCTTCTGATGTATCTCATAGGAGTACCCATGCAGCAGCTCGCATAATTCCTCTCTTTTATCCAGTGTATTTTCTATTTCTTCAGTCATCCTATTTCACTACCAGATTGATAATTCTGCCAGGAACATAGATTTCTTTGACAATATTTCCATTCAGTTTATCGCCAAGAGCTTCTTTGCCGGCTGCAATTGCCGCCTCTTTATCAACATCAACCGGAACTGACACTGTGGCACGTGTCTTGCCATTGATCTGAACGGCGATCTCAACCGTTTGTTCTACCGTCTTGGCCTCGTCATATTCTGGCCAGGTATTTTGATATACGCGGCCATCATAACCACAAATATCCCATAATTCCTCTGTAATATGAGGCGCTACTGGATTCAACAGCAATAAGAAAGTTTTAAATTCCGCACGATTGATCGTTCCTGCCTTAGAGAAATCATTTAAAATGGACATCATTGCTGCAATTGCTGTGTTATATTTCAAATTCTCATAATCTGAGCTTACCTTTTTGATCAACTGATGCATTTTTGTCTCAAACTCATCACGGTAACTGTCCCCATCCACAAGCATATCTTGCAGCTTCCACACACGATCTAGAAATCTGCGGCAGCCTTTGACACCATTTTCAGACCAAGATGCACTTAATTCAAAGGCTCCAATAAACATCTCATAGGTACGCAGGGTATCTGCACCATAATCCATCACAATATCATCTGGATTCACGACATTTCCACGGGACTTGGACATTTTCTCCCCATTTTCTCCTAAAATCATGCCATGAGAAGTCCGCTTCTGATATGGCTCTGATGTCGGCACAACCCCTTGATCATAGAGGAATTTATGCCAGAAACGGGAATATAATAAATGCAGTGTGGTATGCTCCATACCGCCATTATACCAGTCTACTGGAAGCCAGTATTCCAATGCCTCTTTGCTTGCAAGCGCTTCTGAATTATCTGGATCCGTATAACGTAAGAAATACCAGGAGGAGCCTGCCCACTGCGGCATGGTATCTGTCTCACGCTTTGCAGGTCCTCCACAGCAAGGACAAGTTGTATTAACCCAATCTGTCATAGCAGCCAACGGCGATTCTCCATTATCCGTAGGCATATAGCTGTCCACTTCTGGGAGCTGCAGTGGCAGTTCACTTTCTGGCAATGCCACATAACCGCATTTCTCACAATGAACAATCGGAATCGGCTCTCCCCAATAACGCTGACGAGAAAATACCCAATCTCTCAGCTTAAAATTGGTCTTTCCTTTTCCAATCTTCTTTTCCTCTAAAAATTCAATAATTTTCTTCTTTGCCTGGGCAACCTCAAGCCCATCCAAGAAACCAGAATTCACTAATTTGCCTGTGGCAACGTCGGTATATGCTTCTTTCTGGACATCCTCTCCGCCTGCCACTACCTCTATAATGGGGAGATTGAACTTCTTGGCAAATTCCCAGTCACGGGTATCATGTGCTGGCACAGCCATAATTGCTCCTGTACCATAACTCATCAATACATAGTCAGACACCCAGATGGGAATCTCTTTGTCGTTTACAGGATCAATGGCTTTTAAACCGTCAACTTCCACACCTGTCTTCTCTTTTGCAAGCTCAGAACGCTCAAAATCGGATTTTCTGGCTGCTTGTTCACGGTAGGCCACAATCTGCTCCCAATTGCCGATCTGCTCCTGATATTTATCCAATACGGGATGTTCTGGTGAAACCACCATGTAAGTAGCACCAAATAAGGTATCTGGTCTTGTGGTGTAAACGGTAAGTTTCTCATCCTTCCCTGCAATCTGGAAATCCACCTCTGCTCCCTGGCTCTTTCCAATCCAATTTTTCTGGGAAACCTTCACCCGTTCAATATAATCTACATCCTCTAAACCATCCAAAAGCTTCTGTGCATACTCTGTAATTTTCAGCATCCACTGGCTCTTAACCTTGCGGACTACCGGCGAATTGCAGCGCTCGCAGACACCATTCACCACTTCCTCATTTGCCAGACCTACTTTACAAGAAGTACACCAATTGATGGGCATCTCTGTTTTATATGCCAACCCTTCCTGAAATAATTTCAGAAAAATCCACTGTGTCCAGTGATAATAGTTTGGATCGGTAGTATTTACTTCCCGCTCCCAGTCAAAAGAATATCCCAAAGCGTGAAGTTGTCCCTTAAAACGCTTCACATTATTTTCTGTCACCACTTTAGGATGAATCTTATTTTTAATCGCAAAATTTTCTGTGGGAAGTCCAAATGCATCCCATCCCATAGGATAGAGCACATTGTAGCCCTGCATTCTTCTTTTTCTTGCCACAATATCCAAAGCGGTATATGGCCTTGGATGCCCTACATGAAGTCCCTGTCCAGATGGATATGGAAATTCCACCAATGCATAATATTTGGGCTTGGAGTAATCATTTGTTGCAGCAAATGCCTTCTCCTGATCCCAAATTTTCTGCCATTTTTCCTCTAATGCTCTGTGATTATATGGTGCTGCCATCTTTATCCTCCTAAATTCATCGGGAACTGCATCAGCCGCTATGTTGAGATAATTGTGCTGCAAAGTTTCACCAGATATTCTGCAATTATTACACTGGTGCCTCTCCCTGATGATATATTTACTGTTTGTTATCATTCACTTCCAAATCTAACTGGAACTGGAATAATATTGATGCTTCTTAAAATTTTATCACACAGCAAGGTTTTGTCAAGAGTGAAACTACTCTGAGTTTTTCTATTTTTTATTTGGTTATCACATTAGTACTATAAGCCTAAACTATTATACTTATGTATATTTATACAACATAGATTTGTTTATTTTATCTTTACTGCTCTAGCAGCAGACTTTTTGAACGAATAAATATATTAGTACGGCCTCCTCATGAACAATACATGTAATATTTTCAACATAAGAAACTCAAATAAAAATATACGCACCCATCTATTCAGAAGCAATATTATAATAGCAACAACATCTTTTCAGGAGATTTTATGACTGATACAAATTCCAACAATTTTTATAAAAATCCTGGGCTTGATTTTCTAAAAACAGCCCTTTATCATATGCCAACCGCCTATGCAGAGATTACTGGAAATCCAGGAAATGGTGAAATCAACGGCATTGTACGCTTTTATCCAACCAATCATGGGGTCTTAGTAAATGCAGAGGTATATGGACTGCCAATAGCTGCTGATCGCTGCGACTCTGAAATTTTCGGTTTTCATATCCATGAGGGCAACTCCTGTACAGGCAATTCCAATGATCCTTATGCAAATGCAGGATCTCATTACAATCCTTCTAACTGCCCACACCCCGCCCATAAAGGGGATCTGCCCCCACTATTTGGAAATCATGGAACCGCTTGGATGATGTATGTCAGCGACCGTTTTCAAATCTCTGACTTAATTGGCAAAACGGTTATTATTCACAGCAAACCAGATGATTTTACTACACAGCCATCCGGCAATTCAGGAGATAAAATTGCTTGCGGCACCATTCGCGCAATCTAAACGGAACTATTATATTTAAAAAATTTTCCTAATATGAAATGCCCCCTTCTAAAGCAACAAGTTTTTATCTCATCTACTTGTCACCTAGAAAGGGGTATTTCAACGCCACAATCCTTCATCCTATCTTCTCATACTGTCTCCTCTGAAAGCTGGAAACTTTCAATCAAATCATTCAATTCTGTAGCCTGTGCCGATAACTCTTCGCTGGTCGCTGAACCCTGCTCTGCTGCCGCTGAATTCGTCTGCACAACCTCAGAAATCATCTCAATTGTCTCATTGATCTGCTGCATGGAATTATTCTGCTCATTGGAGTTCTCAGCCACCTGCTCAACAGATTTCACAATTTCCTCCATACCAGCAATCACTTTCTGCAGAGCCTTTGCTGTCTCACCTGCAATCTGATTTCCACTTTCTACTTCATTGAGGGCAGCTTCAATCAGCTTTCTGGTGTCCTCCACAGATTCCGTACACTGATTAGCAAGATGGCCAATCTCACCCGCAACCACGGCAAAACCACGCCCTGCCTCTCCAGCTCTTGCGGCTTCTATCGAAGCATTCAAAGATAATAGATTGGTCTGATCTGCAATCTCTTCAATGGTCTGGATAATATTGGAAATTTGCATAGATGCATCACTGATCCTCTGCATTGCCTGCATCATTTCTCTAATATAAGCACTGCTTGTATCTGCCTCTTTGCCAATCTGTGTTGCTCTTTGACTGGTTGACATTGCATTTTCTGTATTGCGCTCTACCTGATCAGCAATACTGTTTACTGTGGCCAGAAGTTCCTCTACCGATGCGGCCTGATCTGTGGCTCCTTCTGCTAAAGCCTGCCCGCTCTCTGCAAGCTGCGATGCTCCCAATCCAACTTGATCTGCTGCTTCTCTGATATGTATTAAGGTACTGCTGAGAGAATATTTGATTCTACGAACTGCCTTAAGAATACCTTCAAAATCTCCCACATAAGATTCTAGGGACTGAGAATGGACATTAAAATTATTATTGCTCATCTCATTTAAAATGTAATCTACATCCCTGATAATAAGTCCCATACCAGAGACAATATCCTCAGTGGCATTTACCAAAATTAAAGTCTCATCCTTAGAGGACACAGAAGGAATTTCTGTATGTAAATCTCCCTGCGCTAAAGTCTTTAAACGTTCCGCACACAGCCGGATTGGGGTTCCAATATTCTCTGCAAGTTTTTTTACCATCACAACAGCTACTGCAATGGCTGCTGCCACAATCAAAATGGTTATTACAATCCCTATAATAGTTTCCCCAATAAAATCAGAAAGTGGTGCAGTAATGGCAATACTCCAGTCATTACTGTTTTTCACTGGTGCATATGCCATAATCTTTTTGACTCCGCCATAACGGTAAGTTCCAAATCCAGACTCCCCTTTTACCATCTTCTGTTCCAGCTTTGCAAGCGGCTTTAAGGCAGAATTTGTCTTTGCCGCTTCAATGCTGTTGTCCCTATTTTTCACCAATTCAATATCCTTATGGGCGATGACATTTCCAGTGTTGTCAATCATGTAAGCAGAACCATGTTCGCTGACATTTGTTGCCACCATAATATCATTGAGAAAGTTTTCTTCTGGAGCCAGGTAAACTACCCCCACAACCTCTGTTCCATAGAGTCCATCCTTCCACAATGGTGCAGCGATTGCAATCTGTAAATATCCTTGTGTTCCACTGGTTATTGGCTCTGACACATATACTGATCCTTTAAATGCTTCCTGAAAGAAAGCCGTATCTCCCCAGTTCTCTCCGGTAAAAATACTGATTCCTTTACTATCCAAAATATCCCCATACGCCATTTCATTGAGTTTCACACGTTCATCGACCAGCGTTTTCTTCTCCTCTATATCCACCTCCTCATTGGCAAGACGAGCCATCAATCCTAAGTCCTCTGCCAGATTCTTATAAGAAGTAATCTCCCATTCCACACGTTCGGCAGATACTTTGGCTGTAGCTTTCATATTTCGCTCCAAGGTAGAGTTTGTACTATGGCTGTTGAGCACACAAGAAATAATTCCCAAAAGCGACAGAGAAATGATTACCAATACCAACACCGACACTGTAATTTTTCCCTTAATTGTCTCATGATATAATCGCTTGAGTTCCTGTATGCCTCCATGTTTCTTTGCTGCTGCCTTACTGTCTTTCTTCTTCATAATAAAACTTCCACCCTTCTATCAAACGGTGGCGCAATACGCCTCTGCTGCTGCAGGGCGTCTGCCCACCTTACATCATCATATCTTTACTCGTCGCCCTTCTCCAGCTTATTGATTCTGGAGGCAACTTCCTTATCTTGAATATCAGAAGGTGTCTGTTCATAGCGAGCAAATTCATAGGAGAATAATCCACTTCCTCCTGTCATAGAACGCAGATCTGTCATATATCCGTAAATCTCCATATAAGGCACATCGGCAGTTACCTCTGTCTTACCAGTCTCCACCGGATTCATACCCAGCACGCGACCGCGCCGCTTGTTCAAATCTCCCATAACATCACCTGTATATTTGTCAGGTACCACCACTTTCATAGTTGCAATCGGCTCTAACAATACAGGGGAAGCCTCCATAATTCCTTTCTTAAAGGCTTGAATCGTAGCCATCTTAAACGCCATCTCTGAGGAATCCACTGGATGATAGGAACCATCATAGAGTACTGCCTTAATACCCACAACGGGATATGCTGCCATAGGTCCTTTCAATACCGATTCCTGTAGTCCCTTTTCCACTGCTGGGAAATAATTCTTCGGCACAGCGCCGCCCACTACCTGCTGTTCAAACTCAAACGCCGTCTCTAAGTCACCACTTGGCTCAAATGTCATCTTTACATGGCCATACTGTCCATGTCCGCCGGATTGTTTCTTATACTTATATTCCACATCTGATTTTTTGCGGATCGTCTCACGGAATGCAATTTTCGGACGGCTCAGCTCAATCTCCACCTTATAACGAGTGGCAAGCTTGCTGACTACAACCTCCAAATGTTGATCGCCAATTCCATAAATCAAGGTCTGTCCATTGGCACTGTCGTTTTCTGTCTTTAAGGTCAAATCCTCCTGCATCAGCTTCTGCAGCGCCTGCGAAATCTTATCCTCATCGCCCTTTTTCTTAGCTTTGTAGCGCATATATGTATATGGAGTGGAAATCTGGGTCTTTCCATAGACCACAGGAGTTGCTTTTGTGGACAAAGTATCTCTTGTAGTCGACTTATTGAGCTTCGCCAGTGCGCCTAAATCCCCTGCATGAAGCTCAGGCACTTCCACCGATTTATTTCCCCGCATCACATAAATCTTACCGATCTTAGTCTCCAGATCCTTATCCGCATTGTACAATACGTCATCTGTCTTTAAGACACCAGAATTTACCTTAATCAGAGAATACTTTCCAATAAATGGATCTGCAATTGTCTTAAAAATATAGGCACTCTTAGGTTTTGCAATATCATAATCGCCCTCAAAGACTTCATTTGTCTTCATATTAACCCCTTTGCAGGGACGTTTCTCTGGGCTTGGCAAATATTTGATAATATCATCCAGCAATGTGTATACGCCTTGTACCAAAGTACTAGAACCCATAGAGATGGGAACAATACTGCCATCTACCACATTTGTGCGCAATGCAGAACGAATCTCAAATTCTGAAAATTCTTCTCCTGCAAAATAACGGTCCATAAATTCTTCACTGGTCTCAGCCACTGCTTCCATCAAAGCCTCACGGCACAATTCCAGATTTTCTTTGGAATAATCTGGAATCTGAATTTCCACAACCTCGCCCTTATCATTCCAGCGATTACCTGTCTGAGCCACCACATTGACATAACCGACAAATTTTTCATTTTCGCGAATTGGCAGGTGGAATGGCGCAATCCTCTTGCCATACATTTCCTGTAAATCCGCCACTACCTGACGAAAACTTGCATTGTCATCATCCATCTCTGTTACAAATACCATACGTGGTATCTTATATTTCTCACAGATATCCCATGCCTTCTGAGTCCCCACTTCAATTCCATTCTTGCCAGATACCACAATAATTGCTGCATCCGCAACGCTGACCGCTTCCTCTACTTCCCCGACAAATCCAAAATAACCTGGTGTGTCTAACAGATTGATCTTTGTATCTTCCCAGATCACTGGCACTACAGAAGTATTAATTGAAAAAAGACGCTTGGTTTCTTCTTTGTCATAATCGCTTATGGTATTACCATCTGTAATCTTTCCCATACGTGTGGTAATACCAGACAGATATGCCATAGCTTCTGCCAAAGTCGTCTTGCCGCTGCCGCCATGCCCCAAAAGGACCACGTTTCTTATCTTATCAGTTGTAAAAACGTTCATAATATCTTCCTCCAATACAAGTTTTTCGATGTTTATATTCTACTAAAATTCTTAGAAATTTACAACCTTTTTATTGATTTTTTACAGACAATTTCATTTTTGTTTGTATTTTGTATTAAAATTGTCCAGATTTGAGGAACTGTAGCATTATTATATTTACTCGTTCAAAAGGTCTTGCCGCTAAAGCAGCAAAGACAGAATACACAAAAATTATCTTGGGAAGCTAGCTTCCCAGAATGATTTTTGTGCATATTGTTTACATTGCTCTGCAATGTAAACCTTTTGAACGAAACTAAGCTTACCGTTAGTGCGACAACCCCTTTTGAACGAGTGAAGATATTACTGCTACATCCCCACTCGTACAGCAAACCCCTTTGGCACATATTCATAAAAAAATCCATAACAATCCAGCAACTCAATTTCCAAGTTGTTGACTTTTCTGTCTTTTTCCCTTACGATAATAGTTAGTCTTGACCTTTATCAAATTTTTGATTATAACACCATTCAAAACATCTTTTACAATAACAGCTGGTGATTTCTCACCTGCTTTCGGAGGACATTATGAAACCTGAAAAAATTGGTTTTATCGGCCTTGGCCTGATTGGGGGTTCCATTGCCAAGACCATTCATCGTATCTATCCAGAGATTACATTGATTGCATATGACATAGATCAGAAATCCTTACAACTTGCTGTGGAGGAACAAGTGATTTCCAAAGGGTTCCATGAACTGAGTGAGGATTTTTCAGAATGTCAATATATCTTCTTATGTGCACCTGTCAGGAAAAATACTGATTTTCTTGACAGACTATCTGATTTTGCAGGGGAAACGTGCATGATCACAGATGTGGGCAGCGTAAAATCTTCCATCCATCACAAGATTGCTCAGACTAGAATTTCTTCCTATTTCATTGGTGGGCATCCTATGGCTGGCTCAGAAAAAAATGGATATGAACACGCCACACCCTATCTGTTGGAAAATGCCTACTATATTCTGACGCCAAATCCTGGGACATCTCAAAAAGCTGTAGAAAACTTTCAAACTTTTCTGGATTCCTTGGGTACCATCCCCATTGTTCTGGATTATCAGAAACATGATTTTATCACAGCGGCAATCAGTCATCTGCCCCACATTCTTGCCTCTACCTTGGTCAATTTGGTCAAGGATATTGATGATGAATCGCAGACTATGAAAGCTGTCGCTGCCGGCGGTTTTAAGGATATTACTAGAATTGCCTCTTCTTCCCCTGTGATGTGGCAGCAGATCTGCCTCACCAATCAGGAACAAATTTTAAAATTGATTGACCTTTTTATCGATTCACTGATTCAGACAAAAGAGCGCATTTCTTCTACCAACAGCCAGGAATTGTTTGACTTTTTTCAAACAGCCAAAGATTATCGGGATTCGATCACCATTAACAGTTTGGGACCTATCCCAAAAGTATATGAGATCTATTGTGATTTGATAGATGAAACTGGAGGTATCGCAGCGTTGGCAACGATTCTCTCAGACAATAACATTAATATTAAAAATATTGGCATTATCCATAATCGGGAATTTCAAGATGGTGTGCTGCACATCGAATTTTATGACGAGAACGCCAAGAAGAAAGCCGTGATACTGTTACGGAACTGCCAATATACCATTTACGAGCGATAGAAAAGAAAGGTGTTAGTAAAAAATTGGTTTTGTTTTTGCTTACGTACCCTCTGTTCTATATCTTATTTTTATGAAAAATTTATTTACTTTGGAGTGATACAAAATGCGATTATTTTCTATCTTTTGCATGATTATTCTCTGCATGACAGCACCCTCAGAAATATATCTGGCAGAATCCACAGCAACTATGCTTGACTCAACATATGCTGACAGTCAACGCGACAAACCCTTGTCTAAAGTACAGATCCGCAGCATAAAACTAACTTCTGATAAAAAATGGAATCTAAAATGGAAGAAAGTTTCTGGTGCAAATGGATACGAAATCGCAAGGGCCACTGAGAAAAACAGCAAATATAAGGTTATCAAAAAGATTTCTTCTAGGAAAACGTTAAGCTACACGGACAAAACCACCAGACCTAAAAAACGCTATTATTATAAAATAAGAGCTGTCTGTACAAACGGAAATTCTAAAAAATATGGTGCTTATTCACAGGCAATGACCGTTGAAAACATAATGATGGATTCGGATTTTAAGATTACACAATATGGAAATAACAAAGGTCGTCAATCCATGTTTTACACGATCAAAGATACTTATGGACATTTAATTGTAATAGACGGAGGCTGGACTGAAGATGCTGATATGGTGCGGAAAATTATCAACAGCAACGGCGGACATGTAGACGCATGGTTTCTGACACATCCACACGCAGACCATATCGGTGCATTCTGTGCAATTTATGAGAATCCAAGAAACATATCCATTGATAAAGTCTACGCTGTAAAAATGGCTTCTCCCAGACTCTGTCTGGCCAATGCACCGTGGGATAATGTGGACGCCTATCAAAAATTCCGTTCCATGAACATCCGACAATTAAAATACGTGCACAGAGGCAATAAGTTCAAAATCAAAAGCTTGAAAGTAGAGATATTGAGCGCATATGAAAAGAAAATCGACATAATTTCCTCCGACCTCTTAAATGACGGTTCTATGATGTTCAAAGTATATGGCAAAAATGAATCCATGCTGTTTTGTGCAGACGTTGGAAAAAGACCCAGCGATTATTTAAAAAATAAATATGGAAAAAAATTGAAATCCGATTACATTCAGATGGGACATCATGGAAATGGCGGACTGAAAAAGAATTTCTATAAATTGGTAAAACCAAATATAGCATTTTTTGATGCCCCTGCCTGGCTGATGCAGAATTGGAATGGAACTTATACCACACCAGAAAATAAGAAGTATATGAAATCCTTGGGAAGTTCCGTTGTCAGCTTTGCCACAGCTCCCAATACTATCATTCTAAAATAATTTTCGCATCCGCTTATTGGGCTGACACGAAAAGAAACACGAGGTATTTAAGATGCAAATTACAAATAACTATTCATTCCACGGAGAACTTACGGTTCCCGGTGACAAATCCATTTCACACAGAAGCATTATGTTTGGTGCCATCTCTAAAGGCCACACAGAAGTGACAGGTTTTTTACAAGGAGCTGACTGCCTGTCCACAATCTCCTGTTTTCAAAAACTGGGAATATCCATTGAAAACTTAGGTGACTGTGTACATATCTATGGAAAAGGACTGCATGGACTGACTGCCCCCTCTCAAGTTTTGGATGTGGGCAACAGTGGAACTACCACCCGCTTGATCTCTGGGATTCTAGCTGGACAGTGCTTTGAGAGCACCCTTGACGGCGACAATTCGATCCGCAGACGTCCCATGAAACGTATTTTTACACCACTCTCTGAAATGGGAGCTAATTTCCAATGCTGGGACAAAGAATCTTTCCCTGCTTCCCTGACTGTCTCAGATTCTGGCTGTGCCCCCTTTACGGTACGCGGCGGACAGCTGCAAGGCATACACTATCAATCCCCTGTGGCTTCGGCGCAGGTAAAATCTGCTGTGCTTCTGGCAGGATTATATGCCAAGGGAGAAACCAGTGTCACAGAACCGGTTCTATCCAGAAATCATACTGAATTGATGCTCACTGGCTTTGGTGCCGATATTCGCTCCTATGGTACCACCGCTGTAGTTAAACCACAGCCAACATTGGAAGGACAAAAGATTCATGTGCCTGGGGATATCTCCTCTGCTGCATATTTTATTGCTCTTGGACTGGTGACACCTCGCTCAGAGATTCTCATTCAGAATGTAGGCATCAACCCCACCCGTGATGGGATTTTACAGGTAGCATTGGCTATGGGTGCAGATATAACCCTCTTAAATAAACGGATAGTTTCTGGAGAACCTGTGGCAGATATCCTGGTTAAGAGCAGTACTTTGCATGGTATTACTGTGGAGGGAGAGATCATTCCCACTCTCATTGATGAGATTCCTGTGATTGCAGTGATGGCTGCCTTTGCAGAAGGAACTACAATTATTCGTGATGCCAAAGAACTGAGGGTAAAGGAATCAGACCGTATTGCTGCTATCACAGAAAACTTAAGCGCTATGGGTGGTTCCATTACTGCGACCGAAGATGGTATGGTAATTGAAGGCGGCAGACCCTTGCACAACGCCAATATCCATACCTTCCAAGATCACCGCATTGCAATGGCATTTACGGTGGCGGGTTTGAATGCAGCAGGTGAAATGATCTTGGATGATCGTGACTGTGTTACAATTTCCTATCCATCTTTTTTCACGGATATTGAGTCGCTTACAAAATAGAATGTTCTAAATTTAAGAAAAATATATCTTTTCATTAATGTACAACAATAATGACTATTACTGTGTGGTTTTAATAGTTATTATTGTTGTTTTTTTGTACTATATCTAGCATTATATTATGTAAATTAGTCAAAATATACCCATATTATGTAAAAAAATTTCCTTTTATAATCAAAATAAGTATTGATTTTCAGTTGTGTCAAAGATATAATAATATATGAAATGGGTTTTGTGGACATTTTAACCAATTTTTCTCTAATTTTTACGTGAAATTCATACACTTTTCTATCTGTTGTTATTTTTAAAGTAAACAAAAATCAGCTTTATGCACATACTACCACAAAATCTGCCTTAAATCTTATCTATGCTGGTATCCCCTAGATCATGTATTTATGGCATTCATGGTACTATGTCCGCTGTCATTTTTCTATACGCCCTTTTGCCAAGCGACTTGACAGAAAAGTACCTGGAATTCGTTGAGAAAAGCGCTACAGATCCAAAAAACACATTTTTTTATCATTATTACTTTGAGATTAATATGAAAAAGTTCTAATCTATCAGAGTAATAACGACAAAAACAAATTCCATATCCACTGCCTGAATAATTTCATTTATGGAGTGCCAAATCTGCAGGTATAGAGATAGGGAGAGATTATTCTTATAAGCCTTGTGAATAATTCAGATCATGAAAGAACAGGGAAGGGAATGAAAGGAGTAAAGCAATATGAAAACTTTAAAATTACAAAAGATAACAAAATTTCGTAACAAAATCATCTTATGTTTAATTGGAGCATTACTGATTACATCATTGAACAGCATACCTGTGCAGGCAGCAGATTACCCGCTCTTTTTTGCAGAAGATCTTTTTATAACGGCAAAAGTAGGAGATAACATAAAGCTCGAATACGAGATTTTCCCAGAATATGTCAATGAGAAAATGAGCATTGATGTTTATGATAGTTCCGGTAAGATTGTTGCATGGGCTGAGAAAGATTTCTATCATGTATATGACACACCAATAAATTATGCGGTTACATGGGATACCAAAGGGGAAAAAGCCGGAGAATATACAGTCGTTGCAAATATGCAGTTCTATACTTACTATAGCTGGTATGAGTGTCCAACCCCTGAAATTACATATATCACTTTAAAAGCAACCCGCCCTGGCAAACAGACTATAAAATCATTAAAGACACAAAAAGGCAAGAAACTGAAAGTGAGCTGGAAAAAGGACAGTAAAGCAAACGGATATCAGATTCAATACAGTACTGACAAAAAATTTAAAAAGAGCGTAAAGAGCATAACCATCAGTAACAATAAAACAACATCAAAGACAATCTCAAACTTAAAAAAGGGAAAACAGTATTATGTGAGAGTACGTTCTTACACAAAAAATAAGAGTCAGAAATTATATGGAACATGGAGCAATACAAAGAGAAGCTCAAAAATAAAATAACGATCGAAAAATACGGCACTCCTTCATAAAATGTATTTTGTTACAGAGATCAAATCCCCCGCAGCTTTGCCGCAGGGGATTTTTATCCATGTAAATGACGCTAGATTTCTCCCAAAGTTTCTTCCTTCTCACTCTCCTGCATTTCCCTTTTTTCAGCGCTTTTCTGAGCCTCTCTTGCCTCTTCTTCCTCCACTGGCTTCCAAGCCTGTCCAAACTTGATATCCCGAAATAAGGCTGTCAGACCCGTAATCTGCTTAAGACGCAAGATCTCATCCCGACTCATACCCATATGTTTGGAAATCCAGGCATCCGATCTTCCAATTTCATGAAGCTCTTTGACAATATTACTCATCAAATCTACGTCATGTGTACCACGCGCCCGATTATGTCTTATCGTACTTGCCATTCGATTGGACAGCGGCTTATCAATCACGGTCACGGGAAGCATTCCATTTTCACGTTTATAGATATCTTTGTGATCCAACATAATGCGATAACGGTGAAATCCATCCACAATCACATATACATCCTGTGCCTGAGAATAATAACAGACAATCGGCATGGTATATCCATCTTCTTTGATGCTGTCATATAACAGACGCATTTCCGGCGGCGCCACAGCATTGGGATTATATGAATTAGGCACAATTTTTTCCACAGGTACTGATATTACCTGATAAGCAGGACTTTTATATCTCTTATCGCTCATTTACAAATCCTCCGTACTTTCTCCGTATGATATCAATCTGTTCCTGTTCTTTTCTAGATAAACCAAATCCCATAAAACGGCAGATATGGTCATTTTTCAAGATACAGTAACACATCCGCTTCCAGCTTGGAATATCTTTTGTGGATTTGATATCGTCTGTGTCATCTGGTATCTTTCCAACAAAAATTATTCTGGAATTTTTGTTTACTGTATAATTTGACACACCATTTCTCTGAATGTGATATCCATGATCTATCAGTTCCTCAATGGTCTCCTCTGGCAGGCCGCCTCCCGTCTCATGCCAGAATTTAATTGAAGTGCGAAACTTTTTTACATAATTATTCCGAAGCCGCACAGGAAGCGTATCGAGCAAAAATTTTGTATAGGATTCCCAAGTATGACCCTCCGGCAATGTAATATTCCGATAGCCCAGTGCCTTTGTCCTGGCATACACTGCACCAAAATTTGCTCCCTGTACGCGTCCCACCAGTTTCGTCCAAATCTCTGGATCAATGATCCGATAAAGATTCAAACTGTCCTTAGCATAATCGTTAAAAGGGGAAGCCACACGCATTTGACTTGGCTTGAGCCCTGCCTTGTAATACAAGTCATATAAACCATTATAGTCATACCCAAACTTATAATTTGCCGCCCAGACATCATTATTTGTCCAATCATAGATTGGCGAAGCGCACCAAACATCCTTAAACTGTTTGGAAATCCAACATTCCCCTTGATAACCATATTTTTTGTTGAGAAATCCACTGTAACGCTGCAAAGATTCCTCTGCCCGCATTCCCAGTAAACACACCGTTTTCCCTTTTCTATGCTGTTCCTTGTAGAATCTGCCAAACTGTTTCGCCAAATCCTCCTGAGGCATTCGATAACGATAATGATGAAATGGATTTGTCATATTAATCACATAAGGATATTTGGGCATCGGCCTCACCCATATATCCTTCTTGGTGTCATCCCAGGGATACCAATACATCTCATAACTGCTGAGCGCTGTCCTCGTCGCCATAGGAAGACACACCCAGTATGGTTCCACTTCCTTTTCTAGACGCCGAAATGTCCGCTCCACATACTCAGTTGTCACCGTATACTGTGCTTCAAAATCCTGGTGAAATAAACCGATTTGACGATCTGGATAATTTGCTCGTTTAAAATCCAACAGCAGATTCAACAGTAAGCCACTGTCTTTTCCTCCACTAAAAGAAACATAGATATTTTCAAATTCCTCAAATAAAAAATGAAAACGTTTTTGAAGTGCTTCATATACATTGTCTTCTTGATATTGCCGTACCATCTTGTGTCTCACCTTCTTTGCCATCTGTACTTTTTATTCTGTCATTCTTGATTCTAAAGAATTGATTTGTTGCGCACTGCCCAAAGGCGAAGGCTACTCCCCATATGATGTAAATTTGTACCGTTTTTTATTATACTACTTCCAACCTTTCATCTCAACAAAAATTTCCATATTTTTCCAGTTCCTTCCATTTTTTACTAAACTCTATCTTTTAAATATGAATATAAAATAACAAAGAACTGTGGCATTAAGGAATCCAAATACAAAATGTAGAAATTTTATTCTCAGATAATAACTATATTTTATATTTTTGTCCTTAATGCCACAGTCCCTTTACAAATCTGTAGTTCTGCCATCCGCTTCCTTGTTCAACAATGGAATTTTCATCAGCACCTGAAACCCGCCATTTTTCCCATGATCCAAGAAAACTGCACCATTGTGCGCCGTGGCAATCTGCTGTACAATCAGAAGCCCCAGCCCATGTCTTGGCTCCTCAATCCCTGTATCATCCATCATATAATGGAAAGTATTACGCAACTTATGAAGGTTTTCTTTGGATATTCCCACACCATCATCTTCCACGGAAAGCAGACATGCCTCCCTCTCAGTTTGAATTGTGATCCAAATACAACACCCTTTCGGATTATGAGAACGAGAATTATCGAGCAAATTGCGGACTGCCCGCGCAAGTAATCTTTGATCCCCCCTTACTCTGCAAACCTCTGCATCTTTTGTAGTTTCCAATTTTATTCTATATATACCTGCAAAATCAGAATTTACAAAATCTGCGGCACTTTGCCGAACCACAGTACAGAGATTGATCTCTTTTTCCTCAAATGGCTGCATATGATATTCTAGTTTAGATGCAAGATTAAGATCATTGATTAAATTTTTGATTATGATACTCTGATGACAAATCATATTTGCTTTCATTCTGTCTTCCTCTGACAGTAGCAGATTCTCCTCTAACTGTCCTGCATATCCCATCACCAAAGAGAGCGGTGTGCGTATATCGTGAGATATACCAGAAATCCAATTTGCACGTGCCATCTCCTTCTTTCGCAGCTTTTGTTGCTGCACCTGTAAAATCTGTGCTGTTTGGTTTATTTTTACTGCCAAACCAACCAGTAGACCTTGCTCTTTGAGTTCTTCCAATTGACCAGAAGGAAGTTCCTCAATTGCTCTGGCAAGTGGTGTCACAGATTTAAGAAATTTTGTATTGGTAACAAGATAAATCAAACCGATTGCGGCGATATTGACTCCCAGAACAATTAACAATATTGCTGGGACATTTTTAATAAAATCATAATCCCAACTGGGAGACATATGTTTCCAGAAGCGGTCTTTGGGATAGCCTAACACCATCAAGCCGTCTTCTGTGACTCCAGTATAGGTAGGATAACCATCTATATATCCTCTGGTCAATTGCGCAATTTCTGAAGCCGTATAACTCATGGGAACCATTTGGGGCAGCTCTTTTGTATGCCATTTTACCTTTAATGTTTCATTGTCAATATAAATTGCCCATGCATGTTCTGACGCTAACTCCAGTTCCATTTCTCGCGAAAGCACATACCCATTATTTTCCTGACGCAGTGCCAGCGCAGTTTCTTGGGCGGTTGTCCAAGGTTCAATATTAGCTGTCTGTTTCATGAAAATCGCCACAAATAAACACACATTAAGCACCAAAATCAAGATTGTGCTGACGAACAGAATTCCCACACAATGCCGAATCAATTTTGCCATACCCTTCATATCAATCTTTCCTCACAGTCAATTTATAGCCCAAACCTTTGACAGTAGTCAGAGAAACAGGCTTCGAGGGATTATGCTCAATTTTTTCACGGATCCTGCAGATATGTGCCATCAAGCTATTTTCATATCCATATGGATTTTCTCCCCAGGCAGCTTCACACAACTGATCTATAGTAACAATTCTTCCCTCGTTTCGGCACAATGCCTGTAAAATATTATATTCTTTGGCAGTCAATGACAATCTCTCCTCACCTTTTATGACCTCGGCTCTGGCAAAATCAATCACACATCCTGCAAGCTGTACCAGTGGATCCTCTTTTCCATAATATCGCTTCAATATATTACCAATCCTAAGAACAAGTTCTTTGCCCAAAAAGGGTTTCACCATATAGTCATCTGCACCAATCTCCAATCCCCGAATCCGATCTGCATCCTCGCCAAGTGCGGTCAGAAATAAAACTGGAATATCCGTAAATGTCCGTAGCTTTTCATAGAGTGTAAAACCATTTCCATCCGGCAGCATCACATCTAAAACTGCCAGCTCCGGCGAAAAACTTTTGGCAATCTCCACTGCCTCTCTCACAGTTGCAGCTGTTTTTATATTCTCAAAACCAGAGTCTTTTAAGATTGACACTGCCATATCCAAAAGAGCCTGCTCATCATCCACAAACAGAATGCGCCTGCTTTTTAATTGGGAAGAAAACATACCATTACCTTCTTTCTAACAATATATTTATGGCTGATATACCTAACAGCCAGTTAGGATTATCTTTCTTGTTGTTATTTTAGTTTTATTATACCATTTATCTTTATATTTTCCATTTTTCTCAACCAAATTTAAAGTAAATGTAAAGTTACGAAAATGATAATGTAAAGTTACTGATCTATCCTTTTTTTATCACAACAAAATCTAATTTTCCCATAGGAAAGGAGAGGTCAAATGAATATGATAGAGACAAACAATCTAACTAAAATTTATGGCAATTTTACAGCGGTAAACGGCATCAATCTCCACATCCAAAAGAACCGCATCTATGGATTTTTAGGGCCGAATGGTGCTGGAAAATCCACCACCATGAAGCTTTTTCTTGGTTTGACACAGCCAACGAGCGGCAACTTCACAATTGATAACAAAACTTATCCCAAAGAGCGGATACAAATCTTAAAAATGATTGGCTGCTTTATTGAAACCCCTGCCTTCTATGGCAATTTGTCTGGCGAAGAAAATCTAGAAATCATCCAAAAGATTCTTGGCCTTCCCAAACAAAGTGTAACAGATGCTCTGGAGCTTGTGGGACTGACACAATTTAAAAAACGGCTTGCCAAAAAATATTCCCTTGGCATGAAACAGCGTCTTGGACTTGCCGGAGCCTTACTTGGCCATCCTCCAATTCTGATTCTTGATGAACCGACCAACGGACTTGACCCAGTGGGTATTCACGAAATCCGCTCACTCATCCGCTCACTGCCAAAACAGTTCAACTGCACGGTTCTAGTTTCCTCACATCTGCTCTCTGAAGTGGAATTGATGGCTGACGATATCGGCATCCTCAACCACGGACGGCTGCTTTTTGAGGGTACTATGGAACAGCTAAAAGAGAATGCCAAAGCTAATGGGTTGCCCACAGACAATTTAGAGGACACTTTTTTAGCTATGATTGATGCAGATAACAGAAAGCGAGGGCAGGTAAGATGATATTTTCACTGGAACTTAAAAAATTAAAACGCACCGGCTACATGCCTGCTTTTTTAGGCGGTGCAGTTCTGGCAGCAGCCGTCCCGCTGTTGCATATGCTGGTTCGTTCTGAAACTTTCATCGTTCTGCCTGGAGAACCTTTGAATATCCTCTATGATGCAAATTGGCAAATGATGACCATGCTCAATATCCTCACCATAATCTTATGTGCCTGTATCATCTATCACACTGAATATTCTGACAATGGCGCACAGAAAATGGCTGTTCTCCCTGTCTGTGACAATCATATCTTTGGGGGAAAATTTATGATTACGGTACTGGCCTTATCAGGAATGCTGCTATTTGAAATTATCATACTTGAATTATGTGCACTGCACTGGTTTTCAGATTATCAGGTACAGTTGACAGATCTGACCAAAAACTTTTGCTTTTCACTAATCGCATCCTTACCCACAATCATACTCATGCTGCTGATTGCCTCTGCCTGCCAAAATATGTGGGTATCTCTGGGAATTGGCGTAATTTTGGTATTTACTGTTTCCGTTTTTCCAAAAGAAAATCTGTTTTTAAGCTTGTGTCCGTTCAATTCCCCCTACCAGACACTGGCACTTGTCACTGAAAAAGGAAAGGAATATATCTTTTTAGTAACCTGTATAGCAGAAACAATTCTTTTGGGAATTGCAGCACATAAATTGGAACATGTCAGGAGGTATTTTTCATGAATTTTATTTCACTGATTGGTGTAGAACTGACCAAACTGCGCCGTTCTAAAATCATTTTGATCTTGCTGACTCCGGTAGTTATCATGTGGATCCCAAGCATTTTAAACGCAAAAATCAATTTTAATCTGCAAGGAATTCCCATCACCCCAGAACATAATTTCTTTATTCAGGGATTTATGGGGATGGCATGGTTTATGATTCCTGCTTCTCTGCTAATTTGCACAACACTACTTGTTCAGACAGAACGAAACCATAAGGGATTCCTCAAAATGCTCTCCCTACCGCTAAGCAGTACCAAACTCTGCTTGGCCAAATTTACCATACTGCTCCTGCTTGCCACTGTGCAGATGGTTATGAGCATTGGAACATATTATCTCTGTTGCGCTACTGTCTCACAGCTTCAAAATTACAATTTCATCTTGGAACCGCTCTATGTCATTTCAAACGTTCTGCAAATATACGCTGGAGCAATTCCTCTAGCGGCTGTGTTCTGGATGATTGCCACATTGATTCAAGCACCTGTTTTTTTTGTAGGCACTGGGCTTGCCTCCCTGGTACCCTCTATTTTAATGATTAACACAAAGTTTTGGTTTCTCTACCCCATGAGTTACCCTTTTTATTTATTGATGACAGCATATGGAAAGGCAGCAGAAGGGATTTATGAAACAGAAATCGCCTGGCTCCCCTGGCTGCCAACCGCTATGCTGATTACCATTACCGCACTAGCCATTTCCTGTATTCGATTTGGTGTATCTGAAAGGAGATAATTTATCGTGAAAAATAAAATATGCACTGCCATTGCAACTATTATGCTGTGTGTTCCCTGGACAATTTTGTTAGTGAGAACTTTTGACTGGGCCTTAGAATCACCCACAGCAGAGATCCTGATTTTTAGCTATACGGCCTTTATGATTTTCTCTGGAGTGTTCTCCATCCTTGTCTACACGATAGGCAAAGTGAAAAATAAATGGATGCAGATCTGTACTGTTATCAACAGTATTTATGCCACTGGAGCTATTGCGATTCTGCTTATGGCGATCCCTTGATAAAGATAAATTTCAAAAATAATACTGACAAGTAAACTTTGCAGCAGTATAATGCAAAGAACACTTTGCAATACTATTGGGAGGGAATTACAATGGACAAAGATTCCATTTTGGCAAAGGCACAAAAGGAAAAAGATGAGATGATAGTACAGACGCGTGACAAAGCGATGAAATATACTTATCTTGCGCTTGTCTTAAGCGCTGCTGTATTTGCATTTATCCGAGACTTAAACAATCAACCCATAATGGATCTGTGTGCCACGGTATGTATCTCTGTTTCTGTCGGACAGATTTATCATTTTATTAAAACAAAAGAGCATGACAAGCTTATTCTAGCTGTCATTACTGCTTTTATAGCAGTATTTGCCACAATACGATTCTTTTTGGGACATTAGAGTAGTAGATCATGAAAGAAAAACTTATATTAAAAAACCGCTTGAAAGAAGCAAGAACTGAGAAAAAATTGTCACAAGCTCAACTAGCAGATATGGTAGGCGTTTCTAGAAATACCATCAGCTCTATTGAAACAGGACAGTTCAATCCCACAGCAAAACTGGCCTTAATCTTGTGTATTGCCTTGGACAAAAAATTTGAGGATTTATTCTATTTTGATTAGAGAATTTCTCATATTGGGTTAGGATGATCAAAAGATCAATAACCTTTTGATACTCTAATCCTATCAGACAAAAATAGCGTAGCAGCCATCAAAACTGCTACGCTTAAAAAGTGTAATTTTGAGGAAAATACCTCAAGCACTTCCTTATCCAAAAATCATTTCTAACAACTAGTTGTTAATCAGCTTGTCCTCTTCATTATTCCAGCTATAAAGCTTACGTACTTCTTTTCCAACTTCCTCTGCCGGATGTTCTGCTGCCAGCTTTCTCATAGCCTTAAAATGAACCTGACGTCCTGCTGGTGACATATCCAGTAAGAAATCTTTTGCAAAAGTACCATCCTGAATATCAGACAAAATCTTCTTCATTGCTTTCTTGGTCTCGTCAGTAATGATCTTTGGTCCTGTAATATAATCACCATACTCCGCTGTATTGGAGATAGAATATCTCATTCCCTCAAAACCTGACTGATAGATCAAGTCTACAATCAATTTCATCTCATGAATACACTCAAAGTATGCATTTCTAGCGTCATATCCTGCCTCTACTAAGGTCTCAAATCCAGCTTGCATCAAAGCACATACACCGCCGCAGAGAACTGCCTGCTCACCAAACAAATCTGTCTCTGTCTCTGTACGGAAGGTAGTTTCCAAAACACCTGCTCTTGCGCCGCCGATACCCAGTGCATATGCCAAAGCAATATCCTGTGCCTTGCCAGTAGCATCCTGCTCTACTGCAACAAGACAAGGAACTCCCTTGCCTTCCTGATATTCACTTCTTACAGTATGACCTGGACCCTTAGGTGCAACCATAGTCACATCCACATCCTTCGGAGGAACAATCGCCCCAAAATGAATGTTAAATCCATGCGCAAACATTAGCATATTTCCTGCTTCCAGATTGGGCTCGATATCTCTCTTATACATATCTGCCTGTAACTCATCATTGATCAGAATCATGATAATATCAGCTTTTTTTGCAGCTTCATCTGCAGTAAACACCTCAAATCCCTGCGCCTCAGCCTTAGCCCAGGATTTGCTTCCCTGATACAAACCAATAATTACATGACATCCAGATTCTTTTAAATTTAATGCATGAGCATGTCCCTGACTGCCGTAGCCGATAATTGCAATTGTTTTTCCTTCCAACAAGGAAAGATTACAATCTTCTTGATAAAATATTTTTGCCATTTCTTTATCCTCCTAGAATATTTATGATACCTCTGTCAAGCCTTAAAAAGCTGACAGATAAAATACCCATATGTTAAATCTAATCAAACATTTTGACATCCGATGAACCTCTTGTAAGCCCTGTAATACCAGTTCTTGCAAGCTCTAAGATCTCATAGCCTTCCAGCAATTCCAGAAAAGCATCCAGTTTGCTCTGGCTCCCAATCAACTCAATCATCATAGAATCATTGGTTACATCCACAATTTTGGTCTTAAAGATCTCTGCCAGGGAGATTACTGCCTGACGTTCTGTATTCTTGACACGAATCTTGATTAAAATCAATTCCCGACATACGGAACTGCCAGTCTCCAGCTTCTTAATATCCACCACATCCTCCAGCTTGGCAAGCTGCTTTTCAATCTGTTCCAAAATCAGTTCATCACCACTAGAAACGATTGTAATCCTAGTAAATCTTGGATCTGCTGTCACACCGGCTGAAATACTGTCAATATTGTACCCTCTGCGGCTAAATAGACCAGATACATGACTGAGCACGTTTGGGGTATTTTCAACTAAAATTGATAATGCCTGTCTCTCCATATGCAAAACCTGCCTTTTCTTTCCATTTCTCGAATTCAAGAATGCTTCTTGACTTTGGTGATCACTACTTAGTTTAGCATATTACCTCGGTTTGTCAATACTTTCCCAGCCTTGTTTTTTCTGCATCCATACCGATTATTTTTAACTTCTATTCCCTGAAGTTATATCAAACGGGGACTAACGCTCCTTAGACATTCTCAAACAGAATTAATCTTTGGGCGGATTCCAATTCTCATTGATCCCATCCGCTCTCCACTGATTTTTTCGCTCCTGATAATCCTCTACCGCCAAATATTGATATCTACTCTTTGTTTTTAAGGCATCATATACATATCGCAGCGGAATGCGGCTGCGATTATTTTCTGGACTTCCTGGTTCTGCCAAAAATATCGTATCATCCTCTTCCCGATACAGCCAAATATTTACATAATGTCCTGGTGTATTCTGCCAATATGTGTCATCATTACTGCTGCTGACCAATACTACCGCAGATTTGATCTGCATTATTTCCTCTTGAAACTTTTTATAAGACTTTGGTTTTCTTTGAATGCTGCATTCAAAACCGCAATGTTCTAAGACATCCTGCATATGTTCCCAGTCAATGGCTCCTACTTTTCCAGTAGGCGAATATTCAGAGACTGCCATCGCATATTCACACATATTCCAGGGAGAAACCTCATAAGGAGTAATCGTATTGTAAATATTCGCCAGACAACACAATCCACAGCCAAAACCTCCAAAAGGATTGCCATTGACTCCATTCATGCACCACTCTCCAGACCAGGGAATTTTTTCGTTCCAGGCTCTGGGACCTTGCAGAAAGGTATAAATCTCATCTTCTTTCAAACTAAATGCCCGAATCAATGCCTTCTTGTCCTTCTCTGAAAACATCTGATCTAGACAGCCATCAGAACCAAGATAAATATGATACTCTTGGATATCTGTTTCAATAGGAATCTTGGATTCTTTTACCTGAATGGATCTCACTTTAACTCTGTCATATCCAGCCAGGCCAATCAGCAAAAGCAAAAATATAACTCCTGACAATGCACATAAATATCTTTTCACCATATGATTTGACCCTTTCTCATTCCCAAACGCCAATGGCGGATAAATATCATTCGTCCAAAATGTAATAATAACACACTATTCATCAGTATAACACAAAATTAACCATATTTCATTCTTTTTGCTGATGATACCATTTTTTTCCTTTTTTCTATAATAAAACTATACCATAATTTATAATTCTACACATAAACAAATTCTTGATATATATCAAATATTTTTAAATATATACTGATAATTCCTTGATATTTATTGTAATATATGTTATTGTTTCTATAATAGTTTTTGAAAGGAGAAATATTCATGCCAGTTGACTATTCAAAACTTTGGAAATTGCTGATCGATAAACATATGAATAAAACTCAATTGAAAAATACTGCACATATAAGTACCAACGCTGTTGCCAAGTTAGGAAAAAATGAATCCGTCTCTCTTGATACTCTAGAAAAAATCTGCACAGCTTTAGATTGTAATATTGAAGATATTATGGATTTTGTTCCATATAAATACTGAAGGTGAGGGCCAATAATGGAATATTTAAAAAATGATGATATTTATTGTGGACGCTCTGAACAACTTATGCAAATGATTGAACCAAATTCTATTGCAGTAAGTGTTTGGTCGCCTCCCTATCATGTAGGTAAAAGCTATGAAAGTGGCCAATCTTATAATGATTGGGTAAAAATGCTTCGTGATATTATTAAATTGCATGTCACTATTCTTAAACCAGGCGGCTTTCTTGCTATCAACATTGGAGACATTCTTTGTTTTCCTGATACAGATATGCCACGTATTCAAGCAAATAATATTAGTATGAGAAGATGCAGTGTAACAGAGGAAGATGTTCAAAAAGCGCAAGCTGAACATCCAAATTTTAATCGCCATCAGCTTGCAAAAATTCTTGGATGCAGTGAGCAAACAGTGGACCGTCGTCTACATGGAAATAACATTCGTGGAGGTAAATACAGCACTCAGACACGAGTAAAAATTGTTGGGGGTATGCTTGAAGAAATGACTATTGACGCTGGATTATTTCCATATGATAGGAGAATATGGGTTAAAGATGCTGCTTGGGCTAATAGTAACTGGACAACAAATTCCTATAAAGCTGTAGACGAATTTGAATACATCTATATTTTCTGGAAACCAGGCGTAACAAAGATTGATAGAAAACGATTATCAAAACAAGAATGGTCTGAATGGGGAAGTCGAGCTGTATGGAATATCCGTTCTGTACAAAAAAACGACGATCATGAGGCAAAATTTCCTTTTGAACTTCCCCGACGTATCATTAAACTTTTTTCAGACACAGGTGAAACTGTTTTAGATTGTTTTATGGGTAGTGGCACTACTGCAATCGCGGCCTTAGCTGAAGGAAGACATTATATTGGTATAGAGAAAGAGGAAAAATACGTACAACTTGCAAAGAAAAATATAAAAATCTATTCTTCACAAGCCACACAAATAAATATATTTGAGATAGCATTACCAACTAGTATAACATCTTCCAAATAACTTTATAGTTGGAATCTCAGCCAAATAATTTATTTTATTATCAGAATCTAAAACTGTGTTTTATAAGTTCCTAATTCTAACACAACAAATGAACAATTAGGCAAGTAAATGCGTCAGTCAATTATTTATTATTTGATATACCAAGTTATGACTGAATTATGAAAATTGAGATACTCTCCATTTCCCGATTTTCCTAAGAATTTCAAAAGAAACTCTTACCCGAATCTTTCGGGGATCCTTTTTCTTATCATCCTTTCCAGGGAAAAATAACCCTGGATATATCTGGAGATAATTAGGGTTACATGTTAATAATATTCCATTTGGAACACAAATACTTTTTATTGATTCTAATGGTTGCCCTCTTTTGTGATCTGCAACTAAACTAAGCATATGATAAACAGGCTTTACAAACAAATGCATTGTAGGTGCAATCTCTCCATCGCTCAAAACATAAATTGGAGAAATTGCAGGATAAAAATTGTGCGAGGTACGTCTCCCAAAAGCATGTACGATTGAATTTTCCATGTTATTATTCCATCTATTCCATATACCATCACCAGATATTTGATATGGAGAAACGACAGTATGATCAAAATTATCCCGTGGTCCAACTGATTTAATGTCTAAATGAATAAATACACAAGTTGTTAATCCTTTCGTGATACTAAGTATTTCATCGGAATATAGCAAAAAACGATTATCTGCTCCTGAAGGAAGACCAACCTTGGCAATTCTATAATGTTGAGAAATAAGCCTGCTGATTTTATGTCCAACTGAATGTTCACCAACTTCTATCCACGGAATCTGATCTCCAATGGGTGCTCTACCTCTATCATCAGGCGGGTAATTAGCCCAAAAAGGATTTAGATAAGTTGCTTCATTATAATCACGCTCCATTTCAACATAGTTTTCACTAATAATACTATTAATAAGACAAGTAACATAATATTCCAGTTGAATTAATAAATCCGAATTTTGTATAAAATAATCTCGTGCTGTATTATATTTTGGAAATAAAATTTTTCTTTTTTCATCAAACACTTTAATCTCTCCTTCCTCCCTAAATAATATTAGAAAACGGCATGACCAAAGCCATGCCGTCTCTACTCAAATTCAATATAAACTTTTGGCACCTTTGCATATTCATGCAAAGGGCTCCATGTTACAACGAAGATTTAGTCCTCGCTATCATCCTCATCATCAAAGAAATCATCTTCCAAATCGTCATCATAGTCATCTTCAAAATCTTCCAGATAATCTGGGGTAAAGAAACGATAGATGCCATATGCAATCGCTGCTACTGCCACAACAGCCCCTGCAATCGCGCAGATCCAAAGTACCTTGGATTTCTTCTTCTCACAATCCTGCTTGTGTAACAACTCATTCAGCTTCACTGAACTCAATAATTCATCAATCTTTTCTCTATTCATGATTTGCACCAAGCCTCAAGCGAAAATACTTACATTTTCATTTGAGGCGCAAACACAAAGGGTGAAAGATGTGTGTTTGCATTTGTCCTTTCTTCTTTTTTTCTTTCACCTTTTCTTCCATATCCATGTGTCATCAGACACTTAGCGGGGAATTTACAGATCGCTCCCCTTTGCCGCTCCTTTTCCTCATAATCTGTGGTGAAAATTTCCAAAAACGGTTATTTTAAGTATACCACATCTCTACCGATTAGCATACCGGTTTTTTCAAATTTTATACTTTTTTTAGTTTTGCAAACGAGGCAAACATTTTCTTGGTTCCCACCTTATCAAATTGCACTGTCACTTCATAATCTCTGCCACCTTCTACAATCTGTTGCACCGTTCCTTCTCCAAATTTAATATGTTTCACCCGATCTCCATTCGTATATTCCAGTGAAATTTTACTGGTACTTTTGGTGGCAAATGAAGTGCTCTGGTACGACTTATTCTGATAGACATTCCTGGTGTTAAAAAGTGGATTTAGCTTAGCTCCTGCACGCCCAAAGGATTGGATAGAAGCTTCCGATTGTGATTTTACAGCAGGCTTCTGCTTGGCTGCTCTTGTCAGTAGATTGCCTGGAATCTCCTCCACAAACCTTGATATCTTATTATATTGCGTATCTCCTCGAATCATACGCTGTTTGGCACATGTAATTGTCAAATCTGTCATTGCCCTGGTAATTCCCACATAACACAGCCGCCGTTCTTCTTCTAATTCCATTGGGTCATCTGCGGTAATAGCCATATAACCTGGAAATAAGCCATCCTCAAGGCCAGCTAAGTACACATTGGGAAATTCCAACCCTTTGGCGCTGTGCAGTGTCATAAGTACCACATAATCACTGCCATCCTCAAGACTGTCGATATCTGCAACCAAGGCAACCTCCTCCAAAAATCCACTTAATGTCGGAGCTTCCTCAGCCTCCTCATAAGCAGCAGCCTTACTGATCAATTCATCAATATTCTCAATACGTGCCTTGGATTCATCTGTATCCTCTGCCTCAAGCTCCTCCACATAGCCTGTCTGTTCTATAATTTCCTGCAGTAATTGAGAAACGCTTAAAAATTCCACTTTGCTGCGCATTGTCTGAATAAAAGTTACAAAGGGCTTAATCTTAACTCCGCCCCTTCCAATATTTGAAATATCATCAGCCATTCTCAAAGCCTGATAGAAACTGATACCTTCCTGATCTGCATATTCTTGTACACGGCTTAACGTTGTGGCGCCAATGCCGCGCTTTGGCACATTGATAATACGGCGCACTGCAAGATCATCCCTGCCATTATCAATTGTCTTTAGATAGGCAAGCAAATCTTTAATTTCCTTTCTGGAATAGAAATTAACGCCGCCAACTACTTTATAAGGGATATTATTGACCACAAACTGTTCTTCAAACAGACGTGACTGGGCATTGGTACGGTAAAGCACTGCACATTCTCCATACCGATATCTTCCATTTCGTACCTTTTTTTGGATATCCCTCAATATGTATTCCGCTTCCTCATAGGCCGAGTCAAGCTGATCAAAATCAATCTTTTCTCCCACACCATTATCTGTCCACAGCTCCTTGGCCTTACGTCCTATATTATTAGCAATCACCATATTGGCAGCATCTAAAATATTCTGAGTAGAACGGTAATTCTGTTCTAACTTAATTACCTTGGCATCTGGATATACTTCCTCAAAATCCAAAATATTTTTAATATTAGCACCGCGGAATTTATAGATCGACTGGTCATCATCCCCCACCACACACAAATTCTGGTACTTGGCAGCCAAAAGCTTAATAAGCTGAAATTGTGCGGTATTGGTATCTTGATACTCGTCCACCATAATATAGCGAAAACGCTCTTGATAATAATCAAGCACCTGCCCATCCTGCTGCAAAAGCTCCACTGCCTTGACAATCAAATCATCAAAATCCAGTGCATTATTCTTGTAAAGCATTGCCTGATATTCCCGATAAACCGCTGCCTGTCTCTCTTTTACAAAATCACCTGCTGCACGCAATGTAAACTCCTCTGGAGAGATCAGCTCATCCTTTGCCTTGGAAATCGCGCTTAAAAAACTCCGCTCCTTATAGAGCTTGGTATCAATTTCCATACGCTTACAGATATCCTTCATCAAGTTCTTCTGATCATCCGTATCATAAATAGTAAAATGTGTATCATATCCCAAACGGTCAATATGTCGCCGTAAAATCCGCACACAAGTTGAGTGAAATGTAGATACCCAGATACTCTCTGCCCCTACCCCCACCAACTGGTCAATTCGTTCCCGCATCTCGCCAGCCGCTTTGTTGGTAAAAGTAATCGCCATGATATGATAAGGATTTATCCCCTTTTCCTCAATCAAATAGACAGCTCTGTGCGTCAATACTCTGGTCTTTCCTGAACCCGCCCCAGCTAAAATCAACAGTGGCCCCTCTGTATGAAATACAGCCTCCTGCTGCATAGAATTTAAATTATCATATATACTCATATCTCTTCCTCTCAAACTTCAAACGTATGTTTATTATAGTGGATTAATCGCCAAATTTCAACCTATTTTCTGCCATTCTCCTGAAAAAAACACAAAATACTTGTCAGCTAGTTTTTCATACTATATAATATTTTTTGAGGTGAAAATAGATGAAAATAGACGAAAAAGATTTACTAAACAGCATTTTGGACAGCCTATCCCGCATTGACTACATCAAGCCAGAAGAACTGCCCAATATCGACTTATATATGGATCAAGTAACAACATTTATGGATGATCAGCTCTCCATTTCCAAGCGCCACCCAGATGACAAAGTGTTGACCAAAACGATGATTAACAATTATGCCAAGAATAATCTGCTGCCTCCTCCAGTCAAGAAAAAATATTCCAAAGAACACTTGCTGGCGCTGATTTTTATTTACTACTTTAAAAATATTTTAAGTATCGGTGATATCCAAGAGATCCTAAATCCAATCACAGATAAATATTTTGCTTCCAATCTAGATTTTAATTTAGAAGCTATTTATTCAGAGGTATTTCGTTTGGAAAAATCTGAGATCTTAAATATGCAAAAAGATCTGACCAGAAAATATCAGACCAGCCAGCAGACTTTTACAGATCTGCCCAAAGAAGAACAAGAAAACCTGCAGCGTTTTTCCTTTATATGTATGCTCAGCTTTGATGTCTATCTCAAGAAACAGTTAATTGAAAACCTGATTGATGCTAAACTAGCTGGAAATAACCCTAAAAAAGCAGCCTCCTCCAAAAAAAATAAAAATGACAAATCAGATACTAATCTCAAAAAAGAATAACAGAAACAAGCCTCTCATGATTGAGGGGCTTGTGTACATTTTATTTGTTCTATGCAAAAGAACCTTTATGTAGCAAACACATATCACACACTCTGCTTCTCACTTTGCCTGTTAAGTCCAATCCTGGCAAATACCATATCATATCCATCATTTCCATAATTCAGGGAACGATTGACCCTGCTGATTGTAGCTGTAGAAGCTCCTGTTTTCTCTGCAATATCCAGATATGTCTTTTGTTCTCTTAGCATCCTTGCGACTTCAAATCTCTGAGATAATGACAATAACTCATTTACCGTACATACATCCTCAAAAAATGTATAACATTCCTCTTTATTTTTCAAGCTTAATATGGCTTCAAATAAATCGTCTACGGCTTCCGTCCTCAATTTCTTGCTCATATCCATGCTCCTTTTATGTATTTCTCACACTGTAGTGATTTTAACATATTAAAGTCATAAAGTAAATAGTTCACGCATTAATTTCAACTAAGGTTTGTAATTGATATACTCATATAACATCCCGTCCTGGCTATTTAAAATTAATTCTTCTGGAAAATCTGCCATTTCAAGCATCTCCCTTGCATAATCATGATTTCCTGCCATAAAATCTACATGAGCGTCCGAATCCATCACTACTGGAACCTGATATTTGATACATAACTTTAACATTTGCTGATAACACTCCCTAGGATTGCCTCGAAAGCTGCTCGGTGACAAAGATGCATTATTTACCTCCAACACAACATGATATTCCCTTGCTGCCTTGACCAAAGCTTCATAATCAACTGGAAAACGATTGTCATCAGGATGAGCAATAATATTGATATATGGATTTTTCATTGCCCCGATATAGGCATCTGTATTTTCCTCCACAGTGCCTGACACAAAACAAGGTGGATGTATGCTTGCCAGTGTCACATCCATCTCCTGTAACAGTGAATCCGGCAAATCTACATGTCCTTGATAATCAAGAATATTCAGTTCTGCACCATATAATACGGTCATGTCTTTATATTTTCTTGGCAATACCCGAAAATTAGTAAAATAAATCCGCTGGCAGCTTCCAGGCATAGCTGGCGCATGCTCTGTAATCGCAAATACCTTTATCCCCTTTTGATAAGCAGCTGCAATCATCTCATTTCTAGTATTATATGCGTGACCGCTGGCAATGGTATGTGTGTGCAAATCTATGTTATCTATCATTTTTTCCTCTTTTCTACCATATATTTTGATATCCTATCATATTTTAGCCTTTTTGCCTCAAAAATACAAGATAAGAAATAACACATTACCTTCTTTTTACATACCATATAGAAAAGAAAACAGGGTGCGGGCACAACAAAGATAAAAAATTGCCAATCCCTGAATTGATGGCACATGCTATGTGTCATGGAGGAAAATATGAAAAAATATTATCTGCGCTTTTTCACTATGCTGTTGTGTATCACTGCAATCTTGAGCGCCTCTCTACTGAGCGGATGCTCTGGCAACACTAAAAACAATTCCATAAAACTGACATTGAATGAAGTGGCACATTCCATCTTCTATGCTCCGCTTTATGTGGCAATCCAGGAAGGATATTTTGAGGATGAAGGCATTGATCTTACACTCGTCACTGGTTTTGGCGCTGATAAAACCATGACTGCAGTACTCTCTGGAGAGGCTGAAATTGGTTTTATGGGACCTGAAACCACCGTTTACACCTACAATGAAGGTGCTCAAAATTATGTGGTAAACTTTGCCCAATTAACTCAACGTGCGGGAAATTTCCTAGTTGCCCGAGAACAAATGCCCGATTTTACCTGGTCTGACCTCAAAGGCAAGAATGTTCTAGGCGGAAGAAAAGGCGGAATGCCAGAAATGATCTTTGAGTATATTTTAAGACAGCATGATATTGATCCATCTGCAGATCTTGTCATAGACCAGAGCATTGATTTTGGTTCCACTGCTGCTGCATTTGCGGGAGGAAAAGGGGACTTCTCTGTTGAATTTGAACCAGGTGCCACCACTCTCGAATTAGAAGATAAGGGTTTTGTTGTGGCTTCTCTTGGCATAGATTCTGGTTATGTTCCTTATACTGCATTCAGCGCAAAAGCAGATTTTATGAAAAAGCATCCCGAAGCCATTCAAAAATTTACCAATGCTCTGCAAAAAGGTTTAGATTACACACAAACTCACACAGCCGAAGAAATTGCAACTGTGATTGCTCCTCAATTTAAAGAGACAGATTCCAAAACTCTGACCGCCATTGTAAACCGATATCATGAACAGGACACCTGGAAAGAAAACTTGATTTTTGGAGAAGACAGCTATGAACTACTGTTAGATATCTTGTCCGATGCCGGAGAACTTGCCAATAGTCCCTCCTATCAAGACTTAGTAGATTGCTCCTACGCCGAAAAAGCTGCCGGCAAATAATTACAATCACCTTATCAGGGACGTCAAACACATAAAATTTTTGGCGTCCCTGATGCTCTAATCACTTACTAAGATTCTTTCAAAAAGCTTTATTGTCTGCAATAGGCGAATTTATTTAGAAATTCCTGATTGGCTTTTGAACCTGCTTTCCAATGGCCTTCTCCATGTTCTGTAATCCATGCTTGTATGGCAAGTACATCCTGGTGTGTAAATTTCCAGGTTTCCATTGGTGATGTATTCCCTAAGACTGCTTTTAGATATGATATATTTTCTTTGTCTCTCCAAATGGATTCCTTTTCTAGTGTCCACAGATATTCCTCTGATATAAAACGAACATAATTCTTATTTTCTTCTGCCTGATAAGCCATCTCATCCCATACAATCACCTTTGCTGTACAGATCGTGGTTTTTCGATATGCATCTGTCACCTGATATGTAATTGGAAATTCTGTTTTATACTCTGTCTGCATTTTCAATGCCATAGGATTAAAATCGATCAATTTTAATTTTTTTGTTAAAATTCCATCCTCCACATCCTTTGCCGCTGCCCGTGATAATAATGTCTTCTCCGTAATCTGCCCTTGGTTTACCTCTTCTTTGAGATAATAATATGGCTGATCACAACTGATTTTGGGCGGATGATTGTATTTCACCTTAACTTTCAGTACTTCCTCTGTCGTTTGATCATCACTGTCTGTGACCGCAAAAGTCACTAAAATATCCACGTTTTCCCCTTTTTCCAATTTTAAATAATAGGTATCTAAGAGAAAACTTTTGGGCACATCCTTTTGATATACTTTTTCGCTTGCCTTGCGTGTACCGTTTTTTGAGGCTGGATAAGAAATCTTTATAATTCGGATCTTTTGATTTAAGGCTTGATAGTTTGGATTCAATCTGTCTGCCTCTCCACCGTTATCCTCTGTATCATGTGCTGTCAGATGACGGATTAGGTCTTCTTTTTTGACCTCTTCCCCCTCATAAAATTCCAGCTCTTCTCCTGGTGTCACTACAATAGTAGGGTAAGCATTCCACTGCGCTGTAAGATTGATATAACTAGAAGCATGTTTATTCGCTCCCGCTGCTAGAATCGTTTGTTCTTCCATCTGCCCCTGTCGAGTTTGACTTTCCGCCAACAAGTTTCCTACAACAGTAATTGGTTTCACAGATAGATAAGATGTGGCTGATTCTGTGGTGCTGTCAGAAAGAATTTTTTCTCTCTCAGCCTCCCGATAAAATACAAGCGCAAGCTTTTTCTCTGCTGGCTGTTTTTTCATTCCCGCTTTCATATTCCAACCCTCAAAACCATATTTTACCTTGCAATCATAACTTGTTCCTGCTGCTGTCTTTTTGTGTTCTGATAATTCTTTCTCAAAAACATTCTTACGAAATTGATATAAATTCTCCAGAGAAACATCATACTCCAGCATATTCTTTCCCTTTGTAGCCCCATTTCCACTGTATGCCATGTTTACACCTATATATTGGAAATAGCGGTATACTGTTGTCGGTGTACTGATTTTCTTTATTTCGGAACAATCCCTATAACGATACATTGGATAATAATGACTTTCACTTGCATCCGCTCCCCACCTGCTGCCAGCAATACTACTGCCATGCTTTATCGTTATAGTTTCCTGCTCACCCAATTTAACCAGGGTACGAAAACGCCCATTTTGATAATATACCTTGCGGCTGCAAACGGTACGATTCCCCTCAGTTACTTCCAATTGATATGCTGCTCCTTCCTCTGGAATTAGTGACAATTCTGCTCTTTTTGCTTTCGCAGTCGCAGTTGAGAAGGAATTTACGCCTGCGCTTGACTGAAAATTCCCTACCTTTGTGCCTATCGGCTGACCACGCAAGGAAATGATGCTCCCTGCCTGTTTTGTAATGGCTGTCACCTTTCTTTTACTATCATCATATGCAATACGCACACCCAATTCTTCTCGGTTATCATTCTCTGTCTTTTCCAGATCACAGGGAATATCTGCATAATCTTCACATTTGATCTGATAATTATATTGTGCATACCAAATTTCATTCCCGAGCTGATTCTTGCTCTTTTGTCCTTCTTTGGTCAATTTTCCAGCATCATTGATCAATTTTACTCCCTCTGTCTTGGAACTGTAATAACCTCGAAACACAAATCCTTCCTTCTTAGGTGTGGCAACAGTTTCCTCTTGATAAATTTTCTGCTCACATATATCATCAAAAAACAAACCCTTCTGGTATTTTTTATATAATTTATCTGTCCCAGCAACTTCTGGTTTTTTCAGGCAATGATTCAAAGTGATATTGTAAATCTTTGGCTCCCACTGGGCATACCAGGTGGTATCTTGATGCATCTTAAAATCAGCCACCCCCTCCGTGGTCAATTTTCCGCGAGGCCCGACCATCTTTGTACCGCCTTTCTTTTTATCATAATATCCCAAAAACTTATAGCCCTCCTTTTGAGGTATGGTAATGGCCTGATTAATCTGTTTTTCTCGTTCTCTCAAGGCAACGGTACATTTTTTGTTGCTGTACCAGCCAGTATCATATTTCTGATACAATTTTGCTGTCCCTGCTTCCAAATCAGCTTTTTGATTATCCAAAGTAGCCATATAGACGTTCGGCTTCCATTGAGCATACAGTGTGACTGTTTCTTGATGCTTTGCAGTCAGATTCATCACTACTTCCCGATCTCCAAAATCTGTTGTGGCGGACGACGTTTCTTTTTTTGTATTCCATCCATAAAATTGATATCCTGTTCTGCTGTATTGATTGGCATTGAGGAGCAGCATCCTATCATAAATTGCATTTTGACTCTTCATTGTTCCTGTGCCGCCATTGGCATTAAATTTTATGGTGTATCGATTGGGCTTTAAAAAAAATCCATACATGGCATGATGAAATTGTCCAGATGCCCCTGCAGCGGTCATCCCTACATTATTAGTATCTATGGCAAATTTAAAATAACCATCTCCAGTCCAAGGCTTTTCATCCTTTTCCAGCTTTTGATCTATTTTTTGGATATCCTTATTTTCTTTCTCAATATCCATTAACTTCAAATCCTCAAATACAGAATTGTCAAAATACATTTGATAACCCCGCACTTGATAACAAAATTTTCCACACAGCATATAATAACGCTCAGGATAAGGAAATCCCAGATTTTTCTGCTCCTCTGTAAGCACTGCTGGATCTGACAATACTGGTTTTGTGCCATAGGCATCCTGTCTTGTTGCCTGCCATGCCTTCCCTTTTTCAATTTCAAACATAAAATAATCAAAATCTTTGGTAGGATCTTTATCTGATTTCTTAATCCATTCTTCTACACAATCCTTTTTTGAGACAGGTAAATTCCCCAGATAAGTCATTTTCCAGTCAATCTTTTGAGAAATCTGCGCTGACAGACTGTCAACTGACATATCCACCCTATACCAATGGCCTTCCTCTATTGATTGCCCTTCCTTGCGCACATAAATATAAAAATATCCCTTTGTCTCCTGATATCTTTCATCATGTGCAGCAAACCAGACAGATGGAAATGCTTTCTTTTGATTAATTTTAGACTGAATTTCCATAATCTCGGACTTCTCTTTTTCCCCATCCTCTGGTGACACCTGCTTAGGGGATTGTTTTTTTGGCTCCGAAACAATCTTTTGCTCCATTTTCTCTGTTTCTTTTGTATGTTTTTCGACAATGGCTGAAGTATTTACACCACTTGCCAATATTGCAATGGAAAGCAATATTGACCATACTTTTTCTCTCATTCCTTCCCTCCTCTATCTACTACAATATGATTATACAACTTACAAAAATTCTGCCTGAAATGACATACTTTCCTCAACACACATTCCATCTAATGCCAATCCTTGACTGCCCATTCTCTTCCATCCCCGAAATACATGACCTTCTGCCTTGGGCTCTGGGGGCAGAGAAAGCGAGCCGCCCGGATATATGGTATACTTGTCATAAATCGTCCCATTTACCAGAAATTCCACTACACAATACTCTTGTTTATCAGAATACTGTTCCAAAAGCACCGTCTTTCTGCACACTGCCTCTTTCTTGGTTCCTCTCAGGGTTTGATATGTTTGTCTCACCTCCACATCCAACACTCCCTTTTCGGTGTCAGCGGTGAGAATTTTTACTTCCAAATCACTGTCAGAGGAGATATGCAGCAACAGGGACTGGTGAAAATCAGCAATCAACTCCTGTGCATCTCGAATCTCATATCCGCCTTCTTTGTTCAATTGCTCCATTGTCTGCTCCACTGCTGTATTCAAGGCCTTATCCATCTCATTTTCACGAATATCCTTGCCACTGACCACCATACCACTGGCAATGGCTAAAACTGCCAACACCATCAGTACTACACCATAAATCGAATACTTCATTTACCCTCCTGTATTTATCTTTGATCTATCAAAATTGGCATCTTTTCTGTACAAGTCTTACGTTCCTTGTCAATTGCTTTTAGTAAAAAAGTATAAATCCCCTTCTCCCAAAATACCGCCTGCTGCATATCCTCGCGATAGCAGTTGATCACACTGTTTCCCTCCTGGTCAGTGATATCTATCACAGTGATCTCAAGCTCTCTCCCCTCTGCATCTTCAGCTTCAAACACTTGAGAAATTGAGATGTTCTCTCCTGCTGACCATATTTTCTCTCCAATGCAGCGAATAATTGGTTCTTTACGCTCACACACGGCTGCAACTGCCTTGCTATCAGCCATACTAGAAAAATCTTCTTCCTGTACCTCCATGCGCCGTCCAACATTTTCCAACAGAGAACCTCCTGTCAAAATCGCTGCCACCGCCGCAAATACAAGTGCTGCAACAAGCCATCCTGATAATTCTCGAAATACTTTGTTCATCTCTCCCCCTAACAGATACTCTGCGAAAATGTCTGGATTGCCTCATAAAACTGTCCCTCTGTCAGAAAGATTGTAGTAAATCCCAATAATAACGCTGCCGTAATCACTGCCAATACCATTTTCCCATATTCTTCTAATACTTCTCTCATCAATTTTTCCTCCTCTTTCAATTTTTCAAATATATTACGCATTAAGTAAGTACCTTCTCTATGCTTCTGTTGTGATCATCTGCATTTCACCATTTTTCCATTATCATCCGCATTCTCCTTAGTTATCATAATTCTCCAATCATTCCTGATCTCATCCTCTTTGCTCTCATCATGATCCAAGCAGTTTCTCCAGAAGATAAAGAAACAGTCCCAGCATACTTCCCCCTGCGATACTATAGATCAAAGCACCGCCAAACTCCTCCAACACTTGCTTCATTCTAAGTTCCCTCCTTTATTTTGCAAACCCACGCACTTGATGATCTGTCACCAGGTTCAAGATAGGGATTGCATATTGATAATCTAAAATCACCTCTGCCAGCTTTTTATGTCCCTGCTTATCGTAAGCCATTGTCTTTACCTGCAGCCGATAGCCCTCTTTTTGTGCCTGCTGTCTGCAGGCCTCCATCACTGTTTCATTAAAATTACTGCACTCAATCTCACTGATCACATCTGCATGATAACTTCTGGCATTGGCAGACTGGATTCCAGCCGATACCACGCCAATTCCCACCATCCCTGTTACCAAAAGAAAAAACAGTCCCAGATATGTCTTAATTACCTGTCCCATATCACCCTCCTACAATCTCATCTGTCCCAAAAATACCAACATAAACACTACCATATTGACCATAGTCTGAACCGATACTGTCACCTGCGGCAGATAAAATACCCCATTGATTCCGGCAAGACTTTTCTCATTGGACAACTTCTCCGATTTGTCCATCATCTTGCTGTTGCGCTGTACCAAAATCCGAATCTGCGCCTGTGCATCTCCGCTGCCGGACTCAGAAATAGCATAGAGCATTTTCATAGAGGAGAGTACGGAAGATAATTGAAACATTCCCAGAAATTCCAGATATGGCTCTATGGCATCTGGTGTCCGTTTGAGATTATCTGACAGTTTCTGCAAATCTGTGCGTAATACCGCTGCTGCATGGTCAATGGTCTTCTCTATGGCAACCTGCACATTATTGCCCTGCAATAGCAGCGCCATTTCCATCAGCCAGCTTGGAAATACCCGATTGATCTCTCGAACCACCTTATCATAGGCAACACGATATCCTATTTTGTGCTGATTCAATAAGAAAATTCCAAATCCAGTGACAGGAACCGCCACAATAAGATTTCCCAAAAGCCATGCCACACCAGCACCCGATAAAAATATTCCCCCAAAAAACAAGCTTTTTCTGCCCTCTTTTTGTTCCTCAAAGCTGCTTACCATCTGAAAATATTGAAAAATCTTCTCCTGCTCCAGATTTTCCACTTTTAACCAACTCTTTGCAAGCTGCCTGTTCGCTTTACAAAAAATCTGGATATTTAAAATCAGATACAATGTTGTCGTCACCTGTGTCACAGGGTGATAGACAATCGTATATTGTGAAGGCATAGAGCGATAGACTCCGTGAAAAATAACAGCCAGCAGCATTGTCACGACCAGAGAAAAAATTACCCGTGTGCGCGCCGCCCGCTTCTCCTCCTGCAATAAGATTACATTATCCGCCCAGACAGCCTTATCCTGCAAAAGAAGCTCAATCCCCTCCTCACAGGATCCGCCGTTGCTCTCCACCGTCCGCAGATATTCATGTACCGCTAACAGGCGATTGGTTGGATATGCCTGTTCTATGATTTCTAGCGCTTCCCGATACAAATCTCTCTGATAAATTCCCTGTTCAATATAATCCATAGATGCTCCGATCATTTGATGCATTCTTCCTCTGGCATATAAAGTTTGGGTATCTCTCAATGAAAGCAGTATTTTTTGATTCAGGCGAAAAGAATACAACATTTGTTCGATATAATCGGAGACATCCAGAAATTGTTTATGCTCATACATCTGCTTATAGCCATCCAAAATCAATCTAGGCAGCGCTGCGGCACAGGCAAGCACAACTGGCAAAATCAAATACCATTTTAGGCAAAATAACACTCCACAGCCAATTGCCCCTGCCACAGCTATTGTAAGAAATACACTGTATTTTCCCATTGAAAAACTATAACCATAGCTGTCAATCTGTCTCTGTAAATTGGCAGGATGAAATAACTCAAATTTTCCCACTCTCTTTCTTCCCTCTGTCTGTTCTTTTTTCTTCATATCAACTCCCCTTCTCTGCTTCCAAATATTTTTCTGACTTTGCGGCCATCTTCTTCTCCTGATCTTTGTATGCCTTTACCACTTCCACATCAAGCGGCTCATAGGCACAAGTTTCAGGGCAATGAAATGGCTCTTGAATCCCTGCCCGATGCATCCTTTTTAAAATATCTGTTGGAATTACATCTGAAATTTGTTTTCCATCCTCTACCAGTAGATAAATTTCATTTTTTCCTGCAAATCGATCGTAAAAACACATCTGATCAACATAACGCTCTAACATTCCCTGATCATTTTCGTACTGTCGAATCAATACCCCGACACTGATAAATTCATAGATATAATTCTCAAGACGGTCTGCATCTCGGGAACGCCCAATCATATTCATAATCCGATCTGGAAGATTTCTTAAATCATCTAAATGCAGCGTAGTAAATCCATAAACCCCTGTCGACCACTGCTCTAAGAGATACTGTACTTCTGTGGAACGAGCCTCCGATAAAATAATCCATTTTGGATTCTGCCTTAGGCACAACTTAATGGCGTCTGTATAGCTTAATTCTTTGCTGACCTGCAGTTCTACGCAATCATTCTCAGGGTTGATCTCATGAAAATGCATTTCTAAATTATCTTCTATGGTGATGGCTCTCTGATTAGGGGGGATAAAGCGGGAAAAAAATTTAGCACATTCTGTCTTTCCAACCCCTGGCTCCCCACAAAATGCAAAATTCATCTTTGCTTTCACACAGTTAATCAGAAGACTTAAGATTTCTAGAGAACAATATCCGCTGTCAAGTATACTTTCCACTGTATGACGAACTTTGGGCAGTGATTTGCGAATACAAATACTGCGTCCAGACACCGCCGCCGATTCATGGACAATACTGATACGAAGTTCATTGGTCTCAGCTTCAAGTACATTATTGGCACGGTTAAAGGGTTTGTTGACCCGATTGGCAATTCTATGGGTAAATCGCTCTACAAATTCCTCTGTAATTGCCACATCTGCCCGATACCTGCCTCTTCTTAAGTCTGCAATCCACAACATCTTGCCATTATAGTCAATATCTGTCACATCTTTATCCTGAATATAGGGAAAAAAGGGGCCAAATTCCTCCTCTGTCAATTCCCATTCATATTTCATCTATTCCCTCCATTCTGTCATTCCTCTCAATATCTATTATTCTTATATCTGACCTTTGCAAACTGTCTTATTTGGAATTGGGGACAGCCTGAGACGATCAGGCCGCCCCATCTGCCTTGGTCTAAGAAACCTTTGTCTTGTTGAACAAAGTGTCAATCAGATCCACAAAAGCTGTGTGTACTGGACCATTGGCTGTAAGCAGCAATCCCACCACTGCAATCAAGGCAATAATTGCCACGGCTGTGATGATAATCCCGCTGTATTCCTCGAAGATCACTTTCATATCAGTTCCCCCCTTTCTGACTGCCGAAATCTTTCAATTTCATACAGTTTTTTTGAGGTCAATCTTAAGGAAAGTACTATCCGCCGCTGAGCCCATTACACGGTTCACCGCTCAGAGACGCTGCTTATCCTTACATGAAATTCCACCTGATGTAACCTCTAA
Source organism: Lachnospiraceae bacterium (assembly GCA_910575005.1). GTDB lineage: Bacteria > Bacillota > Clostridia > Lachnospirales > Lachnospiraceae > Petralouisia. The sequence goes on along the minus strand of CAJTCL010000002.1, from coordinate 302,368 downwards.
TTCTTTCCTACATTGGTAATTGGCGAATGGTAAGCCAATTGATTAAGAATCCTCTTATGAATTCTTACATTGAAATAAATAAGATCTGTAGTGTTGGCAAAGAGAGTGCCAACGGTTAGAAACGATACGGAAAATTTTCCGTATGTGTATTGTATACTGTTCTTTTCAAAAAAGCAATTATGCATTTATCACAAATTTTTTCCAAAAAATAAGCCTTGCAGCAAGCAATTCCGCTTCCCACAAGGCTTTGCAATGTCAAAACCCTTTATAAATTTTCTACTTTTTCCACTGCATCTTCCAAATATGGATTTTTCATTTTATGGAACTGTCCTTGATCTGCTATTTTAGCATACTCTGGATCCAAAGGCATCTTTCCAAGTACTGGAAGTTCCATCTGTGCTGCTACTTCCTCAATCTTGCTCTCACCAAATAATTTGATCTCCTTCCCACAGTCGGGACATTTCAAAAAACTGTAGTTTTCCACCAGTCCAAGCACTGGGATATTCATCATATTTGCCATATTGACGGCCTTTTTGACAATCAATTGTACCAATTCCTGCGGGGAAGTGACTATGATTATCCCATCCACTGGTAAGGACTGGAACACAGTAAGCGGCACATCTCCAGTTCCCGGAGGCATATCTACAAACAGATAATCCAAATCCCCCCAATATACATCATGCCAAAACTGTTTTACAGTAGAAGCAATGACCGGCCCACGCCACACGACAGGAGCCTCCTCGTCATCCATCAAAAGATTTAAGGACATAATCTTTGTACCGTCTGCTGCCGGCACTGGAAACAACCCCATATCCGTTCCTTCTGCTGGTCCATGTACGCCATACATTTTAGGAATTGACGGTCCTGTGATATCTGCGTCCAAAATCCCCGTCTCATATCCTTTCTCACGCATTGCACAAGCCAAAGAAGCCGTGACAAAAGATTTGCCCACTCCGCCCTTACCACTGACCACACCGATTACTTTCTTGACACTGGAAAAAGGATTGCATTCTTCTATCAAGCTCTGAGGCGCTTTGCCCTGACTGGGACATCCCTCACAGCTTTCCCTTGAACAGCCCTCAGCACCGCTGCAATTTTTACTTTCTGCCATGTTATTTCCTCCTGTTTCTTAACTGTAACATATAAAATGGGAGAGTAGCTCCCGCCGGTCTTTTACTCTGCCATGTTAAATGCCAGAGTAATAAGCATGTTTCCCTGTAACTTTGCGGCGGAATCTAATCTCCCATCTAATATACTCTTTTTTTATTCTTTTTTCAAGGAATTAACTACTTTTACCGTTTTACTTTGACCTTTTTGACAGCACTGTAAGGGCCAGCAATTTTCTTGCCTTTGACAGTCTTATATGCGCAGACCTTTACATAATAGGTCTTGCCTCTCTTTAATTTGCTCAAGGTCTTTTTCATGGTCTTATTGGATTTCACAGTTGTGGTTTTGGCTTTTTTAAAGTTCCTATTCGTAGCGTAAAGAATCTTATAACCGCTTGCCTTGCTGTCTTTTTTCCAGCTTACTGTTATTTTTCCAGCTTTCGTACTCTTTACAGATTTTATCACTGTCTTTTTTGGTGTCACTGTGATTTTTAACTTCTTGCTGGCAGCCTTATAATTGGAGGTTGCCGCGGCTTTCACGGTAACAGTGGCCTCACCAATTCCCACAATCTTTGCTTTCCCTTTGACAATCTTAATCACTTTTTTGTTGTTGGAAACATAAGTCAATTTTCCTTTGCTGTTGACGGATGCCCCCAATCCAAAATTCTTAGCTCCCAATGCTTTCTTAAAGGAAGCGCTCTTAAATTTAATCTTTGCGGCCGCTTTGTTGATCGTAAAGTTCTGCACTGCAGTTCCCTGATAATTTCCTGTGCCGCTGACTGTCACCACTGCTTTACCCGCATTAACGTTTCTGCTATAAGCCACTCTATAACGGTTGGCCGCCAATTTTTTGCCATCTAAGGTTACTTCTGTGACTGCTGGAGCTTTTTTCTTGCCATTATAAGTATATACGGTTGTCTTCAGCTTAATCTTAGCCTCACTGATATCTTTTTTGGTAATTACAAAGGTTTTCTGAACCATTCCCGTATATCCATCGCCTGCTGCGGTGACTGTCACCACTGCTGTGCCAGCATTGATATTGTTGGCATATGTAACCTGATAATGCTCTTTGGCAACTTCCTCTTCATTCAGTACCACTGTCACTGCCGGCGTTTTCTCTTTCCCATCATAGACATAAGTATCTTTTTCCAGCGTCACCACCGCATCCTTTAAGTCTCTTTCTTGTGTGTTCTGTTCGGTGATCGTAAACTCCTTTGTCACAGTTCCGCGATAAATGCCCGTTCCCTCTATGGTCACTGTGGCAGTTCCTACCTCTGTATTATTTGTATAAGTCACTGTATAATCTTTCTTTGTCAATGTCTTTCCATTGCACACCACAGTCACTTCCGGCTCAATTGGATTTCCGGTATACGCATAACTGTCATGCTCCAATGTTACCTTGGCACCACTCAAATCCACTTCGGTGAGTGTCAATTTGCAGACGACAAGATAATCAATATCATCCACGGTAATGGTTCCTGTAACCTGGTATTCGCCTATTTTATGTGCTTTTATCACCTGGTCTATGGATTCCTGATCCCAGATAACCTCCAATTCCTCTGTGATTCCAGTGCTTAAGAGAGCTGATACTTTCTTAGGAAGGACTGCCGCAGTAAGCTCTGTATCTCCTGGCAGTTCAACTGGTTCACAGTTAATACTCTTTACATAAGTGATATCTGATACAAAAGCGCCATTGACCTGCATCACGGTTACACCCGTCCAATCTGTGGCTTTTCCGCAGTTTTCCAGAATATTAAGTCTGACAAAACGTGCCTCTGTATTTTCTGGGAATGTATCTACAAATGGCTCTGTAGCTGTGTCATTTAAGACACCTGCTCCTTCCCCAGAATGATCCACCGCAGTACTCCAGTTTTCCCCATCGTCTGACACATCCAAAGTATATTTTAACAAAGTATAGAAACATGTCTTAACGTTATCAATTCTGGCTCTGGCTCCGAGATCTACCGTGATAATACCGACTGCATTGGAACCAGTAGACCAAGCCTGTTCCCCTTTGGGCCCACCCTTAAGCGCCATTGTGCGCGCATTGGTAAAGGCATAATCCACATCTCTGCCCGCCTTGGTATTGGTGGCAGAAATTGTGACGCCATTTTCATCATACCAAGAACTCAAATCTGTCATATCTGTGACTGTGACCTCTGTTTGGGCAGACACTTTTCCATATATTCCAGAAGCAGTAATTATTGCTGTCCCTGCACCTACCGGAATCACCAGACCCTTTGTCTTATCCACAACAACCACAGAAGTATCACTCGAAGACCAGATCACCTTTTCCTCTGCATCTGCAGGCTCAGTGACTGCGGTAAGCAAAACACTCTTATTGAGCCACAATCTGCCATTAATTCCCTCTATGGTAATTTTCTTAATCCCATGATCTTTCTTTAATCCCTCAACGGCTGCATTCAAATCGGCAACATCTTGGTCGAGTAAAGATTGTTTGGAGACATCCCATTTTTCTGTCAAAGCCTTAGCCAAATCATCCTCTGCTTTTTGCAGTGCTTGTTGATACGCTGTCAAACTTTCCTCTGTATAATAAGTATCTTCTTGATTCTTTGCTGCCTTTGCAGCTGCAATTGCTGCCTGTAAAGCCGATGTATCTGCCAAAGTATCGCCTGTCACCTTAAAATGAAGTGTTCCAACTTGTGGTTTTCCGGCATACATTGTCACAGTAAGTGTTACCTGGGCATTGCCAGCTCCTACTGCTGTCACCAATCCACTGACTGGATCCACTGTCACCACCTTGTCATCACTGGATTCCCATTTTATTCCGGCAATATCACTGTCTCCATCTCCTCCCGTCAATCTTGGAAGATACTGTCTGCGATCGCCTGTCTCAAGATTGATCGCCTCGTCACCAGGATATACCTCCTTGCCTGCCTCATCATAAATGGAGAAAAATTCTGAGGCATTGGGCGTGTTGCTGATCTCTACCGGAATCTCCTTGAACACAGTGGGATCATCCACAGAAGAAACCTTAATACTGCATGTTCCCGGCACAATTTGATCCAGAGAATTATAAGTAGCCTTTGGAGTAACCAATCCATTTTGATCTACCGTCACTAAATCCGTATTGGAAGATTCCCATTTCAATTCCTGAGGTGCGCTGGCTGGCAGAACGGACGCTTTTACCTGGCATTTTGCTCCCAGCGTTTCTTTGATCGGTATCAGTTTTATTTTCTCTCTGTCTGTTTTAATTCCTCTTGCCAAAACTGCTGTCTTATAAATATTTACATTATCCAGAGCTGGATTCCAGGACAGATTGGAACCGCTGACCCGTTTTCCCACAAGCTGAATAGCCGCCACATCACCAGTATATGCTGTCTTGGCATCAAAAGCCTGTTCACAGGAAGTTGTGATTTCTTTGTTCTCTTTATTTGTGATGGTAAAGAATGTTTTCTTCTGTTTCATATCCAGTTTCACATGGAGATGATACCAGACATTTTTTCCGGTAAATTTTTCTCCCAGAGAGACAGCATCCGTTAAAATTTCTCCGTCCACTGCTCCGCCAACCTTCCAGGAAAGCTCCCCAGCTGGATTAATCTGAAAGCTGAGATAACGGTTGTTACTGCTGTCTGTGATCGCCATATATCCTGCCGTACTTCCGGCAACACCCACAAAGGTGCCTGCATTCCAGTCAAAATCAAGCTCCACAATATCATTGGCAATACTCTTGGCAAATTGCTTTTGAATGCTGCGGTTGCCGCTTCCAGAACCGTTCATCTGAAAAAATTTACCACTCTGATCTGTATGAGCTGCAACAGCACCTCCAATGGCGCCTCCTCCTGTAGCGCTGACTTTTGTTCCCCAGGTATCGCCATCTTCGCGGTTATCAAAACTTTCACTGACAGAGGGCACATAAACTTTAGTCTGGGCGGAAAAATCGCCATCTTTGGTGGCTGCGGTAATCACTGCCACACCCTCGCCAACTGCTGTGATGCGTCCAAAATCATCTACTGCAGCCACTTCTGGGGTATCAGACGTCCAAAGCACATCGGTATTAGTCGCTGTTTCTGGCTCAACCTTTGCGCTCAGACGGTGAATGGGCTGATCTGGCAGAGGATTTGTCTCTGAGAAATAATCTGAGGCAAAATAATATTCTTCTTCCTCCAGAAGAATACCTGTCACAGGAATGGCGTCTTTTTGTACTGTCACCTGACAGGAAGCGCTAAATCCGCCGTCTTCGGTGGTGGCAGTGATCGCAACAGGTCCTCCAATAGCAACCCCTGTCACCTCACCATCTTCATTTACAGAAGCAATCGCTGGATTGCTGGATGTCCAACTCACTTTTTTATTATAAGTATCTGTCGGTGATACTAAGGCATGTAAAGTTTTGCGAGAGCCAACCTGCAGGGTAAGGCTTTCCTTATCCACTTCCACACCCTCTGCCCTGACATTTTCAGCATGTACCATACAGGTGCCAAACACCTGGTCATTGTCATCTGAAATGGCTTTGATGGTCACATCGCCAACTCCCGTTGCTGTCACCAGACCAGTTTCATCTACGGTTGCAATCTTCTCGTCCGAAGATTCCCAATGAATCTTATAACGGGTGGTATCTTCCGGCGTCACTTTTGCAGTAAGCTGTTTACTGCGGCCATAACTGATACTCACCTCACCAGGTTCCACCGTCACACTCTGGGCGTCTACCTTGGTTGTATTCAATATAAAACTTACAGAAGCTCCGCCATCTGCAGAAGCCGCTGTAATGGTGGTCGTTCCTGCTCCAATGACATTTAACTGAACCTCGGTATCTGTTTTCTCCGTCTCCTGGCGCATCTGCCCCTCTGGTGTCTGCCAGGTCTCCCCTAAGAAAGAAGCCACCTTAGGGTTGGAGGAAGTATAAATCACAGTCTGATTCGTTGCAGAACCTGCCAATGCGGCCGTAAGCTGGATTTTGTCAAAAAGCTTGGCTGTTTTTGTTCCCTGATCAGCAATCTTTTGTCCGTCCGCCTGCACGGTAATGCCAGAAGCTTTTGCCGCTGCGGTCACTGTCACATTTACATTGGCGCTGTGTCCACCTTTCACAGAAGCCGTAATTGTTGCCGTGCCCGCTTTGACGCCGCATACAAATCCATCTCTTGTCACCTTGGCAACAGAGGCATCCGAAGAGGTATAGGTGATATTACTGTCTGAAAGTACCTTCTCCACAGGCGTAACCGTGGGTTTCAGACGCTCTTTTTCTCCCTCTGCAAGTGTCAGGCTTGTCTTGGACAGGGTAATTCCAGTCGGTTCTGCCACTTCCACAGCATACTCGCCTTCCCCGCTGGTTTCAGTATGCAGTGTCTGTGCTTTATTCTTTGCACATCCGCGAATCAGATAGGCATACATACTATCCATCATATCGCCAGCCTTTCCAGGCTGAGAACTTCCCATCTCCAGAATCGCTGTATCGCCATTATTAAACATAATTCTCTGATTTACATCTGCAGAACCGCCGTCTGTAGAACCCGCTCCCGGTGTGGGAATCCAATCTGTCTCCCAATAGTAGAAACCTCTAGTCTGCCCATAAGGATTGGGCGCATCCAAGGCTGCCTGCGCATAATCCAGCAGCCAATTATACTGCCCGTTTGGGGATAAATAATAATAGGCCGCCTGGTACATGCTGCTTTTGGCGGTATCAACGGTCGGCATATAGCGTGTAAAGGTAAATCCTGTCTCCACATTGATATAATCCAGATAGCGCAAAGCGGGATCCTTAGCCATAAAATTTGCAATCTTCACTGTATTGCCGGAAGAACGTCCTCCATACAGTGAGAATGCCGTGCCGTCCATCTGTGCACCCTTGTCACGCAGCGGCTGGAAGAAATTTCCAAACTTAGCCGTCTCATAGCCGCTGTTGGTATGTACATAACCGCTGACTCCTGGCATTGCATCCTCTGCGGCATGATAAGAGGCCGCAATCAATTTTGCATGGCCTTCCGTGGCTGCGCCATTTCCAACTGGCCGGATAATACCGCCATCCTGCTCATTGCCGTGCTTGACGCCGCAGACATTTACCTGATTGTCCGCCAGCGCCTTTACAAAATCATAGACATAGTTGTAGACAATCGACTGCATATGTGCAAGATCTGTATTCTGATAACCTGTTTCCGAATTATAATCAGTATCTAACCACTCCACTGGACAAAAAGCCTTGGCAGCACTCATCCAGGTGTCACTGTAATGGAAGCTGGGCAGATAACTCATGCCAAGAGCGGTGGCACGCTTGCCAAGCTCCAGAGAATGCTCTTTGTCAAAATATCCGCCCTGAATCATCTTTAGCTCTGCCTGGCTGCCATCCTCCTTAAACCAGTAATTATCTTTCCAATACTCATCAATATAAACCGTCTTTAGAGAATCTGGGTAATGCGCTGGCTCTCCTGCTTTGACAAACAGCATATTTGTGATGGAATTGACTCCATGATTGGACAGAATTCGCAGGCAGTCCTGCTGCACACCATTGGCAAAATATTTTCCGCCCAGATCCTCAATGGCTGGCAGGAAAGATACATCTGCCCCTTTAAGATTATTGGCATCCTGGATTTGGAAGAGATCAAAATTATCTACATAGGCATTGTCAGAGCCATTCCCCTGCCAATTGTCGGCAAGCTCAGTCCCGTTTGTCTTATAAATGGTCACAGAATCCTTATAATTTTGATCATATTTGGTATTCGCATAAATCTCTACCGACGTATCACTGGGTCCTGTGGTAAAGGTCAGAGAAATCAAAGAATAATCTTCTGTCCCAGAAGGCGCCTGCCTGAGCACTGTGCCATCTGCACGCCGCACCCCTAAGTTCACCCTGTCACCTAGGGAAGTGCGTTCCTGCAGCTCTCCCATAATTGCCGGTTTTCCAGTACTGTCCTTGCGGTAAGAGCTTTCTACCTTAGTGGTTTGAAAGACATCCTGTTTATCTACTTTAGCCCGCATTGTCAGGGCATATTTGGTATTAGGCTCCACTGCAACAATCTGTGAAACTTCACTGTCGGCGGCCAGACGCACTGCTTTTGTGCCTGTGTCTGCATTGTTTCCGTCTTCTGCAGTTGTTCCTGTCTGATTCCAGGAGGTTAGTCCCGCCTCAAAATCCCAGTTGGCAATGGCATGCTGGTCTTGCGCATCCAACACCAGCTCCAAATGATCTAAATCCAATGGCTGATTACCAGAAAAAACGGTAATTTCCATCTGGCCATTGTACACCAATACATTCCGATGTCCCATCTGATTCCAGGCATCCGCCTTCTTCCAGGTATCAATCAAGGCCACAGAATCTGGTCCGCCTATCTTAGACACCATAATTCTGGCATCCTTGCCCGCTGTCCCTTTTACCCAAGCGGAAAGTGTATAGCTGCCCTGTTTGATATCTGTCAAGGTCATGGTGACTGATGAATCTTTTTCTAGATGCAGATAACTGCTTCCATGCTGCGCACCGCTGTTTTTGATCTCAGCCGTTCCTGTCTTTTCCCATCCGGTTAATCCGTCTTCAAAATCAAAATTGGCATTTTCGCTGCCGGAAACTGCCGCTGCCTCTGCGGTCAGGCTTATTTTTCCTGCTATGCTGGTAAAATCACACATAGTAATCGTAAGCACCACCGCTAAAAATGCCGAAAAAATTCTTTTTCTCACTCTCATATGCATCCCTCTGTCTATTTCTTGAAAAAAGTTATCGTGTTACTTCTGTCTGTCCCAATTATGATGTCGCTGTTATCTCTCCTTTCTGATTTCATCGATTCAGGTAATTGCAAAACTACTAAATCATCCATTCCAAAATTACCTATACATCGGTTCTAGACAACCGTAAAAAATGTCACATTTCACGGTTAATCTGTTTTTCTTACTGCAACATTCTTTTTTTGCGCATTTTTGCGCATTTACTCTTACAATTTAATTGTAGACTTTCTTCTTGTCTAACACAATTCACATTATAGACAAACTTTTTCCATAGAAAATAGCACTATTGCACAATAGATTGCGCATGCAGAGTGCGCAAAAAGTTGTTCACTATCCCTGCGTCATCCGATACAACTTTTCCTCTTTATAGGATTGAAATCTATTCTGATCTAAGGCATCTCGAATCTCTTCCATCATGGTATTATAAAAATACAGATTATGAAGCACACAAAGACGCATGCCTAACATTTCTTTCGCTTTCAGAAGATGACGAATATACGCTCTGCTGTAATGCTGACACGCCGGACACTGGCAGCCCTCTTCAATAGGCTTTGCATCCAGCTCAAATTTTTGGTTAAACAGATTTAACTTTCCTTGATTGGTGTAAACATGGCCATGCCGTCCATTGCGGCTGGGATATACACAGTCAAAAAAGTCTATCCCTCGCTCCACCCCTTCTAAAATATTGGCTGGTGTTCCCACGCCCATCAAATAAGTAGGCTTGTCCTTTGGAAGATGAGGCACTGTCACATCCAAAATATGATACATCTCTTCATGGCTCTCTCCCACTGCCAGCCCTCCGACCGCATATCCATCCAAATCCAGTTCTGAGATTGCTTTTGCATGGTCAATACGAATATCATCGAAAATAGCTCCCTGGTTGATGCCAAACAACATCTGATTTTGATTGATGGTTGATTCCAGACCATTGAGCCGATTCATTTCCTGTTTGCAGCGTTTGAGCCAACGGGTAGTCCGAGCAACAGAAGCCTCCACATAGGAGCGTTCTGCCACGCTGGAAGGACACTCGTCAAAAGCCATTGCAATGGTAGAAGCGAGATTGGACTGAATCTGCATACTCTCTTCTGGTCCCATAAAAATCTTTTTTCCATCAATGTGTGACTGAAAATATACGCCTTCCTCTTTGATTTTACGAAGCCCCGCAAGAGAAAATACTTGGAAACCGCCAGAATCGGTGAGAATTGGCTTATCCCATACCATAAATTTATGCAGTCCGCCCAATTTTTTGACTAACGCATCCCCTGGACGCACATGAAGATGATAGGTATTAGAAAGTTGTACTTGTGTCCCAATCTGCTGTAAATCCTGGGTGGAAACTGCACCTTTAATGGCCGCTGCGGTACCCACATTCATAAACACTGGCGTTTGAATCACGCCATGTACCGTATGAAATTCCCCTCTCTTTGCTCTTCCTTCTTGTTTTAATAATTGATACATATCATATTCCTTTCTGTTGTAAGTGAACTTGGATCATTGCGAATCCCAATCAATTTATAAACTTCATATACATCCAATGGATTTTAGAATATTCGTTGAATGAAAAAAACTGTTATGTTATGATAGATTTGCGCAGCAGAACACTGCTGCATTCATGCGCATATTGTTTTTATCTTAACTATAAGGAGGACTATTTATGGCAGGTTCATCATTTGGCAGTCACTTTCAGATCAACACCTGGGGAGAATCTCATGGCAAGGGCATCGGTGTGGTTGTGGACGGCTGTCCGGCAGGACTTTCTCTGTGTGAAGCGGATATACAAAAATTTTTAAATAGAAGAAAACCTGGACAATCCAGATATGCTACCCCGCGCAAAGAAGATGACAAGGTGGAGATACTTTCCGGCGTCTTTGAGGGGCAGACCACTGGCACCCCCATCAGCCTGGCTGTATTTAACGAGAACCAGCGTTCGAGAGATTATGGGGAGATTGCCTCCTACTATCGTCCAGGACATGCAGATTACACCTTTGACCAGAAATATGGTTTTCGGGACTATCGAGGCGGCGGACGTTCTTCTGGAAGAGAAACAATCGGCAGAGTAGCGGGAGGCGCCATCGCCATTAAAATATTAGAGCAGCTTGGCATCTCTTTTTTTACCTACACTCGCGCGATAGGTGCAATTACCATTCCACAGAGCGCGAATGATCTGCTTTCCAATTATAAAGAAGCCCAGGAACAAACCTTGGCCAATCCTCTGTACATGCCAGATGCAGACTCATCTCAAAAAGCACAGGATTATCTGGAGGAATGTATGAAGAACACAGACTCTGCCGGCGGAATCATTGAAGGTATTATCACTGGTGTTCCCGCTGGAATTGGGGAGCCCGTGTTTGACAAATTAGACGCAAATCTCGCCAAAGCAATCTTCTCCATTGGAGCTGTCAAGGGTTTTGAGATCGGAGATGGATTCCTAGCTGCTTCTGCGACTGGCTCTAAGAACAATGACCACTTTTCCATGCAGGATGGACAAGTTACTGCTGCCACCAATCATGCTGGTGGTATTTTAGGCGGTATCAGCAGCGGCGCCCCGATTATTTTCCGCGCTGCAGTCAAACCCACTCCCTCCATTGCTGCCGCACAACAGACTGTCAATAAAGCGGGTGAAACGATTTCTATCTCCATCCACGGACGACACGACCCGATTATCGTTCCCAGAGCTGTGGTTGTTGTAGAATCTATGGCTGCATTGACAATTTTGGATTTAATGCTGGAAAATATGAGTTCACAGATGGATTATTTAAAAAATTTCTATCCATCAAATAAATAAATCCTTGAAACAAACAACCAGGCAGATTCGTAAGCCTTCCAGAATCTGCCTGGTGATTTTTCTTTTTATATTTAACTATCCACCCCAATGGGAAATGGCTTCCACATATTATGCACCAGATACCAGCTTATGAATATGAATGCAATTGGGCTGATCTATGGCAATTGGCTTATTTGACATCAGAAAACATTTCTTCTCATAATCCATCTTAAAGGTAGTAATCTCATTAGTATCATGATTAAGGCTTACAAAATGCCTGCCATCTGGGAAAATAGCCAAAGTCTTAGGATAATCCCCACTGATCTTGGATTCACAGATTTCTGTCAGTTCCCCGCTCTCCTCATTGATGGCATAAATGATCACAGAATTAGCGCCTGCATTAGAACAAAACAGATACTTTCCATCTTCACTGATCTCCATACCAGAAGCAGCACAGTTCTTTTTCTCCTTCTCATTCACAGTTGGCAATGTCTGTACCCGCTCAAATACTGGTCCTTCCGGTGTACACTGATAGAGATAAGCATTGACTTCATTACGCTCCTCACACAGTACAAAAGCATGTGCTCCATCCTTGCTGAAACGAATCATACGCGGTGAAGAATCAATGCGTTCTCTGAGAATATCTGCAATCTTTAACTTCCCTTTCTCATAATCAATCTCATAAATTTTCACATGATCTAAACCGCCATCCACTGCACAGAGATAATGCTGCCACGGTGTCAGCTCCACACAATTTACATGAGGGCGGTAATTGTGTTCCGCAATACTTCTGCCAATTCCAGTATGAAAAATCCCATCTGCAATCTCCCCAATACTGCCGTCCTGATTCAGCCGCATCATTGTAACACGCCCATCATGATATCCACCGACAAACAAATAACGATTCTCATTATCCACAGCCACATAACATCCACGCATACCGCCAATCCATTTCTCATTCATAGGCTCCAAATCCCCATCTTCCATAATCCGAAATGCAGCCACACCTTCATCTGCTATGGAATATAAAAATTTGCCATTTGCAGCCACGGTCAGATCCGAAGGATTGTTGATCGGCACTACCTTGCGTTCTGTCAATTTTCCTGCTTCTACATCCATATCATAAATATGGATTCCCACACTGGTTCCATGCGTATAAGTTCCTACATATGCTACATATCTGTCTTTACTCATCTGCCTGCTCCTCCTTCTCTTGCCTGCGCAGAATATCATACTTCGCCAATGGCTGTCCTAAATCAATATATAACACTTGTTTGGGATGGGGCGCTGACTCCATCTCATTGCCCTTCTCATCTCGAATTGCCTGCACAATCACAGTTTGATTCTGACCATCAGGCTTCATCACCTCAATCTTCTCCCCCACAGAGAACTTATTTCTCTGCTCAATCCGATAGCCTTTATCATCCTGTTCCCCGACAATACCAAGATACGTATATTCCTTAATATAAGTATTATTGTCATAAATCTGTGTATCGCTGTCTGGTTTCCCAAAGAAAAATCCTGTCGTAAACTGCCGATACGTACAACCCACAATCTGTTCCAAATACCAGGGTATATTTTGCTGATAACATTCCCTGGAAATAAAATAATCATCAATTGCTTTTCGGTAAGTGCGCGCCACAGTCGCCACATAGAGCGCTGTTTTCATCCTGCCCTCAATCTTAAAACTATCAATTCCCGCTTCCACCAACTCTGGGATATGTTCCACCATACAAAGATCCTTGGAATTAAAAATATAAGTACCCCGTTCATTTTCATAGACAGGCAGATACTCTCCCGGCCTGGTCTCTTCTGCCACAGCATATTTCCAGCGGCAGGGATGGGTACAGGCTCCCTGATTGGCATCCCTGCCAGTAAAATAATTGCTGAGAAGACATCTGCCAGAGTAAGAGATACACATCGCCCCATGAATAAATGTCTCAATCTCCATATCCTCAGGAATATTTTTACGGATCTCGCCAATCTCCTGTAATGACAGCTCCCGCGCGGAAACCACCCGCTTTGCTCCCAATTTATGCCAAAACTGATATGTGCCATAATTGGTATTATTGGCCTGGGTAGAGATATGGATTTCTAATTCTGGACAAATTTCTCTGGCAATTGCAAATATACCAGGATCGGAAATAATCAGCGCATCTGGCTGCAATTCTTTCAGTTCCTTAAAATATACCTTGACGCCTAAAAGATCATCATTGTGTGCCAGAATATTTGCTGTCACATAGACCCTAACGCCATGCTGATGGGCAAATAAAATACCTTCCCTCATATCCTCTGTGGAAAAATTCTTGGCCTTTGCACGCAGACCGAACTCTTCCCCGCCGATATATACGGCATCAGCACCAAAAATCACAGCTATCTTTAAGACTTCTAGACTGCTTGCAGGCACAAGCAATTCTGGTTTTTTCATAAGTCCCTCCTTACACTGACTGTTACACCATCACCGATTGGAAGCACAGAAGTAGTCAGTGTTTCCATATGCGTCAGTTCGTACAGGTACTCTCGCATTCGTTTGTGAATGGTACGGTTTCTTCTTGTGACAGCGAAACGCGATTCAATGATATCTCCATCCTGCAGTACATTGTCAGAGACCAGCACGCCGCCAGGCGCCAAAAGGCGTAAAACCTCAGGTAAAAAATGAATATACTGTCCCTTTGCGGCATCCATAAAGATAAAATTATAAGGCTCTGTCAGCTCTTTCATCACCTCTGCTGCATCTCCCTCCAATAATTCTATTACATTTTCCTTTCCTGCACGCATAAAATTCTCACGGGCAATGGGAATCCGCTTTGCATAGTTCTCTATGGTAGTGATTTTACACGCTGTTGGATTATAATACTCCATCAATAACGCGGAAAATCCCACTGCCGTTCCCACCTCCAAAATACGTTTCGGGCGGTTCATGGCAAGCAGGAGTTTTAAAAGATTCTGTGTCTGTGCTCGAATCACAGGCACAAAATTCTTATGTGCCTCCTCTTCCAATTGCATTAAAAATAAGGGATTTCCCAAATCCAGAGAATTAAGATATGTGACTAAACGTTCTTCCACTATCATTCTGCTGTTTCCTCGATCTCTTCTGACATAACCTGCATCATTTCCTTTGCTGTCTGGGAAGTATTTAGTGTATACTTCCCAGCCTTAATCTTGTCTTTGTAATCAGATATCTGGAGTTGAATGGCGAACAAAAGTCCATTGTCAACCAACTGCTTTTCCTCCAATAAATTTCCTAGTTCCAAAGCAGACATTCCCTTTTCGATCTTCACCGTAGAATCTCTTCCTGGAGCCTTCTCTAAGGCGGGTTCTGTAAAGACACGATAGCCCAGGTCATAGGCAACATCCCCTGCCTTTAAGAGCACAAACACAATCAGCACAATCATCAGGATACTCAACGCACTGTATAAAATATTCAGCATTACCTTACTGTTTCCCATAGTATTACCTTTAATGTTCAAACCCCAGATCAAACTCAATTTCCTCCATCAAACGGAAATTGATTCGCTGCACCATACGGCACAATGAAAGTTCTGCTGCCAGATACTCATTGACATATGGCTCTGCGCGCAAGGACGCAAATTCATTTTCCAGCCGATCCATTTCCGTATACAGATCCACATTCCGACACTTATGCAGCTCAAAATTCCTTCTGCGCAATTCTGTGATTGCCCGTTCTTTATCTGGATCCTGGTGAATTAATTCCCGCAGCCTCAAATATTCCTGATACTCCTTGCTTTCCTGAATAGCTATAATTAAATTTTCTAAAATTTCGTCTATCTGATTCATAATAACCTCTTACTTTCAGTTTACTGTTACAGATAGAAAGGCACTAAACCTCCATAATAATCGGCATAATCATTGGTCTGCGCTTGGTCTTTTTCCAGACAAACTCACCCAGTCCTTCCTTGATCTCCGTCTTAATCCTGCCCCAATCTGTTATATTACGGTCCATACAGTAATCCATAGCATCATCTAGTACTTTTTTTGCTTCATCCATAAGACTTTCTGCGCCTCTGACATACACGAAACCGCGGCTTACAATATCTGGCCCTGCCAACACCTGACCGCTGCCGGATTCAAGCGTCATAACCACAATAATAATTCCATCCTCTGCAAGATGTTGACGATCACGCAGCACTATATTTCCTACGTCCCCGACGCCAAGACCATCCACAAGAATATCTCCTACCGGAACTTGTCCGGCAATCCTGGCCTCATTTTGGTCTAACTCCAATACATTACCAGAGGAAAGGATAAAAATATGCTCCTTGTCAAATCCCAACTCCTGTGCAATAGATTCCTGTGCTTTCAGATGCTTGTACTCTCCATGAATTGGAACTGCATACTTGGGCTTTACCAATGAATAAATCAGCTTGATTTCCTCTCTGCAGGCATGTCCAGACACATGTGCATCTTGAAAAATCACCTCAGCCCCCTTCATAAACAGTTCATTGATTACATTGGACACAGCTTTCTCATTTCCTGGAATTGGATTAGAACTAAAAATAATGGTATCTCCAGGCTTAATTGTCACCTTTTTATGAAGATTTGCTGCCATACGGGACAACGCCGCCATAGATTCTCCCTGGCTTCCAGTCGTGATCAATACCGTCTGTTCATCGGGATAATTTTTTAGCTCCTCAATATCAATCAACGTGTTCTCTGGAATTTGCAGATAACCCAGTTCTGTGGCAGTGGAAATAATATTTACCATACTGCGCCCTTCCACCACAACTTTTCTGCCAAATTTATAGGCGGAATTGATAATCTGCTGCACACGGTCAACATTAGAGGCAAAAGTGGCGATAATAATACGTGTATTTTTATGCTCGGCAAAAATATTGTCAAACGTCTTTCCGACGGTGCGCTCAGAATTGGTAAAACCAGGACGTTCTGCGTTGGTACTGTCACACATCAATGCCAAAACACCTTTCTTGCCAATCTCTCCAAAACGCTGTAAATCAATGGCATCCCCAAATACTGGCGTATAATCTACTTTAAAATCCCCTGTGTGCACCACAATTCCTGCCGGAGAATAGATGGCCAAAGCTGCCGCGTCCTGAATACTGTGGTTTGTCTTAATAAATTCCACACGAAAACAGCCCAGATTGATATGTTGTCCATACTTCACTACCTTGCGCTTAACCTTTGTCATTAAGTTATGCTCCCGCAGTTTGTTCTCAATGATACCAATTGTCAGCTTTGTAGCATAGATTGGCACATTGATGTCTCGGAGAATATAGGGAATAGCCCCAATATGATCCTCATGGCCATGAGTAATGAAAAATCCTTTCACCTTGTCAATATTATTTTTCAGATAAGTGACATCTGGGATCACTAAATCAATCCCCAGCATGTCATCCTCAGGAAATGCCAAGCCGCAATCTACCACAATAATACTGTCCTCATATTCAAAGGCAGTAATATTCATACCGACCTGCTCCAATCCTCCTAAGGGAATGATTTTCAATTTCGAGTTATTTTGTCTTTTCAAATCGCACCTCCAAATGCTGTCGGTCCCCTGGCTTATCTGTCTTTCTTCCCATTCTTAGAACAGACAACAGGTACAAAACCTCTGTCTCTTTTCAGACATACAAAATACGGATGATCTTGTGCTTTCTCTCATCAATGTTCCGATACGCTAAAACCATCTTCCATGCTGCCTGCTTTGGCATCCTCATTTTTCTGTACATATTAGAGACAGTTGCCAGTCCCTGCTCCCAGGAACCTTATCTATCTTTATAGATTTGTCGTTATAATCTTTATAACCAAATTAAATTGTAAGATCCACATCCTCCAAGAGTTCTGCAAACACTTTGAATATGGATTCTAATTCTTCCTCAGATTCAATCATTTCATAAGTCGCTTCTGTCTGATGATCCTCTGATACTTCCTTTAAAATAAAAGCATCACAGTCTCCCTGTTCTTCCTCTGTCACCAGCAGGTAATTTACCCCGCCAATCGTGGTCTGCTCTACCACGTAAAATTCCAAAGCCTCTCCATTCTGGGGAGACTGAAAGATCACTTTTTCCATATTATTTCCTATTCTGTTCTATTTCGGCTGTTACTTACATCCAATTCCGCCTAAGACTGTTGTCCCTGAAATGCCAATGCATCCAGATACCCCTGCAATATCAATACAGCTGCAATCTGGTCTACATAACTCTTGCGATTCTCTCTGCGCACACCGCTCTCGATCAATACTCTGTCTGCCGCCGCCGTTGTCAGACGCTCGTCCCACAAAATCACTTCCAAGCCACAGCGTCTCTCAAGCATCTCCCGAAATTCTAAAGTCCGCTCACAACGTTCACCCTCTGTATTATTCATATTCTTAGGAAACCCAAGTACAATTCGCCCTACCTGATACTCCACAATCAAGGCTTCCAGCCTTGCCAACGTCTGTCTAAGCTTACTAGGTGACTTCCTCTGTATGGTCTCCACTCCCTGTGCGGTCAGAAGCAGCGCATCACTGACTGCAACGCCTACTGTCTTTGAACCAAAGTCCAACCCCATGATTCGCATCTGCTTCCCCCTATTCCCAGGAATTATTCTTAATATACTGACGCAAAACCTCTTCTACCAATTCATCACGTTCTACCTTCATAATCAGGCTTCTGGCATTCCTATGACTTGTTATATAGGTAGGGTCCCCGGACATAATATACCCGACAATCTGGTTCACCGGGTTATAACCTTTCTCCCGCAGCGCACTGTATACGATTTCCAGCACGTCATCCACCCGGATCTGCTGTTCTTTTTCTACTTTAAAAAATTGAGTATTGTATTTATCCTGCATATTTTCACGCCCTTATTTTTGCTCTTTCGTTCTAAATAAGAATGCCTTTGGTATTTTAATTTCCCCGCGGCATACTTCCTTTTGTCTATTTTATTACAAATGTTCGGAAAATTCAATCTATTTTTCTTCTGAAACATCTTCCAACAGAAAAACATCTTCTTTCAGCCTGGAAACTACCGTTCCAGTAATCAATTTATTCTCTGGATTTTGACACAGTGCCCCTGTTGCCAAAACTGCTGCTTTCACATACTCTCTTGTATGTCCGATAAGATATTCCGTTCCCTCAAAACAAATCTTTTCCTCAAGTAATACCTGTACCTGTCTGTCTTGATACCAGTTTAAAAATGCTTCATTTCTAGGAGCCTGATCAAAAAATAATTGTTCACTGCGGTCATGCTTTACATCTTCTGTAACCTGATTAAACATTTTAGCCGCCTGTGTACCCTTACGCAGAGAATATTTAAAAATATGAATTTCAAAAAAGCCAATCTTCTTTAAAAAGGCCCTTGTCATCTCAAATTCTTCCGCTGTCTCACCTGGAAATCCTACAATTACATCTGTGGTAAGCGCTGGATGATCGAAATATTTTCGCAAAAGCTCACACCCCTGTGCATATTGCTCACAAGTATATTTGCGATTCATCCGCTGCAATGTGGCATCACACCCACTTTGCAGGGAGAGGTGAAAATGTGGACAGAGCTTGGGCAGTTTTGACAACTGCTGTGCAAATTCCTCCGTCACAATCTTAGGTTCCAGCGAACCAAGACGAATACGGGCAATTCCTGAAATTTCATGTACCTTCTGAACCAGAGACAGCAAATCTGTGCCTAGATCCATACCATAAGAACTGAGATGTATTCCTGTGAGCACTACCTCCCGACAACCGCTTGCTGATAGACGCTGCACTTCTTGTAATACATCAGAAACCGCTCTGCTTCTGACTCTTCCTCTGGCATATGGAATGATACAGTAACTGCAAAATTGGTTACAGCCATCCTGAACCTTGAGAAAAGCCCTGGTATGCTCTGTGGTGCGGCTGACTGATAATTTCTCATATTCATGCTCTTTTGCAATATCCACCACTGCCAGAGCCCCTGCACAGTCACAGACATTCGGGTTCTGCTGCTCTTTTGCGGCTCCATTTTCTTTGGCCTGTTCCTCCTGTCTGGCAGCAAAAAATTGCTCCAACATCTCTGGTAGTTGATGTTTTTTATTATTCCCAATCAAAATATCAACTGCCACATCGGTAAGCGCCTGCTCCATCGCAGTCTGCACATAACATCCTGCTGCTACCACCACGCTGTCTGGATTCCTCTTTTTGGCACGGTGAAGCATCTGCCTAGATTTACGGTCTGCAATATTTGTTACGGAACAAGTATTCACCACATAGACATCTGCTGTCTCATCAAAGGGGACAATCTTATAGCCTGCCTCCTCTAAGAGCTGCTGCATACTCTCCGTCTCATATGCATTTACTTTACAGCCCAGATTGTGTAATGCTGCTTTCCTCATCTTACTTCCATCCTCTCAGTGACAATCTGCCGAAAAACGTCGTACATTTCTTTTTCTAAATTGGTTATGGTGCCATTGACTTTTTCTGTAAAAGACGTTACTATAAAGGAAATATTTGTTAGATTATTTGGAACAATTATTTACAACAACTATTTCTTTTATTGAAGGAGGCTTTTACAATGATAACAGTACAAATTTCTTTAAATTCCATTGACAAGGTGAAATCTTTCGTAAATGCAATCACTCAGTTTGAGTTTGATTTCGACCTGATTTCTGGAAGATACGTAATTGACGCAAAATCCATCATGGGTATTTTCAGTCTTGACTTATCTAAACCTATTGATCTCGCCATTCATGCTGAGGCTAACAAGGACGAGATTATGGAAGCATTAAAGCCATATCTGATTTAATCCTTCCATTTTTCAGGCAGGGGCTTTATAGCCGAACAACACATCAGAATTTTTATATCTCCCCCATGAGTCAATTCATGGGGGTATTTTTGTATTTCCAAAACCCATCAGCGTTCATATTGTGGCATGCAAGTCAGCTCTGCTAACAAAAACAAATTCGTATTACTGCACCACAATCGTTTCTGCCGTCTCAATGGCTGTCTGAACCATCTGATCAATCTTTTCTTTGAGCCGCAGCTCAGAACGCCTGATTACCTTAAGACTAGGCTTTGTCACAGGATGTTTGGCAACAAAGATTGTACAACAGTCTTCGTAGGGCAAAATAGAAGTTTCATAAGTGCCAATCTTTTCTGAAACTGCCACAATCTCCTGTTTGTCAAAGCCAATCAGTGGACGGTAAACTGGCATATGGCATACTTCATTTGTCGCTGCCAGAGACTGCATGGTCTGGCTTGCCACCTGTCCAATACTCTCGCCTGTAATCAGACCTAAAGAACCTGTCTCTTCTGCAAAATGCTCCGCAATCCGCATCATGTAGCGGCGCATAATAATCGTTAATTCCTCATGAGGACACTGCTCATAGATATACATCTGGATTTCGGTAAAATTCACTACTTTTAGGTAAATAGGACCTGTATATTTTGCTACCAACTTTGCCAAATCCACTACTTTCTGTTTGGCACGTTCACTGGTGTAGGGCGGTGCATGAAAATAGACTGCATCAATCTTTACTCCGCGCTTAGCGACCATATAGCCCGCCACTGGACTATCAATCCCGCCAGATAACAACAGCATCCCCTTGCCATTGGTTCCCACTGGCATACCGCCCGGCCCTGGGATTACTTCTGAATAAATATGGATCTTTGCCCGAATCTCAACATTTACCAAAATATCTGGTGTATGCACGTCCACTGTCATTTCTGGAAATGCCTGCAAAATCTTTTCTCCCAAGGCCGCATTCACTTCCATAGAACTCATAGGATAGTTCTTGCGCGCACGTCTGGTATGAACTTTAAAAGTTTTCTTCTTATTGGGATAACGATTGTTAAGATAGTCAGTCACATCTGCTGCAAGCTGCTCAAAACCTTGATCTTCATTGACTACCATTGGACAGATACCCACTATTCCAAATACATGCTGCAGACTTTCCACGGTCTCCTCATAATCAAACTCGGATTGTGCTTCAATGTAGATCCGTCCCTGCTCTTTGGTGATCAGAAATTCACCTTCCACTGGCTTTAAGGCATATTTGATCTGATGTACCAATGCATCTTCAAACAAATGACGATTCTTGCCCTTAATTCCAATCTCCCCGTATTTTATTAAAAATGCTTTAAACATAAGCTTTCCTTTCTAATGTCTGGTAAATCTTTGAAGCATAGGCACCAGCTCTTTGAGATTTGTAAGACAATATTCCACTTCCTGTAAGGTATTCTCCGCACTAAAACTGATACGCACGGTAGAATCCAGATAATCCCGTTTGACGCCAATTGCCTTCAGTGTTGCACTGGGTGCAGGCTTATTGGAAGAACAAGCGCTGCCCGCCGATACATAGATCTTTCGCTCCTCTAGCGCATGCAGCAGTACTTCACTGCGCACTCCATCCACACTGAGACTGACGATATGCGGGGCACTGTCTGTCCCTGTCCTGCCATTGATATGTGCCCAGTCTACATCTGAAAGTCCTTGAAGTAAGGTCTGCTTTAATTGGTACAGATGTTCCTGTTTTGCTGGCAGATCTTCATATGCCTCCCATGCCGCCTGTCCAAGTCCGGCAATAGCTGGTACATTTTCCGTGCCAGAGCGCAGATTTCGCTGTTGGCCGCCGCCGTAAATAATTGGTTTTAGTTTCGTTTTTTCCTTTACATACAAAAATCCGCTTCCCTTAGGCCCATGTATCTTATGGCCACTGACAGACATTAGGTCAATTCCCAATTTCTTAGGATAAATCAAATATTTTCCATATGCCTGGATTGCATCTACATGAAACAGTACACCAGGATTTTTTTCTTTTATCACTTTTGCAGCTTCTGCAATCGGTTCCACTGCGCCAATCTCATTATTGACATACATAATGGAAACTAAAATAGTCTCTGGTGTCACCGCCTCTAAAAGCTCCTCCAAAGATATCATACCATCCTGATCTACATTTAGATATGTCACTGAAAAACCCTGCTCTTCTAAAAATTTCATGGGCGCCGCTACCGCTGGGTGTTCGATCTTTGTGGTAATCAGATGTCTGCCGCTGCGCTTATTGGCCATAGCGCCCCCTAAAATTGCTAGATTATTTGATTCTGTACCACCTGAGGTAAAAATTAGCTCTGTTGGATTAATCTTCATAGTCTTAGCAATCTTTGTACTTGCATCTTTTATATACTGTTCCCCTTCCATTCCCTTTCCATGCAGAGAGGAAGGATTGCCATAGTCCTCGGACAATACCTGTATCATCTTCGCTGTAGCTCCATCCGAACAGCGGGTTGTCGCCGAATTATCAAAATATACTTCCATTTCCTAATCCTCCAATGCATAGATCAGCATCGAGAGCGCACAAAGTCCTGCTGTCTCTGTGCGCAGAACACGATTTCCCAGAGAAATCAATTCCATCTCTTCTTGCACCTGCTCAATTTCCACGGAGGCATAACCGCCCTCTGGTCCAATAAAAATCCCCACTGTACTGCCCTTTTTAATCTTTTGCAGCACTTCCCTGGTATGTGCCATCCCACGCTGATTTTCATAGGGCAAAAGCCTTACATCCAATTTTTTTGCATACGCTGCGGCATCCTGAAACTGCATCAGTGGTCCCACTGTGGGAATCAGGCTGCGTTTAGACTGTTTGGCTGCACTCTCTGCAATCGCCTGCCATCTTATCTGCTTTGACTGTGCCTTTTTCTGATCAAGCTTCACCACACAATTTCTCATGGCAACTGGAATGATTTCAGATACTCCAAGCTCCACTGCCTTCTGGATTACCGTCTCCATTTTATCTCCTTTGGGAAGCCCCTGGAATAAAGTAATCTTCACTGGCGGCTCTGTTCCCTCTGCCTCACCCAATATATCCAGGATAACTTGTTCTCTGCCAACTTCACGAATCTGACAATAAAAATCCCGCCCCTCATTGTCGCTGACACGCACCCGCTCTCCTGGCCGCATGCGAAGCACATTTTTTATATGGTTTACATCCTTCCCCATAATTAAGACATCTGTCTTACGAATCTGCTTTGGGTCTACAAAAAATTGAAACATTTCTCTGCTCCTGTCCTATTTTCTGGCGGTAATACTGACCCACTCTCCTTGGTGTTGGATTTCCAACACTTCAAGACCTGCCTCTAACAATGCCTGCTTTACCGATTCTTCCTTAAAATCAATAATACCGCTGGTAATGTAAAGCCCTCCCTTTTTCAGGCGCTCTGGAATTACAGGCGTCAAGGGTATTATAATATCCGCCAAAATATTAGCGACAACAATCTCATATTCTCCCCCTACTTCTCTCTGAAGGTTGAGATCATCAATCAAATTTCCCTGATAAAAGCTGCCCTTTTCTGGCGGCAGGCCGTTTACCTGCATATTTTCTGCCACTGCTTCCATGCAAATAGGATCAATATCAATACCTGTGACATGGCTCGCACCAAGCTTTAAACTGACCACAGATAAAATCCCGCTGCCGCATCCAACATCCAACACCTGATCCCCAGGCTTAATATACTTTAAAAGCTGACGAATACAAAGCTGAGTGGTCTCATGCTTGCCCGTTCCAAAAGAAGTGCCTGGATCAATCTCAATCACACAGCGATACTCTCCCTCTGTGGTATGCTCCTCCCAGGTAGGCTTAATCAAAATATCGTCAATTGCAAAAGAGGTAAAATACTGTTTCCAATTGTTAATCCAGTCCTTATCCTCGGTCTCTTCCTGCGTGATTTTTGCTGTGCCAATCTCCACAAAGTTTTGCAGCTCCTCTAATTCTTTTTGTACCTGCACCAGAAATTGCTCCTGTTCCTGTTCGGCATCCAGAAAAAAACTGATATAAGCAATGCCTTCATCGGGCGCCAACTCTGGCAGAATATCAATGTACATTTTCTCCTGATCTGCCTGTGACAAGGGAATATTGTCCTCAACCTGCACTCCCTCAACACCCAAATCTGCCAACATACTGCTGATAAAATCCTCCGCTTCAGTTGTCGTCTCTATTGTGTATTTCTTCCACTTCATAACTTCCTCGATTCAAATCTTTGGACAGGCGTAAGCTAAAAATCTCCGCCTGATCTCCATTCATATGACCTTCGTAATCGCTGAAAATGCGTAAACTATAGTCAAAATCATCCATTTTGTATTCTGGTAAATTATAATTCCAATAAGGTATGCCTCGTTCTCGCATATAAGCGCTGAAATAAGCGTTCATCTGCTGATACTCTTTTTGGTGCTTTTCCAAAGTCTCCTGAGGTACTGGGGTTGTAATCACCACCAACTCCACATTATGCTTGCGGCAAAAACTGACAAGCTTCTCAAAATATCGGAACGAATCCAGATTTTTCTGTTTTTCATTCCACAATTCTATCTCTTCTTCTGGTTTGTCGCTTGGCGCGGTGTTGTTCTTAATAAAACCATCCACAAACCCCTGATGTGGTTTCTGAAAAGCTTGAGAGCCATATTCCTTGTAATCCTGGCTCTGTTTACAGGCAATCGTCTCTTTGATCTCTTTAAACTGCCCTCGGTAATAAAACCAGGGAAACAATGCAGCACGAAAATCCAGTTCCAGCATTTTTGCCGCAAAATATTCTAATTTGGCTTTCGACCAGGGCATTTCATAATAGATACGGTTAAAATCCCCGCGCTGCCCTTCCTTGGTACACCAATAACAGGCATCCAGCTCATATACAACTCTTTTTGGAATACTTTTCTCACAAACTTTTCGCAAAAGATAATAGGCATCCCTAGGATATTCTCCGCCAAGACAAAGATTGATACATGATCTGCCAGTTTCACGCTCCACTATTTTCGGACTGATACCATTTAGACCATGAGAAGTTCCCAGAAAAACGGTATCATACTCCTCTGTTTCTATTTGATGCATCATAATCCGCACATAACTATACGGAATTAAAGCATAATTCATCACTGTATTTACCACTACCAAAATCAGTATCATACAAAGACCTGGAAGAATTATTTTCTTAAAATTGCGCATAAATAAAACCTCCTGCCTCCCCCGAAGGCTGTCCCAAAGCTGGAAGCAACAGGAAAAGCCCTGCAAACAACATACATTTCACTAACCAATGCTGCCTATCATAGAATCCGTCCAGATCACGCCCATGCTCTTGGAGCAGACTAATAAGAAAGACAACCAGACAGCCAGCCACAATCACAATCAGAAAAATCAAAGTGTATGCGGTTCCGCTGGCCTCACCAATCTGAACCGTTAAAAGTTGTGACAAATCAAATCGCGTTACTGCATATTTCATCATCCGCAATGCTGTCCCCACATCATCCGCACGGTCAAAAAACCAACTGATATTGACTAATACAAATGTCCGCAAAATTTGAAACAGATGAAACCCTGGATTGTTGTCTGAAATATGCAGCGCCTGTTTCCATTTCCGATACCTTGGCGCCATCAGGCCGCTAAAGGCAATAATCATACCATTGTAGAGACCATATACAATAAATTTCCAGGCTGCCCCATGCCAAATACCTACTACCAGAAACACAATCAAATTTGCCAAACAGATGGGAAGTGTTCGGCCTGTCTGTTTGCCAAATACTTTTTTGGCAAATTTAGAAAAATGTTTCATCCAGCCAGACAAGGACACAGGATAGAACACATAATCTTTCATCCAGGTTCCGAGCGTAATATGCCAGCGGTGCCAAAAATCTGTAATAGAAATGGCAAAATAAGGCCGCTTGAAATTCTCATCCATCTGAATGCCAAACAATCCAGCAATCCCAATCACCACATCCATTCCGCCCGAGAAATCACAGTAAAGCTGTATACTATAGGCAAGCACAGCTATGATTCCAAGTCCAGAATAACGTTCTGGCTCTCCAAAAATGGCATTTACAAAAATTACTGCATTGTCAGCAATGACCATTTTCTTAAAATAGCCCCAAAGAATTCTAAGCAGACTCCGTTCCGCTTTTTGCAAATCAAAACGGTGAGAAGCATAAAGCTGTTCACCCAGACGACTAAACCGCCCGATCGGACCTTGAAGAATCTGCGGAAAGAAGGAAACAAACAACGCAAAACGGAACAAATTATGTTCCGCTTTTGTCCTGTCCCAATATACATCTAAAAGATAGCCCATAGACTGAAATGTATAAAATGAAATTCCCAAAGGCAGCAACAAGGACAATTCTCTGTAACTAGCACCAGAAATTAAGTTATATGTGGTGATAGCAAAATTCGTATATTTCAACACTGCGAGAACACCAAAATTCAATAATAATGTCAGCACTAAAATTTGTTTCTTCCTGCGCTTCCTTTTTGTTTTATCTTGCTCCGCCTGAGTGATAACCTCCAACCGCATTCCGGCAAACCAGGTGGTGATTGTAGTAAATGCCAAAAAACATGTCACCTTAAGCCCACCACTGACATAGTAAATATAGCTAAACAATAAGAGCCATATCCACTGATATTTTTTAGGAATCCAGTAATAACCTACTGCTGCCACTATCACAAACAGCAGAAATTTCATTGAAATCAGCGACATATTTTACACCGCCTAATCTTCCTTAAGTCTCTGTACCATTGCCCACAACGCTTTCGCAGAATTAAAATTTTCCGGTATTACCTGTGAAGGCGTGATCGTAATTTCAAATTCATCCTGCAGCTCGCTGACAATAGAAAGAATTGCAAAAGAATCTAAAATTCCATCATCAATCAAAGTCTCGCAGTTTTCATAATCTGCATCTGGCTGAATATCTTCCAAAATCTCTAATAACTTATCCATAATTCTAATTCCTTTCTGTCTCTTCCTTATAATTCCATCACAGTACGGCTATTGAGTAGATCGGTACTCTGTGTCTTACGCACAACCCAAACGCCCTCTTTCCGAGAGTAAAACAGCACGCAAGGGAGATCACGGCTTAAAAATAAATTAATCCCCTCCATCACAGAATACGCTCCGACCCGCTCAAATACCAGCACATCGCCCACCTGTGCTCCAAGCAAAGGCAGCTGTTTTACAATCACATCCGCCACCGTACACAGTGAGCCGCAGATATCCCATTTTTCTTCTACTTGCTGCTCACACTGTATATTTTCATGACAGGAAATATGTTGTATATAAGGCAATTTCATGGCCATCATCTGTCCATAATAATTTAAGTGATGGATGCCTCCATCCACAATTCCATAAATTTGTCCCTCTGTCTCTTTGCGCTCCACAATGGAAGTCAGAAAACTGCCGCAGTCCGCCACCAAAAACCTGCCCATTTCCAGAGTAATCTTGCCCTGAAAATGCATCTGCTGCACAAAACCAGTAAATTGTTCCAGCAATTCCTCTAAATCTTCGTCCTGCTCAGAGCGAAAATATGGTACATAAAAACCTGGTCCATACTCCAGTTCTTCAATACAAACACCTTGTGCCTGTAATTCCTCAATCCATTGATCCAGTCTCTGAATTTCCTTTTCAATCCTGCCAATCTTCTTCTGTGTACCTGAATAATACTGGATTCCTCTAAAGTGCAGCCCTGGATAATGTTTCTGATTTGTGAGTATTTCCTTTGCCTGTCCAAAATCTACGCCAAACTGATTGCCACTGCTGATTCGTATCAGCGCCTCCAAGCGAAAACCAGATTCCTTTGCACACTTTGTCAAAAGCTGTAATTGCTGCAAAGATTCTATTGTGTAGATGCCCTGTCCCTGATAAGCTGACACAATACGAGCAATATCCTTATACTCTTTATTGACGCCGGATATCACCAGT
This sequence comes from Lachnospiraceae bacterium, assembly GCA_910575005.1. Classification (GTDB taxonomy): domain Bacteria; phylum Bacillota; class Clostridia; order Lachnospirales; family Lachnospiraceae; genus Petralouisia. The sequence continues at coordinate 274,181 of CAJTCL010000002.1, read as the reverse complement.
CTGCTTACTGGCAGCTTTTCCCGCTCACAGATCCGAAATTCCCCTGGAGAACACACTTCAAACCGTTCTGCCAGAGGCTCGATCACCCTTACTAAAAAGGGATTAGCCTTCATCGCAAACACAAGATCAATGTTCTTTTGCTGCAAAAATGCATGGATTTTTCCCACACGTTCCCGCAGTGCATCCAGGTCAAATACATAGGCCGGAGTTGCACATTTCCCTAAAATTGCTTCGATATCCGAAACTTTCATTACTGCTCCTCCTGATATGATTTTTTTAAAGTGCCTCTGTCTATCTTACCATTTTTGGTAAGGGGAAGCTTTTCACGCATACAAAATATATTCGGTATCATAAACGCTGGCAGTTGACCTCGCAAAATCCGCACAATCTCCCGTTTCTGTGCTTCTCCCTCATAAAAGGCAATGATTTTTGAGGAAGCCTCATCAAACACACAGCACACCCGCCGAATCTGTTCCACTCGCTCCATCGCGGCCTCAATCTCCCCCAATTCAATCCGGTGTCCCATATGCTTAATCTGAAAATCCTTGCGGGTAGCATAGCAAAGTTCACCCTGCTCATTATAATACCCTAAATCCCCCGTTCTGTAAATCATTTCCAGAAAACTATTGTTTAATGGATTCTGTACAAATGCTTTCTTGGTCTGCTCTGGGTTGTTATAATATCCCAGGGACAAGGCCGTGCCAGCGACACAGATCTCTCCCCGCTGCCCTGCCTCCACCACTAACTGGTTCTTCTCATCCAACAGAAATACCTTTTCATTCTGAAAAGGCCTGCCAATCGGTATCACATCACCTGGCTGAAATTCCCGATCTACAATATAATAGGTACAATTGCATGTAATCTCCGTAGGTCCATAGAGATTTACATACATGGCATGGGGAAGATACTGCCGCCAGATATTCAAATGACGCACAGGCATCACTTCTCCGCTGAACAATACCTTGTCCACAAGCTTTGGTACCCTGTAAGTAAAACCGTTTAATTCACTGACAATACACAGTGCAGAAACAGCCCAGATCAGTGTTGTCACTTTCCGATCACACAGATAATCTAATAACTGTACTGGAAATGAAAATACCTGTCTGGGAATAATCTGCATGGTGGCACCCATTTTTAAAGTACTGTAAATATCTTTCACCGATACATCAAAATCGAAAGGCGCTTGATTGCCAATCACATCTGCGTCTGTAATGTGAAAATTCTCTGTAAAATATTCCATAAAATCAATCACAGAACGATGACTGACCACCACTCCTTTGGGAACGCCAGTGGAGCCAGATGTAAAAATTCCATAGAGCGGCGCTGTATCTACCGCCGATTTACGAATTTGAGCCAAGATCTCCTCTGACGGCTCTTCTTGTTCTAACTGCCACAGCTCTAGTATCTGAAATCCTTCCTCTGGTTTTCCTGCGTTTTGCAGGCTGCCAAGCAGCTTTTCCTCTTTGATATTGGTAATGGTCAAAGGCTGCCTTAAGGTTCCTAAAATCTGTGCGATACGCTGCGCTGGCTGTTTTGTGTCCAGCATCACATAAAAACAGCCTGCAGAAACAATCCCCATAAATACCGCTATTGCATCTACACTTTTCTCCATCCATACTGCAACAGGCTTTCCAGGCTCTATTCTTAGCGCCAATGCACTGCCAATCTTTTGTGCCCGTCTCTGTAACTCCTGCCAGGTACAAGAATGCTCCTGATCTGCAAAAGCTGTCTTATGCGGATATTTTTCTGCCGACTGTTCTAAATATTCTAATACATTTGTCATTTTCTGTTACCATTCTTTTCTGTCATATTGCTAGAGTACTGTCCCTTGATATTTCATAAAAATATACAGGATATTTGTTCATCTGCAAGTTAGATTTTCAACAGCACATTGGTGGCTAAGACTAGAAAATCTAACTTGCAGATGAGTAAAAGGGCAAATAGTTCTGCCGAATTTAAATGTATCAATACACCACTCCTTACAGTCCAAACTGTTTCTTCAATTCCTCATAAGCTCTGTTAATCATCTGTAAGGTCTCTGTATCACCCGCTGAATTATCTGGGTGAAAAATCTTAATAAGCTCTTTATAGCGTTTTTTTAACTGCGTTTTATTTTCAACACCTGTAAAAAAGAGTTCTGCCTCTGTTGAATAGCTAGACCGTGTTTTTTCCTGATGTCTGGAAGATCTGTGATAATTATTATGCCGTTTCGTCTTTTCAGCATTTTCTTTTTCATTTGCAAGCTTGCGCAATTCTTCCTCCAAGATTTTCCACTTAATCTGAAATAAACGCTCCTGTTCAGAAATCCGTTTTTCCTCGAGATCTCTTTTCAGATAAAAATCTTGTTTCTCCTGTTCAAGTTTACGTTTATCTTCTGCCATTCCTTCCTGGAACTTACGACGCTCCTCCGCAATCCCTTGTTGAAACTGGAGTCGTTCCTCGGCAAGCCCTCGTTGAAAGGCTCGCCGCTCTTCGGCAAGTTTTTGCTGCTGTTCCCACTTCAGCCTCTGTTGCTCTTGGTGGAATTTATGCTTTTCTTCCCATTGCAGCTTTGGTTGGGAATCGCTTTGCTCTTCCCATTGTGTCTTAGATCCAATGCTCTGCTGTTCCTCCCACTGTGTTTTGGGCTGAGTACTCTGTTCTTCCTCCCCTTGTGGTTTTAACTGGCTTTGCAAATCCTCAAACTGTGGCTTCGACTGATCATTCTGCTGTTCTCCCCGCTGAAGCTTTGATTGTTCATTGGGATCCTCCCATTGTGTCTTCGGCTGTGCATTTTGCTGTCCTTCCCACAATGGTTTTGACTGGATATTTTGCTGCCCTCCGAATTGTGTGTTTGGCTGAACGTTTTGCTGCCCTCCGAATTGTGTGTTTGGCTGAACGTTTTGTTGGCCCTCCCACAATGGTCTAGACTGCCCACTTTGTTGTCTGTTCCATTGTGGTTTTGCCTGCGTATTCTGTTGGCCCTTCCATTGTGGTTTTACCTGTGTTTGTTGACTCTCCCAAGAAAACTTAGGCTGCGCCTTTTGCTGCCCCTCCCATTGTGATTTTGCCTGTGTTTGCTGACTCTCCCACGAAAATCTAGGCTGTGTCTTTTGCTGCCCTGCCCATTGTGTTCTATCTTGGGTCTTCTGTTGTTCTGCCCACTGTGATTTTGCCTGCTTTTGCTGCTCTTCCCACAATGGCCTTGATTGGATTTTCTCTTGCCCTGCCCACTGTGGTTTTGCCTGCTTTTGCTGTTCTTCCCACAAAAACTTAGGCTGCGTCTTTTGCTGTCCTGCCCACTGTACTTTATCTTGGGTCTTTTGTTGCCCTGTCCACTGCGACTTAGGCTGTGTCTTTTGCTGCCCCTCCCACGAAAACTTAGGCTGGGTCTTTTCCTGCCTTTCCCATGAGAACGTAGGCTGTGTCTTTTGCTGCCCTTCCCACTGTGGCTTTGGTTGAATCTTCTGTTGGTTCTCCCATTGCAGCTTCGGCTGATTCATTCCCCTGCCTCCTTCGTATCTGTCCTAAAACGAGTAAACCCGCTTTCATGCCCTAACCCCTTATCTCAAGAGATTTTAACGGAGCTTTATCTTTTTTACATTACTGTATGCACCATATATTTTGCTTCCATTTACCGTTTTATAGGCACGCAACCGAAAACTATAGGTCTTCCCCTTTTTCAGTCCAGTTTTGGCATAGGAAACGGTTTTTGCTTTGCTAATCGACTTAATCTTTTTATATCCTGCATTGTTTGTCTTCATATAAATCTCATAACCAGTGGCTCCCGTTGTCTTTTTCCAAGTTAATTTTACCTTAGAGCGACCGGTTTTCTTCACAGCTTTTAGCTTTACTGCGGCTGGAGCAGTAGCAGTCTTCACTTGTTTTGCTGCAGGGGCATAAATATTTTTCCCATTTACCACACGGTAAGGAGTAATTTTAAGTGTATATCCTGTCGCCGCCTTCAGTTTCTTGTAAGTATAACTGTTGCCTGTCAGATATTTTGTAGAAATCTTCTTACTTCCCTTGTAAAATACCAGACGATAATTCACACCATTCACTTTCTTCCAAGTAAATGTCAAAGATGTACTTGTATTTTTCTTTACCTTAAGCCCAGTCACATTTGATGGTTTTGTCGGCTCAAGCATAGGAATATCTTCTGTATAACTATCGCCACATAAACTACAAGTATAAGTCTTCAAGCCCTTACTGGTCTCTGTTGCTTTTTTTGTAATGACAGCCTGATATTGGTGTTTACACCCCTGATTCTGTGCTTCAATCTCCTTTACATACGTATCACCACAGTTCTGGCAGGTATAAGTTTCCTCACCCTTTTCTGTCGCGGTCGGCTTTTTTGTCACTTCTGAAGTATACTGATGTCCTGGACATTTTACTGTCACCTCAATCTCAATTTGCTCAACAGTGACATAATTATCTGAATCCTCAGGAATATAATTTGCCAGATAAACAATTTTTCCTTCCTGATAAAGCTTGGTCTGTGGATCTATCTGCCACACAAAACCTTCTGGCAATTTTATGCTCTCTAATGTCGTTCCGCTAACTCCTTGCAAATCTTTCGGAATTGTATATTCTGGGACAGCTTTTTCGATCACTACATTTGCTCTTCCATAGTATATTTGATATCCTTCCCGCTCCACTTTGTACATGACCAGATATGTTCCTGCATGAATCATTTCCGGCTGACTTTCTCCATATACGTTATCTTCTCTAGCATACTGCACAATATCCCCTGTCTGTATTCCTTCCACAGTGATTGTCTTGGCTGTACCATCAAATACAGCACTGATATTCTCTGCATAAATACCGTCAATCTTAGGCAGACTGGGATCACTAATCTCTATTGTATACGAATCACCACAGTGCTGACAAGTATAAGTTTCCTCACCCTTTTCTGTCGCAGTCGGTTCTTTGGTCACTTCTGAGGTATACTGATGCCCCGGACACCTCACTGTTACCTCAATCTCAATATCTTCAACTGTCACATAATTTGTCAAATCCTTTGGTGTATAACTTGCCAAATAGACGACTTTTCCTTCCTGATACAGTTTCGTCTGTGGATCCGTCTGCCAAGCAAACCCTTCTGGCAATCTTACACTCTCCAATGTGGTTCCACTATCTCCCTTTAAATCGGCAGGAATTGTATATTCTGGGACAGCCTTTTCAATCTCCACCTGTGCGGTTCCATAGAAAGGCTGGTGCCCTGTTCTTGTGACCTTATATAATACCTGATATACTCCAGCATTGATCATTTCTGGCTGATTGTCTCCATATACTTTATCTTCCCCAGCATACTGCACAATATCCCCTGTCTGGGTTCCTTCCACAGTTATTCCCTGCGCGCGGCCATTGTATACGATCTTTACATTTTCTGCCTGGATTCCCTGAATTTCCGGCAAATCTATTGCAATTTCTTCTACATAACTGTCTCCGCAGACACTACAGGTAAAGGTCTTCTCTCCATTCTCTGTCTCAGTCGGCTCTTTGGTAATCTCAGACTTATACTGATGTCCAGAGTTTGCTTTCGGACATGTCACAGTCACTTCCACTTCAATACCTGTGACAATCTGATAATTGTTCTGATCACTCGGCGTATAACTTGCCAAATATTTATGTTTCCCTTCACGATACATCTTAATGCTTGAATCCATCCATCTAAATCCGCTCTTCAAAAATACGGAAGAAAGCGGATTTCCGCTCCATCCAGTTAATCCGGTGGGTAATGTATATTCTGGGATAGCTTTCTCAATTTCTACCTGCACCTCACCATACAAGGTCTGATAACCTGTTCTCTGTACTTTATATAACACCTGGTATGTTCCGGCATCAGTCAACTCTGGCTGTTCTTTCTGAAATGCCCCATACCCTAGAGCATATTGGACAATGTCACTTGACTGAGTACCCTCCACAGCAATCGTCTTCGCTGTTCCATCATAGACAGTATTTACTTTTTCAGCAGTAATACCTTCAATCTCTGGCAGACTGAACTCTGGCAAAGTATAAGTTAAGATCTGCTGTTTACTTTTCAGATTTGGATCCGTCCAAGGTGCATAACACAACTTCCCCCCACGCACTGTAAAACCAAAAATTACTTGACCGGAAGGAATTGTGGGCTTATAGACCTCTGTAATGGTGCCATCCGCATCCAGACGCTTGATCGCTGTAGGAGTATTAAAATAAATAGCCTCATTTTCCTTTGTCAGATACATATAACTGTTACCATAATTATTCCAGGTAGCAGATTCTGTATATACATTCTCTGTTGTACCGCTTAAAAGTTCATTTCTCTTAAGCAGACTTGTTTTGCTTGATTCTTCCTGATACTGCGAATAATACCATGTTCCCTGATTATAACAGAAGGCAGAGTTTATCTTCGACCAGTATTCGGTATCATAAAGGGTGGAATTGGCAGTACGTGTTGTCGCCCAGTCATGGTGTTTGTGTTCGGCGTCACTGATTGCAGTATCGCTGAGCAGGAAATATTTATGTACCACTCTGCCAATACTGTCCCAGGTGGGATCATCCCAGGTCGCGTCCACATGGTACCATTCGCCGTCAATCTGAATTAAATTCCAGGCGTGATTCATGGCATCGCTAATCACCACTTCACAGGGAAGCCCCAATTTATCGTTCATAATGTAGGCATAAGCCTTCCCATATCCATCACACACGGCCATTTTTTCTACCAGTCCGCCATATGCCGTATGAGAAACCTCTGGCACACTGTCAGGATTTGCTGAATATCTTTCATAATCATACTCACAATTTTGCACCAGATAATCATGTACAACCAGAGCTTTTTCCAGATCGCTCATAGAAGGTTCCACCTGTGCTACTGCCTGATCAGCGGCAATTTCAAAAGCCTTCTTCTGTTGTGAAAATTCTTCTTTGGTACTGATATACGTCACCGTATACTTCCATACGAAATCTTGACTTGAATATGTCCATTTTATCGCGCTCTTTACATAAAACAGTCCTGGATGATTATTTAAAATCTGTAAATAACGACTACCGCCCTCCGCTCTTGGAATCCTGTAAGCTAGAACGTCAATCTCTGTCTCAAAATTCTCCAATGCAGCAACAATATACTCCTCTAATGTCTGTGCTGAGCGATCGACACTGTATGCTCTTGTCTTTGCAGCTGGATAACGCACTTCCGGTTTCCGGTAATATTCAGGATTGTAACGGTTATCCTCCGTCAATGTCACACTCTCTGTCTTAATATCGTCTGTCTGTGCCTGTACTGGCAGGAAACCTAAAAACAAAAATAGCAACGTTAAAACTGGCAAAACATATCTCTTTTTCATACAATACCTCCTTGTTCATGCATTTGTATGCCTGCCTGAAAGTAGTTGTCCCTAATTATTCCCATTGTTCTGCTACTATTATATAATATGATTCCTGGATTGACAAGGAAAAAGCTGGAAACTGTGATGCTTTCTTCACAGTTTCCAGCCCGTCATCCATTGGTATCTGTAATATCCTCAAATGTTTCTTTAATTTTATCCATAAATCCTTTTTTCTTCTTCTCTGTAGTTGCAGCGCCATTCTGTTTCTTTAAGGACTGCCCGCTGGCCTCGTCAAACCTACGCAGAGCTTCTTTTGCTTCCTCATTTAAACTGGTAGGCACCTGAACGACAAGCGTTACATAGTGATCTCCACGCACAGAGGAATTGCGCAAAGAAGGAATTCCCTTATTCTTTAGACGAATTCTGGTATCAGTCTGCGTTCCTGGTTTCACATCATACAAAATATCTCCATCTATTGTACTGATACGCACTTCTCCGCCCAAAGCCGCCTGTGCAAAAGATATTGGCGCTGTGGAATAGACATTCATATCCTGACGCTGGAAAATTGGATGTCTGCTGACATTTACCTCCACCAGCAGATCTCCTCTGGGACCTCCATTGGTGCCTGGTTCTCCTTTATCCCGAATACGAACACTCTGTCCATTATCAATTCCTGCTGGAATAGAAACTTTGATTTTTCTTCGTTTGGCAATATAACCTGTTCCGCGGCAATCAGGACATTTGTCTTTGATTATCTTTCCAGTACCATGACACTCTGGACAAGTCTGGACATTCTGAACCATTCCCAAAAATGACTGTTGTGTATAAACCACTTTCCCTTTGCCGCCGCATTTTGTACAAGTCTCTGGGGTTGTTCCAGGCTTTGCTCCGGTAGTATGACAAGTGGTACACTCATCCTTTAATGTAATCTCAATTTCCTTTTCACAGCCAAATGCCGCTTCTTCAAAGCTTATACGTACCGCTGCACGCAGATTAGCGCCCCTCATGGGACCATTGCTGGCGGAGGAACGTCTTCTTCCTCCGCCAAACAAATCTCCAAAAATATCACCGAAGATATCTCCCATATCCATACCAGAGAAATCAAATCCTCCGGCTCCGCCGCCCATACCGCCGTCAAAAGCGGCATGGCCAAACTGATCATATTGACGCTTCTTCTCTGGATCACTCAATACGGCATAAGCCTCAGATGCTTCTTTAAACTTTTTCTCCGCCTCTGCATCCCCTGGATTCATATCTGGATGATATTTCTTGGCCAGTGCACGATATGCCTTTTTAATTGCCGCATCATCCGCATTTCTATCAATTCCGAGGACTTCATAGTAATCTCTCTTCTGTTCTGCCATGATTATACTTCCTTATAATCTGCGTCTACCACATCATCGTCTGCACTGCTGTAGGATGCATCTGCCATATCTGGACCTGCTCCCTGTGCGCCCTGTGCTGCCTGTGCATTTTCATACATCTTTGCAAAAACTTTCTGCGCACTCTCCATCAGTTTCTCCTTAGCAGCTTTCATCTCTCCAACTTGGTCATCGGTCATCTCATCTGCATTTGGATGAGCCTCTACCAACGCTTTCAGGGCATTCAAATCCGCTTCCACTGCAGATTTATCTGATGCATCAATATTATCTCCAACTTCTTCCAATGCTTTTTCCGTCTGGAATACAAAAGAATCAGCATCATTTCTAGTATCAATAGCTTCCTTGCGCTTCTTATCCTGCGCCTCATATTCCGCAGCTTCCTTTACCGCCTTCTCGATATCTGCATCAGACATATTGGAACCAGCCGTAATTGTGATATGTTGTTCCTTACCAGTACCGAGATCTTTTGCAGACACATTTACAATACCATTGGCGTCAATATCAAATGTTACTTCAATCTGTGGCACACCACGTCTTGCTGGCGGAATACCATCGAGACGGAACTGACCTAAAGACTTATTATCTCTGACAAATTGACGCTCACCTTGGACTACATTGATATCTACAGCAGTCTGATTATCTGCTGCGGTTGAGAAAATCTGGCTCTTCTTGGTCGGAATTGTGGTATTACGCTCGATCAATCTGGTAGCCACGCCTCCCATAGTTTCAATGGACAGAGACAATGGTGTAACGTCCAGTAAGAGGATCTCTTTGGCACCATCGACTCCACCCAGCTTACCTCCCTGGATGGAAGCTCCTAAAGCTACACATTCATCTGGATTCAAGGTTTTGCTTGGTTCCTTGCCTGTAAGCTGTTTTACTTTATCCTGTACTGCTGGAATACGTGTGGAACCACCGACAAGCAGTACCTGGCCTAATTCTGAAGCATTCAGCCCTGCATCTCTCAATGCATTCTGCACTGGAACAGCCGTGCGTTCTACCAGATCATGGGTTAATTCATCAAATTTCGCTCTGGTCAAATTCATATCAAAATGTTTGGGGCCTTCTGCAGTTGCGGTAATAAATGGAAGATTGATATTCGTTGTTGTTGCAGAAGATAATTCTTTCTTTGCCTTCTCGGCTGCTTCCTTTAATCTCTGCAGCGCCATCTTATCACCAGAAAGGTCAATTCCCTCTGTATTCTTAAATTCGGCCAGCATGTAATCTGTGATTTTCTGGTCAAAATCGTCTCCACCCAGACGATTATCTCCTGAGGTGGATAATACTTCAATGACACCTTCTCCGATCTCGATAATGGAAACGTCAAACGTACCGCCACCTAAATCATAGACCATAATTTTTTGTTCTTTTTCATTATCTAATCCATAGGCAAGTGCTGCTGCCGTCGGCTCATTGATAATACGCTCCACATTCATACCAGCAATTTTTCCAGCATCCTTGGTGGCCTGACGCTGTGCATCATTGAAATATGCAGGAACAGTGATTACTGCCTGTGTCACTTTTTCTCCAAGGTAATTCTCTGCATCTGCTTTTAATTTTTGCAGAATCATTGCAGAAATTTCTTGTGGAGAATACTTCTTATCATCAATTGCACGCTTATGATCTGTTCCCATCTCTCTTTTAATAGAAGAAATTGTTTTCTCTGCATTTGTGACAGCCTGACGCTTTGCCGGTTCACCAACCAGACGCTCGCCTGTCTTTGTAAAAGCTACCACAGAGGGTGTTGTCCTTGCTCCTTCTGTATTAGCGATAACCACTGGTTTACCGCCTTCCATAACTGCCACACAGCTATTTGTTGTTCCTAAATCAATACCAATAATCTTGCTCATAATAGAGACCTCCTCATAAAATGATTGTCTATTTTAATTGTTTGTTACTGTACTACTGCTACCATACTGTGTCTTACCACGCTGTCACGATACATATAACCCTTTTGCAGCTCCTGCGCTACCACGCCGGATTCATATTCTTCACTTTCCACCTGCATGACGGCATTGTGAAAATCTGGGTTAAACTCAGTTCCAACTGCTTCTATGGGTTTCACTTCTAAGTTTTCTAACTCTGTTATAAACTGCTTATATATTTTATCCATCCCTTGCACAAAAGGATCTTCTTTTGCATCTTCAGGGACAGCGGATAATCCTCGCTCAAAATTGTCTACCACAGGAAGCATCTTTTCAATTACGCTCTTGGCGCCAACCTCAAACATCTGGGCTTTTTCCCGTTCTGTACGCTTGCGGAAATTATCAAATTCTGCAAGCTGACGCTTCAAACAATCGGTCAACTCTGCGATCTTTTCTTCCTGTTTATTTTTCTTTTCCCTCTTCTTAAAAAATCCTTTCTTTTCACTCTCAGCCTCCACATCTTCTTCCGAAGATGCCTCAGCCTCCTCATCCAAACAGTCTTCGTCCTCGATGTCTTCTGCCAACTCATCTGTATCTTCTATATCTGTCTCTTCCTCCCAGTCTGCTACTTCCACATTATCTACATCATTGTCCTCCGACTGCACTTCCTGTTCCCAATCCTTCTCTCTGCTCTCTGTATCTGCCATATCAACTCACCTTTCTGTTTATTACTCTCTCTTTTTCTGAAACACAGTATCTAATTGATTTTTCAAGGTTTTCAGATTGTCTACAACATTTTCATAATCCATTCGTTTAGGACCAATAATCCCTATGGTTCCCTTCATGCCCTCTCCAAGCTGATAGGTAGCTGTCACCACACTACAATCCTTCATGTTCTGAATCGGAGATTCATCCCCAATATAAACTTGAATTCCTGTCTGCTCCTGGGATGCCAAAGTTTCATTTACCAATGTTACCAGCTGTTTCTTTTCCTCAAATGCATTTAACAGCTCACTTGCCTTCTGAGAATCATTTAATTCTGGATATTTCAAAATATTGGTCGTTCCACTGGTGTATACCTCCAGATCCTCATCCTCCTGAAAAGCCCCTGCCAATGCATCCAAAACATCGCTTACAATATTACTGTGGATTCCAGCCTGCTCTTTCAGTCTGGCAATCGTTCCCAAATTGATCTGTTCTGCAGAGAGCCCATTTAAACTAGTATTCAAAAGAATATTCAATTTCAACAAAGTCTCATTATCTAAGGCTTCCCTGGTAGAAATCATCTTATTCTTCACTAAATTTCCTTCTGTCACAATAACTGCCAGAAGTTGTTCCTCATCCACCTGGGAGAGCTGTAGAAATTTCACCTTATTGCGCTGATAAGAAGGAGCTGTAATCATTGCGGTATAATTGGTATTCGCTGCCAAAACCTTTGCCATTTGCTTTAGCACCTGTTCCATCCGCTCTGTATGCTCAATCATAAACTCCTTCATCTCTGTAACTTCCTGATCTTTTTCTTTCATCAGATTATCTACATAAAAGCGATAACCCTTATCAGAAGGAATACGGCCAGCAGATGTATGAGGCTGTAAAATATAACCAAGCTCTTCTAAATCTGACATCTCATTGCGGATTGTGGCGGAACTTAAATTCAAATCCGAATATTTGGAGATGGTTCTAGAACCCACTGGCTCGCCAGTATCTAGATAATTGCGGATAATGGCATTTAATATCCTCGTTTTCCGTTCATCCAGTTCCTGCATCACAATCCTCCTTACTTTTGTTAGCACTCAACCATAAAGAGTGCTAACATCTATGTACTTAAGATAGCACTATCATTTTTTATTGTCAATACTATTTTGTAATTTTATAATTTCTTTAGAATTATATGATGCATAATCGAGTAGAGAAGATTTTCTTCCTCTACTCGCTGCGCGCGGGGTGCATACTGTGTCAGCAGTAAATTCCTTATGCGCCCCTGTGCATAAAAAGGCAATGAAATCCATTCTGGAATTCCATTGCCTCTTAATTTTTTATATTATTAAAATGAAAGTAGTTACCAATATCTCATCATTTCTTCCTTATAAACCATTCCAAAATTTTATATATATTTAAAAGTATTCCATGATTTCTTCTTTGGATAAATTATATTTTTCTATTATTAACTCCTGGATCTTTGTATCTCCATATCCGATACCTCTCAGTACATCTATGGTTCCCTTTATTCCCTCTCTTCTTCCTTCTTCTCTTCCTTCTTCTCTTCCCTCTTTCCACACTTTTTCAGCTAATGCTTTTTCTCTCAATTGAATCTGAGGCTCCACAATCTCCATCAGCGCTTCAAACATCTTTCCATCTCCCTTCCATTCTTCCACTAATTTCTGATTTGCTTCCAACATCACTCGCAATACGGAATCCGCAAGTTCTCTCTCACCTTTCTCCTTCAATTCTTGGATCCTTTCCAGTAATTTTCCTGCATCGCTTTTCTCTACATTTCCTGACAGAACTCGCAGCCATGTATGTGTCTCCTGTTCCAGTTCTCTGGTGACAAGGATCTGCGTTGGAAACACAATCTTCCCTTCCACATAATAGATCCCTCTTTTTTCTTGTCGGATCTGCTCCCCACGCTCTGTAAAATATGCAAATAATCCTTCTGGTTTTCCCTCTCGAATCAATGTTACTGTGATCTCTTCTGCTTTCCTCTCATCCACATATTTTCCATACGATTTATACAAACTTGCATATCCCTGTACTTTATAAAAATCATCAATATCTAAATGATCTCCTGGTGATTTATATTCTATTATGTTATGGATTCTAAAAAATTCTCCAATCTCATTGGCTATCATTACCCCTGCTTCTTTACGGATTACCAACAGATCTATCTCCAGCGGTTTTGTATTTAAATTATATTCTTTCTCAAAAATTAAATCTTTTCTGTTTTCCTTTAACTCCAGCATCATGGCCGCCGTAAATCCAGGATGCCATTGTATCTTTGTGTCTTCCATACTTTTTCCTTTTTTATTTGTAAACGATAAATTTAATGTCTACTTTTATTTTAATATTTCTGAGATTATCATTAGTAATTATCCATAAATTTCTATCATCTGCTCATTATATATGGTATTTTTTCTTATCTTTAGTATACTACCATGTCAAAAAAACCACAACCCCGAAATAATCAAGGATTGTGGTTCTTTTAAAAGGTATACCCAAGTGCACCCCATCATGCCATACGGCGTGTCATAAGGTATACCCAAGGGCACCCCATCATGCCATACGGCGTGTCATAAGGTATAAATTTACAGTTCTTATTTTACCTTCACAGTGATCGTTGCCTTTGCCTTCTTATTGTTACCTGCTGTAACTGTTACTTTGGCAGTTCCCTTCTTTTTGGCAGTAATCTTACCAGTCTTGGAAACGGCTGCAATCTTGGACTTATTAGACTTATATGTAAACTTAGAGCATACAGTTCCTTTTGGAATCGTTACTTTGATCTGGAAGGTTTTCTTCTTTTTCAAGGTTATAGATTTCTTATTTAAAGTAATCTTACTTGGAATCCCCTTCACTGTCACTTTACAAGTTGCTTTGGCACCGCCAGGTGCTGTCGCTGTAATTGTAACATTTCCTTTTTTCTTAGCGGTAACTACGCCAGTCTTAGGATTCACGGATGCAGTCTTAGGCGCACTGCTCTTAAAGGTAATCTTGCTGGTTTCAGAATCAAGATCTGCCTCTGCCTTCACAGTTGCAGTCTTCTTCAGTCCGTCTGTTGCCTTTGTACAGATAGTGAGCGTAGGTTCCGAAACAATTGTCACTGCGCCGGCTTTGAGTTCTGGCACTGTCTTAAGCTTACTGTCAATCAACCTGTCTGCACGGTCAATCAGAGTGTCAAGATCTGCAATCGTCTCGTTGCCTTTCAGTTTCTTTTCAAGCATTTTTTTCATCTGAGCTTTTACATTGTCACTGTATGCGCTGCTTGTTGCTGCTTTTCTCAATTCCTCCATCTTGGCATCATATTCTCTGGTATCAACAGAGATATAATCAATCTTATGGAAATTATCAATGGATGGATCTGCATTGTAAGTATCAATCATTGTATTGTACTCTTCCACTGTAATTGGAATCATGCCACCATGTGTACCAACATCACCGCCTGTGCGTCCATAGGTACCTTCTGGCATTTTCTGTACACTGTTTGGTTTTGACAAATCTGAGGTAACATACGGCTCATAACGCACCTGCATATTGCCATAGAAATCAATCATCACACACCACTCATCGCGGTCGATAAACTTAAACATGGTAGCGCCCTCATAAGCCCCTGTCAATTTCTCAATATTTTTCTGATTAATCTTCTGGAAATGATTTCCCACTGACTGATCTGCAAACCAATTATGTACAATCTGCGCACGCTTAATCTCATTGGTATCTCCTGTAATCTTACTCAGATCATCCTTTGAGCTATAAGTAACATTATCCAAAGTAAATGGCTTGATGCCAACTGGATTTGTAGCATCATAATCCTTAGCTGGATCTAATACTGTATTGGAACTCATCAATTCAATATGATTATTTGTCTCATCTTTTACCACACGATAAAGCGTTCCAAACGAAGTATCTTTGTTATCTTTATCTTTTCCTGCTACCCAGAGCTGAGAAGTATCAATGTTTCCATATCCACTGTTGTTACTCTGACCTTTGTTACCATAATTCTTATAATAGGGTTCTGCTTCATAGAGTTTCGTTGGGCCAAAAGTCTTAAAATCTTTGGTCTCATTGCAGTACAGACGATTTCTAGTAGCTCCATCTGCGTCCACACGAGCAGACCAATATACCAGATAATTATCCTTCTCTGGATTGTAAATTGCTTCTGGCGCCCAGGCCATCGCAGCACCAACTTCTTTACCTACATCAATATAACGTCTCTCCCAATGTACCCAGTCTTCTGTCTCCCATACAAACAGGTTTGTGCTTCCCACACCTACCTGAGAAGTCAATCCCCAGTTACCACAGACATTGTTCACTTTATCCCCATTATATTGATCAGAATGAGTATTCAAATCAGTTGCAAGCAGCCATACTTTATTGGAATCGCTTCCATCCGGCTTACAGCCACGGATCAAATATGGATCACGGACACCCTGATCTCTGCCTTCAAATGGGAATAATACTGAAGCATCTCCACTGGTAGTCTGTTCAATATCTGTACCATCTACCACGTTATAATTGACGCTGTTCGACGCGCATCTCTCGATATTAGCCTCAAAATCTGTACCAGTCTCAAAAATCGGCTTACAACCGTTCAAGGCCGTCCAGTTTAATCCATCTTCACTTAAAAAGAAATGGATCTGCTGTACATCATAATCTGTACCCTTAGGCACGGAAAAGCACACATACACATATCCTGCATAAGAATCCTCCGTCAATCCTGCACGGATCGTTAATGGGAATTTCTTCACCAGCTTGCCGTCTTCTGATGTCACTTCCACACCTGCCGGCGGTGTTATGGTTGCAGTAAGAGTAAACTGATAGTCGTCCTCACCAGCAGCTGGTCTTGTTATTTTTAATGTATTTCCTTCAATGGAAGCATATTTTGCGTCTTTGGCCTCCACACTGTACGCAATAGTTGCACCGTCTAATCCTTCTATCGTGGTTGGAAGCTGCAGATCACCTGTCAGAAGCTGATTAATCTCAGATTCACGGATCGTCAAGCCTTCTTCTACCGCAGTGTTAGGATTTACTGCTGCCTTTACTCCCAGGCCAGCAGCCGGCCAAGAGCCGACTGCCAAGCCTGCGGTAAGACAAGCAGCAAGTAATACGCTCACGATTCTACGTCTCATATAGACTTACCTCCTGCCTATTATTTATTATTTTTTCTTGATGGTAATGGTCTTTGTCATGGTGACACCACCAACCTTAGCAGTTACTTTTACTTTACCAGTCTTCTTCAAAGCAGTCAGTTTTCCTTTCTGGGTAATCTTCGCCAGTTTCTTGCCCTTCTTATCTAAAGACCATTTAACTTTACCACTAATTCCTTTTACTTTTAATTGAATAGATTTCTTAATTTTTACGCTGGTAGGACCGGTAATCTCACCAACCTTAACGGTAACAGTCTTAGTAATACTCTTGCCAGCTAAAGAAACCTTTACATAAACTTTTCCGGTTCCGGCTTTCTTAGCAGTTATTCTACCACTCTTATTTACAGAAACGGCGCCAGTTGCACGGTATGTTACCTTAGCAGAATTCTTTAATGCAGTTGAATAGGTCTTTGGATAAGTAACAGAGATTGTAGTAGTCTTACCCTTTGCCAATTTAGCTTTTTTTGCCTTAGCTGTGATCTTCTTCACATCCAGATCTACCTTAACCAATGTCTGGTATTCTACTGCATAGCCGTCAGATTTTGCAGTTACTGTGGTGAGAATCAGTGCATATCCTGCTTTCACTCCAGTCACTGTACCACTAGAATTTACGGTAGCTACAGATGGTGTCTGAGACTTATAGGTAACAGTTACAATATCTTTTACAGCTGTTGGAACAGCCTTATTCATTACGCTTACAGTTCCCTTAGGCATTACAGAAACATTCTCTTTTACCAGATCAACTTTATCAATCTCTGTAAATGGATCGAGATAAAGATCACTATATTCCTTATTGGCAATTGCCTTTTCAATATTTTTCACTAAAATGTCTACTTCTGTCTGTGACAAAACTGCTTCTGCTTTCTCTACAAGAGCCTTAATCTTAGCCTTTGAATTATCTGAACGATATGGATCATCCAACGCCTTCTTTGCTTCAGCGACAGCAGTCGTCAATGCTGTTTTATCTGCTGGCTTAACGGTCAGAGTAAATGTGGTCTCTGCGGTTAAGATACCGCTTCCAACTTCTGCAGTCAATGTTACCTGTGTATCT
Organism: Lachnospiraceae bacterium; assembly: GCA_910575005.1. Lineage (GTDB taxonomy): Bacteria > Bacillota > Clostridia > Lachnospirales > Lachnospiraceae > Petralouisia. The sequence goes on along the minus strand of CAJTCL010000002.1, from coordinate 256,739 downwards.
GCTGCTTGATTCTTTACAATACCCTTCTCTGTGATTACATCTTTATTTGATGTCTTCCAAGTAATTGGCATTTCTTCAAAGGAAGATGGCAGGGACAAGTTATATTTCACTTCATCCTTAGATGGATTCTTGCTGCCAAGAATCTTGTCAACAGTAAAGTTATCTTTGAAATTCTTCTCAAATGGCTCTTTGTAAGCAGTTTGTATTTCATCATTGGTCATAGCCTTATTGTAAACTTTAAACTTGGAAACTTTTCCTTGATAGTAACCATCTGGAGCCCAGCAAGATCTACCAATAAAGCCCAGAACACCATTCTCTGTTCCTGGCGTCACTACATCATCCATAATACTATAGCCGGACTTCAGTTCATTGCCATTATCTCCCTTAACCTGGATACCATTCCAGTAAAGTCTGATTGTACCATGATCAAATACCATATTTACTGTATATGTCTTATCAATCTCTGGCTGCGTAGATGTAGCAAACAATTTCTCTGTACTGCTGTTCTTAATACCAGATCTCAAAGTCTTACCTTCAAAGTTTGGTGAAAGGAACAGATAATTGGTACCTGAACTTTTAACCTTGGAACCTAAACAGAATAACCATGCATTCTTTCCGCAATTCTTATTCTTTGCAAATTCTACTTCAATTGTAAACTTCTCTTGATCGTCTAAGCTCTCCATAATCTCAAGAGGAAGCTCAACATATGACTGATCTCCTAAAGTCATAACCCCATCCTTAAAGGTAATATTATTACCCTCAAGCCATGCGTCATTGCCATTTTCAGATTTGTCAACTAAGGTATTATCACCTGTTTGAGCGCCAGCAAAATCATAATCTGCTGCTACTTCCGGTTTCTCTGCTGATGGATCGTTTACTTTGACAGTTACAGTAGTTTCTTTTGTTGTTGTTCCAATTTTTACTTTTGCTGTAATTACAGCATCACCTGCTGCTGCACCTGTTACAGTAGCTTTTAATGGATTTTCATTATCTTTAGCAACAGTTGCTACTGCTGGAGTACCACTGGTATAAGTGATCTCTGCATTTTCTGTGGTAACGCCATCTGGAAGAGTTATAGTAAAGTCCTTACTTTCACCCATATTAACACTTAATTTACTAGGAGCTGCTGTAATCTCACCTTCTCCCAGAAGCTCTTCTTCTGTCTTATCGCCAACAAATAATTTTCTTACTTCACCATCTGACAATACATCACTGTATACAACAATATCATCTACCAGACCTTTGAATAAAGCGTCGCCACCCCAGTAAGTTGCTCCTACAAAGAGTTTTCTGCCTGCTCCATTCAGAGCCTCGGTAACACCTTCCTGAGTCTTAACCAATGTACCATTTTTATAGAACTTTAAGGTAGAACCATCCTGGGTTAAAGTAAGCATGGTCCAGGTATTCAATGGAACTTCTGGCTGAGCATAGGTCTGATAAGCATAGTTTGCTTCTCCTGATGCCTGCGAATTGGACCAAAGTTTTACTTTATTAGTTGTTGTAGTATTGCCATTCTCTCCTGCAAAAGCAACCCACTCTTCTGCTTTTGCTGTACCATCTCCTGCAAGCATAACGGCCTGATTATTTACAAGAGCTGCACTCGGATTTACCCATACAGATACTGTATACTTAGAACCAATATTTTCAACAGGCAACTGCAAACCATAGTCTCCCAGTTTGATTGCTTTATCTGTCGTCTCACCAGTTCTACCTGTATCAAACGCAGGTGTAGCTGTAGAAGCTACAGCACCTTTTCCTACCACTTCTACATCTGCTGGCAATGCGCTGTCATTAAAGTTATAATCTATCGTCGCCTGAACTGCTCCTCTAACAGTAACCTTTGTTGTGGCTGTTGCCTTTTTTGCCTCATCACTTTTACTTGCTGCTGTGGTAGTGATATCTGTTTCACCTGCTGCAACTGCAGTAACTTTTCCAGTTGCATCTACTGTTGCTTTTGTGGGATCACTTGATTCAAAAGTAAGTGTAACATCATCCTTTGTAAGACCTTCTGGAAGTGTCACCTTAATTGTCTGATGCTCTCCCTCTGCCAAAAGCATTGTTTTATCTACTGTGATTCCTTTTTCTGCAAGCACATCACCCTTGCTCTTTACAGTAACAGTAGTCTTCTTAGTTGCAGTACCGCCATTGTTTGCAAGTGTTGCTGTTGTTGTAATTTTGGCAGTACCTGCTGCAACTGCGGTTACTTTTCCATTAGTATCTACTGTTGCCTTTGCGGTATCGTTTGACTGATAAGAAAAGGTTACTTCTGATTCTTCAATCCCTGTAGGAATTGTTGTCTCAATCTGGCCTTCCTGTCCTTCTACCAATTCTAGTGTCTCTGTCGCAGTGAAGTTCTGTAAGATCTCAGACTTGTCATCTGTACCTAAATATAAGTATCTTACTTGATCCTCTGTCAAAGCCTGATTGTATACATTGACGTCATCATAACAGCCATAGAAATTGCCATCCCACTTATTGGTGGCAAGGGCAATAAACTGATCCGCATCTTCCATACCTTTATTCCATGTTTTACCTTCTGGATTTGTTACTTTTTTCTCTCCATTGAGATAAACATCTGCATCTGTTCCGCGCTGTACAAGCGTTATCATCTGCCATTGATCCTGAACAATTTGAATATCTCCATTTTCATTGCCTGGAGACCAACATGCTACTGCACCAGCATTATTACGTGTAGCGATAGATACCCATTTTTCATTATTTGATGTATGTCTACCTACAAATAACAGAGAGGTTGCCCACTTTCCTTTAGAAATATCTGTCGGTTTCACCCAGAAGGAAATCGTATAATTATCACCAAGCTGTTTCTCTGGCAAGATCAAGCCATGCTTCCCCTGGGTATCAACTGCATAATCCCCTGCTTCTCCACTTCTTCCAGGCACATATTTAATCGGATCATTATAATCCAAAAGTATATCAGAGTTTACACCACAACTTGACTTTGCTACTACATTTGTTCCCAAATCAGGGGAAACTTGATCTTTCTTTGTGTTAAAATCATAAGTTCCAATTGGTGTGGGCTGCTCTGCCGCCTTTGCTGTTGTTACATTTCCAGAAAATACGGAAGTAACCACCATAGCGCATGCCAGCAATCCACTGACTATTTTTTTATACTTCATTTCTTTTTCTCCCTTCCCTTAGAGATTTTATTGATCTGATTTTCCAGATTTCTGTATTCCTATTCAGACCTTCTTAATCTTCATGGTCTTCTTAAAACCTGTCTTGCTGGTAAGCAGTTTCTTCACTGCCTTATATCTTGCAGAAGGCACTTTGATAGTAGCCTTCTTATTGATACCAGTAATCGCATTCTTGCCAATACTGGTAACATTGCTGCCGATCGTGATTGTCTTTAGCTTAGACTTCTTATAGAATGCCTTTGCTGCAATCGCTTTTACCTTAAAGGTATAACCGCCAATCGCCACGGTATCTGGTATTACCACAGATGTCAGCTTACTGCTCTTAATTCCCACTACGGAAACTGTACCATTCGTTCCATCTGTATTATACTCGTCTGTCTTTGTAACCTTATATTTCAGGTTCTTAACGGTATGGGTACTGTTCTTCTTTGGAAGATCTTTTGCAGGTGTGACGTTTGTGTCTGTAATGCTGCCAGCCTTTGCCCGAACTTTAATATCAATACTACAAGTCTTTTCTATCCCACGTTCCTTGTATGTAATGTTAAGTTTCTTAGTTCCTGGCGTCTTGGTATCAATTGCATCCGCGTTAGTGGTAAACCCTCCATTACGTGTAAATGTAGTGCCATTCTCATATTTTGCCTTGATGCGGATATCATCAAAATTGATCTTCTCACCAACTTCATATGTTTTGACAGACTTCTGTGCGGTCACAGATTCCAAAGGTGAGAGAAGCGCTTCTCCTGTCTCAATAGTAAAAGTACAATCTGCCGGCGCTGGATTCTCACTTACTGTCAACGCTCCATCTTTAGAGGTAATATAATATCCTGGATATTTTACACTCTCAAACGTAACTCCGCCTGCCACATCTTTATTGAAACCTTCCAGAGTACGGAATGTCATGGCCTCAGAATCCTTAGTAATACCATCTGCTGTACATGCCTTATCATTATTATGATCGTGTGCCAGCACTACGTTATAATCCTCGTCTGCCATCAGATATAAGCCAGGTTTATTGTAAGATTCAATCGTAACATAAGAATCCTTTTTCCGGTCTGCCTTACCCTCTTCAATCTCCCAACGTGCGTCTGCATCCTCTGCGCTGATATTTGGTGTAACAGCGACGTCTTTATATGGATAAACGGCATCATTCAGAGAATTGTTGTAAGGATCGTGTGCCAGAGGCTTCTTGCTGCTATCAAAAATCTGACTGGAAACCCCTGTCAAACCTGTGGAGGTCTCTGGAATATAGTCAATGGAACCATCCTCATTAAATTTCAGCTCTTCAATACAGATTACCCGTCGATAACCGCTTCCTCCTGGAAGAGATCCATTGTGATAGATAAAATATGTATGTCCCTGGAAATCAAAGACTGCCGGATGATTGGTATTAGATGTAGCTGTAGGTTCCATCAATTTGCCGCCATAGGTCCATACATTATATGGCTTGCCATCGCTTGGGGGTTCCAGCTTATCAATCGTTGAATAGCCCATCTCTTCACGCCAATGGGTAGCAAAAAACAGATAATACTGTCCATAATAATTGCCCTTGTCATCCTGTCTGCGATACAGATAAGGCGCCTCTGTAAAATCCACCATATCGTTGGTATTTGTGCCATTGGAAGGAAGCACTTCAAGAGCTCCTGCATCCTGCCACCAGATATCGTCTTCCTGTTTAATGACGCCATCGCCATTCTGATCTTTTACCACAACATTCTCGCCGTCAATCTTTAATTCACACATGTAGCAATTAGTATTGCCCCATACCATATAAACGTGTTCCTCGCCGTTTTCATCAGTATCAACCCAGGCGGTGGGATCAATATCCTCCCAACCAAAAGATCCCCTTCTCTTCTTACCAGAAACACTGGTATAGTTAGAAGCATCGGTATCTTCAGGATTAATCAAAATGCCCACATCCTTAAATGGACCAGTAGGACTATTTGATACTGCCGCCGCTGTCGCCTTACCTCTGCCGCCTGCTTTTTCCGCACAGTATAACAGATAGTACATATCCTTATACTTAATCACCTGGCTGGCCCAAGCGCTGACATCATCTGCCCAGGCAACATCCGTCATTTTCATTGTTACTCCCTCATACTTCCACTCTTTTAAATCCTTTGTGGAATAACAGAGGTAATCTGGCATGGTATAACCTCCGCCAGTACCAGTATAATCATGACCAACGTAGAGATATACGGTATCGCCGTCAACCAGGATTGCTGGATCTCCAGCATAGGTGTTATTCCCATTCTCATCAAACCCTGCAATGGGATTGCCCAACGTACTCTTCTCAAGCACGATTTCTTTGGGCTCTGCCTCTGCCGCAGATACTGTCTGAGGCGTTGGTGTTATAAGTCCAAACAACATAGAAAACGCCAATATGCCTGACAGAAATTTCTTTTTCATATGCTTGCATCCCTTTCTTATCGGTGTTACACACCTTATTCTACAGTGTAAGCTTCTCTAAAAGTTCTTGGCTCCTGAAGTCTATTAACTCTTTTTCTGAAGCTAATCCCTTTCTCTCAGGTAATATCCTCACTCCTTTCCCCTGAGACATTGCAGGGCATACGAACCTCCCCACAATAAACATACATTGCGACTGTAATACTATTAGAGCATTTTATCTTCAAAAAATCAATATAATATCTTCCTCTCTTGGTTGGTTTTTTTATGATTTCTAATCTCAAGAGATATTTTTTTGTGCACTTTTTTCCAAGAACAGTTTTGTTTTTTATGATTTTAGTTAATTTTTTTATTAGTCCCTTCATTTTTTTGGGCATTTTGAGAGAATAAAATTGCCTGTTATTCCATAAATAATTTAACCTTATTCTGAATATATTTGGCAGTATAATAAATTTTGTATATAACTAGATTGTAAGGAAACGACTTTAAGCACTATTATAAAAGCTTATATTGCAGAAAAATTTAGACCCCTAAAATCAAATGAATTATTTGATATTACAATAGATTTAAATACTTATACAAAAAGAGTGGCTGCTGATGATAAGATTTCAAAAGTTATTACAATAGGTTTAAATACTATACAAAAAACTACGTTCGAGTTGTCAATCTCCCCCAAGAGTTACAATAAGTTTAAATCCTATATACCAATAAAAGCCTGTCTCAAAAGCAGTAAAACCTAATCACAAAAACAACTAAACAAACAGACCATTATCGAAAAACATGATATAAATCAATTTCATTGAATAATTTTAATATATAAAATTTCTTTATAACATAATTTTTATTCTATGCTACAGTTATTAATAGAGCCTATACATCCCCTTTTTCCCCTTGATTCATCAATAAAAACAATAAAAATTTAGAAATATCATTTCATACTTAATTTTTTTATACGCAAAAATCGGCAGATGATAACACTCATCTGCCGATTTTGCTCTCTTCTCCACAGCACACTCCACAATCTTTGTGATAAAAAGAGATTCCCCAACAACTAATTCTGCGATATCCCTCTGTGCGAAGTTCTTCCATATAATTTCGATCTTCAATCTGTTGTAATGCTTTTCTTGCATCTTTTTCAAGATCGTCAATATTTGTGTATTTCCAAATAAATATCCGTTGTACCAGGCTTTCAAATCCTCCATGCGGCTTTCGGCGCCATAATAAGACATGATTTGTGTTGCTTCTGGCAGCGTAAACCCGAAATGTTCGCTATATTTTTCATCCAGCACAGATATAATGTTCAAATGATTCAATCCTGTAAAAATAAATTCCAGAGAACCAGAATATTCATCTATAGAAGCCTCCTCATTGACAAATCTATCATACTGTTTTCTTTCCTTCTCCGAAAATTTTCCTTAATCAATCATTGTACTATGACGATCAAATTCAGTTATTAAAATATTTTTTAATTTATAAAAGGAAGACTCGCGGGTATTCTGTTTGGCTGACTTTAAAGTCAAATTGATCACCGGATAATATCACATATTAAATCCATCAACTCTTTGATCATCATAGTTTTATCAACATAATAATATCCACTTTCAATAATTTTCTCAAAAATATCTACTCCAATAGGTAATGCTTTTTTCATTACTTCCACCTCCTAATAATTTCAGTGATTCTGCCCTCTGCAGCATCACTGTTACTATAAGAACAAAAACTCACCTTACATATATTTCTTACAATTACAGTAACAAAAATTCACTCAAGACATAATTACTGACAGAGATTCCCGCCTCAGTCAAGGCCACCCTTCCCTCTTGCTGCTTCAACAATCCCTGCTGCTGCAATTGCTCAAGAACATTACCATAAACAGCCTCCAATTTGATCCCAAACATTTGTTGAAACACACTGCGGGAAATACCCTCCATCATCCGCAGCCCCAAAAACATAAACTCCTCCATCCGCTGCCGCTTATCCAGAAAAACATATGCACAATCTTCCTGGCTAAAATTCTCTCCGCTTAGATAAGTCTTCAAATTCTTGGTATTGGAAAATCTCACTTCTTCCAAAAAAGAAGAACTTCCAAGCCCCAAACCCAGATAAGGTATCAGCTTCCAGTAACCGATATTGTGGCGACATTCTCTGCCAGGAAAAGTATAATTAGAAATCTCGTATCTGACATAACCCTTATTTCTCAATAATTCCTGTGTAATCAGATACATTTCCCGCTCCATCTCCTCAGAAGGGAGATACAATGGCGGTTCCCCCTGCTCCCTGCGTCGTTCATCTTCCCCATACTGATCATAAAATGGCGTGCCCTCCTCTACCATCAAACTATAGGCAGAAATATGTTCTGGCCGCACAGCTAATACCTTATTCAGTGTATCTATCCAGTCTTCCTGTTTCTGGCCTGGCAAAGCAGACATCAGATCTACATTGATATTTTTAAATCCCATCGCCCGCGCCTGTCCAAAGCTATCTAAAAATTCCTCATAAGTATGGATCCGGCCAAGTCTTTGTAACTCCTGATTATTTGCGGACTGCAGTCCGATACTGAGACGGTTGACACCTGCCATTTTATAATAAATTAATTTCTGCCGTGTCAACGTTCCTGGATTACATTCCACCGTGACCTCTGCATCCTCACAAATCTTAAAATTCCTTTGCAGGGCCTCCATAAGTTCCCAGATCTGTACGCCAGGAAGAATGGATGGCGTTCCGCCGCCAAAAAACACAGATGTTACCCGATATTCACTGCACAGTGCTGCTTTCTGTTTGATTTCTTCGATTAGGCAATCTACATAATGCCTACGGAGATCCTCATCCGCAGGCATTGACAGAAAATCACAATAGTCACACTTTCGTACACAGAAAGGAATATGAAGATATAATTCTAACTCCTTGCTTGGCATACTGCTTCCCTCTATTCTCATTTCTCATCCAGTTTTAATACACTCATAAACGCTTTCTGAGGAATTTCCACATTCCCAATCTGGCGCATCCTCTTCTTGCCTTCCTTCTGTTTTTCCAACAATTTACGTTTTCTGGAAATATCGCCGCCATAGCATTTTGCAAGTACATCTTTGCGCATTGCTTTCACGGTCTCTCTGGCAATGACTTTACTGCCCACAGCAGCCTGAATGGGTATTTCAAACAAATGTCTGGGAATTTCTTCTTTCAGCTTCTCACACATCTTTCTGCCGCGCTCATATGCCGTACCGCTGTGAACGATAAACGATAGCGCATCCACTTCCTCCTTATTGATCAGAATATCCAATTTTACAAGCTCTGAACGTGCATAGCCTTTCATCTCATAGTCAAATGATGCATACCCGCGGGAACGAGATTTTAAGGCGTCAAAAAAATCATAGATAATCTCATTTAAGGGCAGGTCATATTTCAACAATGCGCGAGTTTCCTCCATATATTCCATACTGATATAAGTTCCTCGACGCTCCTGGCACAAATCCATAATCGCTCCGATAAATTCACTTGTGACCATAATCTCAGCATTGACCACTGGCTCCTCCATATACTCAATCTCTGCCGGATCTGGCAGATTGGAAGGATTGGTAAGCTCAATCACTTCCCCATTGGTCTTGTGTACCTTATAAATTACTCCGGGAGCTGTTGTCACCAAATCCAAGTTATATTCCCGTTCCAGTCGCTCCTGAATAATTTCTAGATGCAGAAGCCCCAAAAATCCACATCGAAATCCAAATCCCAGGGCAATGGAGGTCTCCGGTTCAAACTGCAGCGCTGCATCATTGAGCTGTAATTTCTCCAAGGCATCCCGCAAATCTGGATATTTCGCCCCATCTGCTGGGTACATACCACAATACACCATCGGATTTACTTTCTTATATCCAGGAAGCGGCTCACTGCAGGGACGATTGGCATCTGTGACCGTATCTCCCACCTGGGTATCTCTGACATTTTTTAAACTGGCTGTGATATAGCCCACCATTCCGGCCGTCAATTCCTCACAGGGTATAAACTGCCCTGCTCCAAAATATCCTACCTCCACTACTTCTGAGACAGCGCCTGTGGCCATCATCTTAATACTGGTTCCCTGCTTTACCGTTCCTTCCTTAATGCGGCAGAATATAATTACGCCTTTATACGAATCATATAGAGAATCAAAAATCAAAGCCTGCAATGGATGATCAGGGCTTCCGCCAGGAGCCGGAATCTTCTCCACAATCTGTTCTAATACTTCTTCAATATTCAACCCAGTCTTTGCAGAAATCTGCGGCGCATCCTGCGCCTCTAAGCCGATCACATCCTCAATTTCCTCAATCACACGTTCTGGCTCTGCGCTGGGAAGATCAATTTTATTAATGACTGGAAGCACATCCAGATCATGATCAAGTGCTAGATAAACATTGGCCAGCGTCTGCGCCTCAATGCCCTGTGCCGCATCCACAACTAAAATCGCACCATCACATGCTGCAAGGCTTCTGGAGACCTCATAGTTAAAATCGACATGTCCTGGTGTATCAATCAGATTAAAGATATATTCTTCTCCATTACTGGCCTTATATACAATGCGGACAGTCTGCGCCTTAATGGTAATTCCGCGTTCCCGCTCTAGTTCCATGTTATCCAACACCTGCGCCTGCATTTCGCGGCTGGTAAGCAGACCTGTCTTCTCAATAATACGGTCGGCAAGTGTGGATTTTCCATGATCTATGTGCGCGATTATACAAAAATTTCTAATTTTACTTTGATCTATTACTGCCATACTGTTCCTCCAAGTACGATATTTTTATGAAAGTGAACCTCCCCTTTGGCCACAGAACAAAGCTTCAGCAAAGGTGTTTAACAACTTCACTAACATGTCTGTGGTTTGGGGACTGACTAGTTACATTATTTTAATATTTGTTATTATTTTAATCTTTCTGATACTATAAACATTATTTTTTAATCATGATCATTTTCTTTCAATTATATATCCCCCGCTATATCTGACAATCAAAAGCTCCACCGCCATTTGGTCATTGAGATTTCCAGTCTTTACATCCTCCTCTGCCTGCACGCAGTCTGCAACTGCTTCTCTAAGCTGATCAGAAGTAAAACGCTCTGCCTGGGCTAAATTTTTGCGCACAGTAAAGCCTGGAATCCCAGCTTTGGAGGCGATCAGAGTATTCTCGTAGCCTTGTTTACTAAGTTCTTTTACCTGTAATAAGATTTGAAACTGACGGGCAATCAAAAACAAAATCCGCATTGGCGGCTCCCGCAAAGCCAGCAAATCGTAATATAATTTTAATGCCTGTTTCTGCTGTTTCTGCGCAATTTTATCCACCATCTCAAAGATCTTTCCTGTGACCTGCGGCACACAGACTGCCTCTAAATCCTCCGCCGTAATCACTTCTCGATCTAACGTATAACAAAACAGCTTTTCTAATTCTGTATCAATATTTTCCATATCATTTCCTGTTTTTTCCAACAATAACTGCATGTCAGACTGCGTAATTTTCTTGCCCTCCCGTTTGAGACGAGACAAAATCCACTTGGTCAAAAGTGCCTCCGTTTGTCTGGCAAACTCTATCACTCTGCCTTTATTTTTGACCGTTTTATACATCTTGCTGCGCTTGTCCACTTCCTCTTCCACAAACACCAGACAAGTTGTCTCTGTCATATGCTTTATATAATCTGCAAGTTCCTCACAGGAAGTCTTAAACATCCCTGTATTTTCCAATAAAATTAATCTGCGCTCTGCAAAAAAAGGAAGTGTCTCCGCCAAATCAATAATTTCACCAGGATTGATATTTTTTCCCTCATAGAAAGCTGTATTCATTGTATCATCAACGTCCGCAACTGCCTGCAGCAATTTCTGTTTATACTGTCTTTTTAGATAAGTCTCCTCTCCATATAGCAGATATACAGGCTGAAACTGGCCTGTCTTTACATCTTCATCAATGTTTTTCATGCTATGTTTTTCCTCCTGTCTAACCTGCGCATTTGACTTACTGTCAACTACAATTATACTACAAATCACAGCTCTGTCTTTCTATCATACACTATCTATGGCAAAAATGTCCATACCTGAATCCTGTCTCTCTGCGGACGAATCCTAATCTGCCCGTGTTTCATAGTACAATAAATTCTGCTCCCTGTTGCTTGGATTCTTCCTAGCGCTTCTTTGCCTGGATGACCATAAGAATTTTTTTCACTGCTGGAAATCACTGTCATTGCAGGTGACAATGCTTCCAAAAATGCTTGACTATTGGAGCCATTAGAGCCGTGATGTGCTGCCTTATAAAAATCTATCTCAGATATCCCATATCGTTCTAACAACCCCATTTCTAATAATTTTTGCTCTTGTCCAGTGCCGATGTCCCCAGTAAAAATTCCTGTAAATTCCTGATGCTTCACTGCCACTACCAACGAATTGGCGTTGCGGTCTGTCCCCTGCAATTCTCCTTCACTCTGCGGAGCTAATACTGTAAATGTGGTATCTTCCGTGCCAAACTGCATTCCAGGTCTCACATATAAAATTTTACAACCTGCCTGTCTTGCTGTTTCCACTAACTGCTCCACAGCCAAATCCCTGACTATGCCCTCTGCCAAAATCAGTGTTTCCACTGGATACCCCTGCAATAGTATTTCTTCCAAGCCGCTGATATGGTCAGCGTCTGCATGACTGACGATCCATCCTCTGACAGAACGAATCCCTCTGCTTTTTAAAAAAGGAAGGATTCGATATTTTCCCACCTGCGTGACATCAGTGCTGCCGCCATCCACAAAAAAGCTCTCCCCTGCTTCCGTCTGAATCAAGCATCCATCTCCCTGTCCAACATCCAACACATTAATCTCAAATTGGGGCTGCCCTCGCACAAATAATAAACACAAGAGTATCGGCCCTATCCCTATCAAATAGCGTATTTTTCGTTGACGCCAGACAAAAAACAAGCACAAGAGCAAACTTCCATAAAACAAGAACAACCATCTTAACTCCGGTTTTCCAGCAATCAAAGATGCTGCCGGAAGCTTTAAAAAACCACGGCAAACTATTTTATTTATAGCAAGCATCCAACCAGCAGGCGTTAAGATCAATTCTCCTAAAACTGGGCTGGCAAGCCCCAACAGACCACCAACAACTCCCAGAAATAAAAGAACTCCCAGAAATGGCAGAATACAAAGATTGATCAAAACACTATAACTTGAAATCTCATAATAGAAATATAACGATAAAGGCAATGTAACCAACTGAATACAGACACTGACTAACAGTGTGTCTTGGATTCCTCTCCCCATGTTTTGCAGCATATTTCCACCAAGCGCTTTTCCTTGTTGAAGCCAAGGAAATTTATGAACATGATCTGTCTGTTTCCTATGCCATCTGTCTGTTTCACACCCCTTTTGGCGCTCCAATTTTCCCTCCATCTGCACATCCTTGATTATTTTTGCCGCCGCTGTCACTGCCAAAACAGCACTATAAGAAAACAAAAAACCTACATTTTGAAGCAAAAACGGATTTTCCCAGAGCTGCACCATTGCCAATAAAGAAAGTGCTGTCAGAAAATCGTAGCTATAACCTAAAAACTGCGCTGCCATCATCAATAGAAACATCCCTGCCGCCCGTCCTGTAGAGACCTCCATCCCACAGAGCATACCAAAACTATAAACTATCCCACCAGCAGACAGCACTGCAAATTTTTTCGGACAGCCCAACTTTAGCAAAAGATTGAGTGCTCCAATTCCAAACAGAGATACATGCAGACCAGAAATCGCCAAAATATGGGAAATTCCAGCCCTTTGATACAGCTCTTTGATTTCTGGCAGTATCATACTTTTCTCTCCCAATGTGAGATTTGCCATCACTCCAGCATCTTCCTCATTCATCGACTGGACAAATACAGATGCTAATTTCCGGCGCAGATTTCTTAAAAACAGTAAATAACTGTTTTCCTCTGCCAAAATTAGCTGCTCCGATTTTGCATAGACACGAAACTCCCATTTTTTACTTTGATAATATTCTTTTTCATTGAAATTTCCCTGATTGCGGGACGTTTGAAATGGCGCATACGCTCCATCAATTTTTAACAGATTGCCTGGCTGGTACTGCCCGTTTGAACTGTAAATCAGAATCCCATAGCTTGGATAAACCTTGTTCTCCCTAAGCACCTGGGTATCTGTAAGATAATAGATATACTGACGCTCGCTGTGCGGCTTTGATGAAATTTTTTCTTCTTTCCTGGAAACCTTGCCCAATACCGTGATTTGTGCTTCCTCAGAGAGCACTTTCTCCAAATTGGTACGAACGGCCTCCATCGTATGTATACGAGCCATACCTGCCAGAAACAGTCCTATGCAGAGCAATAGACGCATCGCTGCTCCTGCCCTGATCTGCTCCTTCAAAGCAAATAATCCAGCTCCCATACAACCAAGCAGCAACAAAAACAATAGTAACACCAGCCATTCCATTTTGCTGCCAAAATAAATTCCTAACAGAAAGGACAGGCTCAGGCCACAAATCGTCCGTTTTATCACCTGTCTCCTCCTTGTTTGTCTGCTGCTTCTTTGTTCTCATTGTCTTTCTTGTCCTGTTTTTGCACTGCACCATCCATATAATCCAGATTGCGCTCATACATGGTACCTAATTCCATTTTCTCCCTGTAAACTTGATTACTGTCGCCATTGACGGAAATCTGCACCTTATTGACATTGGGAAGCTCTGCCAGAGAATTGACAATAGAATAAATCACCACTGGCTCAGCAATCTCATAATTCTGATTTAAAAACCCTTCACTGAAATTGACAAAGCATACACCATCCAGCACTGATACACCAATCAGCTTTGTACCATCAGGAATTGACGCTCGGCCGTCTCCTAGAGGACCTTTTAAGAGCTGCTCCATAACCAGTTTTTCCAGAGAAATATTGCTGCTGTAATGAACTTCCTGTTCCTCCTCCACTAAGCCATTGCCTGCCTGATTGGAAAAATATAATGTAATGTTGGCTGTCTGAATGGAATTGATCTGTTCCCCTGGATTCTCAATAAAGCTCTCTGCCGTCATCACTCCCACCGGAGTTCCCTCTTTGTCAACTAACGGCGCATCACCAATATAAAAAGAAATGCACTCTACCTCATCTACTTGAATCAAGGTTCTGACGATAGCAGCGCGGCAAAGAACCTCCTCGATATTGCCCATCTCCTCATAAGCACTGTTAAAATAGAGATATAACTGATCATCGCCAAGCTTCCAGGATTCTAAGTTGACTCCTTTGGGAGCCGGCCTGCGGCACTGTGGGTGTTTGGTATCTTGAAATAGAATATTTAATAATTCCTGTATCATCTCCTTGGTACCAGTCTCTTGCGGTTCATAGCCCACAGCGACGGTTTTTGTTTTTTCCTTATTGATATAATAGATATAATAATCGGAAATCTCCTCCTGATGATTTCCACAGCTTGCGGCTCCTGCCACAAGCAGCACAAAACACACAAAGAGAAGATTCCACCTGTTTTTTTTCATGCAATTCCTCCTATACAATATAGGTAAGCGGTATTCGAACGGTGAAGATCGTCCCCTCTCCTTCCTTACTGTGAGCCTTGATTGCGCCTCGATGCATAAGCACTGCATTCCTAGTGATTGCAAGTCCTAGTCCAGTACCGCCGATTTCTTTGGAATGGGATTTGTCCACGCGGAAAAATCGTTCATAGATATGTTCTAAAGAATCCTCTGGAATACCAATTCCAGAATCCTCCACCCGAACAAAGAAATATTTGTGGTCCGCATTGAGCGACACATGTACCCATCCATCCTCCTTGTTGTATTTGATGGCATTCTCCACCAAATTTGTCAGTGCCAGAGATAATTTAACCTCGTCAATTTCCGCACTGACCGGACGAAAACTCTCCAATACCAGCTCTATATTCTGCTTCTCCGCAATCGGGCGCAGACGCTTCATAATCGTCTCTAACAGATCATTGACATTTACTACTGTAATATTCAGGCCTCCGGCTGATTTATCCATCTTTACCAAAGAGAGAAGATCATTGATAATTTTATTCTCGCGTTCAATTTCTTCTGCGATATCACCCATAAAATCTTTATACAATTCTACCGGAACATCCTCCTGCCCCAATAAGGAATCTGCTAACACTTTCATGGAGGTCAAGGGCGTCTTTAATTCATGAGATACGTTAGAGACAAATTCCTGGCGGGAATTATCAATCAAACGCATCCGCCCCAACATCTCATTAAAGGCATCGGATATCGCTTCCATTTCTGAATAACCAGAAATCCGAAATTCTTCTTCCTCATTCTCAGTCTGAATCTCTTCTAAGGATTTGGTCAGTTTGCGGAAAGGTCTCACTAATTGCTGGGCAAAGAATAACGCCAGTGACAAAATAATCACTGCACTGGCCATCTCAATAATCTGTGCATTTTTCTTCAGATAATCATAATTGATCATAATACTGTCAGTGGAGACACTGACAAGCATAACTCCAAGCTTTTCTTTGGTATCTGGATTTTTCAGGGGAACCGCAAGTTCAATATAGCGGTTATCTGCATCATATTTTGTGATTTCCTCTCCCAAAAAACACTTTACCACTTCCTCAGAGATAATGGTCTTGCCCATATCCAGTCCATACGTATCTTTGACAATCTGAAAATGATTATTGATAATCAATAATCTGCCATCATAAATATTGGACAACTGCTCTAACTGGGCATTGACAATATCCACAGAGGTATCTGTCATGTAATTGTATTTCATCACCTGATTTCCCAACATTTTTACCTGACTGAGAATATCAATGCTGCGATTGGAAACTGCTCGGCTCTCATAGCTGGCAAGAATTCCAAACCGCAAAATATAATTGGGAACAATCCCAATCAATGCAATCAGCAAAAACAGCCGAAATTTCATGCTGTGCAAAAATTTCAATCTCTTCATTCTGGCTCCGCCGCCTATCCTTTGTAATAATAACCTACGCCCCATTTTGTCTGTACATATTTCGGCTCACTGGGGTTGACCTCGATCTTTTCACGCAGACGCCTGACATGCACGTCCACGGTGCGCACATCTCCCGGATAATCAGAACCCCATACCCGTTTGAGAAGTGTCTCCCGACTGTATACCTTGTTCGGGTTTAATATCAGAAGTGCAAGCAGATCAAATTCTCTTGCTGTGACCTTGATCTCCCGATCTAAAATAAACAGACGCCGGCTCTCACAGTCCAGACGCATATCCCCATTTTCCACAACCTTGGGATTTTCCTGTTTCTGCTGTCTAGGCACAGTTCTGCGCATAATCGCCTTAATCCGTGCCTTGACTTCTAAAATATTAAATGGCTTTGTAATGTAGTCGTCTGCCCCATATTCCAATCCAAGAATCTTATCCATATCGTCTCCCTTGGCCGTCAGCATCACCACTGGCACCATAGAAAACTCGCGGATATGCTGGCATACCTCAAAGCCATCCATTTTGGGCAGCATGATATCAAGCAATATTATGTCATAGTTATTTTCTGTCGCCAGACGTAAGCCTTCCTCACCATCAAAAGCGCAGTCCACCTCCATGCCATCCTGTTCCAGACTGAAACGGATTCCCTTTACTATCAACTTCTCATCATCGACTACAAGAACCTTTTTTGCCATTCTTTCACCTCATTGAACCTTGACGCTATCCTTTATCTTGGAAAATACGCCTTCTTTAATTCCTTCTATTTTCATGATATCTTCAATCTGTGCAAAGCCGCCGTGTTCTTCTCTCCAGGCCAGAATGCTGAGCGCTTTTGCCTCGCCAATTCCAGGCAGCGTCTGTAATTCTTCTTTTGTGGCAGTGTTGAGATTTACTTTTCCATCATCTTTTGCCAATGATTCTGGCTTTTGCTCTGGCAGTGAGGCTGCTTCCTCCACCGTGAGCACCCAAATCATCTGCCCATCCTCAAGCGTCTGCGCCTGATTGAGACTTTTTTCTTCTGCTTTTTCAGTCATGCCGCCGGCAAGTTCCAAAGCCTGAAAAACTCGGCTGCCTGAGGGCAGTTCATAGACTCCAGGATTGTTTACTGCCCCAGATACTTGGACATAGATCATGTCTATTTCTTCGTTCTGAGATTTCGTATTCTCCTCTGATGAAATTTCCTCACCGCCGTCTGCTTCGTTTTTCACCTCTGCAGTTTCTTTGGTCAAAAGCAGTTCTTTGACTTCCTCGGGCCTGTCTGCACAACCAGAAATCCCGATAGCCAGCACAAAAATATATATCAAATTTCTTATTTTTTTCATACCTTTCTCACCTCTCTTATTTCTAAAAGATAGTATGAGAAAAGTCTTATTCACAAATCCATTCTATTGTAACGAAAATTTCAAATTATTACAAGAGGATTTGTAAAAAAGAATCCCATTTAAAAAATTTTCATTACAGTTCACGCATCAGCCCAAATAAATGGTAATGAATTTTACACATCCAAAAAAAGATCCTCCCACTGTATCTAAAAACAGCCAGAGGATCCTTTTCATCAGCCGGAGGCTTATATCAGTCCTTGTACTTATTCCCATTTAAACAGAATGATGCCGCCGATACAAATTGCCATTCCTAAGATTCTGCGCCATGCAAACGGCTGCTTATCAACCCCAAACATACCAAACAACTCAATCACATAAGCGATAATCAACTGAGAAACTACAATCAGCATTACCGCCTGCGCCGGTCCCAGCGAGGCCATTGCCTTAATCACTGTATAAGTGATAAACGCCCCAATCACACCACCTAAGAGCATATACTTAGGCTGGATTTGAAACAGCACTGTAAAACTGCTGCGGTCTGTAAACAACCAGGCGCCAAGACAGACAATCAGCGCCGAAAACTGCACCCAGCTTGTACTGACCCACATACTGCTGCCCTCTGTCACTTCCGTATTAAATACACCCTGTACACTCATCAAAGCTCCTGATATCAATGCAATAAAAATTCCAATCATTGGCTTCCTCCTACATACATTCTTTGTCAATAGGATAACCAAGATTGGAATTTTTATCCGTGCACCTGTGATCTGAACAGATTTAATGTTCTGTGACAGACGACAAGACCACTTTTATTTTCTCCATCATTTCGTCCACATGTTCTTTTTCAATCACCAAAGGCGGCACAAAACGCAGCACATTATTTCCAGCGGTGATCACAAGCAAGCCCTGCTGTAAGGCTTTTGCCGCCACATCACCAACAGGTATGTTAAGCTGCAGCCCTTGCATGAGCCTCACGCCTCTTCTGTCTGCGATACAGTCATATTCTGATTTTAATTGTTCTAACTGAGTTTCCAGATAGCCTCCGATCTCCTTTACATGTGCCGTTAGATTCCGCTGTGCAAAAATATCAAAAACTTTGCTCACAGCCGCCCCCACAAAAGGATTGCCGCCATAGGTAGTGCCATGATCTCCTGGTTTTAAGGAAGCGTTGGCAACTTTCTTAGTCATCACAAAAGCACCCACAGGAACTCCACAGCCCAGCGCTTTGGCAGTTACCATAAGATCTGGTTTCACATCATAAGCCTGCCATGCAAACATTTCTCCGGTTCTTCCCATGCCGCACTGGATCTCATCCAATATCAACAGAATATCATTCTTAACACAGATCTCTTTGACTGCTCTTAAAAATTCTTCTTCTGCCGGATAAATACCGCCTTCTCCCTGAACTGTTTCCATGATAATGGCACATGTTTTTTCTGTTATTAATGCTTTGACACTGCCTAGATCATTGTAATCTGCAAACTTCACAATGCCCGGAAGCGGTTCAAATGGCTCTCTGTAATGGGCATTTCCAGTGACAGAGAGGGCTCCTAAGGTTCTGCCATGAAAAGACTGATTCATGGCAATGATCTCATGATCTGTACATCCATCTTTTAGATAGGCGTACTTTTTTGCTGTTTTGATTGCACCCTCAACGGCTTCTGCCCCGCTGTTGGTAAAAAAAGCATAATCCAAACCAGAGGCCGCACAGAGCTTTTCGGCAGCGTCAATAATTGGCTGATTGTAATATAAATTAGAGGTATGTAATAACTTGTCAATCTGTGCCTTCAATGCCTCGTTGTACTCTTGGTCGCCATAACCTAAGGCCTGCACTGCTATCCCTGCCGTAAAATCTAAATATTTCTTTCCGTCTGTATCATAGAGGTATACCCCCTGACCATGATCCAGCACAATTGGAAAACGATTATACGTATGCAAAATATTCTGTTTTGCCTGCTCCATCAAAACTGTTGCTTCCATGCTCACTGCTCCTTTCCGCTGTGGTGCACTGTATAAAACCGCTCTTCACTGTCTCCTAAGATCGCTGTTCCAATTCCTCTATTGGTAAAGATCTCCAAAAGCAGGCAATGCGGAATTCTGCCATCTAAAATATGAACTCTGGAGACACCGTCCTCAATGGCTTCCATACAATTGTTCAGCTTAGGCAGCATCCCTCCGCCAACTGTCCCACTGTCAATCAGCTCCCGCGCTTCTGAGACAGAAAGTTCTGAAATCAAAGAAGATTTATCCTCAGGATCCCGATATACCCCTTTTACATCTGTCAAAAATGCCAGCTTTTCCGCACTGACTGCCTGAGCAATAGCACAGGCCGCATCATCCGCATTGATATTATAACTCTCAAAATTATCATCCAAACCTACCGGACAGACAATCGGCAGAAAATCCTTTTCCAAAAGGTCATAGAGTACTTTGGCATTTACCTCTGTGATCTCTCCCACATAGCCAATGTCCTGCCCCTTGGAATATTTTTTCTTCACCTTTAATAGTCCGCCGTCCTTGCCGCTGATACCAATGGCGTTCACACCCAATTCCTGTACCATCTGCACCAGAGATTTATTGACTTTTCCAAGCACCATCTCTGCAATCTCCATTGTCGGAGCGTCTGTCTTGCGCAGTCCATTGATAAATTCTGGTTCCATTCCCACTTTGCCAACCCATTTGCTGATCTCCTTACCGCCGCCGTGCACAATAATTGGCTTAAATCCCACCAGCTTTAACAAGGTGACATCCTTGATAACATTCTTCTTTAATTCCTCGTCAACCATTGCACTGCCGCCGTATTTGACGACAATAATCTTGCGGTTAAAACGCTGAATATACGGCAATGCCTCAATCAGTACCTCCGCCTTCTGTAAAATTTTCTGCATATCCTTTTCTTCCATCTCTATAATCCTCTTTTCCGTCTTATCCTCTCTGGGAATCTCTTAATTTGTTTTTATGAGCGATAATCTGCATTGATTTTCACATAATCATAAGTCAGGTCACACCCCCAGGCAGCAGCCTCTTCCTCTCCCATTTTCATATCTACAAGAACCGTCACTTCCTCATCAGATAAAATCTTTGTCGCCTCATCCTCACTGTAATCTGTGGCCACGCCATCCTTATAAATCTGAATCTGTCCTGATTTGCTCTGAAAATACAATTCAATTTCCTCTGGGTTAAAATCGACTCCAGAATATCCCAATGCACACAAGATTCTGCCCCAGTTAGCATCATGCCCAAAAATTGCAGCCTTCGTCAAGGAAGAGCAAATCACAGATTTTGCTAAAATCTTGGCATGTTCTTTGGTATCGGCATGAATCACTTTTGTCTCAAAGAGTGCCGTAGCTCCTTCGCCATCCCCCGCCATCTTCTTGGCCAAAGTGGTATTGACAAGCTTAAGAGCCTGTGTAAATTTGTGGTAATTTTCATCCTTCTTGGTAATCTTATCATTACCAGCCATACCATTTGCCAGTAATAGTACAGTATCATTTGTGGAAGTATCTCCATCCACAGAAATCATATTATAAGTGTCATCCACATCCTCTCGCAATGCCTGCTGCAATAGTTCCTTAGATATAGCAAGATCTGTGGTAACAAAACTTAACATGGTGCACATATTGGGATGAATCATCCCAGAACCTTTACACATACCGCCCACTGTCACGGTCTTTCCATCCACCTCAAAAGCTACTGCCACCTCTTTATATTTGGTATCTGTCGTCATAATAGCACAGGCCGCTTCCCGCCCGCTCTCCTCAGATTCACTGAGCGTTGAAGCCAGCACTTTGACACCAGCAGAAAGTTTTTCCATTGGAAGCTGCATCCCAATCACCCCAGTGGAGGCAACCAACACTTGCCCTGTTGGAATGCCTAAGAGCTCTTCCACCGTTTCTGCCGTCTTTTGGCAGTATTCCATTCCCTCTGTCCCAGTACAGGCATTAGCAATTCCCGCATTGATTACTACTGCCTGCGCGCATTCCTGCTCTGTTACCACGCGCTGATCCCATTTTACCGGAGCTGCCTTGACCACATTTCTGGTAAACACTCCTGCGGACACTGCTGGTACTTCACTGACAAGCAATGCCATATCTGTTCGGTCTGTATATTTAATCCCTGCTGCGGTTGCCGCTGCCTGATAACCTTTTGCTGCGGTCACGCCGCCTGTAATGATCTTCAACTCTATTCCTCCTCTACACAAATCAGGCGAAATCCGCCTTATTGAAATGTCGTGATATTGGCGTCATTTAATACAAAATCATAATAATTTAAATCCTCCCGAAATGTCCATCCCACGCTTTTCCAGAAAGAATTTCCAACTTCGTTTTTCTTAAATGCGATCAAACAGACCTTATTGATCTGCTCCTTTTGCAAGGCACGCATCGCACGGACCGCCATTTCCTTGCCAATTCCCTGATGCCTGTAATCTTCCCTGACACACACATGATAAAAACATCCTCTTCTGCCGTCATGCCCACAGAGAATGGAACCCACAAGTTCACTATTTGCTTCCGCCACCATACTGGTGGTTGGATTGCGGCGCAAAAACCTTGCCACACCTTCTTTGGAATCGTCCATACTGCGGATGCCAAAACCTTTAATCGTCCGCCAGAGACGATAAACCTGATCATAATCTTCTTCTGTCATTGCCCGCACAGACGCCGGAGCAATTATTTTCTTCTGTTTTGTTGTCATAATTTTGTCCTCTATGGGAGCTGAGTTTTTTGGTTTTTATTCGCCTATCATAATAGTGCCAAAAGCCCTGTCACATAAAGTGACAGGGAAACATTGTATACAGATTGCACTTGGAAAATGAATTTTCCAGATGCAATCTGGTGCAATTAGACTCTGCTGCTTTGCAGCAGGTCTTTTTGGCACATAATAATAGCAAAACAAAAACTCAAATCTACGGAAACATTGGCACAAGCTTGAGCCCTTCTGTCTCTGGGAAACCAAACAATAAATTCATATTTTGCACGGCCTGGCCTGCTGCGCCTTTTACCAAATTATCTATGGCTCCCATCATCACAATCCGTCTGGTACGCTCGTCAATTTGAAATCCAATATCCACAAAATTACTGCCCTCTACCCATTTCGTCTCTGGACAGGTTCCCTGCTCTAAAAGACGAATAAAATATTCTGAACCATAATATTTCTCATAAGCAGCTCTCACTTGCGCATCAGAAGGATAAGCCACTGTCCCATCTGGCTGCTTTATCTTTTTAAGAGAAGCATATTCCGTCGCCAAAATTCCACGGTTCATCGGCACTAAATGAGGTGTGAAACTAATAGTCACAGATTCCCCTGCCGCATAGCCTAACTGCTCTTCAATCTCCGGTGTATGCCTATGGCTTGCCACTCCATATGCTTTGATACTTTCATTGACTTCACAGAAGAGATTAGGAAGCTTCGTCCCCCGTCCTGCGCCGGAAGTCCCTGATTTGGCATCCACAATCAGAGTATTAGGCTCAATCAGCCCTTCTTTTACCAAAGGATATGCTGTCAAAATGGAACAAGTAGTATAGCATCCAGGATTTGCTACCAGCCTGGCCTGCTTTACCTGCTCACGATTGATCTCACATAAACCATAGACCGCCTCTTCCAAAAATTGCGGACTTTTATGTTCTATTTTATACCATTTCTCGTAAATTGCCACATCCTTAAGACGGTAATCGGCACTCAAATCCACCACTTTTGTACGTTCCAAAATCTCCTCTGTCAAAACCCCAGCCAGAAATCCCTGCGGTGTCGCTGTAAAAATCACATCCACCTGTTTTGCCAGTTCCTCTATACGATCATCCAGACAGCTATCTTCCACAAGCTGAAACATATTTCCATAGACCTTAGCATATTTCTGATCAATGTAACTTCTGGAACCATACCATTTTATCTCCACTTCTCTATGTCCAAGCAACAGCCTTACCAGCTCTGCACCTGCATATCCGGTCGCCCCGATAATTCCTGCTCTTATCATCTCTCTTGTCCTCACTTTCCGCTGTAATCTATCTTCGTTATATATTCCCATGATACCCTTTAGGGCACACATGCCATTCAGCGTTCATAAGGTATAATAATACATTTTCCTCTATCCGTAAAGACTTATTTTTATTTTTCTGTATATTTATTCAATGTTTGTGCTTTTTTATTCATTCAAAAAGACTACTTTCAAATTTTCTGGCAGCATTCAAGAACGCCTTAGCGTTCTTGCTGCGGAAATCACCCCATCTGATATACTTTATTTCATATAGAAGAGCTGACGGGGAATACTTCCCGCCAGCTCTGTACCGTCTATTCAGAAAACACCTCACTTAATTCAATAAAACATCCTTGAACGTATACCTAGCCCCCTTTGAGGTAATGCCATATGTCATTCCTCCTTATTATCAAATACCTTATGTCAAACCTATTTGTTGCTTCTCATGCACTTTGCTCTGTGATATTTTCGTCACCTCTCGCTCATCATTATAACATGGACTTAGCGTTCATTCAACTGCTCCTATATTCCCCATAACACCCTTTGGTGTGCCGTTTGATCTCATAGAGAGCCTCGTCTGCATGTTTTAAAAGTTCCTCTAGATTCTCCTCTCTATTTATTGTCCAAGCAAACCCACAAGAAGCGCTGACACTTCTGGACTGGCCTTTACATAATTCTATCTCATGTTCTTTCAGGGACTCATAAAAACAATCTAAAAATCCTGTCACCTCAGACTTATCTTTACAACCAAATATCATCATACAAAATTCATCTCCAGAACGCCTTGCGGTCAGAAAATGCTCCTCAGACATAGACTGCATCACAGCCGCAAAGCTCTGCAGATACCTATCACCAGTATCATGACCAAACGTATCATTGATGGACTTAAAGGAATCCAGATCCAACATTACAATGGCACCATTCTCCCCCTCATTCATATTTTGCAGCGTTTTTGATGCAAGCTGTTTGAAATAAGAATATTTATACAATCCGGTCAAGGCATCATGTGTATTTTCATACTGCATCTGTTTCTTTTGTAATATATCCCTGCTTACATCTGTGATCACTCCCAAATGCTTTTTCTCAGATTTTGTCATATGAATGCGTACATATCTGTAATCATTGATTTGAAAGATATCCTTTTCCCCTTCCAATGGTTTTGAGGTAATCTCATCAATATACCTTCCAAACTTCACACTATCTTGATAGAACTCTTGCGCCTCCCAGTCTGGAAGATCCAATAATTCCCGCAGTCCTGAAGTGACAAACACATGGCTTACCCCAAGCTCATATTCAAATGCTGCCAAAGGAACACCACTGATTTCTATTATAGCAGAGATGCGGTCAGAAATACTGACAATACTCTTAACCATTGTATTGATTCCCTGACTCAATGCTTCAAATTCCTGATTACCGCCCACTGCCACTTTCGTATCTAAATTTCCCTTAGTGATAGCAGTGAGATGATCTATGATATGATGAATCCCATCCACTGTTTTGCGTTTTACCAGATAATTGAGAAGTACAAGCACAACTGTCTCAATAAGCAGCAGATAACATAAGGTACTGATCACCTGATCCAAAAGTTTCTGAAATAAAATATCAAACGGCAGCGCAGCACAGATCAAAATATCATTATATTTTCTGGAAAATACATACATGCGCTGTCCGTCCTTGCCTTTTTTATAGGCGCCATCGGAACACTCCCAAAGCTGCTCCAACTGATAATACTCTGCCGAATAATCCCCGCTTAAACCGTCAGAATGCCCTTCCACAGTTCCTGTCATGCAGTTTACAGCAAAAAGTTCTTCCCCAACATCTGTGGGAAACTTAGAAAAAATATATTCATAGGTATTTCTCGACTGTGCCTCCATCTGTCTGGTAGGTTTAAAACCTACCTGTACAATGCCCTTTTTCCCCTCTCTGGCTACGCCAACATACTGCATAATTTTATTTTCTGCCGCATTGGGCTGCGCCTCCTGAATCAGATAAGCATCCTCCTCTTCACTGTCCAAAATAGCGAGAAACGCCCGCGTCTGCTCATGAGCTGCCATATCAAACCCAACATATTGTGAGACAGAGGCAGAGGCGATAATGCCATTTTCATCAATCATATGCAGCTCATCGACATTGAGCAGATTTGCCAGATACTGCATTTCCTCGACATCCATTGACACTTCCTTCTGCCTGTCTAATACATATGCGGCTGCCCTGGCCCTGGTAAGATAATCCTCATCTAAATTTTCCCTCATCAAATCTAATTCTTCCTGATTGTTCTCAAGAGTATGTATCACCTGCTGCGACTTTGTATAAAAAGTCTTATACTGCTGCGACTCCAATGTGTGCAGCGCAACAAAACAATTGATAAAAAAAATCACAAAAACAGCGGCTGATATAATGGCAAATGTATAGCGGATAAATGTTTTCTGCATGGGATATTCCCTCCAAAAAAAGTCAACAGTACCCCGATATTTGTACTTTGGGGCGCGGGTCAGCTATGTTCCCGCACCCCTGCAATCCACACCGGAGGTTCTGTCAGATAAGGATATTTTTCTGCATGGATATCCGTTTACATTTTCCCATCCAGAGGTGAGAGAGTTCCCTTCTGACTAGAACTGTTTGTATTATATCATTTTCTTAAGACCAAATCCTGTTTATTTTTGCACATAAAGGCGTCAATTTCTAACAATCCTCTTAAAACTTGGCAAATAACATAATCCAAAAAATTCCATCCTGGCAGAAACACCCAAAGTCTCCTTGTATTTTATCAGAAAATGCCAATACGCTCTGCATTCCCAATCCATGATTGCCCCCCTTTTTACTCTTTGGAAGTCCAGTTATGGGATCTAAGTCAATCTCTCCCTGATATTCGTTTTGCGTCTGTACCAGTAAATGCTCCTCATTACAATGAACTTTTATCTCTATCTCCCTTTTTTCCTTTTTTAAATCCTTGACCCCAATCAGCGCATTCTCAAACAAGTTCGCGATCACTGCTGTAAACTCATACTCATTGACTGGCAGTTCCTTTGAAACAGTCAGATCTAGGTGTACTTTAACATCAAACCGCTTTGCCCGTTCCATCATTTTAGAGATAATCGTATTGACAATTAGATTATTACAATATTTCTTTACTTTATTTTCATTTACAACATCATTGATATGTGTGATAATTTTTTGTATTTCCGCATATTCACCCTGATCTAAGAGATGTCTGATCATACTAGAATAATGCCTCATATCATGGCGCAGCAATTTCATATTTTTCTCCGCCTGTTCTACCAGATAAAATTGATTTTCTAATCCTTTAATATAGGACTCAAAAAGCACATTTTTTAAATAGATGTCCTTTTGCTTAGCGTCACTCTGCAAATATCGCAGCACCACCACATAGGAAACAAACATTGTCGCCAAAATACAGAGAATTCCTAGAATATTTTGCGGATTTTCTTCCAACGTATAAGGAAAATATGCAATAAAAGTAAAACTACAATAAAAAAAGACTGGGATCAGACATAATTCCCACCAGCCCTTGGTATATTCTGTCTCATACTGTTTTATCCAAAGTTTCCACATCGCCTGATATACAATATATAAAGCAATAAGATGTATCAAAAAACTTCCTGCCAGAGCAACAACTGCACTCTTTGTATAGATATACAAAATAGAGGAAGACACACTTCCTACAATAACATAATTGGAAGCGCTAAGTCCTATAAACAACGTTTTTTGATTTCTTTTATTCGAAATCAGAATACCTGTAAACTGTACGAGAAGTATTTGAACTATTGTGACAACTACATAGCACAGATCACTATCTGGAAAAAGATTTAGCTTCAAACAATCTGAAATACATAGAATCAAAAAAGACATAAAACAAATTCCGCCTGTAATAACCTTTGAATAACGATGTACGCTGAACAAATAAAAAAACAACATTAAAAATACATGACTCACCATATATGATACATTCTTAAAATAATCCATCCCTTTTCCCTACCCATACTGTTTTGACACAAACAAGAGATATTCCCGCTTGACATTTGCGGTATTCTTTTTGCTGATTGGAATACTGCTGCCACTGTCCATAATAATATTGCTGCCATCCAATCTTTTTACATGTCTCATATTGACCAAAAAAGATTTATGAACCTGCATAAAACTTCTGTCTTTTGCAAGATTTCCAATCTCTTCCTCAAAAGATTTTCTCATGAATATACTTTTTATCTGCTCTCCATTTGTCAGATGGACTTCCAACATTCTGGAACAGTTTTCGATATATTCAATTTGGGAATAAGGCGCTGATACTAGACCATCCTTTGTCTTAATCAGATAGATTGGACTGTTCTTGACCTCTGTATAAGAAAAAGCATAATCCAAGGCTTCAAAAAAACGATCTTCATCAATTGGCTTTAAGAGATATCTTGCTGCATGGACATCATAGGCATCTAATGCAAAATCATCTGAGGAGGTAATATATATAATAACATACTCTCTGCCTGTTTTACGAATCTGAGTGCCCAGGTCAATGCCAGTAGTTTCCGACATAAGAATGTCCAAAATATAGATATCTGCCAAATCTTTCTTTTGTATCTTATTTTTTAATTTGACCGGATCTGTATATTTTTCCACCTTAAATTCTGTCTTTGCATATAATTCCTTATACTTTTTCAGCAGCTTATCAATCCCGGCCAGATCTCTTATGCTGTCATCACAGATTGCTATTTTCATTTTATTATCCTCAGTATTATTCTCAACTGTCTTACAGCAATAGACTATATGAAATGAGAACTCCGTTTTAGTACAACCACGCAATTATATCACAACCTACTGAAAAAATCCAATTAGAATTTTTTATTAGATTTTCTTGATAGTGCAATTTGTAGGCAATATGGGGCTGTCGTGCTAATATTAATTTCATTGCAAAATTCATTTAAAAAGATAATTTCGCAAAGCAATTATATACAATATGCACAAAAACTAATCAAAAAAGCTAGATTTACAAGATAATTTTTATGCATTCTGTCTTTGCTGTTTTAGCAGCAAAATCTTTTGAATAAGTAAACATATCTGTGTGGCAGCTCCTTTGGACACATAGTTACAGTCCACACCCACGCCATTCGCAAAGGCATTTACAGCGATTACAAAAAGAATTTCCTGTCCATGCTTGCCATTTTACACTTAGTATTGTATATTATACAAGAACAGAATTTGGATTTTCAAACAACGGAGGAAAATATTATGAAAGAAAAAGTAATCTTAGCTTACTCTGGCGGCTTAGATACCACCGCCATCATCCCTTGGTTAAAGGAGAATTATGACTATGACGTAATCTGCTGCTGTATCGACTGCGGACAAGAAGAAGAACTGGATGGCCTGGAAGAACGCGCCAAATTATCTGGCGCTTCCAAACTCTATATTGAGGATATCACTGACGAATTTGCAGAGGAATATATTCTTCCCTGTGTACAGGCTGGCGCAGTATATGAAAACAAATATTTGCTTGGCACTTCTATGGCTCGTCCTGGCATTGCCAAACGTCTGGTAGAAATTGCCAGAAAAGAGGGTGCTACTGCAATCTGCCACGGCGCTACTGGCAAAGGAAACGACCAGATTCGTTTTGAACTTGGCATCAAAGCCTTGGCTCCTGATCTGAAGATTATCGCAGCCTGGAGAAGTGACAAGTGGAATATGCAGTCTCGTGAAGAGGAGATTGCATATTGTAAGTCACATGGCATTGACCTTCCATTTTCTGCTGACAGCAGCTATAGCCGCGACCGCAATCTGTGGCATATCAGCCATGAAGGATTAGAGCTGGAAGATCCCGCATGTGAACCAAATTATGACCACCTGCTGGTATTGGGCGTATCTCCAGAAAAAGCGCCAGATGAAGGGGAATATGTGACCATGACTTTTGAATCTGGCGTACCAAAAACAATCAATGGCCAGGAAATGAAAGTTGCCGACATTATTCGCGAATTAAACCGTCTCGGCGGCAAGCATGGAATTGGCATCATTGATATAGTGGAAAACCGTGTGGTAGGTATGAAGTCACGTGGCGTCTATGAGACACCTGGCGGAACGATTCTGCTTGAGGCTCAGCAGCAGTTGGAAGAACTGGTACTTGACCGTGCTACTATGGAAGTGAAAAAAGATTTGGGCAACAAGATGGCTCAGATTGTATATGAAGGAAAATGGTTTACTCCGCTGCGTGAAGCAGTGCAGGCGTTTGTCACCTCCACACAGCAATATGTTACCGGAGAAGTAAAATTTAAACTCTACAAGGGAAATATTATCAAAGCTGGCACTACCTCCCCCTACTCTCTCTACAGTGAATCTCTGGCAAGCTTTACCACTGGCGATCTGTATGACCACCATGATGCAGAGGGCTTTATCACCTTGTTTGGCCTGCCATTAAAAGTTCGCGCCATGAAGATGGCTGAATTGGATAAAACCGAGAAATAATATCAATACAAACGACCATGTTAAGTTTCCTTTAGCTATACATTGGTTTTTTAGAATGTTGCAAATTAAAATACCCCGTACAAACTACGGGGTATTTTAATTTGTATAATGCCCTTTACAGGACTTCACAATTATTTGATTATTTAACAATTCATATACAAGACGATTTTCTTCGTCAATTCGTCTGCTATATAAACCTGCCTTATCATATTTCAAGAGTTCTGGTTTTCCTATTCCTTATAACGCTCCGTCTCGTTCTATGCTTTTTAAAAGTTGATTTATTCGTTTAATTACCTTTTTATCTTGCCCTTGCCAGTTTGTATACTGTTTCCAGCCTGTATCTGTAAATACAATATGCATGTTTTAATTCTCCATAGACTCCAATTCTTCCATAGTCTTGTAAACTATTTTTCCTGCTTTCAATTCCCCATCTGATTGTTTCAACATGGTCAGGTATTCAACATTATTTTTTGCCTTTTTCATTTCCTCATAATCCTGAACAGAAATTACAACAAGATTCTGCTCATGATCAAAAATTGGTTCACCCTGCATAGCCAATTTACGATACTCATCACTTATATTGATAGGTTTTGTCACAATCATTTTCTAACCTCCTTTTTTAGTCTTTGATAAGTTCAAGGGCACAAGCAAACCTTGTGCCCCAAATTTATGAGATTGACGTCTGTTAAAATACATTATTTACTGGAATAAAAATGCTTTACTCCCTTGGTGACATCCACTGCATATACCATTTTACAGCTCTTAACCACTTCATTCTCATCATACAAAAAAGCAATGGCAAGATGTGGCTGATCTGGAATCACAAAGTTATTTTCTGTCAATTCCTCATCTGAGAGTGTAACATACTTTCCCTTTTTTAACTTATATTTCCCAGTGACAACTGTCCCATCCTCAAGTGTCTCTTCTATCTTGTAAGTTCCATAGAATAATCCCTTCTTGACCTTAAATTTCTGGTTTGTATCTACCTGATCATCTAGGACAATCACTTGATGGCCTTCGCCATTGGGGACATCATTTTTCCACTCTCCATTGTATACTTCCTTGTACAATTTACCATCTTCTGTATGACTGCTGGTATAATACCAGATTCCGTTACCGTCCCGTTTTCCATCCTTATAATCGCCATAGTACCACTGATAACAGTCGCAGTCCTTAAAATTATAAAAACCGATTCCTTTGCCACTGTCTCCACCCTTAGGCAAATAGAGATAGCTGCCGCCGCTTCCTACCATCTTAGAAAGTGCTCTGCCCTCTTTGCTGTCCTGAAGCTTATCCAAAGCTTTTGCATCATCTTTCTTAATAGCTTTGATTGCTTTTTTCATGGTTTTATTGTAGCTCTCCATCTGCTCATCTTCCTCATCGGATTGATCTGCAGTTTCCTGTAATTCCTTATCTTTCTGATCATTCGTATCTTCTTGCGTAGATTGATCTGCGGATTGCTGATAATCATTTGCCGCTTCTTTTTGGTCTTGTGTAGTACAGCTAGTAAGAAAAATCATTGCGCACACCGCTGCAAACATAGCTGTCGGTATCATTCTGCTCTGTTTCTTCATGCTTCTGTCCTCCATTTACCTTTATATTATATTAATGGGTTACTGCGAATCGATTTTAGTCTACTTCCTCAGTTCAGCGATAATATCATCTTTTAATTCTAACGCCATATCTTTCATGCGTCGGCTTGCCGATACAGATGTCAGCACACTTTGTAAAAATTTTGATGCAATCTCATACTTTTTAAAATGAAATGCCATACAAGCAAGCAGATAATCAACGGTACACTGTTCCATACCGCACATTGGAAACATTTCGCCAGCAATCGCTTTCTGAAATCCTTCAAATGCCTGTTGATAAAACTCTTCCTGCTCCTGTTCACATACTTGCTTGACCTGCTTTTCCTCAGCAGTACTCTCTGACATTGTCTCTACCTTCCCTCGCAGCAGCCAGGAAAGTTTTAGACAGGTGAAAGCCTTCTCACTGTCTCTCCCTCTTTTTACCACAGTATTTAAAAGTGATAATTTATAGCGGTCTACTGCTGTATCATAACTATAGGATTCTTCCTCTGACTGAGATTTCGGCTGAAATTGACTGGCAATCTGTTCACGGATTAATTTAATCTGTCCAGAAGAAATCATATCAAAATAACGATTCATTGCTGTATATCCACAGAATGGACAGGAAGTAATATCATATTTTAAGGTATCAATGTATTGAAATCTTGGTCTTAAGTCACGGTCTGGCTCTAAACGCTTTACTCTGCCATTCTTAACTACCTTTGTCTTAAATACCTGGTCACAAACCTTGCATCTGACGGTCTTTTCCAGAATAAAATCCTTTTCTGGAGGAATTTCCTGTTCTGCCGGCTTTGTCTGCTGATTGTCATCTTGTTGATGAGCATGTTGTTGATTTGACTTTTTGTTATCTTCAAATAATTGTACAGATTCTGCCGATTTTAAGCCAAACTTTTCTAATCCTGAAAATATGTTCATGGCACTTTTCCTCCTTTTTGCACTATTGATTTTGTGTCGGCAGCTTGTAAGAACTCTTTAATGATACAATTCGGTTAAATACCAACGCATCTGGTTTGGAATCCTTGGCATCTGCACAGAAAAATCCCTGCCTTACAAACTGATAACTATCATAAGGTTTTGCCTCTGCCAAAGCAGGCTCAATATAACATTCCGATCTGACAGTCAGTGAGTTGGGATTGAGATTTAAGCTGCCATCTTCCTTGTTATATACCCCTTTTTCTTCATCCACTAGATTTTCATAGAGACGCACTTCACACTGTTTCGCATATGGTGCCGGCACCCAATGAATGGTACCCTTTACCTTGCGGCCCGTAAACCCACTTCCCGCTTTTGTCTCTGGGTCATAGGTGCAGTGCACTTCCGTTACATTTCCCTGTTCATCCTTAATAAAGCTTTCGCATTTGACAAAATAAGCATGCATCAGACGTACTTCATTGCCTGGAAACAGACGGAAATATTTTCTTGGAGGTTCCTCCATAAAATCCTCCCGTTCAATGTACAATTCCCGACAGAATGGAATCTGCCGTGTTCCCAACTCCTCATTTTCCAGGTTATTGGCTGCATCGAGATATTCTACCTGACCTTCTGGATAATTGTCAATCACCAGCTTGATAGGATCCAACACAGCCATCATCCGCGGACGCTTCAATTTCAGATCCTCACGAATACAGTATTCCAACATTGCATAATCCACAGAACTATTGGCCTTAGACACGCCGCAAAGCTCTACAAATCTCTGAATAGATTCTGGCGTAAACCCACGTCTTCTCAAAGCTGCAATGGATACTAGGCGCGGATCGTCCCAGCCATCTACAATCTGCTCCTCCACCAGCTTCTTAATATAACGCTTTCCAGTCACCACATTCGTAAGATACAATTTGGCAAATTCAATCTGTTTGGGTGGATTCTCATATTCCAGTTCCCGCACCACCCAGTCATATAATGGTCTATGATCCTCAAATTCCAAGGTACAGATCGAATGAGTAATTCCCTCTATCGCATCCTCAATCGGATGTGCAAAATCATACATTGGATAGATACACCACTTATCTCCTGTATTATGATGTGTCATATGTGCCACCCGATATAACACTGGATCTCTCATATTGATATTAGGAGAAGCCATATCAATCCTGGCACGTAGTACTAATGCACCATCCTCATACTTTCCAGCCCTCATATCCTCAAAAAGTTTCAGATTCTCCTCAATACTTCTTGCTGCACCAGGATCTTCCTTGCCAGGCTCCGTCAAAGTTCCCCTGTATTCCCGAATCTGCTCTGCATTCAGTTCAGATACATACGCCTTGCCTTTTTTAATCAGCTTCACGGCTGCTTCATACATCTGATCAAAATAGTCGGAAGCAAAATACAGACGATCCTCCCAATCTGCTCCCAGCCATTTTATATCCTTCTTGATAGAATCTACAAATTCCGTCTTTTCCTTCGTGGGATTGGTATCATCAAAACGCATATGAAACTTTCCCTGATACTTCTTCGCTAATCCATAATTCAATAAAATGGACTTGGCATGTCCAATATGAAGATAACCATTCGGTTCCGGTGGAAAACGTGTCCTAACCGCCTCACAATGTCCCTCTTCGATATCTTCCTCAATAATCTGTTCAATAAAATTCTTAGAAACTGCTTCGTTTTCCATCTATGTTCCTCCTGGTATATTCAAATTCCGATACAGGTAAAAACAAAGTGTGCCGCCATTGATACTGATATTGCTGCTTACCGCGAAAAACGGATGGCATCCCCTATCGGATATATAAGCGAAACACACTTTGATGTTCTTCCTGCTCCAGTAAATTCTATTCTATTATAAATTCTAATTCTCTATTTGTCAATCAAATCCCCCGCAGTAAGCCCTCTCTCAGCTTCGTCTTACATGCTGATGCGTAAACAGGTGATCCTGGCAGTATTCATAGTTGCCTTCACATTTGGAACAAAAACGAAACTCGAGCTGTGCACCATCCTTTTCTGTTCTGCCGCAGATCGCACACTTGTGCTTGGTAACACTCTGCGCCTGGCGCATCTGCTGGCGGTAAACCTGCTTTCGGTGAATTTCCTTCGGAGAAATCCTCTGATAATTCCTAGTACTAAAGAAGAAAATCAGGAAATTCAACAAGGAGGCGATAATTGCCACTTTTCCTGCCCAATTGCTGGCAATAAACATAAAAACCATCCACACTGCATCTATAATTCCCAGCCATTTTGCCTTAAAGGGAATAATAAAATACAAGCGAAACTCTGTGTTTGGAAAAATTGCTGCAAATGCCATAAATAGAGACATTGTGACATATTCTGTACTAAAATAATATCCAATTCCTGTCACGGTAATCCCAGTAACAATAAAATAAACTATATACAGGAGAAACGCACCCAGCATAGAACACAATAGGCCGCCAAACAGATAGACATTATAGCGGAAAGTTCCGATCGCCTGCTCAATGGAATTGCCAATAAAATAATAACACGACAAGAAAAAAATCAAGAACAGGAGATTGACTGCCGGCGGAATCAAAAGCCAGGACACAAGCCGCCACACCTGACCTCTGAGAATCAGATATGGTTCCAGCGTCAGCATACTTTGTACCTGGGGCATTGTGTATTGGATAATAAAGCCCAGTACCCATGCCCCAATCAACCAAAAAGTCAAGTTGGGAATTGCATACCTGCCAAATTTCCGTTCCATTTTATTTAGAAAATTCATAATGCACCTCACTCAAATTTGTTATAGGAAACGACAATTTATGATGTTGCTTTCTATATTTTTCATTGTAACTATTCAAATCTCACAGGCTTCTGAATAATTACTTTTCATTATAAATTTTCTGATATAGTTTGTCAACGAATGGAACTACAGTTCATAAAAACTTTATATTTCATCTCTACTCTTATGGCTAAATACCTCTTCCTGATCAATCCAGTTCTCCTGGCCTGGTACCTCTTTTTGGTCACTCCAATTTTGCCGATTTGACATATCTTCTTGGTTTGACCAATCTTCCTGGTCTGGCATCTCTCCCTGATTCATCCAATTTCTCTGATTTGGCATATCCTCCTGATTTGACCAATTTCTCTGATTTGGCATATCTTCTTGGTTTGACCAATCTTCCTGGTCTGGCATCTCTCCCTGATTCATCCAATTTCTCTGATTTGGCATATCCTCCTGATCTGACCAGTTTCTCTGATTTGGCATATCTTCTTGGTTTGACCAATCTTCCTGGTCTGGCATCTCTCCCTGATTCATCCAATTTCTCTGATTTGGCATATCCTCCTGATCTGACATCTCTTCCTGGTCAACCCAATTGCCAAATTGCTGCATCCCATTTCTATCATCAGAAATCTGCTGACGTTCTCCGGCACCAACAGCTCTGGGCTGAATGGTTGCTGGAATACATAATTCATCCCCAATCTGCAGATTGTAAACATCTACAAAAGGATTTGCAAACATCAACTGTCCTACACTGACATGGTATCTCTTCCCCAACTGATAAAGGGTATCTCCCTTCTGAATTACATGTATGATTCCTCCACATGACCCTCCTGGGAAAATAGGGCCAATCGGGATTGGAATAATTCTTGCCATAAATTTATTTCCTCCATTATTAACTCGCAATCATCTTTGTTATTATTATATTCCATCCATGCGAAACGGTTCTATCCTCCGATTCCCTGCATAGATTGGACAAAGTAAACAAGAGAATCTAAAAAAAATTTCATAATTTCTAAACATTCTATAAAATCCACGAAATCAATTGTTTTTTGCAAACTCCTGTCGTATAATAAGCGGTGTTCATTTCCAGAACACCTATTAAATAAGAAGAAACAGTTAAAATTTACCATGATCTTATGGAATTTATCTATTTTTTGCATAAAA
Organism: Lachnospiraceae bacterium; assembly: GCA_910575005.1. Lineage (GTDB taxonomy): Bacteria > Bacillota > Clostridia > Lachnospirales > Lachnospiraceae > Petralouisia. Next base: position 220,071 of record CAJTCL010000002.1, on the reverse strand, counting down.
TGGTGTTGATACAGTGACTATGTATCAACACTATGATATAAAAACCTGGAGGAAATGATATGGAAAAACAGAATTTACACCGGCTGGGCATTGATATTGGCTCAACCACTGTAAAAATTGCAATCTTAAACCAGGAAAATGAAATGCTTTTTGCCGACTATGAAAGACATTTTGCAAATATTCGGGAAACCCTCTCAGATCTGCTCGCACGAGCCAAAGATACTCTTGGGAATATCTATTTATCCCCTGTGATTACTGGTTCTGGCGGTTTGACTCTGGCAAAACATCTGGGCATCCCCTTTGTACAGGAAGTTATTTCTGTAGCTAGTGCTCTGCAAGACTATGCTCCCCAGACAGATGTCGCCATTGAACTGGGTGGAGAGGACGCAAAAATTATTTACTTTGAAGGTGGAAATGTAGAACAGCGCATGAACGGCATCTGTGCTGGGGGCACTGGTTCTTTTATTGACCAAATGGCCTCCTTATTGCAAACGGACGCCACTGGCCTGAATACTTATGCCAAAGATTACCAGGCACTTTACCCAATTGCGGCACGCTGCGGTGTATTTGCCAAGTCCGATATTCAACCCTTGATCAATGAAGGCGCTTCCAAAGAAGACTTGTCCGCATCCATTTTCCAGGCAGTGGTAAACCAAACCATCTCTGGTCTTGCCTGCGGAAAACCGATTCGCGGCCATGTCGCTTTCTTGGGCGGCCCGCTTCATTTTTTACCGGAACTCAAAGAAGCCTTTATCCGCACTTTGAAATTAGATCAGGAACACATTATTGCCCCTGAACATTCCCATTTATTCGCTGCGATTGGCTCCGCTTTAAACTGCAAACCTCAGACCAGCATGGAATTAAATGAAATTTTACGAAAACTCTCCTCTGAAATTCAGATGGAATTTGAAGTGGAACGCATGGAACCTCTGTTTGCATCCCAGGAAGATTATCAACGATTCTTAAGACGCCACAGCAGACACCATGTGATTACTGCCGATTTATCCACCTATGTTGGAAACTGTTATCTTGGCATAGATGCCGGTTCCACTACCACGAAAGCAGCGCTGGTCGGTGCAGATGGCTCACTATTGTACTCTTTCTACAGCAGCAACAACGGCAATCCTTTGGCCACCGCTACACTGGCCATTGAGGAAATCTATGAACTGCTGCCCAAAGAGGCTCATATTGTCCATTCCTGTTCCACCGGATATGGGGAAGCTCTGTTGAAATCTGCCTTCCAATTGGATGAAGGAGAAGTGGAAACAGTTGCCCATTACTATGCAGCCGCCTTCTTCAACCCTGATGTGGACTGTATTTTAGACATTGGCGGCCAGGATATGAAGTGCATTAAAATCAAAAACCAGACGGTGGACAGCGTACAACTCAATGAAGCCTGCTCCTCTGGCTGCGGCTCTTTTATTGAAACTTTTGCAAAATCTCTAAACTATTCTGTGGAAGATTTTGCACAAACTGCCCTGTTTGCCGAACATCCAATTGATCTTGGAACACGTTGTACAGTATTTATGAATTCCAAGGTAAAACAGGCACAGAAGGAAGGTGCGTCGGTTTCCGATATTTCCGCTGGTCTTGCTTACTCGGTCATTAAAAATGCTTTATTTAAAGTAATTAAAGTCAGCGAAGCCAAAGATTTAGGAGAACATATTGTTGTACAGGGCGGAACCTTCTACAATGATGCTGTGCTGCGCAGTTTTGAAAAAATATCTGGCTGCGAAGCCATTCGACCAGACATTGCTGGAATTATGGGAGCTTTTGGCGCTGCTCTGATTGCCAGGGAACGTTTTGAAGATCATCCACAAACTACCATGCTCTCACTCGAGGAAATTGAAAACCTCAAAGTAGAGACCAGGCTGACCCGCTGCCAGAGCTGTGCCAATCATTGTCTCCTGACAATCAACCGTTTTTCTGGAAATCGCCAGTTTATCACCGGAAACCGTTGTGAAAAAGGATTAGGCAAAGAAAAAAACAAAGAACAGATCCCAAATCTGTTTGAGTATAAAAACAGCAGGCTGTTTTACTATAAGCCACTTGCAGAGGAAGAAGCCGTGCGAGGAACTGTGGGTATTCCCAGGGTATTGAATATGTATGAGAACTATCCTTTTTGGGCTGTTTTCTTTAAAACGTTAAAATTCCGCACACTGTTATCCCCACAGTCTACCAGAAAGATTTATGAACTGGGTATTGAATCGATTCCCAGCGAATCAGAGTGTTATCCCGCAAAACTGGCACATGGGCATGTTGCCTGGCTAATCAAAAATCAGGCTGATTTTATTTTCTATCCTTGCATTCCCTATGAACGGGACGAATTTCCAGAAGCAAACAATCACTATAACTGCCCGATTGTCACCTCATACGCAGAAAACATTAAGAACAATGTGGATGAAATTACCTCTGGTAAAGTACGGTTTCTAAATCCATTCCTCTCTTTTGCCTCCGAAAAGGCATTGGCAGAGCAATTAAAATTGGTATTTCGTCAAGAATTTTCTATTCCGCCGCAGGAAGTACAGGCAGCAGTGGATGCAGGCTGGCAGGAACTAAAACAGATGCGAAAAGATATCCGCCGAAAGGGAGAAGAAACCCTAAAATATATGGAGGAAACCGGACATCGGGGCATTGTCCTTGCCGGACGCCCTTATCATATTGACCCAGAGATCAATCACGGAATCCCAGAATTAATTAATTCTTATGGAATTGCGGTACTAACAGAAGATTCCGTTTCTCATCTTCAGGAAGTAGAACGTCCGCTCATGGCTATGGACCAATGGATGTATCATTCCAGACTCTATGCTGCGGCAAATTACGTAAAAACCAGGGACGATTTGGATCTGATTCAACTAAATTCCTTTGGCTGCGGTCTGGACGCCGTCACCACAGACCAGGTTAATGATATTCTTTCCAAATCTGGTAAGATTTATACCTGCCTAAAGATAGATGAGGTCAACAATCTGGGCGCGGCACGGATCCGCATCCGCTCTCTGCTGTCAGCGCTTCGGGTAAAAGAAAAACTGCATGTATGCCGTACAACGCTGCCCTCAAATTACAAACGTGTGATATTTACAGAGGAGATGCGTAAAAATTACACGATTCTCTGTCCGCAGATGTCACCAATTCATTTTGAACTGCTAGAGCCTGCCTTCCGTGCTTCTGGCTACCAGATGGTAGTCCTAGACAATGACGGCAAATCTGCGGTAAATATGGGATTGAAATATGTCAACAATGACGCCTGCTACCCTTCCCTGATGGTTGTGGGACAGATTATGGATGCCATTCTCTCTGGCAAATACGATCTCACAAAAACTGCCGTGATTGTCACCCAAACTGGAGGCGGCTGCCGTGCTTCGAACTATATTGGATTTATCCGGCGTGCTCTTCAAAAAGCAGGATATCCTGATATTCCGGTAATCTCACTCAATTTAAGCGGTCTTGAGGAAAATCCTGGCTTCAAGCTCACTCTGCCTTTGCTGCAAAAAGGACTTTACGCTTTAATTTTTGGCGATATTTTTATGCGCTGCCTGTACCATACCAGACCTTACGAGGCGGTTGCTGGTACTGCCAATGCACTTCATGAGAAATGGAAACAAAAATGTATTGACCTGATCTCAACCACAAAATGGATCTCCCATCGGAAATTTAAGCGTTACTGCCGCGAGATTATTCAGGAGTTTGACAACTTGCCTGTTACTGGAGCACTCAAACCAAAAGTAGGCATTGTCGGAGAAATCTTAGTAAAATTTCTCCCCACTGCCAACAATTATTTGGTAGATTTGCTGGAGGCAGAAGGTGCAGAGGCCGTTGTGCCAGATCTGACCGATTTCCTGCTTTATTGTTTCTACAATCAGAATTTTAAAGCGGCACATCTGGGCACTAAAAAATCTAGTGCCCGCAATGCTAATCTGGGCATTCAGACCCTGGAATGGCTGCGGAGCGCTGCTCGGGATGCATTTGAAAAAAGCCGCCATTTTGAGGCTCCTGCACGAATTGAGACTCTGGCAAAGTATGCTGACCCAATTGTCTCCCAAGGCAACCAAACTGGAGAAGGCTGGTTCCTTACTGGAGAAATGTTGGAATTGATTCACTCAGGAACTAACAATATTGTCTGTGCCCAGCCCTTTGGCTGTCTGCCTAACCATGTTGTGGGCAAGGGAGTAATCAAAGAAATTCGCCACCAATATCCACTATCCAATATTGTGGCCATTGACTATGACCCTGGAGCATCGGAAGTAAATCAGTTAAACCGCATTAAATTGATGCTCTCCACTGCACAGAAAAATCTTGCAAAAACACAGAATAAGGTCGATGTATAAAAAAACCGCTCATTTGTAAATTATTGCAAATGGGCGGTTTTTTTGAAGTCAAACCGCAGGACTACTCGTTATAATAATTAGAACACTGTGAGTATTGTTTTTGTGAAATAGGAGGCACTACATATGAAACGTAATACAATTTTGACACTGATTCTTGGTATCGCCATTCTCTTTGGCATAGTTTCCTCTGGCCTGGTAATTGCACAAGGAATCCAGAATACCAAAAATTTTTCAGAGCGCACTGTATCTTCCAAAAAAAATTACCCCCATGCATGGGAATTAAAGAAGACAAAGCTGGAAAAATTTTCGGAGATCTCCATTAGTTTGAGCTACAACAACCTTTCTATTCTTCCAGGAGACGACTACTACTTAGAATACCGCATGGACGGCACCTGCACAGAACCAGAATATCATGTCACCGACGGCAGATTTCAGTTGAGCGAAGGGCACACCCAGTCTAAATTTAGAATCGGCTTCCACCTTTTTTTCAATCCTGGCTATCTGTTTTCGGATCATGAACCTTACTATGTAAATCTCTACATTCCCAAAAAGGCATATTTCGATATGCTGACCATCTATAATGACAGTGGAAATGTGGAAATCTGTGATATCCAGGCCGCAAAGACGGAAATCGAAGCAGACTATGGCAATGTGACTTTAAAAGACTTTACAGGAGAAAAACTCACTATCAACGCTGATTCTGGAAATATCAAAACCGGCAACATAACCTGTGATAATCTGGATATCTCTGATGAATATGGAAATATATCTGGCGGCGATTTCCAAATTTCCGACCAGACTACCATAAAACTAGACAGCGGCAATCTGGAACTCTCCCAGCTAAATACCGATTTACTGACACTTTCTGATGAATACGGAGACTGCTCCATTGATAATATCAAAATAAAGGACGGCGATATCGCTTTAGAATCAGGAAACCTTACATTGAAACATGCCAAATTTGGGACTGCTGATATTAAAAATGCCTATGGCAATATCACTCTAACACTTGATGATAGCGTTTCTAATTACAACTATGATTTGGATGCAGAATATGGTGCAGTAAAACTGGGTGGAGAAAAACTTGAGGAAGACGAAGATTCTGAAATCCACTATCACAAAGACAATGGGCAGAAAAATGAAATTCGTATTACCTGTGAGAGTGGGAATATTACGATTCGTTGACACTCCTCATAGTGAAAGCAATTGGCGTGTCAAGATATAAAAATGAGGGTTCATTACAAAAAATCCACAAAAGAGAAACAACTTCTTTAAGAAATGTCTCCCTTTTGTGGATTATCTGTAAATTTGAACTGTTGTTAAACTTTAAGATCCATCGCCTGATACAGATAGCGATTGCCTGCGGCGCTGTAAGCATTCAGCTGCCTTGCTGCAAGTAATCCTCCTGGCTGCTCCTGATTTCGCATTTGCATATTCTCGATTTCCTCTGAAAGTTCTTCCAATGCTCCCTTATCTTCCTGCGCCTGCGTCAAACTTTGCTGCACTTGCGACTGGCCAAGATTCTCGGTTTCTCCCTTTATTTCCTGGGATTGTTCCTTCATCTCCTCCACTTCTTCCAACATCTCGGCTGCATCCTCGACAAGTTCCTCTGTCTCCTCCACCATGTCGGTGACTTCCTCGAGCATTTCGTCCAGTGCACCCTTTTCTTCGTCTGTTCCCAGAGCCTCTTCTGCCAGTTCTTCCTGTCTCTCTTCGGCTGTCTTTGGTTCCATCTCTTCTGCAGCTTCTGCAATCTTTTCTCCACGCTCTTGTGCTTCGTCCAGCACATGCCACATCTGCTCATTGTTAAATGCTTTCTTGGCCGCTGCAATCTCATCTTCATAGCTGTGGAGCGCTTCCAATTTTTTGGCAATCTCCTCTGGGGTCTCACATTCCATATTTTTTAGGCTGTCTTTCTGTTTCTCCCAAAAGGAAACTTCATTCTGTGCCTGTTGCTGCCGTTCAAGCTTCTCTTGGGTGCTTTTCAGCCCATTATTCTGCAGCATTGGCAGGCCGCCAACAAACACAGAACCTTTTTTGTACGTATCTGCCCCGATACTCATAAGCGAAACGTTCATGGCTCTCCTCCTTTCTCTCTATTGTTTCGGAAAAAATTGTAATTTTCTTTAGGACTTCTGCTCTCTTGCATTTGGGTTTCCCCATTTTTTAATTCATAGTACCAATGTGATCTTGAAAAATTGACCGACAGAGGCTGCACTGGCGCACCTGACTGGGTTGTGGAAATCGTTTCTCCCATCACTTCCAGCCAAGATTATATCCGAAAACTAAACTTATATGCAGATGCTGGAGTTCGGGAAAACTGGATGGTAGACCCACTAGAAGAACAGATATTGGTATATACCTATTTCCACACGAAGACAACCTTTAAAGCCACAGACAAAAACCCCCAGACGCCAAATGCCTGAGGGCTTTTCAGATTCCTGCTACTAACTATTCTTTCATATAATTCACATGCAAAAGCTCATGTTCCCGATTTTTGAGCAGATCCTTGTACAACGTATCAACCAGAGGATTTTCTTCACTGCGCTTAATCTGCAGCGCCTTATCATCTTTATAGAGACCCTCAGCGCGCATGCGTTTCTCTGTGGAACGGGCAAAAGGCTGTCCGGCTCCGGCAACACAGCCGCCTGGACAGGCCATAACTTCCACAAAATCAAAATGCTCCTCACCGCTCTCAATTTTTTGAATCAAATCATCTGCATTTCCAAGTCCGCTGACAATACCAATCCGAACCGTACGCTCACCCAAAGCAAGCTCGCAGACTTTCAGGCCTTCCATACCGCGAACCCCGATAAATTCAATCTCCTTGAGTGCTTTAGGGCTTTTATCTGCCACCACTCTGCGCACAGCCGCCTCTGTCACTCCTCCGGTAGCCCCAAAGATCACGCCTGCTCCAGAATAGATCGAGAAAGGCATGTCAAACGCTTCCGGCGCCAAACGATCAAAGCGGATCCCAATCTCCTTAAGCATCCCAATCACTTCCTCAGAAGTGAGTACATAGTCGACATATGGTATCCCATCCTTCTTAAATTCATCTCTGGACGCCTCAAATTTCTTCGCAGTACAGGGCATAATCGCCACAGATACAGTCTCTTTGCCTTCCTTCCTATCCTGTTTGCGATAGTATTCCTTAATCACTGCGCCAAACATCTGCATTGGGGATTTAGAGGTAGAGACATAAGGCATTAAATGCGGGTACTGTGTCTCTACATAACGAATCCAGCCCGGACAACAGGAGGTAAATAATGGATATTTGCGTTCTGTCTCCTCGAGACTTTCCAACAATTCCTCCGATTCTTCCATAATGGTTAAATCAGCTCCCACAGAGGTATCAAAAATTGCATCCACGCCCAGCATACGCAGAGAAGCAATCAATTTTCCGATTGTATTTTCCCCTGGATCATAGCTGTACGCCTCGCCGATCGCCACCCGCACAGCAGGCGCAATCTGAATTACCACCCGCTTGTTAGGGTTATGAATGGCCTCCCATACATCATGGGTATCATTCTTGATGGTAATTGCTCCTGTCGGACATACTGCAGCACATTGCCCACAATTTACACAGTTAGTATCTGCAATGTCTTTGCCAAAAGCAGTGGAAATCTCCATATCTGCCCCACGATGGGCAAAATCAATTGCCCCTACATGCTGAATTTCACTGCAGACTCTCACACAATCACCACAGAGAATACATTTATTGGGATTGCGCACAATTGCTTTGGAAGATGTATCAATCGGACGAATGGGATTGGTATTTTCAAACCGCACTCCAGGAATAGAAAAGCGGTTTGCAAGCTCTTGCAGCTTACATTTACCGTTCTTTTCACAGGTTGTACAATCTCTGCAATGTGCCGCAAGCAGCAGCTCTAAAATGCGCTTTCTGTGATAATAAAGCTGCGGCGTATTAGTGCGGATCTCCATGCCGTTTTTGGGCGGTGTGGAACAGGAAGCCACAATCCCCCCTCTGTTGTCTTCCACTACACACATGCGGCAGGCACCATAAATAGACAGATCTGAATAATAACAAAAGGTTGGTAAGATAATCCCTGCCTTGCGAATCACTGCAAGAATATTTTTTTCATCGGTGAACGGTACACGCTCTCCATCAATAATCATATATTTTTCCATGTCCGTTCCTCCTACACTTCTCTTATTGCGTGGAAATTACAGCCTTCTTTGCAGGCACCGCACTTAATACACTTACTCGTATCAATCGTGAATGGTTTCTTAATCTCACCGGAAATAGCGCCCACTGGACAGACTCTGGCACACTTGCTGCAGCCTTTACACAATTCTGGATCAATCTTAAGTGTCACCAACGCTTTACACTGACCGGCAGGACATTTTTTCTCTACCACATGAGAAATATATTCCTCTCGGAAATATTTCATGGTACTTACCACCGGAGAGGCCGCTGTCTTACCCAGCCCGCACAGCGCTGTTGCAGAAATCGTCGAGGACAGTTCTTCCAAGAGTAAAATATGATTCATTGTCCCCCGACCCTCACAGATATCATTTAAAAGTTCCAACATCCGTTTGGTGCCTTCCCGACAAGGAATACATTTACCACAGGATTCTTTCTGGGTGAAATTCATAAAAAAGCGTGCCACTTCCACCATACAGCTCTTGTCATTCATCACCACCAAGCCGCCGCTTCCAATCATTGCGCCTACTTTTTTCAAAGAATCAAAATCCAGATGTAAATCCAAATGATCTTCGCTGGGATTGATGCACAGACAGCCGCCAGACGGACCTCCAATCTGTACCGCTTTAAAACCGCCGCCTTTGACGCCGCCGCCAATATCGAAGATCACTTTGCGCAAGGTAGTCCCCATAGGCACTTCAATCAACCCTGTATTCATAACATTTCCTGTCAAAGCAAACGCTTTCGTTCCATGATTATTTTCTGGTCCAATCGACTGATACCAGGCTGCTCCTTTGCTGATAATTGGAGGCACATTACAGTAAGTCTCTACATTATTAAGCACCGTAGGCTTCTCAAACAGCCCTTTTTCCACGGTACGGGGCGGTTTTACTCTGGGCATACCACGATTTCCCTCAATGGAAGCGGTAAGCGCAGAACCTTCCCCACAGACAAATGCTCCTGCGCCCTGGCTGATTTTAAGCTCAAAATCAAAACCAGAGCCTAAAATATCGGTTCCCAACAGCCCTTTTTCTTCTGCTTTATCAATAGCATTTTGCAGACGTTCCACAGCAAGCGGATATTCTGCGCGCACGTAGATATAGCCAAAATGTGCTCCTGTGGCGATTCCGGCAATCAGCATACCCTCAATCACCCGATGCGGATCTCCCTCCATCATACTACGATCCATAAATGCGCCTGGATCTCCCTCGTCCCCATTACAGACTATATATTTTACCTCTTCCTTCTGTGCCAACACCTGCGCCCATTTGCGTCCGGTTGGAAAACCACCGCCGCCGCGTCCGCGCAGACAAGCTTTTGACACTTCATCTACAACTTGCTGCGGCGTCATATCAAACAAAGCTTTCGCTACAGCGCTGTAACCGCCCACTGCTATGTATTCTTTGATGGATTCTGCATTGATACGGCCGCAATCTTCGAGAGCCACACGAGTTTGCTGCTTATAAAAAGGAATATCATCCTGCTTCTCATAAGCCTTTCCCTCCTGGTCATGATAGACCAGACGGTCAATCACCTGATCCCCAACTATGCTCTGCTCGATAATCTCCTCACAATCCTCCACTTTTACCTTGACATATAAGATACCTTCCGGCTCAATGCGAAGTAAAGGACCCATCTCACAAAATCCATGACAGCCTGATTTCTTCAAACCAATACTATGGTCATGCGGTTCCTTTTCCAGTACCAGAGAACATTTGATTCCTCGTTCCATTAAAATTTCCTGCATTTTCGCATAGATATCCAAGGAACCGCCAGCTACGCAGCCTGTTCCGGCACAGATCAAAATCTGTTTGCTCTGTGTCTCTAAGGATGCCGCATATTCTTTTCTTCTCGCTTCCAGCTCTTCCCTTGTATTAATTCTCATCTGCAGTCTCCTCTCCGGCAGCTTCGCCCTCCTTCAGCTCTTTGATCAATGCTCTTGCCTTCTCTGGATTCATCGCCGGATGAACCACATCATTGACGGTACAAACAGGCGCCAGACCACAAGCGCCCAGACAAGATACCGTCTCCACCGTAAACATCATATCTTCCGTGGTAGGCTTTGCATCCGTCACCCCTAAAATACTGCGAATCTCCTCCAAAATGGCTGTGGACTGCCGCACATGGCAGGCAGTCCCGTCACAAATCTTGATCACATATTTTCCTTTCGGCTCCAAGGAAAAATTCTCATAAAATGTTGCTACCCCATAAACCTTGGCCTCACTTAAATGTAACTTTTTCGCAATATAGCAAAGCATTTCCTCCGGCAGATAACGATAGACTTTCTGAATATCCTGCATAATCGCAATCACTGCTGTCTGGTCGTAATCGTGAGATTCCAAAATCTCATCTAAGACTTTTTGTTCCTTTGTTCCCAAACCTTCTCCTCCTTGTAAATATCTTTTCTGTCACCATGAATTGCCGCGCAATCAATGGTTGTCTATGCACATTCTTATGTATATAATGCTGTCAAACATTATATGCTCAGTATAACATTGATACCTAATCAACTCAAGCCTTTTGCATTTCTGCCACAAATCTGGAAATATCTAGTTCCCTGCCATTATATTTCTTGACACTGTGGATATGAAGTTCCTCGCGGGCGCGAGTGATCCCCACATAAAACATGCGCCGTTCCTCCTGGATATCTGCATCTAAAATCGCTTTTTTATAGGGCATCAGCTCCTCATTGACATCTAAAATATGTACGATCGGATATTCCAGCCCCTTGGCGCTGTGAAACGTGGCTAAAGATACGCAGTCCGTCAGTAACTCCTGCTGCTTTTTCTGATTTTGCAGTTTCTTGGTATACTCCTCCATGTGGGAAAACCATGCCTCATAGGTGGGAAATTCCTTGGCACCGTCCTGCAGTTCGTCCAAAATTTCCAGCAAATTGTCAGCGTTGATTCTACGATATTCGGCATATTCTTGCAGAAACGTCTCGTAACCTATTCCCATACGGATATAATTGATGGCTGCAAATGGCCCTATGCGGCTTATGACCCGCAGATCCGCTTCCAACTGCTCAATGCGCTCCGCCACCCAGTGCTGTTTTTTCTGATAAAAATAATCTGCCCAGACGTCAAAAGCTACTGTCTCCTCCTCTAAGCTTTCCCTGGTAATATAACGATTGGGGCGATTCATAATTTTCAGCATATCTTTGCGTGTGCGGCTGCCCTGCGCCAGACGAATATAAGTTAAAATATCGCGGGTAATCCAGTGTTCATAGAGATTGGGAATATTATCTCTGGTACGAAAAGGAATATTGTATGCCATAAGCTGAGACATAAACAACCGCGGTTGTGTATTGGTGCGAAACAGTACTGCACAGTCATTGTAAGTGTAACCCTTACGACAAGACTGCAAAATCTGTTCAATAATGTTCTTCCCTTCCTGCTGCTGGCTCTCCCAGAGATTGTAATGCACGTGATTGGATGGTCTTATCTTTTGTTTTTCTGCTTTCTGCTTTAATTTTTGATTTACAGATTCCTCATTGGCATATATTTTCTTATCAAACCGTTGTGTATTGTGGGAAATCAGGCGCAGAGAGGTCTCCACAATCTCTCTCGGCGAACGGTAATTGACGTCCAAAAGCACTCTTCTGACATCTGGATATGACTTTTCAAAACCCAGCATCAGCTCTGGTTTTGCCCCTCGAAAACGATAAATTGACTGGTCGTCATCCCCGACGATAAATAGATTATTCTCTGGCAGGGCCAGCATTTTAATAATATCAAACTGAACTTTATTGATATCTTGAAACTCATCAATTAAAATATATTCAAACTTGCGCTGCCAAGCCGACAATATATCCTTGCGCTGATCAAACAGCTCATAACAATAGACTAACATATCGTCAAAATCAATCAGACGCTTACTGCGCATCTTATCATCATATAACTGATAAACCTTTTCAAAAATTTCCTTGGCACAATTTTTGGGATAATAATGTTCCAGAGGGATTCCAGTATTTTTTACCATACCAATTTCCCCCAAAAGTTCCCCGATAAATTCATTTTCATCTTCATATTCCAGATGCAGTCCCTGAATAATCTCCCTCATAAACTGTTGACGTTGTTCTTCTCTGGCAATATTTCCGCTGTGAAATCCATAGGCATATTTTAAGATCTGAAAAAAGACCGCATGAAAAGTCCCGAAAGTAATGGGATATTTTCTGCCGCCCATCAAACGCAAGAAACGCTCTTTCATTTCCAGTGCCGCTGCTTTTGTAAAAGTGATTACGAGAATTCGTGAGGGATCGACGCCATGATGAAGCACCAGATTTTTGGTTCGTTCTGTGATTACAGTGGTCTTACCGGAACCTGGACCGGCCAATACCATCATTGGTCCGGTCATATGTCCGATTGCCTCTGTCTGAGACTGATTAAAACTCATAGAGATGATTCCTTATCTGTTTCTAATTTTGTAATTGCTGCCTGGATTCTAGCCAAGGATTCCTCTTTGCCCAGTACTTCCATAAGCTCTGTTGCACCGCCAGGAGTCATCTGCTTTCCTGATACTGCGGTGCGCACCGGCCACATCACATAACCATTTTTGCAGCCCTTGTCCGCCACATACTTACAGAGCGCTTCATACAAGGCGTCATTGGAATAGTCTTCCTGTGCTTCTAAGATCGGAAGCAGTTCTCTCAATACCTCCAGAGAAGATTCCGGTGTGGTCTTCATCTTCTTATGCTTATACATAGCACAGTCATATTCAGGCACCACCTCAAAGAAATCCACATGTTCTGCAATATCTGGAAAAATCTCGATTCGTGTCTTGACCATCGCCGCAATCTTCTTTAAATCATAGTCTTTGGTCAGACATTTTGTAAGATATGGTTCTGCCAGCTGATAAAACTGATCAAACTCCATCGCTTTGAGATATTCTCCATTCATCCATTTCAGCTTAACAATATCAAACACAGCCGGAGATTTGCTGATTCTATGATAATCAAATTTCTCAATCAATTCCTCTAAGGTAAAGATCTCGCGATTTTCCTCCGGGCTCCAACCCAAAAGTGCAATATAATTTACTACTGCCTCCGACAGAAATCCCTGCTCCAGTAAGTCCTCAAAAGAAGCATGTCCGCTGCGCTTAGAGAGCTTCTTATGATTTTCATCGGTAATCAATGGCAAATGAATATAAACTGGAGATTCCCAGCCAAATGCATCATAGAGGCGCTGATATTTGGGCGCTGAAGACAAGTATTCATTGCCGCGCACTACGTGGGTAATATTCATGGTATGGTCATCGACGACATTGGCAAAATTATAGGTGGGATAACCGTCAGACTTGATCAAAATCATGTCATCCAGCTCTGCATTTTCCACACTGATATCCCCATACAGCTCATCATGGAACGTAGTGATTCCCTCTGTGGGGATATTCTGACGAATTACAAAAGGTTTGCCAGCCGCCAGATTTGCCTCCACTTCCTCCTTGGACAGAGATAAACAATGCTTATCATACATCATAATCTCTTTGCCTTCCACAATCTCAGTTTTCAAGGATTCCAGGCGTTCCTTATCACAAAAACAATAATAGGCTTCACCGCGCTCCACCAGCTCCTTGGCATATTTCATATAGATGCCGCTCTTCATGCGCTCACTCTGGACATAGGGGCCAAATCCGCCATCTTTGTCTGGCCCTTCATCATGTGCTAATCCAGCTTCCTGCAGTGTGCGATAAATTATTTCCGTAGCCCCTTCTACAAACCGTTCTTGATCGGTATCTTCAATCCGCAACATAAAATCTCCGCCAGCATGTTTGGCAATCAAAAATTCATACAGTGCAGAGCGCAAATTCCCCACATGCATTTTTCCAGTCGGGCTTGGCGCGTATCTTGTTCGTACTTTACTCATGATAATTCTCCTTTTTCTATCCTGATCGAATGACTCAATATTCATTGTGCCAGTTTCTGCCTATTATATAATACCCTGGGGAAATTTACAAGCATAGATCTTCCCATGAAATCTCCTTAAAAATAACATCTAACCTGGTTTCTTCTCTAAGTTCCCTCTTCAATCCCTCCTCTATATTTTCTTTGCCTTCCAATCTTCTTTCTAACTCTATTGGGACTCCATTTTTCAGTTCTATCTATTTACGCAGATAATCCTGATAGACTCCGGCAAACATGGCTGTCTCCACCCAGTCATCCGCATCAGCCAGTGTTGCAAAAAGAACGATCACCAGTATATCCTTGAGCTTATTGCGTACCTTTCTTGTCTGCCGCACATCTTCAATATATTTCATCCAGTCCAGTAATTCTTCCATTATGTAAATCATCCTTTTTTATCTTACCAGAAAAAAGATAGTTTACGATTTATTTACTCATTTTGAGCTTCATTTTTTATAACAGCCGATCTTTTAGTGTCAAAAGGTTTTGCTGCCTTTGGCCGCATAAACATCTTGGTACTATGAATTGCAAAATGGGGAAACTCAAAATTTACTCATGTGTTCGTCGTGAAAAATCCCAAATACATAGCGAATTCTGTCAAATTGTGATATACTCTTTTCGTTACCGCCCCTAGATTGGTACAGAAAGGGGGTGTGCTATCATGGATATACTCGCTTCGTTTTTGGTCGCTGTTACGGCTGGTGTAGCTTGCCACTACATCATCAAATGGTTAGACAGCGACAAGAAATAGTCGGTAACTAGCCTATGGCTCTAAACCCTGCCATTGCCAAAATTGGGAATAGAAAAGCCCCTGTGCTGGAACACTGGGGCTTTTTGTTGTGCTATATGGAAGCACTCACTTCGTTTTGCCTATTGGCATTATAGCATATGTAATTCATAATTACAATATACATTCTATTTGAGTTTCCCCATTTTTTATAACAGCCGATCTTTTAGTGTCAAAAGGTTTTGCTGCCTTTGGCTGCATAAACATCTTTATACTATGAATTGCAAAATGGGGAAACTCAAAATATTCTAAAATGATTCCAATTTCTGTTTAAAAAATATATTGGATTGTTGCCTGAAGTTTATTGGAGTTACCAGTTTTTGTCAAAGGGCTGTCCGTTGCTTTAACGGATGAAGATCAGTGTTTTATGCTTCTTAAATTTTAATTCCCGCCTGTCAATCCGCGTTTCTTTAAGATACGCTGTTCCGCGACGGAGAAAATACATTTATCAATGATAATCCCAACCAAAACAATGACCAGCATGACCAGCATAACCTGGTTGATGTCCGCCAAATCTCGGCCCATAATCAATGTCTGTCCAAGACCGATAGAAGTCGTCATTACCTCACCTGCCATCAGTGCACGCCAGGCAAAAGACCAGCCTTGTTTCATACCTGTCACCAGCTCTGGCAGACAGGCCGGCAAAATCACATGCAGATAAAGCTGTTTTTTAGTTGCCCCCAATGTCAGCGCTGCCTTGGTATAGATTGGCTGCACATTTTTAATGGCATTGTCCACGGAAATGGCAATACTGAAAGCGGCGCCCATCACTACTACAAATAAAATGGCCTGCGTGGAAAGCCCAAACCACAAAATCGAAAAGGGCACCCAACAGACACTGGGCAAGGTCTGGATTCCCAACACCAAAGGCTTTAAATTCTTCTGCAGATAACGGGAACGGTTAATCAAAAGCCCCAGAGCCACACCAATGATCACTGCTATCACATAACCACTAATTCCTCTTAACAGTGAATTTGCAGTCGCTTGAAATAACTCTCCATCCTCACACAGCTGCAAAAAACTCTGCGCCACGCCCACAGGAGAGGGCATTGCATAAGGCTTCCACAAGCCCAAAAGATCTACTCCGATCCAGTAACAGCTCTGCCAGGCTGCAACCAATATCACCAAAAACAATAAAAAACCCATTACACTGCCTCCCCTCTGACTTCTTCTAAGATTTTATGACGCAGTTCTACAAACTCTGGTGCGTAGACATGTCTAGGACGCTTAAGTTCCACGGTTACTACTTCTGCTACTTTTCCAGTATTTGGCGACAGCACCACAACCCGATCTGCAAGATAAACAGCCTCCTCCACACTGTGTGTAATAAAGAGAATCGTCTGTTTTGTCTCCATCCAGATACGCTGTAATTCTTCTCTCAGACGATTGGAAGTCTGCTTGTCCAATGCTGAAAATGGCTCATCCATCAGAAGTACTTTGGATTCCATCGTCAGAGAGCGTGCCAATGCTGTACGCTGACGCATACCGCCAGAAACCTGATGAATTGGATAATCTCTGTAATCCCAAAGATTAACCATTTCCAGATAATACTTTGCCTTCTGTTCCTGTTGTTCTTTCGATACACCAGCCAGCTTCATACCAAACTTCACATTCTCCGCCACCGAAAGCCACGGGAATAGACCATGTTCCTGAAACATTACTGTACGGTCAGAACCTGGACCTTTCACCTCTTTGTCATCCAGCAAAACTTTGCCACTGGTGGGCTGTTCTAGTCCTGCAACTAAATTTAAAAGTGTACTTTTACCACAGCCGGAAGCCCCAACGATACAGACAAATTCACCGCTTTTTACTTCCAAGTCAATTTCATGTAGGGTATCTTTTTCACTGTTGTCAAAACGCTTGCACAACCCCTGCAATATCAACGACATAACTTTCCTCCAATCTGATCTTCTCTGCAATCTCGCTGTTTTTTTCAAACTTAATCTGTGAACAGTGTCTTTTCATCGGGAAGCTCCTTGATAAAATCCTGTTCTTTACTGATATTTGCAAAATCAAGCACCGATTCCCGATTTAATTCTGTACTGACGCCAATTCGTTCAAAAGATTCTGAAATAATATCTTCTCCCAGCGCTTTGCCAGTGGCACTCTTTAATTCCTCATTGATGATAGTCAAGGCATTTTCTTTGTCTTCATTGATCTTATCGGTAGCAGCTTGATGTTCTGCTAAGAATTTCTCCACAATTTCTGGATTCTTTTCCATAAATTCTTTGCGCACAACTACCACTGCCACATTGTAGGCTCCATCCATATAGATTTCATCATAGTCCATCAACAGCTCTGCACCATCTTTTAGCAGAGTTGCTCCCCAGGGTTCTGGCACCAAAGCAGCATCAATATCACCACGCTCCATCATATTAGCCACATCTGCATTGGCCACCGCGCTGACTGTCACAGTACCGCCCTCTGTCACAGGTTTTAGACTATTATCAGATAAAAGTTTTAACAGTGAAAGATGTTGTGTATTGCCAATCTGCGGAATTGCCACGTTCTTTCCATCCAGCTGGTCAACACTCTCAATATCTGCTTCTGGACGTTTTACTAATATTGCTCCGCCAGTAGAAGAACCTGACAATATCACCACATCACCTTTACTTTTTACATTGGCGCTGACAGCGGGAACTGGTCCAATATATCCGATATCAATATCACCAGAAAACAATGCCTCCACCTCTGCTGGTCCTGCATTAAAGGCTGTCCATTTCACATTGATATCTTTGCCCAAGCTGTTTTCCAAAGTCTTTTGTGATTTCATATAGAGAGCCTGTGGGTGGGTGACATTATTAAAGTACCCAATTGACACTTCCTTACCATCGTCCTTGGAGCCACATCCTGCCATTGCCAAACATGCCACTGCTGCTATTGTACACATACATAATTTCCATAATTTTTTCATTAATTTCTGCCATCCTCTCTTTCAATTCATATCTTATGACGCTGATATCTTAGCTTCATTTTCAAATATGATTTAGTTTAAAATAAATTGTTCTCTTTTCATACCCCTTTATTTGCAAACGTTTTCACTTGATTTGCTGCTGCTGTTATGATAATATTTTATTATAAATATTCTATTAAACAGTCCAGTCAATAGCTAATTACTTGTAAAATAAAAAATCCTACCCTAACTGATAAATTAACCTAACTACGATTTTTCATGCTTATCATTTATTTTAAATAACCTTATAATTGCAAACGTTTTCAATTTATATACCTAAAATTTCCTATATTTGACCCTCGCGGCATTCGTCAAATATTCATGTAAATCAACCTGTAAACCATTTTCACATCTATTGATACTTCATTTCTATAGAAAGAGAGGTGGTACAATGTCATTGAAAAAAATAGCCAGTCTCGCTGGCACTTCCATATCCACAGTTTCCAGGGTATTAAATCATCCAGAACATAACTGCAATCAGCCAGGACTTGCAGAAAAAATCTGGCAGCTTGCCGCAGAACTTGACTATCTGCCTAACAATGCTGCCAGAACCCTGAGAATGGGCACAGAAAATCCTCCAATACCTTTTACGGTAGATATTTTTCTAACCCGTTTTGATTCTCTGAATACAGATCCTTTTTTCCAGGAACTATTTCAACATATCAAAGAAGAACTGATGGCCGAAAATTGTTTATTGGGACAACTTCTCTATCCTACTGATCTTATCATACCTGATATTTCAAATCCTGGCATGGTTCCTTACCGATCTTCAGAAAGTATTTTGCGGCAAAATCCGCTCAATTTTCCGGCACTGATCTCCCGTAAACCAAATACTGGACTGATGATCCTAGGCAAATGCCCAGATTCGTTGATTCCTGCCCTGCGCAAAAGATATGATTGTCTGGCAGGAATAGACCGCAACCCTACCGATTATCTCTATGATGAAGTATTCTGTGATGGAGCCGTCGCTGCCGCTAAAGCTGTAGAACATCTAATTTCGCTTGGCCATCAGCGCATTGCCTATATCGGCGACTGTACCTATGAATCCCGTTATAATGGCTATTATCAAGTCTTGTTAAATCACAAGATTCCGCTCAACTACCAAAACATTTATCCTAGCAGCCAGACAATGGAGGAAGGTTATGATATTATGTGTAATATCATTCGTCTAAAACAACCGCCCTCCGCAATTTTTTGTGCCAATGACAGCACTGCTGTGGGTGTGTTAAAAGCTTTAAAACAACATAAAAAAAGAGGTTATATGCCTTCTGTGATCTCCATTGACAATATCGCTGCCTCAGAAAAAACGACTCCTTTACTGAGCACAATCCATATTCCCAAAAAGCAAATGGCGCATCTAGCGCTGACACTTCTGCTTGATCAAAAAAAGGGAGGCCACAGAGAAGCCGTGCGTCTGGAACTTCCCTGTGAGCTGATTGAGCGTGAAAGCTGCAGTTATTATTCTGGTTAATGATTGACTAACAATTATTGGATGGCAATATATTTTTTTTCCTCCACTGCCGGAGCTTCTTTTTTGGGAATCACCAGTTTCAATACACCATCCTCAAAGCTTGCCTTTACATCCTCCTGCGTGATATGTTCTCCCACATAAAAACTTCTCTGGCAGCTTCCAAGATAACGCTCTCGCCGCACAAATCTGCCTTCACTGTCTTTCTGATCCTGCTGCTCTTTTTTCTGAGCAGATATAGTCAGATAGCCGTCTTTGAGATCTGCTTTTAGATCCTCTTTCTTATAGCCTGGTAACTCTACTTCCATCTGGTAACTTTCTCCCAGATCCTGAATATCAGTGGACATCAAAGAAACTTTATTTCCATGCTCAAAGGGCGCGCGGAACATATCCCGAATACTGTCCATAGAATCATTAAAAAAATCATTGCCTAGACTGGTATTGAAAATACTTGGTACTAACATAGAGATTTCCTCCTTATATTTGGTCTCTTTTCTAATAGTATTTTCGATACAGTTATTTTTATTCCTTTCTCTGCCAATTGTCGTTATATCATCTTGCGGTTGATAATATTTGCTCAATTTTTTTACAATCCATGCTGTGCTGGTCCGCTGTGGAGTTGGCCATCCGCTCCAAAACAGGAACCATGACAGGGGCATTCCCAGGTATTTTCGTCTGCATTTTGCTCTAATTTACAGCCCATATGAGGGCATTTCTTGGGATATTCATCTACTGAAAATGCTTGTTTTGACAGCCCTTTTACCGCCTGCATCACATTCTCTGTAAAATTTTTAGAGAGTGCAGTCACTGGAAAACGTTGCGGCGCAAATACTTCCTGATCCTCGTTTTTATGCCCAATAATCTTATCTGAAATAATCTCTGCCGCAGCCATTGCAGATGTCATGCCCCATTTTTCAAATCCTGTAGCCACATACCAATTGGGACGATCTGAGGTAAAGCAGCCAATATAAGGAATATGATCCATCGGCATACAATCCTGCGCTGACCAATGGGCAATTTCACTACAATTAGGAAACCATTCCCGCGCATGTTTCCTTAAATTATCGTATTTTCCACCAGAAGTATTCTCCCCAGTCCGATGGCTCTGTCCACCCATGAAAAGCACTGTTTTGTCTCGATTTTCACAGACACGAAAAGAATAACCTTCCTCTTCTACCCCGAGATACATCCCTGCCATGTGCGGCTGATCTCCTGGTAATTCCAGGGCAATAACATAACTGCGCTCCTGATGCATACGCAGAAAATAAAAACCTGGCACAACCTGCCAGGGATAATGCACTGCAAATACCACATGTTCCGCCTCCACCGTTCCCTGTTCGGTACGAACTGTGTTCCCCTCCACTTGAACCACTCTGGAATGTTCATAAATTGTCAAATCTTTAGACAATTCTTGCAGAAATTCCAAGGGATGAAACTGTGCCTGCCCTTCAAATTTGACCGCCCCAGAAATCGTAAAGGGCAGCTCTGTCTCCGTTGTAAACTGTGCTGGTATTCCCAGCACTTTTGCCGCCAGCGCCTCATTTTCCAATTCCTGCACACGATTTTGTTCTGTGGTATAGAGATAAGAAGGACATTTTTTTAAATGACATGCTATCTGTTCATTCTCTATAATTTTTTGAAAACTCCCAATGGCCTTTTGATTTGCATGTGCATACTGACGCGCCTTTTCCTCTCCAAATTTTTCAATTAGATACGCATAGATCAGATTGTGTTGGGAAGTGATCTTTGCTGTGGTATTTTGCGTCTGTCCACCACCAATGCGCTCCGCTTCTAATACTATAGATTCTACGCCCTTCTGTTTTAACAAATACGCAGTTAAAATCCCCGCCATCCCCGCACCGATTACCACTGCCTGTGTATGAAGCTCTTCCTTTAAAGAATCCCTTTTGGGAATTTCCACTGTCTTTTTCCAGATTGATTCCATTTCTCTGCCTCTTTTCACTCTGCGAAATCCTTAATCGAGTAGGGAAGATGTTCTTCCCCTACTCGCTACGCGCGGGGCGCATACTGCATAAACAGTAGAATTCCTTATGCGCCCCTGTGCATATACTCAAAAAGCCTGTCTTCCCTTTGGAACACAGGCTTTATACTCTGAAATTTAGTATGGCAGATTTGTTTTTGATTATGCAGGTGAATGAAAGTCTATAAATCAGAAATATATTGTTTATATTTTGATGTGTCAAATATCTGAATAAAAAGAATCCCCAACTGTATTCGCAGTACAGTTAGGGATTTGTTTCTTCTGTCAACATGGACGAATATTCTCGTTTTGCCTATTGGCATTATAACAATTCATCATGGTTAGATAATAATCTCTATTTAGAAAACATCACTTTTTCATTGTCAAACATCTTTGCCAGTACTAAGACACCAATTCCAGCATAACAAACATTTGCCACTACTGTTACTACAATGTTAATTATATTGGGCTCCATTGAGAAAATACCATTCATGCTCTGTACACTGTTATACAGCGGAATCAAATACCATACAGGATCTGTCATACAGAGACTTTCCACCATAGAGGTGACTCCAAGCAGCATTGAAATAATCATCACAGGCGTCACCCATCCAGTGGCTTCTTTAACATTTTTAGCAAAGGCAGAGATAATAGAAACCAACGTGATAATAACTAATACTGTTGATAATATCACCAGAAGCGTCAGAATATAATCTCCAACTCCATATACACTGGCATCCACACTTTCTTCCCCGCCCATCAGCTTTGGCAAGGAAAGCATGGTTCCCAGGAAACTGGATAGTCCGCTTAAAACAGCGATCACACTTAGACTGATAATCTTACCAATTGCAAGATGGCTGCGCTTAATTGGCGTAACTAAAAGGGTAGCAATCGTCCCGCGCTCTTTCTCTCCCGCGATTGATTCTGGGGCTACCGCCATACAGCCGCTAAAAAGAAATATCATCAATAACATAGGCACCATCATTGAGAAAATCTGTGCTGACATATCCTCTTTGGTAGCCATATCATAGCTTTCTTCTCCAGGATTGACATCAAACTTATTGGCCAACGCCGATTCGTATGTATCAAGTATCTCTCGCATCATATTGTAGGTCAACTGGGAATCCTTGTTTGTAGAGTTATAATATAACTTTACTGCCGGAGCCTCTGTGCCTGCGGTAACATCATAAGAAGCCACCTGCGCATCAAAATCCTCTGGGAACACTGCCACCAGATCACAGCTGTCTTCTGACTGTTGCAGTTGTTCCAAAGCCTGTTCCATTCCTTCTTCAGACAAATCTTTAAATTCCATCGGTGTTTCACCCTCACCTATTGTCTGCATACTTTCAGGCAGATTTTGAACAGCGATACTTGCTACAAAATCCTCAGATTCTCCTAATTTAGAACCCAAACCGCTTCCCATAAAGGAATACAAAAAATAGATCATAATTCCTGGCATCAACAGCGTTGTCACTACCATTCTGCGGTCGGTGAAAAAACGCATAAATTCTTTTTTCATCACTGTTATGATACTATTTCTCATAAGTCTCACCTACTCTTTCCGCATAAATATCAAAGAATTTTTCTTCTAATGGTTTATCGGCTGTAATATTTTCCAGCGTATCACAGACCGCCATCTTGCCATCAATAATCACTCCGACCCGATCACAAATTTTCTCAATCAAACTAAAAATATGGGTGGACACAACAACTGTCTTTCCTTGCTGTTTCAATTCTAACAGAAAATCTGTCACCACCTTTGCGGTCAGTACATCCAGACCATTTGTAGGCTCATCAAAAATGATAATATCTGGATTGTGCACAATGGAAATCACCAACGACACTTTCTGCTTCATTCCTGTAGAAAGATTACCCACCTTTACCTCTGCAAAATTAGTAATCCCAAATCGCTCAAACAATTTCTGTTTTCTGGCTGTAGCAGTCTCTCTGTCAACCCCATGCAGTTCAGAAAAAAAGTCAAATAAATAATTTGGCGTAAAAAACTCCTCTAATTTTAACTCACTGGTGAGAAATCCAATCTTGCTGCGCACTTCATCTGGTTTTTTCACTACACTGGACCCATCCACCAGCACATCCCCCTCATCTGGTTTCACCAAAGCTGACATCATACGCAGTGTTGTAGTTTTACCAGCACCGTTTGGCCCCAACAGGCCGAATACTTCTCCCTCATATGCGGTAAAGCTTAATCCATCTACCGCAACCTTTATCCGCTGCTTGGTATTTTGGATCTTCTGCTGCTTTGCAGAAATCTTAAAAGTCTTTTTTAAGTTCTGCACACTCAATAATTCTTTCATATTTTACACCAAGCCTCAAGCGAAAATGCTTGCATTTTCATGTGAGGCGCAAACAAAAAGGGTGAAAGAAAGGTGTTTGCATTTTGTCCTTTCCTCTTTATTTCTTTCACTCTTTATCCCCTCTCTATGTACTATTGTACTATTTATATAATACAATAAAACAGATTTCAATTCTTGTCAAGAAAAATATTTTTTTACTACTTAAGTTCCTGAATCTTCCCGGTAAGCTGGACAATCACAGCTATCAATTTTCCCACTATAGCATACATAATTCCAATGCAAATCAATTCAACGATAATCATCATATATATGCTTGGATGCCAAGGCAGACTAATTGTATAAACAAAATTCACTGTATCAAAAATACTCACTGCTAATTCCAATAATAAAACTGCAAAAAACAGCTTTCTGAAACGCTGATACAGTTTTATCTGTGATTCTGGATCCGTATACAGTTTAAAATCTCCTTTTTCCTTCTTTTTGCGGAAAATCATATAAAATCCCCAGGTACACACATATTCTGCTCCTGTCTCCTCGATAAATTCAATATACTCCCGCTTTTTTCTATCCTTGTCATTTGTAGATGTCCCCCACAAATCAGGTAAATCAACCTGATAGGTATATTCATCTGGAATACAGGGTTCAAAGGTATAGACCCCCATAAAAAATCTTGTCATTCCCCATCCCTTACTGCACATCTGATTGAGCCATATCTCCTCTTTGTCCTTATCATAATACACCCGAAACTTCCTCATCATGTACCTCCTCACCTAGAAATCTCCTGCCATTCTCCAGCAACTCTTCCAGCCGCTTGATCTCCTGACGCAAAGCCTGTCGCCCTTCCTCTGTCATCAGATACTGTTTTTTCTTTCTGGAATGTTTATCCTCGCTGTAGAGTTGAATCCAACCCTTATTCAACAATGTATTGATAGCTCCATAGAGCGTACCTGCCCCCAATTCCAGCCTTCCTTCTGTCATCTGTATGATATTTTGAATAATGCCATATCCATGATTCGGTGTTTGCAAAGAGAGGAGAATATAGTAGACTGCCTCAGTCATTGCTATCTGCTTTTTTTCCAAAATAATTCCCTCTTCCTTAAATTTATCATTTCCCGATATATCATCTAACGATATATTAAATATATCAGTTGCCGATGTATTTGTCAAGAATACCATTTCAAAGAAATTTCCAATACAAAAAGGAACTATCATTTTCAGATAGCTCCTCAATGAGTAGAACTCAATATCATTCTGATAAGTTTGTGATCTAATGCTGTGCGAAAAATATACTAATACTTATATAATAATACACACCAACCCACCATTGCTGTCATTGACAATTTTTTGCATGGTATCTTGCAGTTTCACCTGACTTTCATCATCCATCATCGTGATCTTGCTGCGAATACCATCCTCCACCAACTCCCCAATAGATTTTCCGAAAATATTCGTCTGCCAAATTCCTTCATCCTGATCTCTTGAGGTTTTGATATATCCAATCAAATCCTGTGCCTGTTCCTCACTGCCGATAATTGGGGCAATCTCAGTCTCCACATTGGCTCGAATCATATGGATAGAAGGCGACTGTGCTTTGATTTTGACACCAAATTTATTGCCATGACGAATCAATACTGGCTCCTCAATTTCAATATCTGTAAGCTGCGGCGTCACCACACCATATCCTTTTTGTTTCACTGCTTCCATCGCACTTCCCACTTTGTCATACTCTCTCTTCATCGCAGACAATTCGCGAATCATGGAAATCAACTGATACTCGCCCTGAATCGGTACGCCTGTCAGCTCACTCATGTTTTCATAGTAATATTTTTCATCAATATCAAACACAATCTGTACACAGCCTCGTGACAGCTCGACTTTATCCAGTTTCATCCTCCTGATATACTCACCCTCCGGCAAAAGTTCTGTACCTCGAATATCCTTGGCAAATGTAAATTTCTTTAAAATCTGCATGGCATTTTGGATTATATTTTCTTTGATCTTATGCGAATTTTCCAGCATTTCCACCCATTTTGGCAAAAAGAAATCCACTCGTTCAATAGGAAATTCATAGAGAATACTCTCCAAAATATGATAGATATCATCTTTTCTAAGCTGTTCACAATTGACTGGCAGCACTGCCACACCATATTTTAAAGTAAGCTCTTCCGCAAGCTTCTGACTCTCTGTGCTGTATGGTTTTTGGGTATTTAACAATAAAATAAACGGTTTGCCCAGCTTCTTTAAGGAAGCAATGGTTTTTTCTTCCGCCGGAATATAGCTCTCCCGCGGCAGCTCTGTGATGGAGCCATCTGTGGTAATTACAATTCCAATATTGGAATGTTCCCGTATTACTTTCTGTGTGCCAATCTCTGCCGCCTGGGTAAATGGAATCTCATAGTCAAACCAGGGGGTTTTCACCATCCGCTCTGACCCGTCCTCCATATGCCCAGTAGCCCCCTCCACCATAAAACCCACACAGTCAATCAGACGCACACTGACCTCCAGATCTTCGTTAAGCTTAATCTTTGCAGCCTCTTTGGGCACAAATTTTGGCTCTGTGGTCATAACAGTTTTGCCCTGCGCCGACTGCGGCAGCTCGTCAGTGGCTCGCTCCCTACTATGTACATCCTCCATCTCCGGCAGGACCATCACATCCATAAACCGTTTAATAAATGTGGATTTTCCGGTTCTGACAGGTCCCACCACCCCAATATAAATATCCCCGTTGGTTCTGGCGCTGATATCTTTGTAAATATTATATGTACCTGTACTGATTTTTTCCATACAAAAACCTCCTGTTCTACTGTTATCAGTATATGCACAAGGTTTTTGATTAGAAGCAAAAGATTTTTGTATTACAATTGCCGTCCAGATATCTCTTAAAATTCTTCGTACTCCACACTGCCATCGGAATATGTTATCTCATAATATCCATGTGAGGAATCATTGCAGTCATAATATGCCTTTTTTGAAATCACGGTTCTTTCAGGTGCTGGTGGCGCTTCCTCGTTGACTGGTGGCATTTCCTCGCTGACTGGCGGTGCCTCCTCTTTCGTTCCCACTATGACAACTTTATTTACTGGTTCCTTTGTGACTGTTTCACTTTCCACTTCTTTGGATTCCTCGACACCATCCACATAAGTTACCTTATAGGACACTTCTTTTACACCATTCTCACCCTCTGTGTTGACCTGCTCCTCCCCTTTTGGCAATGAGCTGTCATCCTCGTACGAAGTCTCATATTCAATCTCTTCTGTTTCCACAACAGTGTCAAACGTCACCCGATTTACCACAATCTCCATATCTTCTTTGAGCGGCTCTGATGCTGCTGGAGTTACGCGATCATCTTTGCCCAATGTAATTCCCAATTCTTTCAGCGCATCGTTGACCGTTTCTTTCTCTGTTTCATGGGTCTTGGTTGTTCCGTCGCACTGGATCTTTATGCTGTAGGAATAGAAAAGTTTAACTTCCATGCCATCCTTCAAATATTCATCCAATCCATAATTCACATGCTGTTTTTCTTTGAGGGTGATCCCCTCCTGCTCTAAAAGATCGCTGACCGTTCCACCAGTCATATCAACTTCCTTGGTAGTTCCGTCGGTTGTCAGCTTGATGGTATGTCTTCTGGAAACTACAATTTCCTGTTCTTCTGAAATCTTTGTGTCCACAGAAGGTCTTACCTCGTCCCCTTCTTTCAGCACAATCTCTGCCTCCTCAAGTATCTTTTCCACTGTACTTGGCATGGAGGACTCTATTTCTGTAACTGTGCCGTTATCATTAATCCGCACCGTCGCTTTTCCACAGGCACACAGTCCAAACATAAAAAGCACTGCGGTTCCAAGTACTGTTATCTTCTTCATCCTATTCATAGAACTAATTCTCCTTATTATGTTTTTTCTGAGCCACTTTGTAACATTCTGGCTCTTTACTGCCATTTTTATGACAATAATTTCTCTATCTTTTTTGTTTGGATCACTTTGTAAGTCCCTTGATCTTCTGTCAAAATTTCAATCTCTACTGGACAAGAAGACATATTTTCCTTCTTCATATAGATTGCATAACCATTAGAACCAGTATGATATGCCTTGTAGTAAGCATCATTGACCTGTATTATAATATCAGTTTCTTCTCCTATCAATGCCCCATCCACGTTCCCGCTGATCTTATAATAATTAGAGTCATATTCTAGTGGCTCTATGGATACAGTGGTGCTGGATTCCACGAACCCTGCCGTCTGTGGAGGTGCCGTCTGTGGCGCTGGGATGATAGGCGGCATGTTGATGAACTCGGTGAGATTGCGTTCCACCTTTTCAAACACAACTGTGTCTGGATGGTATTGCCTCATCAAGCTTTCCAGCCCATATGGGCTCTCTTTCGTAAACCATGCCTCTTTAAATTGGTTCGCAATCAACGGAATCAATGTATTCCCGAAGGAATCTCGGAACATCAGCAGCGTACCATTCCCTGATCCACCCTCTGTGCCAATCCATACATCCTCCACACTGTCCACATCATTTGTATAAGAGTACTTCTGTGTTATGTCATATCTATAGTCCAGTTCCTTGTCACCGTAAAAGGTATAGAGCATCCGATTCAGATCGCCGTCCCTATCCTTTGCCCTGGTAACAGAAACATCCTCATAATCCTCATGTATATAGCCCAAGGCATCCATGATGCTGTTGTATGCCTTAACAGCTCCCTTCATGTTCCAGTGAGAATCCCGCTTTAAGTACAATACCTCATCTTCCTCTTGAAACATTCCAAGAAGGTCTGCATAAGGAACACCCAGCTCTCGCAGCTTTGGCATTAACAATTCAATGTTATGTGTTGGATTCACAACATAGGAGTCATAATATGGCATATTCTTCCCATACAATGTATTTTTGTTGGGCGGGACTGCCAACACAAAGTCAGCCCCCTGCCCTTCCACATACTGCTGGGCAAGGGAAAGATTATGGGCAAGATTGTATATCTGCCGTCCTTCCATCTTGCTGTGCCCAAGATAGTCTCCCAGTGTGGAAGCATAATACAGCCATCCGTCTTTCCCATAAATCACGGAATCCACATTTGAAACACGAAAAACATAACCTTGTATCTTTGCGTCCAGACAGACAAGTTCATTGCGAAACGCAAAGTGTTCATCAAAATATTCCTCAAGCTCCTGAAAAAACTTCAGATTCCAGCATCCATCCTCTGCCTTCAGACTTGGAAAGTTACTCATCCTCTTATTTTCCGTGCTCATTGTTGTGGGGCGCACAGTCATCCCTGCAAACGGCAGTAGGCAAACTGCAAGGCAGGCTATAATGAATGTTAAATATTTTTTCATACACATCTCCTCTCTGTACAATAATACGAAGTTTTACCCACTTAAAACCGAAAATAGATAAATGGATTGTATGATCCGCCTGAAAGCCTGATGATGCACCACAAAAGCAGCACAAAGGCAGCCACATATAGGATGATCTGCACAAAGTTTTCTTTTGTAGTCAGTTCCCCCTCCTGCTGCGATACTGCCCTCAATTTCAAGGTAATGAAACGGAAGGGGGCACAGCCGACTATTGCCACAGCCAGCAATACAAGGAAGAACGGCGTCATCTGCTGGCAGGCAAAAGACAGGGATGCCGCAGAGAACTGAAAGCCTGTAAACATTTTCGCAATAAAAAGAAATGACTGTCCTAAGGTGTCAGCCCGAAAAATCACAAACCCAACCGTCACCACAAGCGTGGTATAGACATGCAGTATAGCATGAGGAAGCTTCTTCCATACAGAAACAGCCTCCTCTAAAAAACTGAACGCCCCATGATACAATCCCCATACAACGAAGGTAAAGTTGGCTCCATGCCAAAGTCCAGTCAGGAAAAACACTGTAACTTTATTGATTCCTGTCCGCAGCTTCCCCTTCCGGTTGCCCCCAAGGGGAATATACACATACTCCTTGAACCAGGAAGACAAGGAGATATGCCAGCGGCGCCAAAATTCTTTGATTGTCAAAGATCCATAGGGATGTTCAAAGTTTTCTTTGAAATGGAAGCCAAACATCCGCCCCAGCCCAATCGCCATGTCACTGTATCCGCTGAAGTCATAGTAAATCTGCATGGTGTAGGCAACTGCGCCAATCCATGCACCTATGGCATCCAAAGACCCCACTTCCTGCCGGAACACATGATCTGCAACCACTGCCATAGTGTTCGCAACTAATATCTTCTTTGCAAGGCCACAGATAAAACGTCTCAAACCAAGTGCCGTTTCCTTTAAATTTACGCTGCGGCTGTCAATTTCAAGTGCAATGTCCTTGTACTTAACAATCGGCCCTGCGATAAGCTGTGGAAAAAAAGATATGTACAACAGTACTTTGCCAAAATTTCTCTGGGCTTCCACTTGCCCTCGGTATACATCAATCACATAGGATAACGCCTGAAATGTGAAGAAAGAAATACCGATGGGCAGAGTAATCTGTGGGACATTTATATTTAAGTGCTGTACACTATTTATAGTTGATACCAAAAATCCGCTATATTTAAACACGCTTAAAATGCCAATATTGGCAGCTACTGCCACGGTCAGTACTGCTTTGCGGTGTGTCTTCCTCATAAGCAATGCGCACAAATAATTAAGAAAAGCACTTAGAACCATCAAGGCTACATAAATTGGTTCCCCAAATGCGTAAAAGAACAAGCTCGCTATAATCAGGAGCATATTGCGCACTTTGATAGAAGGCACTGCACTGTGCAGGCAGAAAATTACTGGAAAAAATATGCATAAAAATATCAATGAACTGAAAACCATTTTTTCTCCTCTGTTACCTAATATATAGAAGCATCTCATATTACTGCAGAAATAACGATAGGTTCAATCACATTCTTGCTAGGTAAACTTGTACTGTCCCATCAGATTTTTACGTGCATCCACGGATGTCCAGCTCCTATAGCACCTTTATAATTTTGATCGGTTGGTGTATCATAACTGAGCGCATAGTAATTGTAAACATGGTGCCATTTACTCCATTCTGGGTCATAAACCAATCCATCAATCTCAGCCCATCCATGACCACCGCTGTGGCAACAGTACACTTCTTCATACCCAATGGCTTTCGCCATATACGCAAAAGCTGCTCCATAACTAAAGCAATTTCCGGTTCCATTCAAAAACATATCATTTGCATATATCACCGGCCAGTCCATTCCTCTATAGTGTGGGACTCTTGGCTTACTTTCGCCGTAAGCTACTTTGACATAATCAAAACAAACTCTTAGTTTTTCTTCTCTTGTCATGCTGTCATTTGTAATGCTGGCAACAACAGCCTGTGCTCTTTGAAGAGTTGCCAAAGACTCCGGGCTCATCCCTTCCATTGCTTTTCCGTTTACATATACCATCATTGTTTGGAGTGTCAGCATTTTTCCTTCATTATAACTATAGTATGCAGTTCCGGCATTTAATGTTGTGTTGACTGTAGTGAACGTTCCTCCATTTATGCTATACATCTTATTTTCCTGATCCATATAATAGCCAGAATATACTCTTCCTTCCACATACAGCACCTGCCCTGGCAAAATCAGGGTCTTTTTGGCATTATAACTATAGTACTTGGTCCCAGCATTCAGCATTCCAGTTTTTGGGGTGCTTGTTCCCTTTTCTACGCTATACATCCGTTCTTCACTGTCCATATAATAACCAGAATATACTTTCCCTGCTATATATAATGTCTTTTTTGACAGTTTCAAAGTCTTTTTAGCAGAATAGCTATAGTACTTAGATCCAGCATTCAGCATTCCGGTTTTCAGAGTACTTGTTCCCTTTTTTACGCTGTACATTTTCTTGCTGCGGCTCATATAATAGCCAGAATATATTTTTCCTTCTACATATAATGTCTTTTTTGACAATTTCAAGATCTTTTTAGCAGAGTAGCTATAGTACTTAGATCCAGCATTCAGCATTCCAGTTTTCAGAGTACTTGTTCCCTTTTTTACGCTGTACATTTTCTTGCTGCGGCTCATATAATAGCCAGAATATATTTTCCCTTTTACATATAATGTCTTTTTTGACAGTTTCAGCGTCTTTTTAGCAGAATAGCTATAATACTTGGTTCCAGCATTCAGCATTCCGGTTTTTGGGGTACTTGTTCCCTTTTTTACGCTGTACATTTTCTTGCTGCGGCTCATATAATAGCCAGAATATATTTTTCCTTTTACATATAATGTCTTTTTTGACAATTTCAAGGTCTTTTTAGCAGAGTAGCTATAATACTTGGCTCCAGCATTCAACATTCCAGTTTTTGGGGTGCTTGTTCCCTTTTTTACGCTGTACATTTTCTTGCTACTACTCATATAATAGCCAGAATATATTTTTCCTTCTACATATAATGTCTTTTTTGACAATTTCAAGGTCTTTTTAGCAGAGTAGCTATAATACTTGGCTCCAGCATTCAACATTCCAGTTTTTGGGGTGCTTGTTCCCTTTTTTACGCTGTACATTTTCTTGCTACTACTCATATAATAGCCAGAATATATTTTTCCTTCTACATACAACATCTGTTTGGATAATGTTATGACCCGATTTTCTTTGCTGTTGTAATATTTTGTTCCTGCATCTACAGTCCCTGTTTTGGGTTTCGCTGTTCCATTTGATACTAGGTACAAAATTCCGTCGCTGTCTATGTAATATCCTGTATAAACTTTTCCTTCCACAAATACTGTCTGATTTTGGAATTTCATCATCCTGGACTCTTGACAGTTATAGTATTCTACCCCAGCGCTTACCGTCCCTGTTTTTATCTCTGCGGCTCCGTTTGTCACTACATACAAAATTCCGTCGCTGTCTATGTAATATCCTGTATAGGCTTTTCCTTTCACGAATACTGTCTGATTTTGAAATTTCATCATCCTGGACTCTTGACAGTTATAGTATTCTATTCCTGCGCTTACCGTCCCTGTTTTTACCTCTGCGACTCCGTTTGTCACTACATACAAAATTTCATCTTTGTCTATGTAATATCCTGTAAAGAGCGCGCCATCCAGATAAATCAAGCCATCCTTCCCTTCCTGTATGCCGGATGGTGTCTCTTGTTCTTCCATTGACTCTGGAAAAGAAGACATTTCTGATTCTGTCTCTAACTTGTCAAAAATTTCTGTATTTGGTTCTGGCGTTTCTGGTATCTCTGGCGTTTCCTCTGCTGCATTGGAGATTTCTGGTTCTTCCTCTTGTGCATTGGAGATTTCTGGTTCTTCCTCTGCTGCATTAGGCGTTTCTGGTTCTTCCTCTGCTGCATTGGAGATTTCTGGTTCTTCCTCTTGTGCATTGGAGATTTCTGGTTCTTCCTCTGCTGCATTAGGCGTTTCTGGTTCTTCCTCTTGTGTATTGGGCGTTTCTGATTGTGTCGTATTTTCAGCATTTGTATTCTGTGTAGAAACCATTTTCTCATCATCAGCACAATCTCCATTTGTGGTTTGTATCTTACTAGCAGCAAACTCCTCTGATACTGCTGATGCCAAAACAGGCAATGTATCAACAGCAATGATGCTTACTGCCAGCATAAATGCACAGATGCATGTCAGCAATTTTCTTCCGTTCATAAATTTCTCCTTCCTTGTAATAACTTTTTCGTATGCATTTAAAATTATATCATATTGTTTATATTAATCAACAATTAATTAACATGTTTGCTGATATGATGTTTGATCTTGATGAAATGATTTATCACATGGAAGAGAGCTCTGCTTTTAAAAATAATAAATAACAAGAATAGCATTGAAATTGTTATTACTTTGATGATTAAATATTGGTGAACATTTTAGGCAAATAAAGATAGAATTATAAAAATTATCAACTATTCAAAATCTACACCATAAGACATGCCTGTCAAACTGTCATACACATCTAAAACGTTTTTTGTTCGTGGCTTTTGGGCGTATCATTCTCATAAAAATAGATATTCATTCCTTTTACTCTAAATCTAAAAGGTCTGAATATCTATTTTCGTGGGGTTCTAAATTGTCAAATATTATCATACAACACAGTTCTGATACATCTATTCACTTGTATATTGCATGATTCATTGCTCTATTTACTATCTTGTGTTTCCTTTGGCAGTCTTCCATACAATTCCACCTGTTTGTGGATTTTCTTGGTCAGTTTACTGTCAATAGCACCTGCTTTCATGCGCCACATCCAGTTACAGCCCAGCGTGGATGGCGTATTCATTCTCCCCACACTGCTAAGTCCCAACAAATCCTGCATGGTAACAACTGCTGTATCGCTGACACTAGACCAAACTGCACGCATCACGCCCCAATGATAGCCTTCTTCCTGGGTCAGTTTTAAGTACTCCTTTGCATAGGCAACGCAACTTCTGGGCGCCGTTTTCATCCATCCCAAAATCGTATCATTGTCGTGAGTTCCAGCATAAACTACAGAATTTCTGGTATAATTGTGAGGCAGATAATCTCCATCCTCCCTGCTGTCAAAAGCAAACTGAATCAATTTCATACCTGGAAAACCAGAATCCGCCAGCAGCTTGCGCACCGAATCTGTGAGATAGCCGAGATCTTCTGCGATAATATCCAACTTTCCTAGCTTTTCTTCTATGCAACGAAACAGCTCAATCCCTGGCCCTTCTCTCCACGCTCCATTTCTGGCCGTGGTATCGCCATAAGGAATAGCATAATAGGAATCAAATCCCCGGAAATGATCAATACGAACTACGTCAAATAGCTTAGAGACCTTATCAATCCGTCTTGTCCACCAGCGATAACCATCTTCTTTCATCACATCCCAGCGAAACAGCGGATTCCCCCAGAGCTGTCCATCTTCAGAAAACGCATCTGGCGGACATCCTGCCACATCAATTGGCAAGAGCTCCTCATTAAGATAAAACTGTCTGGGATTTGCCCAGACATCTGCACTGTCCAAAGCCACATAAATTGGCAAATCGCCAATCATACGGATTCCCCTGTCATTGGCATACTGTTTTAAATCGTGCCACTGCTTATAAAAAAGATACTGCAGCATTTTCCAGAAATTAATTTCCCCAGAGAGCTCCTCGCTGGCTTGTGTGATCGCATTCTCTTCACGTTTCTTTAGCTCTGGCTCCCATTCGGTCCACGCTGCACCCTGATGGGTATCTTTCAGCGCCATAAACAGTGCATAATCTTCCAGCCAGTCTTCTTGTTGTTTACAAAAATCTTCATAATCCTCAGGAATCATTTTTTGAAACCGCTCAAACGCCTTATGTAACAGCGGGTACCGATTCTTATAGAGTACATCATAATCTATCTTTGTCAGATCTTTTCCCCAATCATATGCCACACACTCCGCTTTTCTCAGCAATTTTTCTTTGCAAAGAATATCCAAATCAATAAAATAAGGATTCCCTGCAAAACTAGAAAAAGATTGATAAGGGGAATCCCCATAGCTGGTCGGACAAATCGGCAGTACCTGCCAATAGCTCTGTCCCGCTTTTACGAGAAAATCTACAAACTTCTTTGCCTCCTTCCCCATAGTGCCAATCCCATAGGGCGACGGCAGAGAAGAAATATGCATTAAAATTCCACTACTACGCATACCGCGTATACCTCCTGTTACTTTAATATAATTATTTTAGAAGCAGCCATCCAAACCAGATTGCAGCTTTTTGACACTCTCCCCCTGAAACAGATGAAATGGCACCACCTCATGAACAGGCGGATGCCCGCCACTGATACTCTGCAGCAATATCTCCACACTTTTATCTGCTAAAATTTGATACTGCTGCTGAATGGTGGTGAGTTTTGGATTGTAATATTCTGCCAGAGTAATACCATCAAAACCCATAACAGAAATATCCTCTGGCACTCGTTTGCCACAATCAATCAGGGCACGAATCGCACCAATCGCCATCACATCACTCATTGCGAACACTACTGTGAGATCCTTGGTTTTTTGGAACAGTCTCTTCATTGCCTCATAAGAGTCCTGATAGGAAAAACGTGAGCTTTCATAATATCTGTGCTTATCAAATTCCATACCATATTTTTGAAAGCAGCGTATGCAGCCCTGATATCTCTGACGGCTGATATCTGATATTGCAAAATCTCCTCCCAAAATACCAATCTTTTGATGGCCCTGGCTAAAGAGATAATCTATTGCAAACTCCGCTGCTGCCTCATCATCTATTGCCACACTGGAAAGATTTGGAAAATTAAATTTATTGCCCCGAACTGTCACCAAAACACAGGGCACATTTACATGCCCAAAAGATTGTTCCAAAAAATTTGGATTCCCGCCCAAAAGCAGCATTCCCAAAGGCTTACGCTCTCGGCAGACGGCAATTGCTTCCTTCCCCTCATTTGCCTCCTCATCCATATAAATGATATTTACCAGATATCTGGTCATCTCTACCTTTTTCTGAATTTGCTCCACAATACTGGAAAAAAGCATGTTAGAAGTGCCCTTGACTAAAACAACGATTGTCCTGCTGCTCGTCTGTTTCAAATGCCGTGCATTGTTATTGGGGACAAAATGATGTGCTGCCACGATCTTTTCTATCTTTCTCTTCGCTTCTGGACTTACATCATTGCGGTTATTCAGTACCCGAGAAACTGTACTGACCGAATAGCCCGATTCCCTCGCAATATCTTTAATCGTCAACATTTTTTGTCCCACCTTATTCTAAACTAGTACAACGAATCACTAGCCTTTTACCGCACCTGCCACTACTCCTTCAATAATATATTTCTGACAGATCATGTAAAAGATGATAATCGGGATAATTGCCAGCACCAGCATCGCCATCATTGCACCCATATCCACAGACCCATATCCACCTTTTAGATATTGAATTGCAATGGGAATTGTTTTCCAGCGCTTAATATCTAATACCAAGTATGGTAATAGGTAATCATTCCAAATCCACATAGCCTGCAAAATTGCCACTGTAATACAAGTAGGCTTTAGAATCGGAAATACTACTCCAAAAAAAGTCTGTATCGGGTTACAGCCGTCAATCATAGCAGCTTCCTCAATCTCCAGCGGAATACTTCGCACAAATCCGCAGAACATAAACACTGCCAGTCCAGCACCAAATCCCAGATATACTAATATAATACCAATTGGACTGCTTAAATGCAACATATTTGCCAATTTCGACAATGTAAACATAACCATCTGAAATGGAACGATCATCGAAAACAGGCACAGATAGTAAAAACCGGAGGAAAACACAGACTTCACCCTGGATATGTACCAGGCGCACATAGAGGTACATAAAATAATAGCCGCCACCGAGAAGACTGTGATAAATAGAGAATTTTTAAAAGCATCAAAGAAGTGGATTTTCTCCATTCCCCGCATATAGTTTTCCAGTTCCACAAACATTTTTCCCAATGGAAGTTCAAAGGGTCTGCGGCTGATATAAACTTTCTTCTTAAATGAATTGACCAATACCAGCACAATGGGAAATACCCATGCCAGTGAGAGCAGACTAAAAAACAAAGTAAACGCCCATCCATATCTTGTTTTTCTTACTTGCATTACTGCTGCACCTCCTTTGTTCTTGTCAATCTAGTCTGTACCACGGCAATCAAGGCCACCAAGATAAAAAATACAACTGCCTTTGCCTGGCCTACGCCCTCATAACCAGTACGTCCATAAAAGGTATTATAAATATTTAATGCCAGTAGTTCTGACATACTAGAAGGCTCTCCATTGGTCAAAGCTAGATTTTGGTCAAAAAGCTTAAAACTGTTAGTCAATGTCAAAAACGTACAGATCGTTATGGATGGCATTACCATAGGGATTGTCACATGCCATAAAATTTGGCTTGACTTTGCCCCATCAATCTTAGCCGCTTCAATCAGTTCTCCAGGAATATTTTGAATCCCAGAAATATAGATAATCATCATATAGCCAATCTGCTGCCAACAAATCAAAATCACCAGCCCCCAAAAGCCATAGGTGGAACTATACGTCAATGTTTTTTGAAATCTTGCCAAAATACCATTTAATAGAAGCTGCCAAACATACCCTAGTACAATGCCGCCAATCAAATTTGGCATAAAAAATACCGTACGGAACACATTTGTCCCCTTGATTCCCTTAGTCAAAAGCATTGCCACTGCAAAGGCCAGCACATTGATCAAGATAACAGACATAATGGTAAATGCAGCCGTATACCAAAGTGCATGGAAAAATGTTTGATCTGCGCTAATTTTTAAATAATTTTCAATTCCCACAAATTTTGCATCTGTCACAGTGGTAAATTTACAAAACGACAGATATATTCCCATAAGAAAAGGGATGAAAAATCCAATGGTAAACGCCAACAATGTCGGAAACGCAAAAATAGGGAAATATTTTTTTAATGAATTCTGCATTCCTACCTCACAATCTCTTAACAGAATCATTGCTCGTGTGCTGCATCATTGATATTTTGCAGAGTTTTACCAGATACCAATGAGACAGTACACTAGGGGCAAAAATGCCCCCAGCTACTCTGAACTATCCATATCATCTCTGTGTTATTCATTTACCGCCTTATATTCAGAAGCCCATCCATCGACAAACGCCTTCTTCACTGCCTCCCAATCTCCAGTTCCCTGTGCATATTCCAGCAAGGCGCTGCCTACGCCGTTCTTCCAGCCTTCTGAGGGAATCGTACTGAATGCCCACGGAATTGCTTTTTTTCCAGATTCAAGATATTCATTAGCCGCTACAATCAACGGATTCTTAGGCTGATATTCATCTGTAAATGTTTTGAAGGGTGTTACAAATCCCATCTCATCACGGAAAAATTCTCTTCCTTTGTCACTGGTAATCACCCATTCCACAAAATCTAAGGTAGCGTCAATATCTTCCTGAGAAGCTTTCTTATTTACACACCAATAATTTTCAGAACCAGTACAAAGACCCTGGTTTGCCTCATCACCAACTCCAATATAAATCGGCATGATTCCCAAATCTTCCTCTGCCACATCATTTCCAATAATGTCATTGTAAGCCCAGGTTCCATTTTGATAAAATACTGCTTCACCCATAGAAAATTCTGCTGCTGCATCCTCGCCAGTCATACTAGAAAGCATGGAAGGCTCCACAGTAGAATCTGCAAGATATAAATCCCAAATATTTTTGTATGCATCGAGATAAGTTCCCTTGATGGCTTCTGTAGTCTCAATCTTATCATTCTGGTATTCAAAATAAATGGGAAGATTTGCCAGATGTGTCTTAAACCGCCAATCTGAGGAAGAATCCATGCCTGCGGAAGCGAATACTCCTTGAATCCCCAGTTCTTCCTTGCGCGCCTGCATATCATCTGCTACTTCTTTCAATTTTGCAAAACTATTGATCTCAGAAATATCTTTCACTTTTGCCCCATCCATTGCAAAATATTTGGATAAAATCGCATTATTATAAATCAACCCATAGGTTTCAATTACATAGGCAACACCCTGCACTTCCCCATCGTCATTGATCAGTGCAAACTCATCGCCCTTTAAATTTTTATAGAGAGCGCTGTCCTTTAAGTCATAACAGTAATCTTTCCAAGAGGCAAGTCCTGCTGGACCGTTTACTTGGAATAAGGTAGGCGCCTGTTCCTTGGCCATCTCTGATTTTAAAGTGGACTCATAAGTACCAGAGGCCGCTGTCTCCACTGTCACCTGTACGCCAGTCTCATTGGTGTATTCCTCTGCCAACTCTTTCCACTGTTCTGCCTGCTCTGGCTTGAAACTCAGATAATAAACGGTTCCCTCTGTGTTCGCTGTCTGATTTTCATCCGTCTCATTCTCTGTCACATTGTCCGTTCCATTTTGTTCTGTATTCCCTTCATTTGTAGCATTGTTGTTGTCTGCATTTTCTAGATCCTTTTTTCTCCCGCAGCCTGCTGCCGCGGTCATTGCAATTGCAGCAGCCAACAAAACGGATATCCATCTCTTTTTCATAGTTTCCTCCATTCTTACTATAAAAGTAGCCAGCACAGATAACACTCCTTGATCTGCTTTGGCATAGTAAAATCTATATTCTTTAGTATGGAGATTTTGGGATTTAATATTCATAAAATTGATACTTTACCTGTTGACAGATAAAACGAAACCACAATCCACAAATAATATAAATACATATATTTCCTATAAAAAAATGTACCTTCCCATTGCAAACTTCATATTATTAATGTATAATAAGTCAAAACTCTTTGCACTGCATTTAATCTACAGTACAAACTGAACAGGCCGGGAAATAACCTGTGTAGCCGGGTCGCAGGCAGCGACAGTGGATGATACATCTGCGGGACAGTAGCTTCTATTACTGAGAACGTGGGTGTTTTTATTATCGAAAACTTTTCTAATCTTTCTAAATAACAAACCCCCACACCTTAGCAAGTGCCATAGAGCTATCACACCATTTTTAGGAGGTAACTGTTATGGAAAACCAATTTGAACAAGTGGCAATGAAGGTATCTGTTGTCACCATTATTGCAAATCTGCTCTTATCTGTCTTTAAATTGTTTGCAGGTGTATTTGCCCATTCTGGGGCAATGATTAGCGATGCGGTTCACTCTGCATCAGACGTATTTAGCACTTTTGTGGTTATGATAGGAATAAAAATTGCTGGTAAAGACTCAGATAAAGAACATCCCTATGGACATGAACGAATGGAATGTGTGGCAGCTATTGTCCTGGCCACGATTCTTTGTATTACTGGTATTGGCATTGGCTATTCAGCAGTGACCGCCATGATCTTAGGCGAATACCACACATCTGTGATACCAGGCATCCTTGCTTTGATCGCAGCATTCATCTCTATTTTAGTGAAAGAGGCCATGTTTTGGTATACAAGATTCTATGCCAAAAAAATTGATTCCAGTGCATTGATGGCAGATGCATGGCATCACCGTTCCGATTCCCTCTCTTCTGTCGGAGCCATAATCGGTATTGTTGGAGCAAGAATGGGATATCCGATTATGGATTCGCTTGCCAGTCTTGTAATCTGTGTGTTTATCATCAAAGCTTCCTATGAAATTTTTAAAGACGCTGTAGATAAAATGGTTGACAAAGCTTGTGATGATGCCACAGAAGAAGAGTTAAAGAAATGTGCCCTCTCTCACCACGGTGTCGCTGGCATTGATTTATTGCGCACACGTATGTTTGGAAATAAAATCTATGTGGATTTAGAAATTCGCATTGATGGCAGCCGCTCACTTTGGGAAACTCATGAAGTGGCCCAGAAGGTACATGACAGTATTGAACGCAACTTTCCCAAAGTAAAACATATTATGGTGCATGTAAATCCTGTGAAGCAATGATTTCGCATTTAAGGAAATCATGATGGATGAAAAAGCCCGCATTGGATTCCTGTCTGCGGTGCTGAAAATCAAACCAGAGGAGATCAAGGAGGATCCGCAAACTACAATCTGAACAAATTTGAGCTGGAATTGCAAAACAGGGACTGTCGCATTATTATATTTCTGTTAATGCGACAGTCCCTCATAGATAAAATCTTATCAAATCTTTCTTACACTTCCAAATTTGTATATCCCATCAGACTTAAGTCTACTTCCCTGGCAACCTCACGGCCCTCCCTGATTGCCCAGACAACCAGAGATTGTCCTCTGTGCATATCACCTGCCGTAAAGACATTTTCCACATTTGTATGGTAATGTCCTGTCTCAGTCTGCACGTTGGTGCGTTCATTGAGAGATACCCCGAAAGCATCCGCAACATACTTCTCTGTGCCCAAAAATCCCGCTGCAATCAGAACCAAATCCGCCTCCAGTTTATTTTCTGAACCTGGCACTTCTTCCATCACCATACGGCCAGTCTTTTCATCTTTCTTACTCTCCAGCTTTACAATCGTCAAGCCGCAGAGATTTCCATTTTTATCTTTCAGAAATTCTTTTACAGTAGTCTGATATTTACGTGGATCATGCCCAAATACTGCGATTGCTTCCTCCTGACCGTAATCTGTCTTGCAGACCTTCGGCCACTGCGGCCAAGCATTGTCCTCTGCCCGCTGATTTGGCGCTTTTGGCATCATCTCAAGCTGTGTCACAGCGGCCGCTCCATGCCGGATTGCCGTGCCCACACAGTCATTTCCGGTATCGCCTCCGCCAATTACCACTACTTTCTTACCCTTGGCAGAGACATATTTCTTGTCCTTTAGCTCTGAATCCAGCAGGCTCTTGGTGGTTGCCGCCAAAAAATCGACTGCAAAATAGATGCCTTTGGCGTCTCTGCCAGGCGCCTTGATATCTCTAGGATTTTTAGCGCCGCAGGCAAGAATTATCCTGTCATACTCTTTCAGCAATTTAGCTGCTTTGACATCCTTGCCCACATTTACCCCAGTGATAAACTCCACACCCTCTTCTCTCATAATATCAATCTTACGGTCAATCACATGCTTTTCCAGCTTCATATTAGGTATTCCATACATCAGAAGTCCTCCCACGCGGTCATCACGTTCATATACTGTGACCAGATGTCCGCGCTTGTTGAGCTGGTCTGCCGCTGCCAATCCTGCCGGACCAGAACCAATGATTGCTACCTTTTTTCCGGTGCGCACTTTCGGCGGTTTTGCCGCAGTAAAACCCTGTTCATATGCATGTTCAATAATACCAAATTCATTTTCCTTAACTGACACCGCCTCGCCATAATTACCGCAGGTACATGCCGCCTCACAGAGCGCCGGACACACTCTTGCCGTAAATTCTGGAAAATTGTTGGTCTTTTTCAGACGATTGTAAGCCTGCTCCCAATTTCCCGTGTATACCAAATCATTCCATTCCGGTACCAGATTGTGCAATGGACAGCCTGAAGTCATACCCATGATGTCCATCCCCGACTGACAGAAGGGGACGCCGCAGGCCATACAGCGCGCCCCCTGCTTTTTCTGCTCTTCTTTGCTTAGAGGGGTATGGAACTCATTAAAATGTTTGATACGCTCTTTGGGAGCTTCTGCCTTAGCTGTCTGTCTGTCGTATTCCATAAATCCTGTTGGTTTTCCCATTCCTGTTCCCTCCTTAATTCTTCATGTTGGCATAGAATGCTTCAATCTGTGCCTGTTCGGAACTTAAACCTTTTTCTTCCATCTGTACAATGGCCATCATCATCCGATGATAGTCATAAGGAACAATTTTCTTAAATTTAGGCAGATACTGACTGAAATTATCCAAAATTTCCTTACCTTTTTGAGAATTCGTCAATGCTACATGCTCCTTAATCATATCTTTTAATTCCATCACATCATATTTGGAAGTGATTTCCTGAGAAAATACCATTTCCTTATTGATTCGGGTATAGAGATCGTTGTCTTCATCCAGCACATAGGCAATACCGCCGCTCATTCCCGCAGCAAAGTTTTTCCCAGTCTTGCCAAGCACTACCACAGTACCGCCTGTCATATATTCACAGCCATGATCGCCCACACCCTCTACCACTGCATTGGCGCCGGAATTGCGCACGCAGAAACGTTCTCCGGCCACTCCATTGATAAAGGCTTTGCCGCTGGTAGCGCCATAAAGCGCCACATTTCCAATAATAATATTTTCATCCTGCCGGAATTTTACT
Source organism: Lachnospiraceae bacterium (assembly GCA_910575005.1). Taxonomy (GTDB): domain Bacteria; phylum Bacillota; class Clostridia; order Lachnospirales; family Lachnospiraceae; genus Petralouisia. The sequence goes on along the minus strand of CAJTCL010000002.1, from coordinate 176,649 downwards.
CCTGCTGGCGGATAAACTACCAGCTTGCCGCCGGACAATCCTTTTCCAAAGTAATCGTTGCTGTCTCCGACCAGTTCTAAGGTCAGTCCCTTAGGAATAAACGCTCCAAAACTCTGCCCGCCGGCTCCGGTACATTTTACCAAAAAGGTATCTTCCTCCAGACGATCTACATAACGTCTGGTAATCTCAGAACCAAAAATTGTACCAAATGCACGGTCTGTATTTGTTACTTCCATATTGATGCTGCGTTTTTGCCCAGTCTCCAAGGCCGATTTCAACTGCTTGAGGAGCACTTTTTCATCCTTGGTTTTCTCCAATTCAAAATCATATACTTGTTTGGGATCAAAGATAACTTTTTCCTTGGGCCCTGCAAATGGATTGTTGAGAATTTTAGACAAATCCAATTCCTTTTCCCTCTGATTCAAATCCTCACGCACTTTTAACAAATCACTGCGTCCCACCAGCTCATCCACCGTTCGGATGCCCAATTTTGCCATATATTCCCGCAGCTCTTCAGCGATAAAGCGCATGAAATTCATCACATATTCTGGCTTTCCTGCAAACCGCTTCCTCAGTTCTGGATTTTGAGTGGCAATTCCTGCCGGACAGGTGTCTAAGTTACAGACACGCATCATCACACAGCCCATTGTCACCAAAGGCGCTGTTGCAAAGCCAAATTCCTCTGCTCCAAGCATAGCTGCAATTGCAACGTCACGTCCTGTCATCAGCTTTCCATCTGTCTCAATGCGTACCTTATTGCGCAGACCGTTTAGTATCAAGGTCTGATGCGTCTCGGAAAGTCCCAGCTCCCAGGGAAGCCCTGCATTGTGAATGGAGCTGCTTGGTGCAGCGCCGGTACCTCCGTCATAACCAGAAATCAGCACTACTTGCGCCCCTGCCTTGGCCACGCCAGCGGCAACGGTTCCCACACCTGCCTCAGATACCAGCTTCACGGTAATCCGCGCCTGTTTGTTGGCATTCTTTAAGTCATAAATCAACTGCTCCAAATCTTCAATCGAGTAAATATCATGGTGAGGCGGAGGAGATATCAAAGATACTCCTGGGGTGGAAAGCCTGGTCTTGGCAATCCAGGGATAGACTTTCTGTCCTGGAAGATGTCCGCCCTCTCCTGGCTTAGCCCCTTGCGCCATTTTAATCTGAATTTCTTTCGCGCTCACCAAATACTGGCTGGTGACGCCAAATCTTCCTGACGCTACTTGTTTGATGGCGGAACAACGGTTAATTCCGTCTCTGCCTGTCACCAGACGTTCTGGATTCTCTCCGCCCTCACCGCTGTTGGATTTTCCATGCAGGCGGTTCATGGCGACTGCCAAAGTCTCATGTGCTTCCTGAGAAATCGAACCATAGGACATAGCGCCCGTCTTAAAACGTGTGACAATGGATTCTACACTCTCCACTTCCTCAATCGGCACGCCCTTTTTTGGAAATTTAAATGCCATCATCCCGCGAATATTAGCATCCTTCTCCTGCCTGTCTGCCGCCTGAGTATACTGCTTAAACAACTGATAATCTCCGCGCTTGGTAGATTCTTGCAGCAGATGAATCGTGACAGGATTATAGAGATGGCTGTCTGCACCACTGCGCATCTTATGACGTCCTCTGCTTTCCAGTGTCAAATCTGTCTCCAGTCCAAGAGGATCATAGGCGCTGGAATGAAGTGCATTGACGTCCTCCTCAATATCCTTTAAAGTAATGCCGCCAATTCTGCTCACAGTATTGGTGAAATATCGCTCTATCACATCAGCGCTGATTCCAATCGCCTCAAAAATCTTTGCCCCTTGATAGGATTGAATCGTAGAAATGCCCATCTTTGCTGCAATCTTTACAATCCCGTGAAGAATGGCATGGTTATAATCTTCAACCGCTGCATAATAATCTTTATCCAGCATATGTTCATCAATCAACTGTTTTACCGTATCTTGAGCCAGATAAGGATTGATGGCACAGGCGCCATAACCGAGAAGCGTTGCAAAATGATGCACTTCTCTTGGCTCGCCAGATTCCAGAATCATGGCCAGCGCAGTTCTCTTTTTGGTCTTGATCAGATACTGCTGCAACGCTGATACCGCAAGCAGTGATGGAATCGGCACATGATTTTCGTCTACGCTGCGGTCAGATAAAATCAAGATATTGGCACCGTCCCGATAAGCGCGGTCCGCCTCCACAAACAAGCGGTCAATGGCCTTTTCCAGGCTGGTATTTTTATAATAAGTAATGGGAATTTCCACTACTTTGAACCCTTCTGCCTTCATAGATTTGATTTTCATCAGATCGGTATTCGTCAAAATCGGATTATCCACTTTCAATACCTGGCAGTTTAAAGGTCTTTCTTCTAATAAGTTTCCATCCTCGCCAATATATACCGTGGTGCTTGTCACCACTTCCTCGCGGATGGAATCAATCGGAGGATTTGTGACCTGTGCAAATTTCTGTTTAAAATAATTAAACAATGGCTGATGATCGCCTGCCAAGGCTGCTAACGGGGTATCAATCCCCATTGCCGCTGTCGCCTCCCCGCCATTTTTGGCCATCGGCAAAATCGATTCTTTTAAGGACTCATATGTGTAACCAAAAGTTTTCTGTAATCTCTGGCGTTCTTCCTTGCTGTACTCTGGCACACGTTGATTTGGAATTTTAAGATTTGCAAGTTTGATCAAATTCCGATCCAGCCATTCGCCATAAGGCCGCTTGCTTGCATAGCGCTCTTTTAATTCATCATCATCAATCACTCTGCCCTGTACGGTATCAACCAAAAGCATTTTGCCAGGGCGCAGACGTTCCTTTGAGACAATCTTCATAGGGTCGATATCAAGCACTCCCACCTCTGAGGATAATACCAGATAATCGTCATCTGTAATATAATAACGGGAAGGACGCAGACCATTGCGGTCTAAGATTGCCCCTAAAATATCGCCGTCACTAAATAAAATGGAAGCTGGACCGTCCCACGGTTCCATCATTGTGGCATAATACTGATAGAAATCCTTTTTCTTCTGGCTCATAAGATCATTGTTCGCCCAAGGTTCTGGAATGGTAATCATAACCGCAAGCGGCAGGTCCATACCACTCATCACCAAAAATTCCAAGGTGTTGTCCAACATTGCTGAGTCGGAGCCTTCAGCATTCACTACTGGAAGTACCTTCTGCAGTTCTCCCCGCAGATGTTCCGATTCCATTGTCTCCTCGCGCGCCAACATTTTATCTGCATTTCCGCGAATGGTGTTGATCTCTCCATTGTGCACAATAAAACGATTGGGATGGGCGCGCTCCCAGCTTGGATTTGTGTTGGTGGAAAATCTGGAATGCACAGTTGCAATGGCTGATTCATAATCTTTATCTTGTAAATCTGCAAAAAACAAGCGCAATTGTTCTACCAGAAACATTCCTTTATAGACAATCGTTCTGCTGGATAAAGAAACCACATAAGTATCATCATTGGACTGCTCAAATACTCGTCTTGCCACATATAACTTGCGGTCAAAATCAAGACCTTTCTCTACATGCGCTGGACGCCTGACAAACCCTTGCATGATATATGGCATACAATCCACGGCTTTCTGTCCTAGTTTCGTTGGGTCAATGGGAACCTGCCGCCATCCTAAAAATTCCATACCTTCTTTCTTGACAATCACCTCAAACATTTTCTTAGCTTGATTGCGCTTTAATTCATCTTGAGGAAAGAAAAACATACCAATTCCATAGTCCCGTTCTTCTCCAATAACGATCCCTGCCTTTTGCGCTGCTTTGCTGAAAAATTTGTGAGAAATCTGTAAAAGAATCCCTACGCCGTCGCCAGTCTTTCCCTCTGCATCTTTTCCAGCTCTATGTTTTAAATTCTCTACTATCTTTAATGCATTCTCAACTGTTTTATGCGTTTTAATGCCTTTGATATTTACCACCGCACCAATTCCGCAGTTATCATGCTCAAACCTTGGGTCGTACATTCCCATTGCTGTCCTCTTTGTCTCCTGCATCTAATCATCCTTCCTATTTTGGTATTTAACGGAGCAGAATGCAAGAACGTCTCGGCGTTCTTGCACGGGAATCGTCCCCACCTGATCTCTATATATTTATCTGAAAAATACTGTCAAATATTCTCAGTTCCCTGCTCTGCTACGGTAAAGTATTGCTCTGAAAATTAATATACACCTTTTTTTTACGCTTGTAAACAGTTTTTTTCTTATAATCGTCTGATAATATGATAATACAATATTTTTAATTATATTATCTGATAATTTATAGTATTTTTTGATTAAAATCAGGTCTTATCGTACAATTAAACGCTATATTTACCATTATTATTCAAAATTTTTTCTTTTTTCCAGTCCTAATTTATGGTGTTAAAATTGAATTGTTTGAGAATTGTAGAAACTTTAAACTTGATTGATATGAATTTTGATATAGAAATTTGTTCTATTTTTATTGACATCTTTCCCCAGTTTATACATATCATAAGAAAAAGGAAATCAAATCCCAAAAGAAAAAGACTTGCGGTATCATCACAAGTCCTTCCCTTCCTTTTTTCCCCATAATACACTGCGATTTATTACTCCTCTCATCAGGAATTCTCAATCACAAATAATGATACTATTTGCTTCTACATGTACAGTCTCACTTACACTGTTTGGTCAGCGGGAGCATATAACTTCCTTATTTTCTAATACAATCAACATTTTCTCATCTTTGACAAGATAAAATACCTTTTCTTCTGGATCGTAACAGCAGCGATAACATACATCATCTTCAAACTGCGAATGATATTTTTTCATCTCTGAAAAGCAAATATTTCTCTGTAATAAATCCTGTTTTAGTTCTTCCTGGCTCCCATAATCACAATTCTTCCATGAAGAATTTTTCAAGACTCGTTGTGCGGTAGAATAATTTCTACAGGCAAGAATATCACAGACAATATACATGAGAAAATCTGCCAGATTATCATAATAGAGTTTCCACTCTATCAATGGATCTGCCTCATTTTGCACATAGACGGCAGGATTATCCTCTGATAAATCTTCATTGCGAATACCAAAGCTCACCACCCCAACGCCGTAATCACTGCCAATCAACAGATAATCAGAGACAAGCTCTGACCATTGCTCTTTGGGAATCTGTGAAAATGGAAAATAAGGATCCTCAGAACATTCTTCTGGACATTCCTCCCAATCTTCCTGACGTTCTTCAATCTCTTCTTCGATCCACTCATAAAAATATCCCAAATTACTACTGTCAGTATAAATGTCCGCGGTAGAAAAAAGAGACTGATCCATTGCCACACTTAAAAAATCATTTAATATCCGTGGCAGCTTTTGTTTATTCTCTCTCCCAAACGCTTCCAGTTTCGTTTTCCCCACTGTCTCCTTCAAACCCAATAGATGTAATATTTTAACCGCTGTCAAATCGTACATAACTGCCATAATAGATTCCTTTCAAACATTCTCACTTTACATTAGAAAATGTTCCAATCAATATTTTTCTTACGACCTTCGATTCCAGATTTGAATAACTACAATCAATACCACTGACAAAACTGTCAACCCAGCGGTCGCTCCATAAAATGCAGGTTTGGGGGGCTCCATCCAGGAAAATATCTCAGTCTCCACTCGCAGCACAGCCATGAGATTTGCTCCCATATGTGCCAGAAAAGCTCCATAAAAATGTCCTGATTTTTCCATCAGCCAGGCAAGCAAAATCCCCAACACGCCTGCATAGATAAACTGCACTAAATTCATATGCAGTACTCCAAACAGCAATGCAGATATTACCATAGCAAGAATACGGCTGTTTCTTTCCCGTTTTTGTCCTTGTTGTGTCTTCTCCTCATTATCCAAAATCATCATATCACATAGTCTGCCATATACTACACTGCGGTATAGCAATTCTTCCAAAAACGGGGTCAGCAGACAAGCGCCCAATAGTTCAAACAGAATGCCGCCTGCAAAAAATTTTAGGTTGACTTCCTGATATCCCTGTGAAATCTCTTCTAAGCCGGTGAGCATCAACAGATTGTTTAGCATCATTCCAGCCGCTGCGCCAACAAGAAACATAAAAATGCCGTTCCCTACTTTCTTTGCAGTTGTCTTTTTCTCAAATTCCAGTTCCATATGTTCCCAGAATACCGTAGGCTGCTTTCTATCTTTTTGATAATAACGGGCAATAAAAGGAATTGTCACTGCCACTGCCGCTGTCTGCAGCATCATATACTGTTCCTGGGGATCTGCCCCCAGGAATACTGCAAACATCGTAAACACTGTCATGGCAAGATTTGTCGCCACAAAATAGATAAATATTGGATAAATCATATTCCATGACTTAAAAATCGGACTATACTGGATGTTTTTTGGATCCATAATTTTTATCAAACCTCTCTCTTTTAATCCTCTGACTGGTACTTGGTTTGCGTGTCAGACGTCTTTGCGTGGCTGGCATCATCCTCGGGATGCTCTAGTACCTCCACGCCGCTCGTCTGATCCTCAATCTCCATCTTCGTCTGCCTTACTTTAGCATCCTGAGCGATGGCACGCATAATCTGATTGATATCTTTTGGAGAAAACATATCAATCGCTTTGACCAGATCATCTATATTGTTGCGGTTAAAGACCAGACATCCTCCGTCTTCCAAGGGAACTGTAATACAATTCTCTGAATTTGACACATCCCCCAAACAGAGACGATTGTGATCATAATCACACTGAAACACTACCCCTTTATATTCTATGACACCATTCTCATCTGCCATCGCAGAATAGGGCGCCTGTTTTCCCTTTCCCAGCAACTTATTGATCGCTTCCTCTGTTGTGATATACGCAACCGTATCCTTGATATCTGGCTGTTCTGGCTCTTTTGAGGAATTCTCGCCAACACTGTCTATATTCATAAAACGCATCACCCGAAAACTGCCTCCTAACATTACACTCTGTTCAAACTGTTGTTCTTCTTTTGCAGCAGTGCCCAAGATATAAGATTCTCTCTGCTCCTGCTGCTTTTGAAGCGCTTCTTGTTTACGCTGGTCTAAATCTTCTTTGTATTCTTCAATTGCACTGTCCACTTTATCTAACAGTTTTTCCCATTCTTTCTCTGAAAATTCAGCGATTGTTTTTGGAGTTCCCTCTCCCATCTTTTCACTATTTGCTTCCATGCTTTTGGCATATTCTGACACTGCCTGTGAAAAATATCCATTTCCTGTGTTGTTCTGCAATTTTTCCAACATAATAATTCCTCCTCAATCAACAAATTTTTTAAAACATTTAAATCCGCTTCTGCCCCTTAAATCCCTTAATTTTGACAGAAATTTCCTATCACAGAAAAGGATGGCACCTATCTCTGTCTATCCATAGAAATAAGCGCCATCCTTAGCAGAAACTAAATATGTAAACATTATTTATATCGGAAAAATGTGGAAAAATATAACAACATCAGAAAAAAATCTTACCACAAATTTACTTTGACGCCTTCATTATAATCACTATAAAATACAATCAGATAAATCAATCTATGATACGAATATGTGAATCTTATTCACATTCAGTATCTTAAATAATGCACAACTTCCCTTAAAGTATCAAAAACTGCTAACACTCCGGCTTTGTACATTTCGTCAACATCTTGCTCAAACCCATAAGTTATACCAATGCAGTCAATCCCTGCTTCTTTGGCGCCTATGGCATCATATTTGGTATCTCCAATCAATACTGCCTGTTCTCTCTCCTGGATATGGAGACGCTCAAGCACATGCTCAAGCACCTGAAACTTCGTACCAATACCAAGATCGGCTCTTGCGCCGCCAATCACCTCAAAATACTGGGCAATCTGCAAATGTTCAAGAATCTTTTTACAATATTTTTCCGGCTTGGAGGAGGCAACACCTAGCCGAATCCCTTTTTCTTTAAGTATTTGCAATGTTGCCTTTACTTCTGGATAAAGCTCGCACTCATACACCCCTTTTTCTGCATAACGTTCACGATAAATTTTTATAGCTTGATTTGATTTTTCTTCTGAGAACCCATATTCTCTTTGAAAAGATTCTAGTAAAGGTGGACCGATAAATCGCTCCATTTTCTTTTGATCTGTCTCAGTCATTCCAAAATGTTTTAAAGCATATTGCACACTTCTCGTAATTCCCTCAGCGGTATTGACTAATGTTCCATCCAAATCAAACAAAATCAACGTTTTCATTGTATTTCCTCCATCCTCTCAAAATTCTCCACTGACATTTAAGAAATCCGTTCTAACAGGCCCCTGCGCTTTTCATCAAATAAAAGTTCTTTATTATAGCGGTAGTATCTCTCACACTCACATTGCTGCAAAAAGCTGACGCTGCTAGAATTAGAATTTAATTCTGTAATAAACATCACCATCTCTTGACTATTACCAAAAGCTCCTTCCAAAAAGTCAAAAACATTTTCTAAAATTTCAGAAGCACTCTGGCACTGTCTCTCAAAAATTTTATTTTCCTGTTCAAATAATTCCTTGATCCGTCTGAAAGCAGCCCCAGGCTGCTCAATATGTTCTAATTTTAAAGTCTGCTGAAATCCCTCCAGTACAGATAACAATTTGCAATATTGTATATTTTCTTCTTTTCCTAATAATTCCGCTTTTTTCTTTTTTATATAATTTATATTATATTTATTATACAGATTAGATAACAGCATTTGACCATCCATGTCTTCGGTAACAGTCTCTGTCAGTTCTTTATATTCCAAAAGACAGGTTTGAAGCAATTCCATATAATTTTCTGTCTGCACTGATGCCTTCAACGCTTCCTGAACTCTGGAAACCAAAAGTCCTAGAACACTGAGACGCTCATCAAAGGAAGCATGTGCCACTTTTTTTAATAAAATCTCATCTAAATTTCCTTTGAGAATCTCCTCAATCTGATAATCGGTGCGATATTTGTAATAAAGCTCCAGATAATTTGCAAAATCCTTGGCAATCTTAGGAAACTGAATATATTGTACCACCACTTCACGGTCCACTGTCTTTTTCATTCTCTCATATACTTGAATCAGATTAGACAGATCCTCCCAGCCTCTGGGCGTGGCAAAATGTCTGCCGTCTATGGTAGTTTCCATCTGATAAAAATTTTGTTTTTTGGTATTCAAATAGGAGATCACCGCCCCATGAATACCCTGATTGTAGGCGTATTCTTTCCAAACTTCAAAATCTGCTTCCACCTCTATCTTCTTGACACGATCCATTGTCACCACATCAAACTCTCGCACAGACTTGTTGTATTCTGGCGGATTGCCAGCCGCCACAATGATCCATCCTTCTGGAATCTTATGATTGCCAAAAGATTTGCACTGAAGAAACTGCAGCATAGCTGGGGCAAGCGTTTCTGAGACACAATTGATCTCATCCAAAAATAAAATCCCCTCCCGCAGTCCAGTCTGCTCCATCTTCTCATAGATAGAAGCCACAATTTCACTCATCGTATATTCTGTGACTGCAAATTCCTGCTGTCCATATTGTTTTTTGGAAATAAATGGCAGCCCAATGGCACTCTGCCTGGTATGGTGCGTAATCGTGTAGGCCACTAATCCAATTCCACATTCCCTGGAAATCTGTTCCATAATCTGAGTTTTTCCAATACCTGGCGAACCCAACAGAAAAACGGGCCGCTGACGGATGGAAGGGATCTCATAAGCGCCGTATGCATCTTTCAAGAGATATGCCTCAATTGTATTTTTAATTTCTTCCTTCGTCCGCTTGATATTCATGTCCTACCTCCAACTGTAATTTCCAAATCTCGTTGATCTAAAATTAATTTCATGGCCCAGGGCGGCACATCCACATCCAGGTAATCTTCTTTAAAAAACACAAAAGCAGTGTCATAAATAGGTTTTTTTACTGGAAAACTGCCATATCCATCCGTAAAATAAATCAAACCTCTCAACTTATGAAACGCCTTTCTTGCAAGCAACGTATTGACATATTCAAATGCTGGCCGAAAATCTGTTCCTCCCATGCCCTGTATCTCAAAATGTTCCATATAATCTGCAAGCTGTTCCCTGCTCTCAATCACCTGGTCTGACTGTACTCGTTCATCACATTGCAAAATATGAATACAAAATCTGCGGTAAAAAGATTCACATTGGCTTAATATACTATAAGTTTCCTCCAAAAATTTCTGCACTAAGGAAGCTTTACAAGACATAGAAGTATCTATCACAATCACAAAATCTTCAATTTTTTGTGTCTCACTAGTCTCCAAAGGTTCAATCAATGGCATATTTCCGTACAATTCCATGCCATAATGATAAAAAATATAATCAAAACTATCCAAATCTAACTTCATTTCTTCCTTTAAAACACAAAATTTCTTTAAAAACTCCCGATAATCGTAGCGTTCCCGATTTTCCACACGGAGTTGTTCTCTTAGTCCCTTAGATTCCTCTGCAGCTTCCTTAGAAAATAGTTCCAATTCTGTTTCCATCCGCTCACGAATATCTTTCCATTGATTTTGATTTTCCATAGGTGCTTTGGGATTTCTCTGTGGCTGCCAGAGAAAATGGTCATCCACCATAAATTCCTGTATGAGACGTGCTACAGCCCGCATATCCAAGTCTGCCTTTTGCAATAAGTAAAAGATTCCCTCTCCATTGAGCACTGGCAATTTTTTCTCAAACCCTTGATAGACTGCTCTGCGAAACGGTTTGGAAGGATTTCTAAGACAGCGGTACGGCAATCCGTCCAAAATAGATTCCACCGCTATATCACAGGCAAGATCCCAAAGCTGCCGATTTTCTGACCCTCTGGGATTCCAAACATGCCCCATCAGGCAATGTAAAATACTGTGAAGATAACAGCGGTTGACTGGCACATTTCCAATACGATACTGTTCTATGAGATATTCTGGATTGTAGCGCAAAATTGCCCCATCCGTTGCTGTCCGCCCTAACTCCATAGATGCCAAAGGTCTTAGGCTGTGAAACGCTACATCCAAAAACCGCATATTCAAATACAATTCATTGCGGCAATCTCTCCAAATTTCCTCACAAATATCCACTTTTTCCATCAATTGTTCTTCAAACATTATAATGCAAACCTCTTTTTCTTGTTTGGAAATCTCTGATGCTTGAGATCCATAATCATACCAATTGCCTCCGGTTTCTGTTGAAGCTTAGCTTCCTCTAACAGCAAATCAAGCTGTGCCTCCTGTAATGTAAACTTCTCTGCCAGCCAGCGTAAATCTTCTGTTTTTTCTTGTTCTAAAATAATCTCTACTGCCTTCTGTAAATGATCAGACAGCCACTGTTGATAGGATGTCCTCTCTTGCTCTCCTAATTCATAGGGAAAACGGAGCCTGGCTACTGCCATTTCTACTATATTAATAAAATCTATATTATATTTTCCAGTTTCAAAGAGCTTATCATATTCTGTAAAAATCACCTGCGTATTGCGAAACGCATTACGGTATTGAATTCCCATTCCATGTGTCTGGGTGGAAATAATACGTGCGGGAGTATTCTCCACAGCTTCCTCAAAAAATTCAGGATAAACCAGACGACACAATAGAGAATCATCGACACTTGCCTGCTCTCGATAAACATCTACAGTCACTTTTTGCTTTAAATCCTGCAAAATCTCACGCAGACAAGACCTGCCCTCTAGCCAATGCACTTCCAATTTTGAGAGATTTTCACAACCTGTAAAAGCTCCAGCTCCAATAAAAGTAAGATTACTGTAAAAAGACAAACGATGCAGGCGCGTACAGTTATAAAAAATATAACGCCCCAAGCTGTGAATACGTTTTGGCAAAACCAATTCTTCTAGTTCTTCACCACAAATACAGGGATAACCGCTGGTATTTTCTGGCTCCTTCTCTTGTTCTTCTGCAAACGCATAATCTGACAATTCTGTCACAAAATATCCATCCAGCTTCTCTGGTATCACTACCTGGGCACTGCTGCCATAGCAGCGCAAAATACAGATTCCGTCTTTCGTCTTCTGATATGCAAAATTCTGTTCCACCAGCAAATTCCTCCTGTATCTATCTTTCCAAAAATCTCTCAAAAAATTTACATTAATACTCTATGATAACTTCTTTCCCAAATCTAAAACCACAGACAAACCGTTCTTTAGAGGCGTATGACAGCCTGCTGGCATGTCTGTGGCTTGAGGACAAAGAGTTACATAGATTTTATAAAATAACTTATAGCTGTCAAATTTTTGCCAATCCTAACTCTGTCAGCTGATAAATTTCTGAGCACACTTCCTGAATATATTTGCGGTCATGCGAAATACTGATAATGGCGCCGCCAAAATTTTTCAAAAGTTCCCGAATCACTGGATTAGACAAGGGCGAAAAATTACGGGTAGGCTCGTCCAATATTAACACATCATTTTGTTCCATACTCATCTTTAAGAAAAGCAGCTTCGCCTTCTGCCCGCCGGACAATTCTCCAATTCCATGCTCCATCTCATCTGCAGTATATTTCATGCTGCCAAGATAGGTACGGATTTTACTGTACTCCTCTTTGCTGTGTTCCCGCTGCAAAAATTCCACCGGAGTCTTTGAAAAATCCAAAAGCTCCTCATAATTCTGCGGCATATAGGCAGCATTGATATCCTGGCGGCTAAATAATTCTTTTGCAATCCTGCGCAGAAGTGTTGTCTTTCCAGCACCATTTTTGCCAATGATACAGATTTTTTCTGCTCCCTGCACCCGCAAATGAATATCCTGTGCTAAAACTTGCTCAGTCTCACTGCCACTGACCGTCAGTTGTTCTAAATTGAAATCCAACACAATCTTACCACTGGGAATGGAGATATCCTCTGAAAATTTGGCAAAGATAGCCGTCTCTGCTTCTGGCTTCTCTGTCATATCCTCAAATTGACGCTCAAAACGTCTTTCCATAGATTTGACACTATGCATTTTCTTTTTCAAGAGCTGTCCTCCATGCGGATTTTGCCGTGTAATAATATTCTGCTGATGTTCTACCTTCTGCTGTATTCTGCGAAAACGCTCCATCTGTTTTTGATACTCATTGTGCTCTTTTTGGGCTAGCCGCTGCTGCCGCTCAAAATTACCCAGACGCTCCCTGATATACTGCTGATAGCTCATCTTTGCCACCGTATGCCGCGCCTGCGTCTTATGGCGAATCTGTTCTAGATGAATCACCAGATTCGCCGTTTTTTCAATCAAGGTTTCATCATGTGACACATACAAAAGCGGTATCGGACATTCTTGCATAAATTGCTCCAGCCATTCCAAAGTTTCCACATCAAGATCATTGGAAGGTTCATCCAACAACAAGATCTCTGGTTCCGTGAGTAAGATTCCAGCAAGCTGCAATTTTACCTTTTCCCCGCCAGATAAGGAATCTACCTTACGATCTTCATAGAAAAAATAAGGCGCCAGTCCTAATTTGCGCGCAAGTTCTCCAAGCTCCTTGGGTGTTTGATCCAAAAATTGTGGGATCTCATAAAAATAATCCATCACCCGCATTTGTTTCTGCTGATCAGAAAGTTCCTGCGCCAGATAGCCCAAACGCTGATTTCCCCTGATAATTTCTCCGCTATACTCTGCATAAGGTTCAATCAGCTCCTCCTGATAAATCAACTTTAGTAATGTAGATTTTCCATTTCCTTCCTCGCCGATAATCACCGCTTTATCTCCTGAATTCAGCACAAAGGAAACATCTCTCACGATCTCACGCAAATCTTTTTTGTGTGTAATTGTAATATTTTTTAACTGTAACATAAATCTCCTTTCTGCATGACTATCATCCTCCAGAGGCATATATCAGACAATCCTTTCTACTTGTACAAGCATTTGACGAACTGTTCTTCCAGTCAGTGGATGGCGATAATAGGGAGCCAGTTCTGCAAGCGGTTTTAAGACAAACTCTCGATTCTGCATATCTGGATGGGGAATCTGTAAAGTTTCCTGATCTATCACACAATGATCATAAAAAATAATATCCAAATCAAGCGTTCTAGGTCCCCAATGTACTTTGCGCTCCCGATCTTGCGACTGTTCAATCTGATGAAGTAATTCTAACAACTCCATTGGAGACAGTAAGGTTCTTAATTTAAGCATTCCATTTAAGAAATCTGGCTGCGCTACACCACCATAAGGCTTTGTGGCAATAATCTTAGATTGTTTTTCCAATAGACAATCTTCATTTTCACACAAAGCTGCAATCCCATTTTGAATATATACCTCTCTATCGCCCAAATTAGAACCAACCGCAATATAAGCACAATGCCAGGCCCTGGTAATTCTCACAGACACAGATTCTAAAGGAAGTCCAATCGGTGCCCAAGGCTTTGCAATCTCTAATGTAATTTTTTCCAGTGTTGGAAATTGAAGCAGTACAGCTCTTGCTAACTGCTCTGCTGCCGTCTCAATCAACTGAAATGTATGCTCCATCATATATTTGGTCATAAAATGAGAGACTTCTCCATAATGAATAGATTTCGTTAAATCATCATTTAACCCTGCTTCTCTGGTATGGATATACAAAACTGCATTGATCAGAAATTTCTGTCCTAATTTATTTTCTTCTGGAAATACCCCATGTCTGCCAAATACTTCCAAATTTTTTATATAAATTTGATCTAGCTCCCAGCTTGTCATTTTTTCCACCCTTCCCGAATTGCCTCTGTCATCTGAATGGCACGTCTATTTTCCTTGACATCATGTACACGCACAAATGCACAATGTGCCATCACACCTAATACAGTTGTCACTAAAGTTCCTTCTACCCGTTCTGACACTGGCAATTCCAGTGTCAGTCCGACTACTGATTTTCTTGAAGTTCCTAACAACATAGGATAACCCAGCTCTTGCAGTTGCTGCATCTTACAAATTAATTCCAGATTATGTTCATATGTTTTAGCAAAACCAATCCCTGGATCTAGAATAATCTGATCACTGGAAATTCCCGCTCCTTGAGCCAATTTTAAGCTTTCTTTTAAATCTAATTTAACATCTTCTATAAAATCCTGATATTCAAGATCATTCCTATTATGCATCAGACAACAGGCAACATCAGAATTAGCAATTAAACCTGCCATATCTGCATCATATTTTAATCCCCAGATATCATTGACCATAGATGCTCCCGCCTGTATTGCTGCCTCTGCCACCTGAGACTTATATGTATCAATCGAAACAGGAATATCAAACATAGACTTTATAAGCTCTATTATAGGAGCTGTTCTCTCTATTTCCTCCTGCGCAGTAATCTGTTGATAACTAGGTCTGGTAGATTCCCCTCCAATATCAATAATATCCGCTCCTTCTACAATCATCTGTTCTGCATGGAAGAGCGCTGCATCTGCATCATTAAATTTTCCGCCATCAGAAAAAGAGTCCGGTGTCACATTCAAAATCCCCATAATATAAGTATGGTTTGCCACATCAAAACTCCTGCCCCCAATATTCATCGTTGTAATTTTTTTCTGCATCCTTGTTCCTTTCCTCTCTCACACAAAATCATCTAATTTCATTTAACAATCTGACAGAGCATTCCGCTAATTTTTCGCTGCGATTATTACCATAAGATGGTCTTATTTCTGCGCTCCTCACTCCAATAGCATTGTTCCTGCGCTCCACAGAAAAAACAATTCCTGGAACGGTTATCAGCCATTTGAATTATATTACTTAAATCATAATTTGATTTTTCATCCCCAGAATGTTCTTTGATCGCATTTACAATCTCTCTGGCCTTATGTTCTGGATAACCAATACGCTTTAAAAATTTCCAAGCTATATTCACCCCCTCCTGGGCATGATCGTGTGATCGTATGTGATTATATTCTGCAAGCCTTCCTAAATCATGCAGCAGAGCTGTCAGGTAAATCTGATCCTTATACTGCGCCAAATGTTCCACATTCATTCCCTTTTGCTCTATCTGTTCCAATGTGATAATCCAGGCAATGCGAGCTACATCCAGGAAATGAGATAATCCATGTCTACAAAATAACCGTTGTCTCTCTTGTTGTTCCAGCCGCTTTACCAATGCAAGATACTCTTGATCCTGTAATAGCTGCTGGGTATACTCCAACTCCATAAGATCACCTTCCCATCATCCGCCAAAATTCTTCCTGCAGACATTGATTTTCAGAAAAGTCTCCCCTGGTTGTCAGAGTAACTGTCTGTGCTCCTGGTTTCTTGACGCCCCGCATAGTCATACACATATGCTCAGCCTCTAACATCACCATCACTCCCTTAGGCTTTAAATACTCCATCAAGGCATCTGCAATCTGCGCCGTCAATTGTTCCTGTAATTGTGGACGGTGTGCATACACCTCAACAGTCCTTGCCAGCTTGCTCAAACCTACTACTTTACCATCAGGAATATAGGCAATATGAGCCTTGCCATAAAATGGCAGTAAATGATGCTCACAGGTCGAATAAAACACAATGTCTTTTTCCAGCACCATTCCTGCTTCTTTGACCACAAAAGTTTTGTTAAGAGCTTCTCTGGGTGTTTGCTCTAAGCCAGCAAAAATCTCCTCATACATGCGTGCTATTCTGTCTGGTGTCTCACGCAGCCCTTCCCGCTCTACATCTTCTCCGATTCCTTCTAGCAGCAGAGTAACTGCCTGTTTAATCTTTTCCTTATCTATCATGTCTTTTCTCCTTAAAGGCTTCCCGCAATTCTCCCAGATATGACAGTGAACCAAACGCAAGTATCATAGATTTTTCCTGTCTGGCACATTGCAGTGCTCTGTCTATGGCCTCTTCTATGTTAGAACAATACATTACCTTCTGATGGTATAATGCCGCCTCCTGAGCCAATGCCTGCCCATCCATAGCCCGGGGATTCTTTGGTGTGACAGTAAATACACTCTGTGCCAGCGGAAGCATTGTCTCCAACATTTTTTTGTGCTCTTTATCTGCAAGTACCCCTATTATATAGATAATTTTGTCATTTGTAAAACCCATTTTTAATGTTTGCATCAATTTTTCCGCAGCGTCCTCATTGTGTGCGCCATCCATCACAAAAAGTGGTTCTTGACACAGCACAGAAAATCTGCCCTCCCAATGCGCTTTTTGTAGTCCTTGCCGTATTTGATCATCTGAGATTTTAAAACCAGAAGCACGTAAGATTTCCACGGTTTCAATTGCACAGATGGCGTTCTCCACCTGGTATATCCCTGCCATCGACAAGGAAATTTTTCCTATCTTTTTATATTGAAAGGAAAGAACAATACTTTCTGTCTGCTCATCAGATCTGTTTAAATCCTGCACTTCATCTTTCAGACAGGATGGTTTCTCTCCTGCTCCAAACAATTGTATATCTTCTGCAAGTTCTGCCTCTGCATAAGTTAGAACTGCATGTTTTTCGTTACAAACGTTCTCCAATACCTCACCCACTTGCAATTGTCTTGGCTTTACCGCCACAACTGGACAATTCTTCTTGATAATACCAGCCTTTACTTTGGCAATCTGTTCTATCGTATCTCCTAAAAATTTCCTGTGATCTATACTGATGGAAGTCAAAACGCTGACCAATGGTTTTTCTATGATATTTGTGGCATCCGTCTTTCCTCCCATTCCAGTCTCCAACACTGCTATTTGACAATTATTCTGAAAAAAATACAAAAATGCTGCTGCCGTCTCCACCTCAAATACTGTCGGATGGTTGTAACCCCTCGCGCTTATACGCTCACACGCCTGCTTAACTTCTGAAATCAATGCTGCAAATTCTTCTCCTGAGAGCGGAACATGATTGATCTGGTACTGCTCCTTTCTGTCAAACACAGCCGGAGAGGTATAAGTTCCCACCCGCAGCCCCGTTTCCATAAGAATTGAAGAAATCATAGCACACACAGAACCTTTGCCATTTGTTCCCGCTACATGAATATATGGAATGTTATTATGCACATCTTTCAGTTCCGCCATTAGTCTTTGCATACTCTCCAATCCTAGTATACATCCGCTTTTTGCGATTTGTTCTAAATATGCCTCTGCCTCAATTTCACTTAACATTTGCCTGTCCTCCTGCATATGTATTTATAAAGAAATTCTTAAATTTCACTGTACGAATCGTAAATTTTATTTTTTTCCATTGACTTTTTCTTTAAAGTGAGATAATCTTTGCTAAGAAAAAACACAATTCATAGTTTGTTCATAATTGATTCACAAATTAAAATAAAGGATGATGAGATGATGTTTAATACTGCAAAAAACACTTTACAAAAGTTTACTGCAAAATACAAGTCTTTTCCCAAAAAAGATAGAACCCAGGAACGAAAACACTTTTTGAAACCCGGGCAGCGAGAAAAGCTTGTGTCATTTTTTAACCGCTATTCCTTAATCTTCCATTACATATTGGCATGCAGTGTCTGTTTTCTGATTGAAGTTATTTCCAGACACTCCTTTGGGGATGCTTTTATGTTTATGTTCGATCGAGGACTGGTATTTCTATACAATTCACTGATTGTATTCACCTCTCTGCATCTGGTATATTTTTTCCGCCGCAGAGCTTTGATGCGCACAATAATCAGTGTCTTGTGGTTATTGTTGGGAATTGTCAATGGCTGCATTCTCTCAAAACGTGTCACACCATTTACCTACACAGATATGAAGCTGATCAATGACTTGTTTACCATGCAGAGTAACTATTTCAGCAATCTGGAAGCTCTGGGCGTAATCTTATTGATCGCTGTTGTGGTCGCTGGTATCATTGTACTGTGGAAAAAAGGACCTAAATACCAAGGCAAACAAAACCGTCTGGCAAGTACACTGGCAATCGGAGTTTTTGCATTTTTTATCCCTATGGTAACAAATGCAGCTGTCAGCAACAATATTTTGGCAAGTTATTTTGAGAATATTGCACAGGGTTATAAAGATTATGGATTTGTATATAGTTTTTCTGCCAGCATGGTAGATCGCGGCATGGCTGCTCCAAAGGATTATTCACAGGAATCTGTGGATTCTGCCTTATCCAAGGTAAATGTCAAGGAATCGGACAAGAAAGAACTTCCCAATGTGATTTGTGTCCTCCTAGAATCTTTTGTAGATCCAAAAGAGATCAATTTCTTAAATTGTTCTAAAAATCCAGTACCTAATTTTGATCATTTATATCAGAATTTTTCTTCTGGTTATCTGACCGTTCCAGTGGTAGGCGCTGGTACTGCCAACACAGAATTTGAGATTTTGACTGGTATGGGCATGCAGTTTTTTGGACTTGGGGAATACCCCTACAAAACCATTTTGAAATCTAACTCCTGTGAGAGCATTGCCTCAGATTTGGGAAACAATCTTGGTTATGGTACTCATGTGGTACATAACAATGGTGGTAATTTTTACAGTAGAAAAAATGCATTTTCCCAGATGGGCTTTGACAGTTTTATCAGCAAAGAAATGATGAATATTCAGGAATACACACCTCTAAATACTTGGCCAACTGACAATATTCTCATTGGAGAAGTAGAAAAAGCTTTAAACTCTACCGCACAGCAAGATTTTGTCTATACTATTACAGTACAAGGACATGGTGCATACCCAACCGAAAAAGTCCTGGAAAATCCTGAAATTACAGTGACAGGAGCAGCGGATGAAGCTAAGAATAATGAATGGGAGTATTATGTCAATCAAATCCATGAGGTGGATAAATTTATTGGCAATTTAATTGATATGCTCTCTAAGAGAGATGAAAAAACAGTTGTGGTATTTTTTGGAGATCATCTGCCCACAATGGGGCTAACTGATGAAGATATGAAATCTGGAAATATTTTTAAAACCCAATACATTACTTGGAACAATTTTGGTATGAAAAAGACAAATCAGGACTTAACTTCCTATCAATTACTTGCAAGTATTACTGATCAGGCAAATATTCATGAAGGAACTATGTTCTCTTTCCATCAGAGCAACCGTTACCAAGTTACAGACGATTACTCCAAAGATATGGAATTATTACAATATGATACCTTATATGGCAAGCACTTTGCTTACCACGGAGAAGACCCCTATCCAGCATCCAACTTACAGATGGGTGTACAAGATATTATAGCTGACCAAATTCAGGAATTGGAAGATGGGCTTCACATCTATGGAGCCAACTTTACCAAATGGAGCAAAGTATTTGTAAATAACAATAAGGTTCCTACTGCCTTTGTCAGTGATACAGAATTGGTCATTTCATTGGGTGATTTAAAAGATGGTGCAAATACTCTGGTCGTCAATCAGATGGGTTCCTCCGATACAATTTTTAGAAGCTCCAATGAGATTTCTTATTTGAAATCTTTTACCGATGACCAGGAAACTGTACAAACCGCTCCTATAGAAGATACTGTAGAGCAAACACCTAACAGTACCGATCAGGCTATCAACGGCGATCATTCCGAAGACTTATCAAAAGATATTGAGAATCAAAATGAGCCGGCAGATAACAGCCAGCCCACTATTTAGATAAAATTATTATGATAGAAACAACGAAACCTGCCATCAAGCTAGATATTAGTTTGACAGCAGGTTTTATTTGTATAATATAGCTTACAATTTTAACAAAACATCTCCAACTCAATTTTATAGTTCTATCTATCGTGGAAATATCTGCAAAATATAATACTAAATCACTGAATCCACTGCAATGCCCTTAATTTCCTCCTGAAGCAGCTTTTGCTCTTCCAAAATCTGCTGCGTATTTTTAAGAACTTCTTGCTGCTTACGCATCATCTCACTCATATCAGAATCCATTCCCTGCGTTGATGGTACATAAGTTCTTTTTTCTTTTTCTATCCGCTCCTGTACCTGTTCTTCGACCTTTTGCGCCTGTTTCTCACGCTCCAGCCGCGCTTCTTCCTTCTGAGCCTCCTCTTTTACATTCTCCTCCTTTTGATCCTTTGCCTCTTCTACAACATCCTCAAGATCCTGATCCAACTTTTCCACGGCCTCATCCTTCAGCATCCCTACAATCTCATCACTTGACGCTTTTAAAGATACTTCTGCCAACTTTGTAGCGTCCACCATGCCATGATGCTTTAAAGACTCTTGTTTGATGCCCTTGATGCCGTCAGTTGCCGCTGCAATCACATTATGCGCCTGGTCATATTGCTTCTGCCATTCGCCGGCTTCCTCACTCAATGCCTTCATACGCGCCTGATAGTCTGAATCGTTGGTGGCATCTCCATACTCTTGCTTCAGTTCTTCCATCTCTTTACGGATAGCTCCCAGCTCCTGTGCTGCCTCTGTAGCTTCCTCTTTGCTGGATGCAATCTCGCTGCGCAGCTCATCCATAGCTCCATCCACCATTCCATCTGTTGAAAACTGTTTCTTGATGAAGTCCATCGCCTCTTCCTTGGCCTTTTTCTTCTTTTCCTCAATGGGATCCTGCAAGAGATTCAACTCGGATGCTTTCAGATTTCCATTTTTTACGCTGCCTTTTTGTTCCTGCTGCACACCGTCCTTGTTCTCCACTTGACCTCTGCTGTTTGAATTGACAACAGCTTCCGCACTTGACAGATTATTTATCTTCATCCTTCTGCTCCTTTCTTATACTCACCCTCTCATATCCTCCAATATATTTATCGGTTTTCCAACCTCTATCCTTAGAATTCATGCGTAAAAGGTCATTTTTATGTCATAAACTGCACAAAACTATAAATTCAATATTATTCATCAATCTGTATCTAAGAAATGAAGCAATACAGTCCTTGGTCAATTATTTTCAATAACCTTATCAACATGAAAATTAAATTTTTCTGAATTATAGTGAAATTATTCCTCCTGGAACAATTCCGCTTCCTCCATTTCTAATTCTGTATTAATTACAAGATTATCAATATACTCATCAAATGAATCTGTCACAAGTGAATCCCATAATCCATACGCTTTCATTTTTTCTGCAATCTTATACATTGATACCCTAGTTGAAAAAGTATCATTAAATAATACCGTCAAGTCTTGTATTGTCATTCTTCCGTTTCTATCAACTAACCATTTGCATATGGCACCAAGATTAAGTTCATTGTTTTCTCTGCATAAAATGATCCCACCTGTTACTCGCAAAGATATTACAGCTCCCTGTTGTCTAAATATGCATGTGCACATCCATTCATTGTTCTGCAGTTGTTCTGCAAGACCTGCTCCTTCCAAACTGTTCCACAAGCTATGTGCATTAAAATATTTGTCATTACACCCCAATACCCACTCTTGTAATTCTCTGACATCATCGACTGTAATTCCATAAGCACGTTCTACTTCTGACATTGCCATCAAAATCTTTGGTGCAACCTCTATGTATTCTAAATCCATTTTCTTTTTATATACCGCAGATCCAAACACAGGCAAATTCACAAGACGACGGTCCAACTCATTCAAATCCACAATAGGCGCTGAAAATATCTCTTCCTCAAAACAATTAGAAACCGAACTGTATCTATCATTGTATGCATACCCCATATTTAAAGCGTACCCTATTCGCTTAAAAGCTGCTCTGTTAAATGCATCAGCCGAGGAATGAATACATATTCTTTCAAATTCTCTTTCCAGTTCCTCTGTAAACCAAAAATACTTAATTGACAGTGCTTCCTTAAATGCGGCGGTATCTCTTTCATCAATTGCTGGGACATTGATAGAATAAATACCTTCACTATAATAACTAGCCAAAACTTCGCTGATTATTGGATTTCCCTGAGCACTTTCCTTCCTGACACCAAATCTTTCCTCATATGCTTTATAATAAGCTTGGAAATCAATTGGGGAAACTTCCTTTAATAACTGAATCGCCTGACGCTCTTCGCTGCCCTCTCCCATCACAATTACCGGAACTCTACGACAGTTTATCGCGAAAGCAGATGCATCCCAATTCTCGATGGAAGATTTGATTACATAGAAAAGCTCATATCCATCTCTAATATCCAGTTCATCCATTACTTCTGCATAATCTCTATAGATCAATTCGGTTGAAATAATGAGATTTTTATACTGAGAAAAATCAATCGTTTTCCATATTACTCTTGGATCTGCTTCACAGTATCTGACGCAATTATTTTTATTGAATACTATGTGTTTTGCATTTCGTAAATGATTAGACACGGTTCTCTGATTAATAACAAGCCTTTCCCTTGGATAATTCCTCCGTTCAATATAGTCATAATATTCCTCTTCAAACTCATTCATGGACATAGATCTATCACTATTGCTCAAAAGTACCCGATAAACCATTTCAGTCTTTGAAACTGTTTGCTTATCTCTTCGTATAGATTCTTCTTCAAAAAAAACCTTCATTCTCTCCGCAAAGATGCCAGTATAATTCTCTACATTCTCTGAAGTTATATTTCTGTCACCCTTTTTATACTTAATACTTAAGTACTCATATCCTGTTTCTTCACAGGATGGAAATGCACTACAAAACTCTTTTTTGGAAAATCTAAAATATTCATATGGCTCTTTAAAATAATCTTCATACATTAATGGCATTTTTTTTGCTGTCTTAATTTGTATTTGCCTGACTCTTTCTCTAGTTAATCCATATCTATCTCCAATTACTTGTAAATTATCCCCTGAAAGCCTTCCGAGAATCATCTTTATATTCCTATCACTGGTATCTAAATAGTTTTTTTGAATATAATGCATTGCATGAGGTCTATGAAAAAAATAATAATTATCTTTTATGGTACAAATTGTTCCATCTGATATTCTTTCCATGAGTACTGATATATCAAATTCTAAATCTAACGAAGATAATTGTTCTTCAAGTTCAGCAACTCTTATGATACCATCAGGCGCACAACTTAAGAAATAATTCTTAATATCAACTTCCAATTCCTTTAAATTTAGCACTTTGCTAATGCATTCATCATTTACATTTTCCAACTCATAATTTGTTATTTCAATATGATCCGTATTGACAATAAAGCTTCTTAAACGCTTCCAATAAATAGAAACTATAGGCTCTATTTTTCTGGTAAGTTCTTTGTAAAAAAGCTGTTCTTTTTCTGATATTATCTCGCCTGTATCTTCTTCCCCAAATAATTCACTAGATTCAAACCATTTAGTTAGGCCATATAATATTTCATCACAAGTTTTTGACCCTAACCCTTTTAAGTGTCTAATATCTGCCTCGGACATTTTTGCCAAAATATCTATAGTTTTACAATCAATTCTCATTAACACATTCAGTGCACGATTTGAAAGATTGAGTTCTGTCACAGAATGTCGTGATAATTCATCAATCTGTTCTTTTGAAAATATCCTTTTCATATTATTTACATTACCAAAAGAAAACATCTCTAAATTTTCAAGTTTCACATTTCCTGCATTTATTTGCTCGACAACATTCTTAATTTCTGTGATTGTCTTTTCCCCTATACTCCTCTGTTTCTTTATAAATTCTATCGGAGTATTGATCAATTGCTCCACTTCATTGATATTCATCCGATGCAACACATTAGTTGCTCTTACTGACAGCTTTAAACTTTCAATAGGTATTCCTGCCATTCTAACTCACCAATTTCTTTCTAATATTCTGGGCGAAGTAACTGATTTACATCAGCACTTGTTTGTCTGCTTTCAATAAAAATATGCTGATCAAATAATTACTTCTTGTAATATTTTTCCCAATTCGGTCGCTATACGCCTAAACAAACACGCCCAATTTATACTCTAATTTTTCCATATATCTTCCAATATCAATACACTTCTAAATCACAAAATCCATCGCTCCATTAATCTCACGTTCCCAACCAACCAAATCCGCTAATGTCACCTGATCTACCACATCATTGATTGCCTCATAGAGCATTTTCCAGAGCCGCAATGTCACACAGCTCTCCTGCCGCACACAATCATTCTCTTCTCCGTCCAGACACGCTACTGGGGCAAGGCTGCCTTCTATCTGGCGCAAAATCATGCCTACAGTATATTGTTCTGGTTTTTGTGCGAGCATATAACCTCCACCAGGTCCCCGCATACTTTTGACATAGCCACATTTCTGAAGCACAGAAATAATCTGTTCCAAATATTTGAGAGAAATCCCTTGTCTTGCCGCCACATCCTTTAAACGCACTACTTGATTCTCTGCCAGCGCCAAATCAAGCATCAATCGCAGGGCATACCTTCCCTTTGTAGAAATTCTCATAAGCCCTCCCTTCTATTGCTCTTCTTCACCATTCTCCTGTTCTGCTAAGCTCTTCTGATAATTCATATGAGCAATCACCAGGAGCGCTATTTTAAAGAGCATCGCATCCTCAAAAGTACGAATATCCAAACCCAATGCCTTCTCTATGCGTTCCAAACGATAGACTAAGGTATTGCGATGTACATAGAGCTGCCTGGCCGTCTCAGAGATATTAAGATTATTCTCAAAAAATTTGTTGATTGTGTTAGTTGTCTCCTCGTCCAAATCATCTGGAATTCGATCTCCAAATACTTCCTTGAGAAACATTTCACATAGGGTGGATGGTATCTGGTAAATCAACCGGCCAATTCCCAGTCTACTGTAGGAAACAGTCTGACTTTCTGCATAGAAAATACGCCCCACCTCCAGAGCCATACGTGCTTCCTGATAAGAACGTGCAATATCCTGCAATAATTCTACCTGGTTGCCATAACCTACCCGTACCTTTACCATTGCTTCCATCTGAAGGTTGTCCACCAACATTTCTGCTAACTTTGCCAGTTCCTCTTCAGAAGAAATATCCCGCACATCCTTGACTAAAATCACAGATCTTTCATCAACCTCTGTCACAAAATCCCTGGCAGTAGCCGCAAAAAGGCTTTTTACCGTTTCCACTACTTCTCCCTCTTTTTTGCCTGACACTTCAATGATAAATACCACTCTCTGTGCTGTCTCAATATGCAGTTTTTTTGCTTTATTGTACATATCCACCACAAGCATATTGCCCAACACCACATTTTGCATAAAACTGTTACGGTCAAATTGTTCTCGATATCCGCTGACCATATTCCTGATCTGACAGACAGCTAAGCGCCCAATCATATAGGCTTCCTCACTGCTGGCACGCGCCAAAAGAATATATTCCAATTCACTATCAATTAACACTTTAAAAAAATGGCATCCTGACAACATCTGGCTTTCTGCCATAGAACCTGCAAATAGACAGATGGCCTCTTCCATAACCTCTTTTTGCTGATACGTAGATGCCAAGAGCTTTCCCTTGTCGCTATACAACGCCAAATCAATCCTGGAAATATCCTTGATTTCTTCCAGTGTCACTTGTAATTTATGATTTGATAACATGTTCTTTCCTCTCTTAAAATAGATTCCTGTGGAAACCTCCAAATATAGTCGAGTAGAGAAGATTGTTCCCCTACTCACTTCGCTGGGGCAGCCCCTGCGCATAACATTCTATATATCTAGGAAAATTCATAGAACTTTCCTAATATATAAAAAAGGAAGCAGCACATCGCTGCGCTACTTCCGTATATTTGTGCTATGCAATTATATTACCGAATTAGTGGGTAATTGTCAATTCTGTTTCCTTATCAAAAACATGGATTTTTTCAATATCCATTGCCAGGCGAATCGAATCTCCAAGACGTGCCGGCGTTCTGGAATCAACCTTAGCTGTCATGCTTGATCCATTGATGGTATAGTACAAGAGAACCTCGGAACCAAGAAGCTCATATCCTGTTACCTTGGTATCGAAAATACTATCCTTATGTGTCTCAAGAGCAATTTGAGAGTCATCAATATCCTCTGGACGAATACCAATTACTACTGTTTTGCCATTATATTTGCCCTCAATCAGTTTCTTGCCCTTTGCAGGAGGCAGAGCGATAGTATTTTTGCCAACTTTGAGGGATACTTTATCTCCATCAACGGCACATACTGCATCCAGGAAGTTCATCTGCGGAGAACCAATAAATCCTGCTACGAACAGATTATCTGGCTCATTGTATAATTTCTGTGGAGAATCCACCTGCTGGATAATACCATCCTTCAACACAACAATTCTCGTTCCCAGTGTCATAGCCTCTGTCTGGTCATGTGTTACATAAATGATAGTTGCGCCTAATCTTTGATGCAGAGAAGCAATCTCAGCACGCATCTGCACACGCAGCTTTGCATCCAAGTTGGATAACGGCTCATCCATCAAAAATACCTTTGGTTCACGCACAATCGCACGTCCCATAGCAACACGCTGTCTCTGTCCACCGGACAAAGCCTTTGGTTTACGATCTAATAATTTCTCCAAATCAAGGATCTTAGCAGCCTCTTCTACTTTCTTTTTGATCTCTGGCTTAGGAACCTTTCTCAGCTTTAATCCAAACGCCATATTATCGAATACTGTCATATGAGGATACAATGCGTAGTTCTGGAATACCATTGCAATATCTCTGTCCTTAGGCTCTACATCATTTACAATCCTGCCATCAATGGAAAGCTCTCCTGAGGAAATCTCCTCCAAACCTGCAACCATACGAAGAGTTGTGGATTTTCCACATCCTGATGGTCCAACGAAAATGATAAACTCTTTGTCTTCAATCTCCAGATTAAAATCCTTTACTGCCTCAAATCCATTGGGATATTTTTTACAAATGTTTTTTAATGATAAACTTGCCATCTTATGATTACCTCCTGCATCTACTCTCTGTGTTTACTCTGCCAAACAGAATTTCTTGATAGAAATATACTAACAAACTTCGCTCATAATTACCACTGTGAACTATACAAAAAGCAATACTCTTTCTTGTAACATCCACCAAAAAAAGTATTGCTTTTTTGTTACTTCGTCATATTAACGAAATATCTGTATTTTTCTATGCAAACTGACGAACTATAACTTGGAATACCCAAAACCATTGACCATCGCATCCAGCTTATGCCCTTTCTGGCAGAATGGACAATTTCCTGGCTGATAGGCAGCATATCCTGGAATGTCATCCTCCTCAAACACACTCTCAATTGGAAATCCCTCAATCTCCTCTAGAGTACTAAATACAGAGGCCACACCGACAGCATTACCTCCATAATACCTCACACATTCCAAAGCGCGTTGAATGGTTGCTCCAGTTGTGGTAGTAGCCAACAATAACAATACATGCTTGCCTGCAATCGCCGGCTTAATGTTATCTCTAAAAATCATTTGGCTATTGCTGTTAAATTCTGGTGATACCACATAGACTGTCTTATGCTGATTGATTGTGGATAAAATATTTCTTCTCTCCATCTCTTCCGACAAAAATGCTCCAATCACCTCTGTCCCATCCATGCATACAATGGTGTCTACGGTAATATGACTGGTAAACCTGCTGGCAAGTACCTTAGCCACTTCCTTGGCCTCGTTGATACGTGTCTTTAAACTTGTAATATCAATATAATAATTGATATGTGAATTACTGGTAGCAAAATGTCCCGGCAGAGCATGGATTGCCGCTGCGTTGCTGCCTTTGGCATAAAATTTTATTTGACGTTTTTCCATAATGTCCTCCATTCTGTGATACTGTAACTAATCTTTGATCAATGCACCTCAAAAGCAGATCTAACAGATCCCAGTCGTACCAAAGCCGCCTCGATTTTTATGTTCCAGAGAAGTAGTCTCCGCAAAGACAATATGAGGCTGGTTCTCCATAATCCGAAACTGGCAGATTCTGTCATTTTTATGAATAACAGTATCTCTGGTAGCATACACAGGCATCTTCCACATATCTTCATCTCCACAGTAACTGCCGTCTATCACGCCGCAGCTATTTACCTGCAAAATGCCATAATTCTTAAACGTGGAGCTTCTGGGCACTACATGTGCTTCATATCCTTTGGGTAGCTCCATCGCCACTCCCAAAGGAATCAACTTAAACTCTCCCGCCTTTAACTCCACGGTCTCACTTGCCCGCAAATCAATCCAATCTGACTTCCCATCTATATAGGTAAGTTTATCAATTTCCTGTGTAAAATATTTAATCTTAATGGTCTGCATTTACCTCTCCCTACTGCCCAAACAGATTCATGGCCACAGGACTGTACTTTAATTCTTGATATGCTAAGAAGGAATCTGACTGTTTCTCCTCCTGCTTCTCCTGCTCTTCCTCCACCTGCCTCTGCTGTGCCTCCTGGATTTTGGTATACATATCAATAAACTTCAGATAATCCTCATAAGAAAACAATTGTTCTAGAATACTGCGATAATAACTGTCCTCCACTTCCTGCACAGAGGCGGCTGCTACGCCTGAATTTACAGTATAAGTGCCCTCGGGAATCTCAATTCCACCATTCATATATCCAGTCACTTTCACCACATAATTCTGTGTCTCCTCAAAAGGCGGGATTCCCCCATATTTCTCCACATTATTACTTCCTGCATTGTAAGCGGCAAGGGCAAGACTTACATTGCCATTATATTTTTCCAACATCTGGCTGATATATTTCGTACCGCCCATAATATTCTGATAAGGATCATAGGAATCTGTGACCCCAAGTTCTCTGGCGGTGGCAGGCATAAGCTGCATAATCCCTTGTGCCCCAGCGCCGGAAGTAGCATTGGGGTTAAAATCTGACTCTGCCTTGGCAATGGCTTTGATCAAATCTTTTGGCACATGATATGTATTTGCCGCTTCTGTAAAAATTTCTTCCAGAGAAGCTGTAGTCTGCAAATAAGAAGAAAAATCTTCTCCTTGTCCTACAGAAGAAGCGGCGGTCTGAGTTCCCATTGCATCTGTGCCCTGTATCGCATTTACTCTCATATCACTGTGACTCCCTTCTATTTCTATCACTGCAATTTAATTCCAGCCAGAAGATCTCCTAAGCTGGTAGATGCTCTTTCATGAGAAATATATTCTTCCACTTTCTCTGTCTTATCCACATCCACCATCTCTTCTTCCAGCGCCTTCATACTGAGACTTACCTTATTGTCATTAGTGTTTAATACTTTTACCTTTACTTTCTGGCCGACACTCAATACCTCGGATGGTTTGCCGATCCTTTTCTGGGAAATTTGAGAAATATGCACCAGACCACTGATCCCATCCCCTAAATCCACAAACGCGCCATAAGGCATTAAAGATTCCACTGTACCTTCTAGCACACTGCCTGGCACCATCCTAGCAATTTTTCGGTCATGCTCTTCCTGCTGCTTTTCCTTTAAAATCACTTTTGCAGACATTACCAGTTTCTTCTTGGATTCTTCCACAGTGATTACTCTGACCTGAACCTCGCGTCCCAGCCACTCCTCAGTGGCCTCCACATAAGACAACGCCAACTGCGATGCAGGGATAAAACCGCGGATTCCCTCCAGATATGCAACTACACCGCTGGGTACAATTCCAGCTACTTTGACTGAAAGCTCTGTGCCTTCCTCCAGATAAGTATTTAACTTTTCCCAAGCAAGTACATCATTGGCCTCTTTTTTTGACAACTGGATATTGCCCTCTCCGTCATCTGTCTTTACCACAGTAGCTTCTATTACATCTCCTGGATGTACCTCCTCTAAAATCTGGAAATTCGGATCGTTGCTTAGATCCTCTACCTTAATAATGCCCTGTGTATAATATTTCAAGTCCAGTGTAACTTCCTCCTCTGTCACACCAATCACTGTTCCAGAAATAATATCACCTTCCCTAATTTTGCGGAAGGATGCTTCCAGTTCTTCCTTGTAATCTTCCATAGATTCTGCCATAATCAACTCTCCTTTTCCGTCGTATACTGCATAATTACTTTTATTTTAACAGAACTTTTTATAAAATACCAGAAAAATATGTACAAAATTAGATGGATCGTTATAATTCAGCCATCACCAAATTTATAAACGAAAAATTTTTATCATCTCTTCCAGATTCTGAGACTGCGCCGAAAGCTCCTGACTGGCTGCTGCACTCTCCTGCGCCATAGCAGAATTATCCGAAATAACTTCCGTCACCTGTTCCAAGGCATAGCGGATCTGTTCAATATTATCACTCTGATTCTGTGAAGCCTCAGCAATTTTATCCACCAATCCCTGCACTGTTTCCGTATGGCAAAATGCCTGTTGTATCTCGTCTGCGGCAGTATTCACAATCTCCATACCTTTCTTGACTGCATCCAGTGAGTTTTGAATCAATACGGTCGAAGTATGTACGGCTTCCATACTATCTCCTGCAAGAGTTCCCACTTCTCCAGCAACCACAGCAAATCCTCTGCCTACTTCCCCAGCCCTAGCCGCTTCAATTGAGGCATTCAAGGACAATAAATTAGTCTGATCTGCTATCTCCTCAATCGTAGTAATAATATTCTCAATCTCTGCGGAACATCTGTTGATCTCTCGCATCGCATCTACTGCACGCTCCATCTGCTGATTACTAAACTTCAATCTTCCGCCCATATCATCTACACTCTGCTTTACTTCCTCTGCAAAATGGGCATTTGCTGTCACCTGTTCTGCAATCTCTGATACCGACGCCTGTAACTGCTGAGCCGTAGCTGCCTGGCTGGTAGCACTCTCCGACAATGACTGTGCCCCCACTGCAATCTGTTCTGAACCGCCAGATACCTGTAAAGAAGCTTCCTCAATATTTTGAATCGTATGTATCAATCGTTTGGA
Organism: Lachnospiraceae bacterium; assembly: GCA_910575005.1. Lineage (GTDB taxonomy): Bacteria > Bacillota > Clostridia > Lachnospirales > Lachnospiraceae > Petralouisia. Next base: position 145,188 of record CAJTCL010000002.1, on the reverse strand, counting down.
GAGCTGTTCTAAACTGTCCTTTACCTTACGAAATTCTCCAGTGTATTCCTGCTGCAATTCAAAACGCAGATTCCCCTCTGACACTTGCTGCAACACTTCTGTAATCTCTCCAATATAGTCAATATAATCTCGTAATCGCAGCACCGTTTTATTAAGGGCAGCGGCCACAGCTCCCACTTCATCATCCGAGGAAACTTCCACATCAAGATCTAAATCACCCTCTGCAATCTCTTCTGCCACCAATTTCAGTTGTTGTAAAGGTTTTACAATTCCAGCAGAAATTTTATTGATGATCACCACCAGCATCAAAACTGCAATGATAAAAAATCCCACTACAGCGATAGAAAGACTGATCATCATACTGTTATATTCTCGACTTGGCATTCCACTGAGCACTGACCAGCCAGTAGCAGTAATGATCTCATATGCTCCATGCTGTGTCGTCCCATCCCATTTATAAGTAAGTTCTGTATTTTCCTGCTCTTCATAAACATCAATTACTTTTTGTGGCAAACCAGCATCCTGAATAGAGGTCTGAACTATCGATTCCTTGGGAGCATACATAATCGTTCCTTGTGGCGAGAGCAACATAAAAAATCCTGATTTTCCGAGTTTATGTTCTGACATCATTACTGAAAGGGTATCTACAGAAACATCTATAGCTGCCACACCAAGTAATTCTTCCCCTTCTCCATACACAGGTGTGATAACACTAGATACCATTTTGCCTGTGGAAGAATTTTTATATGGCTCTGTCACAATTGTATTCTTAGCGACTGTTACTTGCTCAAACCAGTCTCTGGATGTAATATCCCACTCTCCCAATTCTGATATATAGCCACTCTCCTCGTCTTCCACACACTGGCTGGAATCCACATCTGCAATCCAACAAACTAAAATGTTTTCTTCATCTGTGTGAAACACATTCGTCATATTTGCGCGTACGGTATCAAAAAGTTTCGCCTCACTAATCTTATCTCCCTCTTTCACTTCTTCAAACAATTTCCGAAGTTCATTGTTTGCTCCAAACTGTCTGGTAACTTCCATGTAACGGGTAAAATATTCACTGACTAAATTTGTAACTTGTGCAGATTCTGCCGTAATCTCTGCGGTCCGCAGATTTCCTACCGAACCTCTGACCAGCAGCAAGATTACCGCCGCCACAAACACCAGCACTACCATTGTCGGTGTAATAATCCCCCGCATCATTTTGCCCTTAATCCCCTGCTTTTTGTACTTCTTTTCGGTTTGATCTTTTTTCATACTTTTCCTCCGCGGCATTCTTTTTGAATTTTTGTTTTATCATAACTGAATCAAATTATGCCCTCCGCTTGACATGATTTTGATATTCTAATTATATGTTCCTATTATATGCCTGTCAATTCATTTTATTTTAGAACAGATGATCTGCAATATAAAAAGACTTTCCAAAGTAAATATTTTGAAAAGTCTTCTACATCAATTGTGCTGCTTTCTTCTTAGATTCTGCGCCACTTTATGCTGAAAATATTCACTAATTTCTCTAATTATCATAGCAGTTATAAGTTAACTAGCAGTAATACAGAGATAAATAATGTTAAAAGGACAGCTCCAATCAAACTGATTATATTGATAATTTTTATCCAATTTTTTGCTGATACTTTTGAAATAACAATGGCGATAAAAACGCCTATTATTCCTCCTAACGAATTTGTAATAAGATCTGTGATATCGCTTGCGCCAACGGCAAAAATAAATTGCACTGTCTCAAAAAACAGACTGGTACAAATAATAGGGGCAAACTGTATCAGCAATGACCTATCCTCCCATAAAATATGAATAAACAGTCCATATGGTATGAAAGCTAACAGATTTTGGATAATTTCATCATACTGTATGGTTCCATTGACAATAACGGACTCTGCAAATGGAATTAAATTGATATTTCTCAAATGTGGAAAATCTGCAATGGAAAATTGAAGTTTAAAAATAATAATCCATGATAAAGCAATCAGATAAAAAATCAATAAGCCTAACGTGCATTTTTTTGATTTCATTCATATTTCCTCTTCATAAATAAAAAACCTTGATTTCTCAAGGCCCTCAAAGCTGCTGACGGGAATCGAACCCGTGACCTCCGCACTACCAATGCGACGCTCTACCGACTGAGCCACAGCAGCAATTATATTTTGACGGTTATTTCCTCAACCGACTTGTCTAATATACTATATATTTTCCAAATTGTCAATATACTACTACATATTTTTTGCAATTTTTCCTCGAATACGCTGCAAAGCATTGTCAATCGCCTTTGGCTCTTTATGAAGCTGCTTGGCAATCTGCCGATAATTGCTGCCTTGAAGGTAGAGCAACAATACCTGTCTCTCAAATTTGCTGAGATTTTTATATAATTTTTCTTGAATGTCATTCGCATTTTCCTGATCAATAAGCAACTGTTCCGGGTTTGGATTCTCAACAGATTCCAACAGATCTTGGAGTGTATCTTCGCTTTCCTGACCCATCTGGGCATTCAGAGAAATATAGGTATTTAAAGGCTGATGCTTTTTTCTCTGGGACGCTTCCACCGCATGATAAATCTGCCTGGTAATACATAAATCTGCAAAATGGTAAAAAGAGACATCTTTCTCCATACGATAATCCCGAATTGCTTTAAAGAGGCCAATCATTCCCTCCTGAATCAAATCATCTGTGTCTCCCCCCATCAAAAACATGGCATTTGCACGTTTGCGCACGAGATTCTTATATTTATCCATAATATAATCTGTGATTTGTTCCTGTCCGCTTCGTAATTGCTCTATTAAAATTTCATCTGTCTGATTTTGATACTCTGCCACTCTTTGCACTAGTCTTCCCCTATTCTTTCTATAATTAAATCATCCTCTGACGCACAATCTCATATGCAAGCACCCCTGCCGCCACTGAAGCATTCAAGGAATCAATCTCCCCAGCCATAGGAATGGAGGCGGTAAAATCGCAATTTTTTCTCACCAACTTGCTGACTCCTTCTCCTTCACTGCCTATCACCAGCCCAATCGGTCCCTTTAAATCAAGCTGATACAACACTGTGCCTTCCATATCTGCACAGACAAACCATATTCCCTGCTCTTTTAGTTCTTTGATTGTCTGGGAGAGATTTGTCACTTTTGCGACTGGAGTATAGTTTAATGCCCCTGCAGAGGTTTTAGCCACCGCAGCCGTAAGTCCAACGGCTCTGCGTTTGGGGATAATCACACCATGAGCGCCGGCCAGATTAGCTGTTCGGATAATAGCCCCTAGATTATGAGGATCCTCAATATTATCCAGCAAGATCAAAAACGGCGCTTCCCCTTTCTTTTCGGCAGCTCTGAGCATGTCCTCCACTTGTGCATATTCATAGGCGGCCGCAAAAGCGATCACGCCCTGATGCTTTTTGGTAGCAGACATCTGATCGAGCCGCTCTTTGGGTACATAATTGATAATGGTATCGTATTTTTTTGACTCCCTGATAATGGACTTAATGGGCCCATCCTGACAACCAGAGAGCACAAACAATTTGTCTATTGTCTTTCCAGAACGAAATGCCTCCAACACTGCATTTCTTCCCTCAATGGTCAGTTCCTCATATCGCATATCCTGCTCCTTATTTTCGTCATCCTTTTTTTGTTTTAACAACAGGCTTATCTGCCAACAGGCTTTCCCATCCGCCCACTTTTTCCAAACCAATCAGAATAAGTTCCATTAGCCGCTCAGTTTGATCTTTGAGATACAAATATCCAATCAAAGCCTCAAACCCTGTCGCTCTCCGATAATCCGCAACTGTGGCATTTTTGGCCATTGTCGAAGATTTTGCATTTCTGCCCCGCTTATATACAGCCTGCTCCTCCTCTGTCAGCTCCGGCATCAACGCTCCGACCAGTTCAGACTGTGTATGTGCCTTCACAAGCTGACTGGTCCTCTGATGCAGATTGTTGACATGGCTGTTTCCTCTTCCCACCATCACTGTGCGTATGATAAGATCATAGATCCCATCTCCAATATAAGCCAGGACAAGAGGAGAATAGCTGCGGATATCCTGAGATTTTAAACCAAATTTCTCCAGGATATATGCATTCATGCCCTTTTCCATTTTACTCCTTCTCTGGTATCTTCCAGAATAATTCCTTTCTCTAACAGTATCTCACGAATCTCATCCGCACGGGCAAAATTTTTGTCCTTCCTTGCGGCCTGACGCTCTGCAATCAAATCCTCAATCTCCTGATCTAAGATCTGCTCTGATTTTTCTATAATAATTCCCAAAATAGTACAAAGCTGTTCCATGCGCTGATAAAGATTATCCAAAAACTCTCTTGAACTGCTCTCTTTTGCAAGGGTGTTACAATATTTTACTAACTCAAATACGGCGGAAACAGCGTCTGCTGTGTTGAAATCATCATCCATCGCTGACTCAAATTTATTCACAAACAGATCACTGTCTTTCCAGAGCTTCGCTTCCTCCTCTGTCATAGATAAAAGTTCTGCATTCTGGGAGAGATGTTTTAAATTCTCTGACGCATTACAAATCCTTTCCAGTCCATTCTTAGCCGCTTCCATCAGCTCCGCGCTGAAATTGAGCGGACTTCTGTAATGAGCGCTGAGCATAAAGAATCGCAGAACCTGCAAATCATATTTCTCACCGATCTCTCTAACCGTAAAGAAATTGCCCACAGACTTTGACATTTTCTTATTATCAATATTTAAAAAACCATTATGAAGCCAGTATTTGGCGAATATCTTCCCACTGCAGGCCTCACTCTGGGCAATCTCATTCTCGTGATGTGGAAAGATCAAATCTTCCCCTCCGGCATGGATATCAATCTCTTCACCCAGATATTTCTTGGCCATTACCGAACATTCAATATGCCAGCCTGGTCTGCCCTGACACCAGGGAGACTCCCAGTAAGGTTCCCCATCCTTCTTAGGCTTCCACAACACAAAATCCAGAGAATCCTCTTTCTCCTCCCCTGTGACTTTGATTTCCCGATGTCCGGCCTGTAAATCATCAAGATTTTTATGAGACAGCTTACCATAGTCAGCAAACTTACGCGTGCGGAAGTAGACGGTTCCATCTGCTGCTGGATAGGCAAATCCTTTATCAATCAGAATTGATATCATCTCCAGCATACCATCAATTTCCTGGGTGGCAAGCGGATGCGTAGTTGCTGGCTTGACATTCATATCTGCCATATCCTTTTTGCACTCTTTCATATAGCGCTCTGAGATTTCCTGTGCCGAAACTCCCTCTTCCACAGCCTTTTTGATAATCTTATCATCCACATCTGTGAAATTAGATACAAAATTGACCTCATATCCCTTATATTCCATGTAACGGCGCACCGTATCAAATACAATCATCGGTCTGGCATTGCCGATGTGAATATAATTGTACACAGTAGGCCCGCAAACATACATCTTGACCTTTCCCTTCTCCAAAGGGACAAATTCTTCCTTTTTCTTGCTCAATGTATTGTAAACTCTCATGTCTTCCTCCTGATATTGCTTCTATTCTTCTTTTTCGCAGCTTAGGCAGCGCAGCTTTTTTAATTCCTTTTCCAGATCTATGATCTTATTGCACAGCGCAGAATTTTCATGCTGCAAAACCGTAATATCTTCCATTACTGGATCTGGCAGATGTACCTGATCCATGTCGCTTCTAGGTACTTTGATATTATCCCGTTTGACAATTCTTCCAGGAACACCGACAACAGTACAGTTTGGTGGAACTTCCTCCAACACTACACTCCCAGCGCCAATCTTACTATTTTCCCCAATTGTAAATGAACCAATCACCTTGGCTCCAGCGCTGACCATAACATTGTCACAGAGTGTTGGATGCCGTTTTCCCGTCTCTTTGCCTGTTCCACCCAGCGTAACGCCTTGATACAAGGTCACATTATCACCAATAATCGTAGTCTCACCGATAATCACTCCACTGCCGTGGTCAATAAAGAAGCCCTTGCCAATCACAGCTCCTGGATGAATCTCAATGCCAGTTTTGCGCGCCGCTTTTTGAGAAATTCTACGAGCACGAAAATAATGTCCCTTCAAATACTGTTTATGTGCTTTTCGGTAGCTGAGCATTACCCGAAAACTGGGGTATAGCAGCACCTCCATTGGAGATTTGATTGCCGGATCCCGCTCACGAATAACTTCATATTCTTCTTTTATCTGCTGAAATATGCCCATATGCAGAACGCTTCCTTTCTAAAACGAAATAACCTCATCTCAACCTAGTGTATTGTTACAACACAAGAGACGAAGTTATTCGCGGTCCCATTCCTTGTTAGTTTATGCAGAAATTTCCTGTTTGTCAATAGATAGAAGCATATCCGCATAGAAATCCATGATCATAATTACTGTTCACACAAGACTTCTCATACCCATTCATTTAAATATACCGATGTTTCTCGCAAAAGTTCTTTTGTCAACTCGGCGATATCCATCTCACACTGCACACTTTTTTCAGAAATTTTCTCGATTCTGCCCCCATCCGGCCCCAATTGAATCTCAAAACAGCCACAATTACTGTCAATGATAGAATCTGTCACTTTCACAAAAAAAGAGCAAACCTTTTCACATTTAAGCATTGGAACAAATGTCTCAAGAGTGGTAATGCGCACCATCGTCTGTGAATCACTGAATGTTATAGATTCAATCTCCCTGTTATCAATTTCAATACTAGATAAAGCCTCTAAACAGATTTTCTCCATCTCCTTTGGCGGGATGGAAGTCCGAAGCAGTAATTCCTTGATCTCTATTTTCACTCTGTTTCGACAGATATTTCCTCCATAAGAATGATCTATATTACCACTACACTGGTGATCTGCGAAAGCATATGTGAGCATACCAAATAATTGTTCCTGTGCTTCTAGCAACAGTACCCCGCCATGCTCCGCGGCAGTCTCCGCCAACAGACGCTGATAATAATGGCAATTCCTCATGATAAAAATATCACATCTTTGAAGCAATACCCGATTGGAAAATAATGTCATTCTGTAAACGTCTTGGATCTGCGCCAGCCGCCAATGAAACTTGTTTGCCAAAGGTCCCTGTTTTGTATAATCAATGTCCATAGAAGACGCTTTCATGACTTTACCTTCCCCCACAGATTGCAATCCCTGGCATGGAAAATAGACAAAGCCTTGGCCTCTATAATAAGCTGGATCTGCCGGAAGCAGAAATGTAAACGGAACCTTTTTGCGTTCCATATCCCGCAAGGCATATTCCATAACCTGATTCATTTTTCCCTGTCTGCGAAATTTAGGAAAAGTTGCCACAGCTACAATATAAGAAATCGTTTGATATTTTCCATTGATACAAAGAGTGTAAGGATTTAAATGCAGCATAACTTGCAAATTACTGTCCTCAAAATCTTCTGTTCCTTCCATTACAATAATTTCATTGTCTCTGGTCTTCCAATGATAGTAATAATCCACAAATTCTTGGGAATCTTCAGGAAAAACCGCCTCATACATAGGCCTAGTATCTTGCTTTTCCTTCTGTGTCAAATAACGTACTCTGCTTTCTTCCATTGTCTTTGCCTTTATCATCTCTAGGATTCTTTGTGTTTTGCACACCCGCCACAATTGCTGCAATTTTGCCCACTGCCATACGCTGTCACGCTTCCCTCATATAATCCGGTCAGAGAACAGATGGCCTGTGCTGAGATTCCTTCCATTCTCCCAGTAAAACCAAGCCCTTCCTCAGTAGTTGCCTTGATGTTTACCTGGCTCTGGTCTATTCCTAACACCTGTGCCACATTTTGTTCCATCTGTTCAATATAGGGGCGCAGTTTTGGTTTCTGGGCAATCACAGTGGCATCAATATTTTCAATTACATAACCTTCCTTTTCCAGCAGTTGCGCCACATGCGCCAACAGTTTCCTGCTGGATATTCCCTGATAGGCTGGATCAGTATCTGGAAAATGCTTACCGATATCTCCCAAAGCCGCAGCCCCAAGCAGCGCATCCATAATAGCATGTATCAATACATCCGCATCGGAATGTCCTAAAAGTCCTAATGTATAAGGAATCTTTACACCACCTAATATTAATTTTCTGTTTTCTGTCAGCCTATGCACATCATATCCAATTCCAACTCTCATTTTACCTATTTACCTTCATATGTGATCAAACTATCTACTTGGTAGCCTGAAAGCTTTTCTTTTCCTTTTAATCCTGCAAGCTCCATCACAAAGCAAACCTTAACCACCTCGCCGCCAAGCTGCTCAATCAAACCAATAATTGCTTCTATCGTGCCTCCAGTAGCGATCAAATCATCAATAATTACAACCTTCTGACCAGGCTTAATGGCATCCTTATGTATCTCAATCACTGCACTTCCATATTCGAGATCATATTCCGCTGACAGTACTTCACAAGGCAGCTTGCCCTTCTTTCGTACAGGGACAAAACTCTTATGAGCCTCATATGCCACAGGAACACCAAAGATAAATCCCCTGGATTCTGGTCCTACCACCACATCATAATCTACATCCTTTAAGTTGGCTAAAAGCCCATCAACAGCAAGTTTCAGTCCATCTGCATCCTGCAAAATGCTGGTGATATCCCTAAAAATAATTCCTGGTTCTGGAAAATCTGGAATGCTCCTCACATATTCCTCTAATTTTTTCATTACAATTCCTCCTCTATAAGTATCTTTTACAGATGTCCCCTAGTATTTTATTCTTGGGGCATTGTTTATGCTCACTAACTGCTTTATCCATTGATGGCCTTCTGTACACACCAAAGCGCAGCTTCAACAGTGTCATCCATATCATAATATTTATATTGTCCCAGTCTGCCACCAAAAATTACATTACCTTCTTTTTCGGCAAGTTGCTGATATTTTGCAAAAAGTGCGGCATTTTCCTGATCATTGACTGGATAATATGGCTCATCGCCTTTCTTCCAGGCTTGCGGATATTCTCTGGTAATTACTGTACTAGGCTGTGTACCATATTCAAAATGCTTATGTTCTATGATTCGAGTATAAGGTACTTCATATTCTGTATAATTAACCACCGCATTTCCCTGGTAATTTTCCTGTTCCAAAATTTCCGTCTCAAAACGCAGGGAACGATATTCCAATTCCCCATAACAATAATTAAAATATTCATCCACCATCCCTGTGTAGACAATAATATCAGCCAGTTCTTGGTATTGCTGCCGTTTGTCCAGGAAATTTTGATTCAGTCTTACTTCCGTTCCCTCCAACAATTTTTCTACCATCCTGGTATAACCACCAATTGGAATCCCCTGATACTGATCATCAAAATAATTATTGTCGTAAGTAAAACGCACCGGCAGACGTTTGATAATAAAGGAAGGAAGCTGATCCGCACGCTTGCCCCACTGTTTCTCTGTGTATCCCTTTACCAGTTTGGTATACACATCTGGCCCTACCAGATTGATGGCCTGCTCTTCCAGATTCTTGGGATTTTCCACAAAATATGTCTGCTTTTGCTGAGCAATCTTCTCCTGTGCCTCCTTGGGTGTCACAACCCCCCATAATTTATTGAATGTGTTCATATTAAAAGGCATGTTATAAATCTCACCTTTATAATTCGCCACTGGAGAATTGGTATAACGATTAAATTCTACAAATTGACCGATATACTGCCATACTTCTTTGTTTGAGGTATGAAAAATATGTGCCCCATATTCATGAACTTGTATTCCTTCTATCTCTCTGGTGTATATATTGCCAGCAATATGGTCCCTTTTGTCTATAACAAGACACTTTTTTCCTGCCTTTTTCGCTTCCTGGGCAAACACCGCGCCAAACAATCCAGCGCCTACAATTAAATAATCATATGTCTTCATTTCTGGCTCCTTATTCCTCTCTGTGAATTTCGCACCTCTTTAATAGTATAGTATAACACTTTTTGTTATACAAGCAGTTTTTCCAAAACATTTCTTACTTATCCCAGATTGATAAAATTATCTGTCTGACACTTATTTTTCTATATGTTGTTGTTTCGACGGCAGACTGCCCCATTTTACAGAAAACACCAGTATTCCCGCCTTTTTCTTTACATTTTCTTAGCACCCAAGCCTCGGTTCTTCTGATATAATGTTATTGAGGTGATGAGATGGCAGTCAGCAATATTTTAAACAGCAGCGATACTGAACTACTGGAAAGATTACAGACAGAGAACATTCTTCTTATTGAAGAAAACAAAAAACTTGCAGAAACGGTAGATTGGATGCATGATACCATCTGGCGCCTTGTGCGCACACAGCGATCGGAAAATTAATTGCTTTCGGAGTGTGTTTGAAAATTGCTTCTCCCAAGATCTTCATGATGCTTTGTGTGAGAACGTCTATATAATGACACAAAAAACAATTATAGATTGTGGGAATGCATTTTCAATCACACTCTAACCTTCTACCTGTGAACTGTGGCGAATTTTTCCAAAAACAACCGGCGGGAAATCCCTGCCGGTTGTTTTTTGTCTCACATTACTCCTCTTTTCTGCGCACCAGAACAATCTTAGTGATCCCATTGCTGGAATCATCTTTTCTAGTTTGTAATTCTGGAAATGATTCAATCAATTTGCCAAATTTGGGAAATCCATAGTTACGACAATCAAAATCAGAATACATTTTCTGGATCATATTTCCCAATTCGGACAGATACATCCAACCATCCTCATCTGAATTTTCTTCCAAAAGCGAAATAACAGTGGCTTTAATAGCACGCAGATTGGTAATTGGCTGTGCATCTTTGGGCTGTATATCCTTTAACAAGGCTTTTTCTGGTGTCACACATTTGATATTTTGCTTTCTGATACGTTCTGGATAATTATTTTTCTGTTCTGGATGATGATTTTTATATAATACATCCAAAGTCTTAAACTGTTCACATGCTCTTACAAATGGGGTTGGTGTTTTACTCTCTCCCATTCCCACCACTCGTTTGCCAGCCTCCCGCAGCCGCATCGCCAGCCTGGTAAAATCACTGTCTGAGGACACAATAATAAATCCATCTACATTATTGGCATATAAAATGTCCATTGCATCAATAATCATTGCCGAATCAGAAGAATTTTTCCCCACGGTATAACTGTATTGCTGAATTGGCGAAAGAGAATTTTCCAAAAGAGAATCCTTCCAGGAATTCTTTGAACTTGCAGTCCAATCTCCATAAATACGGCGAATCGTCACATTTCCTAAAGTCTGAGCTTCTTTTGTAACAATCTCAATATATTTTGAAGAAACATTTTCCGCATCAATCAACAACGCATATTTATTTTCATCTTTCATGATTATTGCCCCTTTCCTGGCCAATTATTTTTATCTTACATCATATTTTCCCTTAAACAGCCATACCCACAGCACATGTATGATTTTACAGTTTTCTACACATACTATAAGCAAGTGAGGTGATTTTATGGCATCCTATGTAGCTCCCGCATTACGGGACAAATTTGAAACATTGTCAGTAGATTTAAAAAATTGTATTCTGGAACGAAATGTACGCTTGAATACACTTCAGGATCTGATCAACGTTCTGGAAGAAATTGTGAAGGAAGGTGAAGCATAAACCGTATTTGTTTATGAAAGTTCTATAAGCTTTTCTAAAATAAGGTTAAAGTATCAAAAAATCCATTTTCATTGCAGAACAAATTTTCTCAAGATTGTGCTACAATATCTTAAACGATGCAGCTCATCGTTGATAGATATTGTAGTGCAAAATTATATAACTTGGCCTGCAAAGGAATTTCAGACCTTTCGGCCCTTAATCAAAAGAACAAAGCGGATAAGTCCGCTAGGGCTCCCTGATTTCCTCAGTCTTGAAGGCTCTGGACATCCAATGGATGCCCGATTAGCGCGAACCGAAGCCCAGACCTTGGACGGTTTGCCGCACCGAACACAATTGCGAAGCAATCGTTTACTCCTTGTGCGAGTGTGCATACTTATTTTTATTTTATAGGAAATTCCTTCGGATTTCCTATAGAATAAAGAAAAAATCCTGAAAACCCATTCCCCAGGCTCTCAGGATTCGCATCATAGCGGAAGAGGGAGTCGAACCCACGACACCACGGGTATGAACCGTGTGCTCTCGCCAACTGAGCTATTCCGCCATAAAAACGTAAAGTCATCTGTATGATAACCAAATGATATAAGAAACTCTATAAAAACTTCTCATATCAATGGGACCTACAGGGCTCGAACCTGTGACCCTCTGCTTGTAAGGCAGATGCTCTCCCAGCTGAGCTAAGATCCCATTCTTTACGTTTCGCAATCACTATTCTCATTTGTATTTTCCTTGACTGCTTGACCATTATACTACCATTTTATAGAAAATGTCAATACCTTTTTTTAATTTTTTTTATGTTTTATAACAGTTCAGCCATCGCCAATATGATAGACGAGTCATGCTTGCATGGATGAGGGTATCATTTTGGCGATGGGCGCGGGCTGTTTTTCTTTTCAGCCATCATTCTGGCCTGTGCAAACTGATATATCCATTATTTTATCTGCTTTTGAAAAAATTTATCAATATTCTTCTTAATATCTTCAGGCTTTAACGTTTTTAACAGATAGTCGGTCGGTTTTAAAGATACTACCTTAGAGACACTCTCTTTATCCACGGTATTAGTTAAAAAAATCACTGAAATATCTGCAAGCTCTTTCTCTGCGCGAATCATCTCCAATACCTGTCTGCCATTGCAGACCGGCATCTCATAATCCAACAAAACCAAATCCGGTTTATCTAAAATCATACATCGAATTGCAGATAAGCCAGATTCTGCCAGCACAACCTCATAATCTTTCGACAACAGTTCCTTCATCGCCTGACGTACAACAATGGAATCATCCACCACAAGCACTTTCTTCTTTTTGATTGTATCATTATTTTTAAGATATTTTTTAATCTGATCTACTGCATTATCTGCTTTAATGGAAGTACCCTTCATCTCCTTAAGTAAATGTGGCGCCATCACACAATAGGCAAAATATCCTTCTCCTGTGTCAAACAGTAAACTTATCTGTGGGGTATATCTTCCAAATGCTTTTTGGAATTGTTCATATGTAAGCAGATTTTCCTCCTTCACCTCAAGTAATTCTGCCGATGGAATATGCGCCTTGATACGCTCCATAAACTGCTGCGCAGTATATCTAGTCATATTCATCATCATAACATCCAATTTATCTGCATCAGACCCCAAAATTCCATCAAGGGTACTAATCAGCAGCCTCTCCTCAAAAACTAGAAAAATCTCCCAGGTCTCCCCCTCTTTGGAACCATAAACTAAACGATAATAGATTCCTTTTCCAAATTTCTCCCCACCATAACTCTCACTGATCAATCGTGCATTTAAACGAAACAGCTCATACAACAGTTCAATGATAACCTTTTTCATCGCTGACTGCTCTTCTTCTGGCAACAGCCCCACCCATTTGCTCAAAGCTTTGCCAGTAATTGCACGGTCTTCAGTCAGGGTATGTCCGATCAGCCAGCCTGCACATACCCCCAGAAAATGCTCCACTGCATCATCAGAATAATTTGTCTGCTCCAATTCCTTTTGAATTTCTGGAAGCGTTTTTTTGCGAAAAGTATCGTGAAGCCGTCTGTGCATATCATATCCATGATAACCAATTGAGGCCATATAAACTTCTTCTTCTGCAAAATGCTTCATGGCATGTTCTTGAAAATATTTAATCCCCTCCTGACATACCCACTGTTTTTTTTCGGCATCTTTACTGAAAGCAAGCAATTTCCTAAGAATGCTAAATAATTTTTTATGCTCCTTGTCAATCACTTCTACACCAATATTAAACCTCTCCTGCCACATAAATTGATTGCTATTCATTTCATTTAATCCTCCTTAGCTGCAATAAAATTTAGTAAACCAAGTTGTTGTGCATACTAAAAATTTGAAACAAGAAAAATTTCGCTCTTTATGCGATGTTCTATTTTCTTATTCTACTGGAAAAAACTTGAATTTACAAGACTTTACCTCTACAATTGTGAATAGAATTTTCCTATAAATTCTGGGACAAACTATATTCATGGAGGACTTTATCATGCATACCAAAACAAACTATCAACTTGTAGCACTTGACCTAGATGGTACACTTTTCAATTCCCAAAGTCAGGTTTCTACTGAAAACAAATCTGCCATTCGCCAAGCTGCTGCACATGGCATTGGTTTTGTAATTTCCACAGGAAGACCATACACAGGACTGCCATTAGAACTTATGGAAGAGCTCGGCATTTGTTACGCTATCACGACAAATGGTGCTGCTGTATATAAAATACCCGAGCGAGAATGCCTGTTGGAAACTGGAATGCCAGCTTCCCTGGCTGCCGATATTGTTGAGGAACTTTTAAACCTTAATATCCATATCAATCTTTTTATCCACGGAAACGCCTACATGCCGTCTCAATGCTTGGAAATCATAAAAAACATTGATTCTCTGCCAGCAGCTTTAAGGGAATATATGATCTCCACTCGCACTTCGGTGCCAGATCTGCCTGCGTTCCTGCGTGAACAACAATCAGATGTTCAAAAACTAACTTTGAATTTCCCACAGGCAGAAGATGGCACATTCCCAGAACGTGTAAAAACGATCGCTATATTAGATCACTATCCCCAGATTTCCTACCTCTCTGGAGGATATGGAAATTTGGAATTTACCAAAGCCGGCGTTTCAAAGGCAAAAGGATTGTCATTTCTATGCAAACATTTAGATATTCCCATAGATCAGACCATTGCCTGCGGCGACAGTGAAAATGATCTGGATATCCTCAAAGCTGCCGGTCTGGGTGTGGCGATGGCAAATGCTCCAGAAGACATCCGCCAAAAAGCCGATGATGTCACCAAGAGTAATGATGAACACGGTGTTGCCGCAATGCTTCAAAAATGGCTGCCAGGTATATTTTCTGTGTGAGATTTAGGCTTCTGTGAATTTCACAAAAATTTCACAAAAAATAAAATCGACATTGACATAACCATGCCCTAGTGTTACATTAATAGAGTAAATATTTTCGACATTGTATTATAAAGAAAGGACATGTGTTATGAAAACAGAAAACAAAAAGCAATTTCACAAAATTGTAAGCTTAATGCTTGCAGTAATCATGATGGTTTCCGTGTTCTCTGTAGCAGTACCGCAGAAGGCAGAAGCCGCTGGTCTTACTCTCAAAGGTTCTGGCAGCTCCAATGTAAAGATCACAGATCAAAATTGTTGGGCTGTAACACAAAAGCCAAACTACATTAAATTCAAATCTAATGTTACTGGTTCTATTACCCTAAAATTAACCAATGCCTCCAATGTTGGTAAGGCCTATGGCTATATGACCTTCTGCAACAATAAGAAAAAAGCATTAGGTAAAAGCAGAGAAATTTTTGATACATCTGATTCGAGAGCACGTTTAAAAACCAGAACTTATGGTGTAAAAAAGGGTACAACTTACTATATTAAAATAGAAAGTGTTGGCGGTGTTAAGGTTTCTGCATCCGTTAAATCTATAAAGAAAAGTGCTGGAACTAAAATCTCCAATGCGAAAAGTCTTGGGAAAAACAAAACCATAAAGGGTGTAATCATTGCTGGAAACAAAACTGCTGATTGGTATAAAATTAAATTAACTAAGAAACAAATGTTAAGACTGAGCTACACAGTAAATACGAATGGAGCTGTAGAATCTGGCAACAGTATATACTACTACAATGGTATTAAATTTACATTATATGAAGCTAGTGGGAAAAAGTTTGTCAATGATTATGCTTTGGGTAATCTGATGGCTCCAAAGGATACTGTAACTTATTATGTAGAAAACAGATTATCACATCAGAAATCTGGGCTGAATCCTGGAACTTATTATGTCAAAGTTGAACGCCTCAATCCTACTTCCTCTGGTTCTTATACTTTGAAGTGGAAGTAAAACATAAACTAAAAAATATCGACCATACAATCTATATTGTATGGTCGATATTTTTTATCGCACTGCGGCGGAAATAAAATAGTCGCTGAGACGGACTTGCAATGTATCTATCATGATACATTTTGTGTATTCACTGATCACTTCTTAAATTCTAATACCGATAAAAAGTCAAACCATGCTGCCAACCAACAGAGACACGATACCTCTCACCATCATAAATTATTTCAAACTGAAATATGGAAGAAGATACATAATAGGAAGATGGGCCTTCCACAATAAAAGCAATCCATTCACTCTGCCCTGGTGCAATATCTACATACGGGATTGGCGTAATCTTAGACTCTTCCGCTAAGACATCTGACAAGCTGACCAATGTAAGATTACGATTAAAAAAAGAATAACTGCCATTATTAAGGACAAAATTCTCTTTGCAAATCCGCATTGGTTGTGAACCATTATTATTGACTTTAATCATACCTGCAATATAATAATACTTAACTTCGTCTATTAAACTGACAGAAAAATTCGGCTGTTCCCCCCGCACTTGAACCTTGCAGGTAATTTTCTTGCCTCCAATATCGGCGGTAATCACAGTGTTTCCTCTGTTCACTCCAGATACTTTTCCGGCCGCGTTTACAGTGGCAATACTGCTGTTGGAAGAGCTCCATTTTGCTTTCATAGTAGTACCGCTAAACTTCAATGTATAACTTCCATTGTGTTCTAGCATAATAGATCTTTGATTTATCTTAGGATTCTCCACTTTCACCTTGCAGTTATAGGTCACATCACCTATCTTTACCTTAACCACTGCCTGGCCCTTCTTCTTTCCAACCACCACGCCATTCTTTACTGAAGCAATTTTCGGTGCGCTGCTGGACCATTTTATCTTCTTCTCCTTTTTTCTAGTCTCAATATTTCTTCTCCCTTTTACTGCCACCTTCAGAGAAGTGCTCTTCAATGGACAGTCCCCTACGGTAATTCGGCAAGTATATTTTATATTACCAATACTTGCGGTTATTTTTGCTTTGCCTTTCTTCTTTGCGGTTATTTTGCCATTTTTTACAGTGACAATTCTTTTGCTGCTGGTAGACCATTTGGTTTTGCGTTTGGTTCCCTTGAGAGACAGCTCTGTGCTTCCGCCCGTGCCAATCTTTAACGTTTTCTTGCTGAGCTTTGGTTCTTCCACAATCACTTTACACTTCACCTTTTGCTTCCCCATATAAGCCCATATATTGGTTGTACCCTTTTTCTTACCTGTCACTGTTCCGTTCTTGTCAACCTTTGCAATCTTAGGATTCTTACTCTTCCATGTAACTGGATGATAGGCATAGAGTGCTTGCAGAGTATATTTTTCTCCCTTGGCAATACGCAGCTCTATTTTGGATAAGGTAAGATCTTCTACATACACCTTACAACTATACTTTTTGCCATTCACAAGTGTAGCAGTAATCTTACAAGTTCCTCCCCATTTTGCTGTCACTTTCCCTGCACTGTCCACAGTGGCAACTTTCTTATTGGAGGAAGACCAGTTGATTCCTTTTACTGTTCCCTCTGGCTTAATATTTGTAACCGGAATCACCTTCTTTTCGCCATATTCCAAAAACAACTCTTTCGGAATTGAAATCTGCTTTGCATAAATACTAATATCTTTGGTACTAAAATTATAACTTACAAACGCACCTCCTTGTAAATTCTCAATCACAATTCCATAACAGCCCTTAAGCAAAGTAATTTCTTCTTCTAAATTTCCCCCTTCTTTCGGAACCTCTATTCGCTTTTCCCATAATTTTTTCTCAACACGATAATAGTAGCCCTCATCTTCCCCGTCATCCTCATCTTCATACAATTGATAGACCGCTACATTTATCGTTGCATTTTTTAAACGGGAGGGCAGCTTAGTTAAGGCAAAATTCAGTGACAAGGATATTTTTTTCTCGCGCGAAAACTTCACGACATACGCATCAAAGGTTTTGTCATAAAGTATTGGTTCCACCTTATCTCCAATAAAATAATCATAGTAGCGAGAACCACCAAAATCATCTTTATCCCAGAAATCTCCGATATGTACCTGGGTTTTTCCAAGTGATAACTCTGCTGTCTCAAAGCTATATTTTAGATAGGTTTCGTTCTTCATATTCTCAATCACAATCCCATAATAGCCTTTTGGTAAGGTAATCTCCTCCTCCAAAAGAACTTCCTCTTTTCCCACCCGCACTTGAGATTTCCATACCTTTTTTTCGACTTTATATTTTTCATCACCTGTATACTTATTTTTTGTATGTTGCAACCGGTAAATAGCAGCCTCCACTGTCGTTTCTTTCTGACCAAATGCCCCCCTATCAAATGTAAACTTGGCGGAAAATGATATTTTTTGCTTTTGTTCTACATCCACAACATAGACATCATATGATTTGTAACGTAAACTCTCTTCCTCCTGATTACCAAATCTATGATAATCACAATCAAGCTTCTTCCACACTTTCCCAGGCTTTATCTGGCTTTCCAGACCCTCCCCAGGCGACACCGCCGCCTGGTCTATCAGTTCTGCTGTCTGGATCTCTTCTTCCCCTGCTCCCTGAGCTTCTAAACCCTCCTCATTTTCATTCCCCTCTGCTTCCCTGGGTTCTAAACTCTCCTCACTTGCATTCCCCTCTGTTCTTTGAGGCTCTAAAACCTCCTCATTTTCATTCTCCCCTGCTTCCCTGGGCTCTAAACTCTCCTCACTTGCATTCCCCTCTGTTCTTTGAGGCTCTAAACGCTCCTCATATACCCCCTCCCCTGTACTGCTGTGCTCAAAGACCGTCTGATTCTCTGTTGCTGCCACCTGCATGGTGCCAGTCTCTAAGACCATCAAACCCGCTAAGAGCATCGCTAATATTTTCTTTCCCATATGCATGCCTCCAAAAAACAAATTACTATTATTTAAAATACGCTACACCGCTCTCAAACAGCTTCATATCTTGTTCACCATAAATATTGACTGCGACGCCTTCTCCACGCCGTTCTGAGTGTGCCATCTTGCCCAACACACGGCCATCGGGACTGGTAATTCCCTCAATCGCCATATAAGAACCATTGATGTTCCATTCCTCATCCATTGTTGGCTGTCCTTGTTCATTGACATATTGTGTTGCCACCTGGCCATTGGCAAAAAGTTTCTCTAACCACTCCTTTGGTGCCACAAAACGGCCCTCCCCATGAGAAGCAGGATTACAATATGTCATTCCTAATTCTGCCTGTGCCAGCCACGGAGATTTATTGGTGACAACCTTTGTATATACCATCTTAGAAATGTGCCGTCCAATTGTATTGTATGTCAAGGTCGGTGAATCTGTATTTTGCTGACGAATCTCGCCATATGGCACCAATCCCAATTTAATCAGTGCCTGGAAACCATTACATATTCCCAGCATCAGACCGTCCCGCTGTGTCAACAAGCGTTTAAGCGCCTCTGCGATCTTCTGATTGCGGAAAGCAGTGGCAAAGAATTTTGCACTTCCCTCTGGCTCATCCCCCGCTGAAAAACCGCCTGGGAACATAATAATCTGAGACTGATCAATAGCCTTGACAAACACATCAACAGAATCCCTGATATCCTCTGCACTGAGATTTTTAAATACTTTCACGATCGGTTCTGCCCCAGCACGCTCAAATGCTTTGGCACTGTCATATTCACAGTTTGTTCCTGGAAATACTGGAATAAATACCTTTGGCTTTGCCACTTTATGTTTGCACAGATATACATTTTCTGCCTGGAATAATTCACTGGAAACTTCCTCTTTGCCCGCTGCGGCAATCGTTGGGAATACCTTTTCCAAAGTTCCCGTCCATGCCCTCAGTGCCTCTTCAATAGAAAGTTCCATTGTTCCATAGACAAACTTCTGTTCCTTGCTGACCTCACCAATCACTCTGCAATAAGACTGATCGCCACATTCGCTGTTATTGGCAGCATCCTTCATATATGTTTCCATAGCCGCAGAAATAGTCTTCTCCACCAAGGAAACTTGATTCTCAGGAACCTCTGCAATCAGTTTTCCAAAATGCGGAGCAAACAGGCAATCTTTGCAGACATCACGCTCCAAGACAACACCTAATTTATTGCCAAATGCCATTTTACTGACAGCTGCCGCAATTCCCTTTCCATCCAGGGCATATGCAGAGACAATCGCCTTCTTCTGAATCAATTCATGAATGGCATCATATAATTTCATCACCTGTCCATAAATAGGAAGATCATAGGAATCCTTTGCAATCTTAAAGATCATCAGCTTATTGCCTGCCTGTTTTAATTCTGGCGTGATAATATCCTGTTCTTTGGCAACATCTACTGCAAATGATACCAGAGTCGGCGGAACATCAATCTCATTGAATGTCCCTGACATGGAATCTTTACCGCCAATGGAGGGCAGACCAAACGCAACCTGTGCGCGGTAAGCACCTAACAGCGCCGCAAATGGCTGACTCCAACGGCTTGGCTCCTCGCTCATCCTGCGGAAATATTCCTGGAAGGTAAAGCGGATCTTCTTATAATCACCACCAGCAGCCACAATCCTGGCCATAGACTCCAGAACCGCATAGACTGCCCCATGATAAGGACTCCAAGAAGACAGATAGGGGTCAAAACCGTATGCCATCATCGTGACCGCGTCACATTTTCCTTCAGCAACTGGAAGCTTTGCCACCATACTCTGTGTCTCTGTCAACTGATATTTTCCACCATAGGGCATAAAGACGCTGCCCGCTCCGATGGAAGCGTCAAACATTTCTACCAAGCCTTTCTGGGAGCAGACATTCAAATCCGCAAGCGTGGCCAGCCATGCGGCCTTGACATCACCTGTCTCTAAAGCCTTTGCCACCTTGGGAATCTCCAGCTTTTCAAAGAAATTTTCTTCTTTCACTGGCAATTCCACTACTACCTTTGTTTCCTGATGGGCGCCATTGGTATCAAGAAAAGCCCTGGAAATATTGACAATTTCCTTTCCTCTCCACTCCAATACCAGTCTTGGCTCCTCTGTAACCACCGCTACCTCAATAGCCTCCAGATTTTCTTCTTTCGCATAATCAAGGAATTGCTGCACATCCTGCGGAGCAATCACCACTGCCATACGCTCCTGTGACTCAGAGATAGCAATCTCTGTGCCATCCAGTCCAGCATACTTTTTAGGTACCTTGTCAAGCTGTACCCGCAGCCCCGGCGCCAACTCTCCGATTGCTACAGACACACCACCAGCGCCAAAATCATTACACTTCTTAATAATATGCGCTACTTCCTCACGGCGGAACAATCTTTGAATCTTTCGCTCTGTGGGCGGATTTCCCTTTTGCACCTCTGCCCCGCATACTGCCGTGGACTCTGTATTGTGTGCCTTAGAACTTCCAGTAGCACCGCCGATTCCATCACGTCCAGTGCGCCCTCCAAGCAGAATAATAATATCTCCAGGATCGGAGGTGAGCCGCTGCACTGCACGTCTGGGAGCAGCTCCCATCACTGCGCCAATCTCCATACGCTTTGCCACATAATCTGGATGATAAATTTCCTTTACATAGCCCGTGGCAAGTCCAATCTGATTACCATAGGAACTATACCCTTGCGCTGCACCACGCACCAGTTTTTTCTGTGGGAGTTTCCCCTCCAAAGTCTCTTTTACAGATACCGTGGGATCTGCCGCCCCTGTAACACGCATCGCCTGATAGACATAAGTACGGCCAGACAATGGATCTCGAATAGCTCCGCCCAGACAAGTGGCCGCTCCACCGAAAGGCTCTATCTCAGTAGGATGGTTATGCGTTTCATTTTTAAAATTCACCAGCCATTCCTCTGTCTGTCCATCTACTTCCACCGGAACTACAATAGAACAGGCGTTAATCTCATCTGATTCCTCCTGGTCATCGAGCTTGCCTTCTTTTTTCAGCCGTTTCATAGCCATCAACGCCAGATCCATTAAACATACAAATTTATCATCACGGCCCTTATAGATTGTCTGATAAGATTTCAGATAATCCTGATAAGTCTCCTCAATCGGCTGACGATAATACCCTTTCTCAAAGGTGACATCCTTTAATTCGGTTGAAAATGTCGTATGACGGCAATGGTCAGACCAATATGTGTCCAACACTCGGATCTCTGTCATGGAAGGATCGCGTTTTTCCTCTCCTTTAAAATAATTCTGAATATGCAAAAAATCCTTGTAAGTCATAGCCAGTCCCAGAGATTCATACAGCGTATGCAATTCTGTCTCTGGCATTTCCTGGAATCCTTCAAAAATCTTTACATCTTCTGGCTCATCAAATTCATCCACCAAAGTCTCTGGCTTATCAAGCCCTGTCTCCCTAGAATCCACCGGATTGATACAATGATTTTTGATAGCCTCAAGCTGTGCTTGATCTATCTGTCCGGCAATCACATAGGTAGTGGCTGAACGGATAATCGGTTCCTCCTCTTCATTTAACAGCTTTACACACTGTTGCGCAGAATCTGCCCGCTGGTCATACTGTCCTGGCAGATACTCCACACTAAATACCTGGCTGCCCTCTGCGTCAAAACTCTCCTCATAGACCTCATCCACCGGCGGCTCTGAAAATACGGTCTTCAATGCCTGCTGATATGTCTGATCTGAAATATCCTCCACATCATAACGGGTCAACACCCGCACGCCAGTCACTGTCTGAATCCCCAGATAACTTTTGATCTCTGTCAGCAGTTCCTTTGCCTGGATTGCAAATGCTGGCTTCTTCTCCACAAAAATTCGTCTTACCTTACTCATAGCTACCTCCTGTGATCTTTTGTTTGTAAGTATTATGTAACGATTAAAACTTTATGGAAATAGTCAGATCGTTAATCTATTTGAAAAGGGTTGAATGATCTATTTCCATTTTAGTTGACTTGATCTGCCAGTAACAGATTCTAGTTTCTATTATATTATATGACAGAAACTTTAATTAGTATAATTAATATATTTAACCAGTCTTATAAGCAATACTTCTTTATCTTCTGGCTGCCTTCTTTTCATTCTTTTCCTGGTACATAATTTCATCCGCTTCATTTACATAATCTTCCAATTTCTTTTCCGAATCCTGGTCTGTAATCACATATCCGGCACTGATGCTCAATTGACAGATTCCGATTCGCTCACCACTACGCGCCACCTTTTTACGAATTGTCTGAAGCATAGCAAAAATCTCTTCCTCTGGCAGTTCCTCTTGAATCACCAAAAACTCATCTCCCCCAAGCCGTACAGGAATCGCTTCCTCCCCCAAAGTACTGGTAATAGCATCGGCTACCGCACGAATGGCAAGATCCCCAATATCATGCCCAAAAGTATCATTGATATATTTTAAACGATCTAAGTCGATAAACAATATCAATAGATTATTCTTGCGCTCATGATCTGCAAACAATTTCTCTGCAAATCTGCGATACCCCATACGGTTATACATTCCAGTAAGGGTATCACGCACATACAACACTGACAGCCGCTGATTCATCCACTCTAGTTTCTCCTGTCTGTGAAGATTTTCCATTGCTTTGGTCAGCGCTCCCATCACATGATGCAGATATTGCTTTTCCATCAAATAAACAGCATTACGGATGACAAAATATCCTACTGTCCACTCCCTGAAATGTAATGGCAAAAACAGCAGATTAGCACCTGCCTCCCGACAATCAAACGTTGGAAAAATCCCATGAATCTTTTGCCTAGTGTCTTTGCCCTTGTCAATCTCAGAAAATGTTGCCTGTCCAGTTCCCAATGGCACAATATCTGGTTTTTCATAGGAAAATTCTAAATTCATCTCCTCTGGATAACCAACTACAAAATATTCTTCCTCCTCAGGAGAAATCAATTCTGGATTTCCCATATGATTTTTATACTCGTTCAGCTTTGGATCAAGCACTAAATACATGGCATCACATTTCATGGAAGGCAGACATTTAGGAATACAATCTATCATCTGTGCAAACGTACTACATTTCAACAACTCATATTCCAAGGATAAGACATCCTCCATAAATGCATCGGTCTCAATCTGATAGATAATCTGTCCTTTCAAATAATCACGTTCCTGGCGCTGATGCCCATTCCCGCAGCCACAGCTCTCCCAGAATTTATACTCCACCTCTGTGTGATGAAATCTTGGAAGCTTTGCTCCTCTCCATAGCTGTATAAACAACTCTGCACAGCGATAGCCCACTTCCTCTCTCACATGGCTGACTGTGGTAATCCTGGGTGTATAAAAAGCAGCCTTATCAAAATTGTCAAAACCAGTAATCCGAAAATCGTCTGGCGCATGGTAGCCAGCTTTTGCCGCTTCCTCACAGACACCGACCGCAATATTATCATTGGCACAGACAATGGCGTCTGGGAGCGGCCTTCCAGATTCCAAAAAATGCTGAAATCCATTGACCCCACACTGAAACTCATAATTCTCATAATAGAAATCTGAGTCCTGCCAGGTAATTTTATACTTGTCCAGACAAGCACGAATCCCCTGCACACGCTTCTCATTCTCATAATTATCCGCAGGCCCCATCACAAACCAAAACGTTTGACATCCATGTTCTGTCACCAGATGTTCTATAATGCCTGCCATTGCCTTATGATTATGGATCCCCACATAATAAAAATCTTCTCGTTCACTTCCAATAGAAATAACTGGCACTCCTGACTCTTTGGCCTGCGTGACAGCCTGACTGATTACCGAGGTAATCTCTACATTATTTAAATCCAAGACAATTCCGTCAAATTCCCCCAAATCAGGAAGCTGGAAAATATTGTATTCCCCTTGATTATATTTCTGATCTCGGCTCCAGTTGCCAGAGCTGTTAAAAATATAGAGTGTCACCTGCTCCTTCGTCTCATGAAACCGCTGCAATAGTCCTGCAGGCCATGCAAAGGTGAAATACCGTTTCCAGCCATCCATCAATAACGCAATTTTTTTCACTCACATCCTCCTCACTGCAGACACTTTTTAATACTGTTCTTTGAGTTTTATTGTATCACTATTGGTAAATCTGCGCAATATCACAGCTTTCTTTTCCCGTCCTATGCGTTACTAATGTACTATAATACTAGTCTATTCTGTCACAATTGAATAAGTCTTTATAAAGATCAAAAGAAATTTCTGTCATTTTCTCCATTGACATATTTATAATCCCTCCTTATAATCTTTTTAGATCTACATTATAAATCAAATGATAACGGAGGCATGGATGGATATCAATTATGAACTATACAAGGTATTCTATTATGTGGCAGTCTCCCTGAACTTCTCAGAGGCGTCAAAAAAACTGTTTATTTCCCAGTCTGCGGTGAGTCAATCCATCAAGGCTTTGGAAAAAAAGCTCGGACAGCCGCTATTTATCCGCAGTACCAAGAAAGTGCAGCTCACCCCTGCTGGAAACATCCTTCTCAAGCATATTGAGCCAGCTATCCACTTGATTCAGCGAGGAGAAAATCACCTCCTGGATTCTAATACGCTGGGATTGGGGCAGCTTCACATTGGGGCCAGCGACACAATCTGCCGCTACTTTTTAGTCCCTTATTTGGAACAGTTTCATAAGCAGTTTCCAAACGTCCCCATCAAGGTGACAAATGCAACCTCCTTAAATTGTGTAGATCTGCTGTCACAGGGAAAAGTAGATTTGGTAATCACCAATTACCCAAATTCGCGTCTGGACAGCTCATACATCCAGAAGACAGTTGCTTCTTTTCACGATGTATTTATTGCCAATCCTGCCTGTTTTGACTTACAGCAGCAGGAAATCCCACTTGCAAAACTAAGGCAATATCCAATTTTAATGCTGGATCGCAAAAGCACTACCAGTGAATTTCTACATCGTTTATTTTTACAGAATCAGTTAGAACTGGTACCTGAAGTAGAATTAAGCAGCAATGATCTTCTAATTGACCTTGCCAGAATTGGCCTTGGGATTGCTTTTATCCCCGACTATTGTCTGAGCAGGGATTGCAGTAACTTGTATATACTTAAGACAAAGGAATCGATACCAAGACGGAAGATTGTAGCTGCCGTCAACCCCTCTTTACTGGTATCTCTATCCACCAAGGAATTTTTAAAACTACTTCCAGAAATGGAAGCATAAAATGAAAGGAGTCTGATCTTTATGAAACTTTATAACATTAAGAACACAGAGGAATTTTTTAAAGTTATTGACCAGTGTAACGGTACGGTAGAGTTAGTATCAAAAGAGGGAGACCGTTTGAATCTCAAATCTCAGCTCACCAAATACATTACTGTTACCAATCTTTTTACAGATGAATCCATGATTAGCGAAATGGAATTAGTCGCTTATGATCCCAAAGACGCAGAGCGTTTGATGCAGTATATGTTTGGTACCGACAAATATCCGGGACCAACTACTCCATAATTTTTCCTCTGCAGATTGCAAATATATAAATTATTGACTATTCACCCCATGCCACAGACATGGCAGTAACTGTCTGCACCTCTAAATAGGTTTTTGTCAGTGGCTGATGGGATTAAATACCCCCACAGCCTGTTCCAACACAGACTGTGGGGGTAATAATATATTATATTCTTGTCAAACAAATCAATATTTTATCTGCATGGTCTTTTTATATCCAGTGGATGCTTTCCATAATTTTTTATATTTCTTAACCATTTTCTTGGGACATTTAATCACTGCATTCTTATTAATTCCCTTAATTGCATTCTTTCCAATGGATTTCAGCTTGCTGCCCTTAATCACAATCTTCTTTAAATTCTTGCACTTATAAAATGCTTTTGCTCCAATCTTAGTGACTTTACTTCCAATCGTTGCACTTACCACTTTCGTACAGCCTGAAAATGCTGAACTTCCAATTGTCTTCACATTTTCTCCAACTACAATACTCTTGGCTCTTGTACAACCTGAAAACGCAGAATTTCCAATTGTTGTCACATTCTTGCCAACCATGATTTTTTTGGCTCCCGTACAACCAAAATATGCAAAACTTCCAATTGTCTTCACATTCTTATCAACTACAATTGCTGTAACTTTCTTACATCCTGAAAATGCGGAACTTCCAATCGTTGTCACATTTTTCCCAACTACGATCTTGGTGGCTTTTGTAAAGCCTTTAAATGCTGCGTCCCCAATGGCTGTCACCTTAAAACTCTTGCCGCCAATCTCAACAGCGGCTGCCACATTGATTTTCTTTAATTTCTTTTTTTGCGCTTTATTCTTGACGCCAGTAAGCGTAACCGTACCTTTGCCATCGGTCTTGGCATTGGTAATCTTATACTTATAATTTCCTACCACATAAACCTGATTCTTCCTTACCGTGATGGTAAAATTTTTCTGCACAGTTCCGCTGTAATCGCCTTTTCCTGTGATCACTGCTGTTGCTGTGCCGATCTGTGTATTATTCTTATAACTCACAGTGTAATCGACATTCTTGACCAAAGTTTTGTTTTCATAAGTTACAGTGACATTCGGTGTCAGTGCTGCTCCTGAATAAATCTGTGCTGGTATAGCTGAAATATATTCCTGACGGATGTCTATTTTTTCCACTGGCAAAGGTGTTTTGCTTTCTTCTTCCAATCTCTGATATTCGGTCTCTGCATCCTCCAAAAGCTTAAGCACTTCACTGGACACAAGCGCTTTCTGGGCATCTGTCAGAGCATCATAGGCACTTCTCGCCGCTTCAATCTTTGTTTTACACTCTTTTGTCAATTCCACCTTGCCAATACTGTTAATGCTGTCAACCACACTTTCAATTTTGCTCTCTTCCAATCTCTGATACTCGGTCTCTGCATCCTCCAAAAGCTTGAGTACTTCATTTGGTACAAGCGCTTTCTGAGCATCTGTCAGGGCATCGTAAGCGCTTCTTGCCGCTTCAATCTTCGCTTTACACTCTTTTGTCAATTCCACCTTGCCAATACTGTTAATGCTGTCCATCACATTTCCAGTATTGCCAATAGCATTTACAACCCCCTCAAATGCAGGTTTTCTGCTTAGATCATCATCAAACAATAGACATTGTTCCTCTGCACGCCATGACAGGCCATCTGTTAGGCCCCAAAATGTCACACTGGTAATATTGGCTCCGTCTCTTTTTTCTTTTAACAAGGCCTCCATAAACTCTTGATAGTATTGTCCCTGTGATTCTCTGGTATCGCCCTCTGCAATTCCGATATCTAGTTCTGTAACATGCAGTTCTAGTCCCAGCTCATCCCGAAATTTGCGAACCGCTGTCATATAACCAGAATCGCCCTCCAAAGGACGTTTCGTATCAAAATGACTCTGCATCCCCACTCCATCAATATTACCGGCTTCCTTGATCGGTTTTAACAAAGCGACAATTCCATCTCGTTTTGCTGGAAAATATTCATTATAATCATTGTAGAACAATTTGATATCGCGATCTTTGGCATACAATTTTGTATATTTCCTTGCATACGCAAATGCTTTTTCTGCAAAATCCTCGCCGATTACTTGATACCAGAGACTGTCCTCCTGGCGCATTGGTGCCGCTCCTTGTCCAAAGTAATCCGCTACTGCTTCATTTACCACATCCCAGGCATAAATTACCCCAGGATAATTGGTCTCTGTCCATTCAATTACTTCTTTGATATAATTTTCCATTCGTTTTAGCATCAACGCTCTGTCCGCCAACTGTCCTTTTGTGTCATAATTCTCATAAAAGAACCATTCTGGTGTCTGAGAATGCCACACCAAGGTATGGCCGCGCACGGCAATTCCATATTGTTTGGCATATTCCATCCCAGTTTTATAAGAATTAAAATTTAAAGCAGCATGTTCTCTATATTTACTTAAATTATTCTTACTCGCTGTCTCATCCAAAATATAGGAAGGTTTCATTTCATTTTCCATTGTCATACTGTTAAATTGTTGTCGAAACAAATCACTGTATGCAGGTGTATTCAAAACCAAATCTGGAACAGCAAGTCCTACCAAGAATTGATCTTTGTACAATTCCTTCAAAGATGGATAATCACTGATATCACAAAAAGGAATCAAGGAAGCTTTGATATCATCCACATAGATATCCATCAGATCCTGTTCTGCGGATGGCTCACTCGTCCACGGTGTCTCAAAAAACACTATAGCTGAGGATAAATCAACATCACTTGGAACCACAATCCCTCCTGAGATTTCTCCCCATTCATTTCGTGTCAGTTCTCTGCCGCCTAACATATAATATTTTCCATCACAAAACATAGTGATCTGTATTTTCTTTTTCTCTGGCCCGTTGGCATATCTTACATAAGCAGAGACTGTCAGACGCTGATTGCTCTGCAGCATATCTCCCAATTCTATTTTTGCCCCTGAAGCTGGCATTGTCCGACCAGAAATTTTCATACAATACTTACCATTCTTTGGATTTTCCGTCTCGATGGAAACATTTGCTCCCTCTTTGCCACTCCACTTGCCGACCGTTCCTGATTCAAATCCTTCCTCAAACAACACTGCTTTTTCTTCAGCAGCAAATACTTGCCCTGTACTTCCTGCCATACCTTGAAAAAACAGGCTGCCAGCTAACATAAAAGCTGTAGTTCCCCGAAATAATCTTTTTATCTCTTTTTTCATGCAGATGATCCTTTCTAAAACATTCCATATGTTACCTTTACAGCTCTATATTAACAAAATTTACATAAAATTGCACGGTATTTTTTAACTCATTGGAGAAAATTCCCATTTTTGTCGGCACTTCCATCGCAGAACAAACCGCCATATAAATAATATGCACATACCATTTATACGGCGATTCCCTAGTCTTCTCTGATTTTCAGAAATCATCTGAGATAATATTTTATAAAAAAATATGTATTTTAAAATTTCCAACCATCTTCCCTATCGTACAACAGATAATCGACAGTATCATCTTTCCGTCTCACTTGAAATAGAAACTGTTCTTCTCCATTCTGTATAATCCGCTCCAGTTCTCCATCTGTTTTTACATTAAAATGCCCAAATTTCCCTGTTTGGCTGTCAAAAACAAAAACCGACTTTTCCGATGTCTCCTGAAAAAACACATATCGGCCTCCCATGCTAAAGTTACTAATCAAGGTTGCTCCATATGTAAGATCTTTGCTGTCTAACTGTATCGGAACTTTGATTGAAGTTAATTCTTTTTCTCCTATCTTGAAAATAATATTCCGATGATTTAAGGTAGAAATAATATAATAATTTTCCTTTTTCATGATATCCCAAGGAGAATCCTCCATTTTTGGATCCTCTTCTATCTCCAATTTTCTTACTTTGCCGCTGTCTATATTATCCTGTCTTTGAATCTCGCCTTCCCTAGTCATACATAAAAAATAATCCTCAGCGCTGCTTGTTCCACAATATGTGTACAGTAATCCATTCTCACCATAAATATTTAAAAAAAATTCTCCTTCCTCGCCCAGCCATGTTTTTTGTGCAATCTCTGTAAATTTTTTTCCACTCAAACGTTCTATGGTGTAAATACAATCCTCACCATTCTCATTTCTTTTTAATAGGAAGACATCTTGATCTGTCACGGCAATATTTACAAAAGGCGCATTGGCGTCCTCAATTGGAATCAATTGTGCCGTGAAATTTTCTAAATCCACTTCCAGCAAACGATTATACTCTTTATCCTCTGACATATATCCAAATAATGGATAATATAATTTTTTATCCAGAACCCTGATATTGCCCGTAGAACAATTCACACCCGACGTTTCCAAAAGACATTTGTTCTCCCCTGTCTTTCTGTCATACAGATATACCTGCAAGGTAACAGTATCTGGTAAATCTTCACTTTGTTTCTCTATAAAATATGCCAGTTTTGTATCGTCAAAATAGATAAGGGTACTTATCTCCTGCTCCAGATCTTTGGTTACTGAAATTGCAGATTGCTCTAAATCCACTGTCTCCAACTCCTGGCATACCACATTATCCTCAACAGCGCCCTGCTCTTCCAGTTTTTTTGTATCCTCTTTTTGAGTTTCCACCGTCTCCTGTTCCTGATTGCCGCAGGAAGCGATAATCAGGACAGAAGCCATCGCAAGAACCAAGCGCAACTTTTTCATCTTACTTCTCCTTTTTCTTACCAGTACAAATGATGGTTGAGGTGATCTTTGATAGCCTTTTGAAAGTCTTTAAATGTTACATAATATTTTCCAGTCTTATTTGTTTTATCTGCAATTGTTATATAAGGATCTGTAAGATGTACTTTCTTTATATTATCTGTATATCCAGAAACATTTAAAAAATGTCCATTTGTAAGATATCTCCAACTTCCAGTTTATTCAAATTTTACTCTCGCAATAGACTTTTGCGTCGGCGATTTTCCAGTAAGATAATGAAGCGTCTGTTTTACAGTGGCAGGACCGCAATAGTAACCGTTTGCCTGTTCAAAATGTTTTACCTTGAGTATTTTCTTCGGATAAGAAATACCTGCCGACAAAATATCTTCCTCTGTATCAAATGCTAAATCATCATCTTCCAATTCTTTAATATTATCATCTAATAAATTGGTTTTCAGTGAACGAGACAACTCTTTTTCCTCTTTTATAATTTCCATCTTACTGGCTAAATCTCTTTTCTGAGATTCTGACATTTGCGACCTACTTTTCTGAAATAGTTCTATCTGCTCTTCTTCACTAATGTAACTATCTCTCTCATTTTTTAATGGCGCACCGCCATTCGCCGCCTCATGTTCAATCACATAATCATCCGCTGCCTCTTGCGCAAACACATAATCATTTGATATCATAACCACACTGACCAATACACCCAAACTCATTCCCGCTATTTTTAAGCTCTTAAATTTCATTCACTTTCCTCCTGTTTTCTTATTAGTTTTTTATTTTCCAAAGAAAGGATTCTACTCCCCTCCTCTCACCTTTTCATATTCCTTCAAAATCTTTTTTCTCCTGATTTCCTTCTCTTACTTACTCTTCTGTGATCTCACACAAACTTTTGAATCACAATCATTTAAAAATGAACGGTCGTTTTTAAGAGTAAACGATCCTTTTTATTACTATTTACAATCTGCTATTCCACTTCTCTCCAAAATTGCTCTAAAACCTTTCGCACCTGCCCAAGCCTTACTCTCTGAAACCCTTCCCATTCTCTGGGAAACAAGGCCTGATATTCCTGACGCAGAAACCTTTCATCCAACAATAAAATTACCCCTCGGTCTTCCACTGTGCGTATCACGCGCCCTGCTGCCTGCAGCACCTTATTCATGCCAGGATAAAGAAAAGCATATTCAAATCCTTTCCCCTCATTATTCTGATAAAAATTTTTTAAGATCTCGCGCTCATTGCTAATCTGAGGCAGACCAGTACCCACAACAATGGCCCCAATCAAGGATTCTCGCTTGAGGTCAATGCCTTCCGCAAAAATTCCTCCCATCACACAAAATCCAAGCAGCGACTTTTCCCGTTCTCCAGAAAATTTTTCTAAAAACGCTTCACGCTGCAGCTCATTCATGCCACTTTCCTGACAGATACAGTCAACCTCATCCAACACATTTTCTCTCGCTCTAAAGCACTCCCAAACTTGCTCCATCATCTTATAGGATGGAAAAAACACCATATAATTTCCTTTTTTAGCCTGTACCGTCTGATAAATATAGGATGCAATCCGTTCAAATTCCTGTTGATTCCTTCTTGTAAATTTACTGCTCACATCCGCTGCCACTGCAAGAAACCGCTGCTTTGTATCAAACACTGTCTCCGCGTACACAGCATAATTATCCGCGCGAGTACTCAACAGCTTTTTATAATACTGGATTGGCAGAAAGGTAGCTGAGAAAAAAATTGTAGATCTGCTCTTATCCAGGCATGACTGCAGATTTACAGCGGGATTGACGCAATAGAGCTTAATCATAAATTTACCATCGGACACATGTTCTGTATAGATCTCATAATTTTCATCCACTAAGTCATAAATATTTAGAAAATGCCGCAAATTCAGATAAAATTCCATAATTTCTTTTTTCTCTGGAACATTGAGTTCCTTTTGAAAAAATTCCTCAATCACAAAACCAAGCTGCATCAGGGCAAAGACAAGTTCCCCAATCCCATCTAACACCTGATATGTCTCACAGGCACGCTTCATTTGTAAAAGATATTTATTACAGCGCTCTAGGGCCATTGTACATTTCTTGCTGTAATTTCTTAAAATCTTCTTGGTTTTTAGAAAATCCTCCTTGTAAAGTATGGCACTATACATATCCCTGCCCCTGTCAACCAGATTATGAGCCTCATCCACCAAAAACAGATACTCTCCTTTTACTCCCTCCGAAAAAAAACGTTTCAGATATACATTGGGGTCAAATACATAATTATAATCACAAATCACATGATCTACCCAGAGAGAGGCATCCAGACACATTTCAAACGGACATACCTGATACTGCTGCGCCTGGAGAAGCAACACTTCTCTGGTCAAATTACGCGCTTTATTAATCAAATCAAAAACTGCCTCATTCACTCTGTCAAAATGTCCTTTCGCATAAGGACAATGCACAGGATTACAGTCCATCTCATCACATAGACAAAGTTTTTCCTTGGCGGTAATCAATAAAATCCGACCCTGATAGCCCTGTTTTTGCAGCAAATCAAACGCTTCTTTGGCAACTGTTCGGGTGATGGTACGTGCAGTGAGATAGAATATTTTATCGGCCAGCCCTTCTCCTATCGCCTTCACCGCTGGAAAGATCGTTGTGATTGTCTTGCCAACTCCGGTTGGCGCCTGGATAAATAAATTTTTCTCACGGCTTATTGTTCGGTATACTCCTGCTGCCAATTCTTTTTGCCCTTTGCGATAGGGAAACGGAAACTGCAGTCCGGCAATGGAGTTGTCACGTTCTTTCTTGGCCTGATATTGAAAATCTGCCCATTTTTCATAGGAAGCAGCGATCTGTAAAAACCATTGTTCGAGCTCTGCAAAAGAAAAGTGTTCCTGAAATCTGCGAATTTCCTCAGTATCTAAATTACAATAAGTCATCTGCACAAAAAT
Organism: Lachnospiraceae bacterium; assembly: GCA_910575005.1. Classification (GTDB taxonomy): domain Bacteria; phylum Bacillota; class Clostridia; order Lachnospirales; family Lachnospiraceae; genus Petralouisia. Next base: position 111,296 of record CAJTCL010000002.1, on the reverse strand, counting down.
CTCTGAGAGCTCCCTTTGCAATACCAAAATATACGCATAACATTTGGCCTGCGCCAAATGTACCGCAATTGGTTTCTCCAATAAATTGACGTCTTGATAAATTCCTTTAATCTCGTCAACTGTCACTCTCCCCTCCTCGACGATCACACCATCTGCCCGTCCCTCTATTGTAAGTAGATAATGTTCTCGTCTCAGTTCTATTTTTAAGGGAACCTCTGACTGATAGCCAGAACCCATTTTCTGCTGAATCTTTCGGTGAATCCGGCTTCCTTCCCGCATAGCCTCTTTCTGCACTGAGCTGCCATAACGATTATCAATATCACCAGAACGCAGGATAAACTCTACCAGATTGCGCACCGAAATCTTAATTTGTTCCATGTAAATCTCCTCTTATTGCACGAATACAAATAATGTTCATCTCATCGAATAAAACTCACACTGAAAATCCAAAGAATTTTCCTATAAGATAAAGAAAAAGAGTCCAAACGGACTCTTTCTCTTTTCCTGTATTCTCGACTGTCATTCTTCCAATATTATGCCACAGTATATTTGCTCAGTACATTTTCAAAGCTCAGATCTTCGCCGCCATATTTTACTGTAAGTTCCTTTTCTACTCCCAACCCCATTACTCCAAGAATGGACTTGGCATCAATTGTCATGCGCTGGTAGGAAATATCTATATCAAAATCACATTTACCAGCAGCACTTACAAAATCACATACTTCATCTGCATCTGATAACTTAATAATTTTTTCACTCATAATAATCATCCTTTCTACCTTGCGTTTCATCTGAACTTTGGAGAATTATGCCACCTTTTTCTAAATTTGTCAAATCTCAAGTTTGTCCCTTTTTTCCCACAAAACGTACAAATTTGGAAATAATTTACTAAATATTTAGTTATTTTACCAATAAAGATTTTGAAAGATAAGTCTTTTTCGCCTTTTTCCCCCTTTCCCATTTGTAATAAAAATCATTTTTCTCCCAGAATTTTTTTTAAAATTGTTATTTTCACCAATCTTTCAAAAAAATTTGGGGCATACTGAAATCAGAAACCGCATATAGACACTATTACGCTTCATTCGCTTGTGCTTTTTAGCTTTCTTGACTATTTTGTGGGAAAATCCTATAATTATTCATATATCATGGAAGAAAGCAGAAACATTTTTCTGCAGAAAAGAGGTTATGATGGAATCACAGCACATATTATCCGTCCTGCAGCAAGTTCAGGATGGCTCTCTGGACATCCATACTGCCTACAGAGAATTAAAAATCAGTCCTTTTGAAGATCTGGGCTATGCCAAAATTGACCATCACCGTAAAATTCGCCAAGGTACGCCAGAGGTGATCTATGGTGCTGGCAAAACAGCCGAACAGATGGAAGGAATTATCCGCTCTCTGCTCTCCCGCTGTCTGGAAAATATTCTCATTACCCGGCTTTCAGAGGACTCTGCCGCTTATCTATCTGAGCGATTCCCGCTCACTTATGATAAACTCTCCCATATCGGCATTGTCAATCGCAGAGAACTCCTCACCGCTTCTGGAACAATTCTGGTAGCTACTGGGGGAACCAGCGATATTCCTGTGGCTGAGGAAGCTGCCCTGACTGCTGAAGTATTGGGTAATAAGGTGGAACGGCTGTATGATGTGGGTGTTGCCGGAATCCATCGGCTCCTCTCACACGCAGACAGCATTTCCCAAGCCTCTGCTATCGTTGCTGTGGCTGGTATGGAAGGAGCACTTGCCAGTGTAATTGGCGGCCTGTGCGACTGTCCAGTAATTGCTGTTCCCACAAGTGTTGGTTATGGTGCTAATTTCCAGGGACTTTCTGCCCTTCTCTCAATGCTGAATTCCTGCGCCAGCGGTGTCAGTGTGGTAAATATTGACAATGGTTTTGGCGCTGGTTACATTGCCAGCATGATCAATCATATAGGAGGTAACAAATTATGAAGACACTTTTTATTGAATGCAACATGGGCGCTGCCGGCGATATGCTGATGGGCGCACTCTATGAACTTTTGACAGATGCAGAAAAAGATTCTTTTTTGAAAACGATGAATGGACTGTTTCCCGACCAGATTATGTTACATGCCGCCGCCTCAGAAAAATGCGGTATCTGGGGCACAAAGATGAATGTAGTAATTTTAGGCAAGGAAGAACATTCTCATGAACATGCAGAACATACACACCATGCGGCAGATCATGATGATCACGACAGCCATCTTCATACCAGCTATCCCCAAATGCTGGCACAGATTGACAGCCTGACCATTTCTTCCCAGGTAAAAGAGCACGCCAAAGCAGTATATACTTTAATCGGAAATGCGGAGAGTACCGCACATCACACCGAACTCTCTCAGATCCACTTTCACGAGGTCGGTACACTGGATGCCCTGATGGATGTAGTTGGCTGCTGTGTTCTGTTGGAACTTTTAAACCCAGAACAAATTATTGCCTCTCCGATTCACGTAGGTTCTGGCAGTGTTCGCTGTGCACACGGCATTCTGCCGGTACCTGCTCCTGCAACTGCGGAAATTCTCAAGGATGTCCCTATTTATGGCGGCTCTCTGGAAGGGGAACTGTGTACTCCTACCGGAGCGGCGCTGTTGAAACATTTTGTCAGCCAGTTTACACCTATGCCGCCAATGGCTGTAGAACAGACTGGATATGGCATGGGAAGCAAAGATTTTCCAACCGCAAACTGTGTGCGTGTATTCCTGGGTTCTCTGAGTATTCTACCAGTCCCCGCTCCCAGGCAGCTTCCCAGACCTTTTGCCCCTGAAACATTGATGCCCCGCAGAGAAGAAGAAACACGTCCAGATCATTATACGGAACAATACCACAGCTTAGATCAAATTTTAGAACTTTCCTGCAGCCTGGATGATATGACACCGGAAGCGGTTGCATATGCTTTGGCACTGCTGCGGGAGGCTGGCGCACTGGACGTCTATACCACCCCTATTAATATGAAGAAAAATCGTCCAGGCCTGCTGTTGACTGTACTGTGTAATGTCACAGAGGAAAGCCGCTTTAGCCGTCTGATCTTAACCCATACGGCCACTCGCGGAATCCGCATTCACCCTTGTTATCGTCGTACCCTGGATGCCCAGTTCCGAAAAGTTTCCACTGTTTATGGCGAAATTACGGTAAAAATCAGCACAGGATATGGCATCCACAAATACAAGCCAGAATACGAAGATGTGGCTGCGGCTGCCAGACAGTGCAAAGTTCCTTTCCAGACTGTCTATGAGGCTGCGATGGAAGCCTGCCGCAAGGATTATTAAGTTTGAGTCCCACATTTTTTATTATTATGTGCCAAAAAATCTGCTGCAAAAAAACAGCACAGTTTAATTGTACTAGATGCTGTCTGTATGCCAAGGGGCTGTCACATTATTATATTTACTTGTTCAAAAGGTCTTGCCGCTAAAGCAGCAAAGACCTTTTGAACGAAACTAAGCCTATTATTCTGTCAGTGTGACAGGGCTTTTGGCATGATCATGCTAAATCGTTTCCAAATCAAAACCAAAATAACGCACTGCATTATTATAGCAAATATCCTTGATTAATCTGCCCAGCAATTGGTCATCATCAGGATACTCCCCATGTTCTACCCAGCCGCCGACCAGATCACAGAGCACCCGTCGAAAATATTCATGTCTGGTATAGGACAAAAAACTTCTGGAATCGGTGAGCATCCCAACAAAATTTCCCAAAAGCCCTAGATTGGCAAGAGAAGTCATCTGCTCTACCATACCTGTTTTATGATCATTAAACCACCAGGCACTGCCCTGCTGAATCTTGCCTGCTGTTCCTGCCTCCTGGAAACAGCCGATTAAGGTGCCAATTGCTGCATTGTCCTCTGGATTTAAGCTGTACAGAATCGTTTTGGGTAAAACATTTTTTTCACAAAGCGCATCCAGATATGAAGACAGCTCCAAAAGGGGAACCTGATTAAAAATACTGTCAAATCCGGTATCTGCACCAATCTCGCCAAACATACGGGTATTATTGTTTCTGGTGACGCCAAAATGAAGCTGCATCACCCAGCCACGTTTTTGATATTGCTCTGCCAGCCACAACATGGCTGCTGTCTTAAATTTTTGCTCTTGCTCTTCGGAAAGTGTTTGTTTAGACAAACGTTTCGCAAAGATTTTCTCAATTTCAGTCTCTTCTGATGGAAACCAGGGAACATACAAAAGTCCATGATCACTGATTAAGCAACCTAGCTTTGCAAAATAATCCATCCGCTTGTCCAGAGCCATTTTCCAGTCACTAAATGTCTTGATCTCCAGATTTGCTGTCTGCCCAAGCTGCTGTATATAATCAATAAAATCTGGTTTTTCAATAGCTATGGCACGATCTGGCCGCCAAGCCGGAAGTACGTGAATCTCAATACTTTTATCATCTGCAATCGCCTGATGCCAATGCAGATCATCCACAGGATCATCGGTCGTACAGATCAGTTTCACATCAGAAGCTCGCATGATTCCGCGGGCACTCATCTCCTCCTGCTGCAGACGCTCGCTGCACAGATCCCAGACTTTTTTGGCACTGTCTGCTCCCAATACTCCATGATATCCAAAATAGCGCTGCAATTCCAAATGGCTCCAATGATAGAGAGGATTGCCAACGGCCTTTTCTAAGGTCTGTGCCCACTTGCAAAATTTCTCATAATCCGATGCTTCTCCAGTGATATAATACTCCTCCACGCCATTACTGCGCATTTGACGCCATTTATAATGGTCGCCTGCAAGCCATATCTGCGCGATATTTTCAAAGCGTTGATTTTGGGCAATTTCCTTGGGGCTGATATGGCAATGATAATCCAGAATCGGCGTATGTTCGGCATAAGTATGATATAACTCTCTGGCTTTCTCAGTAGTAAGCAAAAAATCTTCATTCATAAATGTTGTTTTTTTCATACTTATACCCCAGAATAAGCGGAAAATCCCCCATCAATCGGAAGTATCACCCCAGTGATAAAGCCTGCCGCTTCCTCATTGAGTAAAAACAGCATACTTCCCAATAGTTCCTCAGCCTCGCCAAAACGTTCCATTGGTGTGGCAGCGAGAATTTTGCCGGTACGTGCAGTAGGGCTTCCATCTTTGTTATAGAGAAGCCGTTCATTCTGTTTGGTGACAAAAAAACCTGGCGCCAAAGCATTGACCCGAATCCCCTCCTTGGCAAAATGTACTGCAAGCCACTGTGTAAAATTGCTGACTGCAGCCTTAGCTCCACTGTATGCCGGAATCTTTGTCAGCGGTGTATAGGCATTCATGGAAGAAATATTTAAAATACTGCAGTTTTTGCGCCCGATCATATCTCTAGAAAACTCCTGTGTTGGAAGTAATGTTCCTATAAAATTCAAATTAAACACAAATTCCACACCATTTTGTGCCAGATCAAAAAAGGTTTTCACATCCTCATCAAGATCAGCCGCTTGAAAATATTCTTTGTCCGTAGTTGCCAGCGGATGATTGCCCCCAGCACCATTGATTAGAATATCACAAGGCCCAAAATCTTCCAAAATATGCTGATGTGCTTCCTGAAGACTTTCTTTTTCCAGTACATTTGCCTGATAACCTTTGGCAATCCCTCCTTCCTCACAAATCTTTTGCGCATTTTCATTTGCGGCTTCCTGGTTCAAATCCAAAAGCGCCACCTTAGCCCCGCACTCCGCCAGCGCCTGCGCCATACAGTAACACAATATTCCTCCAGCTCCTGTGACAACTGCAACTTTTTCTTTTAAATCCATTTCAAATGGTAATTTCATCTCTCTCTTGCTCCTTTCTCAATTGCTTCCCACAATCCATTCAAATACGTTGCACCTAACGCACGGTCATACAACCCATACCCAGGACGACCTGTCTCACCCCAGATCATCCTTCCATGATCTGGTCGGATATAACCACAAAATCCATTATCATACAAGGCCTTCATAATCTCATACATATCCAATGACCCACATGCTGAGAGATGTGCCCGCTCCTCAAAACCATTTTCCAGCACCTGCACATTACGCATATGCACAAAATGGATTCTGCCCAACGCAGCATATTTCTTGGCCATCTTTACCACATCATTGTGGCAGGAACAGCCCAATGATCCTGTACACAAAGTGATGCCATTATGCGGATCGTCCACCAACTTCAAAAAACGATCCAAATTTTCCTCACAAGTGATAATACGAGGTAATCCAAAAATACTCCAACAGGGATCATCTTCATGAATTGCCATCTTAACCCCACACTCTGCGGCAACAGGAATGATATGTCTCAAAAAATATCCCAGATTCTCCCACAGCTCTTCTTCTGTCATAGCCTGATACTCTGACACCACCTGCTTTAACTCTTCTCTGCTATAACTTGCATCCCAGCCTGGCAGTGTCAAATCACTGTCACTCTGCAAAGGATTGACCTGGTCCACCTGCTCCTGATAATATACCAGAGAAGTGGAACCATCCTCCAATTCATGATCAAGCTGGGTTCTTGTCCAGTCAAAAACGGGCATAAAATTATAACAGATGCATTTCACCCCTGCTGCGGCCACTCGTTTAATATTTTCACAATAATTTTCAATATAATGATCTCTTTGTGGTTTTCCCAGTTTAATATCCTCATGTACTGGAATACTCTCCACCACCTCGAAATGAAGTCCTGCCTTCTCAATCTCCTGTTTTAAATCATCAATAGAAGATTCTGGCCATACTTCACCAGGCGGGACATCATAGACTGCCGTCACCACGGTATGCATCCCTGGTATCTGTCGGATGTTTTCTAATGTCACCTTGTCATCCGCCCCATACCAGCGGAATGATAATTTCATTCTCTCCATTGTGCTCCTCCTAAATGATCAATCTCTGTTTATTGATTCCTATATCAAAGGAAAATCGGTATTATCTTTCTCTATTTTAAATCTCGCCGTTCTGCCAAAATCTCTCCATTGTGTTCCACCACACTTTTACTGAGCGGATAGGCAAAAATCAAAATTAAGGCCACAATCACATAGCAGACACCTGGAAATATTGTTGCAATATTGTATATCCCCTCGCGCACACGATCTGTCTGCACTGCCCCAGGCTCAGAGACAAAGCCAATTGCAGATAATGCAAACCCGCTTAGACCTCCTGCCAGAGCCTGACCGATCTTTCTGGCAAAGGAATAGACACCGTATACTGTACCATCCTCTCTCGTTCCAGTCTTTACTTCCTGATAGTCAATTACATCTGTGATATAAGCCCATACTACCATATTGAAATAATACATACCGAAATTCGCAAAAAATGTCACTGCCACATAGACCCAAGGATTTCTTACCTTAAAAATAAACAGTAAGATAAATACGATTCCGGTAAAGAGCATTCCGGCTGCTCCTGCTTCCTTTTTACCGAATTTCTCTGTGATCTTTCCAGTAAACACTGCTAAAATTAGAGAGGTGGGCACTCCCACAAAACCCATAATGGACAAAGCACTGGTATTTTTAAACCATTCTGCAAACAGATAGTTATTCATAGACTGCCCCATCAGCGAACTTAAAAGCAGGAAAATTGCCGCTCCAATAATCGCAAGCAAGGCCCGATTCGATACCAGAGCACGAACCGTCTCTCCCATGCCAGGCATTTTCCCTCCATCTGTCTTTTCAATTTTTACACGCTCTGTCGTCATCTGATAACAGAGAATATAACAGATCACCGCAAGCACCGCAAACACGCCTGCAATCAAGGTAAAATTAACAGGACTTACCAACTGATTTCCATTTTGATCCTTATAATAGACCACTACAGGTGCAACCATCATAATAATCACACTGGCAAAGGTCGCGCCCATTGAACGGAACGTAGATAATTCCGCACGCTGTCTGGGATCGTCTGTGATTGCAGATGCCATAGAACCATAGGGAATATTGATCGCTGTGTACAAGAGAGACCCCCACAGAATATAAGTGACAAACATGTAAATAATCTTCACTGTCATCGGAGCCGCCGCCAGTGAAAACTGATACATCAGAAAACTAGCCAGTGCTACTGGAATACAGATCCGTTTAATCCAGGGACGGAATTTCCCATCCTTAGAAGCTGGCAGACGATCGACAATCCGCCCCATTCCAATATCCGTAAAAGCATCAACAATCCTGGCTACCAAAAACAGCACTCCTACCATTTTCGGATCAATACCCAGCACATTTGTGTAAAACACCATTAAAAAAGAGCTTGCAAAAATAAAGGTAAAATCATTTCCGAAATCTCCAAACATGTAACCCAATTTATCTTTGATACCAAAGGGTTTCCCATTGCTCTGTGCATTCATAAAATTTCCTCCATCCATTCGCTGTAAATCACGTATGATTTCCTATTCTCTGCAAAATGGAGGGAAATTATTCTTGATATTCTATCTATAATATTTGTAAACGCTTTTTCATTATTTCTATATTCTCCGATGAGATAAATAAAAAAGCACCAACCGAGGGATTTTCCTTCCGTTGATGCTTCTATTTTTATCTCACAGCATTATAATGCGACCATATACGGACAATTTTTTGTCCCATGTTATTTGATTTTTTCAATTCTCCTTACACTCTCACTGCTGTCTCTAAGGCGATCTCAATCATCTTTCCAAAGCCGTTCTGCCGCTGTTCTGAGGTAAGTTCTTCGGAACGATAGAGATGATCTGAGATGGTAAGAATACAGAGCGCACGTTTTCCCGCTCTTGCCGCATTCAGATAGAGTGCTCCACTCTCCATCTCCACAGCCAGCACACCCATTTTCTGAAAACAATCCTTAGAACGCTCAGAATAGAAGGCATCCTCTGATAAAATATTTCCAACCTTGACATCAGTGCCTAACTCCTTTGCACTCTCCACGGCCGTACTTAAGAGATGATAATCGGCAAGCGGCGCCAGATGTCCTGGACAGCCAAATTGATCTGGATAATCGGAAACCACAGAAGCTCCCATGCCAATTACCACATCCATGACATTTACATCCTCCTGAATTGCCCCTGCTGAGCCAACACGGATAATATTATCCACATCATAGAAGTGAAACAATTCATAAGAATAGATTCCAATCGACGGCATTCCCATACCAGAACCCATCACAGACAGCTCTTTGCCTTTATAAGTTCCTGTGTAAGCAAGCATTCCACGCACTTGATTGACACAGCGCACCTCTTTCAGATAAGTTTCAGCGATAAATTTGGCCCGCAGTGGATCGCCAGGCATCAAAACTGTTTTAGCAAACTCTCCTGCTTTGGCCTCAATATGCGGTGTTGGTATCTTTGCCATATGCATTTCCTCCTTTTTCTTAAAATAGTCTGATAAAACTTTCTAGTTACAGTATAGCATTCTTTCTATGTTTGTCCAAGCCCTGTATTTATCACTCCAACAGTTAAATGCCTAAGAGATCTAGATAAGTATAAACAGATTATTAAGCAAATCCTCTTATCTGCCCAATGAAATACCACAGAGCTTTAGACAGGTATAACGTTATCATTTACCCACCAAAATAATATTATTATTTGCTCAAACTACATTGTTATATTTCATGGAAAATCTTTCTAATGAAAGATAAATTTTTGTATAAATATATTAATATATATTTTTCAAAATGTATGTTATAATTTATCTACTCGTTTTAAAAAATGTTGTTGATAAATTTTTACAATATTAAGCTAAGAGGGATTTACATTGAATAAATTATTTCAAATAGGCAGAGAATTTCTGGCAGGCGAATTACCAGTTACAGAAAATTTTAAATACAGCATGATCGTTTATCCCGTTGCGGCTGTCCATGCTGCTTTTTTCTTCTTTTTTCTATTTATAAAAGTTCCTCCAATGACTGCCTACAGCCTGCTTTCAACCACAGCTTATATGTTATGTACTAGATTACTAAAATTAGGAACTTATTCCTATATCTATTTTGTGGCAAGTACTGAGGTTATCATAAATACGATTCTAACCACCTGGCTGATGGGTTGGGAGTGCGGCTTTGCTTCTTATTTGTTCGCCCTGGTCGCCGCTGGTTTTTTTATCTCCTACACTTTCCACAAATACCAGATTACAGTTCCGGCAGTCTGCAGTATCATATCAACTTTGACATATTTTGTCTGCTATTTTTGCAGCTATCAATATACCGCCCCTTATGCCATTACAGATACTCGGATCCTGGTGCCGTTATATATTTTTAATGCCTCCTGCACCTTTGTATTTATCGCCATTTTCTCAATCTTATTTATGATGGAAATGCGTGTGTCCCACAAAAAACTATTTCAGGAAAATCAAATGCTGGGGCAGATTGCTGGAAATGATGCTCTCACTGGATTGTACAATCGCTGGAGTATGAAAAATTTTCTGGAGGAGGCAGTTCAAAGCGAAGAACCATTTTGTCTGGTAATGTGTGATGTTGATGATTTTAAACGTATCAATGATACTTATGGACATGGATGTGGGGATGCTGTTTTAAAACATATCTCAGAACTTCTCATAAAAGAACTTCCCAAAAACTGCTGTGTCAGCCGCTGGGGAGGAGAAGAATTTCTGCTGTTGTTAAAGGGTCATTCTCTGGATTCTGCAGCAGCCGTGTCAGACCGGATTCGACACATGATCGCTGTCAATGATACAATCTATGAAGAAAAAATGATTCCCCATACACTGACTATGGGAGTCGCACACCACCACAAAAATCAAACCCTGGATTCTATGATCTCCAGGGCTGATGTAAAACTCTATATTGGAAAACGCCAAGGGAAGAATGTTGTGGTTTCCTAAATCTCCCTGGTATACTCCTTGAGCCATTCCTTTTCCTCTGCGTTAAGGAATGGCGAAATTTTTTGGTATACTAACTTGTGATAATTGTTTAAAAGCCCGCGCTCTCTGGCTGTCATCTCCTCTGGAATGATGGCGTCTAGATCAATGGGCACATAGGTAATCACCTCAAATTCCATAAATTGGCCATACTCGTTTTTCTCTGCCTTTTTACAGATCAACTCATTTTCTGTGCGAATCCCATATTTTCCCTCCAGATAAATTCCTGGCTCATCAGTTGTCACCATGCCTTCTTCCAATACACAGTCACTTCTGCCATCCACTGGTATACGCCACCGAAAGCCATTCGGCCCCTCGTGCACATTTAGAAGATAACCAATACCATGTCCTGTACCGCATTTGTAATCCAACCCCAGATTCCACAAAGGCCCCCGCGCAAGGATATCCAGATTCGTACCCCGACAGCCATAGAGAAATTTTGCAGCCGCCAGATTCAAATTACAGCGGCAAACCGTAGTAAAATGGAACTTTTCCTGCTGTGTCAATTTGCCCAATGCAATGGTTCTGGTAATATCCGTGCTGCCATCCAGATAATGCCCGCCGGAATCCACCAACAAAAAGCCTTGCGGCTGCAGCCTGGCATTGGACTGCAAAGTTGCTGTATAATGCATCATAGCCGCATTCTCTCCATAAGCGCTAATCGTATCAAAGCTTAGATCCTCAAACAATTCCTGTTTTCGTCTCAAATCATCTAAATAATTGGCTGCGGACAGTTCCGTAATCTCTTCTTTACCAATCTGGGTTTTCAGCCAATACATAAATTTTGTCACAACCACGCCGTCCCTGACATGCGCCTTGCGGATATTGGTAAGCTCGGTCTGATTTTTAACTGCTTTCATCTGCTCAGACGGATTGATATCTTGAATCACAGTCACTCCAGTTCCCAGGCTCCTGCAAATCTGGTAATTCACAATATGTCTGTCCAAAAGTACCTTTTCCCCTGCCGGAATTTCTTTTGCATACTGATAAACAGCCTCATAAGGTTTGATGATAATCTGATTTTCTTTACAGTACGCCCTGATCTTCTCGTCCAAAACTTCCTCATGAATAAACCAAAAACTTTTCTCCAATGTAATTACTGCAAAAGACAATACTACTGGCACATGTGGGATGTCACCACCTCGAATATTAAAAAGCCAGGCAATATCGTACAGAGATGTCAAAATATGAATCCCTGCCTTTTTCTGCGTCATTTTTTCCCGCACTCTTTTTAATTTATGCTTTGTACTCTCTCCAGCATATTTTTCCTCTAAAATATATACTGGCTGTTTGGGAAGCTGTGGCCGTTCTTTCCAAATCAGGCCTACCAAATCTTCATTTGCCGCAATTCGCACTCCATGCTGTTTGACAATTTTCTCATATTCAGCCGCAGCCTTGGCATTTACTACCCGACCGTCAAACCCTAGACAGCCCCCCTCTGGAAAATTCTGCTCCATGTACTCTTTTACTGTCGCCACTCCCTCCTCTCCAGAACGATAGAGGGTCACTGGACTTCCTGACAATTCTTTTTCTGCCTGAATATAATATCTGCCATCGGTCCACAGACAAGCCTCTTTCATAGTAACAATCAAAGTTCCCGCCGAACCAGTAAATCCCGTCAAATACTGCCTTGCTTTAAAATAATCTCCCACATACTCAGATTCATGAAAATCTGCAGTAGGTACAAAATATAAATCTATCCCCCGTTTCTGCATCTTTGCGCGAAGCGCCTCTAGCCTCTCTGCTATCACTTTACCATACTCCTTTAATTGTTAACAATCTGATGTTTTCCCGCGATTACTCCTACTTATATTAATATCCATTATGCTTCTTTTTTAACAGCAATCACCTCAATCTCCACCAAGCCGCCTTTGGGTAATTTTGCTGCCTGAACACAGGAACGCGCCGGTGCTTCCCCCTGAAAATACTGTGCATATATCTCATTGACCTTAGCAAAATCATTGATATCATCCAAAAATACATTGGTCTTTACTACCTGCTGCAAATCACTGCCTGCTGCTTCCAATACCACAGCAAGATTCTTTAAACTCTGATGTGTCTGAGCTTCCACTCCCTCTGGCAATGTCCCACTCTCTGGAATTAATCCCAACTGTCCCGAAGTAAAGATAAAACCGTTTGCCTCTACCGCATGTACATAAGGACCTACTGCTGCTGGCGCTTTTGGTGCATTGATTGATTTTTTCATACTTTTATAGCCTCTCTTTCTAATTTTACTCAAAACAGACCTTAACTCTTAACATCTTTTTCTATGAAAAGTCTATCTAAGTGTTTTGATTTATTTGTCGTGTACATTTTACCATAAATTAGTTGATTTTTAAACTCCCATGATTCGTCCATAGCACCTCAACTATATTTCAGGTAAATGTCCAGGTTGACTGACTTTCCACTAACACAATTAACCAATCTTGATCTTGTGTTTTGGCATTTCCTGCACCATTTTTCTACCTCACTTATTTACACTAACTGCATAATCTCTGCTTCAAGCTTTCTTAATTCTTCCATTGTCAATGTTGGTACACAATCTGCAATTTCTTCAAGTGATAACTTTCCCATTTTTATCATTCTCTCTGCTGTTTCTCTTGCTTCTCTATAGGTTACATGATTCTCAATATCCTTAGCATAAGCCTTCAAAATCTGTTCATCATCAAATAATGTCATCATAATATCATAAACCTCCTGTTCCTTGCTTTCCAGATACTCTTTGAGCACATTTCTGTTTTTACATATTCGGATTGTTTCTGTCACTGCCTGTTTTGTTGTTCCATATCTTTTTCTCTGTTCATTATACACTTTGCAGAATATAATATACTGACCTATGATATCCGTCTCATTTTCCTGGTACAAAACATTCACTTCCACATCAATGGCAACCTTTTCCCCACCGAAAAATTCCTTTCTCAGTGTTATGGTATCAGGTACATTTTTTCTTTCTCCTGTATAGATTACATACAATTCCGGTTTTGGCATATTCACTTTTTTACTTCCATACAGGTTTTGGCTGGTACGCTTAAAATAATCATGATAGGTCTGTATCAAATACATCAGTGCACGAATAATGATATTAAATGTCCAAGTTGACTGACTTTCCACTAACACAATTAACCGATTCCCAACTGAAAAACCTAAATCATTATAGTCCGCGTCAACCAGTACATGCTTGATGGTGATATCTGCAATTTCTTCTTCTGTCACATCACTGTCTTCTGGATGCAGTGCCCTGTATAATTGCAGCAGATATTTTTTATCTTGAAATAAATTTGTAAATACACTGTCCTTGATCTTGTGTTTTGGCATTTCCTGCACCATTTTTCTACCTCACTTATTCATTACAGTTTTATATAAGACATACGATTCACTTACTCTTGTTATATTTCAATTATACAAAAAAATATCTGTGTTTACAATGAAAATGGTACACAAGGACAGTGTAACTTTACTTGCATATTTTTATCTTCCATGCCGCTTTTGAATGACTAGAATTTTACACTATCATTTATTATAAATTTTTTCAAAAAAACTCTTGCTTTTTTCTTACAAGTATGCTAATATATATTTGTCTGAGGAATTAAACAAAGACAAATGCCGGCGTGTCGGAATGGCAGACGAGGCAGACTCAAAATCTGTTGTGGGCAACCACGTATGGGTTCAAGTCCCATTGCCGGCATTATCCCAAGTGCTGAGGCTCTTGTAATACTAGAGAGCTTCGGCATTTTTTATTAGGAAATTCCTTCGGATTTCCTAATAAAAACAATTATCGTATATATCAAACGAGATAACTCCCACCTCTAGGTGGTAAGTTACTTCCCAGTATCAATCACAATTTTCTTAACATACACTTTTAGACATTATAGTAACTTGTCAGTTCCATAAATTGAAATTTGACTTTAGAAATATTCCTTACTCCACTTCCTCCCACTTCAAATCGGAATATAACTCCCCAGTTTTAGCAAAATGGAGCACACATTCGGCAGCCAGATTTAAATCATTCAGTGCGTTTCGCTTAAGAACCGGAGTTTGTCCGCCAATGTTCACCGGTGCTTCCTCTTTCAAGGCATCATACCAAGGATTGACAGGCTGATACATATGAGCGTCCCCTTCTTCATCCCATGTATGAAAAGTAAGAGCCGCCCAACCGTTATCAATATCCACAGAAAGAAAATCCTCTTCGCCGTATTCATCCAAGGCTAACCATGCAAATCTGCAGTGATTATTACGAATTTTGCGAATCAGTTTATCAACTGATTCTTGTGTAACAGGCTCGTCCTCATCATTGAGAAAGTGAATAGCGAGTTCTTCCATACCATTTATCTCCTTTTTTCTTTACTGCTGATCACCACTTCACCCTTGCTGCCCGCCATCTTTCTGGCTCTGCCGCCCACAATTCATTTAACCAATCAATCCCCGTTTGGATTCCTTCTTCTGAAAAATCTACTTCTATATGTTGCTTTTTTTCTTCTGCGGTAGCCTCAAATCCATATGGGCCTTCCCATGCAGTAAGTTCCAAAATCTGTTTTTCCTCGCCCTTTTCATTTCCTTCCTGGCTCTTAATCTCTCTTTTTACAGCCATAAACCGGAAGCGTAATCCCTGATAGCTTCCGGTAAAAGCGGCTTTTTTCAGATAAGGAAGGGATAATATATCTTTGCGTTCAATCATGACATATCCTCTTTTTCTGATTTCGGCATTATCTTTGTTTCATATCCTTTAATATATCAAAACAGTCAAATGTTGCAAAATAATCTTCTGGTGTCTCTGCCCGACGAATCAATTGTGTACTGCCATCCTCTTTCAACAATACTTCAGCAGATTTTAATTTGCCATTGTAATTATAACCCATTGAAAATCCATGCGCTCCAGTATCATGAATGACCAGTAAATCACCCTTGTCAATCTTGGGCAGCATGCGGTCAATTGCAAATTTATCATTATTTTCACAGAGAGAACCTGTAATATCATATTTATGATCACAGACACTATTGTCCTTGCCCATAACTGTAATATGATGGTAAGCGCCATACATAGCTGGACGCATCAAATTTACGGCACAGGCATCACAGCCAATATATTCTTTATGGGTATGCTTCTCATGAATTGCAGTTGTCACAAGACATCCATACGGCCCCATCATGTAACGTCCCAATTCTGTGTAAATTGCCACATCGCCCATACCTGCGGGAACTAGAATTTCCTCATATACTTTGCGCACCCCTTCACCAATTGCCTTGATATCGTTTGGCTCCTGGTCAGGATAATAGGGAATGCCGATTCCACCAGAGAGATTGATAAAGCGGATATCTGCCCCTGTTTCTTCTTTTAACTTTACAGCTACCTCAAACAAAGTCTTTGCCAATATTGGATAATATTCATTGGTCACAGTATTGCTTGCCAAAAATGCATGAATTCCGAAATACTTGGCGCCCTTTTCCTTTAAAACGCGAAATCCCTCAAACATCTGCTCTGTGGTAAACCCATATTTGGCATCTCCAGGATTGTCCATAATGCTGTTGCTGATCTTAAACAGTCCACCTGGATTATAACGGCAGCTAATGGTTTCTGGAATATGGCCAATCGTCTTTTCCAGAAAATCAATATGCGTAAAATCATCAAGGTTGATCAGTGCTCCAATCTCTTCGGCAAACTGAAATTCTTCGGCTGGCGTGGCATTGGAAGAAAACATAATATCCTCCCCTGAAAAATGCAGCGCATCGGCAAGCATCAACTCTGTCAAGGAAGAACAGTCACAGCCGCAGCCATATTCCTTTAAAATATTGATTAAAAATGGATTTGGTGTGGCCTTAACCGCAAAATATTCTTTAAAACCCTTATTCCAGGAAAAGGCTTCTCGCAATGCCTGTGCATTGGCGCGGATTCCTTTCTCATCATAGAGATGAAATGGCGTGGGATATTTTTTTACAATTTCTTTCAACTGCTCATTTGTCACAAATGGTTCTTTCTTCATAATATGGTGCACTCCTTTATTCTCTGAATGTCTCTATTTACTACTATCCTTTTCCAGTTGCAGCAGGCGAATTTCATTTCTCATGGAATCCTTAAATACCTGCACAAAATTTTTCTGCCCAGAATAGAGGCACGTACTATCTCTTCCTTTGCCCAACTCACCAGTGAGTACTTGCCTGGAATCCACAATAATTCCAATCTGGTTTTTCTTGTCCTCTGTATGGTAAATCTGAATCCCTTTTTGTTGTAAAGAATGCTCCCTGTCCTCTGCTTTTCTGTCTCTGATTGAGGAGGTAATCACTACAACTTTTATCTTCCGTTCCGTCAAATATTCCAGTTCCTCTTGGAACTCTCCCAGCAAACTGGCAGACATAGACAAATAGACGCGTTTTCTTGCTCTATTGAGCATATTTCTAATCTTATCCGCTATATTTGCATCAGAGCTGATCGTAAAATATCCCGCTCTCTCTTCTTTTTCCCTGGGCATATGAATTGAGAGAAGCTCTTTGCGCACGTCCAGACTGCGAATCTTGTTCTGACAAAATTCCTCTATATCCACTGCCGTGTATTTGCGGGATGCCCCTTCCGTCACATAAGCTCCTCCTTTGTCTGCCAGTCCATCCAATGCCTTGTAAACATTAGATCTGGAAATTCCAGTACACTTGGCAATCTCATAACCATTGCTTGTCCCAGAACGAAATAATTCCAGATAAACGAAAGCTTCCTGCCTGGTCAGTCCAAAGGCAGTCAAATGTTCAATCAGATTTTTTTCTTCCATAGCATATGTACCTCTTTCTACTCGATGTCCTCTGCAGAATTATTTTCCTTTTAGTAGTACTATTCAGGAATACTATAATATCTTCTCCTAAAAATGTCAAGAGATTAATCAGATAAACAGGCGGAGGAACGCTTTGAATTGTAGAAAAGGAAATGATCTTTGCATAAGTAAAAAGTCGGCAGGGAGAAATCTCTACCACAATTTTTTTGAAAAAGGTCTTGTTTGTGACGCAGCGTAATGATGTATAATACTTGATAGGAGGTAGATAATTATGGCAAAACACAGAAGCATCCCGCTTGGGTTTATGACAGTTGGAGAGGTTGCAAAGAAAATAGGAGTTACTGTCCGTACATTGCAATACTATGACAAAGAAGGCTTGTTATCCCCTTCAGCAGAGAGTGAAGGGGGACGCAGGCTTTATACAGATAAAGACTTAGTGATACTTCATCAAATTATATCTTTGAAATCATTGGGCTTTTCTTTGGATGATATAAAGCATCGCTTAATTTCTTTAGATACACCGACTGATGTGGCAACCGCCCTTACCGAACAGGCAGATAGCATACAAGAGAAGATAGAACAGTTAACTGCTTCTTTGACAGCAATCGAACAGTTAAAAGAAGAAGTGTTACAAATGCAGGCCGTCAATTTTAAGAAGTATGCAGATATTATTGTCAATCTGCAAATGAAAAACAACTCTTACTATCTCATTAAGCGTTTTGATGACGATACGCTCGATCATATCCGTAATCGGTTTGATAAGGAAAGCGGTTTGAATTTTATGGATAGATTTAACCGTTTGAGTGATGAAATTATAGAACTTCAAAAGGCAAGCGCATCCCCTGAAAGTGAAAAATGCCAACAAGTTGTAAAAGAGTATTGGGGATTGATTACGGAATTTACGAATGGTGATATGAATATGCTTCCGAAATTGATGGAGGTCGGAAATATTGATACTGCTACAAATGTTTGGGAAGAAAGACAAAAAATTGTAAATGACTATTTAGAGCCAGCTTTGCAAGTCTACTTTTCAAGACTTGGAGAAAATCCGTTTGAGGGGGTGGAATGATGAATAGTGCAATACAAGTTTGTGGATTAAAGAAAAGCTATGGCGGCAACATTGTTCTAGGTGGACTTGATTTTGAAATCGAAAAGGGAGAAACTTTCGCTCTGCTCGGTGTAAATGGTGCAGGAAAAACGACAGCCCTTGAATGTATTGAGGGTTTGAGAAAATATGATAGCGGTACAATTACGGTAAACGGGAAAATGGGTATTCAGTTGCAATCATCCTCTTTACCTGCCCATATCAAACCGATGGAGGCTGTAAGATTATTTTCAAAATGGAACAAGGCAAAGATTGATTTCACTATGCTTAACGCCCTTGGCATGAAAGAAATTGAGAAGAAACAGTACATCCAACTATCCACAGGACAAAAAAGGCGATTACATCTCGCTCTTGCACTTATCGGTAATCCAGATATTATTTTTCTCGATGAGCCGACTGCAGGGCTTGATGCCCTGGGCAGGGTTTCACTTCACGAACAAATTCGCAAACTCAAGTTACAAGGAAAAACGATTGTTTTGGCAAGTCACGATATGGCAGAAGTGGAAAACTTATGTGACCGCATTGCAATTTTGAATACTGGTAATATTGCCTTTTGTGGCACAGCAACAGAACTGACAGATAAGATTGGGAAAAAGTATTTTATCCATATCAAAACGCAACAAGGAAACAGCACTTTTGAAACAGATAATATTGAAGATACTTTAATTTCCTTGCTTAATGATTTGAAACAAAAAGAAATTCATATATTGGATATTAAAGTTGACCGTGGTACACTTGAACAACATTTTATCGAAATGGCAAGGAGGGAAACAGAATGAACGGTTTTTTATATGGTGTAGTGTTACAATGGAAATTGGATATACGAAGTAAGTCCCTCTTAGTTACCTGCTATATCGTTCCTCTTATTTTCTTTCTCCTTATGGGCGGTATTTTTACTTCCGTTATGCCCGAAATGAGAAGTACGCTAATACAATCTATGATTGTAATGAGTGTTTCAATGGGGGCATTTATCGGATTACCGCCGTCGTTGATTGAAACTTACGGAAGCGACATAAAAAAGGTTTATAAAGCAAACGGAGTACCTATCTATTTAGGACTTGTTACAATGTTCCTTTCGGCATTTGTTCATTTGATGATTACCTGTATTGTGATCATGCTACTCGCCCCTATTCTATTTGAAGCAACTTTGCCGACACAACTTCCGTTTTTCTTACTTGCACTTGCTATATACATTATTGTGTCGTTAAGCATTGGAAGTGTTTTAGGGTTGACGGTAAAAAATCAAGCGAAACTGACGATGATAGCTCAATTAGTGTTTTTGCCCTCAATTATGCTTTCGGGGATTATGTTCCCTATCGACTTGCTGCCCGATTTTCTTGAAGCCATAGGGCGTATTTTCCCTGCTTCTTGCGGATACCGATTGATGTTGGATCATGGATTTTGCTTTGAAAATCTATGGTATCTAATCTTTATCTTTTTTGCAGCGGTAATTGTATGTGGAACAGTTTTGAAAAAACAAAAAGCAAAATAGTTTAGAGGGAAAAGTTTTGAGCAAAACACAATGGATACTTTGCCCTGTCTATGGCAATAAAACCCGAACAATGATACAGGAAAATACCGAACTAAAAAATTTCCCTCTGTATTGTCCGAAGTGCAAGAAAGAAACAATCATCAATGTTCAGGATATTTAAATCACGCTTACAGTCAATAAATGATTATGTATGCCGCTGCTATGGATAACACCATAACGGCGGTTTTTCAATGCCTATCGTCCATCTCTTTCAAAGGACTTTTTACGCTGTTTTTGAAGTGGTTTCTGCTTATTGCGTTCCGGTATCTCACGCAGATGTTTTAGCACATTTTTCGGAATTGTGCTCCCACTGCTTAAGAAGTAAAATGCTTATTCTTACGTTTGATTACTAAATTCTTACTTACCTGACAATTCTTCAAACTGAAATTCCGATGCAGTCAGGTTCCCTCTATAAATTCCAGTGTTCCATATTTCGTTAAATTCTTCTCTGGAAATAATAACTGCATAGAAGCCTTCTCCCCATACTTTTGCGTTAAGTTCATCAACGGTTGGGATTGGACACATTTCTATGACATCACTATATGGGTCATCATCAAGCTTTACGGCCCTGTTTGCAAAGACGCGTATCTCTCTAAGAGCAAAACGGTCATCCTTCAAGTCCACTTCATAAAAGAATACCATAGGTATATCATCAGATTCATATTGCATAAATAGTTGTACATATTCAATATCGTTTTCCATTGACCCTCACCTCTTTGTTAAATTCTTATTGCGCGTGTATTTCTCTAACTTTCTAGTATTTACGGGCTTTCCCGCCCATCAGCCCCTATGTAATTTGCACTTTTCCCTTATTTTTTCCCTTGTGAGTAACAGATAAGGGAAACACTTACCACTTCTTACTTGGAATAATCCAATTAATACCATCCAATTCATTTTCCAATGGCAATCTAACTTCTGACATAAACTCATCTTTACAGGCTCTTTTTACAAGAAAATTCTTTCTTGCCTGTCTTAGACTTATTCCCAAGCAGGCATTTACATAATCCAAATCTCCTAAACATTCTGTATCATCAAACCAACAGCAAACAGGACAATTATCCAATTCGCCCATCGGTGGATGCCCAAAAGTATAGTAACCGCAACACGGGCATTTGTAATTCAATTTAGTAATTCTCCACCTGACACGTTTTGATATTATATATGTATCAATCGGTTCTAAAAGTAATTCTTCTTTTCCACATGCCCTAGGCGTTCCGCCCGACGTCCAAATTACATATATCTCATCCGAGTTCTTTTTCAACTTTTCCAAGCTGATAGAACATTCCAAAATCTCATCAGAATAACACTCCTGCCAACCGGAAACATTAAATCTGCATACCGTTTCAAAAATCATCTCTATATTACCATTAGTCCACGGACTAGTGAATATTACCCTTAAATTTTTACTGTTAGGACCTGAAAAATAGGTTGCCATATCGTCGCCCCATGTACCAGCCATATAATCCAATCCAACCATAACAGTATCGTGCATTCCCATTGTTTCTTTTACAAATTCTTCAATATCTCTTTGACTATTAATATATCGCCAATCTTCCATACATCTTATCTCCAAATGATATGTAATAAACTACTTCTTTATCTGTTCTCATTAATCAAATATTATACCGCCTCGCAGAGCGAAATACACCCTTCTCACAAATCTTCTATTTATACTCTGGGTATTTCGCTTTCATAAACCATTAATCATATTGATAAATACAACTTGTCTATAACCCTAAATAAAATCCCAATTGGGATTCATTTCATCAGTTGTTTTCCACTCTATATCATATAATTCCTTCAACAATCTCTTTTTTTCTTCTTCTACAAAAAAATATCGTCCATATCTTATATTCGGATCTACCAATGCCTCAGCCATACTTTCTACTTCTTCGGCCACAGCTCTGTATTCTTCTGTATCTTCTACTGGGTCTTTTTTTAGCTCCATCACCGACTCCTTAACAATGTTTAATGCAGATATTACCAATAACATAATCTTCCGCCAATGTACCTTCTATACCTTTTACCTTAATTTCATATCTTTTTATTTTGTCATATGTCCAAGGTGTTTCTCCTATTATCTTTTCTTCCTTTCTTACAAAAACTACATCTTTTAGATATTTTATTAATTCTATAACCATTCGTGGCAGTGTCGCTATATCTATTTCCTCTTCGTAAACGATTTCACCAGCAGTATCGGATGACACAAGTAAATTCCTTGCTTTATCAAAGATAAAACATTCATTACACCAATACAATCTTAATGAATCAACCCCATAAAGAGTAAAGAAAAACTCTTCCTTCTCCCCATCTAAAATAATACTGATGAAATCCTCACCATCATATATAATATGCAATTCATCTCTGAAAATAGGAGTCAATGCTTCCTGATATATATTTACCAGTTCAGTAATAATCATTAGTTTTTCCTTTCCCTTATTTTTTCCCTTATCAGTTGTCACAACAAAGAACAAAACAATATAACTCAATACAAAATGAAATAAATAATTCACCCACGAAAACTCTGGTGTTTTCAATGGTTTACCATATTTTCTATAATAAGATATAACAGTTATTAAATCTCTAAAAATACCTCAAGTGAGAATTCAAAATTTATCTATTCAACCCCCAAAACGGGACGGACTGTCGCATTATTATTTCTGTTCCTGCGACAGTCCCATTTGCTTATCTAAAAATCA
This sequence comes from Lachnospiraceae bacterium, assembly GCA_910575005.1. GTDB lineage: Bacteria > Bacillota > Clostridia > Lachnospirales > Lachnospiraceae > Petralouisia. The sequence continues at coordinate 88,406 of CAJTCL010000002.1, read as the reverse complement.
TAAATGCTACACTTCTTCAATTAAATTATAGTTTAAATTTCCGTGTCGCCTCATTTTGCTCGGCACTCAATGCTACCAAAGCCTGTGTATCTTTGGTACACTCCTCAATTCCTTCCGCCACAAGCTGCATACTAGCACTGGTTTCTTCCGTAGATGCCGCATTTTCTTCTACAATACTTGCCAAATTATTGACCGAATCAGCTACAAGCTGTTTTAAGGATGTCAAAATATTTGTCTGTCCGCCAATCTCTTTGGTCACTGCCTCAACCTGTTGAATCTCATCAGAGAGATGCGCAAATGCCTCTCTGGTCTCGTCCAGACGTGTCTGTTGTTCCTGAACATTTTTGGTTACTACCTGCATATTATCTACTGATACTGCAACATTTCCAATCAGTTCTTGTACAATTCCCTCGATCTCCTGGGCACTGTCAGCAGATTCTTCTGCAAGATTGCGGATCTCTTCTGCCACAACAGCAAATCCTCTACCGGCCTCGCCTGCTCTTGCAGCCTCAATACTGGCATTTAAGGACAATAAATTTGTCTGTTCTGCCAATCCTTTGATAATCTCAACCGCTTTATTGATATTTGCTGCGGACTCATTATTCTTATTTGTCTGCTCATATACAGTCTCAATCGCCTTGATGGTAATCTCTGTAATTTTATTGAGAAGGTCAATACTATCAGAAGCTCCTGTAGAATACTGCATCATACTGGAAACAGAATGCTCCAGCTTTTCTACTCCCTGTTCTTCCACCTCAATGACGCCGCCAAGCTCTGTAATCTTATTATTGACTGTCTCAGTCTCCGCCGCCTGACTGGTTGCACCTAAGGCAAGTTCTTCAATAGCAGTGTTCACATTTTCTATACTGCTGCTGATCGTCTCAAACTTCTGACTGAATTTCTCACTGCTCTCTTTTAGATGATTTCCGGTACTGCTTACATTCCCAATCATACTTGCCAGAGAGTTTTTCACCCCATCCAGGGAACGGGCAATCTTGCCGAGTTCGTCTGCCCTGTTCATCAATTTGGGTTCAATCTCAAAAGACAAATCTCCTTCTGCTGCTTTATGTAAATGACTCTCAATCCGCTGAATTCCAATCGTCAGTCTCTTTCCAAAAAACAGAGATACAACAAATGCACTCAATAAAATCACGATAATTGCCACACTGAAAACAGTGATCATATTTTTTAACTCATGATTAATTTGCTGTTTGGAGACCTCAATCTCCTCATTCATATCATCCACATAATTTCCAGTTGCAACTACCCAGCCCCAAGGTTCAAATTTCTGTGAATAAGCAATCTTAGGTGCTACCGTGGTCCCATCTGCCTTGGTAAAACTAAACTCATGGAAACCATCTCCGCTTTCTGCCGCTTTGATAATACCCTCGGTAATCTTGACGCCATTGGGATCTGTCATATCAATACGATTGGTTCCCTCCTGTTCTGAGAGAATCGGATGCATGATCAATACACCATCTGCACCATCAATCCATATATAGCCGGATGCATCATCGCGATAGCGCATATTGCGAATCGCTTCTTTGGCAAAACCTTGTGCCTTTTTCTCTGACAATTCTCCATTGGATGCCTTGTCATAATATCCCTGCACAATAGCCATAGCGGACTGAACCTGTGATTTGATCTCAGTTCGATAATCTTCGATCTTAGTTTCCTCATGGTCACCGACAAACTCTGTCATTGACTGCCGCAGAAAAAAGATCCCAAGCCCACCCAGGCAGGCAGCGGTGCCAGCAATCAATAAAAACACCACCAAGACTACCATCATCGCTAAGCTTTTCATCCCTTTGCCACTTTTTTCTTTTGTAACTTCACTATTTTTCATGTTCTCCATCTCCCGGCTCTATATTCTTATAGAATAATTATCCTATTTTCTTTGTTTTTTGTCAACATATTTATGCATTATTCACAATGAAGCACTATTTTTCTTTGTATTAGACTTGCCGGAACATCAATCACACGCTGATTCGCGCTTCCCCGCCAGTAGAGCTGGGTATCTTTTTGCTCTGTTATAAATTCCCCATCCACCAACACATCTAAATAATTCATGATTTCCAATCCCGAAATAGCTTCCCACACAAAACCGGTATAAAGCCATATGCTCTTTGTAGGAAATAACTGCTTCATCTCCTTTGCCAGTTTGAGAATCTCCAAACGATTTCCAAAATACAGTGGATCTCCGCCGCTCAAGGTAATCCCAGAAATATAATCTTTCGACAATTCTGCAAATACTTCCCGTTTTGCCTCCTCGTCAAACACAAGCCCACCATTGGGATCCCAGGTAATAGGATTCTGACAATCTGTGCAGCAATGAGAACAACCAGACACCCATAAGACTACCCGAAGCCCGTCACCGTTAAGCATATCATCTTTTGTAATATTGTGGTATCTCATTTCAAGTCTCCTTACATACTCTTTCGTTCTGCTATCTCCGCCATTTTTGCATCATTGAGGCGGGTATCTCCCTTTACTCTGGAATAAGACAGATACCCATTCATACGATCAATTTTAGTCAGGTTGCGGCTGCCGCATTTGGGACATACATCCATTTCAAGCTCCTGATGGCCGCAATCATCACAGTAGGCAAGAGACAAATTTACCCCTTCATAAAAGCCCATCTCCATTGCACGGCGCACGAGCGTCTTTACAGCCTCCACATTATAGTCAATCGGATATTTCACATACTGAATCTTACCGCCATTACTGAGTTCCCAAAAACGATATTCCAAATCCTGCTTTTGAATGGGGGTGATATCTTCTGTCACATGGCAATGAAATCCATTGCTGACATACTCACGGTCAGAAACATTTTCCACAATACCATATTTTTTACGGAACTGTTTTACTTGCAGACCACAAAGATTTTCCGCCGGCGTTGCATAGATCGCATAGAGATTTCCATCCTCTTTCTTGTATTGATCAATTTTCTGATTGATATGTTCAAGCACTTCAATCGCAAACTGTCCATCTTCTACCAAAGATTTTCCATTGTACAGTCTTTGCAGCTCATTAAATGCCGTAATTCCAAAAGAAGCTGTGGCCGTCTTTAACAAGGGCTTGATCTTATCATGAATTCCCAAATGCCCCCCATAAAAACCGCCCTCACAATAGGCCAGGGGATTGGTACTGGCACGCATTTCTCCCAGATAAGCATAGGTACGGATATGAAGCTGGCGAATCAATTCCAAATAATAGTCAAGAACCTCATAGAAGTCTCTGCTCTCCTGCCTGGATTTTGCCAAAATCATTGGCAGATGCAGACTGACTACACCGATATTAAAACGTCCCACAAATACTGGATGATCTTTGTCATCGGCTGGATTCCTGCCGCCACGCTCATACCAGGGCGACAAAAACGCACGGCATCCCATTGGACTGATAATTTCCCCATACCGCTTGTACATACTGGCAATATAGCCTTTCCCTGTCAAACTCAGCCAATCTGGATACATCGTTTTTCTAGAACACTCAATCCCTGCCTCAAAGACATCCTCCAACTCCTTTCCTGGTCCGTGGAGATTTTTATCATACAGAAATACCAATTTGGGAAACAATACCGGCTTTTTACAAGATGCTTTCCCCTGACCATTCCTGCGGACATTGAGCATGGCAATAGAGGCCATTTTCGCAAAACGTCCCGTTCCAGTTCCAAATGTCATGGTGATAAATGGATAATCACCACGGCTGGAAGATACAGAATTAAACTTGTATTCCCATCCCTGAACTCCTTGTTCTAAATCCCTAGCAATATCCTTCATGGTTTCCTCTTCTGCACGCTCCTCACTCAATCCCAGCTCCTGATAACGGCTCTTGTATTTCAGATAAGATTTTTCTGCATAAGGCTCAAGGATCTTCTCAACACATGGCACAGTAAAACCGCCATATTGCTGACTTGCAGCGCTTAAAACAATGTCCCCAATCACATCAAAGGCAACATCCAACGTTTTTGGCTCATTGTACCATAAATTCCCCATCTCAAAACCGCCGCGCAGCACATTTTCCACATCAAACAGGCAGCAGTTCATGGTATCACGTCTTGCCGACATATCATGCACATAGAGATAACCATCTCTACACGCCTGGATTTCCTCAGTCGTCATAAAAAATTTCTGATATAATTCCTTATTGAGCTGATTAAAAATCAAACTCCGCTTTGTGGAGACCAAGGCGCTGTCTGTATTAGAATTTTCCTTATCCCCTATGTACATAATAGATTGGCTCTTTTTATAGACCTCATCCAACATCTGCACAAAATCCTGCTTATAATTGCGGTAATCCCGATAGCTCTTGGCCACGGTCGGATTCACCTTCTCCAAGGCGCCCTCCACAATATTGTGCATCTGGGCAATCTTAATTTCCTTAAGCCCCATAGATTCCACTTTTTCTTCCACAAACTGGCAAATAAATTGCAATTCCTCATCTGTAAATTTAATCAAAGCACGATAAGCAGATTTATTTACCGCCACGACAACTTTCTGCACATTAAACTCTTCTTTTGTGCCATCCTTCTTGATTACCTTAAAATCTTTTTCCATCCTTTCTCCTCTTTTCCTCTTTGCTTGTGCCATTTCCCCCACACAACTATGCGTCTGGCTATCAGTGAAAGCCGAATATATAGTTGGTTTTTGTGTTTTTCTCTATTTATAAACACAAGATATAGTGCCGTATCTTATCCTATCACGTCACTGGACATAAGTCAAGAAAAAGGAGATTGTCACCTCAATACTAAGTTACAAGATACTACTTGTATTTTTTACATTACCAATTATAATTATATATGCAGACAAAAATCCCATCCATTCCATATGAGAAAAGAGGTAATTAAAATGAGAATGAAACTTAATCTAACCGAAGGTATCTTTCCAATGCCAGTATTAATGGTGGCAACTTACAATGAAGATGGCAGTGTTAATGTTATGAATGCTGCCTGGGGTACTATGCAGGAAAGAGGCAATGTAGCTCTGAAGTTGTCTGAAACACACAAAACAGTTAAAAATATCAAAAAAAGAGGGGCTTTTACTGTCAGTATTGCCGATGCTGCTCATGTTGTGGAAGCAGACTATTTTGGCGTTGAGTCAGGCAATAAAGTTGCCCAAAAATTGGAAAATAGTGGTCTTACTGCCAGCAAATCTGAGATTATAGACGCACCAATCATCAATGAATTTCCACTCTGTTTAGAATGTGAATTTATTGAATATCAGGATGGAAAATATGGATGTGGTGTGATTGGCAAGGTAGTTAATGTTACTGCAGACGAAACTGTTATGGTTGATGGTAAAGTTGACATGTCACTGGTAAATGCTATCGCCTTTGACCCATACACACATGGATATTATAAAGTGACTGAAAGAGTAGGCGAAGCTTTCAAAGATGGCTTACAACTCAAAAAATAATATTTTCACAAACAAGGAGCTGTGGCACCAACATAACTTACAAGGACGAATGAATATATTAGCGCCACAGCTCCGTCTAAAAAATATTTATTTCTATCTTCTATGCCGCCTCAAACTGAGAATTGTAAAGCTCTGCATAGAATCCATTCTTAGCTAACAATTCCTGATGATTTCCCTGCTCAATGATATCCCCATCCTTCATTACCAGAATCACATCTGCATCCTTAATGGTAGAAAGACGATGGGCAATCACAAAACTAGTTCTGCCCTTCATCAAGTTATTCATGGCCTTTTGAATCCGTTCCTCCGTTCTGGTGTCCACAGAAGAAGTGGCCTCATCCAAAATCAAGATTGGATTATCTGCCAAAATCGCCCGCGCAATCGTCAATAACTGCTTCTGTCCCTGTGAAACATTGCTGGCATCCTCATTTAATTCCATCTGATAACCGCCAGGCAAGGTAGAGATAAAACGGTGGGCATGTGCAGCTTTGGCGGCTGCAATCACTTCCTCGTCTGTGGCATCTAGTCTGCCATAGCGAATATTTTCCATGATCGTGCCTTTAAAAAGCCAGGTATCCTGAAGCACCATACCGAAATTTTCTCTCAGGTCACTGCGGTCAAATTCTCTCAGATCATGTCCGTCTACCTTAATACTTCCTTGCAGTACATCATAAAAACGCATCAACAGCTTTACCATAGTAGTCTTGCCCGCACCAGTAGGCCCGACAATTGCCACCATCTGCCCTGGTTCCACCTGACAATTAAAATCATTGACAATAATCTTATCCTTATCATATCCAAACTGAACATGTTCGAAAGTAACTCTGCCCTCCATCTTGGCAAGTTTGACTGGATGTTCTGCGGCAACATCCTCTTCCTCTTCCTCTAAGAACTCAAAGACACGCTCCGCGGCCGCAGCCGTTGACTGTAACATATTGGACACTTGCGCAACTTGCGCAATTGGCTGGGTAAACTGGCGCACATATTGGATAAAAGACTGTATCTCTCCCACCTCAATGCTGCCCCGAATCGCAAGCATACCACCCAGTACGGCAACCGCCACATAACCAAGATTTCCCACAAAACTCATGATTGGCTGCATCATACCAGACAAAAATTGAGACTTCCATGCGGACTGAAACAGAATATCATTTGTCTCATTAAATTCCCGCAGCATATCTTCCTCTTTATTGAATGCTTTGACAATATTATGTCCGCTGTAGACTTCTTCCACTTGGCCATTGATCTTTCCCAAATATTTCTGTTGTGCAATAAAATATTTTTGAGAAAACTTGACCACAATGCCAATTAAAATCCCAGACACTGGAAGAATCACAAATGCAATCAAAGTCATCAGCGGACTGATACTTAACATCATCACCAAAATTCCAATCAATGTGGTAACAGATGTGATAAGCTGTGTCACACTCTGATTTAACCCCTGTCCAAGTGTATCTACATCATTGGTAATGCGGGACAACACCTCTCCCACGGTTCTAGATTCAAAGTATTTCATAGGCATATGGTTTATTTTTTTTGAGATATCCTCTCGGAAACGAAAACAAACCTTCTGAGTAATTCCAGTCATAATAATACCTTGCACAAACGAACACAAGGCACTAAATAAATAGATTGCCAACAAGAATAACAAAATCTCTCCAATTTTACCAAAATCAATTGCTCCGCCGCCTGATACCTTGGCCACCAATCCATTGAATAATTCCGTAGTGGCATTTCCTAAGATTTTAGGGCCAGCAATGCCAAACACTGTGGAAGCCACCGCAAAAATCAAAACCACCAATACACCGATCTTATAACGCCCCATATATTGAAGTAACTTTTTTACGGTACCTCTAAAATTTTTTGCCTTCTCCCCAGGCGCCATCCCACCAGGTCCACCAGGCCCGTGACCCATTCTCGCTGGACGTTTATGTTCACTCATCTACCTGCACCTCCTTGACTCTTAAGTTCCTGTTCTGAGAGCTGTGATCTTGCAATCTCCTGATAGGTTTCACAAGACTTAAGCAGTTCTTCATGCGTTCCGATCCCAGCAACACTGCCATCTTCCAGCACGATAATCTGATCTGCATGTAAAATCGTGCTGATACGCTGCGCAACAATAATCACAGCGGCATCTGCTGTTTTCTCCTGCAACGCTTTGCGCAATGTCACATCTGTTTTGTAATCCAAGGCAGAGAAACTATCATCAAACAGAAATACTTTTGGATTTTTGGCAATCGCTCTGGCAATAGACAGGCGCTGTTTCTGTCCTCCGGAGACATTTGTACCTCCCTGCGCAATCGGACTTTCAAATTGCTCTTCCTTCTCATTGATAAAATCTTCTGCCTGTGCAATCTGTGCCGCCTCCCTCATTTGCACATCTGACACATTTCCAGCAAACTGAATATTAGAAGCAATTGTTCCAGAAAACAACACTCCCTTTTGAGGCACATAACCGATCAAACTGCGCAGTTTTTTCTGGCTCATTTTGCGGATATCTACGCCATCGACCATAATTTTACCTGATGTCACATCATAAAATCTGGGAATCAGATTCAGTAACGTCGATTTTCCACAGCCAGTACTGCCAATAATCGCTGTGGTCCGGCCTGGTTTTGCCAAAAAGGAAATATGACAGAGTGCATCTTCCTCTGCACCTGGATAACGGAAACTGACATCTTCAAATGACACTTCCCCATGCCAGTCTCCTTCCCGCTCATCTTCGGGCTGCTCTGGATCCAAAATGGTTGCCTTAGTCTGAATAACTTCCTCAATACGATTAGCAGCCACACCTGCGCGGGGCAACATCACAGAAATCATAGTAATCATCAAAAATGCCATTACAATCTGCATGGTATAAGTGATAAAAGCCATCATATCACCGACCTGCAGATTTCCCAGATCTACTCCCTTAGAGCCAAACCAGACAATCAACACTGTGATACTGTTCATAATCAACATCATCGCTGGCATCATCAATGACATCACGCGACTGGTAAAGAGCTGTGTCTTCATTAAATCACGATTGGCGCCTGCAAAACGCTTCTCCTCAAATCTCTCTCTGGAAAATGCACGGATCACAGGAACTCCTGTGAGAATCTCTCTGGAAACCAAATTCAGACGGTCTACCAGTGTCTGCATCTTTTTAAATCTTGGCATGGTGACAGACATCAATATACCTACTAATAGAATAATACTCCCCACAGCAACGCCAATAATCCATCCCATTCCAGTCTTAGTGCCAATGACCTTAACCACACCTCCAATACCGATAATGGGCGCATAAAGGATCATCCGCAACAACAATACACAGACCATCTGCACTTGCTGAATATCATTGGTGCTTCTGGTAATCAGGGATGCGGTTGAAAATTGCTCAATCTCACTATTAGAAAAACTGACTACCTTCTGATACACTCTGCCTCTAAGATCCATACCAATCTTAGCAGAAACCCGAGAGGCAAATAAACCCACTATAATAGAAGCCAGCGTCATCAAAACTGCCATTGCTAACATCTTTCCCCCAGTGCGCAACATATAGCGGTTCTGATAATCTTCCATATGATAACCCAATGCCTCATATTCCTCTCTGACTACCAATCGGGCCCGCTGGGAAATGATAGATTCACTCATATCCCCCATATTTTCCTTTGCTTGTGCCTCAGAATCCAGAATCTGCTCTGTGGTCATCTGCCCGCTGTCAATCAGTGCTTTGAAGGTATCCATATCCATACCTGTCTGCTCTGTCATGGAGGACATAACAACCATTGGCATCCCCAAAAGTTCCTCCAATTCGAGCAAATCCTCTTTATCCCGAAGCGTTAATTCCAAATTTCCATCTGATAACTTCTGATAAGATTCTCTTAACTTTGTGGCATCCCCCTCAGACATGAACAAACAGAGATTTTCCATCGTCTCCTGCCGCATTTTTTCTGGAACGGCATATTCAATACCACTCTGCTGAATCCCAACATCCACAATATCAGACATATACTGAGGCAGTGACAGATCACAGTACGCCTGCACAATCAGCAGTAAGAAAATCGCAAATATTATGGATTTGTGTTCACTAAGGTATTTTAATATTTTTCCCATCTCTCTCTCCTTTTGTTTGCAAAATTTTCAGAATACAATCATCTGTTCCCTAATATTTTCGGTTTGCAGTCCATACTATTCCTTTTCCCAGTATTTGTCAATGTCGAAAATCTAAACTTTCTAAAAACTTTCTAAAATGTAACTATTCAGCCCCCTGAAAACAGCAATTCAGAACGTTCAAACTTTAGTTGACAGTACATATGTCTATCATTCCTTAAAAGTTATATCAAAATCTTTGCTGCATCATCCATATTTTCATTGTTGTTTTCTGGGGCAGCACTTTTGCAGCCACATGACACGATTTCGTATAGATACCATAGACTGACATATCCCGATTTCTCTTAGCATCGCACAGTGCTTTTCTAGCCACTTTATCTGGTGTCACCATACCCAAAAAATTATTTACCGTTTTTTTTGCCCCAACCTTCGCACGCTGATACAATGCCGTGCGCATCCAGCCAGGACATACTGCCGTTGCTGAGATACCCTTACCTTTCAGCTCCACATGCAAGGCTCTTGTATAATTCCTCAGAAATGCTTTTGTGGAACTGTAAACATTTTGATAGGGCAGCGGCTGAAACGATGCTTGAGAAGAAATATTCAAGATATGGCTTCCTCTCCTCATATATGGCAGCGCAAGAAGTGTCAATGCCACAGGTGCACTTAAGTTTACATCAATCATATTTATTGTTCCCATAACAGACAAGCCATCATAAGAACAAAATTTTGCATATCCTGCATTATTGATCAGATAACGGATATTTGGCTTTTTCTTTTTTATCAGCTCCCCAAATTCCAGAATGGCATCCTGATCTGATAAATCAATTGTGTATGTCTTTACCTTATCTCCATATTTCTCAACAAGCTGATCTAACTTCTGTTTTCTCCTGGCAACTGCCCAGATCTGATCCAATTCCTTTTCTTTTAATAATAATTTCACAAATTCCCGTCCAAGCCCACTGCTGGCGCCTGTCACAATCGCGATATTTTTCATAAAATTCCTCCTGAAATGTCAATTGATCATCTAAATCAGCCCATAATGTCTACAGGCCTGATAAATACCATCCTCCCACAAAGGCGCTGTCACATACTCGGCTGCGTCCTTTGCCTGCTGCATCCCATCCCCCATAGCCACAGAGTGCGCCGTATATTGAAGCATATCCAAATCATTCGTACTGTCTCCAAATGAATACGTATCTGCATGGTTAATTCCAAGTATCTTACAAATCTCCTGGATCCCAGTTGCCTTGTGAAACCCTTTTGGCACGATCTCCATAAAATTCCCGCCTCGATGGATGATCGTATAGCCTTGTTCCAATACTCGTTCCAGCTCTTTTTGTTTTTCAGATTCTGCCAGATAATTGACACAAAATTTACTGACTTCCAAGCTGTCCTCATTCCCTGTCACGCGCAGCATCTTCTCTCCTAATTCTCCCTTCATTTCCTGTGGAAATGGAGATTCTTTTGGAAAACGTTCTGCGTCCAGATATAAGAAATACCTTCCCTCCAGAATATACGACGCATCTAAACTCTGCAAAAAACGATTGACCCGCTGTATTTCCTCCAAAGCAATCTGATGATAGAATTTTACTTCACTTTGAAATTCCCCGTATGTGCCGCAGCCCGCCAGTATACCATCAAATCCCAAAGGCATCAACTCCTGATCTGGAATAAACACTCTGGTTCTGCCACTGCTGATAAATAGATAATGACCCTGATCTTTCATCTTGCGAAATGCTTCTCTTGTACTGTCTGGGATTTGATGTTTCTCATCCCAGATTGTTCCATCAATATCAAAAAATACTGCTTTTCTCATATGTTTCCTCTCCATTTTTAAACTATCATTTTCTTGATTCTGTATTATACTTTCCCCATATGCAGGAACCATTGTATCATATTTTGTAATTATTCAAAACCCTCTATCGAGGCGTTTGACAGCTCTGCTGGCATGTCCTGCGGCTTGCAATTTTTGAACAGTTACCATATTTTTTATTTAAAATACTATTTTTATTATACAAAATCTGGTAAACTATATACAAACAAAATTTCAATGGCATTAAAATTTGGCATTTTCCCTTTTTCTGTTAAATTCCTTATAAAATGGGTATCATAAAAGGGAATGCCTGAACAACAAATTTATTTTATCAGGAGGTAATCATGACAGATCATGTAGAAGAATTTCGTGAAGATTTAAAAGAATTTCATGAAATGACAGAAAAATTTTACAAAAAAGAAATCAATGTAGCACAATACAAAGGCTTTTCTGGCGGCTTTGGCAGTTATGCCCAGAGGGGCGGCAATGCCAGTATGCTCCGCCTGCGCCTCAGTGGAGGGGAAGTTACCAAGGAACATCTGAGTTTTATTGCTGACAGTATTGAAAAATATGATATCTCACTCGCACATATCACGACTTGCCAGAGCCTGCAGCTTCACAACCTTTCTGCAGCACAAGTATGTGCTCTAATTGAAGAAGCCTTTGATCATGGAATCATTACCCGCGGCGGCGGCGGCGATTTCCCCCGCAATGTAATGTGTTCCCCCCTTTCTGGAGTGCAGCAGGGTGAATATTTTGATGTTCTTCCCTATGCAAAGGAAGCCGCTGATTATCTGTTAGGATTTATCAAAACTGTAAAACTGCCCAGAAAATTAAAGGTTTGCTTCTCAAACTGCAAAGAAAATGTCACCCATGCCACCTTCCGTGACTTAGGCTTTGTGGCTAAAGAAAATGGCAACTTTGATGTTTACAGCGCTGGCGGTCTGGGACGCAATCCCAGAATGGGCGCACTGGTGGCTTCTGATGTGGAGCCTTCCAAAATCCTTTTCTATATTAAAGCTATGGTAGATACTTTTACTGCACATGGCAATTATGAGAACCGTGGTGCTGCCCGTACTCGTTTTATGCAGGAGACTTTGGGAACTGAAGGCTATATCAAAGCCTATCAGGACAAGTTGTCTAAGATACTTGCTGAGGAAAATCTGGATCTGAATACCACAATCTCTGACATTAAGAAACAAGGTGACGGCGGTTCCGTGGACAACCCCAGAGCCATTTCCCAGAAGCAGCCTGGCCTTTATGCTGTCTGCTATCATCCGGTTGGAGGCAGCCCCAAACCAGAGTTTTTCCGAAAATTATATGATACTATTCTTCCAATGGAAGATGTGCTTGTGCGCCTGTCACCGGATGAAAGCATGTACATCATTAACCTTACAGCTTCAGAGGCAGAGAAAATTCTTGCGCTCACCGAAGACAGTGCACAGAATACCTTTGAATCCTCAGTCGCTTGTATTGGCGCTTCGATCTGTCAAGTAGGTGCAAGAGATTCACAGAGCTTACTCCATGCCTGTGTAGAGAGAGTTCGCCAAGAGAATTTTGCGGATGGTGTACTGCCAAAAATCCACATTTCTGGCTGCCCGTCTTCTTGTTCTGCACACCAGATTGCACCGCTTGGATTCCGCGGGGGTGTTAAGCAGACGTCTGACGGCCCGAAACCAGCTTTTGCTGTCTATGAAAATGGCTGCGAGTTCCAGGGAGAAGAAGCCTTTGGGGAAGATTTAGGCGTGATGTTAGAATCCGAAATTCCAGAATTTTTGGCAGAACTTGGCAGAGAGATCGTCTCTTGCGGCCAGACTTATGAACAATTTATCAAAGAAAATCATGATAAATTTATGGAGATTGTAAAGAAATATATCTAAAATAATATTTACAGTCTAAGGGCTGCCCTATTTACAATGTAAATCTTGGCAGCCCTTACTTTGTTTTATTAAGTTGTTGGTTTCTATTTCCATTCACTATAAGTGTTATTGCTTGTTTTTTGGTCAACTTAATTTTATACCAATCAAAAAGATTTACGCCCTGTCTCAAGAACTCCCTGTTCCTGCTTTTTCTTCATATCCCTTTAAATTATCCTGATAAAACTTTTCCCCATTCACAGGCTTGCCATAGTAGAAGCCTTGTATGTAATCTGGTTCCAATTTCTTAAGTATCTGAAGTTCCTCCTCGGTTTCAATTCCTTCAAAACACACCTTCAGTCCTACACTGTGAGCCATATTCACAATATGGCCAATCAAGTTATAGTCAAATTCATTTGACACTGCCTTGGAAGTAAAACTGCGGTCTAATTTGAGCAGATTTACGCGCAGATTCTGCAGATATGCCAGGGAAGAATAGCCTGTCCCAAAGTCATCAAGCGCAATCTTCACCTGATTTTCATTAAACACATCCAACAACTGCTGTACCGAATCATCATAGGAAATCATGCCGCTCTCAGTAAATTCAAACAATACCGTACAAGGATCAATCCCTAATTCATCTATGGATGACATAATACCGCTGACCACATCTGACTTACAGATCTGAATAAAAGACAGATTGATATTAATTCTGAAATTGGGCACCAATTTCTGCCACTCCATACTCTGGCGCATTGCTGTCTGGTAGACCCATTCCCCCACTGGAATGATCAGTCCACTCTCCTCTAAAATAGGAATAAAGATTGTTGGAGAAAGCATTCCATATTCTGCTGAAGTAAAACGCAGCAACGCCTCTGCACCTACAATCTCCTCTTTTTCCACGGAGACAATTGGCTGATAGTACACCTGAAATCCCTCAAAATCATGATTTACAGAATAACGAAGCATTTCCTGGATCTTAATACTCTTTAAATAGGCTTCATAGTCCTTGATATTATAGATATAGGAGCAATTCTTGCCATTTTTCTTTGCCATACTGAGCGCAAATTCAGAATAACCACATAATCTGTCAAATTCTGCACTCTCATAAGAAAATCCTACAACTCCACAAGAAATGGTATAAAAATTCTGATATCCCTGCATCTTGCGCTGCTCTTCAATTAAAACCCGTATTCTGTGATAACGCTTTCTCGCCTGCTGGGTATTGCCGCCAGCAATTAAAAGTACAAATTCATCTCCACCCAGCTTATAACAGTGATCTTCTCCTCTCACCTGCTCCATACACTCAGCGATCATTTTCAGCACAGCATCTCCGGTATCCATCCCATAACGCTCATTGATTTCTTTAAAGTTATCCACCCCGATCCGCAGAAGCACTCCCTCTTTTTGGAGCCCTTTCTTGCGAATTTTCTTGAAATCAATCTGCAACTGCCGCTCTGCAAATAATCCCGTTACATTGTCTGCTTTGCGCTTACTGCCGATCTCTGTCACCCTGCCAATGAGGATCTTTGACTTTTGTTCTTTTGTACCATCCTCAATTACTACACCCCGACAGCTAATCCATACAATCTTGCCCTTTCGGTCTATCCAACGGTATTCCAGATTATGATCCTCACTCTCACCATTCCTTAATCGCTCCAAATCTTGTAATAATGCTGGCATATCCTCAGGATAAATGATCTTCTCCAATACCACTCCTGCATTGGCAAAATGATTACCTGGTAAATCAAATTTTTCCAATGCCCGTTCTGAAATACTGTACTCATCTCTATCCAAATCAAACAAAAACAAGTAATCATCTGTACACTTTGCAAATACTTCCATAATAACTTCAAATTCTTCTTTATCTACCAGATTGATTGATTTTGTCTTTTCCATATATTTTCTCCTGGCTTTTACCCTCTTTTTTAATTACCTTTATCATTTTTATTGTATCACTTTTTCACACTTTTTCAACATTATATACAATTTTTTTTGTATTATATTAAAATTTTAGTCATTTTTACTTATAAAAAAGATCTGATTCCTCGCTACTGGAAGATTCAGATCTTTTCTCTCAATTTGTTCATTTTTTCAAATTATAGGATGCCATATTGAGCCACATAACTCATACTGTATTCTATGATTCCCATCACTGCTGCAAAACAAGCCAATACAAACACTAAGAAAATCGCACCCTTATCGTATTTTAATATCTCTTCTTTTTCCTCCTGCTTATGAATGTTGGAGGCAATCAATTCTACACCTAGTGAAATCAAAATCAAGGGCCACAGCCGCATAATCACTCCCAAAGACAGTGGGGGATAAATCATATGAACCATAAACAAAATCCCAAAAAATATCATTAATAGGCCACAGGTAATGCTGCCAACTCTTCTGGTTCTCATACTATCTCTCCTCCTGTTCCATTGATTTATCTTCCAATTCCTTTTTCTTGCCTCGAATCAGAGAATAACCAGCCCAGATTAAGAACAATGCAACTACCAGTTGAGGAATATTCTCAACAACACCCCAATAAATATCACTCGGAAACAGCCAACGCATGTATTCTGTCGCATTATCCCATAGCAGCACCACACCAATAAAAATCATAACTGCTGCCAGTATGTTATTCTGCTTCCTGCCCCAGTGATGGATAAACAGAACCCTGTCCATATGAAATAAATAATCATCCTCCAAGGCATAAAATTCTTCGTCAGACATCCCTCTAATATTGTGAACATTGAAAAAACTATAACACCACAAAATGGGTAATATAAAAAGTATTGGTCCCAAACTAAGAAATGTCGACAAAAAAATCAACAGCCAGAACAAGGCCATAATGCTGATACCTTGCTTCATAAATCCCATATACATCTCCCCTGCCCCTGGGATTAGGGAAAAGCAAAAGGTTAAAAATCCACTTTTTTTCTTTGTCATCTTGTTACCTCCTGATTGATCTCATTTTCGTCTTCTGGCATTCCTATACGGAACAAACCATTGCTCAAATTATTTAACAGTGTAGAAATCTCTCCACTTTTCTGTTTCAGTGTATCCGTGATATCCATTTGCTGATCATGTTCCCACGCTTTCCTCTGCTGCTGCATTTGCTCTGTGCGGACAGCCTCAAAGTCCATATTCTGAACATTCGAAGTCACCATCAGCAAAAATATGGATGCCATCACTGCAAGACTCACCTTCAAACTGTATAATACAAGCTGTATCTTCTGTGATGTCTCCTTAAAATGAACTGCCGCCTGTATATTCCTTTGGTGTGTCCTATGCAAGATCTCTTCCTTTAGATATCTGGGCGGTTCTGATAACAGCGGATGCTGCGATTGATTAGAACATTCTGTAACTGATGTCAATTCCTGCACACTGTCTGGCTCTTCTGATACTGTTAGCTCCAAAATTCCTTCTTCCATCCAGTTTGCAAATTGTCCAGCACAGAACGTACAGATCCCAATATGTCCAAGGAATCTTTCTTCCTCTGGCTGCTTCATACGCCCTGCCTGCCAGTCACAGAACAAATCTCTGCTGATATGTCCTGTCTGCAGGCTGTCTCTCTTCTGTACGGCTATCTTATGTGTTCCTACTGTCATCGCATTGCCCTCCCTTCCATCATTTTACGTATCATTCCCTTAGCTCGATAAATCTGTGTTTGTATGGTCTTGATTCCTTTGTCCGTCTGTTCTGCGATCTCCTTTGCTGTCTTTTCTCGGTAGAAATGTTCTGTTGCAACTTCCTTATAAGGACTTTTCAGACTTTGACAGATAGTGTAAACATACTCTTTGGATTCCTGTTGTAAATAGGTCTCCTCTGGACTTGCTGATTGGTCCTTTAATTCTTCAAAATATGTATCTTCCTTTGGTTCACTGCGCCTTCCTGCGCTTTTTAGAAAATCTAGCCCCTTGTTGGTGGCAATTCTGCAAACCCATGCTTTTTCATAATCTCTTTGAAAAGTGGCCAGATTTTTATAAATAGATAAAAAAGTTTCCTGTGTCAAATCCTCTGCATCAAATTGGTTTCCTGTCATTTTCAGACAAATGGAATATACCAACCGTTCATATGTATCTAAGAGGTAGCCAAAATATTCTTCCTTATCGATTCTATCCGCCCCCTTTTTTGTCCATCTCGCCGAAAAAATAATCTCAGCAGGAAAAATTTCCAACTAAGAAAAAGTCTCTGAAGGATTATTTTCTATCTGTCTGTTTATTATAACGAGAGACGAAAGAGATAATCTTCAAAATATATAAAATTTTTAATTTTCTTTCCATGAGGTTTTAAATGGCAATTAAAAACCTGTAATCCCCATCAGTTAAATATCTTTATGTCTCATATTCGCAAAAGCAATTTAAAATTGAGATTTTTATTTCCTTACAAATATTTTTTATTGACGAAACAAATTTCTCTTTTTATAATAACATTATCAATACTGTGCAAAATTGTTCACGATATTAACGCTAATATCAAAATTTATCAAATTAGGAGGTAAGCTTATGAAATATATTTTATATCGCTCTTTAGGAAATCTGGACAAGCAAGTGAAAAAACATGAATTAGTGGCTGTAGAATATGGCAGTGATATCCATGATGTTACTGACGCGCTTATTTTGGATGTTACATATGATTTGGCGGAAATACCTGAATATCATGGATGTGTAACTACTGCTTATGCTCCAGAGCCTATACATTCTTTTCGCAGAGTAAAGCGCTACGATTATGAGATGATAGGACAGGTACTCCCTCCTAATGCACCAAAAAATGTGGTAATTGATTATGGGATTGTGGAGGAGGAAGAAATAAAAACAGATGGAAGATAAACCCCCATCTGTTTTTTTCAGGCACACAGTTGCTATTTTGCCAGCAGCTCGTCTGCAAGCGCTTCCATATCTGCAATTGTGTTGTCTTTCACTGCAGATTTAATGGTCACAACCTTATCACAGATTGTGATATCCTTCATCTGCTCTAAAACTGCCCGCATTGTTTTAGCCGCAATCGGCGCCCAGGAACCATTCTCCATCAAAGCTACTGTACGTTTCCGATAAGTTTTGCTCTTTAAGTGATGTAAGAAATCCTCCATACATGGGAACACCCCTCCATCATAGGTAGCTGCCGCCAGCACCATCTTATCATAGCGAAAAGCATCCTCAATTGCCTCTGCCATATCATCCCTGGAAAGATCAGTGATCACTACCTTTTTAGCGCCCTTTGTCTCCAGAATTTCTTTTAACTTGATTGCTGCTTTTCTGGTATTGCCGTGGATGGAAGCGTAAGCCACCAAAATTCCCTCATCCTCTGGTTCATAGCTGCTCCATACCTGATATTTTCCAATATAGTACTCTAAATTTTCCTTTAAAATCGGCCCATGCAGCGGACAAATCATCTGAATATCCAGCCCTGCCGCTTTTTTCAGCAGCGCCTGTACCTGTGCACCGTATTTTCCTACAATATTAATGTAATAACGTCTTGCCTCACAAGCCCAATCTTCTTCTGTGTCCAGCGCGCCAAACTTTCCAAAACCGTCTGCTGAAAACAGAATCTTCTCCGAACTCTCATAGGCAACCATGACCTCTGGCCAGTGTACCATAGGCGCCATCACAAAAGTTAAAGTGTGGCTTCCCAGATTTAAGGTATCGCCCTCTGCCACTACCACAGAACGCTCTGAGAGATCAATATCAAAAAATTGGCTGATCATTGGAAACGTCTTAGCATTTCCAACTACCTTCATCTGAGGATATTTTTCCGCTAACACCTGTACATTTGCAGCATGGTCGGGCTCCATATGGGAGACAATTAAATAATCCACGGTTCTTCCATCCAGAGCTTTATCCAGGTTGTCCAACCATTCTTCTGTTCTTCTGGCATCCACAGTATCCATCACTGCTACCTTTTCGTCCAAAATCACATAGGAATTGTAAGATACACCGTTTGGAACCACATACTGGCTCTCAAATAAATCAATATCCTTGTCATCTGCACCAATATATTTAATTGTATCTGTAATTGTTATATCTTTCATTTTATCTTTCCTCCTTAATTACCTACCAGAAAACAATTCTACTCTTTACCAGTAAGATATTCATCTATCCCCTTTGCAGCAGCCTTCCCTGCTCCCATTGCCAAAATTACAGTTGCAGCGCCAGTGACTGCATCTCCACCCGCAAATACGCCTGGCTTGCTGGTAGCCCCATCTTCTTCATTTGCCACAATACATTTTCTGCGATTGACATCCAATCCCTTTGTAGTAGAAGAAATCAATGGATTTGGAGAAGTTCCCAGGGACATAATCACAGTATCTAACTCCAAATCAAACTCAGAACCTGGAATCTCGATCGGACTTCTTCTGCCAGATTCATCTGGCTCACCCAACTCCATACGAATACAGGTCATACCCTTGACCCAGCCATTGTCATCCACCAAAATTTCTGTAGGATTGGTCAACAGATCAAAGATAATTCCCTCTTCTTTGGCGTGATGCACTTCCTCCACACGCGCTGGAAGTTCAGACTCACTTCTACGATACACAATATGTACCTCTGCCCCCAGACGCAGAGCCGTTCTCGCCGCATCCATAGCAACATTTCCGCCGCCCACTACGGCTACCTTTTTGCCCTTCATAATCGGAGTATCATATTCTTCCTTAAACGCTTTCATCAGATTATTTCTGGTCAAAAACTCATTTGCAGAAAATACTCCATTTGCCTGCTCGCCTGGAATCCCCATAAATCTTGGAAGCCCTGCGCCAGAACCAATAAATACCGCCTCAAAGCCTTCCTCTTCCATCAATTCATCAATGGTTCCAGCTTTGCCGATCACGACATTTGTCTCAATCTTAACCCCCAAAGCCTTGACATTTTCAATTTCTTTGGCTACAACCTCACTCTTTGGCAAACGGAACTCTGGAATACCATAGATCAATACGCCGCCTGGCTCATGGAGCGCTTCAAAAATCGTCACATCATACCCCATCTTGGCTAGATCCCCAGCACAGGTCAATCCCGCAGGGCCAGAACCGATCACAGCCACCTTATGATTTTTCTTTTCTGCTGCTGGCTGCGGCTTAATGCCATTTTCTCTCGCCCAGTCAGCGGCAAAACGCTCCAGTTTACCAATAGAGACAGGCTCTCCCTTGATGCCCCTGATGCACTTTCCTTCACATTGGCTCTCCTGTGGGCAGACACGTCCGCAGACCGCTGGAAGAGCGCTGGATTTGCTGATCACTTGATAAGCCTCCTCAAAACGGCCTTCCTTAATTTCAGACACAAACCCAGGAATATCAATAGCAACTGGACAGCCTTTCACACACTGTGCATTCTTGCAATTTAAGCATCTCTCTGCCTCTTCCATCGCTTCTTCTTTGTTATATCCAAGGCACACCTCATCAAAATTTGCTGCCCGTACTTTAGGTTCCTGTTCTCTTACTGGTACCTTCTTCAACACGTCCATTATTTGTCACCTCCGCACTGTCCACATCCGCCATGATGAGTGTCACCCTCTTGAAGCTTAAGAATATCTCTGCCTTCTTCTGTCTTATACATCTGCTGACGCTTCATCGCCTGGTCAAAATCTACCTGATGGCCGTCAAATTCCGGTCCATCCACACAGGCAAATTTCACCTGATCTCCTACTGTCACTCGACAAGCACCACACATGCCTGTGCCGTCTACCATAATCGGATTTAAAGAAACAATTGTTGGAATCTCAAGTTTCTTTGTCAGCAGACAGACAAATTTCATCATAATCATGGGACCAATGGCAATGCATTGGTCATATGTATTTCCGGCATTTACTAATTCTTCTAACTGATTGGTTCCCATTCCATGAAAACCATAACTGCCGTCATCCGTGGTCACATAGAGATTGCTTGCCACTTTCTCCATTTCATCTACCAAAATCAGCAAATCTTTGGTTTTAGAACCCATAATCACATCACAGTCCACACCATTTTCATGAAGCCATTTTACCTGAGGATATACAGGGGCAGTTCCCACGCCGCCTGCAATAAACACAATCTTTTTCTTCTTTAGCTCTTCTATTGGTGTCTCTGTCAACTCAGAAGCACATCCCAAAGGTCCAACAAAATCCTGGAATGCATCCCCCTCCTCTAAATTCTCTATTCTCTGAGTAGAAGCTCCCACAGTCTGGAATACAATCGTAATCGTCCCTGCATCTCTGTCATAATCACAGATTGTCAAAGGAATACGCTCGCCTTCTTCATCCATTTTTACGATAACAAATTGTCCTGGCAGACAAGATTTTGCTACACGAGGCGCCTTGACATCCATAAGAAAAATCTTTTCCGCCAATTTTTTCTTCTTTATAATTGGGTACATACTAAACCTCCGCTTATGTTATCCTTATGCAAATTTCTATATCGTTTCTATTCTAATATACTTCCTTTTAAATTTCAATGAATTTGTGAAAAAACAAAAAATCTCCATCGCTTATGACCAGTGAGAAAGCTGTCCTCACGATCATAATACTGTTAAGATCGGACAGCCACTTTCATCTTTTTTATGATATTTCAATATGTAATGGTTTTTCCTCAAAGATTCTGATGTTATCTTTTGATAATGTTTCAATAATTTGTATCATCATCTGAAAATCAGAAATCAAATCCTTGGAACATATCTCAGCCTTTTCATAAATCTGCAAAAGATCTGTGCTGCGTTCAGACTGGATGGCATTAATCATTTCTGCTCCATAAGAATGGAAGATTTTATGTTTTTCTTCCAGTCCTTTCCAGATATCAACAATCTGCGGATTGACTGGTTTAAAAGCATAATAGAAATGGCCAAGCCCACACTTGGTACAGTCGGTCTGCAGAACCTTTAATGTACCACTCTGCGCCATCTCCTGCAAGGTATTCAGCCAATTGAGATGTGCGTCGATTGCGCTGTTCAAACAGTTCAAGAGCACTTGATTATCCAACATGTAAAATGCATCCTGCACCATAGAACCCATAATTTTTGTTGATTCTTCCAAATGTTTTTCAATCATTTTTGCTGGTTCTACAAGCTCCAAAATCGAGCGGTTGGAAATTTGAAGCGAATCCGTATTGCTGTGCAGGAGCTGGCATTCGCCGCTTACATGCTGCATCTGATTGTCCAACTCATTCATAGAACTGCTGATTTCCTCGCTGACTGCAGCCAGAGAGGAAACAGATTCATTGATATGATCCATACTTTTACGGTTGTTTCCGGTAATTTTCCACACATTTTGAATATTATCATTGATATGCTCCAATTCAGCTACTGTCGTGTCAACACTTTCAGAGCTCTTATGGGAGGCATCCTGTATCGCATCCACAAAGGTTCCCATGCTCTTGGTCAAAGATTTTGTTTCTTCCGCAAGTGTACGAATTTCCTCGGCGACAACAGAAAATCCTTTTCCAGCTTCCCCAGCGCGTGCCGCTTCAATGGAAGCATTTAACGCCAAAAGATTTGTCTGGGAAGAAATGGAATTGATTGCACTTACCACTTTTGTCATATTATCAATGACGTCGATTAATCCATAAAGATCGACCTTCATCCCCTGGGCTGTAGATATCGCAGTAGCAGACAATTCGGAAATAGAAGTCAGCTCGTTTTCGCAGCTGTGGATATCTCCCATAATATTACTGGATTCACTGGAAACCTCAATGATAGTTGCTGTCAGGTTTTCATGTGCCTTTGACACCTCCGAGGTGATTTTTGCAGTAGATTCCGCCGTTTCATTGATAGTTTCTACCGCAGCGGCAATTGAAGTATTGACCTGTTCTATGGCGGCAGCGTTGGTCTCCAATGTCAAATCCATAGCGCTCATCCGAATCACGGCGTCCATAATTTTTGTCGTAACCCGTTCGAATTCTCGGCGCCCTTTCACGAGACGCTTGTGAATACCATTGAGCGCACCATTTCGGGTATCATAATTCATAGGTATGAGTCTAGAAATAGATTCAATAGTTGCATCAGAAGCCTTTTTTCTAATTTTCATAGCGATGTTCCTTTCAGTCATTGTCGTTTAAGATTATCATACGCGAATAGCAGCATTATATTGTATTTATGAATTTTAGTCAGTAGTTTTGTTCTTTGATTCACTTTCTTTTTTTAAGCAATCCTCACATAGATAATTAACTTTCAGATCATAGGAAAGTATGGGAAAAGCAATCTGTTTTTGAATTTTTTCCGTCAAATCTTCCAGCAGGATGTCTGACAATTTTCCACAGTTTCTGCATATAAGATGATCATGCGGCTGTATGTTGTCATAGCGGTCAGGATAGCCTTCTACCGAAAGTTTACGGATCAATCCCTGTTTATAGAGGGAGGCTAAATTGTTATATACGGTAGCCAGAACAACACCTTGATTGTTGTCTTTTAGACGTAGAAAAATTTGTTCCGCAGACAAATGCTCATCAGAAGTGTTAATTATCTTTAAAATTTGCTCGGCATTTTTAGTCATAATGCTCCTTTCTCAATAATTAGAATTATTTTAATTTTAATTATAATACGGATAAACACTTTGTCAATATGAATTCAATATTTTATAAACAAGTACTCCATCCGGCCGGATGGAGTACCAAAATTCAATAAAATGTTAAATATAAAAAATTATATGTTAAAAACAAAATGGCTGTATTGAAACATAACATCATAAACCCATCTAAACTATCTGTCCATAACTTCAGCTCTGCCACTTTTTACGCTCCACAAACCTTCCTAGCAAAAATGCAATAATTCCTACACCAATCCCTGTCTGAATGCAAAACATTAAGCTCTCCACTTCTCCTGGCATTTCGCCGCCAATTATACTCTCTAAAACCGGAGTAAACCAAGGTTCATACT
The DNA here is from genome assembly GCA_910575005.1 of Lachnospiraceae bacterium. Taxonomy (GTDB): domain Bacteria; phylum Bacillota; class Clostridia; order Lachnospirales; family Lachnospiraceae; genus Petralouisia. Next base: position 64,402 of record CAJTCL010000002.1, on the reverse strand, counting down.
CTGTGTCAATCGCTTCCACTACCTGGCTGCCTGCATCATCAGAACCCCCAAATTCTGCCCCTTTTAGAACAAGCAATGGCATTACAATGAGAAACACTACTGCTGCCAGAATTACTGCTATTATTTTTTTATCTGTACTCTTCATCTAATTCCTCCTCTATCGCTTTTCATTTTCCAGATATCCCGCACTTTTTAACTCTGGCTGTGCGTAATTTTCCAGAGTAATCATAACTACTACTGTCAAAAATCCCTCAATTACCGCAAGGGGAAGCTGCGTGGGCGCAAACACACTTAAGAATTTTGCAGCAGACACCCATACTCCCGCTTCGGAGGGATACGCAAATGCAAGCTGCAAGCTGGTAATAGAATAAGTAAACAGATCACCAATTGCTGCCGCAAAAAAAACACCAATTCTCTGGTTTATGTTACATTTTTTACAAAGCCTGTAAATTCCATAGGCTAAAAATGGTCCTGCAATTGCCATAGAAAAAGTATTAGCTCCCAATGTCGTTAATCCGCCATGTGCTAAAAGAACTGCTTGAAAAATCAGCACAATCATTCCCAAAATGCTGACCGCACTTGGCCCAAATAAGATCGCTCCTAGAGCAGTCCCTGTCATATGAGAACAACTTCCTGTCACAGAAGGAATTTTCAGGGAAGAGATGACAAAAATAAAAGCCCCTGACATGGCAAGTATGGTAATATTTTTGCGTTCCTGTTCTAATTTCTTCTGAATTGAGAAAAATCCCTTTACCAAAAATGGAATACTGACAATTCCCCAGGCAATACAAAATCCCAAAGGCAGATAACCCTCCATAATATGCATAGCGTTGACGTTTGGGGCGATGCCAAAAGCTGCGGCAAACACAATACTCCCAATCAATAGTTTCTTTTGTCTCTTTGTCATAATAGTTCACCTCTCTCAAGAATAAAGAATCCTGCGATAATTTTTTTATCTTTAGGAAATCCAAAGGCGCTTTTGACACCCTAATCCTATAAAATAAAAAACACCACATCTGCTGTTTTCTTACAGCAAACCGGCGTCCATAATAAACCTGATCTGCAAAACTCCTTCAAAAAGTATTTCAGACAGGCTCTCATGCAGCCAGTTATCGCTCGTAACTTGTTGCATTCCCTTACAAAAGGCAGGTCTTCTGACTTAAGCTTCCTCATTTTCTTCCACCTTCCCAGTTTCCTAGTGGCATTCAAATTTTGTTTTTGGAAGAAAACTCCACTCTTACAGCGGCGGGACCGTATGGGATTCTCACCCAATTCCCTATTATCCTGTGGAAAATACAGGCACCTTTTATAATTAAATTACTTGTAACAATTATTTTGACTTAGAATAGCATAATCTGGCAAAAATGTCCAGAAAAATTCAATGAAATAACTTAACGATTCAGAATCCAAGCCACAGACATGCCTGACAATCTATCTTACGCTTCTGCCAAGGCTTATCTGTGGCTTAGGAATTTTCATGACGTTCTGAATGGTTACTAAAACCGCAATTGCTTTTGATGGCAATACATTCTTAATCTTTTGTGGCTTTCTAAATGGTTATTAAATATCAAAATATGCACTGCCAACCATCAGATCCTCTTTTAGCTGCTCTGCAAATTCTGAGACAATCTGTTTCTTCTGTTCCCAAATCTCTCTCGCTCTCTGCGTGACCATAGGATTAGGCTCCTGCTTATTAGAACTCTCCATGATATGCTCATAAGCCTTCAAATAACTGGAGGCATGTATATTTCCCATCACCATACAATCCCATACAATCCCCATTGCCCCTTCCTCATCCAACAGATCTGCTTCCATCAGCAAAATCATTTCCAGGCTGTTTCCTGGTTCTCTCAGTAGACTTTTATCCGAATGATGGGCAATCAGCCATTGCACCTGCTTAGAAAATTCCGCTTCCATTCCCTGAGCCTTTGCGAAATTGCCAAAAGCCTGCGCACTGCGGTGCGCATGATATTCATTGTCATAGCTTCCATAACCAATATCATGGAAAATTGCTGCTGTACAGAGTAACTCCTGGTCTACCTCTTCCATTCCTTCTGTCAGCCGTTCACACCAGTGCAGCACTCGAATCGTATGCTGAAATCTAGAACGGAATGGATGCATAGGATTTGGAGATTCTATGCCCTGATGCTCACTCAGATAATGCTTTACATAAGATAAATATTCTTTATATTTTTGATTCATCATGTATTCCTCCTTATCCTATCATCGCCTTTGCAAGTTCCCCCGCCTCTTTGGGATAACTCTCTGGCTCTATCAGTCCCCGCTCGGAAAGTGTCTCATACACTTTCAGCATTTGTGGCTTTTTTAAATGTGCCTGCTTCAACACCTTTTCCTGTAAAAATACTTCCAAAGGACTTCCATCGGCAAGAATTTTTCCACCATCAAACACTACAATACGCTCAGCCCACCGATAGGCAAAATCCACATCATGTGTGGAAATCAACAATGTCTTTCCTTCCCTGGATAAACCTGCTAAAACTTGTTCCAACAGATCCACACTCAATGGATCCAACGCTGCGGCAGGCTCATCAAAGAGAATAACCTCTGACTGCATGGCAATGATATCGGCAATGCTGACTCTTTTTTTCTCCCCACCACTCAAATAATGGGGTGGACGCTGCCGATACGACTGCAAATCCATATATTCTAGCGCCTGTGTTACCCTTTTTTTAATTTCTTCTCTGGGAAGCTTTAGATTCATGGGGCCAAATGCCACTTCTGCCTCTACCGTAGAGGCAATAATCTGACTGTCAGCATCCTGAAACACAAATCCTACATGACGGCGGAGTTCCTTTAACTCCTTGCTGCCTACCTTCTTGCCCCGATAATAAATCCCCCCTGTCTGCGCCTTGAGCACACCATTTAGATTTAAGAAAAAGGTTGATTTTCCAGCCCCGTTAGAACCCATAACTGCAATCCTCTCCCCCATACCAATAGAGAGATTGATATCTGAGAGTGCCAGATCACCAGATGGATATTGATAACTCAAATGCTGCACATTTATAATTTCTTCTCGCATGGTTCTCCCTTATAATTATGATTACTTGCTGATCACAGCAACAGCCAACAATACTCCAATATATAACCCTAGTAATATAATCTGCCAGACCTTGACGGATTTCTGTTCTTCCCAAATAGGAAAATCTCCCTCATATCCTCTTGATACCATCGCATCATAATAAGTATTTGCTTTTTTCAGAGAAAGAATCAAAAGATTCCCTCCAATCTGCCCAAATGTTGTACATGATGTCTTAAAATCTGCATCTCCCAATCGAGAAACTGCCGCTGTCTTCATGTCTTGCTGAACATCCATAAGAATAAAAATAAACCGGTAAATCATATGCATCAATTCTGTCAGAAGTTTTGGCATATGCATACTGCGCAGTACCGCCGCCAATTCACTTGCAGGCGTAGATAACGCCAACAAATATAAGACACTGACTGCTCCCATTGCCCTTAAAAATAATTGCAATGCTTTTATCAAGGTTTCTCTGGTTATATACAGATAAAACCAATGCAGAGAAATGGACATACTTCCCACCGGATAACTGGATATTCCAAAGGCAACTGCCAGACTTCCCAGCATTAAAAAGGCAATCGGAATTTTTAATAATCCCAGATAAATACAAAGACTAACGCCGTTTCCCCTTAGGTTTATAAGTCCCATCGTTAAAATTACCAGGACAGAAGCCCAGGGGTTGTCCAAGACCAAGCATACAGTCAATATCACAGCCACGGAACAAACCTTATAACAGCCGTTCCACCGCCGAAGCCTTGACTGACAAGCATAAAAATCAATACTTGTCACACCATGAGAATGTCTTTTATGCCTCCTCATGTTCTGCCTTCTCCCTCAACAGTGCAATTTCTCTCTGATACCCCTTAAGATCATTCGGTGTCTCCAGATAAAACGGAAGCTGACGCAGACAAGGATGCCTGACAATTTGCACAAAAGCTTGCAGACCAATCTCCCCCTGGCCAATCTTTTCATGACGGTCCTTATGACTGCCCAACCCATTTTTACTGTCGTTGAGATGAATAGCTTTCAGCCGCTCCAATCCAATGATCTGGTCAAATTCCTCTAAAATAGAATCTAGACTATGCACAATATCGTACCCTCCATCAAACACATGGCAGGTATCCAGACACACCCCTAAATGACTGCTGTCTTCCACGCGTTCTATGATTGCTGAGAGTTCCTCAAAGCTTCTCCCCATTTCTGTTCCTTTTCCAGCCATCGTCTCCAGTAGAATCGTAGTCTGATATCCATGCAGATTGATCTGATTTAACAGTTCTGAGATATAAACAATCCCCTGTTTTGCCCCTTGCTGTACATGACTGCCTGGATGAAAATTATACATGGCACCTGGAATATATTCCAGACGGCTTAAATCATCACACATAGTCTCACATGTAAACTGTCGCAGCGCCGGATCTTTGGCACTGGCATTCAAAGTATAAGGTGCATGTGCTAAAATTTGAGCCAGCCCATGTTCTGCTGCAAATTTCAGATATTCCTCAATATCTGTCACATTCAATTCTTTGGCCTTTGCTCCCCGCGGATTTCTGGTAAAAAACTGAAAGGTATTGGCTCCAATTTTCACTGCATCCTTTCCCATAGCCAAATAGCCCTTTGCGGAGGATAAATGACATCCAATCCTTAACATAGTACTTCCTCCAAAACTCTATTCTATTGTTGTCCGTAAAGCTGATCTACGCATCCTTGCAAGAACGCTGTAGTGTTCTTGAATCAAATACAACTATTCAGACAATTATAACAAAAGGTTTTGGAGGTGTAAACAAGAAAAAAATCTGCCGTTTCATATTTTGTAACTATTTTGAACTCCAAGCCACAGACATACCGCCAAGCTGTCATACATCTCTATGGAGGTTTTGAATAGTTATGATATTTTTTCATTTACCTATGTGCAATAATTATAATTTTTGTTACAATACATATTAGAAAAAACTTTCCATAATGTTCTAAATAATTACCATAATTTTTAGAAAGAAAGGAGAAATGTCATGATCAAAAAATATCAAAGAATTTTTCTGATTGTCCTGGATTCTCTGGGCATTGGCGCCATGCCAGATGCTGAAAAATATGGTGATGCCAATGCCAATACTCTGGGGCATATCTGGGAGAGAGTTCCCAGCCTGCAGATTCCCAACCTGCGCAAATTGGGTCTTGGAAATCTCTGTGGAAAACAAGATCAAACCTTAGGCTGTTATCTGAGCCTCAAGGAAAAAAGTGTCGGTAAAGACACCATGACTGGACACTGGGAAATGATGGGGCTGCATGTGAAAGAACCATTTCTTACTTTTACAGAAACCGGATTTCCAGAAGAACTGATTCAACGGCTGGAAACCGAGTTTGGCAAAAAAATTATTGGCAACAAATCAGCCAGCGGGACAGATATTCTCGAAGAATATGGAGAAGACGAAATCAAAAACGGACGCCTGATTGTCTATACTTCTGCAGACAGCGTACTGCAGATCTGCGGTCATGAGAAATATACTGGTCTTGACAATCTCTACCACTATTGTGAGAAAGCCCGTGAGATAACAATGCGGCCAGATTGGAAGGTAGGGCGTGTGATTGCCAGGCCTTATGTGGGCGAGGGCAAAGGCCACTTTACAAGAACAGCAAACCGTCACGATTACGCCATCAAACCTTATGATGCCACTGTCCTTAATCTGTTGAAAAATCAAGGGTACGATGTAATTGGTGTTGGTAAAATCAATGATATTTTCTCAGGCGAAGGAATAACTGAAACTCATAAATCCCAATCCAGTGTACATGGTATGGAGCAGACCATTTCTATTGCCAAACAAGACTTTACAGGCTTATGTTTTGTAAATCTTGTAGACTTTGATGCCTTATGGGGACACAGACGCAATCCAGAAGGATATGCAAAGGAACTGGAAAAATTTGATCTGAAACTGGAAGAATTTTTAAAAACACTGAGAAATGATGATCTGCTTTTGATCACTGCTGACCACGGGAATGATCCCACTTATTCTGGTACAGACCATACCAGAGAAACTGTGCCTCTCTTGTGCTATGGCACTTCTATGAAACATACCAAACAGTTAGAGGAGCAGGAAACTTTTGCAGTCATCGGCGCCACCATTGCAGAAAATTTTACCGTAGACCTGCTCCCACATATGATTGGCGATTCCTTACTGGACTGCATAAAATAATGGATAATGATAACTATTTCAACCTCCATAGAAGGAACAAATATCACAAATATATTCACTTGCTGTAAAGTTCTTGCCGCTCAATCGGCAAAAACAAAATGCACGAAAACCATCTTGGAAATCCTGCTTCCCATCGTGATTTTTGTGCATTTTGTATGTATTACTCTGCAATGTAAACCTTTTCACAAATTGTTCTCACAATTACAGTTCTCTTTTCATCACTGCTCCTGTAGCACCAGATGTCACCATCTGCGCATAACGAGCCAGATAACCTTCTTTCACTTTTGGCTCTCTAGGCTTCCACTCTGCTTTTCTCTTAGCAAGCACATCTTCTGAGACATCCAGCTCAAGTTTCATTTCTGGGATATTGATTTTAATGGTATCTCCTTCTTCCACCAAGGCAATCATTCCTCCTACTGCTGCTTCTGGTGAAACATGGCCAATAGAAGCTCCACGGCTGGCACCTGAGAACCGTCCATCTGTAATTAAGGCCACTGTCGAACCAAGCCCCATTCCGGCAATCGCGGAAGTCGGATTGAGCATCTCACGCATTCCCGGTCCGCCTTTGGGCCCTTCGTAACGAATCACAACCACATCTCCAGCAACAATTTTTCCTCCCTTGATGGCTGTAATGGCATCCTCCTCACAGTCAAATACTCTTGCTGGTCCTTCGTGCACCATCATTTCTGGCGCTACTGCGGAACGTTTTACCACACTTCCCTCTTCTGCCAGATTTCCTTTTAATACCGCAAGGCCGCCAGTTGTACTGTATGGATGATCCAAAGGACGGATTACCTCGGGGTTTTTATTGACACAGCCCTTAATATTCTCTCCAACTGTCTTTCCAGTGACAGTTATACAATCAAGATTCAGTAAGTCCAATTCTGCAAGCTCATTCATCACCGCATAGACGCCGCCCGCCTCATTTAAATCTTCCATATAAGTTGGACCTGCCGGAGCCAAATGACAGAGATTCGGTGTCTTTTCACTGATCTCATTGGCAAAACCGATATCAAAATCGAAGCCAATCTCATGTGCAATCGCTGGAAGATGGAGCATACTGTTGGTGGAACATCCCAGCGCCATATCTACCGTCAAGGCATTCAATACCGCTTCCTTTGTCATAATATCTCTCGGACAAATATTTTGGCGATACATTTCCATAACCGCCATGCCCGCATGTTTGGCAAGGCGCAGACGATCAGAATATACAGCTGGTATCGTACCATTCCCCCCAAGTCCCATTCCCAGGGCTTCTGTCAAACAATTCATGGAATTGGCCGTGTACATGCCAGAACAGGAACCACAGGTCGGACAAGCCTTCTGCTCAAATTCGCATACATCTTCTTCTGTCATAGTACCCGCAGCATAAGACCCAACTGCTTCAAACATTGAAGAAAGACTCGTCTTATGTCCTTTTACATGACCTGCAAGCATTGGGCCGCCAGATACAAATACCGTCGGTACATTTATTCGTGCCGCAGCCATCAAAAGGCCAGGAACATTCTTATCACAGTTTGGCACCATCACCAAGGCATCAAATTGATGTGCTAGTGCCATACATTCTGTAGAATCTGCAATTAAATCACGTGTCACCAGAGAATATTTCATACCAGTATGTCCCATCGCAATTCCATCACAGACTGCAATCGCTGGAAATACTACTGGAACGCCTCCTGCCTCAGCAACTCCCATCTTTACAGCATTCACAATCTTATCCAGATTCATATGTCCTGGAACAATCTCATTATAAGAGCTTACAATGCCCACCAATGGCTTATCCATTTCCTCTTTCGTAAATCCTAATGCATTGAACAGGGAACGATGGGGCGCCTGCTGCATCCCTTTTTTTACGTTATCACTTCTCATCTTTCTACCTCTTTTCTAACATTCATTTTTATGCTATGAGTATACACGCTTAGTTGTCTGCTGTCAATAGTGTTGTATAACAAATTTTGTAAATTTTGCTCCCATTTTTTGGCTTCACACATGACAAAATGTCCATTTTATGGTAAAATATTTTGTCATAGACACTATATAAATGCACAAAACACAAGGTAACATCTATGTAACATTATTTCAGGGAGAATATTTATTATGAACACACTCAATAATACTCACAATTTAATAGAATATGTATTAACCCTGTTAAGCCTTCCCGAATATAATATTGCGGACATTGGACAGCAGGTTTCACAAGACGCCCTTGCAGATAATTCTTTTTTTCGGGATCCTGAAAATATCCGCATGGCTCATGAAATGATAAAATTTATGGATGAAATGCCAGGGGGCTTTTTGATCTATAAAGCAAATGATAAAGAAGAGATAATCTACGCAAATCAAGCACTGCTGCGCATTTTTTTATGCCGTACCTTTAAAGAATTTCAGGAGATTACTGGTAATTCCTTTAGAGGAATGGTATACCACAAAGATTTAGATCATGTTGAACAAAGTATCAAAGAACAGATTGCTGACAGCCAGTATGATCTGGATTATGTGGAATACCGTATCGTGTGTAAAGATGGTTCGATTCGTTGGATTGAAGATTACGGACATTTTATTCACAGCGATGCTGTGGGAGATATTTTTTATGTATTTCTGGGCGATGCCACAGAAAAGAAGAAACGTTATCTGCAGGAAAAAGTGGCTCTGATCAACGAAAAAGATCAAATATTAAAAAGTCTGATTGAAGAATATGACAAGGAACGCAAAATTATTAATCAAGAACATTTGCGGCGTCTGGAGGTAATAGAGGGGCTCAGTGTAAATTATGAATCCATCCTCTATGCTGACCTCGACACCGACAGAGTATTCCCCTATCGGCTCAGCAGCCGCACCAAACGTCAGTTTAATAAAAAATACCAATCACTTGGATTTCATTGGTACCTGTCAAATTATGTCAATACATGGGTTCATCCTGAGGATCGCAAACAGATTTCCAAACTGACAGCACCAGAATATATCCGCAAAAAATTATCCAATCGCAAAACTTATTATATCAATTATCGTGTTCTAAAAAATGGGAAACTACAATATCTTCAGCTTCGCATTGTCAATGTAGGAAGTGAACAACACATTTCCCAAATTGTTTTGGGATATCGAAAAGTAGATATTGAAGTTCAGCGTGAAATGGAACAAAAGCAAATTTTACAGGAAGCATTGAAAAATGCAAATTTAGCTATTGTTGCTAGAAACACCTTTCTTTCCAATATGTCCCACGATATCCGCACACCTTTAAATGCCATATTTGGCTTTACTGACCTTGCAAAAAAACACATTACAGATATTGAAGCTGTACAAAGCTATCTTTCCAAGATTGAACATTCCAGCAGACAACTCTTAGGACTGATGGAAAAAGTATTAGAACTATCGTGGACGGAATCAAATGAAATTAAGATAGACGAATATGAATGTAATTTAGACGAGATTTTAAAGGAAGTATATCAAGAATTACTGCCGCTGGCCAAAGAAAAAAATATCTCTTTCACTTTAGATGATACAAAACTAAAGCATTCTGTAATTTACAGTGATCCTGGCAGACTAACACAGCTCTTTCAATACCTTACTGACAATGCTGTCTCCTATACAGAGGCTGGCGGCCAAGTAGAAATCATTGTTACCGAACAGGAAATGCTTCCTAATCAATATATTGTCTATGAATTTGTATTTAAAGACACTGGAATTGGTATTGGTAAAGATTTTCTGTCACATATTTTTGAACCATTTGAACGTGAAAAAAACACAACCTTTAGCGGAATTCATGGCACAGGCTTAAGCCTCACAATTGCCAAAAATATTGTCACCTCAATGGGAGGCACCATAGAGGTAGACAGTGCAGCAGGCAAGGGAAGTACTTTTACTGTTACACTGCGTCTGCGTATACCAGATAATTCCGCAAACATTTCAGAACACTCTGAAAACACAACCTTCCAACCGATGAATCATAAAATCCTTCTGGTGGAAGACAATATGATCAATCTGGAAATTGAGACAGAGATACTTCAAGGATTAGGCTTTTTCATAGATACCGCTGTCAATGGCAGTATCGCTGTGGAAAAATTAAAAAACTCCAAACCTGGAGATTTTGACTTAGTATTGATGGATATTCAGATGCCAGTAATGGACGGACGAAAGGCGGCCAAAGCCATTCGTAATCTAAAAAATCCTTTATTGGCAGGAATTCCGATTATCGCTTTGTCCGCGAATGCCTTTGAGAGCGACAGACAATTATCTATTGAAAGTGGTATGGATGCACATCTGACAAAGCCAATTGATATTCCATTGCTCTTAGAAACTATAGCAAAAGTTATAAAAAAGAATCCTGCATAGCGGGATTCTTTTTATGGTAAGGGGACATGGAAATTGATGTGGGCTTACCTCCTTCGTTCTATCTTATGACTGTTTCAATTTACCTTAGTATACGAGGATGGGGAAAATAACTGAGCTCCGCCTTTCCAATAATATCCTCCAATTTTACAAATTTATGCTCCCAATACCTCGAATCCCAAGAATCATTACGGTTATCTCCCATCATAAAATAGCTTCCCTCTGGAACTGTATAGGGTCCGAAATTATCATAACTGACTTCCTCCGTAAAATCCTCCTGTAAGGGCTGTCCATCAATATAAATCACACCCTTTTTCCCAGAAATAGTCTCTCCTGGCAGTCCTATAATCCGCTTTAGATACAATGTCTTACCGTCATCTGGATAAATAAAGGTCACAATATCCCCACGCTGCGGCTCTCCAAATATGTAAGAAAGACGATTTACTAAGATTCTGTCACCAGCCATTACCGTAGTCTCCATAGAACTTGTGGGAACTTGTGCATTAGCGATCATATATTTATTCAGAAAAAAACCAACGCCCAAAGCAATGATAATAATGGTCAGATTGCTGATGATCTCTCGGATAATGGCCTTTCCTTTACTCTTCGTTGCTTGGGTTTGAGGTTCTTTCACATTCTGCAGTTCCATATCTTCTTGTGTTTCACTTATGTCTGCCGCCTCAATCTCTTGTGTTTCTCTGTTATCTGGCTTCATTTTTATCCCTCCATATGTACTAAAACTTTACAAATCTCATTCCATAGAAAGATGCTCCATAGCATGCAAGATATGAATACGCATTGCGTTTCTCGCCCCTTCCCCATTGCGCGCCTTGATAAAATCCATCAAAATTTTATGATCAATCAGGGTTGCCTGGACAGCTTCTCCATGAATTTTGGAGAGCGCTACCCCCTTGTTGATGCCCTCATAGATCACTGGCATTAACTGATTCATAAATTCATTGTGTGTAGCTCTGGCAATGGATTGATGGAAAGCCTGTTCCACTTTCGTGCGGTCTTTTTTTAATCTGATTCGCTCCTCAATCTCTGCTCCTAGGACTAAAATACGCCCAATTTCCTCATCTGTGGCACGCAGGGCAGCATAATATGCCGCCTCCGGTTCAAAAATTAGACGCATTTCATATAGATCTCTGGCCTTTACTTTAGCAGAAACCAAAGCTGACAATTCCTCTGAGTGCTCTGGTTTAAAATCTTCCCTGACAAAAGTACCTTTGCCGCGCCGTGTCTCTAAAATTCCACCTGTAGCAAGGATCCGAATTGCTTCCCGCAGTGTTGTACGGCTGACCTTTAATTCCTCAGATAATATATTTTCATTGGGTAATTTGCTGCCTGGCAAAAAACGCTTTTCCACCACAATCATAGACAAGATACTGTCCGCGATCCGGTCTGATAACCTGCTGTCTGCTCCCATGTCTGTTCCTTTCCCTGAAAAATATGATTCTTCTCCTTAATTTCAATAGAAAATCCCCACTGGCACAGCTTCCCCAAAAGAATCCTCTTCTGACTGTACTATCTCATTTTTTCACAGAAATCTGCCATCGCCTCCGAGATCTTAATCTGCTGAGGACAAACAGCCTCACAGCTTCTGCAGCCAATGCAGGCACTGGGCTGTTTCTCCTTTGGCATCGCACGCAGCGCCATAGGCGCAAGAAATCCACCCTCTGTAAAAACATGTTCATTATACAGTTCCAGCAGGGAAGGAATATCCAGTCCTTTAGAACAATGACTGACACAATAACGGCAGGCAGTACAGGGAAGCACTCTCTTTTCTATCATCCTCTGCGCCACTTGAAGCAATTCATTCCACTCTTCCTGATTGAGTGGGCGCTCCTCCTCAAAAGTCTGAATATTTTCCTGAAGCTGTTCCCTGTTTGACATCCCAGAAAGCACCATCGTCACCTCTGGAATCGCCTGTAAAAATCGAAATGCCCAAGCAGGCACGGTCTCTTCTGGACGCAATTTTTTTAGATGTTCTGTCTCCTCTTTGGACAGCTTACAAAGCCTGCCACCGCGCACAGGCTCCATCACCCACACTGGAATATGATATTTCTTAAGCAGCTCAACTTTGTCTTTGGCATCCTGGAAAGACCAATCCAGCCAATTGAGCTGTATCTGGCAAAATTCCATCTGCGCTCCATAAGCCTTTAAAAAACGCTCCATCACCTCATAGCTGCCATGTGCAGAAAATCCCAAATGGCGAATACGCCCATTGTTCTTTTGTTCCATAAGATATGTATAGATACCATATTTGGGATCTAGATAAGCATCAATATTCATCTCACAGACATTGTGAAACAGATAGAAATCAAAATATTCCACCCCACATTTTTCAAGCTGACGCTCAAAAATCTCTTCCACTTTGTCCATATTTGAGAGATCATAACCTGGAAATTTTGTGGCAAGATAATAGCTCTCTCTTGGATATGCACTGAGCACTCTGCCCATCACCAGCTCTGAATTGCCACTGTGATATCCCCAAGCAGTATCATAATAATTAATTCCATGTTCCATAGCATAATCAATCATCTGTGCCGTTTTTTCTTCGTCAATCTTTGCATCATCCCCATCTAACACGGGCAGACGCATTGCCCCCATTCCAAGGGCGGACAGTTTTAAATCCTGAAACTCTTTGTAAACCATACCTTCACCTAGCTGCGGAACCCTCTATGCCGCACCTTTTCCTTTCCTGTTTTTCTATTTTACATGTATAACATTTATTTCGATTGTAACTAATTCCAACAAGTAGAATCTGATGACATTTTTCTACTTTTTGCATATAATTCTGATTCTTAATCTGTGCCAAAGCCGCCTCACAAGAATGCCCAACCTTTAACTCCAGGATAATTGCCGGCTTTCCTATTTTTTTAGGAAGAAACAAATAATCACAATATCCCTTACCACTTTTAGCCTCTCTCTCGATCACATAATCTTTTCTGGTATAGAGATAACATAATGTGATCACACAAGAAAGCGCATTTTCATCATGATATGTTAGAAATGGAATCTCTCTGTCATGAACTTTTTCCAAAATTGCCGCCACTTTTTGTTCATCACAATTCCATGTAGCTTCCAACATCTCTTTGGAACAATCCACAATATCTTTTACTTCTCCAAAACTATCCCGTTCCAATACCTCCTGATACTTATCCATCAATTCCTGATTAGGAATTCTTACTTTTCCATCATAATAGGATAAAAAACCATACACTACCATAGCAGAGAGAATCTCATCTCTGGTGTTCAACTGCTGTTCGGCTGCACTATAACCTTTCAATCTCACAGATACAGGGATTTGTGCCACAAGTTTAACAATATCTTCTCTCACTTCATCCACATTGTGCTCAATACAATCTGCAATCTCATTCATAGGTCCGGTCTCTGTCCAATAATTGAGACAGACTCCACGCATCAAAGCTTTACTGACAGAACGTGGATTAAACAAGCTCTGTCCGTCACTAGTATAATAACCATCATACCAGATCTTCATTTCTTCAAAAGACATCGACGCATACTGAGTGCAAAGTATTTTGACCTCTTCTTCGCGAAAACCAAAATAATCATCATATATATTATCGTTCATAAAATTATACTCGTCAAACATATTTAATTCTGAACCACTGGAATATTTTGCAATCGGAAGTATCCCCGTCATATATACAAGATCGACATATGGTTGATCTTTCAGCAAAGCTTTCAAAAATTTCAAATATTGGCTTTTATCTCTTACCTGTATAAATTCTTCATGAAAGACAGCATCCCATTCGTCTAAAATAAACACAAACGACTCTCCTGTATCAAGCAGCATTTCACTGATTTTATCATAGACATGATTCTGAAGTTCTGGATAGGTTTTTTGTAAATCTTCTCTTAATCCTTGTACAATACTTGACATATACTGTTGATAGCTGCAGCAAAAATCTGGCATACGACTGAAATCAATATAAATCACATGATATTGATTCAAATGTTTCTTATAACTATCAGTCTGTGCAATTGCAAGGTTATCAAACTGCTCATGGGTATCATAACCTTTCGTATAAAAAGAACCTAGCATATTTGCATTCACAGTCTTGCCAAAACGCCTCGGACGAGTAATACACAAATAACGATTCCCTGTTCTGATGTTTTTGGAAATTTGCGCAATCATCTGGCTTTTATCTACATAAATTTCACTATTCAAATGATTTTGGAATAATCTGATCGGAATATCGGTATCCAAATATTTCATTCCTACCTCCTGATACTGAAACATCGTCTTGCAGAACAAGCGCCATTCCATTAAAACCTAATGATAAATCAGCTAAAGTAAATAAATTCATCCTCCGGCTTCTTGGCCGGCTGCACATCCAGTGCATATAATACTGGTCCTTTGCCTTTATATTCTATTGCAAATTCATAGTGCATCTCTGCAGTAATGGTAATCCAGGACTTATGAGAAATCTCAGCAGCCTTGTCATATTTGCACTTAAATCCCACAAAAGTAATATCATCCACACAACAAGTCATTGCAAAACGTCCTGGCACAAATACACCTTTTTTCATCTTCTGTGGACGGTAAACGAGCGCCAGAAAACGTACCTTTTTCCCCTCATATTTTCTTGGGTCATCCATCGCATCCATATACCAGATCCCATAATCCATATCTGTAATTTCAATAATCTCCTGATTTAAATCATATGGAAGCTCTTCCATATCATTCTCATCAATGGTACCATCTGCTCGCTCATATGCAATCTGTGCTTTGCGGTTGACTGCCTTGATCGCTCGGCGAAATCTGCCCTTGGGCGTATCATCGTCACAACGGTTTAAAATCACCACATCCGCCGCAAAAAGCTGTTCCATAATCATGGCCCTCATATTATTCAGATAGAGATCAAAACTAGTGGCATCTACCGTGGCCAGAGACTGCACCAACTCCCAACCCTTAGGCAGCTCCATCTCCAGAAAGGTAGACATCTGCCAGGTTCCATTATATTCAATAAATACCTGGTCTGGCTGATATTGAAGCTGCAATTCCATAAGTTTTGCAGCAGTAAAGGATTCCTCTTCCTCTATCATAACCATCTGCGTATCAGCCTCTGCCAACTCATTTTCGTCAAATTCTACTTCCCCATCTTCACAAAGAATCAGCAGCGTCTTTCCGCCCTCACTGAAATCTCCTTCGACCAGAGTTTCCCGAATCAGAGAGCTCTTTCCGCTGTCCATAAAACCAGAAAACAAATATACTGGAATATCCATATTCATTGCACACCCTTTCCTCTCAACTCACCTAAACTTTGCAGACTGCTCTGCTGATCTTAGATTCCAAACAATTCCGCCAACTTATCTTCCTGGATATCAGTTCCGATCACACAGAGCCTTCCTGTATAATCTGCCTCTCCGGTACGCAGTTCATATTCACCATCCACCATATCAAAATAAATCCAGGTGTAATCTTCGCAGGGCACCATGCCCTTGGCACGCAGAATGGTTCCATAATCTTCTGTCTCACAGAACACTTTCATTGCATGTTCAATCGTTTCTTTGGCAAATACATGCGGCGTCTCTCTGCCCCAACTAGTAAAAATCTCATCTGCGTGATGATGCCCGTGCTCATGATGATGATCATGACAGCCACAAGTACAGTCCTCCCCATGCTCATGATGATGATCATGTTCATGGTGACAGTGCTCATGTTCTTCCTGGCCATGCTCATGCTCCTCATGGTGATGATGGTCATGTCCGTGATGACAGCAGGAATGCTCCTCATGGTGGTCATGATCATGATCATGATGATGCTCCTCTAAAAGCTCTTCTTCCAGAGACTTTTGCTGCTCAATCACTTTATAAATCTGTTTGCCGTCAATCTCATTCCACGGTGTGGTAATAATTGCTGCGTCTGCATTTTTCTCTTTTATGGCTTTTACCACAACTTCTGTCTGTTCTGGTTTTACATTTTGGGTTCTGCTTAAAACTACCACCGTGGCATACGCAATCTGATTATTGAAAAATTCGCCAAACGCTTTCATCTGTTTGGTGGCCTTGGCAGTATTCACCACCGTAATCCGTCCATTGAGCTTTACTTCATTTTCTGCCTCCACCTCCTGGACAGATTTCATCACATCTGACAATTTTCCCACGCCAGACGGCTCAATCAAAATGCGGTCTGGATGAAAACGCTCCATTACTTCACGCAGGTTTTTGCCAAAATCCCCCACCAAGGAACAACAGATACAGCCAGAATTTAATTCACTGATCTCGATACCAGAATCTTTTAAAAATCCGCCGTCAATGCCAATCTCTCCAAATTCATTTTCAATCAGTACAATCTTTTCCCCCTGAAAGACATCCTCCAACATTTTTTTAATAAAAGTCGTCTTTCCTGCGCCTAAAAATCCTGAAATAATATCAATTTTTGTCATAATTTTCCTCCTGACCTAAAAAACATCTATATCCACTATCCATTTAATTTTTGCCATAAATCTTAGCTCTGCCGCAAGGTAACTCTTCCTTTTTCCACTAAAAACGCTGGACGATAAGAAAGTTTTGCCCGTCGAAGTCCCTCTGAGCCGGTATCTTCCTCACGGTTCACATATTGATAATTCTGTGCCTCATGCATTACAAACTGCTGATTAATCATCGGATATGCCCCCTGTATTTCAGCATATGCCTTCTCAATATGCACCACAAAAGTGTCTGGATTCAATTGCTCTCCCATTGTAAAAGCAATCACCTCACCCCGAGGCTCTGTCCTCAATATACCGCCCTTAAGCCCCAATTCTTCCATCAGACGCAGTGCGTTTAAGGTGACACACATTTCATCTCTCTTTTCAACGTCAATCTCACACTGCATCTGCTCCCGCCATTTGAGCGCCATCTGAAAACAGTCTTCTACATTTTCAGCGGTAATTGACTCATAAACCCAATCAGGATTATTTTCCTGAAATCGATTGATATGATTGCGTTTGCCATGCAGCTTCTTTCCTGCAAGGGTAATCAACTGTTCTGTCTCATAGACATAATCTGCAATATCTCTGTCATATGTGATCTCAAATTTATCTGGATACCACTCGTTCAACAATTCAAATTCCTGCACCTGAACCAGATGCATATGAATGTCTTCCTGCTGTTCTTTGAACCATTGAAACATCACATCCAATGCTCTGTGAATCTGTTCTCTGTCTCCTGCCGGAAATGTCCAACTTGGCCTTCCGTCTACCGTTTTGCCCTGAAATACTAATGCATCTTCCACAATTGCATATTGTGTGGGATATTTACGGCTCCACAGATAAATATTAGCAAATACCAGATCACAACTGCGATATACCTTTTTCTTTAAGTAAAAGTCAATCTGCTCTTGATCCTCCAATTCAATTTTCTTAAATGATATGTCCATATTATCTCTTCATGTCTCCCATCTGATATAATTTTGCATATATACCATTTTTTTCAAGCAGTTCCTGATGCGTTCCTTGCTCTTCAATTCCTATGTCTGTAAGCACCAAAATCTTCTCGGCATTGCGGATTGTAGACAATCTGTGAGCAATTACAAATGTGGTGCGATTCTTTGCCAGACTTTCCAAAGATTGCTGAACCACTTTCTCACTCTCATTGTCCAGCGCCGAGGTTGCCTCATCAAATATAAGTATGGGCGGATTTTTTAAAAATACCCGTGCAATGGACAATCTCTGCTTCTGGCCGCCAGAGAGTTTCACTCCTCTTTGGCCAATATCAGTATCATATCCATTGGGCAGCGCCATAATAAACTCATGGGCATTGGCATTTTTAGCCGCCTCAATCACTTCCGCTCTGGAAGCGCCTGGTTTGCCATAACGAATATTATCTAATACCGTTCCCACAAACAAATATACATCCTGCTGCACAATTCCGATCTGACTGCGCAGACTCTTTAAGGTTATCTCACGCACATCTCTGCCGTCAATCTTCACCGCTCCCTCTGTCACATCATAAAAGCGCGGGATTAAACTGCACAAAGTACTCTTTCCGGCGCCGGAAGAGCCAACCAGCGCCATATAGGAGCCTGCGCTTACCTCAAGATTTATATGGTGCAGCACAGTCTCTGTATTATCCTCATAGTGAAAGGACACATCCTCAAAGGAAATGTCCCCTTTCACAGACTTAAGCTCTGTCGCTCCTTGATAATCTTCAATATCTGGCTGTATCGCCATCATTTCCATAAACCGCTCATACCCTGTATAACCATTCTGAAACTGTTCGGTAAAGTTAATCAGCTTTTTCACCGGCTCTGTAAAAGTATTGATATACAGAAGGAATGTCACCAGGTCTGCCACACTCACCTGCCCTTGGGTGATCAACACTGCGCCTGCTACCAGAGCGGCAATGGTAATCATTGTCGTCAAAGCCCCCAAACCAGAATGATATCCTGCCATATAAATGTAACTATTTTTCTTTGCCGCCAGAAATCCTTGATTACCCTCCTCAAACTTTCTCATCTCCACATCCTCATTGGCAAAAGATTTTACCACTCGGATTCCTGAGAGATTATCCTCAATCTGACTGTTGATTTCAGCAATTTTTACTCGATTCCGCTTAAAAGCACGTTTCATCCTGGTGTTAAAATAAGCGGCATATAATAGCATCACTGGCACAAAAGCAAAGGCAATCATGGTCAGTTTTACATCAATGTTAATTAAAATTACAAAAGATCCGATGATCTTAATCAGAGAAATTACCAGATCCTCTGGTCCGTGATGCAACAATTCACTGATATCAAACAGATCGCTGGTAATGCGTGACATCAGCTGTCCTACCTTTTGGTTATTGAAAAAAGAAAAGGACAATTTTTGATAATGCTCAAAAATCTCAGCCCGCATATCATACTCAATTTTGGCTCCCATCACATGCCCATAATTGGCAATAAAATAATTGCAAAAACATTCTATCACTACCAAAACCAGCATTAGCAGGCCAAGCATTGTAATCTTGTCGAGCGCCGCCTGTGGCTCCAAAATAATGACCTGATTGGTAATATAACGTACAATTAGCGGTATGGCAAGCGTCACTGCCGCCCCCACAATTGCAAAAAACATATCTGCAAGAAATAATGGCATATATGGTCTATAGTATGATGCCAGTTTTCTCAATTTCTGTCCCATAAATTCTGCCCCTTTCAAATTTCCAGCAGTTTTTCTTCAAATTCCTGCACTGGGAGTGGTTTGTCAAAATAATATCCCTGCGCCAGATAACAGTTGCTCTCTTTGAGAAGCTTCACCTGTTCCACCGTCTCCACACCCTCTACAATGCACTCGATATCCATATCCTGTGCTAAGGCAATCAAATGTTTAATCATAATGAGCTTCTGATCATCCTCTTCTTTACCAGGAAGAAAACTTTTATCAATCTTAAGCACGCTCCACGGCAGTTCCCTGATTAGATTGATGGAAGAATATCCTGTTCCAAAATCATCCACGGAGGTACTGATTCCTGCCCCCCGAAGCCCAGATACCAATGTTTTTAGATTCTTAAAATCAACATCTGTCCCTGTCTCAGTCAATTCAATTTCAATATATTCATGGGGAACCTGGTATTTATCTATGATCATAAGGATATTTTCTAACAAATCCATATCCCCCATATGTATACGGGAAAGGTTCACTGAGACAGTGACCACTTTTTTACCCTCGTCCAGCCATCTGCGGATATCCCGACAGACATGTTCCAGCATATAGAAATCCAACAGACAGATCAACTTGCTCTGTTCCAATACAGGAACAAATTCTCCCGGAGCCACAATCTTTCCATTCTGAAACCAGCGGCATAATGCTTCCGCACCGATCAAACGATAATCCTTGAGAAGAATTTTAGGTTGATAGTATACGCGAAATTCTTCCCGCTCAATCGCCTCTGGCAATGTGGCCTCGATCATTTTTCCCATTCGGATTCCCTGCATTAACTCCTCATCAAAAAAGACATATTCTGTCTTGCGGACATTTTTGGCCATATTAATTGCTGTGCCCAGTTTTTCCATAATACTGGCTGCACTCTTACAGCTTTGAGGAATCATATAATATCCCGCATAAGTCGTCACCCATACGCGTTTCTTCTCTTTTTCATCATAGACAATGCCCGCACCCTTGAGATAATCCATCACTAATTTTAAATTGTTCTTGTAAAACAAGACCACAAAATTATCCCCGTTTACCCGACAAACCATTTCTTTATCGCTGAGTCGATCTTGAAGCTGACGGATAAATTTTCCCATCACTGTGGTTGCCCGTCCACGCCCAATCTGCTGGTTGACCACAGAAAAATGCCGAAGATTAAAGTAACACGCCGCATATTTTATAATCTCTCCCCGAGAAATCATTAAATTTGTATTCTTCATAAACCAGGCAAGATTGTATATACCAAATTCCTGATCACGAAAGGTAAGATTTTCTACCATCTGCATGATAAGAATACGTCCATGAAATGAAAACAGCAGCTTCACAAATATATGAATTTTTTCTAACTCAAGAGTCTCCCAATCTTTCTCGCCCTGAATGGGATAGATAAAATACTCCATCAGATTTCCTTCTTCTGTCTGTTCCTCAAATGAAATCCCCCTCTCTCTGTCCATTCGTTCTCCACGATAAAAAACAGCGCGCCCGCCCCATTTCTTCTCGTCATATTCCATAATTTCATAAAAATCTGCTTCTACCTGGGCAATCCTCAGCACCTGACACAGCGCCCCCATCGCTTCCTGGGTGTCTGGATGGATTAAATCCGAAATATTTTCCATCTGAACGATAAAATGTTCCATCGCCTGTGTATATTCCTTGACCTCAAACGCCATATAAAGCTCCCTCCTTAACCTCAAGCTGAGGCAGAGTCACAATAAATTCTGTTCCTTGCTTTTCATTCGATGTCACTTTCAATTTTCCAGACATTTGACGCAGCAGCAGCCGGACAATAGAAAGTCCCAGTTCCATACTTTGTTCCTTCTCTAAAGTACTCATTTTCTCATTTCTCATATATTCCTCTATATCCTTAAGTTGCTCTTTTGACATTTGCATTCCAAGAGCCTCTATGGAAATCACCAACATGGAAGCATAAGAAACCTTCTGACAAGCAGCCCTGATTATTATTTTTCCCTCTTTTGTTTCATTTACACAATTGACCAATAATTTATGCATAATCTGTCCAATACGCCCTGGATCACCGAGCATATATTCTGGCAAACTCTGATCCTTTTGGATCTCAATCTCTATTCCTGGGGCATTTAAATAACTCTTGACCCTAGCTACAATCTGCTCTAACAGCTCTCTGGTACAGTAATTGCTCTCGCTGAGTACAACTTTGCCTTCTGACATTTTTATGTATTCTATGGCATCCTCCACCATTGAATAGACCTCTGTGCCCTGCAAAAGCAGATTTCTCATATCCTGCCCTGACCGGCTGTCCACCTGCCCTGTCATCTGTTCAATATGGTTCATCCATTCCTTCATATTTTTCTTCATATTCATACTGAGATTCATCACAAACTCAGATTGAGAACGGGCAGCACGCTCTACCCTCCTGCTCTCCTGCAATGTAGCATAATTGCGATGTGCAGATTCTGCTAACACTTCCATGACCTTTGACAGAAAATTGGCAGCATGTTCCAGCTCTTCCATATCTTTGCCACGAACTTGCCCCACAACAAAACTGCCCACAGAAGAACCCTTAATTATGATTGGCATTGCACAATTTATCAATTCTTTATGGCAGCAGCACATATAAGGTTCTCCATCCTGTATTGCCTTTAACGCCGCATTATGGTAAAATTTTTCACATTTTCTGCGGCCTATCTCGGAGTTCGCAGTAAAATCTGCACAAATTTTTGTCACACCACTGGCTTCCATTACCGGAACCCCGTCCATATCCATAAACAATACAGCCATCCCTGTATATCTTGAAAATTCTTTTTGAATCTGCCGCAGGATATTTGTGCCAATCAATTCTGTTAAATGTATCTTCTCCATATCCCACATCCTCTCTAAAATTTCTGATATGGTTTTATTCTTCTAATTCCTTTTTCCTATATAGGGAGTATACCACAAATTTCCTCTTTTGGCTACCTTAACCCAATCTCTAAGATTTATGGAATTTTAATGATCATAATTCACTTGTCAATATATGAAAACAATCCTATTTTTCTGGGAAAAACTCTGGAATCTTTTTTTGATTTGTGCTAATCTGAATTCAAATAAAAAGGAAGGGGAATCCATTATGACTCCAACAGAAAATTATTATGAACAACTTGCGAAAACTACAATAAAAAATCTAGAAAAACGCCAAATGGAGGCTCACTACTGCCCTACCGCCAAAGAAGCTGTCACACTCGCACTAAATCTAATACAGCCTGACAGTACCGTATCTTTTGGAGGGTCTATGACTTTAGTGGAATCTGGAATGATGGAAGCGCTGAAAGCTCGAAAGGATTTGACGCTTTTCGACCGCAGTACCGCAGATTCAAAGGAAGAAGTGACAGAAATTTATCATAAAGCCTTAAACGCTGACTATTTCTTTATGAGCAGCAATGCGATCTCTGTCACCGGCGAACTAGTCAACATTGACGGCACAGGAAACCGCCTTGCAGCGCTGATCTATGGCCCTGCACATGTCATCATCCTGGCTGGTATGAATAAGGTTACACCAACCTTAGAAACTGCCATTTCCCGCGTAAAGCATACCGCCTCCCCCATCAATGCCACACGCTTAAACAGAAATACTCCTTGTACTGTCTCTGGCGTCTGTTCTGACTGCCTGAGTCCAGACTGCATCTGTGCCCAGACTGTTATCACCCGCCGCAGTGCTGTGCCAAATCGTATCAAAGTGCTTTTAGTTGGTGAAGAATTGGGATATTAAGTACATCATAGACGAATAAAACACATGGTAGGAACAACGTGGACCAGTCCACATCAACGCCCCGCAAATGTGAAGAAATTTCTTATAGGATGAAAAATGGGCTGCCTCACCGAGAATACAACTACAAGATATGGTATAATTTCTATTCAAAAAACATTGTATCTTGTATGGTTACTTCTTAATGCGACAGCCCCTTTTTGTAAATTACTCTACTTTATCCTTTCAATCGCTCCGACTGTCCTTGAATTAATTCTGCATCTGCAAAATAATTGATTTTCATAGCATCCCGCACTTTATATAATGTTTGTGCTGCCACGCGTTCTGCCTCCTCGCTTCCTTTCTTGAGCACCTCATAAATATAGGGGATATCCTTCTGCAGTTCTTTTCTGCGATTGCGAATTGGCTCTAGTTCTTCTTGCAGTACGTTATTGAGGAATTTTTTTACCTTCACATCCCCAAGGCCGCCGCGCTGATAATGTGCTTTGAGTTCATCCAAATTGGCATAATCTGGCAGATAGCGCTCAAAATGTTCTTCTCTGCAAAATGCATCAAGATAGGTAAATACAGTATTTCCCTCCAGAGAACCGGGATCGTCCACCCGCAGATGATTCGGATCTGTAAACATACTCATAACCTTCTTCTTAATCTCATCTGCTTCCTCAGACAGATAAATACAGTTGCCCAGAGACTTACTCATCTTTGCTTTTCCATCCGTCCCTGGCAGACGCAGACAAGCCTCATTATCCGGCAGTAAAATCTGCGGCTCTGTCAATGTCTCACCATAGACAGAATTAAATTTGTGCACAATCTCCCTGGTCTGCTCTAACATTGGCATCTGATCTTCTCCCACTGGAACTGTGGTAGCCTGAAATGCTGTGATATCTGCTGCTTGGCTGATGGGATATGTAAAAAATCCCACTGGAATACTGGCCTCAAAATTACGCATCTGAATCTCCGCCTTTACGGTAGGATTGCGCTGCAGACGAGACACTGTGACCAAATTCATATAATAAAATGACAACTCGCATAACTGTGGAATCTGAGACTGAATAAACAATGTGGATTTTGCTGGATCCAATCCGCATGCCATATAATCTAAGGCAACCTCCACCACATTTTGACGTACTTTTTCTGGATTTTCCGCATTATCTGTCAATGCCTGTGCATCGGCAATCATAATAAAAATTTTGTCATATTCTCCAGAATTTTGTAATTCCACTCTCCGTCTCAGAGAACCCACATAATGACCCACATGAAGCTTTCCAGTCGGTCTGTCACCTGTTAAAATAATTTTACTCATATATCTATCCTCACCTATTTTTCTCAATTTTCTTTCTTACTCACTATAATATAACCCAAATCGCCTGTCAAGATTTGGAACGAAAAACACCTGCCGTAAAAGCAGCAGGTGTTTTTCTACAAATTGTAAATAATTATTCAGAACCTCCTTAAAGATGTATGACAGCTTTGCTGACATGTCTGTGTCATAGGTTCTGAATCGTTACAATTGTATTAGTCTTAGAAATTCTGCATACACTGAGCAAATTTCTGTTTTGCCTCATCCACTTTCTGAGTCTCCGCAGACGGTGTAGGGTAATACCCTCTCTGATGCATCATCTCAAATACCTCATTCTGGATTTTATGCTCTTTTTCCAGACAATCCATAATAGCATTTCTTACATTGTCATGAACGCATTCATTAGAAAATGTGTTGTAAAGGGTAGTTGCTGTTTTTTCCGCGGTCAGTGCATCCGCAAGCACTTCTTTTTCTGAATAAAATGATTGCTGCATGGTTTCCTCCTTTTGGCCTCCTAACCTTGTGTTCTGTTTGAAAGATTACAGGCTCATTTCTAAATTATTAGCTCAACTGAGAATACAGGGAACGAAAATGCTCCTTGTGCTCGTTGGAAATTTCAGTAAATTTTGCCTTGATCTCTGTGTCGTTGCAGTTATCTGCCAGCACCTGGAATTTCTTAATCAAAAGCTCCTCACCGGTAAGCAGGTCATTTAAAGCAGACAATTCCTTTTCTGATATCTGGTTCATGGGATTCTCCTTTCGTTGTGGTTTTTCTAGTAGGTAATTGTAAAACTACTAAGTTATCAAAATTTCACATACAAAATACACAATTCTGGGCAAATTTGGGCTTTTGTACGATAAAGTATTTTTCCCTAATTATTTGAATTGTATCTGAAATTTATAAAATGATAGAGTTTCGCAATTACCTATAGTATTTTCCCACAGACAGAAAAATATGTACGTGATCAGAAAAACAACATACAGATCACAAGAACGGCTGTCACTACAGTACTGAGCCAAAAAGCTTTTCCTGGACGATACGTTTTGTCCGCCTTGATCTGCTTTTTGACACGATACTGTTCAAAAAACAGTTCTGCCATTGTCACCATCAAAAACAAAAACATCCATCCCAGATATCCGATGGATTCCGAAGAATTATTTTGTATAGACTTCCATTCAACTTTTGCAAAAGTAGCCCCAATAAAAACAAAAATCCATCCCAAAAACCAGGTTAAGGAAATATACCCAGCTTTGGCCATTTTTTGGTCTTGTTCTTTTACCATTGTCTTATCAATACTGCGGAAATTATAAAAACAGATTGCCAAGGTCATGTCCAGGCAATAAGAAACCAGCACAAAACTGCTGACCATCTCTCCCTGGTCTTTGTCCATAAAAGCACAAAATGCAAGCAGCAATATGCTTCCAAAAGAGAAACAGGAAATATGAGTGTCCATCTGTATCAACACCTTTTTTACTTCTTCCACCCGATATTCCACTTTACTGTCAAATCCGGCCAGCATACTAAAATTTCCAGTCTTTACCGAACTTGACATATACAAATGTATAAACCCTTGACAAAATACAGCAATAATGATCATCCCTGCAACCAATTCCACCATCAAGTGATCTGTGAGGCCGCCGACCACCAGATAGAGTATGATCGCTGCCACAGACGCCAGAAAAAGACGGCCAGGTGTTTTTGGCATTTTCACCTCTGCCTGTTTGGTATTTTCCATATATTGATCTAATGTCATGTCAAAAACAGCCGCAATCTCCTTTAATAGATAGACATCCGGCAAGGTCTTATCCCTCTCCCAATTGGAAACAGCCTGTCTGGTAACATTTAGCTGTTTTGCCAATTCCTCTTGTGTCCACTGCCGCTGCTTGCGGCATTCCTTTAATTTCTCTCCCACACTTTTTTCCATATGCCATCTCTCCTTTTTTGTATATAGTTAAACATAACATTTTTTGTCAAAAAATACGAGCAACAATCTATTGCATTATTGTTTTTCCAAGGTTTTATGGCTTTTTGTGGTATTTTATCCATATTTGTGATAAACTATTCTATATTATTTTTCGTTTAGGAGGTTTTAATATGCCATTTATCAATTCAAAAATCAGTACTGCCTTATCCGAAGAACAGGAAAAAACACTTGTTTCCCGTCTGGGACAGGCAGTCACCTTGATTCCTGGTAAGAGTGAGAGCTGGCTTATGACTGGCTTTGAACCAGAGTATCATTTGTATTTCCGAGGAGAAAACAGCACGCCTGCTGCATTTGTGGAAGTAAAATTGTTTGGCAGTGAGAATAAATCTGCTTTCGCTGCCCTGACAGCAGAAATCTGCAATATTTACCAGGAGGTATTGGGAATCCCATCCGATCACATCTATATCAAATATCAAGCTGTCGCCAACTGGGGCTGGAATGGCAGCAATCTTTAACATTTTGTAACGATTCAGAACCCCATAAAAAAGAAAAATCAGGATCTTCAAATTTATTTGAAAAGGCCTGATTTTTCTTTTTTGTGAGGGTGATAATCCCTATATCCTCAGACATGACAGCTTGACTGTCATGTCTGAGGCTTGGTTCTGAATCGTTACAATTCTGGCATGTATGGGGCTTTGAATCGTTGTAATAATCTTCTTACATCCTCTCTGGCGCCTCAAATCCCAACACATCAATACAGATTTCCAAAGCACGCTTTGTCAACTCCAACAGACGGATATAGCCTGCCTGCTGCATTTCATCCTGCTCAGCCATAATCTTTGTCTGATGATAAAAATGATTAAATGCATTGGCAAGATCGTAGATATAGGCACATACTTTGTGCGGTGCCGTCTCTTCAAATGCCGTCTCCATCATACCATTAAATTTACTCAATTCCAGCATCAACGCTTTCTCGCTCTCAGAGCGCGCTGCTAAAATCTGTGCGCCCTCTGGCAGCGTTTTCTCTGCCTGATACTTCTTAAGAATTGATTTAATCCTCACAATTGTGTAGAGAATATAAGGTCCGGTATTTCCCTCAAAAGACGTAAAGCGCTCCACATCAAAGATATAATCTTTGGAGGCTTGATTGGAGAGATCCCCATATTTAATGGCAGACAATGCAACAATCTTTGCTGTCTTGCGCCCTTCTGCCTCCTCCACTGTATGGTTGTCTGCAATCTTTCGATACATCTCCTCATCAATGCTCGATACCAAATATTCTAAACGCATCACGCCGCCTTCACGGGTCTTAAAAGGTTTGCCGTCCTTGCCGTTCATGGTGCCAAAACCCAAAAATTTCAACCCTGTCTTTGGATTAACCAGCCCCGTTTTTCTGGCACAGCGGAACACCTGCGTAAAATAAAGCTCCTGACGCTTGTCAACCACATAGATGATCTCATCTGGATTATAGTCCTTCATACGCCAGACAATGGTTGCCAAATCAGTGGTATTGTAAAGGGAAGCCCCATCCGACTTCAGTATCATGCAGGGCGGAATTTCCTTGGTATCGGTATCTTCCTTGACGTCCACCACCAACGCACCCTCACTCAGATGTGCATAACCGTCGACTTTCATTTTCTCTACCATATCTGGGATAAATGGCTGCGCATCAGATTCCCCCTTCCACAACTCAAAAGAGACATTGAGATTCTGATAATTGCGCTTTAAATCATTGACAGAAACGTCCAAAATATGATTCAGCAAGGCACGATATCCCGCTCTGCCATGCTGCAGCTCATAAGTCGCCTGCATTGCCGCTTCCTTGTAGGCTTCGTTCTCCTTGGATTTAGCGCTTGCCGTAGGATAGATTTCCTCCAATTCCCCAATGGTAAAGGGCGGTTTCTCTGGATATTCGCCCGCAAAACTTTCATCAAAATAGGGAAGTTCTGGCTGACGCTGCTGTAATTCTGTGATAATCAGCCCCATCTGCAGTCCCCAGTCTCCAAGATGTACGTCTCCAATCATGGTATGTCCCATAAACTTGCCAATTCGCTTTACACTCTCCCCGATGATAGCAGAACGCAGATGACCGACATGGAGTGGTTTTGCCACATTCGGCCCGCCATAATCAATCATTATTGTTTTTGGCTGATCGCATTTTTCACAGCCTATCCGCTCAGGATCTGCATCCATCTTTTGCAGATAACCAGCCAAAAACTCTGGATTGAGCTTTAAATTTAAAAATCCTGGCTTTACGGAATCCACGGCCTCAAACATTGGATTTTCCTTTAAGGCTTCTGCAATCTTGTCCGAAATCATAAAGGGTGCGCATTTGTATTCCTTTGCCGCTGCCATAGCCCCATTACACTGATACTCACAGAGATCTGGACGGTTGGAAAGCGTCACTTTGCCATACTTTTTATGATATCCATTTTCTTCAAAGGCCTTGACTACCTCGCCGCTAATCAGCTCCAATATCTTTTCCATATCTGTTTTTCATTCCTTCCTTTTCTACACTATTCATCTTATCATAACAAAAAGTATGGTATCTGTCACTTACTTTTTAAAAAGGCCAGAAATCATATCACTGATTTCTGGCCTTTGGTTCAAGATTTTCTTCGGCATCCTGTCATAAACTACCTCTCATTCAAACCTAACAATCTCTTTTTTCAAACGTTTCATAATCTTCTTCTCCAATCTGGAAATATAGGACTGAGAAATCCCCAGACAATCTGCCACCTCCTTCTGTGTCATCTCCTCACCACGAGGATTATTCAGTCCAAAACGCAGTTCCACAATTGTCCGCTCACGCTCGGAAAGTTTTTCAACCGCATGTTTTAAAAGATCTTTTTCTACCTCTGTCTCAATATCACGATAAATAATATCTTCATCTGTCCCCAAAATATCAGACAGCAGCAATTCATTTCCATCCCAATCCACATTCAGCGGCTCATCAATAGACACCTCCAATCTGGTCTTATTGTTGCGGCGCAGATACATTAAAATCTCATTTTCAATACAGCGCGAGGCATACGTTGCCAGCTTAATATTTTTAGTGGGATTAAAAGTATTGATTGCCTTAATCAGACCAATGGTGCCGATTGAAATTAAATCCTCCACGCCAATCCCTGTATTGTCAAATTTTTTGGCAATGTAAACCACCAGGCGCAGATTATGCTCAATCAGCACGCTTCTTGCTTTTGCCTTCTCTGGCTCTTTGCCGTCTAACATTTGGATATAACGGTTTTCCTCCCGTGCATCCAATGGGGGCGGCAAAATCTCTGCTCCGCCAATATAATGGACATCTCCTTTTTTTGCCAGCAGCATGTGACGCAGATTGGGAATCAATTTCAACTGAAAATGCTGTGGTATCGCGATTTTTATGTACATTTCCATCCTCCTTTAAATTTCCATACTCTTTCCGTTTAAAATCACATCATATCTGTCGTCCTGAAATAATTTTTCTTCCGCAAGCCCCAGTACTGGCCTTTCCAGATACAGCGGATGTCCTTCCCTTAAAATATACATCCCTTCAATTGTCACTGCCTCCAGAAGCCCATGTTCCCTGCCCAGAGAATGAAAGGGGATCAGCCGTACCAAAAGCATTTCCTTTTCTAGCTGTTCCTTTAAAATATCTTTTTTAATAATATGTACCGGCCTGCCCAACGTGGGATCTATCAAAAGGTTCCCTGTATCAAAAAAACCTTTCGCTTTCAGGTTTCCTTCTTGCGTCACCAAAAGAAGGTTAAATACAGTATCTTTTTGTCTTTGAAAATATCCCAGCATTTTTTCCACAAGCCCTAAAAATAGCAACGCCCCAACTAAGCAGATGATAAAAAATTTTTCCCCTCCTAAGTAAAAAATACTCCATTGCATGAGTCCGCCCAGCAGAACTACCGCCAAATAGGTAATTGCCCATTGACACAAAAATACCTTTTTCTCTCTGCCCTGAAAACAGATCCAGACCATCATCGGATTTACCAAAAGATGCACTATGATCTGATACCAAGTATAATGATTTAACAGCAAAAAAAGGCTGATCGAAACCGCAGTACCTATAAAACTAGCCAGCAGCAGCCATTTAAAACGAATACGCTGTTTCATAATCCTTCCAGCAACCCAGAGCGCGATGGCATCCATTGTAAAATTTGTCACAAACCAGAGATCCACATACAATTCATATTTCACACTTGACCTCCTCGCTCTATATTGTGGCCATTTGGCGTATCACAAGGTATAGTATAAAAGGATAGAACAAATTTTTTTGTCAAACTGTTGTCTGATTTTATAAAAATTCGTTTACAGAATACGACAAGGCCCCAAAAAATGCAAATATCCAAAAAAACTATTAGGGCATGTCTGACAATTATTTTCAGACACACCCTAATCCTAATTAAAATTTGCTTTGCCTTTATAAGAAATATATTTTTCCTCTACTGCTGGAACCTGGTAAATGCCATAGGTCTTAAGTCCATTCTCCTGTTCCTCCTGGGGCAATTCCACATAGAACTCGTAGTAAGGCATATAATATTCTTCATAATCTTCTACTTTATATACAAGCTCCGTTTTCTTAATATATTCTCGTCCGGGAACCTCATAAAAGACAGAAGAAATATAATCTCCTCTCAGCAGGCAGTCCGTCGCTTCCTCTGTTGTGATAATCGGATATTCTCCCACCATTTCTGACAAATCTGGACAGAACAGCCGGATCAGCCATAGTTTTTTGCCACTAGTATAAAAGACGATGCGGTTAAAATTATAATTAACAATCTTATTTTTGATATCCCCGCTGCCATCATAAAACTCTAGATCATAAGACTGTTGTAACTTATCATTGTAGTCCCCGCCAGTAATATTGATCTGCGGATTCTCCATGCCAATCAATTCCTTATATTCCTCTTTTAAGTATACCGCTGCCGCTGCTACTTCCTGATAAGAGGTGTGATCTGTAAAACGATATTGATCTGGAAGGGAAACTTTGTGTTTAAACTCTATATCTACGGTCATATTATGTCCTACTTCGATTTCAATCCCCTCGTCCTTTGCTGTGAGATAAGCATTAAAATAATAACTGCCCTTTCTCTCTTTGACTTCCAAATGTTCGGCGTCTAAACCCAGCCTGCCTGCTACATCACGCAGCAAAGCCTCCATCTTTGCAAAATCATAGCCGTAATTATCACGGTTAGGATCATAAATAAATTGGCGCCGATAAACTGGCAATGTGGAAATCTCTGCCTCCTCACTCCAGGGATTGTCATTGACAATCTCCGAGGCATCATACGCCTCAACACACGCAAATGAACCTGTATCTCTGCCTGATTCTCTATGGACTGTCAATATTGGCAATTCTTTTGTACCATCTTTAAAAAATTGCTGGGGAATCATAAGCAAACTTACACAAAACACCAGGACTAGACAAGCCGCTGCCGCCATCCACTTTCGCCAAATTCTTTTTTGTCTTGTGACACTGCGCACATGTTCTGTCTCCTCAAGCATTTCATCGGGCAGGTAATTGAGCGCATCACTGAGTTGTTCTTGCTTCATACTTCAAATCCCTCCTCTTCCAGATAAGCTTTCAATCCGATTCTGGTACGATGCAGCATACTTTTGACTTTCGAGATACTAAAGCCATAATACGCTGCAACCTCCTGCAAGGAATCCATATAGTAGTATCTCCCTACAAAAGTATTTCGTGCCTCAGAAGACAGTGTTCCAAGATAGATGCTGATTGCTTCTGCCAAAAGATATAAATCTATGCTCTCAT
Source organism: Lachnospiraceae bacterium (assembly GCA_910575005.1). GTDB lineage: Bacteria > Bacillota > Clostridia > Lachnospirales > Lachnospiraceae > Petralouisia. The sequence goes on along the minus strand of CAJTCL010000002.1, from coordinate 31,998 downwards.
CTGTCACATTGCCATCAGGAACACATTCCTCCAGTTCCGAGAGTGACAGGGTGTATTCGGATGACATGCGTTTGCCCCTGTGTTTCTTTCTAAAAATATCAATGGACAATTGACGGGTAATTTTCCCTAAATAAGTGGCAAGAATATTTGGTTTATGGGGAGGTATGGAATACCAGGCTTTGAGATAGGTATCATTGACACTCTCCTTACTGTCCTCTAGATCAGCCAGAATATGGTAGGCAATTGTAGACAGATAACGCTGATATTTTTTCTCTGTCTGGCGAATGGCATTCTCATCTCTCTGCCAATACAACGCGACAATTTGATCATCCTCCATAGATATTTCCTCCTTTTAGAGCTTGAACTACTGCCTCTCACTTTATATCCCGTCAAAAATCTCATTTGGTTGCAAAATATTACAAATTTTTTATGCGCCCCTGTGCATACAAAAAATAGACATACTGAACGTTTCTATTCAGTATGTCCTGCAAATATTTGATATTACAATAACTATTATAATTGAAATTGATTTACAATCTGTTTTAACTCATCAATGGACTGCATACACTCTTGCAGTCTTGTACATCCTTCTATGGTATTTTCCTCAGTCTCACTAGACTTTTCAGCAATGATATTAATTCCTCCTGCTGACTGTGTTACCATCTCATTGATATCCTCCACTGCACCGACAATCTGTGTAATATACCTCTCTAAAATGCCTATCGCTTCTTTGGTCTGCCCCATCACCTGTTTGAAATCATCTGCATCTGAGAGATACTGTTCCCCTGATTTGCTGAAAAGTTCATAATCACCGAGAACCGTTCCCTCTAAAAATCCCATTACTGTAATAATACAATCTGTCATATTTGACACTGCCTTGTTTACTTCCCCTACAATTCCATTGATGTTATCCACTGTATGCAGGGTCTGTGAAGCCAAATCTCCGATTTCAGAGGCCACAACTGCAAATCCTCTGCCAGCATCCCCCGCTCTAGCCGCCTCAATACTTGCATTTAAAGCCAATAGATTGGTCTGAGAAGAAATATTTTTGATATCCTCTGTCAGCTCATTGATTCTGTTTACCGCCTTTGACTGTTCAATGGCAATATCTGACTTCTGTTTCATCACAGCATACATCTCATCCGTCTTATCTCTGGACTGGCGGCTAAGTTTCTCCATCTCGTCTGCCCGCTGATGTATTTGTATGGAATCCTCCTCGCCCTTTTGTGCCATCCGATGGATATTTCCAGAACTATTCTTAACCTCCTCAATACTCTGTAAAATGTTGGCAGTATTGGCATTTGCCTCCTGAATTCCAGCAGCAATCTCCTGTGTTGCCGCAGAATTTTCCTGAGCATCTGATCTGTTTTTGTCCATAATCTCATTTAAATTATTCACATTATCAAGAATTGTCTGCCCAGCTTGATCTAGATTCCCCATCATTTCCCGCAAAACTTTACGCATAGAATGAATCTCATTCGCCATCACACCAATTTCATCCTTCTGTCTGCGCAATCTTGCTCCAAATTCTGTGGCCCGAAAATTTAATTTCGCAGTCTGTCCAATCACTGCTGTAAGCTGTTTAATGGGCCTGGAAATATTGCTGCCAATTATAATTCCCACTATGCCAGAAAAGACCAAGGCAATGGCTATTGTTGTCAATACAATCACTACCAAGCGATTTGCTCCAGCATAGATTTCTTTATCTGGTACCACCAATACAAGCTTCATACCATTTTTCAGATTATAGTAGACAAGCTGTTTGTTTCTCTCTTGGTATGTATAAGACAAATTCTCTCCCTGCTGCTGCTCATCACTAAGCATCTGTGCAACACCCGACAATGTATCATCCAATGTAGAGATATCCGTACCGATATCCAATGATTTACTATGTACCACGGTTCCGGATTCATCTGTGAGAAAGGCATATCCTGTCTCAAAATTTTCCAAGGCATCCACCTGTTCTGTCAACTGTGAGAAATCAATATCCATCCCCACAATACCAATTGAAGTGCCATCCTCTGCAAAAAGTGGAATCACATAGGAAATCATATAGACATTGATATTGGCATTGAGATAGGGAGCCATCCAAATTGCCTCTCCAGCCTTAACCGGTATATAATACCAGCCCACATGTTCTGCATCATCTTCATCATACATAGAAAAATCTGTCGGCGGCACTGTCTCAAATTCTGCTTCCACAGAACTTCTGGTAATAAAATAACCGGAAGTTGGATTAGAATACTGAGGATTATAGCGGATATATGCCGTAATCGTGCTATCCGTACGCTCCCCAAATACATCTATAATCTTTGTAATCCTTTCTGTATAGTCGTCTGCATATTTTTTATCCTTAAAAAATGCTTTAGAATCAAATTGTTCCATAAGAATATCACTTAATGTATTCACGGATTGTTCGATCTTAGTAATTCTATCATTTAGCTCTGCTGATTCCATCTGCGCCCAAAGCTTCATTTTCTGCTTGGCATTATCCCCCTCCATATTTGTGGAATTAGCCAATGCCAGTACTCCAATAATCGCTGCCGTAAGTAAAGAGCATAGCATAATTACCGAAATAATCTTCATCCGTATAGTCTTCATCTTCATCCTCCACCCTGATTTCTGATTCAAATCCTGTTGTTTGCATTCGTTTTCATTATAGCTATCTTTCCAATAATTGTAAAGAACAAAGAATCTTGCAAATCAGGAATCTTTGCCTGTGGCCGATCGCTTTCGCGACATATTCCATTTAAAAAAGACAGATCTTTATGATCTGCCTTTCTATGTATCTCTATCTTCTAGTATTCTTTAAAAATTCTGGAATTTTTATATCTCGTTCTGATGCGCCGCCACCGGCTTCTGGTCTTCTGGCTCTCTGAAAACCTGTGGAAGATGGTGCAGCGCCTAAATTACTCCCCTGTGTAGTGGAAGCTGTTCCATAAGGATTCGCTGAACGCGCTGTTGCGCCCATCGTCCCCGTCGAACGTGTCGCTGCGCCCATTGTACCTGTTGATCGTGCTGCCGTTCCCATAGCATTTGTCGCTCTTGAAGATGAATTTAACCTGGAAGTAGCTGGCTGCTGCGGATATTTCATATTGGGCATAACCTTAGGAGCCGCGGCCACATCCTCTAGACCAGTGGCAATTACCGTGATAATTGCCTGATCTGCCATATTTTCATCAAACTTGGCACCAAAGATAATATTTGCATTGTCTCCCGCCAAATCTTGTACATAACTTGCCGCATCATTGGCATCCATCAAGGAAATATCCCCTGAAATATTGATAATTACATGAGAAGCCCCTGTAATTGTAGTCTCTAAAAGTGGACTGGCAACAGCAGACTTCACAGCCTCAATCGCTTTATCATCACCATTTGCCATACCTATACCGATATGTGCCATTCCCTTATCTTTCATGACAGTCTGAACATCTGCAAAATCCAGATTGATCAGTGCTGGTACATTGATCAAATCTGTAATTCCCTGTACGGATTGCTGAAGCACTTCATCTGCCTTGCGCAAAGCGTCTGGCATTGTAGTTCTTCTGTCCACAATCTCTAGCAATTTATCGTTGGGAATTACAATCAGCGTATCGACACTCTCCTTCAAGCGCTCAATTCCGCCCAATGCATTGATCATACGTGCCTTGGCCTCAAATTTAAAAGGTTTTGTCACCACTCCTACTGTCAAAATGCCCATTTCTTTGGCAATTCCAGCTACCACTGGAGCAGCACCAGTTCCAGTACCACCACCCATACCACAGGTGACAAATACCATATCCGCTCCTTTGACCTCTGCAGTCAATTCTTCAATACTCTCCTCAGCCGCTTTCTGACCGATCTCCGGCTGAGCGCCTGCGCCTAACCCCTTTGTAAGCTTCTCGCCAATCTGAATCAGTGTTGGTGCCTTACATAATGCCAATGCCTGTTTGTCCGTATTAATTCCAATAAACTCAACACCGCCGATATTTTCTTCTATCATTCTATTTACTGCGTTGTTTCCAGCTCCACCAACACCTATGACGATGATTTTTGCACTGGATTCCGCTTCAGTTGTCATAATTTCTAGCAAGGTTCTTCCTCCTTCTATTCTCTATCTGAACTTTTTCATATATAACCCTTATCTCATTCGGCGAAATATACCGACAGTCTAAACTCTTGTATAACATCATATAATTTTTTATAAAATTAATCAATAACATTTTTTCATTTTTGCGAGTTTTTTATATCTCCCACTCAACAATCCCTATTGTTCCTGTTTTTTTTACATTATTCTCTATCGTTTGATCTCTCTGTCACTGGTAACAGAGGCTTTTGGTCCCATAATAAAAAAACTCAACACTCAGTCGGACTTCTCAAATGTAATATCTGTAGTATTTTCCGTCCAGCTTTCCAGATGTAATGTTCCCATTTGTTCTTCCAAATCCGGCATAATATAAGAAAGTCTTTCGATCTTTTGATTCAAATTCTCAGCCTGTCCCAGAAGTACGGAGAGCTTTCCATACTTTAATGTATAGCTGCCCTCTTCTCCATATTTAATACTGTCAGGCTCCAACTTATATTTTTTTAACATCTGCGTCAGGGCTAACAAATTTTTAAGCACACTTTTGCCCTTGATAGGCAATTTCTCATGGAGCACAATCTTATCCACATCCAGCCCACTGATATTGGGAACTCCTTTTATCACCTCTGAGGACATCTCCACTACAATTCCATCTTTATCATAATAAGCATTCTGCCCCAGTGTCTTTACATAAACTCGCCCTGCCAATGCCTTATCCTGTACTTTCACTTTTAAAGTATGAGGAGATTTCAGGGAAAGATCCATAGATTCCACAAAAGGAAGTTCCCTTGGCTTTGAAAATTTATATTTTATGTAGACATACATACTATTCCAAGAATATTCATCATTTAAAAGCCATGATTCTATCTCTCCCTCTGTATAGTGTTTTGTTCCTGTAACTTCCACTTTTTCGACAGTAAATAACTTTACCACAATTAACGCTCCCACAGAGAGAAATAGCAGAATGTAAAGGATAACCAATATGGCTATCTTCCATTTTTTCCTTTGCTTTTTTTTATGCTTTCCCATATCCTATTCCTCCAGCCGTATTCCTCTGGACACACTGAGTACCAAACCAATTTCTGCCAACAGAAATGCTACTGAAGTTCCACCATAACTGATAAACGGCAGGGAAATACCTGTATTTGGTATCGTATTTGTCACTACGGCAATATTTAATATAACCTGAATGGCAATGTGGGCAAGCACACCGCTTACAATCAACGCCCCATACAGATCCTGAGCATTGCTGGCAATTACCATAAAACGCCAGATCAAAATTACAAACAACAAAATCACGCAGACTGCCCCAAATAATCCTAATTCCTCACAGATAATGGAATATATCATATCATTCTGTGCTTCAGGCACAAACCCCAGCTTCTGCATACTGGCGCCTAACCCTTTCCCAAACAATCCGCCGGAACCAATGGCATACAAACCCTGAAGCGTCTGATAGCCTTTTTCATATTTTTCTGGTTCCAACCAAATCTTTAATCGTTCTGCACGGTAAGATTCCAACATGATAAACGCTGTCCCAAATGCAATGACCACGCCTCCCATTACTATAAATTGCATATATTTGGGACTGGACACAAAGACAAGGCAAATGGCAATTCCCAAAATAATAATTGCTGTACTTAAATTTTCTGAAGCCACAATTACTACCATAGGCATGACTAGCAGCATCACCTTAATCAAGGCCGTAAACTTTCCCATCTGTTTCGGCATCCTGCTAATGATGGTTGCCAGAAAAACAATAATTGCAACTTTCGCCATTTCAGAGGGCTGAAAGCTTATAGGTCCAAGCTTTAGCCAACGCTTTGCACCATTTAGTTCCTGTCCGATAAACAATACCAAGGTACACATTCCAAATGCCCCTGCATAGGCAAGAAGCCAAAATCTTTTCCAGACACGATAATCAATCTGTGCAATGAACGCCATCACCAGAATCCCCAGTACATCTGCCATTATCTGCTTTTTCAAATAGTAGGCACTATCCTTGAATTTGACCTGTCCATTATAAGAACTTGTGCTGTACAATATGACCAGTCCAAAGCATACGAGAAAAAATACGATCAGCAGAAGACTGTAGTCAAAATACCGGATGTCTCTTTGTCTTTTGTCAGCATTTTGTTCTCTGCCCATACCAGCACCTCTATCACGATATCATTTTCACATTTATACTATTCCTGTAATGCTCTTGCCATCTCCTTAAACAAATCACCTCTCTGCTCATAATTCTCAAACATTCCCCAACTTGCACAGGCCGGCGACAATAATACGGCATCTCCCTTATGTGCATTGGCATAACATAGCTCTACTGCTTGCTGCAAGTTTTCCACAAGCACAATATCTTCTGGTGAAAACCCAAGTCTCACTGCTGTATCGCGGATTTTTTCCCTGGTAGCACCCAAAAGAATCAATTTTTTTACTTTTCCATCAAAAGCATTGATCCAGTCGTCATACTCTGAGTCTTTGTCATAACCGCCTCCAATCAGCAGTGTAGGCCACTTCATAGCACGTACTGCCTGAATAGCTGCATCTGGATTAGTTCCCTTGGAATCATTGTAAAAACGAACGCCGCGCTTTGTGGTCACATACTCTATTCTATGCGCAACTGCTGTAAAACGAACCAAAACTTCTTGTATTTTTTCTAAAGAAATTCCAAACAACAGAGCCATCGCCGCGGCAGCCATCACATTTTCATAATTATGTGTTCCAATCAACTGCAAATCTTTGATCTCGCACACCAATCTCTCCTGTCCGTCCCATGTCCAAATAATCTGCTCACCATCCAGATAAATTCCCTGATCAAGCTTTCTCTGGCTGCTAAAAAATACAGCCTGTGCTTCTATCTGCCCTGCAAATTGCCGCAAAAGAGGATCTTCGTAGTTTAACACACAATATTGATGCTTTCCCTGATTCTTGGCAATCCGCATTTTCATCTTTTGATAAATTTCCATTGTATGATGACGATTGAGATGATCTGGCGTAATATTTAAAATCGCAGAGATCTGCGGACAAAACTCATGTATTGTCTCCAATTGAAAACTACTTATCTCTGCCACTGTCACAGATTCTGAATCTGTGTCTGTCACCACACTAGTATAAGGAATTCCAATATTTCCTACAATCTTCACCTTAGAAACAGCATGTTCCATAATCGCCCCCAGTAAAGAGGTGGTGGTAGTTTTCCCATTTGTACCTGTCACAGCAAGGATTTTCCCCTGTTCAAACGCAAAAGCAAGTTCAATTTCACCCCAAATTTCCAGGCCCTGGCTTCGCATCATCTCCACCACTGGAAGATCTGTGGGAACCCCAGGACTTAAGACTGCAATATCACAGTGGTGAAGGATATACTCTGGCAGATCGCCTAAAATAATCTCAACACGATCCAAAAGTTCTGATTTCTCTCGGATGGTCTCTTCTTTTAACTTCTCATTTCCATCATACAAAACCACTGGAAAACCACGGCGCACTAAAAGCTCTGCGGCAGCAATCCCACTGATGCCAGTTCCAAATACCAAAAATTTCTTTCCTGCCAAATTCAATTTCTTTCCTCCTGTTTCTCCTTTGCTACAAGGCCATAAATCCTACCAGACATAATATTGCAGTGACAATGGAAAACACTGCCACTACCTGTGTCTCAGACCAGCCGCCCAACTCATAATGATGATGAATCGGCGCCATACGGAACACACGCTTGCCGCCAGTCATTTTAAAATACGTAACTTGTATCATAACAGACAATAATTCTACCCAATAAATCAATGCCACAAGTAAGATAAAGATCGGCATTTGCAGCATATATGCGGTAGAGGCCACAAAGCCTCCCAGTGCCAGGGAACCTGTATCACCCATAAACACCTTTGCGGGATGGACATTAAACAACAAAAATCCCAACAGAGCACCTGCTACCGCACAGGTAATCGGTGTAATACCACTGCCACGCCAAAGAGCAGCAACAGAAAAAAAGACTGCAATCAATACTGTGACACTAGAAGCAAGACCATCCAGCCCATCTGTAAAATTTGCCCCATTGACTGTCCCAATGATTGCCAAAAACATGACTGGAATTGCTAAAATTCCCAAATTCAAATATAACCCGTGCTCAAAGCCTCCCGTAAATGGAATCAGCATTTTTGTGGAGATATCTGTATAGCGAGTCATATAGAGCACAAAAATCCCTGTTACCAGAATCTGTCCTAGCATCTTCTGCCAGGGAAGCAGGCCATCCGAACGGCGCAACACGACTTTCAGGTAATCATCCAGAAATCCAATAATTCCAAATCCAATTGTCACAAATAATATCGGCATGATCTCAGGGAAATCTTTCATATAAATCACAGAAGTCACCACAATTCCCGCTAATATCATCAGGCCGCCCATTGTAGGCGTTCCCGCTTTCTTTAGATGTGATTTTAGTTCTTCCCGTTCTGTCTGTCCTACCTTCAATTTTCTTAAAACCGGAATCACCATTGGTCCTAAGACTGCTGTAATTGCAAACGCAATCAATACCGGTATTACTACTCTCTGTGCCATCCTTTTACACCTCTTCGCTCTACGATGCTTTATGCTCACCGTATCTTTCTTTTTTATCTTCTTACTATTCAAAAACGCCTTGGCGTCCTTGTGGCAGCGCACAGGTCAGCTTTGCTGGCAATAAAGACTTTGCGCGCCTGCCATCTGATATAAGTATCTATCATTCATCTGTCTCCCCAGAATGATCGGTATCTTCTGCCTCTTCTTTGGGCACCTCCTTTTTCTCAATTCCAAGATAAGGAAGAATATTGGAAAAAATCTCCTGCACTACAGGGGCGGCAATGGTTCCTCCATAATAAACACCCTGTGGGTTGTTAATGACTACCAGTGCTAATGCCTGTGGATTCTCTGCAGGAGCAAACCCTAAAAATGAGGATATATATTTATTGGCGCTTCTGGGCAAAGTCTGAGAGGTTGCTGTCTTACCACCAATAGAGAAACCCTCAATTTTGGCCCGCTTACCGCTTCCTTCTGACACAACCTTTTCCAAAACAGTTCTCAAAGTCTGAGAAGTTTCGCTCGTGACAATCCCTTCCTTGACATTATATTGCAGGGTTTCCACTAAATTTCCCTGGTCATCTTTCACGGAAACGCCAAAATGCGGTGTAATCCTATTCCCCCCATTGATCAAAGAAGATACTGTTGTCACAAGCTGAATGGGTGTAATCTGAAAAGACTGACCAAAAGAAACTGTGGCTAACTCCACTGGACCAACATTTTTCTTATTGTGCATAATAGTAGATGCCTCTCCAGGCAGGTCAATGCCAGTGCGCTCCAAAAGCCCAAACTGTTTAAAATATTTATAAAAATTATCTGTGCCCAGCCTCATCCCCAATTCAATAAACACTGGATTGCAGGAATTCATAATTCCCTGCGTAAAATCCTCAGCCCCATGCCCTGTACGTTTATGGCAATGGATTCGCCGATCCTCAACCATCTTATATCCAGGACAGAAAAAATTATCCTGCAGCGATACCACTCCTTCCTCAAAGGCAGATGCAGCAGTGATAATCTTAAATACAGAACCTGGCTCATAGGTATCATTGATACATTGATTTCTCCACATTTGATTAAGCAAATCCTGATTATTATCCTTCTGCTCTTGTGCTGTCTCTACAGATTCCACAGACGTCTGCGTCTCTGGCTTTACCAGGGTAAATGGATCATTGAGATCAAATTCTGGCACATTGACCATTGCCATAATCTCACCATTTTGCGGATTGATCACGATTACTGACACACTGTCCGCAGACTTCGCCTCCATCACTTTTTTGGCTGCCTGCTCACAATACATCTGGATATTGTAATCTAAGCTGATATGCAGATTATTGCCATCTACTGGCTCCTGTCTGCGCTCTCCAGCATTCTCAATCTCAATTCCTCGGGCATCCGTCAATGTCAAAATCTTGCCATTGGTACCTTTTAAATAGTCCTCATATATAACCTCCAGACCTATAATTCCCTGATTATCTCCTCCCGTAAAGCCCAAAACCTTTGAAGCAAGTGTACTGTATGGATAATAGCGTTTGTAATCCTCATCCACTTTTACCCCTGCAAGCCCGTAATTGCGAATCTTGTCTCCAGTCTCTTTATCAACATTAGACTTCACCCGCTCTATAGAACTTACTTTTTCCACACGCTTACGAACTTTGTCTTCCTCCATTCCCAATTCCTGGGTCAGTACTTCTATTACTCTTTCTGGATCCTCAATCTGACTGTGAATCACAGAAATGGTGCATACGGTGCGGTTGGTGGCAAGTACTGTGCCAGTGGCATCAATAATCTTGCCTCTGGCTGCCTTGATATCACGCTCCCGCTCATGTAAATCTTCTGCCTTCTTCCCATAGTACTCCGAACAGAACACCATTAAATAGACCAATCTCCCTGCTAAAAGCAGCAAGACCAATAGAACTGCTGTAAAAATAATTAGTATTTTTTTGCGATTATGGGTTTTATTTCGAATCATCAGCAAAACCTCATATTAACTGTTATTACAATCTATTACTGACTTTATGAGGTTATGTGCTGAAATTCTTCTGACTAGGGTTCTTCTGGAATGACATTATCGCCGAGCGGTTCTGGCTCCTGTGTAGTCCCATCACCACCATCAGGCATCACACTAGGGGCACCCTCTGAAGGATATTCCGGCTCCCCTGTCCCTTGGTTCCCGTTATCTTCATTGCCAGCCTGTGACCCCTCCTGCCCTTCGGAAGTTGTCTGATCCTGCGGCAGTTCCTCATCCTGAAAAATATTTAAATAAGGTAGAATCTCTGAAAAAATCTGTTTTGCCATTTCCGTTGCCAGAGCACTGCTCTGCTGTTCAAGCGGAACATTTGCATCATCAATGACAACATAGACCAAAACCTGCGGTTCCTCAACAGGAGCAAATCCAATAAAAGACACCACATATTTCTTATCATCACGATTGCCCTTCTGTGCAGTTCCTGTCTTGCCGCCCATAGAATAACCTGGAACCTTGGCGCTCTTACCTGTCCCCTCAGAAACTGTTTTGTACAGATAACCTTTCATCTTGTCGCTGGTCTGCTTAGAAAGTGTCTGCTTTAGCGGGGTGGGCTCTATGCTCTGCACAGTATTGCCCTGATCATCAATGATTTTCTTAACCAAATGAGGCTGATAATAATATCCTCCATTGATCAGAGAAGAAAATGCACTGGCAAGCTGCACCATCGTCACATTAAAATTCTGCCCAAAAGAATTGGTGGCCAGAGAGGTCTTATCTGTATGCTCCGCGGTATAGATCAGTCCGTCTGTTCTGGCCTCACCGGGAAGGTCAATATTTGTTCGCAGTCCAAAGTTAAAGATATTCTGATATTTATAGAAATCTTCTGTTCCGATATCCTCTGCCATCTGCATCATAGCATCATTACAGGAATCCATTACTGATTTCTCAATGGTTTCCATCCCGTGACCAGAGCGATTGACACATCGGATATCGTATCCTCCAATCTTCTCTACACCATCACAGTAATAGCTCTCCTCAATCTTTCCCGTCTCCAAACCTGTGGCCACTGTAAAAGGCTTAGCGGTAGAACCTGGCTCATAAGTATAAGTGATACAGAAATTCTGCCAAATGGTATTGAGCTTGTCCAAGCGGTCTTTTTCTGAAAAAGAGTCAATCTCCTGCTGAGAACAATAGGAACTCAAATCCCAGGGATGATTCAGATCATAAGGATGACTGTCTGCCATCCCGTATATTTCACCATTTTGAGGATTCATAACTAATACACCTGTATGCTCACTGCCATCCCCTATTCTGTTTTCATCTCGGTGGGCTTCCTGAAATTCTGCAATTTTCTTCTCAATAATGGTCTGAATATTTAAATCAAGTGTTGTGACAAGCGTCTTACCATTGATTGGCTCTTTGATCGTCTTCTCAACATTATTATCCGAGTTAAGATAACCATACTGCCTGCCATTCACTCCATTTAAGGTATCATTATAATAATCCTCCAAACCTCCAATTCCTTCATTGCCCGATGTGGTAAATCCCAAAACTTTGCATGCAAGGGTGTTATATGGATGTTCTCTTTTATACTCCTTCTCAAACCATACTCCCTGCACATTCGGATTTTTCTTCTTACCCTTTTTATCCTTCGCTGCCTGCAGTTTTTGGAAAACCTCAATTTCCTCATTCGATAATTTTCTGCGCAAGACAAAATAGCGGCTGTCAGGCTGATCGGTCAAAGCTGCCATCAGTTCCTCCTCTGTTACATCTGAAAAACATTTCAGCAATGCCGCAATGGTAGGTTTCATATACTTATCTTTATCGTCATTGATCAATTTACAGTCTAAAATCACATTATAGACAGCCACATTCGATGCCAAAATAGTTCCTTTGGCATCTAAAATCTCCCCACGCTGATAGGGGATTGTCTGATTTCCATAAGCCTGCTGGCTTAGTACCTGCTTTTCATACTCCTCTCCCTTTACCTGTTCAATATAGACTAATCTTCCAACTAATCCTCCCAGCGAAAGCACTACAAAGCCAAATAGCACCAAAAGCTTTTTCTTCATCTTTCTGGAAAATTTTACAGGTTCTCTTCTTTTTATCGTTCTTTTTACGCTCGCCAATGATAAATCACCTTTCTGGAATATCCTCATACTGGTTCATATAATCTTCCGTATCTACATCGAAATACTTAATCTGACCTTCCGAGGGATAGACCATTCCAAGCTCTTCCATCGCTTTTTTGCGAATGGTCTCCAAATCCACTGAGGTGTTGATCTTCTTTTGCATAGCATCATTATCATTCTTAAGATTCATCACTTCACTTTCTAAGGTGTTCACATGCTTCATTCTTGCACTCAAATTTGAGTACAATAACAAATAACAGGCGACCACTGTAACCATCACAACTACTGCCGCTGCAAGAAATAACACATATCCAGGACTCATCTGCATCGCCCGCTCCATGTTTTTTCTGGCTGCTGTCCTGGCGTTTTTCTTACGTTCTCTATGCTTACGCTCCACTTCTCGTCTGTGGACCAGCTCCTCATGTACCTCTTCGCTGTGTTTCTTTGGCTGTGCATGAATCCGCTTTACCGTATTTCCATCTATGTAATTTCCTGTTCTTCCCTGGTAATGTCGATTTCCCTGCTGTCTCACACTCTCAACTCCTGTCTTTTTTACCTATCTATCTCCGTTCAAATACTCGCAATTTTGCGCTTTTAGAACGGGGATTCTTTTCAATTTCCTCCTCCGATGGTACTATGGGCTTTCTGGTTACTGCCTTACCCAATGGTTCCTTCCCACACACACATACCGGAAAATCCTTCGGACAGGTACATGGATGTTCACTTTTCTTAAAAATGTTCTTCACAATCCGATCTTCCAAAGAGTGAAATGTGATAATACAGATCCTCCCTCCTGGATTTAGCATCTCAATCATACCCTCCAGCGACTCACAAAGTACCTCCAACTCCCGATTCAATGCAATCCGAATCGCCTGGAATGTCCGTTTCGCCGGATGGCCTCCATTCATTCGTACTCTTGCCGGAATCGCTGCCTTGATAAGATCAGTCAGCTCTCCTGTTGTCTCTATCTCTTTTTCTGCCCTTGCCGCCACAATATGCTTGGCAATATTCTTGGCAAATTTATCTTCCCCATACTCGCGGATAATACGGTATAACTCCATCTCACTGTAAGTATTAACCAATTCTTTGGCTGAAAAACGCTGCCTTTGGTCCATCCGCATATCCAGTGGAGCATCTTCCACCCGATAAGTAAAGCCCCGTGAGGGATCATCTAATTGATAAGATGACACGCCCAAATCCAACACAATACCATCCACTTTGTATATTTTGATTGCTGCCAATGCCTGCTGCATCTCACAAAAATTACCTCTTATAATCTGTATCTTATCTGCAAACTCTGACAGTCTCTCTGTCGCAGCACAGATTGCATCCTCATCTTGATCAATACCAATAAATTTACCCTGTTCAGATAGATGCCTGCACACTTCATAGGCATGTCCTCCGCCTCCCAGTGTGCCATCCACATAAATTCCTCCAGGTTTGATCTTTAGATATTCGATTGTCTCATCCAAAAGTACTGATTTGTGTTTAAATTCCACGAATCTTCCTTTCCGGCTGCTATCTGCCCTTTACGTGCTTTTATTTCGGGTTTTTCTTCCATTCTAGCTTATAACACAAAAAAAATCAATAGAAAATTTTTTTCTTAACATGATTAGGGTGTCAAAAGACACGTTAATCCTATGAGATAAAAAAAGAGCCTGGAACCAGGCCCTTTCTCTCAAGATTTAGCTAATCCTACTTTCACCCACAATTTTGAAGGGGAAATTTCTCTTCATCGTACTGCATATAGTCTTCGATCAATTTATCCAATCGTACACTGACTTGATAACATTCTGGTGTGCGGATATCTTTCTCTGCGACTATATTTAACTCTTTTCGTGCTATTTCGATTTCCTTTTGCAATTCTTGCAAGCTTTTCATGTTAGCTCCTTTTCCCCCTTGTCTATTGTAGTCTTTTTTCGGGAAAAATGCAAACTAAAACCGACTTTTTTTTACAGAACATTTCGACAAAAATATCTTTTATCTGACATATTGCCCGCTTGTTATTATGCTGCAGCTGCTGGTTCTAAGACTGTCTGCTTGTGAATCAGTAAAATAACTGCCTCCACAACCTGATGACATAAAGACACAATATGACGGCAATCGCCTTCGACAGTATTCTTCAATTTCATATAAGACTGATGTGATCGTTTAATAAAATCACAAATGGCTTCCGCACTGGTAAGATTGTATACTGATTTTTGAATATATAATCGGTTTTTCTCAGCTTCTCCGCTCTGAATATAATCTTTCAGGCTGTTCTTCAAATGCTTTTCATAGATACAGTGGTCCTTAAGAGTTCCCATATAATTAGAATTGTGGGGAAATGTAAAGTAATCTGCAAGGTAATGGATCATCTCTCCAAGACCTCGGTAAAACACCCGCATATTGATCTGTGATGTGCGCTGAAGCTCTAATAATCGTTTCAAATCCTGCTGGAATTTTGGAAAAGTCCCTTCTATTTCATGTTTAATTGTAAAGAAAGATGGCTTACAATCTGGTAAAATACTACCCAAATAAAAGGCTTTCTTATGTTTTTGCAGATCTTGCTCCTCCAAACTATCAACAATATATTTCGCTAATGATATATGAGATTTCTTACGCATACTTTCCTCCATCGACGCTTGCCGCGCTCACATCCAGGGAAAACTCTTTCCCCACATTTTACACCTACCGCATCAACCTCCCACCTAATAAAAGGCAGAAAGTAGAATACTGAAAACTTCGCTCCAATCCTATTCTACTTCCTGCCTCGCAAGATTACAAGTATTTTTAGATGAATTTTTTGTAAATTTGTGTCAAATTTGTTTTTTTTCGCTTTACAGTCGGCAGCATTTACCGGAAAATACAAAAATTGTATTTATTTGCATTGGCAATCAAAGCTAGAACACTCTGTCTCTGAACAGCAGCATGCATTGCTTCCTGCAATACCAATCTCTTCTGCATGACATTTACAATCTTCATTAAATCGACAGTTCTCGGCATGACATCCTACACTGGTCTCTGGCTTTGCACTGCCCACAGAATTGGTCATGCTGTCTGTCCTCTCACGAAAGCTGTCACAACGTGTCTCATTTGGCTTAGAGGCATCCTGCCCTCCCACCATAATATCATTCTTTGCACAAAGGTGATCTTCGTTGTACATACAATTTTTCACAGAACATTTTAAACGTGTCATTATGAAATCTCCTTTCTTTCTTTTCGCTGTATTAGTATCAGAAGATTTCGAATGATTTATGCCTGGAAAGCATTGGGATTTCCATTTATTTCCAATTTATTAAACTTATCGTGGAAAACATGTCTGAATTAATTCTCCTGCGGCTGCTCTCTGCGAATTTCCTTTGTGCGGATTTCCTTGCAGATCTGTTCTATAAATTCATCCAATGGTTTGACTCCTTCATCCCCTGCAAAACGACTTCTGACAGAAACAGTATGTTCTTCTGCCTCCTGTTGTCCCACAACCAGCATATAGGGCAGCTTATCCAAACGTGCTTCACGAATCTTATAACCAATTTTTTCGGAACGATTATCCACAGAACAGAGAATGCCATTGGCCTTTAATTTTTTCTCCACCTCTGCGGCATAAGCTTCATATTTATCTGAAATTGGCAGCACACGCACCTGCTCTGGGCACAGCCAGGTTGGGAATTTCCCAGCATATTTCTCCGTCAGCCAGGCAAGCGTACGCTCATAACAGCCCATAGATGTTCTATGAATGATATAAGGCCGCACCTTATCGCCGTTCTGGTCAATATAATACATATCAAACTGTTCTGCAAGCAGCGCATCCCACTGAATGGTAATCATCGTGTCTTCCTTGCCATAGACATTTTTGGCATTGATATCAATCTTCGGCCCATAAAATGCTGCTTCGCCAGTATCTTCTGTATATTGGATTTCCAGCTCATTCATAATTTCCCGCATATGCTGTTGTGTCTCTTCCCAGACCTCTGGTTCTCCAATATATTTTTCCCTGTTATCTGGATCCCATTTTGAGAGATGATAGGTTACATCTTCCTCTACACCTAAGACAGACAGGCAATGCTTTGCCAGTGCAATACATTTTTTAAATTCCTCTACCATCTGATCTGGTCTCACAATCAAATGTCCCTCTGAAATGGTAAACTGGCGCACACGGGTTAATCCGTGCATTTCACCAGAATCCTCATTGCGGAACAAGGTAGAAGTCTCACCATAGCGCAATGGCAGATCACGGTAAGAATGCTGCTCTGCCTTATATACATAATATTGGAACGGACAGGTCATCGGACGCAGTGCCAGTACTTCTTTGTCCTTTTCTTCATCACCCAACACAAACATACCATCTGTATAGTGATCCCAGTGTCCAGAAATCTTATACAAATCAGATTTTGCCATCAACGGCGTCTTTGTGCGAATATATCCCCATTCATTGTCCTCCAAATCCTCTATCCAGCGCTGCATTGTCTGAATCATTTTAGCGCCTCTAGGCATCAATAGTGGTAAGCCCTGACCAATTACATCCACCGTGGTGAACAATTTCATTTCTCTTCCCAATTTATTGTGATCGCGCTTCTTGATATCCTCTAAATGTTCGAGATATGCGTTTAACTCATCTTTAGCAGCAAATGCCGTGCCATAAATTCTTTGAAGTTGTGCTTTGTTGGAATCTCCCCGCCAATATGCCATAGAAGAAGAAATCAATTTAAATGCTTTGATGGGCTTTGTGCTCATCAAATGCGGCCCAGCACACAAATCTGTAAAGCCTTCCCCTTGTTTATAAAAAGAAATTTCTGCATCCTCCGGTAAATCCTGAATCAGTTCTACCTTGTATGGCTCCTGTCTTTCCTCCATCAATTGAATTGCTTCTGCCCTGGGAAGCGTAAATTTCTCCAGACGTTTTCCTTCTTTGATGATTTTCTTCATTTCCTTTTCTAACTTGTCTAAATCTTCTCTGGAAAATGGCTCAGCCTCAAAATCATAATAAAATCCCTCATCAATGGATGGCCCAATTGCCAATTTTGCATTGGGAAACAGGCGTTTTACTGCCTCTGCAAGCACATGGGAGCAAGTATGCCGTACTGTACGGATCCCCTCCGCATCTTTCTGAGTCAAAATATTCAATTCGCAGTCGCTATCTAACACGGTTCTTAAATCCATAACCTTGCCATCCACATCCCCCGCACAGGCTGCTCTGGCCAATCCTTCACTGATATCTAACGCAATGTCATAAATACTTTTCGCTTCGCTGTACTCCTTGAAGGAGCCATCCTTTAATTTAATTTTCATAATAACCTCCTTTTTTAATCCTCTGACTGTTCCTCTTCATCTTTTTCCCATATGCCGGTATTCCCATTGCCATTGTGGGAACCAATAGTACTGTACTTTGTTCTTTTTGGTGCAAACACAAATCCTAAAATGACGCCTAAACAAAAACTAAATGCAACTGTCAAAAAATATTCTTTCTTTGTTACACTCATTACATCTGGCAAATCCTTTACCCATCGCCTTATTTTACACATAATATTCTCCTTTCGATATGCGCGGACTACATATTAAGAAATCCCATGCACTGCCTTACGGCAATGCATGGGACGTAATTTACGCGGTTCCACCCTGCTTGTCCTGCAACACTCTCTTACGAGTGACAAGACCTCTCATTTGACGATAACGGAGTCACCGGGCCATAAGCCGCTCCAAGGTGGTCTTCGGCTGTTTCCTGCCAAACCGTTTCCAGCTCCAGAGCGATAGTTCACTCCTCGACGGTTCTCTCTGCTTTGTGCACCACATCTTCCTATTCCAATCATGCAGGCACCCAGCATTCCACAACTTACTCTTCTTGTCAACGCTTTCTCTACTCTGTATTCTAATCTATTTTTGCTGTTCTGTAAAGAAGAAAATCTGTTATTATCATTTTTTATAACTATGACAGCTTAGCTGGTATGTCTGTGGTATGGGATTCTGAATAGTTGCTATTTACTCATCTATTTTTCTATTTATTTCTACCACAGCACTTCTTGTATTTCTTACCACTTCCACAGGGACATGGATCATTGGGATAAATTTTCTGTTCTTTGATAATTGTTCCAGATTTTTTCTGTTCCAGATAAAGCTTATGGCGCTTATCTTCATCAAATATTTTCTCCCACTGCGGCAATTCATAGAGCCAATCCGCCTTGGCATCCACCATATTCTTATACAGCTTCTCCTTATCAAATGCTAGGCTGACCTTAGTATCTTCCTCCATCTCCTCAATCGGATTTTCCTGAATCAAACTTTCATTTATTCCATCCAGAAATCCTGCCATCTCCAAAATTGATAGATTATATTTTTCTGCAAGTTCCTTAACGGTTCCTTCCACCACTTCATCTGGATTCTCTAATAATTTTTCATAAACACCCTTTTCCAACAGGAAATATCTCTGCCAGAATCGCTCAATCTCTGTCTTTCCCGCCTCCTGATTGTATGCAACACTTCTCCATTGTTCTAATAATGCCATATCAAATACCATCCTTTGTTACTATTCTAATTCTTACAGTGTTTTTACACATCTTTTATAGTATAACTCATTTGCTGTAGTTTTTCAAAGGATTTTTATATTTTAGAGTTAAATCTGGCAAATCTTTATTCTTTTACCTGCAATAATTCTAAGATTTTGTGTCTTGTCACTTGTATTGCTGCCACAAATGCACCACAAAAACATCCCACAAAATACAATACAAAACAGGTTGTCAGCGTCTTGGCACTTCTGGTAAACAATCCTGGCTGCAACAAGGCAAATCCACCTGCCACAAGAACAATTGCCGCAGCACACAAAACAACCTGCTCTAATATCAACATACAGCGCACACGTTTCTTTGTAACACCGAGCACGCGCAGAAACGCGGCTTCCCGTGCTGATTGTAAAATTACTAGTCCTGGTCCAAACAGCCCAATTAGCATTGCTGCTGCCACAGCGATGGGAAACAGTGATTCCAGCAATTCACAGATACGCCTGATATTTTCAAGTCCTGTGCCATCAATAGAAAAAGATGCCGTCGGCGCATACATACTCTCACGCTTTTTCTGATCTTCAAACAGTATTTTAAGTTCTTCCAGCCTCTCATTATCTGCTAGTGTAAATTCACAATATCCAAACGGGAAGGACTGCCCATATACATCCTCTGCTGCTCTATTTACCGCTGCGAAAATACCATTGCTTGCACCTGCACGATCAGAATTAATCACCCCTGCAATGGTATATATTCTGGTTTTGCGTTCAATCGCTGCCAATAATTCTT
This sequence comes from Lachnospiraceae bacterium, assembly GCA_910575005.1. Classification (GTDB taxonomy): domain Bacteria; phylum Bacillota; class Clostridia; order Lachnospirales; family Lachnospiraceae; genus Petralouisia. The sequence goes on along the minus strand of CAJTCL010000002.1, from coordinate 12,036 downwards.
CCTCATTTTTAATGGTTCCACCCAAGGCAGAATACATCGCATCTGATAAAAGGGCAATCTGATCCCCTGGATGAACCTTTAATTTTTCCGCAAGCTCCTCTCCCACCAGACACAATAAACCTGTACCGGTGGAATCATTTAAGGAAGTCTCATCATATCCCGCCGCATAAGTGACTGTATAACCACCTGCCAGATATCTTGCAAAATCATTTGTAAATGTCAGAGAAATATTCTGTTCCAGATCATTGACACGCACAGCCAGGCTATGGTAGCAATAAAAATCATCCATCAAATCTGACTTTGATAATTCCAATATTGAGGACGAAGAAAAATTCAATGCCCTGCCTTTCACTTCCATTTTCTGAAAAGTGTCCTGATATGTAAGTCTCGCCAGCACAAACATGCCTACACCAGAAGTCAACACAACCGCCAAAATCAACGATACCGCAGTTTTTCCAGCTCCACGCCGCATATGACGCAGTATATAAGCCATTACTTGATGCAGAACATTATATTTTCTTTTACAAGGTATTTCACTGACAGCCGATAGTTTTGTGAAATCAAATCTGGCAGGAACTGGCGTCGTCTTCATCACTTCTGACAAAACTTTTCTATCTGTACTTGGCCGTGCTGTCCCCTCCTGCAATAATTCCAATGGAGACATTTTCTTCATCTGATGCAGAAAAAATAAAGTAATTCCCAAAATGAACGCCAATTCAAAAATCAGGCACAAAAGTACTGCACTGATCGGAAGCGCTGTATCAGGTACATAACCATCTGGTGCACTGGCCGCCATATTCCATAGCACCTTCGCCGCCGTCCTTGAGGTATAGAATAAGCCCGTGATGCCTCCACTTGGCATTGCAAATACTGACACAATACCAAGTGGCAGCACAATTGAATTTTGCGCTGTTTTTGCTGGCACTCCCATAGTTCGCATGATAGCATATGTCTTTTTATTACGGCCAATGTAAAGATATGCCGCCAACAATAAGGCGAGCGCCGCTCCAACAAAAGATAAAATCTCTGTAAAAAATGCCATCCGCTGACCAGCCTCAAAACTGTTTTTCACACTAAGCCATCCTCCATCTGAAAAACGCATGGTTACGCCCATCTTAGCCGTCAGTGGTTTTGCTGCCTCCTGAAATGCTTCTATATCAGGTGCATTCTCTATGAAAACGCTAAACTCACCCACGCAAGGCTCAAAATCGTCAGACACATCCACTGGCAAAAGAGCTCTTGGCACAAAAATCGTATTTTTCGTATAACACCATTGGCTCTCAAACATCTCTCCACTATCATCTACATCTTGATAAGCGCCAATAATTTCAAGTTCAGCACTGCCTATAAAATTTGAGAGAGTCTCTGCATCCCCGGCCAGTGCCCCGCCCATATCAAAATCTTGATGAAATAGCCTGTCACCCAGCTCCACATGAATCTTATCACCGATCGACAAGTCGTATGCATCCAGGAAAAGCTGATTTACCACACAGACATCCGTGTCCTCTTCTGTCAGAGGACGCCCTTTGGTAATTGCCATGCTGTGCTCATTAAACCGTGGTATAGCGCGCATATCTGAGGTATATACAAAATCAAAAGTATAGATATTTTGATTGATGGCTGCAATCAACCCTTTCTGGTAAGCGCATTCCTGGTTTTCCAGATACTCTTCTCCCAGTCCTTCTATCACCTGAAATGCATGCTCTCCTAAACCTTTTTCCATCCCATATTTATCACTGTATCTTCCTGTGACAATACATCTGCTTCCTCTCTCTAAATTCTCAAAAAAACTGAGTGGATGCGGATTTTCATAATAAGTTTGGTCGTCTGCACTTACAGTCCTTATCTTAACTTGTTTCTCAAGAACCATTTTATCATCCGTAGCAGCAAGCACTGTCACATCATCTAACAAGATGTTGATAAGACCTGCATTATTAGGATCATCCTCATATCCAGCAAAAGCGCCCTCTATGACAAATCTGCCCCGATAGGCCCAGGTAGCATTCTCGTCTATCACCCGCTTATAATTCTCCACCTTTCCAGCTGTCATGTACCTTGTCTCTGCAAGACTGACACCTGGCAGTGACGAAAATTCTTGCAGTTGTTCCTGTGTTGGCCAAGGATTATTCTCTGTCTCATATGTAATATCATCAGCCACATTTCCCAACCCCTGCAATTGAAGATTGGGTACTGTGTTGTCTAAAGCAGCCACACCTCTGTAAAAACTCTTAGCATGAGTAATTTCCCGTGTTGTAACAGCATAATTTGTGACCTGGGAAAATAAGGCAAACGAGGCCGCAACGATCAAAAAAAAGGTCAATATTGTCTTCCAAAAAGAACGCAAGAGTGTTTTTAGAATCATTAATTTTCGCATGGTATCACCTTCCAATAACATAATCCATCATTTAGAATCTTCTCCTGAAACTATTCCCTCTCTCAGCTCTCCATCCCTCATTCGCAATGCCACATCTGCTGCCCTTGCGACCTCCAGGTCATGAGTGACGATAATCACACAATACCCTTTTTCATGGGCAAGACTGCACAATATGTCAATAATATTCTGGGTATTCGCGCCGTCAAGATTTCCGGTCGGCTCATCCCCTAATATAATTTTTGCACTGGAGGCAAGACTTCTGGCAATCGCCACGCGCTGCCGTTCCCCTCCAGAAAGCTTTGACGGAAAACGATTCATCTGCTCTTTTGTAATACCAACCCCTTCCAGCAGCGCTTGCGCTCTAGGTTTTGCGTCTTTCGGCGTTATTCCACACAATTCCATTGGAAAACAGACATTTTCCATTACTGTCAGCAATGGAAACAGATGAAACGCCTGAAAAATCATAGAAATGCTCTCCCGACGGTAACGATCAAGATTAAGTCCTGCCAAGCTCTCACCGTCAAAGACAACCTCGCCGTCCGTGGGTAAATCCAGTCCCGCCAGCAGAGAAAGCAGGGTGGATTTTCCAGAACCAGAAGGACCTACAATCGCATAGACTCTCCCTTCCTCAAACTGATAAGAAATCCCCGAAACCGCGGGCTTTGGCGCGTTTTTATATGTATAAGAAACATTTTTCAAAGCTAAATTTACCATATTTTCTCTCCTTTCCCATGTATAAAATCCTTTCTCCACGTCCTCTATCTTAGACATAGTTCCTTTCTCTCCTTGTAGGAAATCCTCTGCCTATGTGCCAGCTTTTCCTACTCTCTCACCTGCAAAAGTTCTAAAATCCTGTGCCTTGTCACCTGCACTGCCGCTATGGACACACTCAGGACGCACCCAATAAAGTAAGGAACAAAGCAGGCGGCAAGCGTATCACTGCTCTTTAAAAACAACCCTGGGCTGTATAAACACAGTCCTCCCGCTACAATCAGAACCCCTGTGAGACATAGGAACACCTGCCCTAACACCAGCATACACCGGACACGCTTCTTCGTGACGCCAAGAACTCGTAAAAGCACGGCATCTCTTGTGGACTGCATGATAACAATGCTGTGGCCAAACATCCCAACCAACAGCGCGGACACCACAACAATCGGAAAGAGTTCCTCCAATAATCCACAGAGACGTTCCATGTCCTTGAGGCTGTCGGAATTAATCTGGAAAGAGGCCATAGGAGAATAGAAATTCCTGTCAGCGTCCTGCTTCTCTGCCAGCAATTCTACAACACCGACATCTTTATCCCCATGCTTCAGACCGCGCCCCCTGGCAATTTCCATGCCACCCTCATTAAAACATGGAATAGCATAAAAACACTCAGACAGGATATAATTCTATCCTACCTGAGTGTTGCGTCTTACTTTCGGCAAAGTTGTGTCATAGTTGTAAATTTTTAGGAAAACACAATAAACTTGCACGATTGTTTTCCAGAATTGCCCTACCAATCCAAAGACAATTTAAAAACGATATTCACATTCTCTTTGTAAAGAATTTTACTTCTAAAATTAAGCAATCCTTCCTTCCCATAACCGCTGCCTGGATAGCCTGTCTGAGAACGCATAAACTGCATCTCTGCAATTAATTTACTGTTCTCTATCTCCACTCTCTCCATCCAACTATAACTTGGCTGCCACAGTTCTTCTTCTGATTCTGACCCTGAAACCTTAAGGCCGCACAATTCCACAAAATCTCTTAATTTTTTACTTGGTATTTCCTTTGGAAAATCATCGTATAAAATAATATCCGCACTCCACACCTGTCCTGTGACTGCATTTACATATAAAAAAGCTTCCAGTGAACTACTATAAAATTGCACTCTCCAAAAACTATTATATGGCGCTGTCTGTACATCTTCGTTGTCGTCTTCTTCCTCAGATGATTCTCGAACCGCAGTGCTCAATGTCGCGTACTGGTGCACCTCATCATTATCTTTTCTCTCCACTTCCATTCCCATATTAATAAGCCACTCTTGCCCTGCCCGAATTGCCTCCCCCATAGAAATCTGCCCATCTGCAGGATTATGAACAACCACTTCATCTGGTTCATCCCAAAGACTTACAACTTTCTCTATCTGTTCTATTGTTAGTGTGCCTCTATCTTTATTAAAATTTTGATCCTTTTCCTGCCCAACATTTGTCTGAACAGGCACCTCCACCACGCTTCTGCCGCTTTTTGTCAAAAGCTGTCTTTCCCTTGCTTTTAAAATAAGATTCATTCCTGCCATGCTGCCAAAAGAAAACACAATTGCCAAAACCACGGTAAGAACTGTATACTTATATGTCTTTTTCATTCCAATCTCCTTGTGCCCCCTCAAAAACCATGCTGACTGCTGTCCCTGTTTTTCCATCGCTCTCGATTTCCAGCCTTGCCCCATGCAGATCCGCGATCTTTGATACCAACGCCAGACCAAGTCCTGCACCATGCTGTTTTCTTGAGCGGGATTTGTCTATCATATAGAAGGCCTCTGTAATCCTTCCCAATTCTTCTGGGGGTATTCCTTTTCCATTGTCTTTTATCTCAATTTGATAATCTGTATTCTGCCTGCCGCTGATCCAAAGCTCCCTACATCCTGCTTTTATAGCATTATCAACTAGATTTAATATCATCGTTTTAAAAAGGTCAAAATCTACCCAAACAGTGCCATCCTCAATTTTCATATGCAGCACTACATTATATTTTTCACATATTGGCTCTATCCCCAGTCTGATGTTTGCAAATATTTCCTCCACAGACATCTTTTCCAGCAAAAAATCTTGCTTGTCCAACACGAATAAGTCCATCAGCTTTAAAGACAATGATTCCAGTCTCATACCCTCATCTAGTATATATCCGGCAGCACTTTTTACATCCTCCCGTGACAAATCGCGTTGATAGAGCATGTCAGCATAACCAATAACAGAAGTCAATGGCGTTTTTAATTCGTGGGCAAAACTGGCAGCAAACTCCTCTTTCTGCTTTGCCACATTCGATAATTCTGCCATCTTTTCCTCCACCTGTTCTGCCATATGATTAAAATCCAATGCCAATTCCCCAATTTCATCCTTACCTTCTGTACAAATCCTTTGGGAATAATTTCCCTTAGCAATTCTTCTTGAGGCTTCCCCAACTTTCTTTAAGGATGCCGTAAGCGCTTTTGTCAACAGGAAGATAAGCGGAAAACTGATGCACAGAATCACTATGTAGATTCTCTGAAAATAAGCAATCATATTTTTCTGTTTCTCTATCACTGCACTGATATTGGTCTGTGTTGCCAGATACAATTCGTTTTTGCCTTGCCTGACATAATCATATACAAAAATATAATTCTCCCCTTCTTTTTCATAAATTTGAAAAGATACCTTGTCGTCTTCCACTTCATTAAAATCAATCTCTTCTGGTAATGCTGTCATATTAGTGAAATCATAGATTTGATCAAGACCATATACATAAACTGGGACAGTAAAGTTTCTTAAAATGCCTGCAATCTCATCTTTTTTCTTGGTAAAAAGTTCTGGTTCTGAATACAAGATTGATTGCAGAATATAGCGATTATATTGAAAATCCTGAAAGGCAATCTTTTTCTCCTGATCAATTGCATTTTCATAGGCAAAATTGATAAACAGATACCCTGCCACCTGAAAAGTAATGCCAAATATTACCACAAAACAGAGAAATATTTTATGAAATAATTTCATTTGCCTTCCTCCAGACGATAACCAATCCGAAATACTGTCTTAATATATTTGTCCCATCCAAGCTTCCTCCTAAGTCTTTGAATATGCGAATCCAGTGTGCGGGTATCTCCCATATATGCACTCCCCCATACTTTTTCATATAATCTTTCTCTATATAATGCTACATTTTTGTTTTGTATCAATTCCACCAGCAAATCAAATTCTTTTACTGTCAGCTCCACAAGTTCTCCCCCCTTGCTGACGGTTCTAGAAATCAAGTCAATCTCCACATCTGCAAAAGCAAGTTTCCGTTTGACTTTGCCATATCTTCTGAGCAATGCTTCCACTCGGGCAAGCAGTTCCCCAATCTGAAATGGTTTGACAATGTAATCATCTGCACCAAGTTTTAAGCCCTTGATTCGATCATCCACCCCGCTTTTGGCAGTCAAAAAAATGACTGGCGTCCCCATTGGTTTGACATATTCTAACAATTCATAGCCGTCAATCTCTGGCAGCATAATATCTAACAGGATTAAATCAAAACAATCGTTCTCAATAAAATCTGCTCCCGTTTTCCCATCAAAAGCACAGATACATTGATAGCCCTCTGCTTTTAGGTTGATATTTATTAAATTTGCAATCGCTTCGTCATCTTCCACAATTAAAATTTTCATCCTTAAACCTCTAAATTTATTTTTTGATTCATTATATCATGTGCATGCATAATATTTGGAGATATTATAACAAAAATTTTACATTGATACACTATAAAGATTATGATATTATAATAACAGAAAATATAATTTACTTTGTACAGAGATTGGTTATCTTATATTATTTTCTGCTTATTGATATTATTTTTTTGTAAAAATTACCAACAAAAATTACTTCCGCTATTTTAGCGTAAGCAGTAACAAACTAATTATATGATTTTCCAGAAAGGAGACAATATGAAAAAATTACCTTGCAAAACCAAACTAATTACATTTTTCCTTATCTTTACATTGTCATTATTTCAGCTATCTGAAACTGTCCTGGCAGCATCTATTCGTCCATCCGACCGAAATAAGGCAGAAAACGGCAATATCCTAGTAGGCATTCCTGGCAGCTTTGAACGTGTGAGCAAAACAAAAATATTAAAAAGAATCAATGAAATCCGCAAGGAAGCCTGCAACAAAGGCTATATCAATCCTTCCACGGGAAAAAAGCTTAAGAAATCTGATTATGTACCTATGAAATGGTCCTCCAATCTTGAATGGATTGCCCAGTTGAGGGCCGCAGAATGCACTGTCAACGAGAGTCATACTCGTCCAAATGGGCAGAGTTGTTTCAGCATCCTGCGCAAAAACGAACAGAGCTGGGCAGAAAATCTGGCTTGGAATTATGCTGGTCTGATGGCAGGAATTGAACAATGGTACAATGAAAAAAATGATTGGGTAAACCAAAACCAGAATGCAGTTACTGGCCACTATACCAGTTTAATCAATCCTAACTATAAATTTATTGGTCTTGGCTCTTTTGTTCGTAGTTCTGGAGGCTGGTATGGCGTTTCCGCTGAATTTAGCTCCAGCAATACTGGTTCTCAAGCACAGTCTAAATTAAAAGGCAAAGTGATTCAGACTATTGAGGTTGGCAAAAAGAATACAAAATCATTAAAATTAAGTGCACCCACTTCCATCAAAGTAAAAAACACAAAAAAATTGACAGTTTCATGTAATGTCGTATATCCCGGAATTATGGGTGGAAACAATAGCAGCAAAGGTCAGATCTTAAAGGGCATCACCTGGAAATCCTCAAAACCCTCTGTATTATCTGTCAATTCCAGTGGCAAAATCACTGCAAAGAAAACCGGAAAAGCAACAATTACTGCCAAAATCAAAGGAATGACCACCGTCAAAAAAACAATTACTGTAAAAAAATAACCCATATAAAAAATGGGCAAATCTACATCAACTTACAATCCTAATATCGAAAAAAATCCCCACATACAGCGGTTACGTTGCATGTGGGGATTTCAAAAAGGGGAGGATAAGTATTTAACCTTATCTTTGGTTCAAAGCTTTTTGCTTTCACCGAAAGGAACAAGTGGGGGCTTCAACCTTTCGGATGTTAATAGTATGATCATATTTTTCTTGTTTATTCAATAAAACTAAAATTTTTCTGTTTTTTCTTTTTTTCTTATGATAGAATATTTAGGAAACATCATAAAGCAGCATGGAAGACACTTGGATAACTATTTTTTATGTTTCGCATTTCAAGCATGTCTGAAAACTGTTTTCTGACACGCCCTAAAAAAACAGAAAGGTTCTCAAATATCTATGACTCAAAAAAATATCCTACAAAACAAATATTTTCTGTATCTCACGGAATTTTTCTCTGGTATGTCTGTCATGGCTGTGGAACTGGGTGCAAGCCGGCTGATGGCTCCTTATTTCAGTTCTTCACAGATTGTCTGGACTGTGATTATTGGTGTAATCATGATTGCAATGGCTCTCGGCAATGTCTGGGGCGGACGTATTGCAGATAAAAATCCCTCTCCAGACAAGCTCTATGGCCGCCTTCTGCTGGCTGCGGTATGGATTGCTCTAATCCCCTTTGTTGGAAGATATCTGATCGCTGGAATTTCCTTATTGCTTGCCGCTTTTATCACCAAGAATTTTTTGGTATGGGCAGCTCTGTTTGCCTGCCTTGCTGTGTTTGCCTTTCCCTGTGTATTGTTGGGTACTGTCACTCCCTCTCTGATAAAATATTCTGTCAGCAGCCTGGACAACAATGGAAAGACAGTCGGAGAACTGGGAGCTTTAAACACGATTGGCAGTATTATTGGAACTTTCCTTCCTACTTTTGTCACTATTCCAACGGTGGGGACTGCAATAACCTTTTTAATATTTTCCGGCGTCCTTGCCGCAATCAGCATTATTTATTTTTTCTCTAAGAAAATAAAACCAATAAAATGTATTCTCAGTATCATATTGATTCTAATGCTAGGTTTGACTTCCTCTTCCTTTAGCTTTGCCTTCTGGGAAGACGATATCACCTTGGAAGATGAATCCATCTATAATTATTTACAGGTGAAGGAAACTGACAGCTCTGTGGTTCTCTCTACCAATGTGCTGTTTGGGGTACAATCTATCTTAATGAAAGAATCAAAGCTCACAGGCATGTACTATGATTATGCTCTCGCTGCTCCCATCATGGCAGGAATTCCAGAGAAGAATTCTCCTGGCAGTATCTTAATATTAGGTCTTGGCAGTGGAACTTTTGCAAAATATTGCAGCGAATTTTTTCCTGGCACCTCCATCGAAGGGGTAGAGATTGATCAAAAGATTGCCAATCTCGCCTCTGAATATTTTGGTCTGCCAGATACGGTAAAAGTATCGGTCTATGATGGACGCTCCTATCTGGCTGCCTCTGAGCAAAAATATGATGTGATTATGGTAGATGCTTATCAGGATATTACAATCCCCTTTCAGATGTCTTCGGTGGAATTTTTTACGGAAGTACAAAACCATCTCACCGACAATGGTGTCATGGTGGTAAATATGAATATGAAATCCCAGTCAGAACACTCCATCAATGATTACCTTTGTGATACAATTGGCTCTGTATTTGACAACGTGTATACTGTCCCTGTACAGGGAGGGACAAACTGTGAGGTTTTCGCCTTTCAGAATCCACAGATTTTATCGTCCTTTCAAAAGAATTATAAAAATCTTGGAGAACCAGCATTGTCTGACATGATGGAAACGGTAGCCGAAAATCTTACCCGCCGTGAATCAGGAAATCTCATCTTAACTGATGATAAGGCGCCAGTAGAAGTGCTGGGCATGCGCGTTTTGGATGAGATTATTGCAGATGAATTAGATTATTATCGTGAACTTTACCTGGGAGAAATTTTACATTAAACACGATGTTGCCATATCAAGCAAACGAACATTTTGATATGGCAGCATTTACAATAATTTTATCTCACACGAACAATTTTTTCTTCTCCCGCAATTTCAAGCTTTACTGTCACAGGTTTATCATTTGTCTGCAATTCCCTGGGCATCTCCATGACAACATGCAGTGTAATGGAAGTGAGCGCATCCAATCCATCCCACAAATATACACTATTAATGTCTGAATTCCTTGTTGTATACAAGTTACAATTCTTGGTAAATTTCTTACCATCATAGTCTATCTCACAATCTCCGACAATTGGTCTAATTGATAAAATATCTGTATCTATATTTTTAATCTGAAAGACAAGATCAGCAAAGACTCCATCATCACTTGAATAATAGTATAAATAATAACCGCTGGTATCATTGGGCAATATTTTTGTCGTAATATCTGTTCTTATATATGTCACTTCCCATTTATTTGTGCTAAATATATCTCCAGGATTGATCGTCTTCTGCCGGTCTTCTTCCTCTTTGACAAGTCTTCTATGTTCTGCACGCGCACTCTTTAACACATCATAATTTGTAATTTTATCCCTTGTTTCTTTAGAAAGCAGATCATACAGATTTTGTGCTTCCTCAATTTTACCCTCGCTCTCAAGTGTCACTTCTCCAATACTGTCAATCAATGAGGTACAAGTACTCACTGCCAGTTTTTCATAATCAGCTTCTGCTTGTAACAAATCATTATATTTTGAAACTTTAGATTTATCATTTTCTGATAAATTATCATAAGATAATCTTGCATTTATAATTTTTTCTCTTGAATTCAAGGTAATTTTCCCAATAGAGGAAATTTTAGATTCCACATTTTCAATTTGTAACACAGATAATTGCTCAACCGCAGCACCTAAATCTTTTTCATTGTCTACAAGTTTTTTCTGTTCATCTGAAAGCGCATCATACAATTTTAATTATGTTTGGACATAATTCTGCTATATCACTGACTTCTCTTCCATACTCTGTACATTTGATAAGCGCCATAATCTTTTTCCTTCTAACCCAAGAATACCTACTCTAATGCAGACTAATTGCTGAGAGAAAGGATTTATCCTCCTTTTAATAAAATCTATATGTCTGATAATATCATATCTTATGATAATCATATTTCTACAATTTCCGACATTTTTCAACAATAATCTTATCACACATACACTTATTGTACTAGCAATGATGTATATTACAAATTATTATGGGAAAAATTTATCTCATCAAACAAAATATAAAATGAGGTGTTTACATGAAAGTAATGCTTAATCAACTTTTAGATCAAAAAGGAATCTCACAAAACAAGATAGCAAAAGACACTGGAATATCTACAACTACACTTAGAAATCTTAATCACAACAGAACTACTCGTATCAACTTTGATCTCTTAGATAAAATTTGTACTTATCTGGATTGTGGTGTAGAAGATATTCTCTGTGTTGAGAAAAATACTGAAAGCCATATTATGAATGCTTAAATTTTCTTGCAAATTAGATATTCTGCAATAGTTGGAGCTTGGCGGCAAATTTTGCTGTCAAGTTCTTATTTTATATTTGTTTATTTATAATAGAAAATTTAATGAATGGTATTTGATATAATTTCAGATATCAAAATAAGCCCACAACTAACTGACAATAAATATCTTGTTAGTTATCGACTTACAAATCAAACTTCAAATATTCAATTCCATATATAGAAAATTACTTGAACAGGGGAAGAGGGATTCGAACCCCCGTGAACGGTTTTGGAGACCGCAATACTGCCGCTGTATGATTCCCCTATATTTTAGTGTACTCTCTAGATGCACTTTATAAATACTTAAATAATATATTAGAATACCCTTGTGTATATAATTTATTCCACGTACCATATCATTATACGTGGAAATCATTTCTTAATTAATACACTTTACAATACCCTAAAAAATTCACACAGAAGAACCGAAAAGTGAGGTCAAGCCCTCGACCGATTAGTAACAGTCAGCTCCATACATTGCTGTACTTCCACCTCTGCCCTA
>CAJTCL010000001.1 GCA_910575005.1 Lachnospiraceae bacterium | reverse complement strand
TAGATAGGGCAGAGGTGGAAGTACAGCAATGTATGGAGCTGACTGTTACTAATCGGTCGAGGGCTTGACCTCACTTTTCGGTTCTTCTGTGTGAATTTTTTAGGGTATTGTATATAATCCTCGATAGCTCAATGGTAGAGCACGCGGCTGTTAACCGCGGGGTTGTTGGTTCGAGCCCAACTCGGGGAGCTTGAAAAGTCCTGTAAACATCAGTGTTTGCAGGATTTTTTGTTATCAATCATTTCATTTTAAAAATAAAAAAGCAAGGTTCCATGCGTAATGTGATTGTGAACCGAGAAACAAAATACTTATAAATACATATCTGCGGGATGCACAAAAAGCACTTGTGTTATTCGTCAAAATCTCATACAAATCTGTATAATTTTTTTATTTTCCAAATATAGTCAAAAAATATGTATACATAATTAAATTAGTTGAGTTCCAGTTTATCAGGTTGGTATACCATAATTTAGGAGGAAATTTCAATGGATTTTATAAGAACAGATGGTAGAAATAAGGATTTTATAGAAAATTGCAGACTTCTTGATATGGATTTAGACAGACGTGTTGGCAAAATAATAAAAAGAGATAAATACAAAAAGTATAATCAGTTAGATGAAATACAAGAAGCGATAATTATTTATCAAAATAATAAGGTAATTGGTGGTGGAGCTATAAGAAGGTATGATGATGAAAATATAGAATTAAAAAGAGTGTTTGTGCATACAGAATATCAAGGACAAGGGATCGGCTGCAAGCTTGTTTCCCTACTTATAGAATGGGCGGAAGAACTGGGATATAAAAGAATCGTACTTGAAACCGGAAAATTATTAGTGGAATCTTGTGCAGTATATAAAAAATTGGGTTTTGAGGTAATTGCCAATTATGGGCCGTATGTGAATATGCCAGATTCATTGTGTATGGCAAAGGATTTGAAATATAAATAACGTGAGTTTGATGAGTATAATCATGCAAAAGTCATATTCAAGTATAAATAATTTGGCAGGTATTTTTTAGAAAATCATTTACCATCTATATCACAACACGTTCCCTCTTAAATATTCAGTAACCAGATAGGTGAAGATGATTAGATAGTCATAATCTCACTGAGGGTAATGAAAAGATGTTACCATCTCATCACAGGATAAAAGGATATGTTGAAAAAATATTTTTAATATTTTACAAAGATGGTCAATGTTATAGAGAAATGATATAATAAGCTAGTTTATAAATTTCCTCGCCAATGATATAATTGGGTTTGAAGATTATACTATATCAGAGAAAAAAGATTATATGTATTTATTTTTTATTGAACTCACGTTAATTAAATTTGCATTTATCGAAGAGTTGTAATTAAAGATCAGGATTGGAGAGAATTACATTATGGAGATGCAACATGTTTGTGTCACGCTTGTAATGAGGAAGTGAAATGGAGGAGGAATGAAATATGCCATTTACAGAAATATGTATTTATCAGGTAAAGCCGCAAAAGATAGAGGAATTTGAATCACTTTATGTTTGAAGCAAAAAGTTTCTTAGAAAAACAAGAGGGGGTGTTTTCTGTACATCTTATAAAGAGGGGTATCACATAGATATGGAGCAAATTAAAGAAGGGCTTCCCCCACTTAAAATCACTCGTATTGTAAAAAGTGTGAAATACATGCTTTATTGGGAATTTGACACGAAAGAGAGCTATGGAGCGGCTCAAAAAAATCTTTATGACAGCTATTGGAAACTTATCGAAAAGTGTCTCATCGTTCCACATGATAAATATTTAGGAGAAAATTTGTTTTGATAAAATTAGTATTTTTAAATGAAAATCGCAAAAGAATAAGTCAGAACTTTCGATTGATAATCAAAATATAAAGTACAGAGGAGAGCTTAAATATGGAAAATGTTTATAAAAATTGTCCTGAATTTGAGGATAAAAGATATCTTTTAAGGATGGTATGCATGGAAGACAAGAAAGATTTGCTGAAAGTTTATTCTGATAAAGCTGCTTTGCGGTTTTTTAACAATGATAATTGTGGAAACGACGATTTTTATTATACATCGGAACGCAGGATGGAACAGGCAATTGAGTATTGGCTTTATGAATATAATAGGAATGGATTTGTGCGATGGGCAGTTGTATCAAAACCTATCCATGAAGTGATAGGAACAATAGAACTTTTTCATAGGGATGCAGATGATTATTTTACAAATTGTGGGCTGCTTAGGCTTGATATACGTAGTGATTATGAAAAGATGAGTGAAATAATAGAAATATTAGGGCTGATTATTGAGCCAGCTTTTACTCTTTTCCAGTGTGATAAAATTGCCACTAAAGCAATTGTTACAGCAACACAACGAATGCGGGCATTAGAGGAGTTAGGTTTTTTATATACAGATGAAAAATTAATCGGACATGATGGGACATTGTATAGTTCCTACTTTGTGCTGCATCAGGAAAAGTAAGAAATTAAATATTAAATATAAAATAGAATAGAATGTATTGTAATACATAGACAGTAGATTATCGGAGAGCAGAGTCACTTGCTATGAAAGAAGATGAACTTAATGACCCATCTAAAAAGCTATGAACTATTTTCTAATATATTCTTTGTATAGGTGTTTTTATTATCTTAACAACCAGCTCTGCATTAATAAGTTTGCTGTATAAAGTTACCACCACAGACCTGTCAAGTAGATCACTTTAATACTTCCTGCTATCTTCTATAAAAATATAGATAAAATTATCACATAATTTCTCATTTGATTTCCCTTTCTTAGACTTCCTGTTATCTTCTATAAAAATATAGATAAAATTATCACACAATTTCTCATTTGATTTCCTTTTCTTAGATTTGTTTTTAGATAATTTTCAAATTATGTATAGTACTTCTCTTTTTACATACTGATTATTTGATGTTACCATAGATTAGATTAAATTTACATATATTATAGTGTCGTGGTGGTGTTTGGGTTTATGATTGTCTATAGCAAATAGACTCTCAGCATCCAATATCTAGGATGTCCAGAGTATGCATGGTATCTTTGAAGTATCTTGTTTTGAAATTGAATTTTCTGTTATTTGTAGCTTATTTTTCTGTAATTATAGGTATTTGAAAAATATTCATCGAGTGTAAAAGACAAAAGAAACCGAATATTAGAATATGCCAATCAATAAATTGCTATAAATCTTAATGATTTTTTGTCAAATATGCGTCTGCTTTTTTTAAAAAGCGATTTCCTTATTTCCTTAAATTCTCTGCACATTTTACACTTTCCATGATAAAGTTATTTCATATCGTTTAAAGCTGGGTTTTTTGGTATTCTTATAGAATGCTCATATCATTCAAAGATTATTCTATTTCCTAACGGATTTTCTTCCCAGAGTTTTTGTCGTATGTTTTTTTTAAATTACAGTTGTACAATTTTTTTAATTTTGGTTCATGAATTTTTGTCTTTGGCATATGTAACACTTAGCATTACATTTACTGAAGTATATTATTAAACTTCAGTTTAATGTTTCAATAGTAGTATACAGAACAATTACAACACCTAGCTGTTGATTTATTGGGAATATTAATTATCTTCTATTTGGTGTGGCTACTTTATCATACAATTTTAATTGTTTTCTATTATTTTATATATTAGGGCAGTTTAGTGATCACATTTCATATTTTTAGTTGACAGTGGACAATTATGACGATATAATATTTTTAACTAGTAATAAAAAAAATTTTTAGTAAATAGAAAGGATGTGTAAAAAATAATTATAATGTTTAAAAGAGAAAAATACTTAACAACAAGTGAAGAAGATCTAATGGAAATATTCTGGAAAAGAACCTTTGACAAGTGTTGAAATTTCAAATATATCAGTTGACCGTTCTTGGAATGGGAATTATGTATACATGATGTTGCGATCATTATTAAAGAAAGGGATGATAAAGGTTTGTACTTCATTAGAATATGGAACGCAGTATGCAAGACAGTTTGTTCCAATCATTACCAAAATTATATCAATGTTCCAATGGGAGTGGGAATATTTCGCAAATCCATTCTTTTACCCGACGAACCGTACACTGATTCCGAATTATATTATATTTTAAAACATGAATATACACATTTTCAAAATAAGGATCTATTGATAAAAATTTTAATTTATATTTATTGGTGTCTCTTTTGGTGGAATCCAGCAATCTATCTGTTGAAAAATGATTTATCACAAATATTGGAGATAAAATGTGATTTAGATGTCATTGATCATATGGGTAATGAACATAGGGTAGAATATTTGACTACAATTGTCACTATGCTAAAGAATGCAAGTGCAAACAGTATAGTGTCAACCTTTTGTGGGACAACCGCTCTGATCTCTAAAAAATATGAACTGCAAATCATTGAAAGATTTAGAATTAATTGCACAGGAATCATTGGCAGTGACAGGGAGATCTCAAATGGCGCCAAATATATATACGATACAAAGTATGGATAACAAATTTTACGTCTATTTTAATGAACAATAGGGAATTAGCGAATTTATTTAATTAGTGAAGCAGGAAACGGTCAAGTATGGAGAAACGTTTTGATGTAAGTTTATATACATTATTTTTAAGCTTCATTCATACACATTCTGGAAGCTACAAAGAAATGTCCCAGGTGCGTTTGTTACAGTTTCGTCCAGAATTATTTGTAAGAAGTGCCTGACCTTTAATTAATTGTATTGCATTATATTTATAGGACATATCTAAGGTGTGTTAGCACTGACAATACATGTTACCAGACATAAGTTATTAGAACTTCTAAACTGAAAAAATAGTAAAAATTTTAATATGTAGGTTCTAGACGAATTTTATATGATAAAAGTAGTAAGAGAAGGAGAGAGAAAATTTGACAACTATCTCTAAATGTTGAAAAATAAACAAATTAGAGGGAAGGGTGGAAGAAATACGAAGAAAGGACATTATGCGAACACACTTCTTTCACCTGTTGTGTTTGCGTCTCAAATGAAAATGATTACATTTTTCGAGAGACTTGGTGTAAATTATGAGAAAATCAATTATTATTAAAACACTATTGAGGGCTCCAGTGAAGACTATACTGACATTTCTTCTGATAGCAGTTGCTTCCTTTGCCTTATTTTCACGTATTACAGATTACGCGATTACTACACGAGAGGCAGCAAAAGCTGAGAGTTTCTACAATGGAGTGGCTGCTCTGGATAATACAGTGCCAGATATGTTGTATATTGAGCAAATAGAAGGTTCAGTAACTTATGGAATAGGGTATGGAGTAGATAATAAACCTTGGCCAACAAAAGAGGAACTCAAAGAATTATCATCACTGCCAGGTGTTGTCATTGCTGATACAAGGTATATGACGGCTGGATTGGTAGAGGATTATAAGCGTCTCGCTGATGAAGATGACATAAGATCCAAATTAGGTAGATTTGTACTTGAGGGCGTTTATGCCGGATGTGAAAATATATCAAACTCTCAAGAAGAAATAAATTTATTATTTGATCATGTTACAGTACTTGCGGGAGACATCGAACAAGATCCTGAAAAACCGATTGAAATAAGAACTATAGTTACAGATACAGGATATAAAAAAGGCTATGACGCATATAGCAGGGAATTTTTTGAAAAACTAGAAAAAGGAAGCAAATGTCTTGTAATAGGAGATTATAACGAAGTAAATGGACGTGAATTGGAGTTTCGTCAAGAGAAAGAAGAATTCCATGTTTTAGATGGATTATTGGACGATTATTTGGAAACAGAAGAATTTGCTTATCAAAAAGGACTGATTGAGGCATTTAATCAAGGTCTTTCTACATATGACATTGTATATACAAAGGATACACGCGCCATTCCATATTTTAATGAACGTGAAATGGTAATTGTGCAGGGGCGTCCTCTGATAGAGGAGGATACAGATTCCTGTGTAGTAAGTGAACATTTTTTAAAAACATATGGTTTGTCCATTGGTGACAGGGTAAACATCCAACTGGGAGATCAATTATTTCATCAAAACTCTTTAGGGGCACAAGCAAGGGATGCAGATACCATTTCCAATTTTAATGCAGCAGCAGATCTTGAAATAGTGGGTGCATACCGATTTGTAAATACCAGTGAATCTCGATTCACAGAAATGGAATGGAATTATACAATCAATACGATTTTTGTTCCCAGTGAGCTTTTAGCAGCGGAAATTCCAGAAGACTATGAGACTGCAGCAGGCGAATTTAGTATCTTTGTGGAGGATGCAAATAAAATACAAGCATTTCGGGAAGCTGTGGAACCTCTTGCTGCGGAACTGGGTCTGGGTCTGCGTTTCTCAGATGGGGGCTGGATGAGTATCAAAGACAGTTTTCAGACAGGAAAATTGACGTCATTATTGACAACTGTTTTGTATGTTATCGGGTCATTATTGGCGCTGCTTCTGGCAGTTTATCTATATATTGGCAGGAATAAAAAATCATATGCCATTTTGCGGACTTTAGGTGTTCCAGGTAAAAAGGCAGGAAATACAATTGTACTTCCTCTTTGTATGATCTCAGCGCTGGCAATTCCTGCCGGTGGATTTATAGGGCTTTTCTATGCATCAGTTACGGCGGCTAAAGTTCTTGAGGATATAGCAAATAGGGCGCCTGGCCATTATGTTTATATTCTTGAGGCAACATTTCCAGTTGTTGTGATTATCCTATGTCTGTTGTTTGAGTTGGCATTTATTGCAACAATTACTTTGTTCTTCCTAAACAAGATGAAAAAAATTGCACCATTAGAATTGCTGCAGGAGGATGGTCTGCGAGCAAAAGCTAATAAAAATGCAGTGTTTGATCAAATAGAATCTTCATCCAATCCTGTGAGGCTAAATATGATAAAAATTTCTGTTGTAGATGAGAAGCCAGAAGGCAGAAAGTATGGTGCGTTGCAGCAGGTAAGTTCCTATATTTTGCGTCATATGAGACGCGGCATGGGAAAAACGGCAGTGTCTTTGATATTAGCGGCTGTGCTGACGGCTGGTGTGGGAATGTTTGTGCTGGCAAGGCTCACATACCAAGATATCTATACTAAGGTGGAGATAAAGGGCAGGGCAATGGATTTTTCTTACTCGTCCATTGTAGAGCTTTCAAAGTTGACAAATTTAATTGATGATTTTTATTGCTATGGGAACTTTAGTGTGCGTGTAAATAACCTGGAACTTCATACGAATCTGACAATTACAAACAATCTTGAGCGTTATCTGTCAGATAATGATCAGATCACCTATGCAGAAGGATATGACAGTTCTGCTCTAGACAGTACGGGGCAAGTGTGTTTATTGGGACAAGAGCTTGCCAAAGATTTGAATATCAGTCCAGGTGATGAAATCGCACTAATGTCAGATACCTTTTATAGTGTTTTGAAGAAACGATTTGAAAATGAAGAAGAACTTGCGGCAGCGGCTGAACAGGATGCTCAACTGTACAAGGTAGTAGGAGTTGTACAGTCTAAAGATACAAATGTCAATGCTAATATTTTTACAGGAATAAATAATGATACACAGAGTGTTTATGGACAGGATTATCCGATTAGTTACAGTGAATTTAAAATGGCAGATAATGAACGAATTGATTACATGAACAAAATATTAGAAGAACAAAAGAAACAGGGAAATCAATATGCGCCAATGGCATCTTACCATATTGATGCAGAGGCATTTGAAAATATCAAACGTGTCCGTAATTTATTGGAATCCTTATTCCCCATTGCTGTCGCCGCTGTTGTGCTGATTGGAGTATTCAGCCCAGGATTGGTCATTCTACAGTCCGCGAAGGAGGCAGCATTCTTACGGATCTTGGGTGTGACAAAGAAACGTACCCGCTGTATGCTGGTGTCTGAGCAGATTATTTTGTGTATTGCTGGCATTGTTCTGGTAGCTGGTGGAATGGCTTTGTATAATTCTGGTTTGTTTGCGAGAGGGGTACAGACATTGGCTGCTTGTTGGGCTTTATATTTATTGGGTTGTATCTGTGGGGCTTCCATAGCAGCAGTACAGGTGACAAGACACAGAGTTTTGGAACTTTTACAGGTAAAAGAATAGCATGTGATATCTTGGCAGAGGAATATGACAGTATGGTTGGTATGTGTGTAGCTTGGGATTTGAATATCTACAAATAAAAATAGAAAAGGAGTAGAGATATGGCAATTTTAACTTTAGATCATGTAACATACAAATATAAAAATGCACATAAGGCGGCCGTTTCAGGGGTTTCCTGTAAGTTTGAGGAAGGAAATGTCTATGCCATTGTGGGGCCGTCTGGTTCTGGTAAATCTACCCTGCTTTCCCTGTTGGCAGGGCTTGATTTGCCCACAGATGGTCAGGTTGTTTTTGATGATAACAGTCTTGCAGAACTAAATCTCGATCGTTACCGCCGTGAAAGTATCTCCATGATCTTTCAGGCATTTCACCTTTTTCCACTGTTGACGGTGATGGAAAATGTATGCTTTCCTATGGAATTATGCGGGGTATTACCAAAAGATGCAAAGCCCAGAGCACAAGCACTGCTAGAGGGGGTAGGCATCACCAAAGAACAAATGCAACGTTTTCCATCCAAACTTTCCGGTGGAGAAAGACAGCGCGTGGCGATTGCCAGAAGCCTTGCTTCTAATGCAAAGATAATATTGGGAGACGAACCGACAGGAAACCTAGACGGCGCAAATACCCAAAATATCATTGAGATACTATCCAGTCTTGCCCATGAGAAAGGCTATTGTGTAATTATTGTGACACATGATCTAGAAGTCGCTGAAGTGGCAGATGTAGCCTTTCGCATGAGAGATGGGGAATTAAAAGTAGTATCGTAGATGATAAAATCTAGCAGGAAAGATTTTCTTCCTTGATTTGCTGTTCGCGGGGTGCATACTGCGTAAGTGACAACTTCTCTATGCACCTCTGTGTATAAAAAGATGCTTTGATCAAATGGTAATTATGTTTATAATTTTGTACTGTCATTGATGTGAGAATATAACTAGATTAAAAAGTATAGTTATTAAAAAGTAATTCTTTATTTGAAAAAGCATCGGATTTTTTTGTCTAAACATTTCACTTTCTTAATCTGTATGTTATTTCCTGATACCCATTTCTCTGTCTATATCGTTTTCTGACAAATCTGAAACTGTGAACAAAATATGATTCTGCTAATTCTTTGTGTTGCTTCTTAATAAGTAGTATGCCAATTGTGGTTATTAGTGCCAATGTAACAATATGATACTGTATTGGCGCTAAATAACATTTCTTAAAAGTTGTGTGCAAAATAGCAGTAGGCAGTGCATTCTTACAGCGTTAAGCAATGATTCCTAAAAAAGTTGTTTAAAGAATACCTTAAAGTTACATTCGCAAAGTAAAAGCAAAACAGCAGTTATAGAATAAATACACACAAATAAGTATTTTAGAGATAGTAATTCATTGGCAAGGACAAATTTATGTTGTTCTAACAAGTTACGAATTTAGAGCTTATTCCAACATCATAATAATATTTAAAGCTGTTTTGGGAATAGAAATTATTTCAGGTTCCGATTGTTGTGCAGATACTTCTCCCAAAATGGCAAACTGATAGTTTTTATACTGCCATTGGGCGAGCACCCATTGTTTATTCGATTGCACACTTACATATACAGTTTTTTCTGAACGAGTTGTTCCCTGCCAGGTTTCTTCTGTCCAATCCTGATCTCCCAATTGGGGGATATCAAGTTCACCATCTTTGATTACCCAGAGTGTACATTGACCATCAAATATAGAATCATAGTATTGCATTTCAAAGTAATTTTCATCTGATTGTATTAGGACTTGATTCTGAATCAAGTTTGGATTTTCAGGCAGGAATATGGGGATGCCAAGTTTGGTTTCTAAGGGTGTCTCTTCTGTTCCCAGATATTTTTCTAAACGCTCAGGCGCTTCGGTTTTTAAGGCATCATACCATTTTTGACCATTGGCCGCTTTCTCTGCATTTACAGAAAGTTTTTCTTTTGTGTCAAGGAGTTCTTCTAAGATTCGCGCCATGATGTGGCTCTCCAAGCCAGTTTCTCCCCCTGCTTCAAAACGGCTGATACAATAGTCGATCGTAAATTCATTATAATAACTTAACTCCCGATATTCCCAAGCATGGGCGTCTATATAGTCCTGTGGATTTGAGGATTCTTTTGGTGTTTCAGAACAGATTTCATCTAACAGATTTTCAATCATAGGGACAGTGTCAAGATCTCCATAGGTAATTGCCTGGGCATAACAGTCCTGTACCTGTCGATCTACATAATTTTGACCATCAACATAAATTCCAGACGAAATACTTGGAGGAAATTTCATCTTAAGATCCTTGTAGAAATCGTCGCCATCTCCTGGAAACCAGTATTCTTCCAATTGATATCCATTCTTGGTAAGGAAAAAAGTGATTGCTATTGGAACATGGGATCCGCCAACAGTTTCCATATGATCATCAAAAAATTTATACTCTTCATAAAATTCCCAGCCATAATAAGTGATCATTGGCTGTCCATCCTTTTTTGAAGATTCGGTTTCCAGATTGATAAAATTGCAGCAGGCATAATCATATTCATCTGGATAGTCAGATTCATTTGCATTCATAATCACATTTTTAATGGCTTTTTCTTCTTCTGCTGTTAATGGCTGCTCATGTTTTTTGATGGCGTCCTCTTTATTTACTAACATGGCATTTTGGAATCCTTTGACAGATTGCAGAAAATTGCCTGTCAAATTTGAGGCGGTAGGGTTTGTGATCAGACTTGCAGTTCCAATCATACAGACAATTATGGCGATTGCCAGAATTATTAATTTAGGCTTTTTATAATGCATTACGTTTTTAATACGGCTTTTAATATCGTTTTCTCCAAATGATAAAGGTGATCCGATAATTCTTCTCCTTCCCACAGCAAGAGAGAGCAAAGACTGTGCATATTCTGACCTTATATCATGGTTCATCTTTCTCATTACCGCTTCATCACAGCTCATTTCCATATCCTTGCCTGACAATACAAAAGCCAGCCATACCAGAGGATTAAACCAGTGCAGACATAAGGCGGCAAATGCCAATAGTTTTAACAGATGATCTCTTCTATGGATATGATGCTGTTCGTGGAGGATAATATAATTTTGCTCCTGTTCGCCAAGGTTAGACGGCAGGTAGATTTTTGGATGCAGCAGTCCATAGACAAAAGGGGTGGCGATATCATCTGCCAGATAGATATTTTCCCGAATCTTCATAGAACATTTGAGCTGGCTGTTTAACCGCAAGGCTGAAATAATACCAGAACCCGCCAAACAGATGGCGCCAAACAGCCAGATAGCAAAGCAGAGGGAAATTGGTATTCCGAAAAGAAATGTATTGGTCGATGTTGTATTTCCAGATGACAAAAAATTATTTTTTTTGTCTTGTTCCATCACAGATGCATTTCTATGAGGGTTAGTGACAGAATCAGCAGATGCCAATTGTTTTTTCTCTGTCACTATTGAATCGTGTGATAATGAATAGTCAGTGGTTGCAGGCACTTTTACTGAGGAATCTTCTGTGAAAGAATTGCCACTTGAAAAATAATTGAGTTCGCCGCTGTCTTTGACAGACAGGTCGGCGATATTCCACAGAGAGACAGGGGAAGAAAAGGAGATTGGACACAGAAGTCGAAATAGCACAATTCCCCAAAGCAGATAAGAAAATCGTTTAGGAGCTTTACAAAGCAGCAGGCGCAGCATTAAGACGGCTAAAATGGCGATGCTTGCTGTGATGCTTAAATTAAAAATCTTTGTTAAGATTACAGAATAAATATCCATATTTCTTACCTCCTCCCATTTTCAATAATATTCATGAGTTCCTGGATCTCTGCATCCGATAACTTTTTTCGTGTGGTAAATGCTGCGACAAAAGCTGGAAGTGAACCATCAAAAGCTTGCTCCACAAAATGTTCGCCCTGTATGCCATAGAAATCTTGACGGCTGATCTTTGCGGAGACAATGCCATGATTGTTTTGAAATATCCCTTTCTCACATAGTTTGCGAAGTACATTATAAGTGGTGGGGCGTTTCCAGTTTAATTCTTGGGCACAAATTTTGGCCAATTCTCGGGAGTGAATCGGTTCGTGCTGCCAGATAATGTCTGCAAAATGAGCTTCCACAACGCCTAAATTAGTATCAATCATAAAATCACCTCTCAGTTTATCTATTACTCCGACATTTAACGGTCGCAGTAATAATAATGAAC
Source organism: Lachnospiraceae bacterium (assembly GCA_910575005.1). GTDB lineage: Bacteria > Bacillota > Clostridia > Lachnospirales > Lachnospiraceae > Petralouisia. The sequence continues at coordinate 438,559 of CAJTCL010000001.1, read as the reverse complement.
AAAATTAGTTTACTATCAATAAACTGATTTTAGTTTACTGCCAATAAACTAAATTGTCAATGGTTATTTGTGATAAGTTTTTTCTGCCTTTGAAGACGTGCCTTTAAGCTTTTGAGAAATTTGTCATTACCGATTACAGTGAGCATCGGGCCAAAAGACATTACTTCAATCAATAATTCTGTCTCCATGATTTGATTATAGTAGATCAGGCATTCATAAGTGTTTTCATCTATTTTGGTGGTATTCTTCTCATAATTAGCAAAGTGCAGCATTGCTCGTTCCAGGGCATTTCGTTTGTTGATAATATGTAGTTTCAATGGTTCCCGATAGTAAGAGTTTTGAATTAAGGCATTGAAATCAACTTCAAAAGAAAGTGTTTTTTCGATGAGACTGACATTTTGCATTCGGGAAATATTTAAAATTTCTAGTTTCATATTGTGATCTCTGGCATTTTTCAGAGCCAGAACACGAAATTTATCATTTTTGACAGAGTATTCTAGACGAGCAGGAACATAATGGTGATGGACGCGGTTTCCATTTGGTGAATTATAGTCAATATCCACATATTGGTGATTTTTTTGTGCTGTCAGCAGCGTGCGGAAGTTGCGGCGATAATTTTCATTTTCATAAGGATCTCCATCGATAAAGCGATCATAATAGTAAAATTGCTCTTGTGTCCACAGCGGTGTAACAGAGGAGAGCATCTGTTGTAAATTTTCTAATTGTTCCTGACTTAAGAATAATTGCATCCTTGGATCCGTTAGCAATGCTTTTAGATAAGATTTTTGTAAATCGGAAATAGGGGTTATAAAGGAGGAAGTTAGTTTAGAGAAAAATAGATCCCCATCTTGGTGAAATAAATTCCAACTACCATTTTCTAGTTTGGGAATTATGGAAAGCAGGCTTTCTTCAAATCCTTCCCCACAAATTTGGTCGGCAATCTGCTGCTTGGTAAGTGCCGTTTGTGTGCACAATAAATGCCGTAATACTTGATAATAACAATTATAGATTTCAGAAAATAATTCCATAGCAGTTTCTCCTGATTTAAGTTAAATGCATACTATTCCTCAATCTGATACGTCTGATACATAGTCTGCAAATCTTCATAAAAGCGCCGTTCTACTGATTTTGCACTGCATTCTAATGACAATATTCGCCCGATAAAAGTGCGAATCCAGGGCAGCATCTCATTACAGTCAAAAACCTCTATTTCATATTGATAAATATTTGGCGCTGTTTTGGTGACAGTGCCGCCCCTGCCTTCACGTCTTAAGCGGTCAACAATATAAGATTCTTTTGGTTCAAAGACTTGAATGGTCATTGTCAATTTGTCAAGATGATGTCTTTCACGGCCTTGAAATGATACGCCCCAAAGTTGTCTGCGGTTACGGTTTAATTTGGTCTGCAGTTCCTCATATGCCTCTGTTTTTTCCAGAGAGGTGACGCTCTTAATAGTATCTAATCGAAAACAAGTAAAACGTTTGCTTCTATCTATATATGCGCATAGAAAACGGCGTCCGCTTCTGGTACTGATAAAAATCTGTAATGGCACGCAGTATGTGGTATTTATGACGCCTTTTTTTGAGCTTTTGATTTCAAGCGCAGCAGATTTCTGTTGATGGATGATATTGAGAAGGTCTAGCAGTATTTCATCTTCCAGGGTATGGACAAAAAAACTGTGTTTGACACGAAACGTCTGGTTTTGATAATCAAGCTGGTCTGTCAGTTGGTTTCCAATCATCCCCAGACTGCCAGCCAGCTGAAAAAATGCCAGTGCATCAAGGATAGTTTCATTGGATTTCAACCATTGAGCAAGCGAAGTGTCAAGAGAATAAACTACTGTTTTTCCCTTTCTTTGTTTTTGCAGCAGGCCTTCTTTTTGATAAGCGTTACATTTTCTGCGGACAGTTTGAATATCAAAGAATGCTTCATATTCTGTCAGTAAATCATCTGTAATTTCTTCAGCCGTCATCTTATCTCCGTCTTGTAACAGATCCAATATAAAAAAATGAAGCACAATATCATTGTCCGTAAAGCTTTTTGTTTTCCATACCCGAAACAAAGGATTGGTATCGAGGAGATTGCTGTCAATGGCCAGAGAGATATTGGCGCCATTCGATAGATGGTCTTTGTGTACAAAAGGGTTAAGCCAGCTCTCTAAGCGTCTCCGTTCATTGTCGTAGGTTCTAGGACTTTTGTGTTTAAATTCCGTTCTTGTTTTAAATCCATAGACAAAGAAATCACGCACATATTCTCTTGTTTTGGGAAAACTTTTTATCAATTCATGAAAGTCAGACATATTTGTTTACTCCTCAAAATTAGATTATGTAATGAAATCATGCTGTTTGAAAGACTACAAAATAAGTATATCATATTCTGAAAAATAAGTTCGCAACTTTTTTAAAATGATTAATTGGAAAATGTTGTATATAATTACAGCATCAGTTACAGAGCAAAGAGAAGAAAGGGTGAGGATGATATGTTTGTCTTATATAACGAAAATACAAGATTTCCAGTAAAGATATGGTTGGAAAATCAGGAGCAGTTGGAGGAAAATTGTCTGGAACAGGCATATCACCTGTCACAGCTTCCATTTATTCATAAATGGGTCTGTTTAATGCCAGATACCCATGCAGGGAAAGGAATGCCGATTGGTGGAGTGATTGCCACAAAAGATGTGATTATTCCGAATGCTGTTGGTGTTGACATTGGCTGTGGTATGGATTTTATTCCAACAAATATCAAAATGGAAGATATTCGCCAAATTCAGACCGGAAACGGCACGATCATTCAGGCCATGATCGGTAATATTATGCGGACGATTCCTTTAAATACAGAAAGATATAAAGTGCCCCAGGAGTCAAAAGTTCTTGATCGGGCAAAACAGCAAATGGAGAAGTATGAGGATAATAAAGAACTGCTTCCGTTAATTGAAGATGGATATTTTCAGGTAGGGAGTTTAGGAGGAGGCAATCATTTTATTGAGCTTCAGGAAGATCAGGAGGGTTATCTGTGCATTATGATACATTCTGGAAGCCGCCATCTGGGAAAGGCAATTTGTGATTACTTCCATAATCAGGCCAGGGAATTAAACCGCAGATGGTACAGCGAAGTGAAGGATGAATACCGCCTGTCATTTCTGCCGGTGGAGACAAAAGAAGGGCAGCAGTATATTCAATGGATGAATTTAGCTCTGGATTACGCCTTTGAAAATCGCGAATCTATGCTGCGTAAGACTTGTTCTATTGTAAAAGAAGTTATTGAAAAACATACAGAATATATTGTGGATTTTGGTGAAGAAATCAATTGTCATCACAACTATGCAGCATTGGAAAATCATTATGACGCCGATGTTTGGGTACACCGCAAAGGTGCGACCAGAGTATGTCAGGGGGAGTTGGCTGTGATACCAGGAGCAATGGGTTCTTACAGTTATGTGGTCGAAGGAAAAGGAAATAAAGAATCCTTCTGTACTTCCTCACATGGTGCTGGCAGGAACTATTCCAGGTCAGGAGCAATGCAGGCATTTTCGACTGAAAAAGTTATGGTAGATTTAAAGGAACAAGGTATTGTACTTGGAAAACGAAAGAAAAATGATGTAGCAGAAGAATGCCGCTTTGCTTACAAGGACATTGACCAGGTAATGGCACAGCAGTTGGATATGGTGACGCCAATTCGAAAGTTAAAGACAGTTGGTGTTGTAAAAGGTTAGAAGATATGTGATTTTCAGATAAATTAAAAAATCAGCCCTCATCAAACGATTTCTAATAATTTCATTTACAAAGGGGGCTGAATAGTTACAAAATATGGAAATAATTTATTATGCGCGGGTATTGGGAGATACTTCCTGCCCGGCGGTGCCTGCAGCGTGCTGTCAGGTATATCATAAATATTTCACCAAGTTAAACTTAGCATGAAAGTTAAGTTGACATGTGTTGTCAAGGGTTCGAATCCCTTCCGTGTAGAAACGGTAGCTCAGTGGGTAGAGTGCACAAGATTATGGCAAGACCTTAAAAGTCTGCGGTTCAAATCCGCTCCAATCCAAGCTTTTATCCTGACTTCAGGCATAGTTTGATCCTTGGATATAAATATGCAGTTTGTCTGACGCCTGAAAATAGGGGATACCGCAGTTGGAAAAGAGAAATAACAGTCTGTAAAAGATATGTTTGACTTACAGTGATTTCATAGACACATTGTCGTTTGTGGATGTCTGTATTTCCTATTCTTTCACAATCCAGTATAAATGGATGCCTGCATCCAGAACACACTGCTTTGTAGAAAGAGCATATATGGCGCAGATTCGTGTTTCTTCTCAACCATCTGCTCAACTGGTTTTCCGTGTCAGGCAAAAGGAGGAAGGATAAAAGCATTTTTCAATGGTGAAATATCCCTCAGCCAAAGATGTAAGCTTATTTAGAAATGGATGACAGTCCTTGCTGGCATGTCTATGGCATGGGATTTGGAATGGTCAAAATAAATTAAAAAATAGATGGGAGGAATGTAAGATGAAGTATATGATTAAGGATAACCAGGCTGGATTTGTATTAAAAAATGGAGTATTTCAAAAAATGATTACCTCAGGGACTTATTATTTTTCAAAGCTGTTCGGTTATCATGTAGAAATTGAAGAGATGACAGGTGAAGTGGATTATCTGGATGTTCCTTATCAGGTGCTTTCTAGAGATTCTACATTTCTCAATGCTACAATACATATAGAAATACCAGACGGTTCCATAGGATTTCTTTATGTCAATGGAAAATTGACATCCTTCGCAAACCGAAAAGAATATACATTCTGGAATCAATTTGATAAGTATCAAATCAAGGTGGTATCTATGGAGGAGCCTGTGATTGGGTCGGAAGTATCAAAACAAATGATTTCTTTGGTTCCCAAAAGTTATTATACCGAGATGGCAGTTGGAGAGGGAGAAATTGGGTTGGTATATTATGATCATGCCCTGCAAAATCAGCTTTCAAAGGGAATCTATCGTTTCTGGAATTTTTCTCATAATATCACAGGTAAAATATTTGATATGAAGCAGAAAGAACTGGACATTGTAGGTCAAGAAATTCTCACCAAAGATAAAATTGGTATCAGAATGAATGTTGCCTGTATGTATAAGATCAGGGATGCAGTGGAATTTGCTTCCACCATCTCTGATTTGAAAGGGCAGCTCTACTCGGCAGCGCAGCTTGTAATCCGTGAGATTGTGGGTAATTATAAACTGGATGAAATTCTGGAAGGAAAAGAGCATATATCCAAGGAGATTTTTGCAGCTTTAAAAGAACGAGAGACTATGTTTTGTATCAACTTTCTGACTGCTGGAATCAAAGATATTATACTGCCGGGAGAGATTAAGGCGATTATGAACTCAGTACTGGTGGCGGAGAAAACCGCACAGGCAAATGTAATATCAAGAAGGGAAGAAGTGGCTTCTACTAGATCACTGCTGAATACAGCAAAGCTGATGGATGAGAATAAAACACTCTACAAATTGAAGGAATTGGAGTATTTGGAGAGAATTTGTGACAGAGTGGGTGAGATATCTGTCAATGGCAATGCGGGACTTCTGGAACAGTTAGGAAAAATTATACGATAAAGAATAAGAGTTAATTGTGAGTAGTATCTTATCTAGAATGTTATTATAATTTAATAATACTTAACGCCAATAAAAGTGAGATAACAAAATTCGATAAATATATAAAAATGAAATAATATATCTTGACGCAAACGTTCCAATTGAAATCAGGGGTTATAAAAGGTTTGAAAACATTCCTATTTATGATATAATGTACACGAAAGCAATGAGCAGTGCTGCTTTGTAAGCTGGAAAAAAGTGGAGTGCAATTATTTTAATTAGAAAACGAAGTAATAGGGCAAATGGCCGTGAGTGCATAAGCCTATGGCTTGAGAGAGCACTGCTTAGTAAAAGGTATAATTAAAGTGTCACAAAATAATTACATAATTTTAAGTGTGCATTGTGGCATTTAGGATATAAGTAAGAATAAAAATTTTGATAAATTATTGAGGAGGATATTACAGTGAGATTAGTTACCCGTTCTGATTTTGATGGTCTGGTTTGTGGTGCATTGCTTTTAGAAGCTGGTATTATTGACAGTTGGAAGTTTGCACATCCTAAAGATTTGCAGGATGGTCTGGTTGAGGTGAATGAAAACGACTGTCTGGCAAATGTGCCTTTTGTAGAAGGGTGTGGATTATGGTTTGACCATCATTCAAGTGAGCACGAGAGACTGGAATTAGAAGGTAAGTACAAAGGAGAGAGCCGGATTACTCCTTCTTGTGCAAGAATTATTTATGAATATTATGGAGGCAGCGAGCGTTTTCCACAGTTTGGTGAAATGATGGAGGCAGTAGACAAGGTAGATTCTGGAAATCTTACGATCGACGAAGTAATGAATCCGTCAGGATGGATTTTGGTTGGTTTTTTGATGGATCCTAGAACTGGTCTGGGGAGATGGCGTCAATTTTCTATTTCCAATTATCAACTGATGGAAAAACTGATGGAGGCATGTCGTGTAATGTCAACCGAAGAAATCTTGGAACTTCCAGATGTGAAAGAACGAATTGAGGTATACTGGGAGCAGGCGCAAAAATTTAAAGAGATGGTAGAAAAGTATACCAGGGTAGAGGGAAATGTAATTATTTCTGATTTAAGAGGTGTGGATCCGATCTATACCGGAAATCGTTTTATGATTTACAGTATGTACCCAGAACAGAATATTTCTGCCTGGATTGTCAGCGGCCGTGGCGGACAGGGCTGTTCTGCGGCAGTAGGCTATAGTATTTTAAATAGAACCTGTGAAGTAAATGTAGGCAGTCTGATGTTAAAATATCATGGCGGCGGACATAAGAAGGTTGGCACTTGCCAATTTTCTGAAGAAAATATGAACACTGAATTGCCGAAAATGCTGAAAGAACTCTGCAAGATGGCAAATCAGTAGGGATATAAATAATTTGTCCATAAGTTTATTCAGTTGGTATTTTAGGTTTTGTGATCTAATTATACCAGTGATACAAACTTATGGACATTTTATTTTTTATTAGAATTTTGACAATGCTGCCTCATCTGCCACAATCACAACATCTCTGTGAAGCTGCAGTACAGAAGCTGGAACCTGTGGTGTGATAGGGCCATTTACAACATTTTTAAGGATTTCGGCTTTGTCTTCCCCACTGACCACCATAACAATCTTTTTTGCCAGCATAATACTGCGGATTCCCATTGTATATGCCTGGCGAGGAACATCTGCCTCAGAAGCAAAGAAGCGTTTATTTGCCTCTATAGTGCTGGGGGCAAGGTCTACACAGTGAGTACCACTGGGAAATGCCTCAGATGGCTCATTAAAGCCAATATGTCCGTTGTGGCCAAGTCCCAGAAGCTGCAAATCTACACCGCCCATAGTTTCAATAATTTGATCATAATCGTCACAAGCTTTTTGAGAATCTTCTTCTAATCCATTGGGAACAAAGGTCTTAGATTTATCAATATTAATATGATTGAAAAGATTGGTGTCCATAAAATAACGATAACTCTGGTCGTTATCCGGTCTTAAACCTCTATATTCATCCAAATTAATACTGGATACGTTTGAAAAGTCTAGATCGCCTTTCTGATACCATTTCACTAAATTCTGATAAGTTCCCACAGGAGAAGATCCAGTCGCCAATCCGAGTACACAGTCTGGTTTTAAAATCACTTGTGCCCGAATAATGTTTGCTGCCTTACGGCTTAAATCCTGATAATCTTTGGTTCTGCAAATAATCATATTTTTTATTTCCTTTCTTAAATAAATTGATGTAACTATTCGTTTTCATGAGGATAATCATACCAAGTCACAGACAAAAGTCTCGGCAGAGACATGTGAAAGCTTTGCAGGTATGTCTGTAACTTGAGATTTTGTAGTTAAAAATTCAGAACAGAAAGTAAATATGGAAGCACCTGACATTTCATTTCTATAAGAGTTCTCAAAAGAAACAGTATTTGAACTCTATTATGAGGGAGCCATCTAAATTATTTCCATAAAGTTCTGAATAGTTACAGTATAACAAGATTAAAAAGAATTTCAATAAAAATATGTATTATTGGAGACACTTTCAAAGAAGGAAAGAAAGAACAATGTTATATACAAAATGACCAAGGAAAAGTAAAAAAAGTACAACAAAAAACAGGTGCATTTGGAAAAGGATGAAAGAACTTTCTAACATATAAAATACTGTTGAAAATAAATTCTTTGCTGTTATACTTGGTGTTACAGAAAAGGAGGACAAAGAAAATGGCAGAAAAAACAGTACAAAGCCTGGAAGGTAAATTGATTGTATCTTGTCAGGCATTACCCCACGAACCGCTGCACTCTTCTTTTATTATGGGAAGAATGGCACTGGCTGCAAAGGAAGGAGGAGCATATGGTATTCGTGCTAATACCAAAGAAGATATCAAGGAGATTCAGTCTAATGTAAATCTTCCTATTATTGGAATTGTGAAGAGAGATTATGCAGACAGCAAAGTCTATATTACACCAACCATCAAAGAAGTAGAAGAGCTGATGGAGGTAAAACCAGAAATTATTGCCCTTGATGCCACAGGAGCATTGCGGCCGCAAGGTGTGACACTGGATGATTTCTTCTGTGAATTAAAGAAGAAATATCCGCATCAGCTCTGGATGGCAGATTGTTCCACGATCGAGGAGGCCTTACACGCTGATGAATTGGGATTTGATTTTATCGGAACAACAATGGTGGGTTATACCGAGCAGAGCAAGGATGACAGAATTGAGGCAGATGATTTTAAGATTTTAAGAGAGATCATTGCTGGTGTGAAACATAAAGTGATTGCAGAAGGCAATATTAATACACCAGAGAAGGCGAAACGGGTGATTGAGTTAGGAGCTTACAGTGTGGTGGTAGGTTCAATTATTACCAGGCCACAACTGATCACAAAATCATTTGCAGAAGCCTTGACGAAATAAAGTGATATTCCACGAGAAAACATTTACAAGTTATTGATTCGAGGAAGTATCTGAATAATCAAATATTTAAATATTTAAATATTTAAAAAGTATTGGCTGGATAAGAAAATATCTCATTAAAAAAACATTTGTAAACCATATAACGAAAGATTGAAAAATCTGATCTAAATAATTTTATATGAAAAGGAGAAAGTATTATGAGAAATCTTGACAAGTACAAAGGCGTGATCCCAGCATTTTATGCATGTTATGACAATGAGGGAAATATTAGTCCAGAAGGGGTTCAGGCACTTACCAAATATTTTGTAGAAAAGGGAGTAAAAGGGGTTTATGTAAATGGCTCATCAGGAGAATGTATCTATCAAAGTGTAGAAGATAAGAAACTTGTGTTGGAAAACGTGATGAAGACAGCGGAGGGGAAGCTTACCGTCATTGCGCATGTAGCTTGTAATAATACCAAGGATAGTATGGAGCTTGCCCGCCATGCAGAGAGCCTGGGTGTAGATGCAATCGCTGCGATACCTCCAATTTATTTTAGACTTCCAGAACATGCCATTGCCCAGTATTGGAATGATATCAGTGCAGCAGCACCCAACACAGATTTTGTAATTTACAATATTCCTCAACTTGCTGGTGTTGCTCTTACGATGAGTCTGTTTGCTGAGATGAGAAAGAATCCAAGAGTGATTGGTGTGAAAAATTCTTCTATGCCAGTACAGGATATTCAGATGTTTCTTGCCGAAGGTGGAGAAGATTATATTGTTTTCAACGGTCCAGATGAGCAGTTTATCAGCGGTCGTGTGATGGGAGCTGAGGGAGCGATCGGAGGTACTTATGGAGCCATGCCAGAATTAATCTTGAAGATGGATCAGTACGTGAAAGAAGGCGATCTGATTAAAGCAAAAGAGATTCAATATGCAGTCAATGAGATTATTTACAAGATGTGTTCTACACATGGAAATATGTATGGGGTGATCAAAGCTGTTCTTAAAATCAATGAGAATTTGGAACTTGGCGGGGTGAGAAAACCACTTGCAGCATTGACAGATGATGATATGGCAATTGTAGAAGAAGCTGCCGCGATGATTCGCTCTGCAAAAGAAACTTATCTGGGATAAGAAAAAGACGAGGAGGTAAAAGCCATGCAAGGATTTACAGTGATTGATTTAATTATATTAGTTGTATATCTGGCAGCAGTACTGTTTGCAGGTCTTCATTTTGCAAAGAAAGATATGAAGGGAAAAGAATATTTTAAGGGGGACGGAACGGTACCTTGGTGGGTGACCTCCGTATCAATTTTTGCAACGTTATTAAGTCCGATTTCATTTTTGTCCCTGGCAGGGAATTCTTATGCGGGAACTTGGATTATGTGGTTTGCACAGCTTGGAATGCTTTTAGCAATTCCAATTACCATTCGTTTTTTCCTGCCGATTTACAGTAAGCTGGATATTGATACTGCATATCACTATTTAGAGCTTCGATTTGGCAGCAAGGGGCTTCGCGTATTGGGTGCGGTTATGTTTATTGTCTACCAGGTAGGACGTATGTCTATTATTATGTATCTTCCCTGTATGGTACTTGGAAGTCTAACTGGAATTGACGTGAATTTGCTGATTATTATTATGGGAGTAATCGCAATTATTTATTCTTACACAGGCGGTTTGAAATCCGTACTCTGGACAGATTTTATTCAAGGTTCCGTGTTATTGATTGGTGTAACGTTTGCACTGGTATTTTTACTTGCACATATTGATGGCGGTGCGGGAGCCGTATTTGGTGCATTGGCAGAAGGAAAATTCCTTGCATCAGACCAGCCAATTTTTAACCCGAACATATTAAAGGACAGTGTGTTTATTATGATTGTCGGGGCTGGATTTAACACAATGGGTTCTTATGTGTCCAGTCAAGATATTGTACAGCGTTTTACGACGACAACAGACACCAAGAAGCTCAATAAAATGATGTTGACTAACGGAGCGCTATCTATCTTTATTGCAACTGTTTTCTATTTGATTGGTACTGGACTTTATGTATTTTATCAACAGAATGCCCTTCCTCCAGCAGCGGCTCAGGATCAGATTTTTGCCTCTTATATTGCATTTGAACTTCCAGTAGGAATCACAGGTATTCTTTTGGCAGCAATCTACGCAGCTTCACAGTCTACACTGTCCACAGGACTTAATTCAGTGGCTTCAAGCTGGACGTTAGATATTCAGGCACGTCTCAGTAAAAAGGAGTTAAGCTTTGAGAAACAGACCAAGATTGGGCAGTATGTATCTTTAGTAGTTGGAGTATTCGCGATTGTGGTGGCAATGGTACTTGCAAATGGTGGTGTGAAGTCCGCTTATGAATGGTTTAATGGATTTATGGGTCTGGTACTTGGTATCTTAATTGGAATGTTTATCCTGGGAGCGTTTACAAAAGTTGCCAATACATTTGGTGCAGCGCTGGCATTTATTGCAGCAACAGCGGTTATGGTAGGTATTAAGTATTTTGTCCCAGCAGAAGCAGTATCAATCTGGTCTTATTCCATTATCTCCATTGCAGTATCTTTGGTTGTAGGAATACCAGCAAGTTTGATTTGGACAAAGATCAAGGGAGAGCATACAGAACCACTCTCTAATACGACAATTTTTAAATAAACCATTGTTGATGTAGAAAATAAGTATCAAAAGGTAGTGTGAGGCTGCCTTTTGATACTCAAATTTTAATTGTTCATAAAGTACTTTAAAAATACACATTAAGGAGGAGAATTTATATGATTTTTGGAAATATCAATCATTTAGAGGAATTTTCATTTTTGGAAGAGTCCATAAAAGAATGCTTTTCATATGCGAAAGAGCATGATCTGGTTTCTTATGAAAAAGGATGTCATGAGATTGACGAGGACAGATTTTTTGTAAATATTGTAGAGTATACTACAACAACACCTGAAAATCGTTTTTGGGAAGCACATAAGGATTACTTGGATGTACATTTAATGCTTCAGGGGCAAGAACAGATTGATGTCAATTTTATCAATAATATGCAGTTAAAAGAGTATATAAAAAAAGACGATTTTCTGCCGATGGAAGGGGAGAAGGCTGGTGGCGTAACTTTAAGATCAGGAGATTTTCTGGTATGTTATCCCAATGATGCACATCGCACTGCCGTGGCAGTTAAGCAGCCAGAAAATGTGAAGAAGGCAATCTTTAAAGTGAAGATCTGACATTGCAGACCATACGACAATATATTATAATGAAAGACAGGCAGAGAACGAATATGAAGAAGTATATCAGTGTTGATATAGGCGGGACGGCAATCAAGTATGGAATGATTCGGGAAGATGGTGAAATCTTAAGCAGGAATGTGATAGATACAGAAGCACATAAGGGCGGTTCAGCAATTTTAAATAAAGTAGAAAAAATTGTAGAACAGCATAGGATGCAGGAAAATCTCTGTGGCATCTGTATCTCCACGGCTGGTATCGTAGACACAGAAAAAGGAATTATCACATATGCAGCACCGCTGATTCCTGATTATACAGGAACAGAGTATAAAAGAGTCTTAGAGGACAAATTTCAAATTCCCTGTGAAGTAGAAAATGATGTCAACTGTGCTGGCCTTGCAGAGTATTACTCTGGGGCCTCAGCGGGCAGCAAGATTGCAGTGATGCTTACTGTTGGAACAGGAATTGGCGGCAGTATTGTCATAGATGGAGAGATTTTCCGCGGTTTTAGCGGCAGTGCTTGTGAAGTGGGCTATATGAATATACAGGGCGGAGACTTTCAGTCTTTGGGAGCAGCGAGCATTCTCACCAAAAAGGTGGCAGATTGGAAGAAGGAACCCAGAGAACGTTGGAATGGGTATCGTATCTTTGAAGCTGCAAAAGAGGGCGATGACCTATGTATACAAGCCATTGAAGAGATGTCAGACACACTTGGACAGGGAATTTCCAATATCTGTTATGTAGTGAATCCAGAAGTTGTGGTATTAGGCGGCGGGATTATGGCTCAGGAGCAATATTTGAGAGAGAAAATAGAGGCATCCATTGCAGCATATCTGCTTCCAGAGATTGCTGCCCATACCAGACTTGAATTTGCCAAACATCGGAATGATGCTGGCATGTTAGGAGCTTTTTATCATTTCATTCATCACAGAGCAGATGTTCTGTAATGAATGAAATGAATTTGCAGAACAGAAGATGAATTGCTGAGTCATAGAATTACCAGCACATATTTTACTTAAGAATCGTGACAGGGAAAGGGTGAGAGCAAAATGGAATATTATGTAAAATCAGTAGTCCCAATGATAGAGACGAATTATGATAATTTTACAACAGTAGAGAAAAACATTGCAGATTTTTTCATAAAAAATCGTAAGAAAGTAGATTTTTCTGCAAAATCGGTTGCAGAAAAACTGTTTGTATCGGAGGCCTCCCTGTCACGGTTTGCGAAAAAATGCGGTTATCGGGGTTATCGGGAATTTGTCTATCAGTATGAGAAAACCTTTGTGGAGAAACAGGAATCTATTACAGGTAATACTAGAATGGTACTCAATGCCTATCAGGAACTTTTGAATAAGACTTATAGCTTGATGGATGAGGTACAGATAGGCAGAATTGCAAAATATTTGAATAAAGCAGAGAGAGTTTTTGTATGTGGGATGGGAAGTTCTGGATTTGCCTCAGATGAAATGGAAATGCGTTTTATGAGAGTTGGTGTGGATATTAATTCGATCAAAGATACGGATATTATGCGGATGCAGACGGTATTTCGTAATAATAGAAGTCTGATCTTTGGAATTAGTATCAGCGGAGAGCGGGAAGAGGTATTGTATTTTCTGAGAGAATCTTATAAAAGGGGGGCTAAGGCGGTGTTGATCACTGCCAACAATAAACCTGAATTTGATGAATTTTGTGATGAAGTGGTTTTGGTTCCTTCTTTAAAGCATCTCAATCATGGCAATGTGATTTCTCCGCAATTTCCAGTTTTAGTGATGTTGGATATTATTTATGCCTGCTATTTACAACAGGATAAATATAAAAAGGAAACATTTCACGATCATACGTTACGGGCATTGGAAGGAGTAAAAAATAATGATTATTAAAAATGTGAAAGTTTACACGGAAGAAAAATTGTTTCAGGAAGGCGAGATTGTCATTGGCAATGGACGATTTCAGGAATCAGCTCAGATTACAGAAGATAAGAGTCAAGAAGTGATAGATGGGGAAGGCTGTTATGCGATTCCTGGTCTGATTGACATTCATTTCCACGGCTGCAAGGGATATGATTTTTGCGATGGAACCAAAGAGGCGATTGCCGAAATTACCAAATATGAGGCCTCTGTGGGCGTGACAGGCATTGCGCCAGCAACAATGACTCTTCCGCTAGAAGAACTGACACATATTTTATCGGTGGCGGCTTCTTATAAAAAGATGGCGGCACAAGAACAATTGCCTGGAGCGGATTTGTTGGGTATCAATATGGAAGGTCCTTTTATCAGTGTAGAAAAGAAGGGTGCCCAGGATGAACGCAATATTATTTGTTGTAATCTGGAGATTTGTCAGCAGTTTCTGGATGCCTCAGAAGGTCTGGTAAAATTTATCGGCATTGCGCCAGAAAAAAATGACAATGCACTGCAAGTGATTCAGGGCATGAAGCACAAGGTAAATCTTTCCCTCGCTCATACCAATGCAGATTATGATACCGCAAAGGCGGCTTTTGATGCTGGAGCTAATCATGCAGTTCATCTATATAATGCGATGCCTCCCTTTACACATCGAATGCCAGGGGTAGTGGGAGCGGTGGCAGACAGTCCTCATGTAAATGCCGAGTTAATTTGTGATGGTGTGCATATTCATCCTTCCGTTGTTCGGGCAACGTTCCGAATGATGGGAGATGATCGTATGATACTGATCAGTGACAGTATGCGTGCCACAGGAATGCCAGACGGAAAGTACCTGCTTGGCGGGCTTGAGGTAGAAGTTGTGGGAAATCGTGCGGCACTTGTCTCCAATGGAGCGTTGGCTGGTTCGGCAACCAACCTGATGGATTGTATGAGAACGGCAGTCAAAAAGATGGGCATTCCTTTGGAAACAGCAGTTGCTTGTGCAACGATGAATCCAGCAAAAGCATTAGGAGAATACAAAGACTATGGTTCTATTAGTCCGGGGAAGAAGGCAGATCTGGTATTATTGGATTCGGAATTAAATTTGAAGATGGTCTTTAAAGATGGAAAACGCGTGGATTTGTAAATAGAATAAGAACAACCCGCATGCCGCAGCCAAATGTTTGGCGTTTTGAACATGATAATAAATATGGAAAGCAGGTGGATATAGAGATGCAAAAGAATTTGACTACTGGCAGTGTGTTTCAAAATATTATATATTTTTCATTGCCATATCTGTTATCTTATTTTCTGCAAACTCTATATGGTATGGCAGATCTGTTTATCGTTGGTCAGTTTAATGGTGTGGACAGTATTACAGCGGTTTCGATTGGTAGCCAGGTAATGCATATGCTGACAGTTATGATTGTCGGCCTGGCTATGGGAGCCACTGTGACTATTGGCAAAGCAATTGGAGCTAGGCAGCCCAAACAGGCGGCCTTTGCCGTTGGAAATACGATCTCTTTGTTTATGGGTATCTCTATTGTCCTCACCATAGCGTTACTTCTTTTGGTAAGACCAATTGTAATGGTGATGTCTACCCCTGCGGAGGCTGCACGGGGCACAGTGAGTTATCTGATGATTTGTTTTTTGGGAATCCCATTTATAACCGCATATAATATAATCAGTTCTATTTTTCGCGGGTTAGGGGATTCTAAAAGCCCGATGTATTTTATCGCAGTGGCTTGCGGTGCAAATATTGTATTAGATTATTTATTTATTGGAGCTTTTGAGTTTGGAGCAGCAGGAGCTGCACTTGGGACAACATTAGCACAGACGTTTAGTGTTATCGTTGCTGTGAGGGTGATTCGCAAGAAAGATATGGGATTATCGCTTAAAAGAGCACATTTTAAGCCGCAATCAAAGATCATGGAACAGGTTTTGAAGATCGGGATTCCAGTTGCGTTGCAGGATGGATTTATCCAGATTGCTTTTATAGTGATTACTGTGATTGCCAACCGCAGAGGTTTAAATGATGCGGCCGCTGTGGGTATTGTGGAAAAGATAATTGGGATTGCGTTTTTAGTACCCTCTACCATGCTTTCTACTGTTTCTGCTCTTTGTGCTCAAAATATTGGGGCGGGCAAACATAGTCGCGCTGAATTGACTTTGAAGTATGCCGTTTATATGGCAGCAGGTTTTGGCTTAGTGGTATCTGTCTTGGTACAGTTTATCAGCCAGCCAACAGTGGGAATATTTACAAATGATATTGAAGTGATTTTATTGGGAAGCCAATATTTAAAGGGTTATATCTGGGATTGTATGTTTGCTGGAATACATTTTTGTTTCAGCGGCTTTTTTTGCGCTTATGGAATATCAGGGATTTCGTTTCTACATAATTCACTTTCTATTATTTTTGTGCGTATTCCAGGGGCATATCTGGCATCCAAATATTTTACTGATACATTATTCCCTATGGGGATTGCTGCTCCTGGCGGTTCCCTATTTTCTGTTATTATTTGTGTAGTAGCTTTTGTCTGGCACAAGCGCAGGCAAAGGAATGAAATCTCCTGAATTACAGTCAGGAGATTTTTTTATCTTATAGGAAATTCCTCTGGATTTCCTATAAGATAAAAAACAATGATCGCGCTGCGGCGGAAATGAAATATGTCGCAAAAGCGACCCGCCGCAGGCGGGGAATCCTGCTTTGCAGGATTCTTTGTTCTTCTCTGTGATATATCTGTATTTTAAATCGTTTTCTTAATATAGGAGGTACAGGTTTATGAAATGCACAGATAAAAACAGGGTATTGGAATGTTATCATAAACATAAAGATACTATCTTTAAGCTGGCATACTCCTATTGTAAAAGTGTAAGCCAGGCAGAAGATGCGTTTCAAGAAGTTTTTTATAAGTTTATGGTAAACAATCCTCAATTTAAAACAGCAGAACATGAGAAAGCATGGTTTATTAGAACGACAATCAATGTTTGTAAGGATCTGTTAAAAGCAAAATGGAATCGAGATATTGTCAGACTGGAAGAGTGGGACAGTGATGATGAGATTCCCGATGCAGGAGGTGATGTGTTTGATGAATTAAGAGAGGCAATTTTGTCATTGCCAGAGAAATACCGTGTACCAATCCATTTGTATTATTATGAAGAATATTCTGTGCGTGAGATTGCGCGCCTGCTGCATCGGACAGAAAGCGCTATTCAGACACAATTGCAGCGCGGGAGAGAAAAAATTAAACAAAAAATGGAAGGGAGCGAGAAAAATGAAGTTGAATCACGATATTTACGAAGAAGCAATGGAGAATGTTAAGTTGTCAGATGAGAGAGGATTGAAACTGATTGAACAGGCAATGCATCAGAGGCAGCAGCGCGGACAGAGACGGAAATTACAGGTGGCAGCAGTTGTAGCAGCGATTCTGACCGTTGCCCTCAGTTTAAATGGTATTTGCTATGCACAGACAGGAAAGAATGCATTGGAAATGTTTACGGTATTATTTGGAAATGAAAATGTAGAAGAAATGGCGGAGCTTATGGATGGGGCCAGAGAGTCTGGGGAATCAGTCGTTTATGAAAATCTGAAGTTTACTTTGGAATATTACTGGTATGATCAGGAAAATGCCGAGGCAATCTATACTCTTCGTATAGATTCTTTAGATGGAACCCCTTTAGATGAGGAACAAATAAACGAAAAATATATTGTCTTAGAGCGAAGCAGGTTTGTTAGCAGTTATGATCGTGTAGTCAGTAAGGATAAGACTTATTTTGAGGAGTATCATTATGTAGAGGGTGCTTTTAATAAGTTGGGAGATCCCGTTGACAAGATGTACATTGATGTTTGCCATTATGAAGGCAATTGTCCGGTGATTGGCAGCTTTACTCTAGAGCCGACCGGTAAAATGAAAGCAAGGTATATGGATCTGTCATTCCTGGAAGGCTGCAGCAGTAAAGCAAAGATTACAGGTACTGGATGGAAGGTGAAGTTTGATCAGAGGTGGCGAGAATATGAGGAGCCGTTTAACACCTTAGATATTGTTATGAAAGATGGGACAGTATATCGTTCTGGATTTCATCCCACACCACAAGTGATTCCTGTCTATGATGTGAATGGGGAATTATTAAATGAACAAGAACTGGAAGAGGAGCCGGGAAAGGAACGGGTGCGTGAGTGCTATCATTCATCAATGATGAGCGGCCAGCAACTGATGGAGGAGTGGGAGGAGTGGAGTGTTTTTCATGTTACTTTTCCCAATTATATCAATGTGGATGATATTGAAGCTGTCTATATGGATGGTGTGGAATTGCCGTTAGAATAATTGTCATAAGACAAAGGTATAGTCACTGACAGCAGAAATGCAGGCAGTGACTAGAGAGGAGGAACAGAGATGAAGACAACGAGAACAACAAAGGCTTTGATATCGCTGCTGCTTGCAATAGGAATATTTTTAGTCCTGCAGGGAGGTCTGATACAGGCTAAGACAGCAGGACAGAAGGCAGAAACTCAGAGAACTTACCCCAAAAATCCAGTGCATCACTGTATTATGGATCACTATGGCACAGAGGATCATACCGATTGGCATTATGTCTATTTTGGCAGCTATCCTCAGAAGGAAGTGACAGGGAAAGCGCTGACCACGGAAATTATCAAGGCTGCATATGATGAAAATGGAGATGCCTGGGTAAATAATGTCAAATATCGCAGAATTAGCAAAAGCGATACGAATAATAATCAATATTTTGGAGAACATAAATATCGCTATTTTAAATGGGAAAGCATAAAATGGCGTGTGCTGCACAATGATGGAAATGCAATCTTTTTAATGGCAGATAAAGGAATAGATTGTAAAGATTATCATACACCAGGCGCTGATATTAGTTGGGAGAATAGCACAATTCGACAGTGGCTGAATAAGGATTTTTACGATACTGCATTCAGCAGTGATGAGCAACAAGCAATTGTCAAACAGACAATAGTGAATGACGCTAATCCTGAATATGAGACAGAAGGCGGGAGTAACACAAAAGACAAAGTATTTCTGCTTTCGATGGAGGAAGTGTTAAATCCAGGCTATGGTTTTTGTGAGAAATATGATATGGAATCTTTAACACATATGATACAAGTAACAGATTATGCTCATGCAATGGGTGCATATACCAATTCAAACAGATATCAAGGGAATGGCTGGTGGTGGCTGCGCTCGTCAGGCTACACAACGTTTCATGCTGTATATGTGGGCAGTTACGGGTTCGTCCATCCAGATGGAGATTATATTGATGCTTACAATAAAGTATGTGTGCCAGCTTTGTATTTGGATGTTTCCTCTGATCGTTGGTCTTGTAAAGATGATGGAAATGCAATGAATTGAATCTTTTAATTTCATCATTTGAGGTACTATAAATATCGGCTGTTATAAAAAATTGGGAAACTCAAAGCTATAAATATATTGCAAACAAAAGATAAGAAATAAGTTGAAAATTTTTATAAAAATACTTGCAAAAATAGAATAGATATGATATGATCTTACCTGTCGCTAGATGAGCGGCAGGTAAGAAGTAAGTATGGCTCCTTGGTCAAGCGGTTAAGACATCGCCCTTTCACGGCGGTAACACGGGTTCGATTCCCGTAGGAGTCATTAAAAAAGTCTTGACGAATATTTTTGTTTCTGTTATAATATAATAGGTTAAGACGACATGGAGAAGTAATATTGATTCTCTGTGAATAGAAAGTAGTTTGTGTAGTATTTTTATTATGGCGCAGTAGCCAAGTGGTAAGGCATGGGTCTGCAACACCCTGATTCACCGGTTCAAATCCGGTCTGCGCCTTAGCGGAGCTTAGGAAATTATATTTCCTAAGCTTTTTTATCTTATAGGAAAGATAAAAAACAAATATGCGCACTCGCACAAGAGGAATTATGTTGCTAAAATTTTTGTTTAAAGATTTTAAATATATTAATATTACAAGGCAGAAAACCATTCGAGAGGTGAGTAATCATGAGTAGGCGGGGATATATTCCTGAAGATGAAAAACAATTTAAGAGTCAACAGCTAGAACTTTTAAAGAGAGCAGCAGATGAAGTACAGTTTCTCTTAGATCAGGGATATGATGTCAAACCAACGACAACATTTGTCGGCAATCATTATATGTTTTCAGAACGTCAGAGATTAGCTTTGGCAAGATCTGTTTCATCAAGGGAATGGCTCAGGAGACGCAGTGATAAGGAATTACTGCAAAACGGTCTTAAGAATCTTCCAGCAATGGTGCATATTGATGGTTTCAATACAATTATTACTCTAGAAGTAGTGTTGTCAGGTTCTCCGATTTTTTATTGCAGAGATGGTGTATTACGCGATTTGGCCGGATTGCGTGGGACCTATCGCATTATTGATAAAACACAGACTGCAGTTGAATTGCTGCTTGAGCGGTTGGAATCCTTGAACATACCAAAAGCTTGTTTTTATTTAGATGCGCCAGTCTCAAATTCTGGCCGCTTATCAAGTTTGATTCGGCAGTGTGCCCAGAAATATGATCTTTTGGTGGAAGTGGAAATTATTGCAGATGTAGATCGTGTACTAGAAAAGTTGCCAGGGGTGATCAGTGGAGACGCCATTATTTTAAACCGTTGCCTAAGCTGGCTTAATATTTTACCTGAGATTGTAGAGCAATTGGAATCTGTTTGGAAGATTCAATTATAATCAATTTAGCATGATAATTTATGATAAGATTGGGCAGAAAAAAGTTAATTTAAATGTTTGTTTCCTTATGAGCTTTCATTGCAAAATTAGTTAAGTTATGATAGTATAATGAAAGATACAGTAATGATCTAAAATTTATATGCGGAGGAACATATATGGAAAATGAGAATTCACAAAAGAGGAAGCTAAAAGTAATTTCAGTTATTACGCTATTTATATGTTTGATTGATTTTTATATTATTGATAATTTTTCTAAAAATTATATTATACTTGCGGCGGCAGCTTTTGTGACATTAGTATATGCTGTCCTTATGGTAAATAGTTGGTTTGATTGGAAAGAACAGGAAAAGAAATATTGGGAACAACAGTATTCCAATATCGCAGATACGGAAAAAGGATATTACATACTTACTCAGAAAAAGTTAAAATTGCTTGATGATAAACTTAATTTTATTGGACAAAAGATTATGCCTTTGGAGAAAGCAGCGGAGGTTAATCAACGAAAAATTGCGGCGATGCTTGACAGTATTGTACTGGATCAGAAAAAGATTGGCAAAATTACCATCAGCCGAAGTAAAGAGAATGCAGACGCATTGATGAATTCCAATGATAAATTATTACAGCAGATGGAAGCATTTCGTGAATCCATGAATGTGATGCAGGAGCACTTGCTTGCGAACCAAGGACAAATATTTGAGCAGGAAAGTCAGGAATTAGACAAGAATAGGGATGAACTTCTTGGAAAATTGGAGGAGTTAAGTGAATCCTTAAAGAGTGATAATTCGGAAACCTTAAAAGAAACTGCAAGTATTGTGAAGGATGTCGAGGAGACTATGTCACAATCTGATACTGTAACAAAGCCAGAAGAGGCTGAGATAATGAAGCAAGTTACAGAAGAGCCCAGCAAAGGGCAGGCAGAAGCTGTATCTGAGGCATTGTCAAAAGTTCCTGAACAAGAAGGAGCTGCGACAGAAGCATTACCTGAGTCATTTGAGAAGGAAGAATCTGTAGGCATGGAATCTTCTGAGGCTTTAGAACCAGATGAACCTGTAACCACAGAGCTGCCAGAAAGAGCTATGGAAGCGGCAATGCCAAAAGAGGCAGAGAAACAGGAGTTTGACCCCAATAGACCGATGAATCCTGAGGAAATCGCGGCATTGATTGCCAATACTGCTGCGGAAGATCTTCCAGAGACTACAGAAAAATATGTGGAAGAAGAAAAGCCGCCGATGCCGGATTTGTCTGATCCTAATAAGGCTATGAGTCCAGAAGACATCGCAGCATTGATTGCAAATATGTAATAAAATAAATTAATATTATTAAAGAGTATCGAAAACAGCAGCCATTGAATGATCATAGGTTGCTGTTTTTTTAGATATTATGATTCAAAGATGTCAAAAGATTTAAAAATTTTAAGAAGAGAAATAAAATAATTATACCAACTGTATCAAATGCTTTTTAAATCATATAATAAAGAAAAAACAGGAATAAATTATGAAACGAAAAAAAACACTCAAACAAAAATTAGCGGAGATCAGCTATAAAAGTCCTGGTTTGGAACGGAAAATGAAAGTAATTGAGAAATCGTTTCAGGATGTGAAGAAGATGTTGAATGAAAATGGTGGATAATAAAACAATTTTGTCATGCACCGCACATAAAAGCCTAAAGAACAGGCTTTAAGTGCTCATAGCGGACAAAATAGTAAATTGGAAAAACCTCATTACAATTTTGTCATGCATCGCACGTAAGAACCTAAAAGACAGGTTCTAAGTGCTCATAGCGGACAAAATAGTAAATTCGACAAAACCTCATTAACAATTTTGTCATGCATCGCACGTAAAAGCCTAAAGAACAGGCTTTAAGTGCTCATAGCGAAAAAAAAGAACCCATCGTGAGAGCGTTATCTTCACAACAAGTTCTTAACGTGCGCCTCCAGGGGCTCGAACCCTGGACACCCTGATTAAGAGTCAGGTGCTCTTCCAACTGAGCTAGAGGCGCTTGTCATATTCCTTAAGACAAAAGTTATTATATAATAAAACTTTAAGAAATGCAAGAACTTTTTTTGATTTTTTTAAGAAAATTTTGCTAAATCTTGACAGTAAGAAAAGAAAAGAGTAGAATTGTACTAACTAAATAATACAATTGGAATACAAAAAAGGAGAAGCTTATGAAAAAAGCAACAAAAAATGTGTTGATTGCAATTGTGATACTGCTTGCTGCGGGAATATATTACTATGTGACGATTCCTGCATTTAATATTCATTCGATAGGAACCTGGTGGTTTTTAATCGGAGCGGTTGTTGTAATTAGTATTTTGGCATCAGCGAAGATCTTGTTTCAGGGACATCAGAAAATCAATGTAAAAAAAGGTACTTTTTCTGTAGATGTTCATGTCAGTATAGTGACAAAAATTGGATTGGGCATAGCAGCAGTGCTTTTGATTATTTTAGGAATTGGTGCATTGCTGTCCTCTCCTATTATCAATGCTAAGAAATATCAGCAATTGATGAGCGTACAGGAACGTGATTTTACAAAAGACATCTCTCAGGTGGATTATAATACAATTCCTATTCTGGATAAAAATTCGGCGTCTCTATTGGGGAATCGAAAAATGGGAAGTATGGTCGATATGGTTTCCCAGTTTGAGGTGTCTGACGATTACAGTCAGATTAATGTCAACAGCAAACCTGTACGAGTAACACCATTGGTCTACGCCAGTCCGATTAAATGGCTTACTAACCAGAGCAGTGGGATTCCGGCTTATATTAAAATTGATATGGCCACACAAGATACTGAGTGTGTAAAGTTAAAAGAGGGAATACGTTATTCCAAAGGAGAATATCTGAATCGAAATATTTACAGGCATTTACGTTTTCGTTACCCTACCTATATATTTTCAGAGCAGATTTTTTTTGAAATTGATGATCAGGGAACGCCATTCTGGATTTGCCCAGTGAAGAAATTTAATGTGGGCTTATTTGGTGGGGAGACAATTGGAAATGTGGTGCTTTGCAATGCTGTCACAGGAGAATGTACAGATTATGATATTAAGGATGTTCCCCAGTGGGTAGATAAAGTATATCAGGCAGAACTTCTGATGAATCTTTACGATTACAGCGGCACATTAAAACATGGTTTTTTTAACAGTATATTGGGACAGAAGGATTGTTTAAAAACTACAAATGGCTATAATTATATTGCTTTAGATGATGATGTCTGGGTATATTCTGGCGTTACCAGTGTCAGCGGAGATCAGTCTAATGTTGGTTTTGTTCTGATGAATCAGCGTACAATGGAGACACGTTTTTATAAAATTGAGGGAGCAACCGAGGAATCGGCAATGTCATCTGCTGAGGGACAGGTACAAAATCTTGGTTATCAGGCAACTTTCCCATTATTGTTAAATATTTCGGGAGAGCCAACTTATTTTATGGCATTGAAGGATGATGCTGGGTTGGTAAAAATGTACGGTATGGTAAATATCCAGAAATACCAATGGGTGGCTACTGGCGATACAATTAAAGAATGTGAGAAGGCTTACAGTAAACTATTGAAAAATAATGGCATTACAGCGGCGGCAGGTGAGGAAAGTAAAAAAGCGAATGGTAAAATAATTAATCTTTTCCCAGTAAATATTGAGGGAAATACTCATATCTATTTTTCTGTGGAAGGGAAAGAAGAGATTTTTGACGTTGACCTGTCTAACAGTGATCTATTGGATATCATTAAATATCAGTCAGGGGATATGATACGCTTTTCTTATGCAGATGAGGAAAACCCTGTGAGAGTGACAGAGATTGAATAAGCTGTATAATACTGCAGGTAATCTCAAATTGCGATACGTCAATTTTGGAGGAAAAGGGTGAGAGAAAAAAGAAGGAAGGATAAAATGCAAACACATATCTTTCACCCTTTGTGTTTGCGGCTCAAACGAAAATACAGTTTTTCGCTTGAGACTTGGTACAAAATATGAAATATAGAACGGCAACTTCTGATATGGCAAGTGAAATATGCAATGTTTTGCATACAACGATCAAAACGATATACCCAAAGTATTATCCAAAAGAGGTAGTTGAATTTTTTTGTAAATTACATAGTAAAGAACATATTTTAGATGGTATAATGTCTGGAAATATGGGGGTATTGTTGGAAGGTGATGTGATTGTCGGAACAGGCTGTTTTGATTGTAACCATATTACAGGAGTGTATGTACTACCAACTTACCAAAATCAAGGCTGCGGTTCACAGATAATGAATTGTTTGGAAGCTGAAATTGCCCAAAAGCATGATCTTGCTATATTAGACGCTTCACTTCCTGCGGTATGTTTATATGAGCATAGAGGCTATAAAACTGTCGGACACGGTATTTATAAATTAGAAAATGATGTAAAGTTAGTTTATGAAATTATGGAGAAAAAGTTAAAGAACAGTTAAATTCAAAGTTATTGGAGATATATTATGTATGTTTTAAAGGCAGAAGGGCTCTGTAAATCATATCAGACCTCTGAAGGAATCTTAAATGTTTTAGATCATGTTTGTTTTCAAATGAAACAGGGAGAAAAAGTAGCTGTTGTGGGACCTTCTGGAAGTGGAAAGACAACATTTTTACATGCATTATGTGGTATTGATAAGCCTGATTCTGGTATGATTCAGATTAAAGATAACATACTATCAGAAATGTCTGATGACGAATTGTCGCTGTTTCGCAGAAAGCATTTTGGGATGATATTTCAGGATTTTCAATTGTTGGAGAGCCTGAATATTAGAGAGAATATTTTACTGCCATTAATTCTTGATGGGAGAGATGAAGGGGAGCAAAAGCGTTGTTTACAGCAAGTAGCGTCAGCGGTGGGCATTGAAAAGCTGCTTGATAAGGGAATTACAGAGATCTCAGGGGGGCAGAAACAGCGTGTTGCTATTGCCAGAGCGTTTATACATCAGCCAGAAATTATTTTTGCAGATGAACCGACAGGAAATTTGGATTGCAAATCAACCACAGATGTGATTAATTGTATGACAAAGATGAGTGAAAATTTTCATACAAGTGAGTTGATTGTGACACATGATCTGTATGTTGCTTCTTTTTGTGACAGGGTTCTTCTGTTGGAAAATGGAAATTTTACAGGGGAAATATGTAGAGAAGAGAAAAATTTTGCGAAAAAAGTGATGACACTGATGTCTGTTTGAGGAGGTGTCCACGAATGACATTTTCTGATATTTCTAAAAAAATGATTCACTTTCATTTTAGTAAGTATAAACTATTTTTTCTTTGTAATCTGTTTGTGACTGTATTGTTCTTTTGTTATGCTTCCATATTTACCAATCATGATTTTATGGATAATTATTTTGTTGTCGATTCAATGATATCGAGTAATATTATATTGCCCAGTATTTTGTCAGCGTTATTTTTAGTGTTATTCTTGCCGTTTTCTTATGCTGTATTCTTGTCTGCTCGGAAGCGTGAATATGGAGTACTGTTTTGCCTGGGAATGAGACGTAAAGAGGCGGTGCGCAATCTAATGTTGGATGGGCTGATTGTGTCTGGATTTGCCCTGATTGCAGCATTGGCAATTGGAACCGTATTATCAGCATTATTTTATGGATTTATCAGGTATGGACTGGGGATAGAGGGATTAAAGTGGAGGTTTGATATAGCACCTTATCAGATCACGGTTTTATTATATGGGGTGACGACCTTGGCAACAATTTTGCTACAAGGAACTTGTATGTACTTTCCCCAAATTGCACAGTTACTAAAAACTCCATTTCAGGCTGAAAAAAAGGGGAAAATTTTATGTTATCTGGAACGAGTTTCTGCATGGTTTGGGAAATCAAAGAAGATTGAATTTTCCTTTTTGGTTCGTCATAAAAGAAATTGGAGTATTCGATATGTTATGAGTATTTTTATGTTGACAGCGGTGATTGTTCTCGTTGGATTATGTGCTGGTATTAATCAATCTTTTTACTGTGATGCAGAACGATATGCTCCATATGATGTACTCTATACAGATGTCTTTGATGTCAATTATATCAAGGAGCAAGAAGTGAGGGAACTTGCAAATTCCAATCATGTCAAGATTACAGAGTACAGTCAGCTTGGTTTTGCCAGAGATCAAACATTTAATTATTTCCCTGTCTCTTTGATCAATGAAAAATTCGGCTGTGAGTATCATGTTAATCAGGGACAGTTTCTCAACCTGTTTCCCTACGATCTGCTGGATGGATATAGCCATGACCTAACGCCAGTCAGTCATATTACCTTGGAAAATGATTTAGAATTAGAGTCTATTGGAAGCGATATCCGTATTCTTTTTAATCAGAATCCTACATTTGCGGACCGATACCTGATATTGAATGATACAGATTTTAAACAATTGGCCAAGGAAAGCACTTATTGGAGTGGAAGAATCTATCTGTTACAATTGGATGAGTGGAAAAAATCTGCTGATTTTTTAAAAGATTTACAGTTAAGGCTGCAAGAAAACAACAATGTCTCAGAACAAGATCAACAGATTTATTATGCTGTTTCCTCAAAATTAGAAAAATTTAGAAAGGCACATACTTCCAGTCGATTCTTGATATTTGTAATGTCATATATGATAGGACTTTTCTGTTTTACGCAATGGGTATTAGTTCATTTTGGAATTTTGGCGGAGACAGATGAGATTAAAAGAAGTATTCATAGTTTGCGTTTGTTAGGTGTTACCAGAGGAGAGGTATTTTCGTATCTGAGATTTAAAAATAAGTTCCGCTTTTTGCCTCAAATTGCAGTAAGCTTCTTAACCGCGCAGATTTTAATCTGGATTTTGCTGCATAAACTTTATCATTTGGAAATTTTGGGATGTATCGCAGGTGCAGGTGTTGGGGCGTTTATTTTTTGTTTGACAGCGTTGTCTATCAAGAGATATTCACAGAAAGAATTCGATCGTATTACGTAAAATTAAGTGGATAGATGTTGTAGAATAATGTACTGAATGGAGGAAATTATGAATAAAAATCAAGAATATATAGAGCATTTAAAGGTGGAAGAAGTGCCGTGGCACAGAATTACAACCACCTATGGCAGAGCAACAGATTTTCCACAGTATTTTAAGATTATGTGGGATATGGAAAATATAACAGATGTAAAAACAGCATTGTGTGAGGTTACAAACAATATTGAGCATCAAAGTACCCTTTGGCATGCCACTCCCTTTGCAATGATATTTTTGAAACGTATTTTTGAACGAGCTGTTTCTGAAATAAATAAAAATGAATGTGCGGATTATATTGTTGATTATTTGTTAGAGTTTTTTGAACTTATAGCGGAGTGTTTTCTTGATGGAGATGATATGGAACATCCCCAGCAGTTAGAATATTTTTCGGATATGGTCAAAGAGAAATATTTGTTGTCTGAGGAATATGACGAGGAAGAAGATGAGATCTGCTATGAAGACGAGGAAGTTTTCTCAGAAGAGTTATTCTACAGTTTTTGGTATTATTCCTATCAAGTGGCGGCAGCCTGTCGGCCAATGCTGAAAAAACTAGAAAACAGCTCTTCTCAGCATTGGTCTGTTAAGGCAAAGGAACTTCATGCATTATTGAATTGCTAAAAGATGAATGTAACTAATTAAAATCATACACCAAAGATATACCAATCAATAGATCATGCATCTATGGCTAATTTACAAATTTAACCGCTGTCCCATAAGCCATCACTTCCGCAGCACCCTGCATAACGGCAGAGGAGGCATAGCGGATGTTTATCACAGCATCCGCGCCCAATTTTTCAGCCTCTTCTGTCATTCGCTGGGTGGCCAGGGTACGTGCATCGTTCATCATCTCGGTGTAGGCTTTGAGTTCTCCGCCAACAATTGTCTTAAATCCTTGTGAGATGTCACGTCCAATATTTTTGGATTGTATGGTGCTTCCTTTTACCAGTCCTAACATTTCAAGTTCTTTTCCAGAAATATAATCTGTATTCACTAAAAACATAGTATCACTCCTTTTTGTCTGAGAAAATTATTGCTGTGGTCACATAGTTTCATTTCTTCTATTTGTGTAGTATTGTCAGTATACCCTCTTTTGAATCAGTGTACTATTTTTGGGGCAAAGATGCAATCAGCTTGTAGATAGGATTTCCCATTTTTGAAAATCTTTCCTCATACTCTGTCATTACATTTCCTTCCATCATGGTGTTATCTTGATGAAGATTGCGCGTAAATGCGTCTAATTTCCAGCCGGCTTCCTTCACTTCCTCTAAAGAAAAATCAAAGAGGGCGGTGTTGTCTGTTTTAAATTCAACAGTACCATTCGATGCCAAAATTTGCTGATATCGCTCAAAAAACTGATGGGAGGTAAGTCTGCGTTTAGCATGGCGGTCCTTGGGCCAGGGATCTGAAAAATTCAGATAGATTTGAGCGACCTCTTCATGGTCAAACATTTCACAGATGTTCTCAGCATCCATGCGAATAAAACGAATATTTTCTAAGGGCTCTGCATCCATTTTCTGAAGTGCCCGCAGCAATACACTAGAATATTTTTCAATACCTATATAGTTAATATGGGGATTTTGTCTGGCAAGAGCCATTATAAATTTGCCTTTGCCCATACCAATTTCAATATGAATTGGATTTTGATTGCCAAAAATGGTGTGCCATTGACCTTTTATGTGTTCTGTTTCCTGAATACACCAGCGATTTTGGGCGATGGCTTCACGGGAACCAGGAATATTTCTTAATCTCATAACTACCTCCGAAGTTTGTTGTCAGTATCAATCTACTAATTCTATCTTTTGAGTTGCTCACGGTTAAAGCCGTGACATTCCTGCTTCAAAGACTTCACAATATCCATCTATTGAATGGAATATACTGATCCACTTTCATGAATTAATTCCATAGGTTATCACCTCAATATGGTGATAATAACATATGTATTTTAATATGTATAGTATTTTGCATGTTTTCCACTGAAAAATAAGTAACATATGTCAGCAATACATTCCACCACTAAGATCTAGAGGTATTGTTATCTATATTTATAAATATGCGAATGGAAATAATAACCAAAAGAAGAATATCTGGAAAGTTGCTTTGCAGACTTGGATATGATATACTATAGAAAAATGTAATATTTTTGTAAAAATTTGGATAACAGTTTGTTACAAAGATTGTTATTATTTTAGCGTTTACAGCTCCCGATAAAATTATTAAGGTACAAGGAGAAATTTTCATGAAAAAGAGAAGAAGATTGGCCAGTCTGCTGATGGGGATGATATGTCTGTTTCAAATGTATACCCTTCCGGTTCAGGCGAAAGAGTATTGGCCCGAGGGACCTGAAATTGCAGGGGAATCAGCAGTGGTTATGGAAGCATCAACTGGTACAGTGTTATATGAGAAAAATTCTCATGAACATTACTATCCAGCAAGTATTACAAAGATTATGACAAGTATGCTTGCCGTGGAAAATTCCGATCTTGAGGAAGATGTAACATTTTCCAAGGATGCGGTATTTAAGACAGAAGGTTCTGGTATTTCCCGTGATGTAGGTGAAGTTATGACAATGAGGGAATGTCTCTATGGATTGATGTTAGAGTCTGCAAATGAGTGTGCATATGCCATTGCCGAACATACAGGGGGCAATTATGACAACTTTATCAAAATGATGAATGATAAGGCAAAAGAATTGGGCTGTAAAGATACTAATTTTAATAATCCACATGGACTGCCAGATGAAAATCATTGGACATGCGCTTATGATATTGCATTGATTTCCAGAGAAGCCTTAAAAAATGACGTTTTTCGGATGATCGTCAATACCAGACGTTATACGATTCCTCCTACCAATAAACATCAGGAAGAGACTTATCTTTCCAATCATCACAAAATGCGCAATAATTATAAGGGAGATGAGCAGTATTTGTATGATTACTGCATTGGCGGCAAGACAGGTTATACCAGTGTGGCAGGAAGTACGTTGGCAACATTTGCGGAGAAGGATGGTATGACCTTGATCTGTGTTGTGATGCGTGAGGACAGCCCGAACCATTATGTAGATACAAGAACTTTATTTGATTATTGTTTTGAAAATTTCCGGTTGTGGAATGTGGCAGAGAATGAGAAAAATTATGGACGAGATACAGCGGAGAGTAAAATTTTTGAAAACGAAGAGTCTTTTGTGGGATTGAATCAGGAGGGCTATGTGGTTCTTCCTATGGCCGCTGCCTTTGAGGATGCGGTGCCAAAAATAAAAGAATCGAAAAAAAAGAATGATATTATTGGAAAGATTGTATATACCTATGCGGACCGCAAAGTAGGAGGCACTAATATAGAGATCACCGGCTCTAAGGTATCTGAATTTAAATTCCAGAAATTAATGGAGGAGCCTGAAGTCCCTGAGGAAAAAGTATTTCGGATTGATGTAAAATATATTGTCCTTGTTATCTTAGGAGTGATCTTGCTTGTGGGGCTTGGTTTTGGGATTTATCATTTGGCAGATAATTTTTATCTGATTCGCTATAAGATTGAGAGCAGGAGACAGCGGAAACGAAGCTTTAAGGAGATTAAGGTAAAGAGGAGACGCCATAGAAGATAAAGAATAAGAGACTGTCGCAGTAGAAGGAAACACATACAGGTTTAATGTTAAGAAATTATGGTATGTTGTTTCTTGAATATTGCGGCAGTCCTTTTCTATATTTAAAGAGATAAAATTGTAAAAAATATTTACCAGTTTTATCTAACTTTGTAGTAAAATCCACTTGCGTTAGCTATGAGGATTGTCTACCAATATGGCTGATTACTTTTCTGTTAATGCGCCACAAAAAGTAACTGCTCATTGCCACTGACATAAGCTCGGCGATGGGAAACGCCCACCAGATATTGGAGACATTTCCTGTTAGTGAGAGAAGATAAGCCACTGGCAGCAGGACAATCAATTGTCGGGCGATGGAGACAATCATACTGTAGACGCCATTTCCAAGCGCTTGAAATACACTGCCGACTACGATACAGTAGCCTGCAAACAAGAAACTTAGACAGATAGTGCGCAGTGCTGGCACACCCACTGAAAGCAGTTCTGGTGTGGCGTTAAACATACTTAAGAGTTGTGCTGGGATTGTTTCCATAATAATCAGGCCAACCAACATAATTCCAACAGCATAGTAGATACTGGTCTTGGTAGTCTGAATCACTCGTTCCCGTTTTCCAGCTCCGTAATTGTAGGCGATAATGGGAACCATTCCGTTGTTAAGGCCGAAAATTGGCATAAAAATAAAACTTTGTAATTTAAAATAAAGTCCAAATACAGTTTGGGCAATGCCAAAGGCAGAAAGAATCAAATTCATTCCATAGGTCATAACAGAACCGATTGCCTGTACCACAATCGAGGGCGCGCCAACCGCATAGATTTGTCCAATTAGCCGGAGATTAGGGCGAAATCCGTGCAATTTCAGCCTGACATCATCGTTATATTTTAAATTAAATAAAATTGCCAGCAGTGCAGCGATAATCTGTCCGGTGACAGTGGCAATGGCGGCTCCGGCAGCTTCCAGCCTTGGGGCGCCAAAAAGACCGAAAATCAGGATAGGATCAAGAATAATATTGACCAGCGCGCCTGTGCCCTGAGTGATCATGGTGTAGAATGTCTTTCCAGTGGACTGTAACAGACGTTCAAAGCAAGTCTGCATAAAAATGCCCACAGAAAAAACGGTACAAATTGTCAGATAAGATACTCCATAATTTCGTACCTGTGCCACATCTGTCTGGCTGTAGATAAAGGCCTTGGCTGCAAGTGCGCCTGCCAGGGCAGTAAGCAGACAACAGACGGCGGATATAAACACACCGTTTGCAGCCACTTCGTTTGCTTTCTCAAAATCTTGCTGTCCAAGTGTTCGGGAAAGCAGGGCATTGATTCCCACTGCCGTGCCTACAGCAACAGCGATCATCAAAGTTTGTGCCGGAAATGCCAGTGACACAGCTCGGACAGCATATTCTCCCACACGCGCCACAAAAATACTGTCAACGATATTATATAATGCTTGTACCAGCATGGAAATCATCATTGGCAGAGACATGGTGATCAGTAATTTTCCAACAGGCATTACCCCCATTTTATTTTCTTGTGTTTCCATTTTTATTCTCCTTTTTGAATAGGTCTGGTAAATTTTCTGTAGATTAAAGTTTACATCAAAATAAATTTTTTGTAAAGAATACTTATTTTTCTCTAATAAAGTTACTTGATTTGACATAAAAATACAAAAAGAATATAATAGAAGAACCACCTGAATGAATGAGGAGCGGAAAAATATGAGCAAAGTCCAGGAAAAGAAGGAAGCTTTGGTAAAAAAACTTCAACAAGAGATGGAAATTCACGGCGGATTGATGAAGACTTCTCAACTCTATGAATTATCTATGGATTATCGCAAAATTCGCCAATTTGTCTCAGAGGGGATTTTAGAGAGGGTAAAGAGTGGTTATTATGGAATGGGTTTTTCTATAAAATCTGAAGAAACTATGGTCAGTGAACTTTTTCCAGATGGAGTGCTGTGCTTGGAATCAGCTTTGTTTTATCAGGGTTATCTGGACACAAGACCTGCCTGTTGGCAGATTGCAGTAGATAAAAATACATCTAAATCCAGATTTAAGATTAATTATCCGCCCATACAGCCTTATTATGCAGAACCAGAAATTTTGATGTTGGGGGCGGAGGAACTTATACTGGGAGAGGGAAAGATGTTTGTCTATGGAAAGGAACGGCTGGTCTGTGATTGTCTTAAATTTGAAGAAAAATTAGATCGTGAGATTTTGCAGAAGATGCTCTATCATTATATTCGGGAGTCTCAAAAAGATATACAGAAGTTGACGGAATATGCTAAGATTCGCAGAGTAACCCAAAAAGTACAAAATCGTATTGGAGTGTGGCTCTAAAAGTAAAAGATTATAATTAAACTATAAGTAACTATTGGACAACTATGGCACAGACAAGCCAGTAAAACAGTCAAACGCTTCTGCTGAGGTTATTGTCGGTGGCTTGGTAATTGTCACTCTCATAAAAATTGCGCCCTTTTGAAATAAAATTGAAAGGTTAGAATATCTATTTTTATGAGGTTCTCAATAGTTACATGTAATGATATTTTAGTAAAATGCATAAAATTTGATAAAAGCATGTTTTTTATCTCATCGGGGTGCGGATTTGTTTTTGTTAGCATTGCAGAACCGTTCCTGGCAGCAAGAATGCAATGGCATTTTTGGACTTAGGCTTTGATATTTAAAAATATAGGATTGGATTGAGGTGCAGATTGGTGAATAGTAACAAAAATTCAGATGAATTGCCATCCATTTATATTGCAGCGATTTTGGGTGTAGAAGACATTCTCAAAAAAATACAACACTCCACACTGAGAGAAAAATTATTGTTGAAGAATGATGATTTTCTGATAGAAGAGAAATATCATAACCTGTTGGTCGAGCGGATGGAATTTATTGTACCAGAAGATGTGATTGATGATACCATCAAAGAATTAGAAGAATTATTTGAGATTCGTCCGAGGAGCAGGATAGATGCAGGTCAGGGAAGGATTTTACAGTTTTTTACTGAGATTATACAGAAACCATATCGGATTCCTATGGAAATTTGTTTGATTCCATATACTGGACATAAGGTCTATCCGCGTCAGATCAGTGGGACAGGCATATTAGATCAGGAACCTTTCACTTATTTTAAGTTTCCGTCTGAGGAATATGTGGCACTGGGCTTTTATGAGATCATAAATGGACTGGAATTTGTGAAGGATTTGTCCTGGTATAAAGAAATTTATGAGATTGTCAGTAAGGAATCACTACAGGGAAGAAAAATATGGGAGAGTTTTCAGCATCTTCTCTCGGAACAACCCATTCCTTCTCTCGAGAAACGTTTAGATACTATCAAAGCCTATAAAGATTATGGATATATGAAAAAACGTTGGAAAAGCCAGAGCAGGCGTAAGAGAGAGTATTATCCTCAGTGGGAACAGGTTATTATACTTTTGGGCACTTTTTTTTCGCCAATTTTTGAGAGTATATTGAGGGATGAAATTTTTTTGGGAGATTGGATGCCGCAGCTTGAGAGGTATCTGGATTAAATTGGGAGGATAAGATTATGATATTGATGGACATTAATAGTATCTTAAAGACAGTGGATGATTTTGTATGGGGGCTGCCATTGATTATATTTATCTTAGCGGTGGGCATCTTCTTGACAATCCGACTAAGGGGGCTTCAAGTACGCAGGCTTTTTCTGGCAGTGCGTAATCTGCTTGCAAATGAAAAGACTGGAGGGGATGGAGAGGTATCCGGTTTTGGGGCGCTTTGTACAGCATTATCAGCGACAATAGGAACAGGAAATATTGTCGGTGTAGCCACAGCTTTGGTGGCAGGTGGGCCAGGAGCTTTGTTCTGGATGGTGGTTGCAGCAATTGTTGGTACTGTGACGAAATATGCAGAATGTCTTTTGGCGATTAAGTATCGAGTGGTTGCGGAAGATGGACATATTGTTGGCGGACCGTTCTATTATATTGAAAAAGGAATGGGGAGAAGCTGGAAATGGCTGGGTAAACTTTTTGCATTTTTTGGCGTCGGCGTCGGTCTTTTGGGAATCGGAACTTTTACACAGATCAATGGTATTACCAGTGCTGTAAATAGTTTTTTTGACCCTGACAATCAGTGGACAGTAGAATTGTTTCATAGAGATTATTCTTGGACAGTGGTTATCGCAGGAATGATTCTCACTGTCTGTGTGGCTCTTGTTCTAATTGGCGGCTTAAAGAGAATCTCAAGTGTGGCAGAAGTGCTGGTGCCATTTATGGCAGCTACTTATATTACCGCGGCGCTGTTGATATTAGTGTTTCATGTCAAAGAAATTCCGGCTGCATTTGTGACTATTGTGCAGAGCGCTTTTGGTTTAAAGGCAGCGGCAGGCGGTGTAATGGGAGCAATGATCGTAGCTATGCAAAAGGGGGTTGCCAGAGGTATTTTTTCCAATGAGGCTGGATTGGGAAGTGCTCCGATTGCGGCAGCGGCTGTGCAGACCGATGAGCCAGCAGCCCAGGGGCTGGTATCTATGCTGGGAACAGTAATTGACACGGTAATTATCTGCACCATGACAGGACTTACTATTGTGATTACCGGAACCTGGAATATTGGCCTTGATGGTGTGGATGTCACTACAAAGGCGTTTCAGATTGGACTTCCTTTTCAGCCAGCGGTGTCTTCCTTTATTCTTATGGTATGTTTGGTCTGTTTTGCATTTACTACCATTCTCGGTTGGGATTATTACAGTGAAAGATGTTTGGAATATCTGGTAGGAGGCCATCAGGGAGTTTTGAAGGCTTATCGTTGGCTGTACATTCTCTGCGTGTTTATCGGTCCGTTTATGACCGTATCAGCAGTATGGACGATCGCAGATATTTTCAATGGCCTGATGGCAGTTCCTAACCTGATTGCCATTATCGCCTTAAATGGCGTGGTTGTGGCTGAGACAAAACAGTATTTAAAAAAGATAGATGGTAAATAGTTGTTTGTGTTTTACATAAGTTGTGCCAGGATTACGCTGGCTATGGTGCCAACTAGCGTGGTAAACAGTGCTCCTGTGAGGGTATAACGAGTCTTTTGTACCTTTGCTGTCATAAAGTAGATACTCATGGTATAGAAGATGGTTTCTGTACAGCTCATCATGATAGAGGTGATCGTGCCATAGAGAGAATCCGGTCCAAATTCCTTGAAAATGTCCAGCACTAATCCAGTAGCGGCAGAGGAGGAGAACATTTTGACAATGGAAACGGGAACGAGTTCTGCTGGAAAATGCAGCGGCTCGGTGAGGAATCCGAGGGCAGAGGACAGAAGATCCAAGAAACCAGAAGCCCTCATGATGCCAACACCGACCATCAATCCAATCAATGTCGGCATGATGCCGATCACGGTTTGAAAACCATCTTTGGCGCCCTTGATAAAATCATCATAAATGGGATGATGATTGAGCAGTCCATAGCCAACAATAGAAAAAATTAAAATAGGTATAATAGAGTCAGATAAAAAAAGGAGGAGATTCATAGGCGCCCTCCTTTTTTATTATATGTATTAGCTGTTGTTTCAGGCAGGCAGGCCATAACTTTGGCAAATATGATGCCGGCCAGCGTAGAGCAGAAGGTGGCGATCATTGCTGGCCCTAAAATCGCGGTAGGATTTGCGGAACCATATTGACTGCGGTAGGCAATCATATTAACCGGAATTAACTGGAAAGAGGAGACATTGAGAATCAGAAAGGTACACATCTCCTTGCTGGCAATTTTGCTGTTATGGTTGAGTTCGCCCATAGCTTCCATAGCTTTTAATCCAGCAGGAGTGGCCGCCCAGCCCAGCCCGAACATATTGGCAATGATATTTGCAGAAATATATTCATTTGCCTTATGGTTTTTGGGTATTTTGGGAAACATAAAGCGCAACAGAGGATTCATTTTTCGTGCTGCGCCACAGATAATGCCGCAATTTTCGGCAATACGCATCAGGCCCACCCAGAAAGACATTACACCCAGCATGGTGATACATAGGGTGACAGCTTCTTTGGCAGAATCCAGGGCTGCATTGGTGACAGCAGGAAGGTTTCCAGTCAGAGCCGCATAAATGATACCAATTACAATCATAAAACCCCATAAGTAATTCAGCATAGTATCACTACTCCAAAAGATCAGTTGTTCTATCATATGCAAACTTTAAAAAAGTGTGACGATTTTTTTGTATTTTGTGTTATACTTAAAAAGATGGCAGCTATTCAGAACTACCCCACATATCTGTCAGCTAAGCTGTTGTGCGCCTCTGGCGAGATTTCTGTTTGAGGCTTTTGGGATGATCATCCACATAGAAATAAATGTTCTATCCTTTTTAAATATAGTTGAAAGGTCTGAATATTTATTTTTAGGGGTTCTGAATAGTTACAAAAATTCTGTGGAAAAAAGTTCAGTCAGGAGGTATTCTTGTGGATAATTTTGATACCATCAATGAAGTTTTAGTAAAACTGTTTAATGATATTATGGAAATAGAAGAAAAAGCGATTATTACCGAGGAGTTTAAGGATATTTCTAATAATGATATGCATATTATAGAGGCGATCGGCAAGAAGGATTCCAAAAATATGTCTACTGTGGCCAAAGCATTATCAGTGACAGTAGGAACATTGACAATTGCAATCAATAATCTGGTCAAAAAAGGTTATGTCAATCGGGTGCGCAGTGAGGAGGACCGCAGGGTGGTGCTAATATCTCTGTCAAGAAAGGGAAAGCGTGCCTATGATCATCATGAAAAATTTCATGAGGAGATGATAAAAGCGACACTAGATGGTATGAACGAGGAGCAGACAGAGGTATTGGTGAAGGCATTGCGTAATTTATGCGTGTTTTTTAAAGAATATGCCAAAAAGGGCTAGGAAATTATCACTAAATATGTTACAGTGAGGCTAGCATAATACCGAGACATATATGGGAATATATTGTTTACACTAACAAAGGAGGTTGAAAATGAAGAAAAAAATTGTAGCGATTGTTTGTATGTTGTCAATTCTTGTGGTGGGCGGAGTGACAGTATCAGCAGCTTCAAGCAGTCATCATGCACAAGATTGCACAGTTAATTACAGTGGTGTACACCATAACAGTACTGGTATCGTGAGAACTGTTGTCAATGTAGCTGAGGATAGTTTTCCAGTAGATGTGGCAATCAGAAATTGTCCAGTTGGAAATGTCTGTGTGTATAATACAGACTGTATTTATCCAGTTTATCCTGATCCAGAACCAACAGTGGATGATACAAGTTATCAGGCAGATCCCACGCCGGATGTAAGCTATCAGCCAGAGACGGTACAGTACACAGATACAACAGGTTATTCTGGCGGGCATTACCATAATGATGCTTGCTATCAGGATATGTCTAATTGTCCAGAGTATTACAGCAGTTATAGTTCAGGGTATGGACATCATGGCGGTGGACATCACGGTGGCAGACATCATTAAAAACAATAATAGTGGTAAAATTTTATAAAAGTAAATTTACTGCCAGTAGGTTGTTACCTGCTGGCAGTTTTTCAAATTATATTTCTAATTTAATGTTATACAGATCTTTTTAATTTATATTCAAAATATATTGCAAATATAAAGTTAAAAATATTAGTGGACTTATGATACCCATATCAAGCACATAAGTGATTTCTGTTGTATATACTTCAATAAGAGATAATGATGTTTTATTTATAAGAGAAATTACTATATCAGGGAGCCATGCAACGTATAGACATATTCCAGATAAAATCAAATAAATGTTTAATCCTTTAGATAAATGATATTGATGTCCTAGGTTCTGTTTATCGCTGATCGTATACAACTTTGCAAATAGAAGAGCTGCACAATAAAAACATACACCAAATAATGCAATATATATATTAAATGTAAACAATTGTATGTAACACCGAATGCTAAACTTGCAGAATAATAAAGTAGTAAACTCATCATTGTAAAATTGTCAATAAAGGGTTAATTATTAGCCGCCGAAACGAGATAATTAACAATGGGATAACAACCACCAAAACGGTAAAATCACTCCCAATAAAAATAGGTGCTTTAAAATAAGAATCATGTGCATATATTTCGGCTCCCCAAATCCGAATACATTGTCCATATTGATTCATAATTTCATAAGAGTGTTCATTATGAAATGAACATACTCCACAAATGGTGACGATTAACGATGAAATAATCACGAAAGTGTTTAATAATGTTATACCCTTATTAATTTTGTGCATTGTAGTTTCCCCTTTCCCTAAATGAAACAGAGCTGTTCTGTTTTTAAATTATATATGCAACACTATTGTAGCAATTTTAAAATACAAAAGTGTGGAGCAGATATCGACAATCGTAGAAATTAAGGGAGCGGCCATTAGTGCTGGATCTAGATGGATATGTTCCGCAATTAAAGGCAGCGTACAACCAATAAATTTAGAAATTATGATCACTACAATTAAGGACAGGCCGATGATGGCAGCCATCTGCAAATCTCCATATTGGATATAGATGCGCAGTCCATTTACGATTGCCAGAACAACACTGACAAGCAGGGCAACCCGAAACTCCTTAAAGATAACCCGAAAAATATCTTTGAATTTAATCTCATCCAAAGACAACCCTCGAATCATTAAGGTAGAACTCTGCGAACCACAGTTTCCCCCAGTTCCGGTAAGCATAGGAATAAAAGATACCAGAAGCGGATATAATTGAAAGGATTCCTGATAGTGGTTTATGATTGAACCGCTGACGGTAGCAGAAAGCATCAAGAACAACAGCCAGCCAATTCTGCTCTTGGCATGAGAAAACACGGATGTATTGAAATAGCTGTCATCTGTAGGTGTCATAGCAGCCATTTTGGTGATATCTTCGGTATTTTCCTCTTGCATTACATCCATAGCATCATCAAAGGTAACAATTCCGACCAGACGTTCCTCACGGTCAACAACAGGAATAGCTAGGAAATCATATTTATTAAAAACTTTTGCAACCTCTTCTTTATCCTCATGAGTATCTACATAGATCACATTGGTCTCCATGATGTCTTCAATCTGCATAGAATCTTCTGCCATTAACAGATCTTTGACTGATACCATACCAATCAGTTTACGGTTCTCTGTTACATAACATGTGTATACAGTTTCTTTGTTTACAGCCGTATGCCGAATACGGCTGATTGCTGTTCCAACAGTCATTTCTTTTTTGATATTGACATACTCAATCGTCATCAGACTTCCAGCGCTATCTTTTGGATAATTTAATATCTGGTTAATCATTTTTCTAGTATGTTCATCGGTGTTGCGCAGAATACGAGCCACCACATTTGCAGGCATCTCTTCAATCATATCTACGGTATCATCCAGAAAAATATCATCCATAACAGCGCGCAGTTCACGGTCAGTCAGAGTATTGATTAAGGTTTTTTGCATATCTCGGCTCAGATATGAAAAGGTTTCAGCGGCCTCTTCTTTGGGCAGCAGGCGATAGAGAAGAGGAATCTCTTTTTTGTCAATTTCATCAAATAAAAGAGCGATATCGGCAGCATTCAAATTACTTAGCATTTGCCTTAGCAGGGAATATTTTCGTTCTGCAAGTAGTTCTTCCGCCAGTTTTTGGATTTCTTCTATTTCCATATCTACAAAATCCAGTTCTTCTAAATTAATATTGTCAATAATTCCCATAATAATCCCTCCTTTATGATTTATAAATAAGTTAGTATATGAGTTATGACTGCAGACTCCTGGAGGCTGCAGTCATTTCTATTATTTTATCATATCTAAAAAAAAATTCCTATCCCTTTTAAAATAGCCTTATGTCTATTTAGCAGAATTTTTGGAAAGATAGCTGTTGCTAGTTCCAAAACTGCTGGTCTAAGTACGGAAATTTTTACATAAGTATAGAGAAAAATACCATATAAGTGAGCGTCTGCGTATGAAAAAACGATATTTAAAATGGTTTCCAATCTTATTGTCAATTCTTTTGTGTTTTGAGGCTGGATGTGCTAAGGATTTCGGAAATCAAGAGACACAGCAGGCATTTTCAGAATATACAGATCAGCTTTTTCGGTCAGAGGTGTCAGCAAGTACTCTCAATATGCATTATTGTCTGGCGCATCCTGAAAATTATGGGATCTCAGAATATCCAGTTACATTTGGCACTGTCTCCAACGAATCCAGTGGGGAATCAGCAGTGCTTTTAGAAAATTGGAAAAAGAAGCTTAAGGAATTTCAGAAAAAGGAACTGACAGTTT
Organism: Lachnospiraceae bacterium; assembly: GCA_910575005.1. Lineage (GTDB taxonomy): Bacteria > Bacillota > Clostridia > Lachnospirales > Lachnospiraceae > Petralouisia. The sequence continues at coordinate 396,976 of CAJTCL010000001.1, read as the reverse complement.
CTCAGCAATTGACCTATGATATTATGATGGATTATATTGAAAAGGAATTGCCAGCAGCAAAATACGGACTTTATAGTGAGATTTTACGCCCCAGTACAGGATTTCAATCTCAGCTGCCAGTACTTCTCGCAGAATATACATTTTATGATGAACAGGATATCAGAGATTATTTGGGTCTAATCTCTTGTACACCTGATTTCTTTCAGCAGATTATGGAGGTGGAGCGCAAGAAATCAGAGCAAGGTTTGTTTATGGCTGATTTTGCAGTGGATGATATCATAAAGCAGTGTCAGAATTTTACAGAGAACCCAGAAAGCAACTATCTGTTATCCACCTTTGACAGTAGAATCCAGGAAGCGGCTGGCTTTCTAACAGCAGAACAGGCAGAAGCATATAAAGTACAAAACCGTCAGCTTGTATTGGAACAGTTTATACCTGCTTATCAAATGTTGGCGGAGGAATTGTCTAAGTTAAAAGGAACTGGAAAGAATAGTGGAGGGCTGTGTGGTCTTCCTGATGGGAAAGAGTATTATCGTTATTTGGTAGCGGATGTCACAGGTTCAGCACTCTCTGTGGAGGAGATGCAGAAACAGACGGAACAGAATCGGAAAGAAAATTTAGAGGAACTGTCACAGTTGGCGCTAAAATATCCTGATGTGGGTAAAAAATGTAATAATTATCAGCTTCCAACGGAAGATCCTGAGTTAATCTTAAAGGATTTACAACAAAAAATGCAGCAAGATTTTCCAACTCCACCTGAGGTGAACTTCACTATTAAATCAGTACATCCATCATTAGAAGAGTATACAGCGCCTGCATTTTACCTGACCCCCCCAATTGATGATATTTCACAAAACTGTATTTATATCAATCAGTCTAAGGGAGATAACAAACTTAAGCTTTATACTACTTTAGCTCATGAAGGATTTCCAGGTCATCTCTATCAAAATGTGATGGAGCGAAGCAGTGGTCTTAGTTCCATCCGCAGCTTGTTTGGAAGCAGTGGATATGCGGAAGGATGGGCGACTTATGTGGAAATGCAGTCTTTTTACTATGCTGATGTAGATCCTAAGGTAGCCGCATACCTGCAAAAAAATCAAGCTGCACTGTTAAGTCTTTATGCCACAGCAGATATGGGAATCCATAACGATGGTTGGACTTTGCGGGATACGATTGATTTCTTTGCATCTTATCAGATTACAGATAAACAAGTGATCAAGGAAATCTATCAATTGATTGTCGAGGAGCCAGCACACTATCTAAAATATTACATAGGTTATCTAGAATTTTTAAATCTCAGACAATATGCGATCCAAAAATATGGTGATCAATATAGTAATTTTAAGTTTCATAGTGCATTGATGAAAATGGGTCCAGCGCCTTTTGAATTGCTGAAAAAATATTTACCCAAGTATTGGCAGGAATAGAAAGGAAATAAGTACTTATATGATAAGATAAATATAAAAAAGAGTGCTATATGAAAATGATAAAAAGAAGTTTTCGATAAGAAAGGATTTTATCTGTATATCAAAAAAGTATTTATAAAATCTATAAAAATAAGAGAGGATTCCTGTTAGAAAACAGGAATCTTCTCTTATTTGATCTAGTATGTAGTGTCACAAAGACTTACAGATATTCAAAAGAAATACACTTTATTACTAAAATGCCAGTGCATCTTGGTGTTATCCGCCTAAAGCTCGCATCATCTGATTTACACTCGCAGGATCTGTGCCAAATAGTTTTAAAATAAAACCAGCGATCCAAATACAAAATCTGCGGAAGTAGATAAATGCAAAGATAAATGCGATTCCAAACAAGATTCCTGTGAGAAGTCTGCGGATATTGCCGCTCTCATAGGAAGTCAGTCTCTGTAAAAAACCGTCAAAAACAAGTGGAAACATCATTAGCAGAACAATCCAAAATCGGGGACAGCCCCAGAATATCGCAATTGGAATCCCTACAATTATGCCCACCAGTTCTCCGGTACACCGTGCACAGATTGGAAATTGTTTTCCTCGAAAATAAAAAGAACGATCCGGTCTGGCATGGCAACCAAAAAAAATTCTTAGAAATTTTCCGAACTTAGAATGCTCCAAGTGCCAGTCCTGCTGCCCCAAGGATTACAAAATAAATTACATAGAATACAACCGAAATAATTACGCTTACCAGAGCACCAATTCCTGCTGCTTTTGCAGTTCTAGGTTTCTGATCTTTCCATACTAAGAATAAGATCAAGCCAACAACTGGAATACAGCATCCTAACAATCCCCATAAAAATCCGCCATTATCGTTGTTTGTTTCCATTCTCTCCACTCTCCTAACTTTATGAAAATAATTTAAAGATTATAAATATTTTATAAACTCTTGTTGTATTATGGCAGATAGCGTTGAAATTGTCAATATGGTATTTCGCTTGAATTGCGGATTTTACAATTTGATTTATTTATCATGATAGTACCCAAATTTTGTGGCAGGGATTTTTCGCACCTAGAAATCGAAAATGTATAAATTCAAAACAATTCACTCGCTCAACAGTTTTGCATATACTTCTCGTTTACTGATTCCTCGATCTTTTGCAACTAGTTTCATGGCTTCTTTTCGAGCGATTCCCTGATTTTCATATTGTGCCATATGTTCTTCTAGTGGAATGCTCTCCCAATTCTTATGTTGTTCTTGTTGAAGTTCTTTCATACTTTTTCCCTGTATTACCAGAACAAATTCTCCTTTAGGAGCTTGCTGCTGATAAAAACTGAGAGCTTCCGATAAAGTAGAGGTAAAAACGGTTTCATATTTCTTAGTCAGTTCTCGACAGAGGGTGATCGGGCGGTCCTCTAAAACATTATATAACTCTTGCAGCGTTTTAAGCAGGTGATGAGGTGCTTCATAGAGAATAATGGTACGGGTTTCTAATTTAAGGGAATCAAGGATAGCGGACCGTTCTTTTTTATCTCTGGGAAGAAAGGCTTCAAATGCAAAACGTCTGCTGGCAAGTCCAGACAGAGTTAGGGCAGTAATACAGGCGCATGCTCCTGGAAGGGAAGTGATCTCAATACCAGATTGATGGCAGATTCTAACCAAATCTTCTCCAGGATCAGAAATGCCTGGGGTTCCAGCATCGGTAATCAGGGCAATATTCTGTCCAGATCGGATTTTTTCTACCAGTTGATAAGCCTTATCAATCTTATTATATTCATGATAGCTGGTCATTGGTGTCTTAATTTCAAAATGATTTAAGAGCTTAATGGAATTGCGTGTGTCTTCTGCTGCAATCAAGTCTACTTCTCTCAGTGTGCGCAGTACTCGCAGCGTAATGTCTTCCAGATTTCCGATGGGAGTGGCACATAAATATAATTTTCCTTGCATAAAGTTTCCTTTCTGATTGGTGTGATGACACGTTTATATCTGGCGAAACTCCGAAAAACAAATTTTCATCTGTTATGTTGGACTTTCTAACTGCAGCCACTGCTATACGGTTGAAAATCTGTCTTGCAGAAGAACAAATATTCTTATAGAATTTTACCGGATAAATATGGTCAGGGCACTAGAAATTACATAGATATATGAGAGTAATAACTGTTAATTAAGAATTGAACAAAAAGTTAATACCCATAAATATCATAGATTTCATCTGTGTATATTCCAGGTTCGCGATAGACAATCAAAGGCTTTTCTACCGTAATCCGAGGATTGCCACCGCGCAGCCCTTCGAGTAATACCATGTTAGGTTCTTTGTCTATAAAGGGATATACAAGCTGCATTCTTTTTGGTTCCAGACCATATTGATGCATGAGAACCATAATTTCAGCAAGTCGAAAAGGGCGGTGTACCATAAAAAAATGTCCCTGTGGTTTCAAAATTCTTGCACTTTCTCTGATTACATCTTCCAGACAGCAGAGGATCTCATGACGGGCAATAGCCTTGGCTTCATTGGGATTGGTTAGACCATGTTGTCCTGTCATATATGGGGGATTGGCAGTCACTACATGAAAAGAAGATGCCCCAAATTGTCTGGAGGCATCCTTGATATCACCAATTTCAATGTTAATTTTATCTTCAAGATGGTTATATGCAACGCTGCGTCTTGCCATGTCTGCACTTTCAGGCTGGATTTCCAGTCCTGTAAAATGTGCTCCCTGGGTCTTGGCTTCAAGCAAAATGGGAATAATCCCAGTTCCAGTACCAAGGTCAAGAGCTGTCTCCTGCTTTTTAACCCTGGCAAAACCAGAAAGCAGGACGGCATCCATGCCAAAACAAAACTTCTTTGGATTCTGGATGATATAATATCCATTGCGGTGCAGCTCGTCCAACCGTTCATTTTCTAATAATTCTACAGACATATCATATCTCCAAATTTAATGGGTATCATCAATTTTTGATCTTCCTTTATCTTCAAGAGCAGATAATTCTTTCATTTCTTCTGGTGAGAGTTTCATATGTTCTTTTCTGCGCTTGGGCTTAAAACGAAGCTGATCTACCTTATATTCACGGATTTCCTTCTCGTCGTCTACTTCTACAATAACTTTCACCATCTGACGCAGGACACTGACACTGTGAACTTCGCCTTTTAAGCGGTCACTTGTAGTTACATAATCACCTACATTGGGCAGATGGCTGTTTAAATATTCATAAGTTTCTTCTTCATTTTTTAGGCAGCACATCAACCTCCCACAGACACCAGAAATCTTGGAGGGATTTAGAGAAAGATTTTGTTCTTTTGCCATTTTAATAGATACTGGTGCAAATTCAGATAAAAAGGTATGGCAACATAATGGTCTGCCGCAAATTCCAATTCCGCCCAATATTTTTGTCTCATCACGGACGCCGATTTGCCGCAGCTCGATACGAGTACGAAATACAGAGGCCAAATCTTTGACAAGCTCTCTGAAATCAATGCGGCCGTCGGCCGTAAAATAAAACAGCAGCTTGTTGTTGTCAAATGTGTATTCAGCATCCACAAGTTTCATTTCCATATTGTGTTTCTGAATTTTTTCCACACAAATCTGAAAAGCTTCCTGTTCTTTCTCACGATTTTTGGCTTCGGTCTGTTCATCCTCTGGTGTAGCAATGCGAATTACAGGTTTTAGCGGTTGTATCACTTTATCTTCTGGTAGTTCTCTGGTGGCAATCATCACGGTGCCAAATTCAATGCCTCTGGCTGTCTCAACAATGACATGACTGCCGAGCGTGATTTCAAATTGCATGGGGTCAAAGTAATAGATTTTTCCTGCTTTGCGGAATCTGACTCCAACTACTTTAATCATAATCTAGTTCTCCTTTATGGTCAGCAGCAGCAATTCCATTACCAGATCAAAATTCACATTGGCATTAAGACGGCGCTTTGCCTTGTCCAAGGCCTTGATAATGGTTTCAAGTCCTTCATAGGAACTTTTGCTGGCCTGCTTTTTTATGTCGTAAACCTCATCTTTAAAGATCAGGCTGTTTACATCAGAAGTCGCTTTGTATAATAAGACATCCCGATACCAGATCAGCATAATATCGAAATAGTCGTTGATTTCTAATTTATATTCACGGATCTGTTTGATGGACTCCATCAATTCATACAGTTCAATCTCTTTGATTCGCTTTAAAAGCTGCAGCGCTGAATTTTTTATCTCATTAAAATTCTCAGAGCTGGCAAGCTGAATTGCTTTACCTACATTTCCTTGGGCAAAAGCAGTACAGACTGCCGCTTTGTAATCTGGGAGCTGGTAGCGCTCCATCAGAAAGGCACGGATTTCATCATTTGAGACAGCCTTTAAATGCAAGGTAATGCATCGGGAAAGAATAGTCGGCAGAAATGCATCCGCATTGGTAGTCAAAAGCATGATTACTGCATAGGCTGGCGGTTCTTCTATGGTTTTTAGAAGTGCATTCTGTGCTTGTGGGTTCATCTTTTCTGCCTCATCAATGATATAGATTTTATAAGGGGAGGCATAGGGTTTTATGCTGATATCAGTGTTAATTTGCCTTCGGATATCATCTACTGAGATGGTATTTGGCTTTTCATGCTGCAAATAGATGATATCCGGCTGATTATCAGAGAGCGCCTGCTTACAGGAATGGCATTCCATACACCCTTCTGTACCATGTTGCTCGCATTGTAGTGCCATCGCAAAACTTTTAGCCAATGCCATTTTTCCAGATTGATCTGCGCCACTAAATATGTAGGCATGAGATACCTTATTCATGGAAATTGCGTTCTGTAAATGTTCTTTGATCTGTTTGTGTCCAATAATATTTGAAAAGCCAGCCATAAAAATTCCTCATTTCTGATGCTTATTTGCATACCGCTAACAATACACGGATGCAGATCCGAAGGTTATCTTGTGCAGTGTCGTTATGATTAAGTTGAGATATCTAGGAGAAGTCCTCGAATCTCGCCTACTTTACTTAAAATAGATAGATGATCTTTTTCATCTTTTACTAGCTCGCTTGCAAGGTCATCTAGATTTTTGTCTACAAGCTTTACAATGCCATAGACGCGATGACGGCCTCTGCGGTCCAGAAAATTTTCTCTGGAAAATTTATGTGAGCGGTTGACCACTTCATTTAAGAAATCTTTTACCAGTTCCCGATATTTTTTCATATCTCGAATATCCATGTGTTCTGCGAGTTTTTCTCCCTGACGAGTGATATCGGTCATCAGACCGTTGAGTTTTTCTTGCAGCTGCGCTTCCTCAATATGACTTGCCAGAGCAAACTTAAAACTGCCATCGGTTTTTTCTACGGGCTGGGAAACCTCTGTGGGTTGTGCGGGAATTAGTTCATTTACTTTTAGTGCCATGAAATCACCTGCCTTTCTGTTATTAATCATTATCGGTTGTTTCTAAGCGGTTGTAAAGCAAAATTGTGATTTTTATGTTGGCATTTTATCCCGCGAGTAAAGAACCAAGCAGCTATGCTGGCGAGGATATTTGGCAAATACCACCAGGGCTAATATCCTGTCTGTTAGGATTGCAAATTCAGTGGTTTGTCACTGGTAACAAAGACGCTGGCTGTCGTGTGTTGTCCGATATAGGCAGTCAGTTCTTGAGTGCAGCGTTCAAGGTTGTCATTGATAAATGATTTGTCAATTCCAGCTTCCTGTAAATGCTGTGGTGAGAAATCTTCCAGATCTGCCAGGAATCTACGGCACAGTTCCTCATAGTCAGGTTTTTTCTGTATCTGTTCACGGTATATTGCTCTTCGCATCCGCTCTTCACTTTCCAGTTCAATATATAAAGGGATCAGGTATTTTGCACCGAAATAGTTCTTTAATTTCAAGTAGGATTCCAATGTACCAATAATCAAATAATCCTTGCGCGCCAGGTCAATCTGGTGATCATTCACAGTAAAGTATTTCCAGATTCCCTGCACTGTGTGATAGGCACGCAGCTCAATAATCTTTCCCTGTTGTTCCAATTGTTGTTGTTCTTGTTCTGATAAAAAATAATATTCCACACCGTCTCTCTCACCAGAACGGGGAGGGCGCGTTGTGTAGGGGATCAGTGTCTGCAATGTAAGGGTGCTGTCAGCTATAATCCGTTTGTAGAGTGTATCTTTTCCACAGGCACTTTTTCCCATTAAGCAAAATATTTTTCCCATGTTTTTCCTAACATTATAATTTGGTTTGTATGTGTTCTTATATAGTATAGTATAGCTTGTGCCAAAATGCAAAACAAATTATTGTGACTGTCACATTATTATTTCTGTTAGTACGACAGCTTTGCTTTTGGCATTCTCATGATAAATAAACCCCAAATAGCTAAACTCATGTCATATTTTTTGCACCTTACCATCTCAAATTAGCAGTTCGCCAGTACAGCTCTTGTATTATTTCTTTCGTATGTTAAAGTATGCCTAGAAAAACAGCAAATGACGATCATGGAGTACTGACGAAGTTACTCTGTGGACAACTAAATGGCAGAAGGAGGAAATTTGCATGGAAGCAGCAGTGAAAGTAGAGCATCTAAAGAAATATTACCAAGAGACAAAAGCAGTGGATGATATTAGTTTCCAAGTGAATAAGGGAGAGCTGTTCGGATTTCTGGGGGTCAATGGCGCGGGAAAATCCACTACAATCAATATGCTCTGTACTTTGCAGGAGCCCACAGGGGGGAGTGCATGGATCAATGGGATGGAACTTGGCAAAGAAAATGAAACAATTAAAAAACAGATTGGGGTGGTTTATCAGAATAATTGTCTCGATAGGCTGTTGACCGTGCGCGAGAATCTTTTAATGCATGGAAGTTTGTATGAGACAGACAGCAGCAAGCTCAGAAAAAGTCTTGCCCATGTCACAGAAATTTTGGGACTTTCAGAAGTACTGAAACGTCCATTTGGAAAACTTTCAGGTGGGCAGAAACGCAGATGCGAGATTGCCAGGGCGCTGATGCATACGCCAGAAATTTTATTTTTGGATGAGCCAACTACTGGACTGGATCCGGCAACCAGGAAAAGTGTGTGGGAGACCGTTTATACATTGCAAAGGGAAATGAACATGACGGTATTTTTGACTACTCACTATATGGAAGAGGCGGCCAAGGCAGATCATATTGGTATTATGGCTCAGGGCCATTTTGTGGAATATGGGACACCATTTTCCTTAAAGGAAGCTTATGCCAAAGATAAATTATACTTAATACCAAATATTGGAAAAGAAAAAGAAATTGAGCATTATCTAGCAAGACAGAATAAGGAATATACAGTAAATGATGAAGTGATTCGGGTGAAATTGGCCAATACCTTGGAGGCTTTGTCTCTGCTTTATGAGCTCCAATTGTTGATACAAGGCTTTGAAGTAATTCAGGGAACAATGGACGATGTGTTTTTAAATGTTACAGAAAAGAGGAACATGGAATGAAAAAATTTATCAATCTTACAAAACGCAACTGTTTGATATTTTTAAGAGATCGGGGGGCAGTTTTTTTCTCTCTGTTGGCAATGCTGATTGTTCTAATGCTGATGGGCGTATTTCTGGGAAATATGAATCAAGAGGAAGTGATAACACTGTTGAAAGAATATGGAGGAAAGCGTGATGCAGCGGTTGACGCAGCACAAGCCAAGGAATTGGTACAATACTGGACATTGGCAGGGATTCTGATTGTCAATGCAGTAACTGTCACTATGACAGTGATTGGAAATCGGGTCGCAGATGTCACAGAAGGAAAATTGGCAACTTTGTATTCTGCGCCTGTGAGCCGTACAATGATTGCATTATCTTATGTTGCTTCTGCAGTGCTGATAGGTGTTTTTCTGTGTATGCTCACTCTGGCAGCCGCGCTTTGTTATATCACAGCAACAGGGGGAGAACTGATAAACATTGGAGCGTTAGTACAGATTCTATTGCTTATTCTGTTAAATGTATGTGTTTTTGCAGTGATTATGTATCTATTTTCACTATTTGTCAAAAGCAGCAGTGCCTGGTCAGGGTTTGGCACAGTAATTGGTACCTTGGTGGGATTTTTGGGCGCCATTTACCTGCCGATGGGTTTTCTTCCAGAGAAAGTTGCAACGGTGCTCAAATATATCCCAATTCTTCATGGAGCTTCTTTGATGCGTAATGTTTGTTGTGAAGCAGCGCTAAATCAGACATTTGCGGATCTTCCGTCACAAGTGCTTACCGAATATCAGGAATATATGGGAATTCAGGTCAAAATGGGAGAAAATACAGCCACCGCTGCATTTCAGGTACTATTTCTTGTGGGGTGTGGTATAATGGCATTTATAGCGATTGCAGTTGTGCAGAGAAGAAAAGACATCAGTGACCGATAAATCTGCGCGATGGGATGGGAGTTATCAAATGAAAGTCACAATACTTGATACAGAGCCAAACGAGGAAGATGAAATTATTATCAAATGTCATTTTTTGGATGATGATATGTTAAAATTGATTAATTATTTTAAGCATGGCAGCAGAAAGCTTCCTGCCTACAAGGATGGAAGAATGTTTTTTCTTGAGCCTAAGGAAGTGTTCTATTTTGAATCGGTAGAGCAGAGGGTATTTGCTTATTGCAAACTAGATGTCTATCAAGTAAAAAATAAACTTTATGAGCTGATGGAAGAGCTTCCGGGGCGCGATTTTATTCGTGCTTCCAAATCCATAATCCTAAACTTAAATAAGATTACAAGCCTAGCGCCGGCATTTGGCGGACGTTATGAGGCTTTGCTGGAAAATCAGGAGAAGGTCATTATTTCCAGGCAGTATATCGGAGCCTTAAAAGAAAAACTGGGTGTATAAGAAAGAAGGTGCAGGAATGTTAAAACGCCTTAAATTTATGTTTGATCTTTTTAACAAAATTGTGGTGGGGATTTTATTTGTGACAGCTATATATATACCAGTATTTTATGGCTGGAATACTGTGCTTTATCCTAAAATTTTATGGGATATTCTTGTGCTGTCCATAATCTGTATGCTGGGAAGCATACTGTTGCCTTTAGAGGGAGAAAAGGAAGTGTCCCGCAATTCCTTGCTGTTTCGCAATATTTTATACTTTATCTATATCAATATGGTGGTGCTCTGTTTTGGAGTTTTTGTAGAATGGTTTTCATTCCGCAATTGGCGCCAGCTTCTCGGGATGCTGGCAGCGATCGCCTTTGTATATGCCGCTGTAATGGTTATCTCATATTGGTTGGAAAGACGGGAGGCGCAGCGTCTTAATCAAAAATTAAAGGAACGGAGGTAAAGCAGAGTGGAACAGGAGATATACAACAATTCTGTAATGTTGCCAGATCATTTTTGCCAAAGAATGCAGGAACTTTTAGAACAAGAGGCCAAAGAATTTTTTGAATCATTCAAGGAGCAGCGCACCTATGGGCTGCGCTGTAATCTTCTGAAATTTCCATGCAGTGAGGAGTTTCAGAGGAAAGTGGCTGAAATTGAGAATTGGCAGCTTTCGGCCATTCCGTGGTGTCAAGAGGGGTATTATTATCCGTCGAATGAACAGCCAGGAAAGCATCCCTGGCATGAGGCGGGTGCATATTATATTCAGGAACCTAGTGCTATGTCTGCGGTGGAACTTCTGGGAGCAAGGCCAGGAGAGAAAATCTGTGATCTGTGTGCAGCCCCAGGCGGTAAGACTACACAGATTGCAGGGAAAATGCAGGGGCAGGGCTTATTAGTTTCCAATGAATTTTATCAAAGCAGAGCCAAAATTTTATCGCAGAATGTAGAACGTATGGGCATTGCCAATACTGTGGTATTGAATGAATCTTGTGAGCATTTGGCCAAAGGGTTTCCAGAATTTTTCGACCGTATTTTGGTGGATGCTCCCTGTTCTGGGGAAGGAATGTTTCGTAAGGATCAAAAGGCAGTGCAGGAATGGAGTCAAGAAAATGTAGAGCTTTGTGCAAAGCGCCAGCAGCAGATCTTAAGTGAAGCCGCTAAGATGCTGCGGCCTGGCGGGGTGCTGGTCTATGCCACCTGTACCTTTGCACCCTTGGAAAATGAGAATTCTATCGCCAGCTTTTTGATGGAGCATCCTGAATTTTCTCTGGAACGAGTGGCCATTGCAGATCAATATTTTAGTCCAGGGCAGCCGCAGTGGATTAGTCCTAAAGAGCTGATACCTGAGAACATATCCGATCATCCGATTGCCAAAACTTATCGTCTCTGGCCGCATAAGCTTCGGGGAGAAGGTCATTTTGCAGCACGGCTTGTAAAGGCAGGGGAAGAAGTATTTGCTGCGCCAATATCAAAAAAGGCCAAGCAGAAGAGAAAAAGAAATGATCAGGAGGACAATAAAATTAACCAGGCATTGCAGTTGTTTCAGGAATTTCAAAACAGTGCGCTGCAGATTGATTTGCAGGCAGAGCTTCCAGGAAACTATATATTGTTTTCCGATCAGCTCTATCTACTGCCGGAAGCAATGCCACAATTACAAGGCTTTAAGACAATACGTCCAGGACTGCATCTTGGCACCTGTAAGAAAAATCGTTTTGAGCCTTCCCACGCGCTGGCCTTGTATCTGCATCCAGAACAGGCAAAACAGGTTGTAGAACTGCATCCGCAGCAGACAGGTTTCAAACAGGATGAAGCTTATGGAAGAGCATTGAAATATCTGCATGGAGAAACGATTGAATGTGACAACGAACAAAAGGGCTGGGTATTGGTCTGTGTGGATGGGCTTTCCCTTGGATGGGGGAAAGCCATGAATGGTGTAGTGAAAAATCATTATCCAAAAGGGTTGAGAATTTGTTATTAGGATTGCCAATCCATTGAATAACGAGTACAATAGATACGAATATCAAAAGTTAAAGGAGTGAAACAATGGATTACAGGACATATTTAAAGAACCATCCCAATCAGGAGGGATATTTTGGAAAATACGGCGGAGCTTATCTGCCAGATGAATTGAAACCAGCATTTGAGGAGATCACAGAGGCATATCAAACCATCTGTCATTCTTCTCAGTTTATCAGTGAGCTGCGCAGGATTCGCAAGGAGTTCCAGGGCAGACCGACTCCGGTATATCACTGCGAGCGGCTCTCCAGACAGATTGGAAACTGCCAGATCTATTTAAAGCGTGAGGATCTGAATCATACAGGGGCACATAAGCTCAATCACTGTATGGGGGAGGGACTTTTGGCGAAATTTATGGGCAAGAAGCGCCTGATTGCAGAGACAGGAGCCGGACAGCATGGCGTAGCCTTGGCCACAGCAGCAGCTTATTTTGGCATGGAATGTGAAATCCATATGGGAGAGGTTGACATTGCAAAACAGGGACCAAATGTCACGAGGATGAAAATTCTTGGTGCCAAAGTGGTGCCGGTCAGCAAAGGGTTAAAGACCTTGAAGGAAGCTGTGGATTCTGCATTTGAATCCTATGCAAAAAATTATAAGGATTCCATTTATTGTATTGGTTCCGCCTTAGGACCACATCCATTTCCATTGATGGTTCGTGATTTCCAGACGGTGATCGGTTATGAGGCAAGAGAACAATTTCGTGAGATGACAGGAATTGAGCCAGATGTAGTGTGTGCCTGTGTGGGCGGCGGAAGTAATTCCATCGGCATGTTTATTCCCTTTTTAAATGATCCAGTGGAGATTGTCGGTGTGGAACCTTTGGGCAGAGGCGAGAAACTAGGTGATCATGCCGCTTCCATGAAATATGGAGAACCAGGTGTCATGCATGGCTTTGAGAGTATTATGCTCAAGGATGAAAAGGGTGAGCCCGCACCAGTCTATTCCATTGCCAGTGGTTTGGATTATCCGTCAGTGGGACCAGAGCACGCTTATTTGCATGATCTTGATAGAATACAGTATGAAACTGTGTCAGATGAGGAAGCAATGGAGGCGTTTTTTAAACTGTCTCGCTATGAGGGTATTATTCCAGCGATTGAGAGTTCCCACGCAGTAGCCTATGCGATGAGAAGGGCAAAAGAGATGGGACAAGGGTCGATTTTGGTCAATTTGAGCGGCAGAGGTGATAAAGATATCGACTATGTGGTTGAACACTATGGCTGTGGAGAAAAATTCTTATAAAAAAGTATAGTTTATCTTGTAAAAACTCTTCTTTTTTCGTATGCTAAAAGCAGAAAGAAAAAGGAGGGTTTTTTTATGAGCGATAAAACAGGAAGGGTGACAATTCCCACAGATTTGGATGTGATTCCACAGACCTTAGAACTGATGAAGCAATGGGGTGCAGATGCTGTCAGAGACTGTGACGGGACAGATTTTCCACAAGAGCTGCAAGAGGTGGATGCCAAGATTTATTCCACTTATTATACCACTAGAAAGGATAATGACTGGGCAAATGCCAATCCAGAAGAAATTCAGCAGATGTATGTGATGACGCCTTTTTATACGGCAGAGGCAGGCAACCTCAAGATTCCTCTGATGAAGGGACTTTATCCAGATATGTTAAAGCCCAACAGCAGAGATGATATTACCCGTTGGTGGGAGGTGATGGACCGCACAATTGGGGAGGTGGTTCCAACAGACTTCTGGAGCTATGACGAAAACACTGGAGAAATATCTGTTAAGACAGTGCCATTTCATGATTATACAGTAAGTTTTCTGGCCTATATTATCTGGGATCCAGTGCATATGTACAATGCTGTCACTAACGATTGGAAAGATGTTGAGCATCAAATTACATTTGATGTCCGCCAGCCTAAGACACATGAATATACAATGAAACGCCTGCGAAAATTTATTGAAGAACATCCCTATGTCAATGTGCTTCGCTTTACCACGTTTTTCCATCAATTTACTTTGATCTTTGATGAGCTGGCACGGGAAAAATATGTGGACTGGTATGGTTATTCGGCATCCGTCAGTCCTTATATTTTAGAGCAGTTTGAGCGGGAAGTGGGCTATCCATTCCGGCCGGAATATATCATTGACCAGGGGTATTACAATGGACAGTATCGCATTCCATCTAAGGAATATCAAGATTTTCAGGCATTTCAGCGTCGGGAGGTGGCAAAAATTGCCAAGGAAATGGTGGATATTACGCATGAATGTGGCAAAGAGGCCATGATGTTCTTGGGAGATCACTGGATTGGAACCGAGCCATTTTTGGAAGAGTTTGCCTCAATCGGCCTGGATGCTGTGGTGGGAAGTGTGGGAAATGGTTCTACCTTGCGGCTAATCAGTGACATTGAGGGTGTAAGTTATACAGAAGGACGTCTGCTTCCCTATTTCTTCCCAGATACATTCTGTGAGGGCGGGGATCCCGTGAAGGAGGCAAAAGTGAACTGGGTGACAGCGCGGCGTGCTATTTTAAGAAAGCCAATCGACCGTATTGGATATGGTGGTTATTTAAAATTGGCGTTGGATTTCCCAGAATTTGTGGATTATGTGCAGAGTGTCTGTGAAGAGTTTCGTGAGTTATACAACAATGTGAAGGGCTGTGTGCCATATTGTGTGAAAAAAGTTGCAGTTCTCAATTGTTGGGGGAAAATGCGTGCCTGGGGCTGCCATATGGTACACCATGCTCTGTATCAGAAACAGAATTATTCCTATGCAGGGGTGATTGAGGCATTGTCTGGAGCGCCGTTTGAGGTGAATTTTATCAGCTTTGCTGATATTAAGGAACGACCGGAACTCTTAAAAGATATTGATGTTTTGATCAATGTAGGCGGCGCTGATACCGCACATTCTGGCGGGCAATGGTGGTGTGAAGAAACTGTTGTCACAGCCATTAAACGGTTCATCTATCAAGGCGGCGCAATGATTGGCGTCGGGGAGCCAAGTGCACATCAGGCCAATGGACGGTTTTTCCAGCTTGCCAATGTATTTGGTGTGGAAGAAGAGCGAGGCTTTACCCTGGGCTATGACAAGTATAATTGGGAAACACAGAAACATTTTATCACAGAGGATTGTACAGGAGAAATTGATTTTGGAGAAAGCCAGAAAAATATCTATGCTCTTGAGGGAACACAAATTCTTGCACAAAAGGAAAAGGAAGTGCAGCTTGCAGTCAATACCTTTGGAGAAGGACGAGCCGTTTATCTGGGTGGACTTCCTTACAGCTTTGAAAACAGCCGTCTTTTGTATCGTGCAATTCTTTGGAGTACACATGGGGAAGAAGAACTTCATAAATGGTTTAGTACAAACTTTAATGTGGAAGTACATGCGTACCCTGCAAATGAGAAATTCTGTGTGGTAAATAATACCTACGAGCCGCAGCAAACCACAGTCTATAAAGGTGATGGGGAAAGCTTTATTTTGAATTTGAAAGAAAATGAGATTATCTGGTATCAGATCTAATAGAATAGATGTAAATATATTATAGTTCAGTCCATGTCCCTTAGATAAGCCACAGGCCGCCTGTAGAGCATACTATTCGCTGCTAATGCAGCTTCTGACTGAGGTTTCATGGGAGTTCTGCCCATCAGTTACATTATGTGTTTCTTCATGCCAGCATGGTTTCCCATAATTTAGCTGGTGGCTGAACTATAATTATGGATGCTGGAAGAATTGCAAAGCAATGAAGCAATTCATAAGTATCTGGAAAGAATATGCAGACAGCATTAGATGGGGGCTGAATGGTGAAGGGTTATGGAAAGAAAATAGCAGCAGGACTGCAAGGAATATTTTTGATAGTAACGGTAGGGGTAGTTCTGTTTTTTATTTTAGGAGAATGGCTGCTTCCAAGTGAAGGGGTTCGCGTACAGAGCAGATGTCAAGTGCTTGAATCTGAGTGGACGCGAACTATGCCAGATGGCAGTAGTGCAGTTGTTAAGGTTCCAGGCACATGTGAGGCTGCCAGACTTGAGAGCGTTAGTATTGAGACAAGGCTGCCAGAGAATCTTGGGGAAGATACTTGGCTGTGTACACAGAGTGTCTGGCAGGATATGGAAATATTTGTGGATCAGGTGTTAAGACAACGATATTCCGCAGGAAAATCAAGGTTATTTGGCAGAAACAGTGCCAGTGCCTATCTGTTTCAAAAACTGACAAAGGAAGATGCAGGTAAGGTTTTAAGAATCACCACAGTGACGGATTCACCTTATTCCGGCAGACTGAGTGTAGTATACATAGGCGACCGAATTGGGATTCTGAATTACCTTGCGGCTCAGCATGGAATCAGCCTTGCCTTGGGAATATTTTTGATTGTTTTAAGTATGCTTTGTATTTTCAGCAGTTGGGTGCTGCGTCGATTTTATCATAAGGATATTCTACTGAGACATTTGGCATGGGGCAGCCTGTGGATCTCCATATGTCTGGTGACAGCTTGTGAGATGCGTCAGTTCTTGTTTCCCAATATTTCAGTGGCCTCTAATCTCATGTATTTTTCTCTCATGCTGATTCCATTTCCATTTTTGGCTTACATGGATGGGATTCAAAGACAACGCTATCAGAAAGGATATGTGTGTTTGGAGTTGTTAGTTGTAATCAACTTTATAGGGTGCACAATGCTGCAAATATCAAATCAAATGGATTTTATGGATATTGTAGTCATTATGTATGGGATGATGGCACTATCTTTTCTGTATATGCTGCTGACAATGGGGCTTGACTGTAAGCACAATAGAATTAAGGGATATCGTCTAGCGGCAGTGGGGATATTATGGATGTTTGCGACAGCCATAGGGGAATTTTGGCTGACATGGCAGAGGGTCGGGAGTGGCAATGGAATCTTAATCTGTTTGGGGCTGATTGCACTTCTAATCTTGTCAGTAATTGAGAATGTGCGTAAACTTTTTTCCCTGGAGCGTGAGAAACAGCGGGCTGTGCTTGCCAATGAGTCCAAGGGTAAATTTCTTGCCAATATGTCTCATGAGATTCGTACACCAATCAATACTGTAATAGGTATGAATGAGATGATTCTGCGTGAAAACAAGGATGAGGCCATTGCGAACTATGCCCAAAATATCAATAATGCTAGTAAGACATTGCTCAGTTTGGTCAATGATGTACTGGATTTTTCCAAGATGGAATCGGGAAGCTTGGAATTGACATGTAATCCCTATTATTTGTCTTCTTTGCTGAATGATACCATCCATGTACTGAAGGCAAGAGCCGAGAAAAAACAACTTGCTGTGAGATTGAATGTGGATGAAAATCTTCCTTCGATTTTAGTGGGGGATGAAGTGCGGATCCGCAAAGTACTTCAGCACTTGTTTTCTAACAGTATTAAATTTACAGAAAAAGGAAGCATTACTTTTAGTGCACAGGGGGAATGGAATGACGATGGAGCATTTTGCCTCAGTTTTTCTGTTGCAGATACTGGGATTGGAATACAAAAAGAGGATCTTGGAAGGCTGTATGACAGTTTTACCAAGTTAGAAGAAGACCGCAATTGCACAATACAAGGTTCTGGCTTGGGATTAAATATTACCAAACGTTTTGTCGAACAGATGCAGGGGGATATCAGAGTACATAGTGTCTATGGTACAGGTACGCTGTTTACGGTAAGAATCCCACAGGTGATAGAAGACCCAGAGCCAATCGGAGATCTGCAGCACGCCTATGAGCGTGAGCTTCAAGAGTGCAGCAAGCCAAGAATGATTCTTAAGGCACCAGGAGCCTGTGTATTATCAGTAGATGACAATGAGATGAATCTTGCTGTGGTACGGGGACTTTTGAAGCGCACAGGGATTGAACTTGATACAGTAACTGGAGGAAAAGAATGTCTTCACTATACCAGGCGTAAGAAATATGATCTTATTTTTATGGATCATATGATGCCAGAGCCAGACGGGATTGAGACATTTCATATGCTGCGGGCTGAGAAAGATAATCCAAATGTAACTACTAAGGTAGTGGCGTTGACGGCAAATGCTGTTGCCGGAAGCCGCAATGAATATTTGAAAGAAGGGTTTGATGATTATCTCAGTAAGCCAATTGTGGTGGAGAAGCTTGAGCAGATGCTGCAGAGATATCTTCCAGAGGAACTAGTCTTTTTTGAGGAGGAAACAATGGAAGAATTAGAAAATACAGAAGAAAAGCAGAGTTTGGAAGAAATATCCAAACAGCCATCATTTATTGATCAGGATGCAGGGCTGCCCTATTGTGGAAATGATAAAGAGATGTATCGGGAAATTCTTTTGGCATATTATGAGCAGGGACAGCAGTATTTGAGGGAGCTTAAGGAACTTTATCAGCAGGAACAATGGGAAAATTATGCGATTATTGCACATGCGATTAAGAGTACTTCTCTGACAATTGGCGCTGCATCCGTCTCCAAACAGGCGAAAGAACAAGAATTTGCGGCCAAAGAAAATCGATTCTTTGACCTGAAAGAACAATGGGAAAAATTTTATCAGGATTACATAGGGGCTTTGGCAGAAGCAGCAGAGATACTTGAAATTGGAACAAAGCCGCAGGAACCCAAGAGTCATAGCATAAATGAACCAAAAGAATTAGAAATTGAGACTGAATCAATCAGATCAGAAGAACCTATAGCAGAGAATGATAATGCAGATAGGCTGGAGACAGAGAATATTGAGAGCAGCCAGAAGCCATTTGACCAGCAGGCATTTTTTGAGGAATGTCAGATTTTATTGGAACACATTCGAGGTTATGAGATGAGCGAGGCATTGGAATTGATTGATAAGCTTCTGGCGGTGAAACAAGAGCAAATACTAGAACAGGTACGCAGTGCTGTACATGATTTTGATTATGATAATGCAGAGAGCTGCCTTCAAACATGGCTGGAAAAACAGGAGGTAGAGCAGTGAAAAAGGTAATACTGGTGGTGGATGATGACAGATTAAATCTGATGGTAGCGCAGAAGTTACTGTCAGAGGATTATCGTGTTGCCGCGGTAAATTCTGGAGAACTTGCCCTTCATTATCTGGAACGTAATATACCAGATTTGGTACTGTTGGATATACAGATGCCTAAAATGGATGGCTTGGAGGTTATGCGCAGATTACAGGAGCATAATCAATGGCGCAAAATCCCAGTAATTTTTCTGACCGCAGACCGCACAGATAAGACCGAAGAGACTTGTTTTAAGATGGGTGCTGTTGATTATATTGGAAAACCATTTGTACCTGCAATTATGATGCAGCGCATCCGCCGTACATTGGAACTAGAAGATTATAAGAAAAATCTGGAACAGATGGTGGAACAACAGTTACAACGGATTACTCAATTACAGCAGGATATTATTTTTTCAATGGCGAATCTGATTGAGAGTCGGGATGGTACGACCGGTGAGCATGTAAAACGAACCAGTGCTTATGTAAATCTGCTAGTGAAAAAAATGCAGGAAAAAGGGCTCTATGCCAACCAACTTACTCCTTCTTATGTAGATTATCTGCAGAAGGCATCACCTTTGCATGATATTGGGAAAATAGCTGTTTCAGATACAATTTTACAGAAACCAGGAGCCTTGACGAAAGTAGAATATCAATTGATTCAGCTGCATGCGGAGGAGGGCGGCCGGCTGATACGTGAAAATATGAGTACCATTGCAGAACAGGAATTTGTAGAGATTGCCTGTGATATGGCTTCTTTTCATCATGAGAAATGGGCAGGCGGAGGCTATCCCAAGGGGCTTAAGGGAGAGGCAATTCCGTTGGCGGCAAGAATATTGGCCATTGCCGATGTATTTGACGCTTTGGTATCTGAGCGGCAGTATAAGAAGGGAATGAGCTTGGAGAAAGCATTTGCTATCTTAAAAGAAGAACGTGGTACCAGTTTTCAGCCAGAACTATTGGATGCTTTTCTGGAGACTGAGGAGGAGCTGCGGGAATTGATGCAAGAATTTTCAATGTCAGCACAACAAGGCTAATGGGTGGAGCAGATGAGAAACCAAAAAAATCACAATTGACATCAGATCAGAACGATACACATCTGTATTGATCAGAGAAGCGGCCAGGAAGATGGAGCAAGTGTATGTGGTGGATTCTGTTGATTGTCTGTACCAGAATGGCAGAATTGGTAAAAAAGCGGCGGGGCTTTGCAATATGTTCTCCCTGCATCCGATTTTAAGCTGCCCGTGGCTGTATGGGGACTGCCGATCTCTGTGTCGGCAGTCAGAAGCGTTTTGCTCGTGCTTATCTGCATTGGGATTGAGACGCAGGGAGGAGATTGTATCAGACATGATTTTTCTGAAATCTCACTTGGCAAGAAAATTTTCTTACAAACGCGCATATTGTTTACATGGAGTTGTGACATCAATCTATGTCAGTGATTCACAAACAGGTTTATGGGAATCCTGACTGTCTGCTATTTTAAAATTTTTCGGAAATTTTTCTTTCCTTTTTTCAATATCATTCCCTCTGAAAAATCATCAGTTTGATAGGTGGTTTTTGTATCACTAACTTTCTCTCCATCCACAGAAACACCGCCTTGCTCTACCGCACGGCGAGCTTCGGAGCGGGAGGGGGTAAGTCCTGATTTTACCAAAAGCGCCAGTATATCAATAGAGCCGTCTGTAAAATCTTCTTCTGTCAAAGTGACAGAGGGCATATCAGCGGCATTTCCACTTGAAAACAGAGCTTTTGCAGATGCTTGTGCTTTCTGTGCTTCTTCTTCGCCATGTACCAGCTTAGTCAATTCAAATGCTAGGATTTCTTTGGCCGTATTGAGCTGCGCACCCTCCCAGGAATCCATCTTGTCGATTTCTTCTAGGGGAAGGAACGTGAGCATACGAATACATTTTAATACGTCTGCATCTGCCACATTTCGCCAATATTGATAGAAATCAAAGGGAGAGGTTTTGTTGGGGTCAAGCCATACTGCGCCAGATTGGGTCTTGCCCATTTTCTTACCTTCAGAGTTTAAAAGCAGAGTGATTGTCATGGCATAGGCATCCTTGCCCAGTTTGCGTCGAATTAATTCTGTGCCACCCAACATATTGCTCCACTGGTCATCTCCGCCAAACTGCATATTACAGCCATAGTTCTGAAACAGGGCATAGAAATCATAACTCTGCATAATCATATAGTTAAATTCCAGGAAACTTAAGCCTTTCTCCATGCGCTGTTTGTAGCATTCAGCGGTGAGCATACGGTTGACAGAGAAATGTGCGCCAACCTCGCGCAGAAGTTCAATGTAATTCAGATCCATCAACCAGTCCGCATTGTTGACCATCAATGCTTTTCCATCTGAAAAATCAATAAATTTGCTCATTTGTGCTTTAAAACAATCACAGTTGTGCTGGATGGTTTCTGGTGTCATCATCTGGCGCATATCTGTTCTGCCGGAAGGATCTCCAATCATTCCAGTACCGCCGCCAATTAGGGCAATGGGCTTGTTGCCTGCCATCTGCAGCCGCTTCATTAAGCATAATGCCATAAAATGTCCTACATGAAGGCTGTCCGCTGTGGGGTCAAAACCAATATAGAAGGTAGCCTTGCCATTGTTAATTAGTTCCTTAATCTCTTCTTCGTCTGTTACCTGAGCGATCAGTCCGCGGGCAACCAATTCATCATATACTGTCATCATTCATTCCTCCTAAAATCTGGCAGGGAAGATTTTCTTCCCCTATCTGCAACGTGCGGGGCACATAAGCAGTAAATTCCTCCTGCGCCCCTGTGCATAAAAAAACTCTCGTCCCCAAAAGGACGAGAGCCAAAGCTTCGTGTTACCACCTTTATTCACAGACTGTTCACACAGCCTGTCTTATTAAGTGCCTGTCAGCACTTTGGCAGAGTAACGACTGCCAATCCGTCACAGCCTACTGACCCAAAATCATTCCTGTTAAACAGGAAAAATCTATGTGTTCGGTGTGCAGCTTAGGGATGTATTCATTGAAAGTGCCTCCTGCGCCTCTCATCTGTCCGGCAGCTTTCTGTAGGATTTCCTGACAATTACTTGTTCCCGTCATAGCTTTTCAAATTTTTTGGTTAATGCCAATTATAAAAAGGAAAAAGGAATTTGTCAAGAAGAGATAAGATTTTTTATTAAAATTTATAAAAAAGCACTTGACAAAGAAAAAAATATAAATATAGGAAGGAAAAACTTGTATCTGGGAAGGTAAAGTGATATAGTTTTTTTCGACAAACAAAAATATCCCATAACGGGAAAACAAGTAAAGGAGTAGCGCATGAGGAAAACGAAAAAGATGCTGGCTCTAGCACTTGCCTCTGCATTGATGGTTACATCTGTCCAAGTCAATTGGGATGTGACAGCCTATGCAGCAGTGCAGGAGGGAGCTGAGACAAATGGCAGCAGGCAGGCTATATCAAGTGCCATTACCTGGAACACAGATTATTTAATCAGTGAGGGAAAATGTAGTGAGATATCTGACCAAAATATTCCAACGAATAAAATAGAATATTCAGAGTCAAAGTATGGTGAAAGGTATCCCAGTATAAATTATGATGAGAATGTGGTGCAGTTTGACGCCGATGTATTAGGTCAGATCTTGGGAGTAAATGCGGATCAATTGCAGAATCTTACTTGGAATAATCTCACATACAATTTTCAATGGAGTAAAGCGGGAGATGATGGGGTATTTACAGATATTGAGGGGGCAACCAACAACCATTATAATGTAGCAGGTGGTGTGACAAATGAGAATATCTTTACCACATATCGCGGAACGGTAACTGTCACAGCAGTGGATGGCCATCAAGTTCCAGAAGGTACAGATATTGTACTGACATGGGACTGGGTATATCAGTATACAGGCGTTACCAAGGATCAGATTGATTCTGGAGAAGTGTCAATTGCAGATCATTTTGAAATTGAGGATTTTACCAGTGATGCAGAAATCATCCGATTTGCCAGCAAGAGTGAGGAGAAAAATCCTAGTTATTTTTATATTGATGGTCAGGATTTCGACGATGATAGGATAGATTGTAAATTATCCTGCATTTATAAAGATGGCACAGAGGAACAGATACAAGTCTTAGAGGATAGGAGTAGTCTAAGTAATAGCAGTTTTGACGCTTTGACATACAGCAGAAATGGAAAAGACATCGATCACTACAATCTCCATATAGATTTGAAGTATGGAGAACAGGTACTTCAGTCTATGGATAAGGTCTACAATCTGCAATACACAGGCATAACCAAGGAGGATGTGGAGCAAAATCCTGAGATTCTCAATACATATTTTGAAGGACTTAAAGACTTAGCAGATCAGAACTTAAACTTTACCAATGTAAATTCTAGTCAGAGTGCTGGATGCTCGATTGACAGTTCGTATGATGAGAATGCCGCCATCAATTATGAATGGATCGCACATGCTGTTGACGGAACAACGGAGAGTGTAACAAAAAGGACGTCTCAGAATAGCTGTGCTCCCAGGAGACTTAGTTATTACTATGATTTTAGTGTCAAAGATCAACAGGGAAATATAACTGACACAGAGAGAAAACCAGTAGATTATTATGAATTGTCGGTGGTTCTCTGCTATGATGGGGAAGAATTGGCAACGCGTACAGCAAAATATAATGTTGTGTTTAGTCCGATTAAGATTGTAGATCAATCGTCTTCTCCGTTTATGGCGCGCAATGGCGAGACCAAACGTTTGTATGTAGAGGCTGAGCAGGCAGACGACTCAATAGAAATTGGAACTATTACTTATCAGTGGTATAAGGTTGTAAATGGGACTGCCACACCACTAGAGGGAGAAAATCTTTCTGAGACTTATGTCAAGGTTGAGGATTATAACACTTCCTATAAATGTGTGATTTCAGCTACAGAATTAAAAGATGCATATCCAGATATAGAACTGAAAGAACTCAGTGCCACTTTTGTGCCAAGAGAAGCCACAGGCTACCGTGTAAAAGCGATTGAGGAATATCCTTCAAGCTATCTGGGAAAAGAAGCAGTTTTGTCAATCAAGACAGCAGTGGATTCCGGGTACACTTTAAATTATAAGTGGGAAAAAGCATCTTATGAAAATCAGGATTCTGATACCATTATCTATACCACAAAGGCAGACGGAACATCTGCAGAGTATAAGATTGCCCAGACCACAGAAGATGATTTTGTATCTGTGTATGATGATACCTTAGAGAGAAGCTATACACACAGACTGACAGTCACGGTCAAGAAGGGCACAGAGATTGTTGATACCAGTTATTATTATTTTAGGCTGCGGAAAATAACAGAGGACCTTTATACCGTAGATACTAATCTGGATGACTGGTCTGGTTATAAAATGGCAGTAGAAAAAGGAGAAGACACAGAACTTTACTTTAAGACAGAAGTTCAGGATTCAACCTTGACAATTGAAAAGACATGGTTTAAGAAACTGATGGATGTTGATTATGTGGCAGAGACAGATACAAATGGCAATTATGTCTATGATACAGACGGCAATCTGAAATATAAGACGGCAGATGCAGGCGTTACGGTTCCGGCAGCGCCTGGAAAGACCACAGAACAAGTGGATTATGATTCTGGGATATATGACAACAATGCCGGACGATACATTTATACCAAAAAAACAGTAACTTATTATGAGAAATTGACAGCCGCAGAAAATAATTCTGTCTATAAAGTTCTTGGTAAGGATGGAACCGGAAAAGCTGTGGATAACCGTGGTACCTATCATGTTGATGTTAAGGTGACAACGGGTAAAGAGGGCGCCACAGAAACGTTGTCAGAAGATACCTATTTTGTCACTTTAATTTATGAATCTGGTTTGAAAGCATATGCAAAGACATCTGAGATTTCTGCTGCAGTGGGCAAATCTGCCGCACTTGAAGTAGTTGCTTTCAATAAAGACCAAGCGCTCTATCCAATCACCTATCAGTGGCAAAAATGGGATGTGAGTAAAAATGCTTATCAGGATATACAGGGTGTGACAGGAAGTGTCTATCAAATCAATAGTCTGACAGCAAACGATTTTGGCAGTTATAGAGTGATTGTCTCAGATTCCTCAGATGTAGAATCGCGGCAGTTGATTTTTCAGGTATATGAGCAAAAGGAAAAACCTCAATTCTATACACCCCAGAATTCCTATTACCGCAAATCTATCGGAGATACAGTGGCACTGGAAGTAAAGGCAGATATTCCATCTTCTGTGAAAGTGGATTATAATTGGTATTGTACCGAGAAATATTTGCAGTACGATCCTTGGGAGGAAGAGTGGAACGAATATGCAGACGTCGATTGGCAGATTCTTGATGCAGAGAAAGAAACTTATACATTTACAGTTTCTTCTGAGGAAGATTTTAGAACCTACCGTTGTACTGCCAGATATAAATTAGCCGGCAGTTATGTGGAAAAGAATTTCTATTATCATGTGGAGGATGGTTCTGTTGAAATCAGTCTGGAGAGAACCACACCACAGGTTCAGTATAAGCAGGTTGGAGACAGTGCCACTTATGGAGTGCGATATAAAACAGCAAGCTCTGAGATCAAAGATGCAGATATTAAGTATCAGTGGGGATATTTTGATGATAATTATGATTGGCAGGCAATCGAAGGCGCCACAGGGCAGACTTATACAGTAAAAAGCCTGGAAGCAAAAAATTTTGCTACGCTTTACTGCCGTGTAATTTTTTCAGAGCGAAATCTATACAAGAGTATTTCCTTTGAGACTAGATTGTGTACAGATATCAAAGTTGCAGAGGGTGATAGAATTTATGCGCAGGTGGGTGCGGATGTGGTATTAGATCCTGTAATTGAAAATCCATCTAATCGAGCGCTTACTTATCAGTGGTACTCTGAAGATTTTGGTATCATCTATGGAGCGACAACAAAAAATTATACTATCTCAAAGATTGGTGAGAATGAATTTGGAGCATATTATTGTAATATCTATGACGGAGATTATCTGGTTGGTACCTATTACACTGTGGTTGAAAATACAGCAGCAAAAGAAAAACAGGTATTGATTGAAAAATATGATCCAAATATAAAAGTTAGCCCAGGAAAGAGTGCAGAGTTTAAGATAACAGCAAAATCGGACAGCAATTTAAAGTTGTCTTATCAGTGGTATCGCGATGAAGAAGTATATGATGAAGAAGATGATGAGTATTACAACAGAGGAAAAGCGATTGGCGGTGCTGTGGAAGCATCCTATACCATCAACTCTGTATTGCCAAATATGGAAGGAAATTATTATTGTATAGTCACAGATTCTGAGGGTAACAGTGCAAGGGCAGATTTTTATCTCACAGTCAGCACAAATCTTCAAGTAGATTCTGGTTATGTAAACAGTGATGATTTGATTGGGTATCAGACAACCATTGGCGCAGATGTCACATTAAAGGCAAAGGCTTCTATTGACAAAGATTATAAGATTTTTTATCAGTGGTATAAGGGAACCTCTGCCAATGATAACAATGTGATCTATGGCGCAACGGCTGCAGAATATAAGCTGAGCAAGGTGACAATGGAAGATATCGGTTATTATACCTGCAAGGTTTCAGATGCAAATGGTACAATAAAATGTTTGTACTATCAAGTATACATCAATACAGGCTTGACGGTAGAACCTAGCATGGCATATCCACTCGAAGCGTCTGATGGTTCTATTAAAATGTATGTACAGGCCACAGCAAACAAGGGGCAAAAAATTACTTATCAGTGGTTTAAGTATGATGCCAATGTGGATAAATGGACGAAATTAAGCAATGGTACTTCCACGTCCTATAAGATTGCAAAAGTTACAAAAAATACATTAGGTGAATACATGTGTACCGTTTCTACCTCAGGGGAGAGTTATTCTTATCTCTATCAGGTGGCAACTGTTTATGGACAGTCTCAAAGCAGAAATTATGCAGAGCAGAATGATGCCTTTACACTTTCTGCTACTATGAAAAATTCTGCAAAAGATGCCAAATATACCTATGTATGGTATGCAGAGGATCCAGTTACAAAATCACAGAAAAAGATAAACTGTACCACAGCAAGTTATAAGGGAAATGCACCAGTGATTAAGATGAATGGTTCTATTTCAGGATTTGTGGGAGTTGGATATATATGTGAGGTTTACAGGGATGGTATTCTTGTTAATCAGAAGGACTATGAATTGCGTGTTCTTCCTAAGATCACATATTCCACCACTTCATTGCCGCAGACCACGCATCCATTTGACAAGCGTGTAGACATTAAGGCATACAAAGTAAATAAAGCCAAGAAGATTAAAATTACCTTGGATGTAAAATCCGAGGAGGTTATGGTGATTGACGCATCTGGATTAGAGCATTGGATGAATGGAGCAAAGGATAATACTTTAACACTTTCTGGCGATAAAGCAATTTTTATTGCTCGTGATGGGGACGGTATTGGATATGGATATAAAGTATCTAGTATTGTTGATCCTAATCCTGCTACTCCTACTCCTCCGAAACCTCAAAAACCGAAAGTACCAGCCAAAGGAAAGAAATACACAGTTGGAAAACTGAAATATAAGGTTACAAAATCCAGTGCAAAATCTGGAACCGTATCAGTGACAGGTGCCAAGAGTAAATCAGCCACATCTGTTTCCATTCCTAAGACGGTTAAGATTAGTGGATATACCTTTAAGGTGACAGGCATTGACGCAAAAGCATTCAGCGGTTATAAGAAATTGACAAAAGCTGTGATTGGCGAGAATGTTAAGTCTATTGGCAAATCAGCTTTTCGGGGATGTGCGAAATTAAAGACGGTTACTTTAGGAAAGAATGTGACTACAATCAGCGAGGCAGCATTTAGCGGATGCAAGAGTTTGACAAGCATCACCATTGGAGCCAAAGTAAGTTCCATTGGCAAAGAAGCATTTAAGAGCTGTGCAAAATTGAAAACAATTACCATTAAGACCACAAAGCTGACCTCAAAGAAAGTTGGGAAAAATGCATTTAAGGGCATCAATGCAAAAGCAACCATTAAAGTGCCAAGCAAGAAACTTTCTGCTTATAAGAAATTGTTGAAATCCAAAGGTGTTGGCAAAAAGGTGAAATTTAAAAAGTTATAGTAAATATTTAGATCCCTTGATAGAGCCATAGGGCAGCTAGACTGGCGTGTTTGTGAATTGGGATTCTAAATAGTCAGAATTAAATAATTTAAAAAGTTGGCGCTTCACGAGATCGTAGTCGTGGGGCGCCAGTTTTTGTGAGATACTTTCTGTGAATTGTATTGCAATGAGGAGGACAATCCCATATACTAAGGACAGATATGATTGTATTGTGCATAATAAATAAAAATTCAGAGTCATATACGAAAAAGTAGAGAGCAAGATATATTGATAAATAAGATAGGAAAGCCAATCTTTATATGAAAGGAAGAGGGTATGTAGAACAAATGCAATGAGAAAGCCAATTCGATATAGTAAGGTTTTATAGAAAGGAAAAAAAGATGGATCTAAATAAAAATAATCTAAAAAAAATACTGGGAATTATAACGTTTACATTGTTGTTGTCGGCATTACTAATTCATGTGGAAGCAGTTAAATCTTATCTGGCATTTCTTTGGGGAATCGCTTATCCATTTGTGATGGGCGGTGTGATCGCCTTTATTTTGAATATCCCCATGACACTGATTGAGAAAAAGGTATTTCGCGTTGATTTGGCAGCAGGAAATGTTTCTCAACCACAACTGGCAGAGGAGCCAGAGAGCGAGGCAGAATTATCAAGTCAGCGGGCTGATAAGATTCGATATAAACTGGCTCGGCCAATTAGTTTGTTGTTGTCTATTTTGTTTGTATTTACGATTCTAACAGTAGTATTGGTGGTAGTCATTCCGCAGCTTGGAAAAACGATTGACAGTATTGGGGAGGGGATGACAGCATTTCTGCCCAAAGCACAGGCCTGGCTGGAGGAAATCTTTGGCGACAGCAAAGAGATCATGAATTATATTGAGTCATTCGAGTTTGATTGGAAGAGTTGGCTGGAACAATTTAAGGATTTTGCCTTGAGCGGCGCTGGAAATGTGATTTCTTATACGATGTCAGCAACTATGATGGTAATCAATGGTGTGACCACATTTGTGATTGCTTTTATCTTTTCGCTATATGTATTGAGTCAGAAGGAAAATTTGGCAAGACAGTGTATAAAAGTGATTAACGCTTTCTTATCAGACAAGGCAGTGGAACGAATTTGCTATGTGTGCAGGCTCAGCCATAGGACATTTTCCAAGTTTATTACAGGTCAGTGTATGGAATCGCTGATACTTGGAGCAATGTTTGTTGTGACCATGACTATATTCCGACTGCCCTATGCCCTGCTGGTAGGCGTACTGATTGCATTTACAGCCTTAATTCCGATGGTAGGTGCGCTGATTGGATGTGTGGTAGGTGCATTCTTAATTTTGATGGTAAATCCCATGCAGGCCGTTTTTTTTGTGATTTTATTTTTGGTATTACAACAGATTGAGGGAAATTTGATCTATCCACATGTAGTTGGAAATTCGGTTGGACTGCCCTCGATCTGGGTATTATTTGCTGTAACCGTAGGAGGCGGACTGATGGGGATTGCCGGAATGCTGATTTTTATTCCACTGATGTCCGTATTATATACATTGTTCCGAGAATGGGTCAATCTGCGCCTCAGAGAACGTAAAAAATAATCAGATACATCCATCATATTTTACATGAATTTTACATGGATTATGTATTCCATTTACAGAAACCGTATACAATACGATATAGACAGGCAGGATTTGGCTTATCAATTACTGTGTGTTCCTGTATAGGTAAAAGAGTACAAATGGAAAGATAAAAATGTGTTTCATGGAGGATATGGTTATGGATGTGTTTGGCTTTTTGTCACTGATTGGCGGACTGGCGTTGTTTTTATATGGTATGGATGTGATGGGCGGCGGCTTGGAAAAACTTTCCGGCGGCAGGCTGGAGCGGTTATTGGAGAATTTGACTTCAAATCCATTGAAAGCGGTATTGTTGGGTGCAGGTGTGACAGCGGTGATTCAGTCTTCATCAGCGACCACAGTTATGTTAGTAGGTTTTGTTAATTCTGGGATCATGAAGTTTTCTCAGGCAATCGGTATTATCATGGGTGCGAATATTGGTACGACTATCACCTCTTGGCTGCTGAGCCTCACAGGGATAGAGAGCGGCAATTTTTTTATTCGTATGCTAAAACCCTCATCGTTTACACCGATTTTGGCTATAATTGGGATTTTTTTGCTTATGGGGGCGGTGAGTGATAAGAAAAAAAATGTGGCGGAGATTCTACTTGGCTTTTCGGTGTTAATGTTTGGTATGGAGGCGATGAGCAGTGCTGTAAAGCCTCTGGCTGATGTACCAGAATTTACAGGAATCCTCACCAAATTTTCCAATCCGCTGCTGGGTGTGCTGGCTGGGGCACTGCTGACGGCAATCATTCAAAGTTCTTCCGCATCCGTGGGAATTTTGCAGGCCTTGTCTGTTACAGGAGCCTTTACCTATGGTTCTGTGATTCCCATTATTATGGGGCAGAATATCGGAACTTGTGTTACAGCCATGATTTCTGCGGTAGGCGCGAGTAAGGGCGCGAAACGAACTGCATTCGTGCATCTATATTTTAATATTATTGGTTCTGTGATTTTTCTTCTGTTATATAGTTGCTTGGATATAGTATTTCAATTTTCGTTTGCAGATGATATGGTTGGCGCGGCAGGAATTGCGGCGATTCACAGTATTTTCAATATTTTTGCAACATTAGCGCTGCTTCCATTTATCAAGGGACTGGAAAAACTTGCTTATCTTACCATTCCCAGAGATCAGGAGGAAGAAGCGGCCGCAGGAAGCGAAGATCAGTTTAAAATTTTGGACGCCCGTTTTCTGGCCACTCCAGGGTTTGCCATTGAACAGTGTATGAGTCTTACCAGAAAAATGGCAGAGATGGCAAAAAACACAATGCTGCTGGCAATGTCACTATTGGAAAATTATTCACCAGAGCAGGCGAGACAGGTTGAACAGCAAGAGGATATGCTGGATAAATATGAGGACAAGATTGGCGCTTATCTGGCACAGTTAAACAGTCAAAACCTAACTGCAAGGGAAGGTCAGAGTGTCTCTACACTGATGCACTGCATCAATGATTTTGAGCGTATCGGCGATCATGCATTAAATTTGATGGAGATCGCTAGCCGTATGCAAAAAAAGGAAATGGAATTTTCTAAAAAGGCCAAAAACGAGATGGAAGTGTTTGGGGCAGCAGTGACAGATATTTTGGAACGTTCGGTAGGGGCGTTTGTCGACAATGATCCGGCGCTTGCCGCCACAGTGGAGCCGTTGGAGGAAGTGATTGATGATCTCAATAAGCAGTTGAAAAAACGCCATATTAAACGGCTGCGCAAAGGCAAGTGTGTCGTAGATCTTGGATTGCTTCTGACAGATGTTGCAGTCAACTATGAGAGGGTGGCAGATCATTGTTCCAATTTGGCAGTGTATATGATTCAGACAGAAGATAATACCGTTGAGGCACATGATTATGTCAATAACCTTTCTGGGGAAACCTGGGAACGCTTTGAACAGATGATGGAAGGATATCGGGAAAAGTATCATTTTTCCTGAGTGGATAGAGAGGGAAATGCTATGTCATTGATCTATATAGTGGAGGATGATGTCAATATTCGTGAGATTCAGCGTTATGCCCTGAAAAACAGTGGGTTTGAGGTGCAGGAGTTTGGCTGTGGGAAAGAATTATATAAGGTGTTGGACAGCAAGCTTCCAAGTCTTATTCTTCTGGATATTATGCTGCCAGGTGAGGATGGATTGACTATCTTGAGAAAAATTAGAAATCATCAGACAGCGGCGAAGGTGCCAGTGATTATGGTGACAGCAAAATCAACGGAATTGGACAAGGTAAAGGGCCTGGATCTGGGCGCGGATGATTATATGGCAAAGCCGTTTGGCGTTATGGAATTGATTTCCCGAGTGAAAGCCTTGTTAAGGCGTTCAGAGGGACTTCCTGAAGCTTCTGTACTCAGTAATGGAACGATTGAATTAGATACCGAAAAACGTAGAGTAACAGTAGCAGGGGAACCATGTGAATTGACATTTAAGGAGTTTGAACTACTGCGGATGCTGCTTGTAAATCTGGGGATTGTTTTGAGTCGCGATAAGATTATGGAGCAAGTCTGGGGATTTGATTTTGAAGGTGAGAGCCGCACTGTGGACATGCATATCAAGACGTTGCGTCAGAAGTTAGGAAACGGCGGCAAAGTGATAAAAACAGTTCGCAATGTAGGATATGTGATGGACAATCTTTAGGGAGGAGTTACTTGAAGAAAAAAATTAATATCCATTTTATAACGGTGTCTGCCTTTGCCGTGCTGATCACTGCGTTTGCCTCAATGCTGCTGTTTTATGGGATTTTTCAAGATCAAGTGTTTGACGATATCAGAGCCTATGCGCATGTGATACAGCCTTTGGACAAACAGTTCTGGGAACAGGAGCATAATCGGTTGCGCTTGGAGGAGGATGGGCTTAGGATTACCATGATTGCAGAGGATGGCACTGTAGAGTATGACAGTTGTATGGATGAGGGACATATGGACAACCATAGCAGACGACCAGAGATTCAGAAGGCTTTGGAGAAAGGTGAGGGAACAGCAATTCGGTGGTCAGACACCAGTTCCTTGCATACCTTGTATTATGCCCAGCGTCTCCCTAATGGGGCTGTGCTGCGTGTGGGAAAGGAGTCACAAAATATAGCGCAGATTTTAAAGCATATGACAGAGCTTGTGGTTGTGTTGTCTTTGGTAATTGTATTGTTGTGCGCATATTTATCTCATTTTCTTACCAGACGTATTCTCTCACCGATTGAAAAATTGGCCTCGGATCTGGATGGTTCGAATCAGGAGACAATTTATGAGGAAATTGAACCCTTTATTCAAATGATCAGGCAGCAGCATATTGATATCTTGAACCATGCAAAGATGCGTCAGGAATTTACTGCAAATGTTTCTCATGAGCTGAAAACCCCGCTGACAGCGATTTCCGGTTATGCGGAATTGATTGCAAATGGCATGGCAAAAGGAGAAGATGCCAGACGGTTTGCCAGTGAGATTCATGTCAGTTCAGATCGTCTTTTATCATTGATCAATGATATTATTAAGCTAGCAGAATTGGATGAGGCAGAACAGGAATTTGATTTGGAACAAGTAGAACTCTATCAGTTGGCACAGGGCTGCTTGGATATGATGGATATAGAAGCGGCAAAACAGGGTATTCTTCTGCAAATAGCAGGAGAACCTTGTACCATTTTGGCAAATCGGGCACTTATAGATGAACTGTTATATAATTTATGCAGCAATGCGATCCGCTATAACAATCAAGGAGGCAGTGTGACAGTGACAACAGCGCATAAAAATGGGGGTGTTATACTGTCAGTGAAAGATACTGGCATTGGGATTCCCAAAGAACACCAGGAACGTGTCTTTGAACGCTTTTATAGAGTAGACAAAAGCCGTTCTAAACAAAGTGGCGGCACGGGTCTTGGGCTTGCCATTGTAAAACACATCGTAGCCCAGCACCATGCAGAAATGAATTTGGAAAGTGAGCCTGGGAGAGGAACAAAGGTTGAGATCTTTTTTCACAGGTATGAATGTTCTTGATTTAGAGAAATTTTTCCAGAGACTTCTAGGGAAACCTTGCTGGATCACCAGATTGGTGTTATAATCCTAGTATCATAATGTTAGACTGAGTATTGTATGATGTAGTTTATGACTATGCTCAAAGCAGGCAGGTAGATGAAGGAGGAAAAACATATGGATTTTTTTAGCAGATTAGGCGATGCAATCACAGAAACTGGCAGAGATGTCTCACAAAAAGTATCGGAGATGACTGGAATTGCAAAGCTGAATATGGAGATTCGCAATAAGGAAGATTTTGTACAGAAACAGTATACACAGATCGGAAAGCAATATTATGATCTGCACAAGGAAGATCAGGAGCCTTTCTTTGAAGAGATGAAACTGATCACGGAAACCTTAAAGGATATTGATAAGTTGAAGGTAGAGGTTGCGGCACTCAAGGGAAAGAAATGTTGCCCTTCTTGCGGTGCGGTCAATGAATCAGAGGCTGTTTTTTGTATCAAATGTGGAAGTAAATGTGAATCTATTTTTGAGGAAGAGGGCGTACAAGAGGCAGAGTATGAAGAAGTGAAAGAAGAGATTGTAATCGAAGAGTTGGAGAAGGAGACTGCTGGAGAGTCGGAAGCGGAACCAGAAGAATTGAACAAGGACGAGGATGAAATGTAGTTCTGTGAAGCAGATAGCCCATTGACTTTGGACAATGGGTCGTTCATCAAGGGAGTGCATGATTATTGCATATCATAGTATGCCTGATCCTAATGGGTCAGGCATTGCTATTTATCAATATTAAAAATCAAGGAATATATTTTCCTAAAATGCGTTTTACAGACGCAAGATAAGCAGCTCCAAACAGATTTAAGTGATTTAGGAGATGGTAGAGATTATATAAATCGCGGCGCCGCTCATATTCTGGCTGCAGAGGAGAAACTTCTTGATAGGCTTCATAGAAGGTTTGCGGAAATCTGCCAAAAAGTTCTGTCATGGCAATATCTGCTTCTGCATGTCCAACATAAACGGCAGGGTCAATCAGCCATGCTCTGCCATCGTTTCCAGTAATGACATTTCCTGACCATAGATCGCCATGTAAAAGGGAGGGGTGTTCTGGTTCCTTCAAAAAATAGTCGGTCTGGTCAAGTAAGCGAATGAATTTTTTCAAATCGTTTGCATGAAAATAGTGTTCGGCGGCTTTCAATTGCGGTTCTAGGCGGCAATCACGAAAAAAGCTTGTCCAGCTTTGATGAGCAGAATTTATTTGGGGGCTTGCGCCAATATAATTGTTCTCCATAAAGCCATAACTGCCTGCTGGGACAAAATTTTCGATGGGTGCTTGGTGCATAGCTGCCAGTTGGTGTGCGAAGGTTTCCCAATAATTGGAAATACGACGTTTTTCTTTTATAAATTCCAAAAGCATAAAAGAGCATCCAACGGAGGAATCTTCTGTACCAATAGATAGGATATGCGGAGTTCTAATGGTATTTGTCTGTGCAATTGCTTTTAGTCCAGCAGCTTCTGTGTGAAAGAATGAGATATTATCTTTCTTGTTGCATTTCATAAATAGCTGTGATCCATCGTTCAGCGTTAGCTCAAACGCGTCATTGATATCACCTCCAGTAATACGATTAATGTCAATAATTTTGACAGAGTTTCCCAAAATTGATACCAGTGTTTTTTCAAGTGAAGTGGAAAAGAATGTATTTGTCTGCATAACGTTCCTTCCTATTTTTCGTGTATAGAAAAATTATGTTGGTTTGCAGTTACAATGATTAAAAAAGCTCTTCAAATATTTTTGCAGTTTCTTTCGTCATACGACGAGTCATCTGCAGACTTTGCGCAAGAATAGAGCCATCTTCCTGTAAAATAAGCGGACGTTCTTTGCCTTTTGGCCCAAATCTCAACTCTGGTATAAGCTCAGAGGGAAACAGCCTGGGACCAATCAAGGATCCCTTGCTTCCCCAGACAGCATATTCCGAACAACAGTTAAATGGTTCTTGATGTACTTGATGAGGTTTCTCAACTTGTTCATCCAGAGAGATGATTTGCATTCCTTTGGGAACATCTGCAATCGTGTTATAGCTCTTACAGTTGTTTGTCCAATAGTAAATTTTGCCGGCCATATCCTGGCATTCCAGTGCATAACCATCAGGAATCAGGGCGCTGTGTTGCTGACCAAGTTCTCGCAAAAGATAGTGAAAAGCATATTCTTTGTGTTCTACTGGCAGTCGTGCTAATACATAAAGGTGTTTTTGAAATATGATCACTGGATAGACAATGTCCCCTTCTTTGATGGAGACGATTGAGGGCATACGGCTGTGGATGCTTCCGTAAATAACCTTGATAGGCCCTTGATCGTTGGCTGATCTTAAGTCATCTATCACATCTAAGGGCCAATAAACTGTGAAATGTTCCATATGGTTCATCCTTTCTCTAAAGTGGTATGGTGATACTATGAATTGTATGGCAATGACAAGGTATATAAATACGAACAAAATCACATATTATATGTTGATTATACTATAAATGTGGAAGTGTGAAAATATCAGATCAAATATTACCTGTACAGTCTGAGATTTTATACACCCTTGACTTTTAAATGGTTCTATGTTAGGCTGTGATAAGATTATCAACAATTCAAACACTGTGAAAAAGAGAGTACGCATGGAGCAATGGCAAAGAGAGTTCCGGCCGGTGAAATGGAATCCAGGAGGCTGTGCGGAAGATGGCTTTGGAGTGGCATTGCCCAACTGTGATATATCACAGATAAGTGATGACAGGATCGCCTGTTACAGCGAAAAGTATAAGTTCAAGTATATAGAATTTTATTTGGACAGACTTACTGAGGCCTGCCTTGTGAGAGACAGGTGAATAGAAGTGGTATCGCGGGCTTTGCCGCCTTCTGTGGAGACATGGAAGGCGGTTTTTATATGATAGAAAATCCCTTCGGATTTTTTATTATATAAAAAACAATTATGCTCATTCGTGTAAGAGTTGTTATGCTGCTAAAGCGGCTGCACTCGGTCCCACTTTGTTTTGTGAATCATAATTTAAGGAGGAGCATGAAATGTGTACAAAATGTAACAAAGGAAAATACTATATTACAACAGCTATTACTTATACATCTGGAAAGCCTCATATTGGCAATACCTATGAAATTATATTGGCAGACAGTATCGCCAGATTTAAACGTCAAGAGGGCTATGATGTTTATTTTCAGACTGGCACAGATGAGCATGGACAGAAGATTCAGGAGCGGGCGGAAAAGAGTGGTGTTACACCCAAAGACTTTGTAGATCAGATCGCAGATGAGGTAAAACGAATTTGGGAGCGAATGAATTCTTCTCATGACAGCTTTGTGCGTACCACAGACCAGGATCATGAACAGCAAGTGGCTAAGATTTTTAAGAAGCTTTATGAAAAGGGAGATATCTATAAAGGTGCTTATGAAGGATTGTACTGTACACCCTGTGAGTCATTTTGGACGGAATCACAGTTGGTGGACGGCAAATGTCCAGATTGCGGCAGAGAGGTAAACCCTGCAAAGGAAGAAGCTTATTTCTTTAAAATGAGCAAATATGCAGATCGGTTGATTGAACACATCAATAGCCATCCAGAATTTATCCAGCCGGTTTCCAGGAAAAATGAGATGATGAACAATTTCCTAATTCCAGGTTTGCAGGATTTATGTGTGTCCAGAACCTCTTTTTACTGGGGAATACCAGTGGATTTTGACCCAAAACATGTGGTCTATGTCTGGCTGGACGCCCTTACCAACTATATTACCAAGATTGGATATGATGCGCAGGGCAATTCTTCAGAGCTTTTTGAAAAGAATTGGCCAGCCGATCTCCATCTGATTGGCAAAGATATTATTCGTTTCCATACCATTTACTGGCCAATTTTCTTGATGGCATTGGATCTGCCGCTGCCCAAACAGGTATTTGGACATCCGTGGTTACTGCAGGGTGGAGAGAAGATGAGTAAATCTAAGGGAAATGTGATTTATGCAGACGATATGGCAGATTTATTTGGGGTGGATGCTACTCGTTATTTTGTACTCCATGAAATGCCTTTTGACAATGATGGAATCATTACCTGGGAGCTGGTAGTGGAGCGCTTAAATTCTGATTTGGCAAACATTCTTGGTAATCTGGTCAATCGCACGATTTCCATGTGTAATAAATATTTTGGCGGTGTGGTTCAAAAAACAGGGATTACAGAAGCGGTTGATGAAGAGCTTAAAGCAGCTGCCGTGGGAGCGAGAGATCAAGTAAAAGCTAAAATGGATGGATTGCGTGTGGCAGATGCCATCTCTGAGGTATTTACTGTGCTGCGCCGCAGCAACAAATACATTGATGAGACAGAGCCTTGGGTGTTGGCAAAAGATGAGGCCAAAAAGGACCGGCTCAGTGAGGTACTTTACAATCTGGTGGAATCAATTACCATTTCAGCCTCTCTGCTCCATAGTTTTTTGCCCGAAACCGCGGAAAAGATTGTCACACAGCTCAACACTTCTCTGCGTGATTTTGAAGAGCTGAATCAGTTTGGTTTATATGAGAGCGGAACAAAAGTGGTAGAAAAGCCAGAAATTCTGTTTGCCCGACTTGATGTAAAAGAAATTATGGAAAAGGTAGACGCGATTCGCAAAGCACAACGTGCTGAATTTGAGGCAGAACAGCGCGCAATGGGGGAAGAGCCACAGAAAGAGGCAGGACAAGAAAACGTGATTGATATTCCAAAAAAAGAAGAAATTTCCTATGATGAGTTTATGAAAATGCAGTTCCAGGTGGGAGAGATCATTGCTTGTGAGGCAGTTGCCAAATCCAAGAAGCTTCTCTGCTCTCAGGTTCGGGTTGGCAGCCAAGTGAAACAGATTGTTTCTGGGATTCGCAAATACTATTCTCCAGAGGAAATGGTCGGCAAAAAGGTCATGGTGCTTGTAAATTTAAAGCCGGCAAAACTAGCAGGGGTGCTCTCAGAGGGAATGTTGTTGTGTGCGGAAGATGAAAATGGTGAATTAGCCCTGATGGTGCCAGAAAAAAATATGCCTTCTGGAGCAGAAATTTGCTGATGCAGCCTGCAGCAGATTTATTAATTAAGTATTTAGAGAGGATGTATCATTTATGATATTTGAAAGTCATGCTCATTATGATGATAAACAATTCGATAATGATCGGGAAGAATTGCTCTCTTCCATGCAGGCAAACGGAATAGAGTATATTGTCAACGTTGGATCCGATTTTGCTGCCTGTAAGCGTACGATAGAATTGACGCATAAATATGATTTTATCTATGGGGCGGTTGGAATCCATCCCAGTGATATTGCAGATTTAAATGAAGAAGTCTGCCAATGGCTTCGGGAGGCTGGCAGCCTCCCGAAAGTGGTGGCAATTGGAGAGATTGGATTAGATTATTACTGGGAGAAAGATCCACAGGTACAAAAAAAACAGCGTGATTGGTTTTTAAGACAGATGGAGCTTGCACGTGAGCTTACGCTTCCAGTTATCATACATTCTCGGGATGCAGCGGAAGATACATTGAAATTGATGAAAGAGATACATGCACAACAGATTCCAGGGGTAGTTCATTGTTTTTCATATTCTCCAGAGTTGGCAGAAGAATATGTGAAAATGGGTTATTATATTGGAATTGGTGGTGTTGTCACCTTTAAAAACTCTAAAAAATTAAAGGAAACTGCAGAGAGAATACCTTTAAATCATATATTGTTGGAGACAGACTGTCCTTATCTGTCACCAGAGCCATTCAGAGGAAAACGCAATTCTTCCCTCAATCTTCCCTATGTAGCCCAGGAAATAGCGGCACTAAAAGGCATTTCTGAGGACGAAGTGATTCTAGCAACACGTGAAAATGCGCTGCGTCTATTTTCAAAAGTGAATGTAAACAGATAATGGCAGGAGGTTTTGATGGCAGATTTAGGAAATCCCAAGAATACAATTGCAATTCTTCAAAAATATAACTTTAATTTTCAAAAAAAGTTTGGTCAGAATTTTTTGATTGATATCAGGGTGTTGGAGAAAATCATTAATGCGGCAAAGATCACAAAGAACGATTTTGTACTGGAAATCGGCCCTGGTATTGGCACTATGACCCAGTATCTCTGTGAACATGCCAGAGAAGTGGCAGCAGTTGAAATAGATAAAAACCTGATTCCAATCTTGAAAGAGACGCTCAATATTTATGATAATGTGGAAGTGATTCATGGAGATATCTTAAAGATAGATGTTGAGCGTCTTATTCAAGAAAAAAATTATGGAAATCCCATTAAGGTAGTGGCAAATCTGCCCTATTATATCACAACACCCATTATTATGGGATTATTTGAAAGTCATGTACCAATTGACAGTATTACTATTATGGTACAAAAAGAGGTAGCTGAACGAATGCAGGCCAGTCCAGGCACGAAAGATTATGGGGCATTATCTTTGGCGGTTCAGTATTATGCCAAACCAAAGATTGTCGCACATGTGCCCCCCAACTGTTTTATGCCGCGTCCGGCAGTGGGAAGTGCAGTGATTTGTATGCACAAGCATCAAGAGCCGCCAGTTCAAATAGCGGATGAAAAGTTAATGTTTGCCTTGATTCGTGCTTCTTTTAATCAGCGTCGTAAGACGCTGGTGAATGGATTAAATAATGCGCCTAATATTTCCTGTAGTAAACAGCAAATCCTCTCTGCGCTGCAAGCAATGGATTTGCCGGACAATGTTCGGGGAGAGACTCTTACACTGAGCCAATTTGCGCAGTTAAGCAATTTATTGGGAAATTAGTGTTATGTTTCCCCATTTTGTCAGTATTGTGTGCTTATAGGATCTGCTACAAAAGCAGCAAAATATAATTATATAAGATTGCATCTTAAGAATATGTGTTCCAAGTAAAATCTCTATGCAGTGTTCCTCTGTCGCCTATTGTGACAGAGGTTTTTTCGTGCTGACAAGATAAGAAAAAATAGAATAATTCAAAAAAGCGAGTGTACTGTCTATTCGGTAATCAAAATAAGGATCATGCTTTATATAATCAATGGTCTTTTTTATCTACGATTCTGTCTCTGAAATTCTATAATATCTTTTTGAAAACGTTTGGGCAGGTTTTGATTTTGCAGCTTGGGGTTTACTCTGGCCTCCACC
This sequence comes from Lachnospiraceae bacterium, assembly GCA_910575005.1. GTDB lineage: Bacteria > Bacillota > Clostridia > Lachnospirales > Lachnospiraceae > Petralouisia. The sequence goes on along the minus strand of CAJTCL010000001.1, from coordinate 356,035 downwards.
GCAATACTGTCGAAAAATCTGCACCAAAGTTTTTGATATTCCAGTTCTTTTGGGGATAAGTGTTTTAAAGCTTCCAAATCTAACCCATGTGTATCGGTAATAAAAAAGTTGTGTCCCCTGGGATGCAGCACAGCAAGTCTGCGGGTTTCATCATAGATCATAAAGTTCTCCAAGGGAAGACGATCTGAAAAATGTTCTCCAAGAAATGCGAGCACATTATTTTTGGGATGAATACGTGCCAAGAGCACGCCATTTTCTAATTCCTGGAAACGCAAAAAACCTAAGAGGTGATGCGCTTCATTTCCCATACAGCGGGAAAGCTGGAACACGCGGTTGACATAAGGCTCCCCCAAGTAATGTAAGACCTTGCTGCTATCTGGTAGGGAAAGTGCCAAAACAATTGTTTTGTAGATGGCGTCTGCTTTGTCTAGCATCTTTTTTCTGCCAGTATATTCCAGGGCACAGGCTGCCTGGCATAGTTCGCTGTAAGTTTCTTCCCCCATACGGTTTTGCAGTGTCCGTGCTACTTTGGCGCTTTTCTCATAATCTGTCTCCACGGTGATATATTCACAAAACAATGAGTAATTGTCTGGGAACTTGGTGGTGAGCGAAATATTTGTATGTCCATATCGGCTTGCCCAGGCGTCATAGACACCGGAAAAAATTCCATCAATGCTGTCTTCACAGATAAAAATATACATAAAAGTCTCCTGTTAATGTGCAGAAAATTGTTGGGATGGAGGGATAATCTGTGCATCTGTCAATTGAAAATCTGTCTGAAGCTCTTTGTCAAAAAAACTAAGCTGCTGATAACCACCTTGACGGATGTCTTTTGGTATCTGAGTTTTATCGCGCATTAGATTTTCACAAATATAATTTTCGTCCAATTTGGTGTGATACATCATTTTACCAGCACAGGTGATAAAATATAAGGCACGCTTTAAGACAACACCAATTTTTTTCAAATCATCAAAATTCAGTGTATTTCTACGGCGGGCTTTGACAATTCGTTCCGCTGATTTATAGCCAATACCAGGTACCCGCAGCAGTGTCTGGTAACTGGCGCGATTGATCTCTACTGGAAAATATTCCAGATGACGCAGCGCCCAGTCACATTTTGGATCCAGGAAAATATTAAAATCAGGGCGGTCAGCTGACAACAATTCAGAGACCTCAAAGTGATAATACCTTAGCAGCCAGTCTGCTTGATACAGACGATGTTCACGCAGAAGCGGCGGACCTCCTGGAAGAGTGGGGAGCATGGAATTATTATTGACATTTACAAAAGCTGAGTAAAACACTCGCTTGAGATGAAAGTTTTGATACAGTCCTTCTGCAACACTCATAATCTGAAAATCATTCTCTGAAGTTGCCCCGATAATCATCTGTGTGGATTGTCCAGCAGGGACAAACTTAGGCGAATTATGATAAACGATAAGTTCCTGCTTGTTATCTGCAATACGGTTTTGAATCTGGCGCATAGGTTTTAATATGGTATGGCGAGATTTACAAGGGGCAAGCTGCTTTAGACTGTCTGCCGTTGGAAGTTCTAAGTTGACGCTCATACGGTCAGCGAGAAATCCCGTCTTTTCTACCAGATAAGGATCTGCGCCAGGAATAGCCTTCACATGAATGTAACCATGAAAGTGATGTAGGGTACGCAGTCGATATACAGTCTGATAGATCAAATCCATTGTATAATCGGGACTTATCATAATGCCAGAACTTAGGAATAAACCTTCAATGTAGTTACGGCGATAAAATTCCATTGTAATAGTACAGATTTCTTCTGGAGTGAATGAAGTACGAGGAACATCAGAATCACGATTATTCAGACAGTAAGCACAATTAAAAATGCATTCATTGGTCAATAAAATCTTTAACAGAGAAATACATCTGCCATCAGCAGAGAAACTGTGACAGATTCCAGGAGCAATCGTATTGCCCATTCCTCTGCTGCGGCTTCCCTGTCGGTCCACACCACTTGAAGTACAGGCAACATCATATTTTGCTGCTGCCGATAAAACTGTGAGTTTGTCAAATAAATCCATATTTATCTGTAAATTCATTGGAAATCCCTTTCTAGTATAGTATTTATAAATCAAGAACATGCGTTCTGAATTGATCTTATCACAGAATCAAGGAATATGCAAGAAAAATCAGAACAATTGTTTGTATAAAAAATCAGAACCATCCACCATAATGGACGATTCTGATTTCTATTATGTACATTTATGCAAAATAACTTACCTCAACAACATTAAGATTCGTTCTTGCGACTGGTGTGCCTGCGTCAACATAGATTGTCCGACTTGCTCTAAAATGTTACGGCTTGCATATTGAACCAGTTCTGAGGCCATATTTAAGTCACGCAGACGGGATTCTGCGGCCGCAGTGTTCTCGGATTTATTGTTATTATTATCGAATGTGTACCCTAGTCGATTCTGCATGCTGCCAAAATCGCTGCGAATATCGGAGATCATATTTAGGGCTTGATCGAGCCGGTCAAGGGCTTTGTTAGCATATTTGGGTTTTGAGATGCAGACAGAGTTAATGCCCAGATATGCCGTATTAAATACATGTCGTTTTAAAATGAGCTCATCATTTTGTTGGCTGCTTGCCTGGATGTAACGTCCAGACTTTTTCTCTTTGTCCCAATTTTCAGAAAAGAATACCTTATCTTTGGCTCCGCCCATAATCTGATCAATCTTGTGTTCCCCCATTTGCTTGTGAGAAATTTTCAGATTGTTATTGTCCACGGAGGCAATCAGAGGCGCGCCGCTGGCATCGATCGCCTGGTTGATCTTATCCACCAGCTCATCTGCCGTGTATTCGCCCTCAGGAATGGTGATGGCATATTTGACCCCATCTACTTCCAGGGAGAAATCGGTGTCCTCAGGACCAATAGTTACTCCCTGGGTGATATCTTTCGTGCCGACAATATAGGCAGGTATCATTTTGCCGTCTGTCTGGTAAAAAATCTCAAAAGCGGCATTGCCGCTCACGCCGTCAATAATAACTTCTCCTTCATCTGGCAGCTTAACTTTATCTGAAAGCTTGAAGTTGATGGCATTCTGGTCATTGGAACCAGAGATTCCGCTGTTAATATCGCCAAGGCCCACTTCAATCATATTTTCAGGAAATCCGAGGTCGGAAAGTTCTTTGTTGATTTTTTCTTGCAGATGATTTTTTAGTTGATCTCCGCTATATCGGCCTTGGTCAAGGGTTACCTGAATGGTTTGAGATTGATTTCCAAAAGTTAAATCCAAAGACAGCACATCATTGATTCCTTTGCGGATATCAGCGCCTTCATTTTTGACATCCTTACGTCCAACGGTATAAGCAGGATCTACTTTTTGCTCGCCGTCTTTATTTTGTGTGTTTTGAGCAAAGCTCTGTTCTGTACACTGGCACATTACTTTATCATAGAAGTCACCAGAGAAACTGCTGAACTTATACTTATTTCCGGCTTTTGCGGCGACAAGCTTTACACCGCTGGCATCAACAGTGACATTGATCGTTCCTGCGGTCCCAAGTTGTGCATCTACAAGGCCCTGAACTTTAGTTTGCAATTCTGTATAAGTATAGGTTCCCTGTGGAATATCAAAAGATATAGTTTTAGGTGTCCCGGCGTCTGTAAATTGAAACTGTAAATGATCATTCCACTGGTCAATCGTGATATCCCCATTTAAGGCTACGCCGTCGACACGGCTCTGCTTAGAAGAGTGGTAGCCGTCAGTGAAAGTTGGCTCTATTGGGACATTTGTTATTGTGGGTTTTTGAAAAGCGCCGCCGCCAGAGGAGGAAATTGTAATTTTGCTGTTGGGGTCTGTGCTGCCCAAGGTCAGGTACCCTTCTGGTGTAAAAGTTGCAGTGATTCCAGGGGTAGTGGTGGTTGTCTCGCCATAGATTTGTTTCATAGCAGAACCGCCATAATCATAATTCATATAGATGGAGGTCTGGCTGCCGCTGTCAGTGGTCTGATACTGCAGTTTATTGCCCAAATAACTGGCTGTTACACCTTTGCCCGCCAGTTTATTGTTTAACATTTCCAGAAATTTGTCACGGTCATAAGTGCCGCTGTCCAGAGTGACAGTGACATTTGTATTATTCACAGCAAGAGTAAATTGGTCTGTTTTGCCGGCCTCAATCGTAATACTTGGCTGTGTATCCATATTTGCAACGGCTGTTGCCGGCTTTTTCTCTGACATCGGCCCAAATAAAGCTTCCACAGAGCTTCCGCCAAAATGAGTGTTGTAGCTGATGGAAGTATCGCTTCCAGTGGCCTCTGATTTGAGCATTAGCTTACCATTTGAGACAGAAGCTGTGACGGCAATGTTTTGCTGCTTCAGTTGACGGTTGATTTCGTCCACCAAAGTGCTGGGACTATAAGTATTTGCTGACAGAGCAAGCGTTACAGTCTGCGATGCGCCATGTTCTTTTAACTGGAACTGGAAGGTATTATTACTGCCATCAATGGAAATGGAGGAGGCCAGAGGGAGATTGCTGGTCAGCGTAGCTGGTTTTCTGGTAGTATTCAGATCCTTTAAAAAGCTGCTGTTGGAGGTAGAGCAGGAAAGATTGGTCTTTGCTCCATTGGCTCCTTCTGGAAGGTTTGAGGTTAAATGGAGTTGATTGCCTTTGAGTTCCACTTTAACGCCGCCCATTGCCTCGCCAAACACGTTATTTATTTTGTTCTGAAGATCACTCCTCAGGCTTTCAGGGGTGTAGGTTTTATGATCTAAGGTGATAGTCTCCATTTTGCCATTTGAGGTGATAGTGATTTTGTCGTTGGAATCATCTACAGTCATGGAATCTTTCAATGCAGGTCCTATGGTCAACTCAGCGGGGATGTTATTTATATAACCCACCACGCCTTCCAACTTTTCGGAAGAACCAGTGGCAGAATTTGACCAAGAAACAGAGGATTGATCTCCGGTGGCTGTTTTGTTAAAATTGCGGTCGGTAGTCGTTCCAGTGGCACTGACTGTTGGAAATCGGTTTGGTTTTGTCTCTGTTGTAGGCGGGATTGCATTTTGAATGGCATCAATGATCTGATCTTGGCTTACATTTCCGGTTGGCAGTGTAACGGTATGGTTTTTGCCATCTAAATTGATTGTCAAATTACTGTCCGAGGGATTAATGGTTCCATCGAATGGAGTGTTTAAAGTGACAGAACCTGTGCCAGAAACATTTTGTGAGGTAGAGGTTGTTTTGGAACCGCGGAAAATTTCATCGAATCCACCATTGCTGCCATTGATCGACACACGAATTTTATCAACAGTCTGGCCGTTTTGTCCCGTCAATACAATTTTGCCATCGGAGGTGGAGGCAATAACTTTTCCTTTGTAAGCCATAGGCGCAGAAGCTCCGTTGAGACGTTCATTCAGTTCCTTCACTACGTCGTCAATATTATTATAAGTTTTTGCAGTGATGGAGACAGTATAATCTGTGTCATTGATGGAGAGGTTAAAGGAGTCGTTGACGCCGGCTGTGACCGTTAAAGGTGCGATAGGGAGCGATAATAAATTTTTTGTTCCATAAAAGATTCCATCAGTATCTGCTCGTGTCTCATTTGTGATATTGGCCTGAGTTCCATATTGGTTATATTCTCTGGTCACAAATAATGTGTTGTATGCACTGCTGGTCGCATCCATATTTATGGCGCTGTTTAGACCTTTTTCCGTGGAAGTGATTTTAAGGCCTTGAAAGCCGCCCGATGTGATCACTTCTGCTTTGACGCCAACGCCAGCAAATGCAAACAAAGAATTTAATTTGTCTTTCATCTCAGAGGCAGTATATTTACCAGCATCAATCATAAGTGTGACAGGGGAAGACATGCCGTTGGGCTGCAGTTTTAATGTATTATTATTGTTATCAATGTTATAATATTTATGTTCTTCGTCTTTGGAATTTGTGGGCAGCACACATCCGCCAGTAAATACGCCTGCTGTCTGTATCGAAGAACCATATTTTACATTGTCATAGAAAACGGAATCATAGATTTTTCCGCTGCCGTCAATTTTAAACATATTGCCCTTGAATCCAGTGACAATAGAATCATCGCTGGCCAGGCGGATTCCTGTTCCATAAGCAGTGGCTTTTACACTTGTACCAGCAAGCTGGTTATTTAAAATATCAATCAACTCTTTTCTGGTATAATCTCCATCTGGGATGTCAATATCTTTGATTGTTTTGTTGCCGGCAAAATCTTCAATTGAGAAACTCATGAAATTATTCTGGCCTTTTTTAATTTCTAATTCGCTGTATTCTGTTGGGAAAATTGTTGTGCCGATCAGAGCGCCAAATCCGCCTCCACGATATACTTGGTTTAAGAGATAAGAAAGACCGCCTGACACACAGTCCAGATTTTGAGCTCCCTCCAGATTGACATTGCAGGTGCCATCTGGTGTGTACTCAAATATGATTTTTTCATCACCTGTTGAGGCATTGCCCAATACAGATTCAATCTCGTCCACAAGTTCTTGTGTAGTATACTCTCCTGGAGGAACAGAAATAGAGATTGTCTTTGTAGGAGAAGCGTCATCCATTCGGTAAGTGAAGGTGAGATCATTGTCTCCCGCTGTGACCACATGAAGTTGCTGGGGATCCCAGTGAATATTTCCTTCAGACTGATAGTAAGGACCTTCATGCTCCTCAAAAATCGGCATATCGTTGAATTGTGTGGTCTGGCCAATTCTGTCCAGTTCACTTTGCAGCGATTCAAATTCCATCTGTAATGCCTTGCGGTCCCATTCTGTATTGGTATCATTGAGAGATTGAATCGTTAATTCGGTCATGCGGTGAAGAATATCATGTGCTTCATTTAAAGCACCATCTCCCGTCTGTACCCAGGAGATGCCATCCTCGACATTTTTACTCCCCTGATCCAGTCCCCGTATCATATAGCGCATTTTTTCAGAGATTGCAAGGCCTGCCGTATCGTCTGCTGCTTTGTTGATACGATAGCCAGAGGAGAGTTTTTCAATAGACTTATTTTTCTTGTTGGTGTTGATCTTCAGTTGATTTGCCGTATTTAAGGCGGTGAGATTACTTTTGACAAATAACATATTTAGCCCCCTCTTTCCAAAATAATCATGTGATTGTATATGCATGGTCAATATTACAAATTATAACATATTTTTTGGGAAAATGTTGTGATTTTATCCAAAATTTGGTATATGTTTCGCGTTTCTTGCATATGTTTCAGTACACTTAGAGATATAGGTCGGGGAGGTGCTATTGTGAAGGAAAAGTTAAAAACGTTTTTTGCTGTCTGTGTATTGATCATAACAATACCATATATAGTGACATTGCTGTTTCAGGGCATTGAGACAAGCCCAAGCCCAGAAAAAGTAAAGAGTAATGCGCAAGGGACAATGCCCTTTACGGTGAAAACAGATGGACAAGAATTGGATGTGGAAGAGTATCTGGCAGGAATTGTGGCAGAAGAAATTCCTTTGGATGCCCAGCCAGAGGCGATTAAGGCTCAGGCGGTGATTGCCAGAACAGAGCTGGTGCGGGCATTAGCTACAGAGGAACAGAAATTGCCAGAATCCATGTCCAGGGAGGAAATGTTGAATCTTTGGGGGCAAGATGGTTTTGAAAAAAATTACCAGGTTTTAGAAGAGGCTCTTGAGACAACCAAAGGTGAGATTTTAACCTTGGAGGGCAAACCAATCTGGGCGGCATTTCATGCGGTCAGTGCGGGAAAGACTAGAACAGCCGAGGAAGCATTGGCGGTAGAGCAGCCATGCCTTACCAGCGTTGACAGCGTAGTTGATATCCCATCGCCTGATTATCTGAAGGTGATTTTTATTAAGAAAAATGAGCTTGCGGCGAAGTTAAATCAGGCATTTCCAGATGCCAATCTTAAGGAAGAGGGAATTGTGGAGCAGATTTCTGTGGAAAAACGTGATTCTGGAGATTATGCGCTTGAGGTGCAGATTGGAGCGTCAAGTATTTCAGGGGAGGATTTTCGTAATTGTCTGGGATTGAATTCGGCTTGTTTTTTTCTCAAAGAAGTGGAGGGAGAAGTGCGTATTGTCACCAAAGGTCTGGGACATGGATTAGGGCTAAGTCAGTATGGAGCAAGCGAAATGGCAAAAGAGGGAGCTGATTACAGAGAGATTCTTCAATATTATTATCAAAATGCTGAGATAGTGAAAGAGAACGGACATACTTAGTTGTTCCAAAATTTTGAAATTAAATGTCATACATTCTGAATAATCCTTATATTTCCGGTAAAACTAAGAAGGAAAAACAAATCAGAAATGGAAGGTGACAGGATGAGAAACAGACGAGCATCAGCATTTTTTAACCGGAAATCATATCTGATTGCTGCAGTTATTATGGTGGTAGCAGCATTTGGCATGACCGGACTTTATTATTCCCAGCAGGAGCAAAAACAGGAAGCTGAGCTGGTAAAGGAACAAAAAGCACAGATTCAGCAGGCAAAGGCAGAAGATGATGCCAGACAAAAAGCGAATGAGGCAGCAAATAAAATAGCCGAGGCAGAAAAAAAGAAAAAAGCACAGGAGAAAGAAAAAGAGAAACAAAAGGAAAAAGAGAAACAAAAAGAAGAAGAAACAGCACAAGTATCTGGAATTATACCGCCGGAAGATGATAATTTTATGGATGAGCCAGAAGTGGTTTCTGAGGTACAGGCACCAGTGGAGCCAATTCTTCAGTTTGATGCACAGGCAGATTTAGGCTGGCCGATTCAGGGGAATGTAATTTTGAATTATAGTATGGATCAGACTGTATATTTTGCAACTTTAGATCAATATAAGTATAATCCGGCTGTAATCATTCAAACGGATGTCAATACCCCAGTAAAAGCTGTAGCGGCTGGAAAAGTGACTGATATCAGTACCAGTGAAGAAACTGGAAATACGATGACAGTGGATATGGGAGACGGTTACAGTGCAATTTACGGACAATTAAAGGAAATTCCTAAGAATACAGGGGATTATGTGGACAGCGGCGAGACTTTAGGTTATATCAGTGAGCCTACAAAATATTATTCTGTGGAAGGTTCAAACCTTTATTTTCAATTGCAAAAGGATGGAGTACCTGTGGATCCTATGGGGTATCTGCAATAGATTATAATATGGATAAAGATGAATGCGGCAGAGTTTCTGGATATGTCAGAAGTTCTGCCGCATCTTTATATTGATATACTCCCTAATATAGTAACAAACGAGAGGGACAAAATATGATCTTTTTAGAAAAAAAATGTCAATTTTTTCTAAAATAAGAGGATTTTCACCTAAATCGGCAGGATTTCTAACAAAATAAGCGGGAATCAGGGCTTTTAAAGTGAAAAAGTTTATGGTAAGATTGAAATAGGTAATTGCAGGCTTTTATCAAAGAGAATAGAAAGTTTATGAAATATGTCTTATAGTTCCCTGTATTAGTTATGGGGAGTGCCAAGGAGGTTCTTGTAAAACATACAGGCACAGAAAAGAGTATTTCTTCATATAAATAGAGTATAGCACATAGATCATTGTTTTTTAGCGTTGCTCTTTTGGTGGTAAAACCAGAATGTAATCTGTGACAATTCGCAGCACTGTTTTCTTACCATTAATATATGTAGCTAACAGAAGAGAAGTGAACCTGCCAGGGAGTTTAGAATTTGCAGTTTTATGAGCCTTAACTCTTGCAGCAGTAAATTGTCGAGATTTTAAAATACTTGCTTTCCTGTGCTGCTTTGTATACAAGAGACTGCCTGCAGTCTCTTTACATATTTTGTAACTATTCAAAATCCCATAAATTGATATGAAATTTTCTCGGAGAGCTTGGAGGGTTTATGGCAGAAAAGCAAAATGTGACCTATATACTAAGATGTAGTGATCAGACATTGTATACAGGATGGACAAACAATATAGAGAAACGTCTGAAAGCTCATAACAAAGGAAAAGGAGGGAAATATACACGTACCCGCATTCCAGTTGAATTGGTTTATTTGGAAACTTATGAGACGAAGCAGGAGGCGATGAGCAGAGAAGCACAAATCAAACATCTAACCAGAACACAGAAAGAAGCCTTAATTCACAAGTATGAGAGATAGAGTCTCTTTTAACAGCGAAGAAGAAAAATATTTGTATTATAGGCACTATTGTGTTATACTTTAAGGTAGACAATATAAAAGTATGTAGAAGGGAACAATAATTACACATTAAGCTATTATTTTTTTGGCATAAATGCCGAAAAACATTAATAATATCACGATAGCTTAAGGATGAAACAGGGAGGGAAAGATTATGCACAGAGACATTGCCAGAAGAATTATGGCGTTGGTGTTAAGTGTCTGCATGATAGCCGGGATGATAGATCTTTCCGGCTTTATTGTACATGCGGCAGATAATGACCGTCTGATACGTGATGCAGAGATTAGCGTAAATGGGGGACCATTCATATATGATGGGCAGGAGAAGACGCCAACGGTTACAGTCACTGATCCTGATACCAACACAGTGATAGCTGATAGTAACTATTCGCTGTCATATGCGAATAATACCAACAGAGGAACTGCAACCGTAACAGTAACAAATAATGCGAATGCGCAAGACAAAGTAGATGTTTCATTTGTGATTGCAGCAAAGAATCTTAGTCCAGATTTTTCAATCGCTCCAATCGGGCAGCAGATCCTAAAAGGGAGTACACCAGTGACACCCGTTATAACTGTGAAGAATGCAGGCAACCAGGAATTAAAGGGTGTTTTGTCTCCATCAAAGGTAGGAGATGAGGATTACACTTATTGGTTTACAGGTAATGATACGGTGGGAACTGCCACTGTAACGGTAACCGGACAGAATAACTATCAGGGAACATTGACAGCTACTTTTGAGATTATACAGCTTGATGCAGGGAAGTTAAGCTTTAAGCTTGATGGAGATAGCATACAATATAGGAACGGTGAGGATAGAAAAATTGCGCTCAGAGATGTAAAATATGACACAACATCCTTGACGGAAGGGCAGGATTATAGCATACGCTACAATAATATCAACCGTGCCACTACGAAGGCGGAAGTGCAGATTATTGGTATGAATGATTATGCCGGACTTCATAGTAGTATACAGAATTATACAGTTTGGAAGAGCATTGAGGACAGATATGATCCAGGAAAGAATATTGTGGCAGAATCCATTGCAGATCAGTCTTATGCAGGGCCAGGAGTAGCAGTAGAATTTGGTGCAGATCAGATTAAGTTGAGAGATCCAGATTATCCAGGAGAGTATTTGAAGCCTAAAACCAGTGATGCTGACACCGATTATGATTATGAGATTGATACAAGTGCTGGTACCAATGGATTTGAGAATAATACACAGGAGACAGAGCAGGCAACTGTAACTGTCAGAGGAAATGGGCGCTACAGAGGAAGTCTAACTTTGCCATTTAAGATTGTGGCTCCAAAGCTTGAGGATAGCATGGTGCAAGTGGACGATATTGCTTGTGTGTATGATGGTACAGATCAGTTTTTAAAACTGAAAATTACAGTTAGGAAAGGTACCATTGAATATCAACAGGGAAGCGATTTTACTGTGGATGTAATGACGGCAGTCCATGCAGGCAGCTATCAAGTGGTAGTCAGGCCGGCAGGTACCTTAAAAGGAGATATTGTCAGAAAAACTTTTGAGGTACATCCCCGTGACTTGTCCGCAGCTAGTATTGCCCTGGCTGATAATGCACAGGTAAGCTATACATATAATGGTACAGCTTATACACCAGGAGTGAAGTTGACTTATACGAAGGCAGATGGGGGCATTCAGGAACTGGTGGCAGGAACCGATTATGTATTGCCATTGAATTATGCTAATAATATCAACGCTGGTACAGCAGAGGTATATGCAGTAGGAAAGGGAGATTTTACAGGAAATTCTCAGAAACAGACATTTGAGATCAGTCCTGTACAGATGACAGAGAATAATACCACAGTTACAATGAGGCCGGATGGTCAGACACCCTACACAGGTGAGGCAATTAAGCCGGTAGTGACAGTGCTTGTGTCTGGAACTAGACTTACAGAGGATAAAGATTTTACAGTGGAGTGCAGCAATAATCTTAATGTAGGAACAGCGACGGTTACGATTACAGGAAAAGGTAACTATACCACAGGCAGCTCTCCTATTGTAAAAAACTTTGAGATTGTGCAGCGGGATATGAAGGATGTAACAGTCAAAGTAGATTCTCCAATACAGTTTACGGGTAATCCGATTTATCCAGAACCTGTCCTAACTTATAATGGTAAGACATTAGCCAAAGGTGTGGATTATGAGGTAAGCAACGATGATTACAGTAATAATATCTATGTTGGGCAGGCTAGTGTCAAGGTTAGAGGAATCGGAAACTTTACTAGTGAAAAGAGTACGAACTTTACAATCAGCAAGAGAGATATTTCTAGTGGAACATTAACTGCACAAGATCGTAAAATGGGTTATGATTTTACCAATGGAGATCCAGCAGATGCAAGATATTATGAATATACTGGCCAAGAGGTAAAGCCACAATTAGAGATTACTTTTAATGCATATGGAATGGTCAATGTTCCTTTGGAAGAGGGGGCAGACAAGGATTATACGCTGGTGTTCAGCAAGAACAAAGAGATTGGCACAGCGCAGATTCGTATTGTGCCAACCATGACAGGAAATTATACTGGCAGTAAGACGCTGGAGTTTACCATCAAAGGAAATTTATCAGATTATGGTAAGGATGGATTTACAGAGGTAGAGATTCCAGAACAGATTTATACCAGCAAGGAGATTGTTCCTCAAGATACAAAAGTTACTTTTGCTGGCAAGCAATTGGTATTGGGAAAAGATTTTGAGATTGAGTGTACAGATAACATAACTGCATCTGACAGGGCTCAGGCAGTGATTAAGGGAATTGGACAATATTTTGACCAGACAGTACCGATTTTGTTCACCATTCGTCCACTTGATCTGGAAAAGGATGATCTGACAAAGAATAATTATGTGCTTGGAAATGTAAATGATACTTATGTTTACTCTGGTTTGCAGATTCGGCCACAGCCGAACATTACACATAATGGGACAGCATTGACCTATGATCAGGAGTATTATGTGGAATATGGTATAGATGGCAATGAAGAGAATATCAATGTTGGTATGGGTGGACTGACCATCTTTGGAATTGCTCCTAATTATGAGAATCAATATAAGAAGGAATTTGAGATTCAGCCATATGATATCAGTGCTTCTTATGCCCAGGGACATATTGAACTTCGCAATGTTGTAAAGCAGGTTTCATGGGAAGAAGCTTTGGAAGGTACAGCCGCTGGAGTAGAATTGACAAAGGATTCTGGGGGCGTAGTACAGACTAATTTAGAGGTATGGTATACACCAGTTGACCTGGATGGAAATGATCAGACACCAAGGAAACTTGAAAACACAGAGTATGATGTGACTTATGAGAATAACAATACAATTGCTACAGCAACCATTAAGATTACTGGAAAAGGTAATTTTACAGGTACTGTGACAGAAGACTTTAAGATTGTAGGGGATCTGTCAGGAGATAAGGCTGTCATGACGGTGGAGGATTGGACTTATACACCGCCTAAGAATGGAGTTATTACCAATACACCAGAGCCAGTTGTGATTTACAATGTAGAATATCCAACAGGTAGAATTGAAGAAGTCACTCTGAAGAAAGATGAAGATTATACAGTAAGCTGGAGTGATAATGAGAATGCAACTTTGAATGGTGCAGCTGCAAAAGTCAAAATTACAGCAGTATATGAGGAGGATGGCACCACACTCAAGGGCAGTTATACTGGAGAGAAGGAGAAGGAGTTCCAGATTTTACAGAGAGATCTCTCTAAGCTGGAGGAAGATCCGCTGCTTAGTATGACAGGATTGTTGGAAGATGGGTATGAGTATACAGGTTCCCCTATCGTGCCAGAATTGCTGATTAGCTGTGATGGAACAGAACTGAAATGGATTTTATCAGGAGAACAGACTACGGAAGATTATGATTATGAGATTTCGGCAGTCAATAATACGAACGTTTATGAATATGCGCAGGGACCTGACGGCGAAAAGGGAGAACGTCTTACACCAATCGTCACTGTAAGCGCCCGCAAGAATGGTGAAGAGTATACTGGAAATTACAAGGGAGAATTCCAGAAAGAATTTAAGATCAACCCAAGAGAGATTTCTCAGGAGACGATAGATACATTAGTTGAGGTTGCCGGTGTTACACCAGAGATGGACTATACTGGGGAAAAAGTGGAATTTCCACTTCCATCTGATCCAAATAAAAATGCCATTGATGTTACATGGAGTAAAAACTATGATGATGGAACCCAGGTTCGCAAGCTTTTGGTCGAAGATCAGGATTATGAGATAATCTACAAGGATAATATTAAGATTGGCGAGGCTACTGTAACGATTTCTGCGATAGAAGAAAGTAATTATGCAGGAAGTTACGATAAACATTTCAAGATTATGGCAACGATTGAAGTTGTAGACGATCCCAATCCGCCTATTCCTTATATGGAACTTGAATATGATCATGATGTTCCGTTTGGTATTGTGGATGTATATCCAAAATTGATCTTTAAGGATTATTCCGGTGTGCTCTGTGGTGAGACAAATGAGGCAAAGATCCTGGTCGAAGGAGAGGATTTTGAGATTGTCACTTTAGAGAATCAGGGAGATGCGCCAGAAGTCAGCAAGAACAATAAGAATGTGGCAAGTGAGGACGCTGAGGAGGCCGACAGGCCAACCGTAGTGGTTCGGGGAATTGATTGTTATCGTGGTATAATTAAGCGTTTCTATAACATTATCCCCAAAGATTTGGCAACAGACGAAGGCGATATTACCGCTGAGTTCCTGGGAAGCCAGACAATTGGTGAATACGAAAATGCTTATATTTATAATGGCAGTGCAATCGAACCTCAGGTAACAGTTAAGAATCATGGACAGACAATGGTGCCAAATGTGGATTACAAAGTGGTTGGTTATGTCAATAATACTGAGATTTCCACAGAAGGCAAACAGGCAGGCGTGATTATTGAGGCAGTAGAAGGCAGCAACTATGTAAACCGTAAGACATTGTATTTCAATATTGTGCCACGTTCCGTGGAACAGATGACAATCAACATTACAGATGGTGCGCAGATTTTTGACCGCAAAGAGAAAAAGCCAGAAATTGAAGTGTCCTTTATGGATAATGGAAATCAGGTGATTCTTGAGAGAGATGTTGACTATGAAGTTTCCTACGAGAACAATATTGTAGCTGCAAGCGCAAGTGCTGGTGAGACTGCACCTGTGATTATCGTCACTGGAATAGGCAAATATGGCGGAACGATCCGCAAGACCTTTACCATCGAACCAGAAAGTCTCAGCGAAGAAAATGATGACTTTGACATTACAGCAGCAAACGCAACATATACTGGACAGGAAGTTACTACTGTTATTGAGGTCAAGGCCAAAGATGGAACACTGTTGGTAGAAGGAGAAGATTACCAGTTGGGAGCATATTCCGACAATATCAATGCCGGAACAGGATATGTGGCTATTCAGGGAATTGGTAATTATACTGGAACACGTCAAGTGCCATTTTTCATCCTTCCAATCAATATAGAAGGAGCTTTCCAGATTGCGGATATACCAGAACAGCAATATAACAGTAAAGCCATCACACCAAGTATTACAGTAACGTTGTCAGGTACCGAGATTGTACTCGAAGAGGGCAAAGATTATGAAGTGGCCTACACAGACAATATTGATGCTGGAACAGCAACAGTCACAGTCACTGGTACTGGCAATATAGCTGGAACAGCAACAGCTCACTTTACCATCACCAAGAAGCCAATCAGTTCAGATCAGGGTATAGCAAGTGATATGCTGCTGCAGCCTCTGGAAGATCAGCTCTATACAGGTGGAGGAGTTACACCAGATGTGGATCTTAAGTTCTGGAATCAAGAGCAGGAAATTGACAATCAGCTAGTGTTGAACAAAGATTATCAACTCACTTACAGTTCAAATGTGGCAGTCGGTACTGCAACTGTTACGATCACAGGAGTAGGAAATTATCAGGGCAGCATTGAATCTGAGTTTAATATTTTAGGGCCGATGAAACTGGCAGATGTGGCAAAGATTCCAGCTCAGCAGTACACTGGAAATGCGGTATTCCCGAAACCTGAGATTACCTTTGCAGGTA
Source organism: Lachnospiraceae bacterium (assembly GCA_910575005.1). Classification (GTDB taxonomy): domain Bacteria; phylum Bacillota; class Clostridia; order Lachnospirales; family Lachnospiraceae; genus Petralouisia. The sequence goes on along the minus strand of CAJTCL010000001.1, from coordinate 339,841 downwards.
AGAAACTAGAGGAGAACAGCGACTATACATTGGATTATAAAGACAATGTAGAGCGTGGAACTGCCACCATTACCATTACCGGAAAGGGATGGTATACTGGAACCAAAACAGTTACTTTTGACATCGCCAGGGAATTTTCTAAGGACACAGTAATTAAAGGTGTGGCATCTGCTTACGCTTACACTGGTAAGGCCATCAAACCGATCATTCGTGTGGAAGACAATGGAACAGTATTGACCAAAGGTGTACATTATAAGGTTAGTTACAAAGATAATAAGAATGCTGGAACTGCTACCTTAACTATTACTGGAATCAATCAGTATTCAGGAACAAAAAAGACGACCTTTAAGATTACACCACAGAGACTTGGCAGAGTAGAGGTAGGCAAAGTTGCTGACCAGACTTATACTGGCAAAGCAAAAAAACCAAAAGTTAAATTAACAAGCGGCAGTGTTACCTTGAAAGAAGGAACAGACTACAAATTAGTATATGTAGGGAATAAGAAACCAGGCAAGGCAGATATCGTTATTAAAGGAAAAGGCAATTATACTGGAACCAAGACCGTCAGCTTCAATATTATAATTCCGAAATTGAAGGCAGTGAAGGTGAAAAAGTACACAGATAACAGTATTACCTTCTCCTGGAAGAAGAATGATTTGGTCAACGGTTATGAGATTTACAATTCCAAAAACCGTCGGGTAGCGCATGTGAGGAAAAATAGTACCACCAGTGCAACTGTATCGAAATTAAAGGCCAATAAAACAGCAACCTTCCGGGTAAGATCCTATGTAATTAGTGGAGGAAAGCGTTATTTTAGCAGTTTTGTTAAGATCAAAGCAAGTACCGGACCCAAGGCAACCACGATTACAAGTATTGCTTCACCAAAATCCAAACAGGCAACTATTAAGTGGAAAAAGGTGAAAGGGGCTACCACCTATCAGGTTTATCGGAGCACTAGCAAAAAGGGCAAATACAAGAAGCTGACAGCTACCAAAAAGACTTCATACACGGATAAGAAGGCAACAGGAGGCAAGACCTATTATTATAAGATTCGTGTTGGCAAGAAAAGTAGTCTTGGAACCTTTTACAGCAGCTATTCACCTGTACGGTCCATCAAAGCTAAGAATTAAACGGATGGAAGAAAGGAAATTGATATCGTTATGGGAAGAATATATTGTATCGGAAAGTTCCAATTTGATTCCTATGAGAAATACCAAGAAGCATTAGACGATATAGAGAAGATTAGAAGCATCTCTAAAAAAATGGATATCAATGAGACTGGTGTAGCACAGAGACTGTACAGCCTGATTCGTGAGGGTAAGATCACATTTCGGAGTGTAATCGGCGACGATTACCTCCTCTACCTCTCGGATATGGTGGCTGAGGATTATCGTACCGTATCCAGAAGTTCCTTTACGAATCAGATTGCGCGCAGGCTCCAGCAGTTATCGCCCAGTCAGGTGGTGGGAGCCATCTGTATGGCTGGTGCAGTGGTATGTTTCCTGGTATTTTTAGGAAGTGAATACAGTGATCAGCGCAAGACTAGACAATTGGAGGAATTGAGGAATGAACAGGAGATTTCAGCAGCCTCAGATTGGTTGTCAAAACGGCTGGTTGGTGTGTTAAAACAGGATGAAGAAGAACCAATTTTGGCACAGACGGAGATTGTGAATAATGAAGTTTATGCGGCAGAACTGCAGCAGGAAGGGCCTGAAATTTTGCCTGAGTATCAGAAATTATATGGACAAAATGCAGATTTTGCGGGCTGGATTACAGTGATTGGAACTGGAATTGATTATCCAGTAATGCAGGCAGTGTCTGAGAGTAGTGACTTCTATCTGGACCATAATTTTGATGGAACAGAAGACATCAATGGTTCTATTTTCCTGGATTCCAGGAATGACTTGGAAGGGTCAGACGATAATTTCATTGTCTATGGCCACAATATGAAATCAGGTATGATGTTTGGAAACTTGAAAGAGTATCTGGATCCAGCATATTGGAGAGAGCACAAGAGGGTAGCTTTTCACACGATTTATGAGAAAGCAGAGTATGAGATTATAGCAGTATGCCTGTCAAAAGTAGCAGGGGAAGAGGACAGCGATTTTAGATATTATGATTTTATCGATGCCGGAAACAAAGAAGCCTTTGACAGTTATGTAGAAAATATCAAAGCATTGAATATCACGGGCGAGGACATGGATGTTTCGTATGGGGATAAATTATTGACACTCTCCACTTGTAATAACTATACCGAAGATGGAAGGTTGTTCCTGGTGGCTAAGAAGTGTAAGAAATAGCAATGCAGAGTAGCAAGGAGGATAAGAGGATGAAAAAAAGGTTTGGCAGGATTTTCAATGCGATACTGATATTAGCGATTACTCTGGCACTGTGTCCGGCAGTTCAGACAATGGCAGAAGAGGATGTCAGTGCGTATATCATGGATGGGACAGTGATTACTGGATATTCTGGGGCAGGAGGGGATATCACACTCCCAGCGGTTGCTACAGAGGTTGCTGATTATGCTTTTGCAGGGAATGCCTCAATAGTTAGTGTGACAATACCAGCAAATATTACTCGTGTTGGCAGTTATGCTTTTTCAGGTTGTACAGGACTTTCCAGTGCAGTATTTGCAGGGACGGCAAGCGTTGGAGCAGGCGCTTTCTATGGATGTGGTTCTCTGGGATATGTGGAGCTTCCAGCTGGATTGGGTGCGATTGAGGCAGAGACTTTTGACGGCTGCGGCAGCCTTGCTTCTGTATCAATTCCTGATGGTGTTGTTTCGATTGGTGCACAGGCATTTAACGGTTGTGGAAGTTTGGGCAGCATCAATATTCCAGGTTCGGTGACAGAGATTGGCAGTGGTGCTTTCAATAACTGTGTCGGTTTATCTGAGATTGCAATTCCCTCTTCTGTAAGTTCTATGGGAAGTGGTGTGTTAGCAGGATGTAGTGGTTTGGCGGCTGTAAGTCTTTCTGGAGGAATGTCAGATATTCCAGAGCTCACGCTGTATGGATGTGCCAGCTTGGATAGTATCAGTATCCCAGAATCTGTGGGAAGCATTGGTGCACAGGCATTTGGGAATTGTTCTGGACTCTCCGAAGTTTCCATTCCGGCAGGAGTTTCCTCGATAGATTTAAGTGCTTTTGATGGCTGTGGTAATTTGAGTAATATTACAATAGACGGTGGCAATGGCAGTTATGCCTCCTACGATGGATGTATTTATGATCCAGGATTAACACAGCTTATGTATTGTCCAATGGGCAAGAATGGCGTTGATTTGCCTAAAGGAAGTATTACTTCCATTGGCTCAGCTGCATTTAGCAGTTGTGCCTATGTATATGAATTAACATTACCGGATTCTGTCACAACAATTGAGGCAGATGCATTTACCGGAAGTGGCGTTGGCTCAGTAAAGATTCCAAAAAGTGTAACTTCAATCGGTTCCCAGTCTTCCTGGACACCAGATGTAATCAAGGGTTATAAGGATTCTGAGGCAGAGCGTTTTGCAGATGAAAATAATTATATCTTCCAAGTTCTTGGTGAGGAGACACCAGAAAATCCGCCAATCATAGACGAGCAACCGCCAAATCCACCAGAAAGACCAGGGGAAAATCCTGGAGATAATCCTGGAGATAATCCAGGAGATGATCCAACAACACCAACTCCAGGCGATAATACGGGCGGAACAGGAACAACAGGTGGCACAGGAACGACAGGCGGAACAACTACCCAGACAGGTACAGGTGGAACCACTGTAACCAGAAATGCAACCTCCGTTTCCAGAAGCTTGGGAACAGCACAGGTAAAGAACAGCACACCGAAAACGGGCGTTGCTTTTGATGCTAGATATATGCTCTGTGCTGGCGTGTTCCTCGCAGGTACATATCTGGTTGTGACTAGAAAGAAAAAGGGAATGAAAATAAAATAATCACACAGGAGGGAATCTTGCTTGTATTTTGTAAATTTTCCTGTGTATAGAATGGATAAGGGCTGTGCCGAAAGGCACAGCCCTTATTAGGAAGTTTAGCAAAACTCCTAAAGTTTCCAATTAAACAACCGATAAATAAAATAGATCATAAAGATAAAAAATATAGTAAAACGGATTTTACGGAAAGGAGAGGTCCTTATGCGTATAGAAGCATATAATCAGGTAACTCAAATTTATAACAATGGCAAACTATCTAAGATGAAGGGCAGCGGCAGTGTGGATAAGCGGGATCAGCTTCAGATTTCTCAGACAGGAAGAGATTATCAGGTTGCGAAACAGGCAGTAGCAGATGCCCCTGACATCAGAGAGGACAAGGTGATACAAGTAAAAAGCCGTATTGCATCCGGCAGCTATAAAGTGGAAGCAGGCGATTTTGCAGCAAAGCTGATTGAGAAATATGAGGCATATTGCTAGAAATGAGGTTTTTGCGTGGCAAGCTTAATGGAAGATTTTATGGATATATTGGAACGGGAGAACGGGGAGTATCAGCATCTCACAGAGCTGTCTAAGGAGAAACGACAGATTATTATAGATGGCGATATTCCCGCCCTTGAGGAAATTACCAGTCGGGAGCAGGAGATCACCGGTAATCTGATCAATCTGGAAAATAAAAGAAGAGAAGTTGTCAAGGATATGTCTATCGTACTTAGTAAGGAGCCAGAGGAGCTGACAGTTACTAATATGATAGCATTTTTAAATAAACAGCCAGATGAACAGCGTAAATTGGAAGATTTGCGGGAGAGGCTTAAGAGTACTTTACATGAGATGGCTGATATCAATGGTCAGAATGAAGTATTACTCAAGCAGGCAATGGAGATGGCTGAATTTGATTTGACATTGTTCCGCAGTATGCGCCAGGCGCCTACAACAGCGAATTATGACAGGCAGGCTAATAATACTGGAGATTTATTGGGCAGTAGCGGTTTTGATGCTAAACAGTAGCAAGATTTATTGTAACAGCGGCGATTCCAGCATGGGCTGGAACAATTTTTAATGCACAGAGACGCATAAGGGAATTTACGGCTTTTGCAGTATGAACCCTGTGCGCGGCGAGTATAGGGAAGAAAATCTTCTCTGCTCGATTGCCAAACAGTAGTAAAGGAGAACAGTATGGCAAATGGAATGGGAAGTCTGTATATTGGAGCATCCGGTTTACAGAATAGTCAAAATGCTTTAAATACAACAGCCAATAATTTGGCTAATTTAGATACTAAGGGTTATGTAAGACAACAAGTAATGTTTGCTGATCGTGATTATGTGACGTTTGGCAAAGCGGCCATCAGCAAACAGCAGGCAGGTCTGGGGGTAACGATTGCAGATGTGGTGCACACCAGAAATCGTTTCTTGGATCAGCGTTATCGATTGGAAAACGGCAGACAGTCTTTTTATGAAGCTTGTGCAGAGGCAACAAGAGAAGCGCAATCCATGTTTCAGGAATTGGATGGACAGCAGTTTCAGACAGCGCTGGAAGAATTTTGGCAGTCTTTTGCAGAGTTCGCAAAAGGACCAGATCAGGAAGATTATCAAACCTTAGTGGTTCAGAAGGCAACTCTGTTTTTGGAGCGTACACAGGCAATTCAGGAAAATTTTAAATCTTATCAGAGAGAACTGAATTATAAAGTAAATAATGCGATTGACAGGATCAATGAACTTGGTCATACAATCCAGGAATTAAACCAGCAGATCTTAAAGATTGAATGCGGCGGCATTGAGACGGCAATGACGCTGCGTGACGAGCGGGACAATGCCTTGGATGAACTGTCTGCCCTGGCTAAGGTTGATTATAAGGAACGGGCGGATGGAACAGTAAGAGTAAAAATTGAGAATGTGGAATTTGTGGATGAGATTCACGTATACGAAATAAAGGGAATAACCGATCCAGTAACGGGATTTGTGACACCGATTTGGCCGCAGCTCTCAGATATGGGTAGAGAACAGTATACTTATATGTTTGATTTCAAGAGCGGAGATATTTCACCAACATTGAATACAGATATTGGAGAGTTGAAGGGTCTGATTCTATCAAGAGGCGATAGGCCGGCAGATTATCGGGATATTACAGGAAAAAGCCAACAGGAATATGAGGATGGCGTGGCAATGTCAGTCATTATGAATTCCCAAGCAGAACTTGATCAATTGACACATGAGATTATCACAGCAATCAATGATATTTTCAGTCCAACCACTACCAAGAGTTTTGTGGGAATGGATGGAACAGTCTATAATAATGTCAAGGTTTGGGATGAAGAGAACGGGTGTCTCGGCGCAGATGGCCAGAAGCCGGGCAAAGAGTTGTTTTCTCGCAGAGGATGCGATCGTTACACAGAAGTTGTGGCGAATGATGGAAGCGTTTATTATGTATATAATGAAGAAGATCCTTATGATACTGCAAAAATGTATGGTTATCAGGGAACGGTAGTAAATCCAGAACTTCTGCAGGGAGAGAGTGGAATACCACATCTGCGCAAGGACGGAGAGCCAGCATTGGATATGGCACAGCAATTGGTAGAACTGTGGGAAAAGAAGACTCAGACAATCAATCCCAGTAATACAGATCTTTGTACCTTTAAGGAATACTACGGAAGATTGATTGAGGATGTGGCAGTAACAGGGAATGTGTACGAAGGACTTTCGGAGAGTCTCAGCGGAGAGGTTGCCAGTATTGAGAATAATAGACAAATGGTATTTGGTGTTTCTTCAGATGAAGAATTACAGAATATGATCAAATATCAGAGTGCATACAATGCGTCCAGCCGTTTTATCAATGTAATTTCGGAGATGTTAGAGCATCTCGTTACCAGATTATAATTAGGAGAGTTCAGGAGGTAGTATATGCCATCAACATTTTTTGGGCTTACAATTGCAGGTTCAGCGCTGAATACGTTTCAGGCAGCGCTGAATACAACTGCAAATAATATTTCAAATGTAAATACAAAGGGTTACAGCAGACAGGAAGCAGTCCGCATAGCGGCTGAGGCGCTGCGTACAAATCAGCGTTATGGTACTGTGGGAAGCGGTGTTGTCACCACAGAGATCATTCAAAAAAGAGATTTTTATTATGATGTTAAATATTGGGAGAATAATGCCAAGACGGGGATGTATGACAGTAAGTTGTACTACATGCAGCAGATTGAGGAATACCTTCTCAATGATGACAATCAAAAAGGGTTTGCCACTATTTTGGATGAAATGTTTGGAGCCTTAGATACATTAAGGGAAACACCAGAAGAATTGGATGCCAGAAAATCATTTATCAGCAAGTCTGAGAGCTTTGCTAATTTTTTCCAGAGCATGTATACTGGTTTTTTGAAGATGCAGGAGGACTGTAATCAGGAGATTGCTACTCAGGTTGACCAGATCAATGGAATTGCACAAAAGATTGCGCTTTTAAATAAACAGATCAATGTTATTGAGCTGCAGGGAAGTAATGCTAATGAGCTGCGCGACCAGAGAGCGCTGCTGGTGGATGAATTGTCTGATTTGGTCGATGTGGAAGTGAAAGAGACCAAGGTGACGAATACCAGTCATCCAGAGATCTATACAGGAGGAACAAATTATCTGCTAAAAATCAATGGGCAGACTTTGGTGGATAGTTTTGAATACAATACTTTGACCTATGTGGCAAGAGATAAGAAGGTCAATCAATCTGATGCAGAAGGGCTCTATGACATCTACTGGACCAAAGATAATATTCCTTTCAATGCCTCTGGTAAGAATTGTACAGGAAGATTGAAGGGATTATTTGATACCCGAGATGGCAATAATAATCAGGCTTTTAGCGGCACCGTGAAATCTATCGTGCCTGGAGCAGATGGAGATATTGTCACAATTATGAATCCCAGTATTACAGATATCAATAAAATGAATATGCCAGATGACGGAATCATCACGCTCAACAACAAGGATTATCGTTATTCAGGGTTTACCTATGACGCTGAGACTAAGACCTATCAGTTCCAGTTAAAATATACGCTTTCCGTAGAGGAACGTGAGTCTCTGAATAATCGTAAAGCTAATATTGGGGAAGATATTGATGCGATGGGAATACCTTATTATCAGGCGCAGGCCAATGAGTTTTTGCGGGAATTTGCAAAGCAGCTCAATCAGATTCAGCAGTCTGGTGTAGACTTAAACGGAGTTGCCGGAGGCGCGTTCTTTGTGGCCGGAAATAAGGCGGACGGCAGTGAATATAATTTTGCCGATTATGATGCTACAGGAAATATGAGCACCTTTAAGAATGATTACTATAAATTGACAGCGGCTAACATTAAAGTTGCCGATGAACTCAAAGATCCTAATCGTATGGTAACATTGACAGATAAGGATTTGCCAGATGGAGTGGCTAACCAGAATTTAGTGGAGCAGATGCAAAAGCTCAAATCAGAGATCAAGATGTTCCGCGGCGGCGGCGCAGATTCATTTTTGAAATGTTTGATTACTGATAATTCAGTAGATACTCAGAAATCAGAGACTTTTTTGAAAAATTACAGTAATATTTCTAATACCATTGAACAAAAGAGGATGTCTATCTCAGCAGTAGATGAGGATGAGGAAGGACTGGATATTGTTAAGTTCCAGAATGCTTATAATTTGGCATCCAGGATGATTCAGACAATGTCTGAAATTTATAATCGGTTAATTTTAGAGACGGGTGTATAGGAGGTTTGTAAATGAGAGTTACCAATAGTATGATCAGCAAGAACAGCATGACTAATATGAACAGCAACAAGGTCAATGTGGATAAGCTGAATAACCAGATGACTAGTCAGAAAAAGATTTCCAGGCCTTCGGAAGACCCGGTAATTGCAATTCGTGCGCTGCGTCTGAGAAGTAATTTATTTGAGTTGGATCAGTACGTAGAGCGGAATATCCAGGATGCGAAATCTTGGATTGAAGTGACAGAGGGTGCTCTGATCAACATGGAAAGGATTATGGATGATGTCTATAAAGAATGTGTGGCTGGCAGCAATGATCCATTGAATCAAGAGGACAGGGCAGCGATCTTAAAGAATCTTCAATCTCTGCGCAGCCAGGTTTATCGGGAGGGAAATGCAGATTGCATCGGCAGATATGTGTTTACAGGATATAAGACCAATAAACCATTGACTTTTGCAGAAGATCAGGCAGATACCACCTATAAGATTACGGAAAAGGTTTCCTATCAGGATATTGAGGAAATGCGTTATTATAATAATCAGGTGACAGTGCCTAATACATCGGCAGATGTGCTGGCAGGTGTAGATCTTACAGATATGCCGAAAGAATATACCAATAAGCGTATTCGTCTCTCCTATGAGAAGATGGAGGAGCTGACTTCCAAAGACATAAAATTTTATGATGAGGCCAGAGGACGCTGGCAAAATCTAGAAGATATGGAAATTGGTGATGACCTGGTAAGTGTTACTACAAATATGTCCTATGATGAATGGGCAGCGGATGATTTTTATGTGGGAGATAAACAGGTAATTTTTCTTAAGGAAACTGGGGAATTGATTTTAGGCAAGGATGTTGCCAACGCATTTGGCAGCCAGAAGACAGAACTCAGTGTTACCTATACCAAGAAGGGATTTAGCGAGGGAGAACTTCTTCCAGAGCATTATTTTGATTGTGAAGATATTACAGATCCTGACAATACCATCAAATATACAAAACAGAATCAAGAGATCAAATATACAGTGGCCTTTAATCAGAGTTTGACGGTAAATACTCAGGCAAGTGATGTATTTAATTCTTCAATTGGCAGGGATGTGGATGAACTGACAAATGCAGTTCAGGCAGCAATTGCTGCCCATGACAAAGTAGATAAAATCAAAGAGATGCAGAAACAAGAACAGTATGCAGACCCAGCATCACAGGCTGGACTGAAGGAGTGGCTTGAGGCTGCTGAGAAGGAAGCCGTGTATGCTGATACCAATATGCAGAAGCTCTATTCTAAAGGGGTCGATAAATTCCAGAAGTATAAAGATAATATCACACTTGCCAGAACTGACTTGGGAAGCAGGGAAGACCGTCTATTATTGACAGAGACTAGAGTATCTGAACAGCAGTCGACGTTTGAACAGTTGAAAACCAGAAATGAAGATAAAGAGCTGTCCGATATTATAATTGAATATACGGCTGCATATACGGCATATCAGGCATCTCTTCAGGCAACCTCGAAAGCAAATGGCCAGACGCTTCTTAATTATCTGTAGTGATGGAGGAACAAGCCATTTGATTACCAATTTAGATAGAGAACGGAGAGGCATATGCAGTTAAATACAAAGTTATTTGGTAAGATTGAAATTGAAGAAGAGAAGATGATATTCTTTGAGAAGGGGATTATTGGTTTTCCGCATTGCCAGAGATTTACCCTGGTCTATGATGAGGGGGAGGATGGCAGGCAGAAAAATATTTCCTGGCTGCAGTCTATTGAAGAACCAGCGTTTGCACTTCCGGTGTTGGATCCTTTGTTAGTGAAGGAGGATTACAGCCCTAAGGTGGAAGAACAACTTTTAAAGCATCTGGGTACCTTAGAGGAGGATGACACATATGTGTTGGTGACAGTTACAGCTACAGCAGATGTGAAGAAGCTTAGTGTAAATTTAAAAGCACCGATTGTGATTAATGTCAAAGAGCGTAAAGCGGTACAGGTGATTGTGGAGGATGATTTTCCAGTTAAATTCCCCATTTACGAGATTTTGCAGGCAAAGAAAGAAAAGGCGGGTGAATAGGATGCTGGCATTAACCAGAAAAAAGGGCGAATCCATCATTGTGGATAATGATATAGAAATCAGTATCCTGGAGCTGCGGGGAGATCAAGTTAAGATTGGAATCACTGCACCAAAGGAGGTTCCTATTTATCGCAAAGAGGTGTACATCCAGATCCAGAAAGAAAACCAGGCGGCTGTTAGCCTGGAAAATGTGAATGTCTTGAAAAATATTTTGTAGAGCGTAAATTTTTGTAAAAAAAAACCGATATTTACTACAAGATAAGGATATTAAGAAGAATATGACAGATGGCAATGCCAATCCATCTGTTTGAATTATCACATGGAGGTGATTTTAATGGCAATGGAAGCATTGAAGTCTGCAGGAATAGCGGCATATCAGGGAAGTAGCCCCAAGCCTGCAGTGAAAGTAGTAGAGAAAGCTGTTAAGCCAGAAGCATCTGTAACAGTGAAGCCTGAGAAGACAGTAGAGAAAGCTATTGATACAGCGGAAAAGAAATCAGACAAGAGAGTTACTGAGATGGCGTCAGAGAGTGAGAGCAGCCATGAGGTTCAGGACAAAGTGATCAGTCGAGAGTCTGTAAAGGCACCGGAATTATCTGAAGCTGAGAACAAAGAGTCAGCAGAATTAAAGCTTCCCAATGAAGGAGTGAAGCGTGCCATTGAGGAGATTAATAAGAAAGTAGTCAATTCTGAGGCTGTTTTTGGTGTGCATGATACCACTAATCGGGTGACAATCAAGATTGTGGATAAGCAGACGAAGGAAGTAATTAAGGAATATCCACCGGAAAAGACTTTGGATATGATCGCAAAGGTGTGGGAATTGGCAGGATTGTTAGTGGATGAGAAGCTATAGGAGGGATTATTATGGCAATAAGAGTATCCGGTTTGGTATCTGGATTGGATACCGATTCGATTGTGCAGGAATTGGTGGCTGCATACAGTACTAAAAAAGATAAACATGTAAAGGCACAGACAAAACTGGAATGGAAGATGGATGCCTGGAAAGATTTGAATAAGAAGGTTAATAGTCTGTATAAGAAATTGGGCAATATGAAATTAAGTTCTTATTATAATAAGAAGACAACAACAGTTTCTGATCCGACCAAAGCAACTGTAACAACAAGCAATGGGGCTTTGAATGGAGTACAGAAGTTAGAGATTAACCATGTGGCTACCACAGGTTATATTACAGGTGGGCAGCTCGCCAAGGGCACGACAAATGCAACCACATTGGAAAAGTTGGGGATGAGTGCGAACAGCAAGGGAACAATTGCTGTGGCAGTCAATGGTTCCACTACCAATATTGAGATCAGTTCAGATATGACAGTGGCAGATTTTACTGCTAAACTGCAGGAAGCTGGAGTGTCTGCTAGTTTTGATCAGGCCAATGGCAGAATGTATATTTCAGCAAAGAAGAGCGGCGAGGACAATGATTTTGGTTTGACCGCAGTGGATCAAAATGGTCTTCAAGCTTTAAAGAGCATGGGAGTTTATGTTCAATCTGCTGCAAATGATAAAGCATATGCACAGTGGATGGCTTATACCAAGAAGGCTGATGGCACGCAGATGACAGACGCCGAGATTGAGGCAAATTTTACTGATATTTTGAGCAAGATTGAGGCATATCAGGGCGACAATACAGTGGCAGGCAGTATTGCTTCTTTGGAAGAGAAGAATGCTGACTTAAAGACTCAAATATCTAATCTCCAGGCTGACCGTAATTTTGCTGTAACATATATTGGCCTGAGAGATTCGCTTAAGTACAAAGTTGATGAAGACGGTAATCCCGATCCAAGAGGACTGTCAGATGCGGAACAGGATGATATGGAGCGTATGCTCTATAAAACAGATGAGCAGCTTAAGGCGGATGGTGAAGATACTTATTTTGAGCAGTTAAAAAATAAAGCAGGCTTTAGTGACGGGGATATTACACAGCTTAGAGCTAGTGCCAAGGCAGTGGCTGATTATCAGAATATTGCTGTAAATCCTTCCAGCAATGCACAGACAGCACAGGATGTGATCGACGCCTACAAGGCTGGAACTACTGCGATGCAGGCATGGGTAGATCAGAATTCAGCGGATATTCAGGCGGTTTCTGATGATATGAAGGCCAATGCACAGGAAATTGCAGATAAACAGGCATTTATTCAAGATAATGCACTGCTGACGGGGGCGGCTCCCAATGATCCTGATGCACCAACCACACCAGCTCAGCGAGCACAGGTTTTGATGGGAAAACTTCAATCCATCAAGGATGTAATGACAGATACAGATTACAGTGATGCGAAGCGTATTGATGGTACAAAGGCACAGATTACATTGAATGGTGTGACATATGAGTCTGACAGTAACGATATCACAGTAAATGGTATGACAATTACAGCACTTCAGGAGACAGCTCCGGGTGAAAGTGTTACTGTCAATACTCAGGTTAATGTACAGGGAATTTATGACAGCATCAAAGATTTCTTTAAAGAGTATAATGCTTTAATCAAAGAAATGGATGAGCTTTACAATGCAGATACAGCCAAGGGGTATGAGCCTCTGACAGATGATGAGAAGGATGCAATGTCCGATAAGGAAATTGAGAAATGGGAGGAAAAGATTAAGAAATCTTTACTTCGCCGCGATGATAGTTTATCTTCTGTCATGAGTCTGATGACTTCTAGCATGTCCCAAGGCATTACCTTGAGTGATGGCAAAAAGTATAGTCTGGCAAGCTTTGGCATTAAGACCCAGGGATATCTGGCTTCTGCTGAGAATGAGGGCTATTGCTATCATATTGATGGCGACAGTGAGGATGAGGTTTCTGCTGGAAATAATGGCGGCAATAATGCATTGATGGCGGCCATTCAGAGTAATCCAGAAATGGTACAGGAATTTTTCCAGAAGCTGAGTGATGATCTCTACACTAAATTGGATAAGAAGATGCAGAGTACTACTATGAATAGTAAGTTCAGCATCTACAATGACAAGAAGATGCAGAGAGACTATGATGAATATACCAAAACGATTAAAAAATGGGAAGATAAGGTCACTCAAATGGAAGAGTATTATTACAACAAGTTTGCTGCAATGGAGAAAGCACTCTCTACGTTGCAGAACAGTACTAGTGCATTAGGTGGCTTATTAGGTTCCTGATAAGCATATACAGCAGCTATCCGGTTTTCGGGTAGCTGCGTGAATTTATTTCAAGGAGGAAATAAGCAATGATTGCAAACCAGGGTTATGCAGCTTACAACCAGAACAAAATTATGACAGCATCTCCGGGAGAATTGACTTTGATGTTATATGAAGGTGCAATTAAGTTCTGTAATATTGCTATTGTTGCCATAGAGCAAGGAAATATCCAGAAGGCACATCAGAACATTGTAAAGGTGGAGAATATTATAGAAGAATTCCGGGCAACCCTGAATCACAAGTATCCAGTGGCGGAAGATTTCGAGAATGTCTATAAATATATCTATGACAGGCTGGTGGAGGCCAATATTAAAAAGGATAAAGAAGTCTTAGAGGAGGTACTCAAACATCTCCGTACAATGCGTGATACCTGGAAGGAAGTTATGCGGAGAGCAAAATAGATGCAATTCCAGAGGACGAGTGCAATATTGCATTGCATTTGTCCTTTTTATGCACAGGGGCGCATAAAGAATTACTGTTTATGCGGTATGCGCCTTGCGCGCAGCGAGTAGGGGGAAGAAAATCTTCCCCGCTCGATTAGGAGGAGAATATGCAAGACAGAGAATATATTGCAGTTTTGATTCAGAGCTTGGAGAAGAAGAAAAATTTATTGGATCGGATTATTGAGAAAAATAAAGAACAGAGTTTCTTGTTTACGGACGAGAGTTCTGATCCAGACAGACTTGAGGAAAATATGGAGGAAAAGAGCAATCTGGTAGATCAGCTCAACCAGTTGGATGAAGGTTTTCAGCAAGTATATGACAGAATAAAGCCTATTTTACAACTGCAGAAAGAATCTTATAAAGATGAAATTCTCAGTATGAAACGATTGATTACAGAGATCACTGAGCGGAGTACGACGGTTCAGACACAAGAGTACCGGAACCGTGAACTTGCAGTAAAAAGATTTGCTGCTGTCAAGGGAAATATTCGTCAGGCACGTGCCAGTAATAAGGTGGCAAGCCAGTATTATAAGAGCATGGCGAGACTGAATACAATTGATTCCCAATTTATGGATAAGAAAAAATAAAAAAATTAAAATAGGGTGTAAAGTATCAAGAAAACTTTCCGATATAAGTTACAAGTAAAGGAAATACATTACTTAAGAATTCAGTGGATGGAACAGAAGGAGCGTACGGCCGGACGTGAAGTCCACACCACAAATTATCAAATGCAGCATGGAAGCTGCAGTATATTCAAGGAGGAATATTATTATGGTAGTACAGCACAATATTACAGCAATGAACGCTAACAGACAGTTAGGTATCACAACAAGCGCACAGGCAAAATCAACTGAGAAATTATCTTCTGGCTATAGAATCAACCGTGCAGGCGATGACGCTGCTGGATTATCCATTTCTGAGAAAATGAGAAGCCAGATCAGAGGCTTGAACAAAGCTTCTTCTAACGCTCAGGACGGCGTTTCCTTAATCCAGGTTGCTGAGGGTGCATTGAATGAAGCTCATTCTATCTTACAGAGAATGAACGAGCTGGCAACTCAGGCTGCTAACGATACCAACACCACAATCGACAGAAATGCTATCCAGAACGAAATTGATCAGCTGACATCTGAGATCACCAGAATCCAGTCAACCACACAGTTCAACTCTATGAATCTGTTAGATGGTACTTTCTCAGGAAAGAACCTTCAGGTTGGTGCTTTGTCTAAGCAGACTATCAGCATCAAGATCAGCAACATGGACGCTGGTTCTTTAGGTGTAACTGGTTTGAGCGTAACATCTCATAGTGGCGCTGGTTCTGCAATGGATAAGATCCAGAGTGCTATTAACAAAGTATCTGATCAGCGTTCCTTGCTGGGTGCTCTTCAGAACAGATTAGAGCACACCATCTCTAACTTGGATAACATTTCCGAGAACACATCTGCTGCTGAGTCTCGTATCCGTGACGTTGATATGGCAGAAGAGATGGTTGAGTACAGCAAGAATAACATTCTTGCTCAGGCTGGCCAGTCTATGCTTGCACAGGCTAATCAGTCTAACCAGGGTGTATTGTCCTTACTTGGATAATCAAACGCATGGCTATCATAAAAATAAGACCGGATGTTCCGGTCTTATTTTTATTGTTAGATCAAGTTTTTTCATTGAGTAGTTTTCCTACATCTTGTTTATTTACAATTACAATAAATTACTGATCTGCAGCATTTCCTGGAAACATTTCTCAAAACTATGATTTTCTTTCACCTTCTGATGACCATTTCGGGCAATCTCTTCTCGTTCCTTGTCATGAGAGAGATAATACTCTATTTTATTTAATAAATCCTCATGATCTGAAAAATAGACAAAGTCTTGATCTGGGATAAAGTAGTCCAGAAAATCTGCCTGAAAGTTTGACAATAAAAAACCGCCAGCGCCCATAATATCCATAGCCCGCAGGGGAATGCCAGACTGAATACTTTTTAAGGTAATATTGAGATTAATTTTGCTGTTAGCAAAGATATAGGGCATCTCTGAGTAATAATCTACAGCGCCCATATTTTGTACATGGGGAATCACAAATTCTTTGTTGAGAGTAAACAGTTTTAATTTGTCAGGAAAATGTTCTCCAATAGAGGTTAAGAGCCGAGTACGCTCTAAGAATGTTATTTTCCGTCCAAGATAATAATTTGCATAGATATAGGATAGTGTTTCCACGCCATATCGATCATTGTTATAAGGAGAGACACGCAGTAATTCCTGCAGCACTTTTCCAGTTAAGACTTCTTCGAGAAAATTGTAACCATAGATTTTTAATTGTGCCTCCATAATGGCATCTAGATAGCCTTTTGCATAGTCATTGATCTGGGTAAGCCGATCATAGAAATTATGATCTTCATTGTAAAGAGAACCGACAAAGGAGATAGCACAAGTACATTTTTGACGGTCAAATTCTTTTTTTGCTAAGAAGTCAATAATGGTGGCATTCACAGGTAGGGTTATATAATGGACCGTAGTAATACCCATGTTACAAAATTTTAAGTATTCTTGTCTATCAAACATAAATACGTGATTCGTAGGATAGATGATAGTATAAGAATATAGTGGAACATAAGGACTATCATAGATCAAAGAAATATAGGGCAGCTCATGTTTTTTACAGCTCTCTGCTACAACGGGATAGAAGTTAAAAGAAAAACAAAATTTATATGTTTTCTCTTTCATAGCATCATCAAAGGCTTGCGAAAACTCCTGACTGATGCGTTCCTGATAGTCTTTATGCGAAAACATAGTCAATTTATATCCCATCTGCTCCAGAGTAAAAATGGCATCTGCTTTGCCAAAACATCCCCAGTCAATAAATAAAACATTCATATAAAACCTCCTGAAATTTTTTATATAGAATAATTGATAATTATACTCGCAAGCATACTTATTTGCCAAATGAATTGCTGTTTATCTTAAAAATGCAAAAAATTATTGGAAAATCATTTGACTTACAGGTATAGAAAGTGTTCTAAATAGTTTAGCTTCCAGAGGAAAATGCTGTGGTGAGCATTTGTCCCAAACGAATGGGATAAGTGTGATATTTTTTCACAGTTTGCAAACCATTTTCGGCGATTTCCTGGCGTTCCTTATCATGACAAAGGAAATAGTTAGCTTTCTCATTCAAATCGTCTAGGTTTTCGTAGCAGATTAGGTCTGTGCCGATGGTAAAGCATTCTGAGAGCTCTGGCTGGAAATTTGTAATCATAAAACCACCACATCCCAAAATATCAAACATTCGTAGAGGAAGACCGCTGCGTATAGGTTTAGAAGTGATATTGAGGTTAATCTTACTATTATTAAAAATAAGGGGCATCTCTTCCAGCGTTTTTGCTAGTCCACAATTGTGAACACGAGGTAGAGAAGATGTATCACTTGCAGTGTACAGATCAACAGTAAAATGTTGTGAAAGCAGTTCCATAATCCGTATGCGTTCCATAGCAGAGATTTTGCTGCCCAAATAGAGCTGTGCCATAGTTTTACGATCTGTGAGGTAAGAATCAAATGGATAGCAATAAAATCCTGGTAAGTGTGCCTTAAATTCAGCAATGATTTCATCTGTCAATAATTCTTCCAGAATAAAACCGCCATAAATCCGCAATTGTGCTTCCATCAAACCCTCCAGATAACCAACAAGATAGGCAGGAGGATTTTTTAACTTGTCATAAGGGCATTTTTCGGTATATAGAGAACCGACAAAAGAAATATCGGAAGTAAATTTTTGGCGCATATACGAGGAGGCGGAGCGTATTTGGCCTTGCTTTTGTGTGACATTGACAGCTAGAGGCAGATGAAAGACATGTCCTGGATTTAAGGGAGCAATTTCCTCATACTGCGTCCGGTCAAACAGGAAAATCCGATTCCAAGGGTGTGTAATGGAGGTAGCAAATAACTCCATCACTGGGGAATCGACACTCCAGCACAGATAAGGAATATGAAATATATTACATACTTCACTTAAAAATGGAAAGAAATTTATACTAAATACAAAATCAACGGGATGTTCTAACAATGTATTGCTGACTATTTGAATGGATTCCTGGGGTGTCAGCGATTTATTCGTAATTTCTGTGGTAATCTGCTGTATGGTATGGCCAAGTTCCTGAAAGCCATCTATAACATCTGGCTCACAGATACTGCCATAGCGATAAAATAACAGTTTCATAAAGGTTCCTCCTTGACAATCTCTAGCATATGTGTTAATTGATGGATGTATGAAAAGCATTTGCACACCTTTTGATACCCATTCATGGCAATTTGCAATCGTTCCTCTTCATGAGACAAATAATATGATACCTTTTCCATAAGTTCGTCCATATCACGAAAAACTTCAATTTCTTTTCCAATTTCAAAGTAATCTTCAATTTCTTGCTGATAGTTTGTGAGTACAAATCCGCCAGAACCCATAATATCAAGAATTCGCTGAGGCATACCTGTCTCAATGGAGGGCAAAGTAATATTTAAATTGATACGGCTTAAATAAAAAATTTTGTTCATATCCGTATAATAGTCAACACCTTGATGGACTTGTACATTTCGGATATAGGAACAGTCGCTTCTAGTATATAAATCCACTGTATAGTGTTCCGCTAGAGCATTTAATACAGTAATTCGATCCATCTCAGCGAGCTTACGTGATAATAAAAGGAGTCCAAGATATAGATCAAGATCCATCTGCTGACGATTCCAGGCATCAGCGTTAAGAGTTTGAACCATAAAATCGGTTGCTTTTTGCGATAGGCGCGGCCAAGGTTTTACTTGACGCCAGTTACACAGATTTTTCACAAGATATAGTTTTAATTCGGCAGCGATATCTTCAGGAAAATAGCAGATAAAGCTATTATAGGAGTTATCCTCATATAGATTTCCAATAAAAGAAATATCACAGGTAAAGCGTTGTTCATCTTCCAATGTGATATCTAAGGCACCAGTACGCGACAGATTAACGCCCATAGGCAGATAATATAAATGAGGAATTTCCAATGGCTTTAAAAATTCATATTCGCTACGGTCAAACACAAAAAGATAATTGCAAGGGTTTTTTACTGATGGGTGAAACAAGGAAATTAAAGGTGAATCATAAACCCATCCGATGTAAGGGAAGTGATGCTTTTGACACAAATCAGAAATTTCTGGTACAAATAGGTATGAAATTAAACAGTTAAATTCATGCTCTAAGAGAAATATTTCCAATTTGTCAAATTCTTCCGCTACGGGGGCCAAAGGATCAAATTCAGCGGCTTCATAGATATCAACCTTTTTTCCCATTTCCAGTAAAGCCCAGGGAATGTCAAAGCTTGAATTTTTTATGCGAATAAATAAAAAATGCATGGCGTACCTCCATAAAATAGTGTAAAATATAACTATTACAGATGGCATGCAATTGATTCAGTGCGCATCAGTAATCTATTTTATTATAACATAATTTATATAAAAATGCAGAAAAAGAGAAGATATGTTTCGAGTGGATAGGCAGTAGTAAAAAATAGCAGGAAAAGTACTACATAACTGGCATTCGTGGATGAATAATATTGAAATTTATGGAAAGGATGGCATAAAATGAATGGTGAAGTTGTCAGTATTGTGCTGCCTACCTATAATCGTGCCCAATTGATAGGACGAGCAATTCAGAGTATACTAGAGCAGACATATAGGGAATTTGAATTGCTGATAATTGATGATGGCTCAATGGATGATACCGAGAATGTTGTAAAATCATATGAGGATGAACGCATACAGTACTATAAACTTGAGCAGAATTGTGGGCCGGCATATGCTAGAAATATTGGAATTATCCATGCAAAGAATAAATATATTGCATTTCATGACAGCGACGACGTGTGGCGCAAGGAAAAGCTGGAAAAACAGATGGAGGTTATGCTTCAATCTCCAGAACAAGTAGGACTGGTGTATGGGTGCTGTAAATATCACGGATTGACAGGTGAGACGGATTATTTCCCGCGCAGAGAAATTGCATTAGATAAGAAACGAGGATTTATCTATCCCAAGCTTTTGGAAGAAAATCTAGTCGGAATGCCATCATTGTTGGTGCGCAGGCAATGTATAGAGAAGGCTGGTATGTTCCATGAGAGATTTCGCAGTCTGGAAGATTATGAATGGATGCTGCGTCTGGGGAGATTGTTTGAAGCTGAATATATAGATGAGGTATTGGTGGATGTATATGCTCAGGTGGAAAGTGTCAACAGGAATTTAAGTGTTAATTTTAGTGCACGGTGTACTCTGATTGGAATGTATAAAGAGGAAATGGCTTATTTTGGAGTGTTGGATTCTGTGGTACAAGAGTTTTTAGGAGAGGCAAGGTATTTAGGATGTTTGGAACAAGTAGCAACCGCCTTGAGACAGGTGCTCGAAAATTGAGTAGTAAAAAAATAACCATTATTATTCCATGTTATAACTCTGAAAAATATATTCAGGACTGTTTTGAATCTGTCAAGAATCAAACGATAGGCCTACAGAGCCTGCAAGTAATTTTTGTCAATGACGCTTCCACAGACCATACAATGGAATATTTACAGAATTTTCAAAAACAATATCCAGATTCCGTGGAAATCATTAACCTAAAGCGAAATCATAGACAGGGAGGTGCGAGGAATCGTGGCTTAACACATGCGATCGGTGAGTATATTCTGTTTTTAGATTCAGATGATTGGTTGGATAGTTCTATGTGTGAAAAAGTATATCAAAATGCCACCGCTCATAATGTGGACATCTTGCAGTTTCCTTTTATCCATGTATATGGGGAAAATAACTGCTGTACAGACAGCAGCAGCCAATATGGATTTTTAGACGGGACAGTATCTGAGATTAAAAGAGGAATGCTGATCGGTACTTTGTTTACATTTGGAAGTCAGAATAAATTGTATCGCAGAACATTCTTAGAACAACAGAAAGCAGTTTTTCCAGAAGGAGTGGTTTATGAAGAGCCATATTTTGTATATCCGTTGTTGTTTGCAGCAGAGCGGTTTTATAGTATGGAGGAAGGGCTTTATTACTATCGTCAGACAGGACAAAGTGTTACTGTACAGTATATGAATGAGAAAAATACACTCTATGATCATCCTTTTGTACAGCTGGAATTATTGAAGAAGATAATATCTGAAACGGAATATGTTAAACAATATTACAGTGAAATTGAATTTCATTTTCTTTTCAGTTATTATATGGAGACGTTGTATTTTGCGAGATGGCTGATATCTGTATTCAGACAGGGCAAACAGGTAGTGCGGCGGAGTGTCTTGGGAGGATTAAAGAGCCATCTGAAATACTAGTGCAATATCAAAAAAAGTGGGGAATTTGATATGAATAATCAGAAAGTATGTTTTATTTTATGTGTAAATGATGCCTTGTATGAAGAGGAATGTATTTCTTATCTTAATCGTTTGGAATTGCCACAAGGGTTTCAGAGAGAAATTATTCCAATAAAAGGTGCTGTTTCAATGACTTCCGGTTACAATCAGGCAATGAATCAGTCAGATGCAAAATATAAGATATATCTGCATCAAGATGTATTTATTGTTAATCCCCAATTTATCAATGAAATTGTAAAACTGTTTGAAAATCCTAAGATTGGAATGATTGGGATGGTAGGAAATCTTGAAATTGAAAAAACATCTGTTATGTGGTATGGTGAACGAGTGGGAATGCTTCATTCCAATAGTGTCTATTTTGCGGATTCTTATCTGTTTGGAAAGATTGAAGGGGCATAC
Source organism: Lachnospiraceae bacterium (assembly GCA_910575005.1). Lineage (GTDB taxonomy): Bacteria > Bacillota > Clostridia > Lachnospirales > Lachnospiraceae > Petralouisia. Next base: position 317,751 of record CAJTCL010000001.1, on the reverse strand, counting down.
CAGGAGGTTCAGGCAATTGATGGGCTGCTGATGGCCACACAATACGATATTCCTTGGAGAGATGATTTGTTTCATAAATGGGATTTTTATGATATCTCTCAGAGCATGGAGTTTCGGAAACGAGGCTATCAAGTGGTAGTTCCCCATACAAAAAAGCCTTGGTGCATCCATGATGATGGAATTTTGAATTTAAGTAACTATTACAAGGAAAGAGAGATTTTTATGAAGGAATATAATTTAGAGTGGAAGGAAAGAGCATAATGAGTGAAGATACAAAGGAGTTAGCATCACGGATTAGTTATCTGGAAGAAAAAGTACTGGAGTTGCAAAAGAGTAATTTGTCCCAGGCCAAAGAAAAAGATGCAATGCTTAAGACAATACATGAGATGTATGAAATCAATAATCAGATTATGGTTCATATTTCAAAAATAATTGGTGATCAGACAACATTGGATGTTAATCAGAATATTACGAAAGTTAGGTGTGATAATCTTAGGTATGAATTACTGGATCCGTTGCTGAAGCGTAATGATTATTATTTTCCAATGATTAGGAGTGCAGAAGAGACGATTGAGGAGATCATACAAAGTCATAAATCAATGGCACGGTTTGGGGATGGAGAATTTTCACAGATTGTGAAGTTGTTTAGGCATAAATTTCAAAGATTGGATGATAAATTGGGAGCAAGGCTGGAAGAAGTGCTGCACAGCCATCACCCCAATATGTTGATTGCAATTGCCAATAATTATGGCACACTACAAGATTATACTGATTTTGCTGCAGATGGAATACGTTTTTATATGGCTGGTGGAGAGACTAGGAAGCAGCATATGGCTCTGCTGGAGCATGACAGAATCTATTATGATGCATATGTATCAAGACCTTATGTCATGTACCAGGACTGTATGACGGATGCGCCTAGAAAACGATTTGAGCATTTGAAAAAGATCTGGGAAGGAAAGTGGTCATTGTAGAAGGCGCACAGACCAGAATGGGGGTAGGAAATGATTTGTTAGAGGGGGCTTCTGAGATAAAGCGTATTCTTGCTCCAGCTACCAGTTCCTTTGACCGTTATGATGATATTTTAAAAGCGTCATTAGAAGTTGCACACAGTGACATCTTGTTTCTGGTTGCTATGGGACCATCCGCAGGAGTACTGGCCTATGATCTTACTGTGGAAGGGTATCAAGCATTGGATATTGGACATCTTGATCTGGAATATGAGTGGTTCCTAGCAGGGAAGGGAGAGCGCGTTGCTGTTCCTCATAAATATAATAATGAATTGAAAGATGATGATTATGCGCAGGAACTGCATGATCCAGTATATGAGGGGCAGATTGTGGAAAGCATTTTGTAAGAGTAGAATGAAAACAGGAAGCTGCTTCTTAAAAAAACAGATGTAAGATATGATGTCAGTAAAACCTTGTTGTTTATTACCATCATATCTTACATTATTTTTTCTAATCTAGAAGTCATTTTTAAAATTTCATTGAAAAAGGTACGCCCATTTTTTCTTTTTCGATTACCAATATACTGTCGTAATAATGGAGGCTATGCATGCTTCTGGAATATTCATTTTCCTGTAAATCTGCACTTCTGCTATGCCACGCATGAATATAATCAATGAAGTTTTTGCTATATTCAATATATGAGTCTGGAGATTTATAACCTCCGCCGTAATCATACCAATAACTAGTATGTAAATCTTCGCATAGGTAAGTCCCACCATAAGAAATGTGAGGAAACATTTCTTCAAAAGTTATAATTTGTTGATGAGTCATATGTCCACCATCATCAATTAGAATATCTATATGAGGATATTTTTCTTTTAAATATTTCAAAAAATGGCGATCTTCTTGTGAGCCAATTTCAATGGAGATTGCTTCTTCTTCAAAAGACTTGACACTGTCATCTATATCAATGCCTATGATTTTGGCACCTTCGCCAAAATAATTTTTCCACATTTGCAGAGAACCACCTTTAAACACACCAATTTCCATTACGATAGGTGAAGTATTTCTATATTTTGCAAAATGGCGTTCGTATATTTCAAAATAGTGCAGCCATTTATATATGGTTCTATGGGGGCACAAATATGTAAATTTCTCCAAATCATTCATTGTACCAGAATCTATGATTTGATTGACAATATCTTGATTTGTTTGTACCTCATCCCAGTTAATATTATGAGGACCAATTTTATTCCTAATATAACTGCTGCACAGTTTATCATTATCAAAAACAATCGCATCAATGATAGTGTTTTCTTTAAGCTCTCTAATTGCATGATTGATAATATCAATAGAATCTTCGCCAATTCCAAGTAATACAGTGTGAAGCATATGATTTCTCCTTTTTTCTTTTTATAATAATATTATCTATGATTTCCAAGGTGCATTGCCATTGTTCCATAATGTTTCAAGATAGTCCCTGTCATGGATATTATCCATTGGCGACCAAAAACCATAATGTTTATAGGCGGCCATTTGGCCAGCTTCCGCTAATTTTTCAAATGGTACACCTTCCAGCATATATTGGCCATGCTCCAAATATTCAAATATTTCTGGCTGCATTACCATAAAACCAATATTTACCCAGGATTGATCTTCACGTGCTTTTTCTTTAAATCCTCTTACCCTGCTTTGATCATCCAGCTTTAATGCACCAAATCTTCCTTCTGGTTGAGTAGTGGAAATGGTAACAATTTTATTTTGATGTTTGTGGAAATTCATTAAACTATTTAGGTTAATATCTGATACACCATCACCATATGTCAGCATAAATGTTTCATTCTGTAAATAGTCTTTTACTTTAAGTAATCGTCCAGCGGTTAAGGTGTCTGTTCCTGTTTCAACAAGTGTGACTTTCCAGGATTCTGAATGGGATTTTTGTGAAAAATTACCACTATTTTTTAAATGAAAAGTCATATCATTATTGTGCACATAATAATTGAGAAAGTATTTTTTTATTACTTTGCTCTTATAACCGCAGCAGACAATAAAATCTTTTATGCCATATTTTTCATAACGTTTCATGATATGCCAAAGAATAGGTTTTCCACCAATCTCCACCATTGGTTTCGGTCTTATCTTAGATTCCTCGCTAATTCTTGTACCTTTTCCGCCTGCTAATATTACTGCTTTCATTTGTCTCCTTATTAAATAAAGTTAATATTTACGATATGTTTTGATCTTTCCAAGCTCTTATAATCCCTCTTCTGGGATCAGCAGTTTTGGCAAAATCAGGGTCTTCACAGAATAGCATAAAGCCATTGGAATGTGTCGTTGTAAACCCATTTTTCTCAAGCATTTTTTTAATATCTTGGTATTGTCCAATTTTGTGATAGGTACATATGCTCAAACGTATATTTTCATTTGATAGTAATCTTTGAGCCCCTTCCAATGCTTTTGGTTCTTCACCTTCAATATCCATTTTTAGAAAATTAACATCTTCAGTTACTAACTGGTCTAACGTTATGTGTGTATCGTCATTAAAATTTGTCAAAAATTTGTTACAAAATACAACTTTTTCTTTGTAAGGTGCAAATGTAAGTTTTAATGGTTCTTCCCAAAGCGGATCACATTCTACAAGGTATAATTTTGAAATCAAATCAATATAGCGTAAGGAAAAATTTCCTTCACATACTCCCGCGTCGACAACAACATCTCCATCCTTTATGATAACCTCATCCTTACAATAAAGATGCGGGGAAGAAGTATGTTGTTCTAATAAAATATCACACACATACATCTGTCCATTGTTCATAACAAAATTATGGTAGCTGTGAGGAAAATACATTCGTTTATTTTCAAAGACAATATAAGGATAACCAGAGGTATCATCCCAATAAACGGGCCATGCTTGGGAAGTGTAATCCTTTAGATACGGTCCCCAGATACTTCCATAATTATGTTTTAAATGATTGATCAGTTCAAGAAGTTCAATATCTTTTGTGGTTCTATATTGGTAAAATAATTTTAATTTTACGATTCCCCAGTAAAATTCGTCAATAACGTTATAATCAATATGATATCCGCAGACTAATTGATTGATTTTTTGGAAAAGATTTTCATCACCACCTATTTTGCAGCAGATTAAGATTTTATCATATTTCATATATCGTAAATCATGAATATAGTGTATACGTATGCCATCTATTTCCTGGCCGACAAGTTTTTTATTATTTGTTAGAAATGCAGTAATTTCTATATTATCTGTCAATGGTTGAACTTTATCCCACAATTCTTGATCTTTCTCAAAATCATCTGATAAAAATACGCATATTTTTTCTTTTCTTAAGATTAAGTCCATCAGTAATTTTCCATTCAAGAACCTGCCTTTTGAGATATTTAACATTTCTTCGCTCGTCTTAGAAGAAATTACGATTACACTGTCATCTATGATAATATCTTCTTTGTTTTTATAGAAAATATTTGCAGATTTCTTTATCAGAGATGTATTCTGAAATAGATCCCATCCTAGTCCCGTTAATATAATATTTTTTGTCTCATTGGTTTCTAACAATCCATTTAAAATATGCCAATTGTATTCATCGCAATTGTATAAGATTATTTCTTTCAGATCCTTAATAATCTCAAAATCTTGTGGTAAGAGTGTGGGTTTTCTTGATATGGAAGGTAATATATCATCCCACTGGAAAAAACTTATTACAACATCATCACTATTCAGAATTGGTAAAATAGTATTTTTGTTTTCGTTGTTCCGAAAAAATGTTTCTGCTTGTTCAAAAGCGTTTTCTAAGTTGTATACAAAATTTCGTTGTCCCGATTTTTGGAATAAAACACAATAATAGTCTAGTACTTCGCTAAAAACGCCATTATTGTTCATAATGATATAATTATTTAAATGTCCATCTTCAAAAAATTTCAATAACTCTTCGTAATCGCTGATTTGGTCTTTTTCTATACAATACACTTCTGGTTCATATATTTTTATCATTTTATTTCTCCAATATTGATCTACATTCTAAAATCATCATCTTGTATCCATTCATGTTCAAAGGCAGGGGTTAATCCTTTTACAACCCAAAATGCACCACATTTTACATTTGTAATAAAACTTTGGCACTTAGATAGTATGTATAAGACGGAAAAGTATTTTAATCCTTCCAAATATCCATCTTCATTTTCTCTGTTCTTTATATTACCTAAAAGGCAGTACTGATTTTCTGATTTCTGGTAATTATAACGTTTTTGTTCCTGATACAATAAATGTTCTCTTAGTTCCGTTTGTTGGAACTTCTCAAGAATTGTTTGATCTTCGGTAGCCAGAAAAATATATTTACAATCCCATAGATACATTTTTTCCAATACTTTTTTGACAAGAATATTTTCGTTTCCCTGGAAGTTACAAATGGTACGATAGTCTGTTCCTCTGGCAATGACTCCCAATACTTTTTCGCCTTTGGGGATAATTTTGTTCCATTGTTGTTCGCAGTAGTCATAGGTTTTTTGAGACAAACACAAACACTCTTTGATAGAGTATGCTTTTTTGAATGTTACTGTTTCTTGTAGATATGGATTAAATTTATCAAATACATTGTTCCATAAAATTACATTCTGGCTATGGTATGCTTCCTCTACACCAATGTCACTCATTTGTTTAAAATAGTACTCCCACATATTTTCCGGCTTACCTAAAGTAAATTGGTTACATTGTTCAGGAATACTTAAATCTACAACTGGAATTAAGTCTTTATCAGCAGCCATTTTCATAATGTCAGTGGTTGCTGATATCACACAACCCAGACCATCTGTTTCTATTGGATATTTAATCAATAAAATTTTTTTATCGGGATTGAGATTACCTAAAGTTGTAATATTACTTTTCCAAAAGAGACTGGTCATCACTTCCATATCATTGTATTCCAAGGTGAGATACTTTGTAATTTGTCTCTTTTTGCTGCCTAAATCTCGTTGGCGTTCATGACAATTGCCAGTGATAAACATAATTCTATTTTGTGATAATTTATGATATACATCATCTATGCTATTGTAACATTCTACATCATTTCGGAAATAATTTACCTTGTGATCAGTCACAAGAATTCTTTTGTTTTTCCAATACTTTTTAATAATTTTAATGATTGTATCTGTGTATTCGTTAAAGTTCTCTATGATATATGTATCAGCTCTTTTTAATAAATCAAGATCAAGTTCTTCAGAGCATAGATCAAATTCCTCAAATTCTCTGACATAATCCCACTTGTCTAATGAAAAATCTCGATTATAAGAATAAGTTAAAATATATTCTAATTCTCCCGCTTCATTTATTACAGGCAGACATCTGCCTTCACGGTCTTCTCCATATGCCAAGAATTTTTGTCTTGCCTGTGTAAATACAGAATCATTATGTATCAATGTATCTTCTTTCACAGGTCTCTGATTGGCAATATCTATACTTGTAATTACTTTTATGGGTTTTTCATCTTTCCATATAACGATTTTATCTGTAAAATGGTCATCCAAAAAGAATTTTCCAATTTGCAGCATATCATATTCGCTGTATTGTATATTCCAAACGTCTCCATCTAATATTTCTATCATATTTTTTCTCCGAATTGTCAGTGATTGTTATCTATAGATTGTTATCTATATTTTGTACAGAGTTTGTCAATCAGATGATCTAGTCCCAAGTTTACCCGTTTACGGCATTCTTTTTCGTTTAACCAATTCACGGTATATTCAATACCATTGCGTAAACTGACCTGTGTTTTCCATGTAGGAACGACCTGTTTTATCTTAGAATTATCATATACATCACACCACATCTTATGTTCTGTAATGCCTGCTCCCCACACTGGTTCTTCTAATTCAATTATTTTTGCGGGTATATAGACAATATCTGGCATAGGATTTCCTAGTGCATGAGCAACCGTATGAGTAATCTCATTCCAGGTCAGAACTTCATCGCCGACGATATGGTATGCTTCTCCAATTGTTTCTGTATCTTCTGCTACACCTGCAAATGCTGCAGCAAAATCATAACTATTGGTCAGTGTCCACCATACTGTGCCATCCCCATGTACTATAATTGGCTTTTTTTCAATGATTCTCTTGGCAATTGTCCAATCTCCATTTCCAACTGCTTCTGGAATTAATGTATCGTAAGTATGGCCAGGACGGATGATTGTTACCGGAAAATTTTGTTCTCTATATGCTTTCATAAATATTTGTTCACACTGTATCTTATTTTTACTATATTCCCAATTGATACTGGTCAATTCTCTTTCTTCTGTAATGGGTAAGCAATATCCCTCGCGCTTATAATTTCCGGCTGAACTAATAAAAATAAAATGTTTTGTGTTGTGCCCGAATAGTTCAATATCTCTTTGAGCATCTTCCATCTTATAACAGATAAAGTCTGCAACAATATCAAATTTAGTATTTCCCAGTAGTTGTTTGACAGACTGTAAATCATTAATATCTGCTACAATTCTTTTGGCATTGGGATTTAGTTCTCTCCTAGTAAGAATGGTGCATTTACGATTAAGTACATAAACGTCATGCCCGTTTTCAAGTAATTTATTGGTACAATGCCAGCTAATATTTCCACTTCCGCCTATCATCAATATTTTCATTTATTATATCCTGCCTTATTTATATTTTTCAAAAAAATCTTGTATTTGTCTCTCTGTATATTTCAGGAGATTACCTCCTGTTAAATAGTACTGATACCATGCAACCGTTTTCTTGATAGATTCCTCAATTCTCCAGCGGGGGTGCCAGCCAAGTCTGTGTTTAATTTTAGAACAATCCAGTTTCAGAAAATTTGCTTCGTGCTTGCTGTGATCAGATTTTGTAATCCAGGTTAAGTCTTTTCCCCAATAGTGACAGAATAATTCAGCTATTTTTCCTGTGGTGACACAATTTATTTCATCTGGTCCTACATTGTAATAATCCTGTTTGTCTTGATCTTCCATTTGTGCCAAGACAATATGCAGGTAAGCGCTCAATGGTTCAAGTACATGCTGATAAGGGCGTATAGAATGGGGGTTTCTTAAAATAATATTTTTGTTGAGTTCGGCTGCCCGAAAACAATCTGGAATTATTCTGTTTGGAGCAAAATCTCCTCCTCCAATTACATTTCCAGCCCTTGCGGTGGAGACACAAACATCGGATTGATCGAAAAAAGAAGCTTTATAGCTATGTGTGACAAGTTCTGAACACGATTTGCTATTGGAATAGGGGTCAAATCCATCCAACTCTTCGTTTTCACGATATCCCCATTCCCATTCTCGATTTCGATAGACTTTGTCTGTTGTGATATTTAAAACTGATTTTACGGAAGGCGTATGTCTTACGGATTCTAATAAATTGACGGTTCCCATAACATTCGTTTCATAGGTATAGACTGGTTCTTGATAACTATATTGTACAATGGGCTGAGCTGCCAAATGAAAAATGATTTCTGGCTGTTTCTCACGAAGTACTTTTTGTAGTTTTTCTCTGTCACGGATATCTCCATCTATATGTTCTATATAGTTGTTCAAACAGAGGAGATCATATAGAGCAGGAGTAGTTGGAGGATTCAAGCCATAACCTGTTACTTCTGCACCAGACATATATAAAATTAACGATAGCCAGCTTCCTTTGAATCCTGTATCACCTGTAATCAGCACTTTTTTGCCATGATATTGTTCTAACATTTATTAATCCTTCCATATTTTCCATACAGCCTGGTTATTGTTCCACATTTCCTCTAATAAAGTTTTGTCACGGATTGTCTCCATTGGGGACCAAAATCCTTTGTGTTTGTAAGGTAGAGCTTGTCTATGTTGAAGTAAAATATGTAACATATCTTTTTCCATATGTGCCTCTTTCAGGTAATTAAATATTTCTGGCTCAAATACCATATTGCAGGCGTTTACCCAGGCGCTGTCTGCAATATTGATATCCGTGCTTTGCATAAATTGTCCGTCTGTATCAATCGGTAAGATTTCACTTCTTCCGATCGGTCTGGCAACGGAATAGGTTGCAATTTTTCCATGTTTTTTATGAAATGTGACTAATTCATCAATATTGATATCAGATACACAGTCGCCATAGGAGACAATAAATGGTTCATCTGCGAGATATCCTTGAATCATCTTTATTCTCTCAGGGATAGAAGAGTGCAGGCCTGTATTGAGTACAGTTACATTCCAGTCTTCTGTTCTCTTTTTGTGTAATGTAATATCATTATTTTGCAGGTCTATCGTAATGTCTGATTGATAGATATAATAATTCATAAAATAATCTTTAATCATCTCTATTTTATAACCTGCGCATATGATGAAATCCTGATATCCAAAGGTGGAATATTGCTTCATGATATGCCATAAAATAGGATGTCCGCCTATTTCTGCCATAGGTTTTGGTACTTTTTCATCCTGTTCAATAATAACACTTGGCAGCCCGCCCGCTAGAATAACAACTTTCATTTTTTTATTTCTCTCTTTCTAAGACTCGGCAATATATTTTTTTAATCCATCATCTAAATTGTGTTTGGGAGACCATCCAGGAAGAATTTTTCCGATTCCATCTGGCTCCATAATTTCACGCTGTCGGTATGCTCGTCCTCCCCAGTGGATTTGAATATCTTTTTTAGATAATCTCAGATAGGATTCTATGATTTGCTTTAAAGTATAAGGTTTCTCATCTCTGATTGCATATTTATAGTATATGCCAGGCTCCATATTTCGCACGGATTGAATTGCACAATCGTAGGCGTCTATAATATCATCAATATAGCAAAAGTATAATTTCTGTTCTCCGGGCGACATTTGAATGGTGTCTCCATTCTTAAGCCTAGAGACAATATTGAGAATTTTATTTCTCTTGTCACAGGGTCCAAAAGAATCAAATATCTGCAAGGTGATTGCTTTGCACATTTTTGCTTTTACATAATATAAGATGATATCTTCAAATGCCTGTTTTGTTGCGGCATAGAGATTTACTGGATTATATGTATCACCATTATAATTTTGCCAATAGGAACCTGTGTTAATAAAGCTGCTGCAGCCAGATTGTTGTGCAGCATCAAATAAAATACTGGCAAACGTAATATTGCTTTCCAGCATTTCTTCTATGTTATCTATGGAGTGTTCTCCACGAAACATTCCAGCCAGATGAACAACCATATCTGGCTGAATACGGGAAAATTCTTCATACAAATTCTGATAGTTGTTTAAAATAATAAGATGTTTTATAAAGGGCTGTATCTCTGATAAATCGGAACTTTTTCGTACAATACAAAATATGTCATGTTTTGCAGAAAGCCTCTTTAATAAATGTTTTCCAATATATCCAGTTGCTCCAGTAAGTATTATTTTCATAGTAATTCCTTTTATAAACCGCCAATATTTTTCTTAAATTCCTTATAAGTTTGCAAGTTCTTATCTTTATCTGAAATGATTAAATGTTCTATTTTGTGAAGAGGCCAATTGATTCCTAGTTCATCATCGTTCCATATAATACCAGAATCATAATTGGGTACATAAGGCTGCCCGCACCGATAATGAAACACAACATTTTTTGTAAGAGCTATGAATCCATGTGCAAATCCAGATGGAACATATAAAGAGAGCAAGTTGTTTTCATTCAGATAAAATCCCTTCCATTTGCCAAAAGAGGGAGAGTCTTTTCTTAAATCTACTACCACATCATAAATTTCTCCTTGAGATACACGGATTAATTTATTCTGAGAATATTTTGTTTGAAAATGCAATCCTCGAATAACTCCTTTGTGAGACATAGAGGTCATATCTTCTACACTGTCCAATATGATTCCATTTTGGCGAAATAAATCGTCGCGAAATGTCTTCATAAAATATCCTCTGTCATCCTCAGCGATAAATGGATGAATTATTTTTAAACCAGATATTTCAGTCTCTTCAAATTCAAATTGTTTTATCATATATTGCTCCTTTATAGTAATGATTCCCTCAAAAATTTTAAGGTTTTATCTTTTGGATATACAGATGAGAAATGTGTGACAGAACTTTTTGTCTGTTCAAGAAATATCTCAGGACATTTTGTTTTTTGTTCTTTTTTCTGAGCTGCATTTTTTTCATATATGAAATGTTGAAAAAATGTTTTGTCATCGATATGCATTCCACATGTGAACCACTCAAAAGGAGTAGCGCCAACAATATCCTGAAAACAGATAACTTTCGTTTTTAACTGCATTACCTCTGTGACAGCCTTGATGAATGTCTGTTTATTAGTTTCAAAATCAAATTTCTTGTGGACATTAGTGGAAGCATTTTCTCCCAGATATTTTCTAAGTGTATCATGTTTTGCCAAGGTTAAAATGTTCTCTTTGTACTTTTCAAGATCGTCTGATAGAAGTCCGTCAAAACCATTTTCTATGATATATTGTTCTGTTAATTGGTTTATCAATACCACAGGGAGAGCAGCGGCCATTGCTTCTAAAATAGAATTTTCCGTAGTACCAAAATGATATGGATTCAATGGATAGCCAAATATGTCAAATTCAAGGAGGCAATCATTGATATTCTCACAATAACCTCTTAATTCTACCTGTTTTTCTATGCCTCTCTGCCGACTTTGCGATTCAATCCATTGACCAGCTTTTTTATCTCCAATCAATACAAATTTAATTTGTGGGTTTTTTTGTAAAATCTCATAACAGATGTTTACAAATTCTGGATGCAGTTTACTTTTTGTTAAGGTACCAATATAACCTACAACGACAGGATTTTTTGTTTGGTAATCCTGTTTTTTCTTCAACAATGATAATTGCCCTAGACCGTATACTAGAATAGCTTTTTTGGCAATTTCTTTTCGCTGTAAAGTGTTCCAATATTTATTTTGAAAGGAACATTGTGAAGTAAAAAATATTTTGTGAAATTTGGTGCAAAAATCATATGATAAAAAAGGATAGGTACAGCCAGATACATGACTCCACAAAATCAGCCGTATGCTGCATTTTGGAAAATGATATAAAAATTTACACATCAGAGGGTGGTGCCACCAATGTAAAATTACAACATCTGAATTGTTTAAAGCGCATACGGTTTCAGTTTGTGAAGAATTGACTTTAACATTAATACCTGCTTTGTTACACTTATCAATAAATTGCTTTTTTTCTGGCTCTTCAAGGAGAAGGATAGAGTGCGTGTACTGCGTGTCGTGCACTGCTAAATCAGAGATAACTTTTCCCACTCCTCCTCCCATATGGGTCGTTATATGTAAAATTTTTATCCTATCTTTTTCTTCCATGTTTATATCTCCACAGAAATGTAGTTTATTTATAAAAAGCAATGTATTATGAAGTGAAATTTTTATCTTTTTATCTTTTCCATAAGTTGGTCTGCAAAATGATCAATATTATCGGGCATACCATGTGTAAGCTGTCCACATTCTTTGCACGAAGGAAATTTGGCTCTATTCATACTTAAAAACTCTTTTTGATATTCATATAATTTCTGTCCGTGCCATATATCTGTAACCTTTTCTGTTTTTGCATCTCCAATTAACATTTTTCGGGACCAGTCCAGGAAACAAGTACTTGCTGTTCCGTCTGAATTGATTGCAAAAGAATAGAAAACGTAGGGACATACTTCCACACCTTTGATCTGTTGTTGATAGATGCCCCTGTCTTCATTTACTTTTACATCCTTTAACTCAAAACCGGCCCAGCAGGACATAATGCTTTCAATATAAACACCATCCGCGATATCGCCAAAAATATCGTAGAATTGCTGCTTTTGTTCTTCTGTTAAAATATCGCCATTTGTTTTCACAATCATTTCACATTGTTGTCTGTGTTCATAAAAGAAACGGATATTTTCAACTAATTCTTCAAAATTTAATTTATAACCAGAGAATGTTTGGTATTGTTCACTGTTTATGCCCTCAATAGAGATGTTAATTCTGTCTAATCCAGCATCAATCATTTGTCTGCTTTTTTCTGGTGTCAGAAGAGAAGCATTGGTAGTGGTATCTACCCGATCACAACAGCCTGATTCTTTGGCATAACGTACCATATCTGCAAAAAACGGATTGAGCAAAGGTTCCCCGTCTTTATACAAACGTATGACCTTCACCTTATTATCAAATTCACAGATATCATTGATAATCTTCTTGTATAAGGCAAAATCCATAGAACCAAAATTTCTTCCAGCAGTTTTTTCCATTAACTCTCTGTCGCCGGTGGGACAGAATTTACATTTAAAATTACATCTGTCACTGGGATCTATATTGATTATGAATGGGGTACTTAATGGAATGACAGTCTCCAGTTTTGTTCTATTTTCCAGATCTATACGAGGTTTAATTTTTGCTTTCATTTTTGCTCCTTAATTTTAAAATATTATATAGTAGAGGAAAAAATTATCAGTATAAATATTCTTCCGTATTCAGTCGTTTCAGAATTTCTTTTGCTTCATTGTCTATGTTATCAAAACATCCATATTTAATTACTTCACAGCATTTACACATTTCATATACATCTTTATTACCAGTTAAATGATTTTTCCAGTAGCTTTTCATTTGTTCGCCATACCAAATTTCTTTTAGAGATTGTTTTTTGGTATCGCCAAGTATTTGTCGGTGCCGCCAATCACCGACACAAGTAGTCACTTGTCCATCTGAATTAACGACCATGATATAAAATAAATATGGACAGACAGTCCGATCTTCAATGGCTTGCCCATAATTTCCAGTCTCAAATTTCATTTCCAAATTATCAAATTTAAATCCTGGCCATGCCGGAGATATTCTTTCTAAAAATATTCGGTCTGAGATTTCTCCAAATATTTCGTGAAATTTTTGCTGTTCTTCTTCGGAAAGATTCTCTTTTATTGATTTAATATAAATTTCGCATCCGTTTCGATTTTCATAAAGATCACGTATATTTTGCACATACTGTTTAAAGTCTATTTTTACACGGCAATATTTATAGATTTGCTCTTCATTTATACCATTTACCGAGATATTGATTTGATCCAAACCGGCTGCCACGATTTTTCGGTTTAGTTCTGGATTAAGCAATATACCATTTGTGGTAGTATCTACTCTTAGAATATTTTTGGAAGATTTGGCGTATTGAATCATATCAGCAAAATTTGGATTGATGAGAGGTTCTCCTTCTTTATATAATCTTAAAACTTTTATAGGACTCTCAAACTCTGATGTGTCATCTATTATTTTTTGGTAAAGTTTAAAATCCATCATTGTCTGTATGCGTTTTGTGCTCTTGATTAGTTCTATATTGCCAGAAGGACAAAAACAGCATCTTAAATTACATAAATTTGAGGGATCTATTAATAATACATAAGGTTGTTTTAAAGGGGTTTTTTGACCAAGTTCATTTCTGTTGTCGGTCAGTCTGGTTTTATTTTGTCCCACTTTCTCTGCCTCCTTATTTTTTGATGAGCAGCCAATATTTTTTGATCAGTAATTTTTCTTTGATATCTGCTGCTGTTTCGCCCAATACACCTGAGAGTGCATTTACAAAATTATCAGTGACCAACTTCAATGTTGGTACTTCCTCAGGCAAAAATGGTTCGTTAAAAATCCATACATTTTCAATTTGGTGTTTTTCAATTTGATGTATGATATCTTGTATTTCAATATTTGTGGATTCATCTATACCTCCGATTCGCTCCCAATCAACAATGCGCAGAAGTTTTGTGATATCCAGATTATTTTTTAAAGAAATCAATAGATAGCCGTCTTTTTCCAATAAATTAAGTATTGTGTCGAGTAGTTCCAAAGAGTTCATATAAGAATTTAAGGGGGTATCTGTAACTATAATGTGGAAACTGCCTGGAGTATAATATTTTTTTAGGTACTGAATATCATTATGTATGACTTCCTCTGCGATATTGGATAAATCTGTGTAATAAGAAATATTTGTGGTAAATGTCTTTATATTTGAGAACAGATAGCCAGCTTTGCGAATATTGTTTTTCACATCCAAAAGAGGTCCACCACATTTAACATCAATGCCCAATATCTTTATATACTGTTCTGTTCCGATATCTAATTGTATATTCAGTAGATATTGTCTGATATAATTTTGTATATCCGTGATGGGATTAATATTGCCAAATTTTTTTTGATAGTTTAGAAAACCATAGTTCGTTGATATATTCTCTTTTTCGAGGTTTCTTTCTTCAAAAAAATGATTATGTTCTATAAAAGTGTCAAGACATAATACCATTTTATAACCACCTCTTCGGATTCTGGCTGAAAATTCATCATCTGAAAATTCATGATAAAATCCTGGGTCGAGCACACCAATGATATCCAGCATTTCTTTTTTGTACATAGCTAATACAGGTATCAATCGCATTCTTTCTTCCCAAAGTAAGGGGTTGCTTTTATTGTGCTGTGCTGCAAATTGCTGCATTTCTTCCATATTTTGGTATTCCCCAATATATATTTCTTGAAAATTTGATATATTTGTTGACACTGGGCATACCATTCCAATTTGTCTGTCACTTTTCATACATATCAGCATATTAGAAAGCCAATTGGAAGTAACAATACAATCATTTGCCAGAAAAGCCATATATTTTTCTTTGATTTCTCGCATAAGCAAGGTACCAGCATATATTGCTCCCACGTTTTTTGTGACATGATAGATTACTTTATTAGGGTGAACGATATCTTTAAAATAGTTTAATGTCTGATCTGTGGAACCATTATCAAGCAGTACTAACTTATATTCAATATCTTGTGTATATTTTAAGACACTCTCAACGCAGAGTTTTGTTTTGTCTAACCGATTAAAGGCAATAATACAAACGGCGACTTCACAGTGGCCAGAATGAATATTTTCATAGATACATACTCTGTTTTGAAACAGATCATATGCCCGTTGTGGCTGTTCCATATAGTCTGTATCAATATTGATGATTTGTTCTTTGTTGTCTGTGTATGGAATCATATGACTCCTCCTAATCTAAATCAATGAAAGATATTTTGCAGTACTGTTATTTAGTAAAAACATACATATATTTGCTCAAAAGGGAAAGAATGTAACATTATAACCATTTTGTTACCTTCTACTTTTTATTAACAAAAAAAGATGTATAGAATTATATTCCATACACCTTTACACTTGGCAATTAATACTACTAAAGATTTTTTCTGCTAGTTCATTCATATAATCATTCATAACATCCACATCATTTGTATTTCGGGATATTCCATCAAAGTATTTTTTATCGCGATCACTTTAGTATCTCACCATTTTTAGAAAAGGATTTTGCTGACAGAGTTATTCTGAAAGCATATTTATTTAAGTCGGATATTTTTAAAATCAAGCATATTCAGGGCAAGAGTTATACCGAAAAATCCTACACTCCGATTGCCACTATCCTTGCCGTCTGACAGGTCTCACTTTTCTAAAACTTATCACTATAATTACCAATGTATCATCTAAAAGTGTGCTAATCAGGAATTCTTTTATATTAATTCCATTTCTAAATAAGCTTTATCTAAATCATCCTGCGTTACTCCTAGGTACCGTTTTGTGATCTTAAAATCGCTATGGTTGTAAATTTCCATAATAACAACAGGTGATACTGCGCCGCTTGTCCAAGCGTGGTATCCCCAGGTTTTGCGCAAAGAATGACAGGCAATCTTGCCTGCAAAGCCAAGTACGTCCACGGCTGTATGAATAATTCTCCATGCCTGAACTCTGCTAATTGCTTTGGCATTTTTGCGATTGTTGGCAAAAATGTATTCACAGCGTCGCTGAGAATAACACTGACGCAATGCACCTAAGATCTGTGCATTTAAAGCAATTGTCTTGATTTTACCTGTTTTTCGCTCTGTAATTGTGACATGGGTGAAGAATACCTGCCGCTCTTCATCATAAACATCTGACCATTTTAGACGGAGTAAATCACTGATTCTCAATGCTGTGTATGTTCCCATGATGATCATGGTATAATTGCGCAGTTGTCCTTTCTGCAGGAAATACTCTGCAAGTTCTTTAAACTGTTTTTTATTTCGGATTGGTTCTGTTGCTGCCATATATAGATATACCTCCTGGTTTATAATATATACAAGCATAGTCTAATTTGGAGAAAAAGGCACCGAAATTTTATAACTGTTTTGTGATATAATGATGTATTAAAATACAGCATTTATACCTCAAAAGAAGGATTAATTCTCTGATTTTAGTTAAATTGGCCTTATTTTCCACATGAAAAATATTAAAATCACTTGCATATGAATACTTCTAATGTTAAAATGGACACTAGAAGTAACAGATTGGTTATTATGTTACATTTACACTTTTAAGACAATACATATTTAGTAAATATTCTAGTATTTAAGCATATTTAATTAATATGAATATACTGGTATGTTGCTGGAAATATATTTCATGGATGAAATATTAGAATCAAGGA
Source organism: Lachnospiraceae bacterium (assembly GCA_910575005.1). Taxonomy (GTDB): domain Bacteria; phylum Bacillota; class Clostridia; order Lachnospirales; family Lachnospiraceae; genus Petralouisia. Next base: position 300,356 of record CAJTCL010000001.1, on the reverse strand, counting down.
GGAAATCATGTCAATTTTCGTGACAGCAGAAATCGGAATTAATCATAATGGAGATATGCAATTGGCAAAGAAGCTGATTGATTTGGCAGTCATTGCAGGATGCGATGCGGTTAAATTTCAAAAAAGAACAATAGATAAGGTCTATACCAAAGAGTACTTGGACGGATTTAGAGAAAGTCCTTGGGGAACAACACAGCGGGAACAAAAGGAAGGTTTGGAATTTGGCTTAGAGGATTATCAGGAGATAGACAGATATTGTAAAGAAAGAGGAATCGAATGGTTTGCTTCCGCATGGGACATAGATTCACAGAAATTTTTACAGCAGTTTGATTTAAAATATAATAAAGTTGCTTCCGCTATGCTTACAAATGATGCGCTTCTTGAGGAGATTGCAAGAGAAGGAAAATATACTTTTATTGCAACGGGAATGAGTACATACGAAGAGATTGATCATGCAGTTGAAATTTTTAAGAACAATGGTTGTGAATTTGAATTGATGCATTGTAACAGTACTTATCCCATGAAACCAGAAGATGCTAACCTTAATGTGATGGACGAGCTTAGTGCAAGATATGGCTGTAAAGTGGGATATAGCGGACATGAAGCAGGAACTTTAGTGAGTGTCTGTGCAGTTGCCAAAGGCGCTACATCTATCGAACGCCATATCACTCTGAATCAGAACATGTATGGAAGTGACCAGAAAGCTTCTATTGAGCCAGAAGAGTTATGCAGGCTTGTGAGAGAAATCAGAGAAGCAGAATTGATTTTAGGAACTGGCGAAAAGATCCTTACTGATGCTGAGTTGCAAGTCAAAGCGAAGCTGCGGGGTTAGGATGATGATAAAATTACTTGTTTTTGATATAGATGGGGTACTTACAGATGGTACGGTAACAGTTGACATACAGGGAAGAGAGCAGAAGAAGATCAATTTGAAAGATATAGATGCAATTTTTGAACTGGAAAAGGAAGGGTTTCTCCTAGCAGCAATTACAGGAGAAGATACTGAGATTGTATCATATTTTGAAAATAGATTTCCTTGGAAATATTTTTATCGCGGTAATAAGCATAAGAAAGAGACTCTTATTGAACTGGAAGAGAAAACTGGTGTTAAGAGAGAAGAGATTTGTTATATCGGAGATGGAAAATATGATGTAGAACCCCTTAAGTATGCTGGAGTTGGAATCTGTCCAGGAGATGCCATTGATCAGGCAAAGCGTTCTGCAGATATTATTCTGCAGTCTGACGGGGGCGGTGGTTGTCTGTGGGAATTGATTGGGATTCTTAAAAATTTGAATCAAGAAGAACTTCCTGAACATTATTTCTACAAGCGTTGGGAAGAACATACAGATATTTTTAAAAAAATTATTTCGAATCAGGAGTTGATTTCAACTGTAATGGAAATTGCTATAGAAACCGCTAAGATTCAAAAAGAGAAAGGGCAGATTTTTCTTTGCGGCAATGGTGGGAGTGCAGCAGATGCACAGCATATAGCAACAGAATTTGTAAGTCGTTTTTATAAAGAACGTCCAGCAATGAATGCGGAGGCGTTGAGCGTCAATACTTCCACCTTAACAGCGATCGGAAATGATTATAGTTACGAGCGTGTATTTGTAAGGCAGTTGGAAGCTAAGGGAAGATCAGGCGATATGTTAATCGGGATTTCCACCAGCGGGAAATCTAAGAATGTACTGGAAGCAATTCGATTTGCAAGGAAGCAGGGAATGCGGACAGTAATGTTAATGGGTGAGTATTATAATCAGGAATTGCAGGATATTTGTGATTATATTGTGAAAATACCATCCAAGGTAACACCAAGGATACAAGAAGCACATATTTTTATAGGGCATTTGATTGCAGAATATGTGGAACATGAATTGTATCAGTAAGTCAAGGAGGACGTTATGATAAAAGTATCAGATTATATTTTTGATTTCTTGAAATCAAAAGGGGTTAGCCATGTTTTTATGCTGCCAGGTGGAGGTGCTATGCATCTGGTAGATTCATTAGGAAAATCGAATATAGACTATGTGTGCTGTCTTCATGAACAAGCAGCAGCGATTGCCGCAGAAGCTTATGGGCAGCATACAAATGAAATAGGGGTATGTCTTACTACATCTGGCCCTGGAGCAACAAATGCAATAACAGGAGTAACTGCCGGATGGATAGATTCTACTCCTATGTTTATTTTATCAGGACAAGCAAAGAGAGAAGACTTAATTGGAAGTACTGGAGTCCGCCAAATTGGTTCACAAGAAGTACAGATAATTGATATGGTGAAACCTATTACAAAATATGCTGTACAGGTTATGGATGCTGGTGAGATTCGCTATCATCTGGAGAGAGCCTATGCAGAAGCGACTACTGGAAGAAAAGGACCTGTGTGGCTATCTATTCCGCTGGATATCCAAGGAATGTCGATTGATGAAAATTCCTTAGAGGCATATCATCCTGATAAAGCAGAAGATTGTGTTGCAGAAGAAACAATTACAAAAGTGATTGATCTGTTAAAAGGTGCTAAGAAGCCATTGATACTGGCTGGTAATGGCATTAAACTCGCGGGAGCAGAACATATATTAAAACAATTGCTGGAAGAATTACCAGTTCCGGTTCAGACTACATGGAAAACCATAGATATGATGGATGAAGAAGACAGACTGTATGCAGGACATCCAGGAGCTATGGGAGATCGTGGGGCTAATTTAATTTTACAGTCCGCAGACTTATTGATTTCTGTGGGAAGCCGTCTGGACACAAGCCTCACTGCTTTTAATGAAAAGAATTTCGCTAAATCTGCAAAGAAAGTGATTGTGGATATAGATGAGAATGAATTAAAGAGAATGAAAGTGGAACAGGTGGAAGATAAAGTAATCGGTGATGCCGGAGATTTTCTGGATAAGCTGCTGAGTGCTGTCAAAAGAGAGAACTGGGATGTTCAAGTAAGAGAATGGGATTTGTGGCTGGAGGAATGTCATAAGGTGAGACAGAAATATCCTGTGGTAACAGAGGAGCACCAGAAGGTTAAGGATAAAGTAAGTGCATACTACTTTATTGATAGATTGTGTAATCAATTAACAGAACATGATGTTGTTGTACCGGAAAGCTCGGGCGCTGCCGGTGAGATTACTTATCAGGCCTTCCAACTTAAGTATGGCCAGAAAATGAAAAATGCAGCAGGACTGGGTTCTATGGGATTTGGTCTGCCATATGCGATTGGTTCTTGTCTTGCGAATGATAAAAGAAGAACTGTTTTAATCAATGGGGATGGAGCGTTCCAAATGAATTTGCAGGAATTAGAAACGGTCAAGCGTTTAGGACTGCCCATTAAAATGTTTATTTGGAATAACGATGGGTATGCAAGTATTCGTTCGATGCAAAGAAATACGTTTGAGGGTCATTATGTGGCGAGCGGCCGTTCAAGCGGCTTGCAGATGCCAGATATTTGTAAGGTGGCAGCGGCCTATGAGATACCAGTATTTCGGATGGCAGATAATACAGAAGCAGAGCAGATTTTGTCTGAAGTATTGAATACAGAGGGACCTGTGTTGTGTGAAGTGATTATTTCACCGGAGGAGACGGTATCACCGAGAACGAAGAGTTTCCGTTTGCCGGATGGAAGGATGCAGTCATCATTGTTAGAGGAGATGTGGCCGCCAGTGGATTGTGAACAATAATTTTGAGGAAGGATATAGAGATGAAATATTTAGAGAGGATAAAGGAGCAGATTAAAGGAAAAAAAGTTTGCATGTTTCCTATGGGAATTGCGGCAAAATCTACGTACCAGAAATTAAAGAACTATGGTATAGAGATAGACTTTTTTTCCGATAGTAATCCAGAGTTATGGGGTTCAGAGTTTGACGCTAAGAAATGTATTTCTAAGATACAGTTATCAGAGATGAAACAAGAAAACATAGTAGTTATAGTGGAATCATTGTATTATAAGGAAATTAAACAGGATCTGCAGGAGCATGGAATAAGAAATATTCTGCGCGTATATCCTGAGAAGTTTGCGACAGATCAATTTGTAATGGAGCACAAGATGGATTTAAAACAGTCTATGGATGCGGTTTTGGATATTTGCGCGGATGAGAAGTCTAAAGAAATTTTTAAGTATCTTGTGGAGTCCTGGGAATTGGAAAATTGTCCAGATAATTACTTTGAATGTATCTATGAAAAAAATCAGTATTTTGATCCTACTATTGTAATGCTTCACGAGGACGAAGTGTTTGTAGATGGAGGGGCATATATTGGAGACACCGCAGAAGGATTTTTAAAGTTTTGTAATGGTAAATATGAGAAGATGCATCTGTTTGAACTCGATCCTGGCATTTATAAAAAATTAAACTTAAATTTAACAAATTTAGGGGGGGGGGGAGAATTGCTGTTATCCATACGGTCTTTCGGATGAAAATGGAAAGGTGAGTTTTTCAGGAGGTGACAGCAATTCATCCATCAATGGCAGCAAAGAGTCAAACATGATTGGAGAAGTACGAAAATTGGATGACGTCTTAAAAGGCGAACGGGTTACATTTATAAAAATGGATATTGAAGGCTCTGAATTGGCTGCTTTAAAGGGAGCCGCGAATACGATAAGATCTCAAAAGCCTAAATTGGCAATTTGTATCTACCATAGCCCACAAGATATGTTAAATATTCCAATCTATATCAAATCTCTTGTGCCTGAATATAAAATATATATACGGCATTATACAGACATGATGTTAGAAACAGTTTGTTACGCCGTTTTATAAAATTTGGAAGAAATGCTTTCACTTACTTGAAAAGGAAATTAATCATTATGATTGAAAGGTGGTTATTACTTGAACGATAAAGTGGAAGCTAGATATTTAAGAAAAATTAAGGAGAAGTTAGAGGGGAAAAAGGTATGCATTTTTCCAATGGGAGTTGGCGGCAGGGATATGAGAGATAAGCTGTCCGTAAGATCAATAGAGGTTGATTTTTTTTGTGATAACAATAAGGCTGTCTGGGGCACATCTTACAATGGTACAAAATGTATATCCTATCCAGAGCTGGTGAGCATGGATTCAGATGATGTGGTAGTAATTGTGGAATCATCATTTTATTATGATGCGATAAAGGAGCAATTAGCCAGTGATGGTATTAAGAATTGTGTACGGATTTTTTTTGAGAAAATTTTTGCAGAAGAGTATGTAAATGAGAATAGAGAGAATTTAGAGCAAAGAGTTGAGAAAGTTTTAGAGATTTTAGCGGACGAGAGATCAAAAGAAGTGTATCAACATTTGGTTGCTTCTTGGAATATGGAAGATATTCCAGACAATTATTTTAAAAAAATTTGTTCTGATAATCAATATTTTGAAAAAGGACTTATTGAGTTAGGAGAACAGGAAGTGTTTGTGGATTGTGGAGCATATACAGGAGATTCAGCCAGAGATTTTTTGAAGGCCAGTCATGGGAAATATAAGAAAATGCATTTGTTTGAATTATCTCCAACGATCTACGGAGAACTTGAAAGAAATATGGCTAGAGTGCCGAATGTACAGTGTTACCCTTACGGGGTATCAGATAAAAATGAAGAGATTGAATTTGTATCAGGAGAACGCAATTCTTCAATTCAAAGTGCAATAGCGGCGGCAAATGGAAAAGAGGAAAAGTTAATTGGGCAAGTAAAAATATTGGATGAGGTTCTGGCAGGTGAGGAAGTAACCTTTATTAAGATGGATATTGAGGGAGCTGAACAAAGTGCGCTGGAGGGTGCAAGAGAGTTGATCAAATCTCAGAAACCAGTGTTGGCAATTTGTATCTATCACAGTCCGCAGGATATGCTTGAATTACCAGTTTTAATAAAACAACTGAATCCAGAGTATAAAATTTATATTCGTCATTATACAGAGGTAATGTTTGAGACGGTTTGTTATGCGGTCTTATAGAACGTAAATGAAAGAGATTGAAATATTCTGGTGGAAAATGGAAGTTTTGGAGGACAAAAATGAATTGTCAAAAAGAAAAAATGAAAGAACTGATGAACCAGGTAAAAGAAATAAAAATTGGTTATGCACAAAAGTGGTTAGATGCGTTAAAAACACATGAAAGAATCTGCATTTTTGGCACAGGTTCACATGGGCATAACTGGTATGGTATTTTAAAGAAATATGATATAAAGGTTGATTGTTTCTATGATAATGATAAAAGCAAATGGAATCAAGAAATTGTAGATGGTATCATGTGTCTTCCCTGGGAAGAACCAGAGAAAAATACAGCTGTCGTTTTGGCAATTAGGGAGTATGAAGCAGTCTATCGGCAAGTACAGGCTTATCTGAAGGAGAGCAGTATTTTCGTGGCGTCAATCAACATTTTTAGTTTTATGGCAAATTATGATTATCTGGCAATGGGCAAAGATATAAATGAGGCTTATCAAAAAATGTTGAACGTTATGGAACTGTGTCAAGATGATATGTCAAGAGAAATTTGTTGTCAAACATTTAAGAAGTGGTTTATTGATGATGAAACGCCTATTACATATAATGGGGAATCTTATTTTTTTACAGATCAGATAAAACTTACAGATCAAGAATGTTTAGTAGATGTAGGAGCGTATGATGGTGATACTATTAGAAGCTTTGAAAAGGTAACCTCAAATCAGTATGAGAAAATCTACGCATTTGAGATGGATCAAGAAAATTATAATAAATTGCAAACAAACGCCAAAATACGAGGGGGGGGTATAGCGGTTCCGATTGCAGGATGAATTTATATCAGATGGGAGTGTCAGATTGTAAAGGAACATTTTATTATGATAGTAATTCTACTGCTACCAAGTTTTCGGAAGATGGAGATGAGTGTTGTGAGGTCGATACGTTAGATCATATCTTGCATGATAAGAAAGTGACTTTCATAAAAATGGATATTGAGGGGAGTGAAATGCGGGCATTGCGTGGGGCAGAGGCTTTGATTAAAAGTCAGAAGCCCACATTAGCGATTTGTATTTATCATTCCAGTGAAGATTTTTTAAATATTCCAGTTTATATTAAAAATTTGAATCCAGAATATAAGATTATGATTAGACATCACAGTGATTTTGAGGCAGAAACTGTTTGCTATGCATATGTAGAAAAATAAATAATTTTGGAAGCCATAAAGCGTGTGGCATAGCAATTGGGCAAAATATAAGGAGGACAATAAGTTGATCAAGATTAACGAGGAAAGCAGAAAACCAGTAGAAAATGCAAGACGTGCAAAATTAAAAGCGGAAAAACCTTTGGTATATGAAAAAATTATTAAATATGATGAAAAAGTTGCTAGAGGAGAATGTACTGCTATCATAGACTTTTGTTTTGATTATAAATGCAATATGCATTGTGAACATTGCTGCAATTTGTCTTTTGAAAAAAGAGAACGAGAAATGACATTAGAAGATTTAAAAGATTTTGCAAGGCAGGCAGATGATTTGGGACTTGCCCAGTTTAATATTTCGGGTGGAGAACCACTGGCATTTGATAATTTGGACGATATTATAGCTGCGTTGGATCCACAGAAATTTCATATAGCAATTAGTTCCAATGGTTTATTGTTGACAGAAGAAAAAGCGAAACACTTAAAAGAAGTTGGTGTAGATAAAATCCGCATTAGCTTAGATAGTTTTGATGAAGAGAAATATAAGCAGACAAGAGGCCAGAATGGTGCATATGATAAAGCAATCCAGGCGCTTTTTTATGCGAAAGAAGCTGGTATGCAGACAGGTATTAATACAGTAATTAGTCACCAATCTTGTCAAACACCAGAGACAGAGGCATTGGCAAAGTTTGCAAATGACAATGGCTTTAATTTGGATATTTTAATTGCGCGCGCAATAGGTGCATGGGAAGGAAAAGAAGAAGTTTTAATCACAAAACAAGATGATGATTATTTGAAGGAGTTAAGAAATAAATATCCTGCATTGATGAGAGATACTTACCCAAGTTATGGTCAAGACAGAGGCTGTGGCACTGTCAGACATATTTTACATTTGACAAAGTATGGAGATATTTTGCCATGTGCATTTATTCATATTTCCATAGGTAATATTTTTGAGGAGCCATTAAAGGATATTATTGAGAGAGGGCTTAGAATCAAGTGGTTTAATGAATATCAACCATTATGTTTATCTGGAGAACATAAGAATTTTATAAGAAATTATATGTCTAAATTTTATGGAAAGCCATTACCAATAAGTTATAAGGAAGCATTCACGGCGGAAGATTTCATAGATGGAGTGGTAAGATAAAAGATGAAAGCAAGAGATGCAAGGACAATCGATTTTAAAGTATCGAAAATGTTAGAGATTCTTCAGAATCAAGAGAAGAATTATATATTTGGCTGTGGCTGGATGGGAAGAAAATTTTTATGTGCAGTAAGGGCATTGGGCTTTTCTGTGGAAGGTTTTGTGGTCAGTGATAAAAAGATAGAAGAGATAGAAGGTATTCCGGTTTTTTCCACAAGTGAAGTGGAAAAAACCAGAGTGAATGGAAATATTTTTGTTGCCTTGAGAGATCAGGATAAGCAGCTCAATGAGAAGTTAGGCTCCATATTTTCGGTAGTATATCCAGTCACTTATCCAACAGATATTACATTGATTGAGGCAAAGTATTATTTGGATTACCTTAGGGAGAAGGATGTAGACTGTTTGAACAGTATGCTTCAGCTTGATAAATATAATTTTATCAATCCATTTAATAAGGAAGATGATTATTTACTTTCCTGGGTATATGAAGCTGGAGATTTGATTTTGCCGGTAATATATAACGATTATGGGAGAATAGATGAAGGAAGCTATGAGAGAGAGCATACAGAACTGCAAAAGGGTGACATTGTATTAGATTGTGGTGCGAATATAGGATTGTTTTCTGTTATAGCAGCGAGGAAAGGATGTACATGCTATGCTTTTGAACCAATGCCGGATGCGATTGCCTATTTGCAAGAGGTGTCAGAATTATATCCAGAGCAGATAAAGATTATGCCCTATGCATTGGCAGATCAAGAAGGTAAGGCTGTATTTCATGTACAAAATAACGATTTAATAGGTGCTTCTCTGTTAGAAGGCCATAATGTTATTGATAAGGATTATGAAGTAAAAGTTATGACAATTGATCGTTTTGTACAACAGGAGAAATTAGATCGTGTAGATTATATAAAAGCAGATATTGAAGGTTCTGAAAGAGATATGTTAAAAGGTGCTGAAGATACCATAAGGAGATTTAGCCCTAAGATTTCTATATGTACCTATCATTTGCCAGATGATAAAGAAGTATTAGAAGATAGAATAAGAACTATTAATCCTAATTATGTAATAGAACATAAATGGAAAAAGTTATATGCCTATGTTCCATAGAATTTAGAGCTTAAGAAAAAGAATATTTTAAGACAAATGTTTTAAGGTTATGTAGGAGAGGATTGGTATGAAAATTAAAAAATATACATTACAAGAATTAAAAAATGCAAAAGGAATATTGTTATATGGGGCAGGAGCCTGGGGAAAACTTGTACTGGAAACGCTGCAAACAGATGTTCTGAATGGGGGGGGGGCAGAAGTATAGATGTTCCAATACTATTTATAGATAGAATGAAAACAGGCACTGGAATTATCAAAAAGGAGGAGATAAGAAACTATCCTGATTATGACATATTAATTTGTGCGCCTTCCGCATATGATGAAATTGTGAATGAATTATATGTGTTGAATGATGGAAATATGGATCATGTATATGAGATTAGCGAGATTTTAAAGTCTCCAAAACCAAAAACATTTGTTAATGTCCATGATAGATTATGTGGAGAACTTCTTCTGGAAAAATATGATTATTATAAAAATAGATCAAACACAGTGAATGATTCTGAAAGCATGGTATTGCCATTCCTTGGAATCTCTGTCACAGAAAGATGTTCTCTAAATTGTGAGAAATGTATAGCATTGATGCCATACTATCAAAAACCAAATAATTTCTGTTTTATGCATAATCTCCCTGCCTTGGAGCGGTTAGTAAAATCTGTGGATAAGATATTAGAAGTTGGTTTTCTTGGAGGGGAGGTATTTATGCATAATGGTTTCGCTGAATTTCTTGAATGGGCGATTAATCAAGAGAAAATAAAGAGTATAACTGTACTGACTAATTCGACCATTATTCCAAATAAAAAAGAAATAGAATTGCTTAAGAATGATAAGGTGATTTTTGGAATAGATGATTATGGAAATTTATCTCTAAAGATGGAGGAATTGATCGAAATAGCGAAAGCAGAGCAGATTAAGTATTATGTTTTATCAAATGAGGACTGGCAGGATTTGGGAGACACTACAAGAAACAATTATTCTGAGGAAAAACGAAATAAAATTTTTAATAATTGTTCTTTTAAAGATTGCCATTTGTTCTTAAATGGAAAATTATATCGTTGTCAGCGTCAAGCCCATCTGACAAATTTAGGTTTCTGTGAGAGTATTCAGGATGATTATGTAGATTATACGATAGAAAAGGGAGCAGATGAATTTAGGGAAGACTTAAAAAAATTGCTTCAAGAGAGAAAATATGCGTTAGCAGCTTGTGATTTTTGCAAAGATATCACAATGCATATAAATAGAATTCCCGCAGCAGAGCAAAGGATTCCATTTGTGGAAAAAGGTGAAGACTAATGCATTCAGGCTATAAGGATTCAGTGAGAAAAATATTAGAAATATCAAGAGGACGAAAATTGATTTTTTATGGAACGGATGCACTGTCCGGGTATGTATATAGTGATCTTATGGAATTAGGACATGATTTAGCATATTTTGTAACAGAAAATCCCGACCAGAAGGAATTTTATGGAAAAGAAGTAAAAAATCAATATGAGTTGCTATATGAAGAAAAAGGTAAGATATTTATAGTTGCGTTTGTTTTTAAAGATCATGGAAGTATCTATAATTCTCTTATCAATATGGGATTTGAATTTGAGATAGATTTTTTATTGTATGGTTTTGGAGGGTACTCTCAGAAGTATGATGCATTTGATTCTTTGTTGGGACATAATCGATTTTATGGTAAACTGCTTGGGTTTGAAATTTATGGGAAAGAAAAAGAAGAAGGTTATAATATTTTGGTTCTTGGAGGGAGTACAACAGATCCAACAGTAGGTAATGTCTCCAAATGTTGGGCAAAGATTTTGTATGAAAAACTCTATGAGATAAATTCAAATGTTGTACTGTACAACGGTGGAATGGGAGCCTATTCTGTTAATCAGGAGTTTTATAAGTTGTTAAGAGATGGATTAAAATTGAGGCTATCTATGGTGATTTCTTTTGATGGTTTTAATGATGTAGATGGTTGGGTAATCGACTCGGAATATCCACATTTAAGTAAATATGAGCGCAAAGTATATAACCATATTGAAAATAAAGGGGGATTTGCACCAGATACTTTAGATCTAAGAAATGCAGGAGAGATAGTTCATGGTTTGAAGCGGGTGGAAGAGCAAAGTGATGTATCTGAGTGGAAAATCAGTATTAGAAAAATGCATGGTATTTGTAAAGAGTTTGGAATAGAATACATTAGTTTTTTGCAGCCGATGGTGGGAACAGGAAAGGCTGTTTTTGAGAAAAAACAAAAAGAATTGTTCCAAGCTGCTTATCATGCTGTACCTGCATATCAGAAATTGATCGAGAGACAGCCTATTTTTTATGAGGAAGTATTAAGTTTTGTTAAAGAGAAGAAATATGTGTATGATTTAACAGATGCTTTTGATGGGAAAAAAGATATGTACTATGATATGTGCCATAGCACACAATATGGGCATGAGATTATAGCGGAAAGAATCTTTGAGGTTGTAAAAGAAAATCTATTTAAAAAGAGTAAGACTTATGTGGCAGAAAAGGAGATAGTAAAATGATAATATTAGGAGTATCTGCGCTATATCATGATTCAGCAGCGGCGATCGTACGTGATGGACAGATTATTGCGGCAGTTCAGGAAGAACGTTTTACCAGGATCAAACATGATTTAAATGTGCCGGTTAATGCAATGAAATATTGTATGAAAGCAGCAGGCATCACGAGTGATGATATTGATTATGTAGTTTATTATGATAATCCTATTTTGACATTAGATCGTTTCTGCAAAAATATTCTTGCCCTGGGCGGGGAAGCCAAAGCATTAGTGGAGAATTCGGCAGAGTCTATTTTTGGAAGAAAATTATGGATTCATCAGGAATTAAGAAATATTTTGGGTAAATTGGGAAAATATGACAAACTGCTAGTCGCAGAACATCATATTTCCCATGCAAGTTCAGCATTCTATCCATCACCATTTGAGGAGGCGGCATTTATTACCTTTGATGGAGTGGGAGAATGGGCAACTACTACGATTGGTTATGGAAAAGGAAATGAGGTTAAGATATTAAGAGAGATTGATTACCCTCATTCCATTGGATTGTTGTACAGTGCGTTTACATATTTTTGTGGATTTAAAGTTAATTCCGGCGATTATAAATTGATGGGTCTTGCTCCATATGGAGAACCAAAATATTATGACTTGATAAAACGTGAGATTATTGATCTTAAGGAGGATGGCTCATACAAGTTAAATATAGATTATTTTGATTTTTATCGCAATGATGTGATGACAAATGAAAAGTTTGCTAACTTGTTTGGAGGTTCGAGGCGAGAACCAGAATCGGATATTACAAAGCGGGAAATGGATATGGCAGCTTCTGTACAGAAAGTAGTAGAAGAGGTTTTATTGAAGACTGCAAGATATGCCAGAAAGCTTACAGGAATGAAAAATTTGGTGTTGGCAGGTGGAGTGGCTCTCAATTGCGTGGCAAATGGAAAGTTATTGCAAGAAAAAGTGTTTGATGATATCTGGATTCAGCCGGCCGCAGGCGATGCGGGTGGTTCCTTAGGAGCAGCATTGTATGTTTATAATCAGAAGTCTGGAGCGCTCAGAAACGCTGACAGTGGACAAGATCTTATGCAGGGAAGTTATCTTGGTCCTGATTTTTCAGCGGAAGAGATAAAGAAATATTTGGATGACAATGGATATAAGTATACGGAATACCAACAAGAAGATCAGGTCTATAATATAATTGCACAATTACTAAAAGATGAAAAAGTAATCGGGCTTTGCAATGGAAAAATGGAATTTGGACCAAGAGCCTTAGGAAATAGAAGCATTATTGGAGATGCTCGTTCCACTAAGATGCAGTCTGTAATGAATTTAAAAATTAAGTATAGAGAATCGTTTCGGCCATTTGCGCCATCAGTTTTAGAGGAAAATGTGTCTGAATATTTTCAGATGAACCATAATAGTCCATATATGTTGTTGGTTGCACCTGTGAGAGAAGAGCGGCAGCTTCCATTTAGCATGAAGAAATATTACACAGAAGACGGAGAGATAAATTTGCTGCCGATTGTAAATGAGAAGCGTTCTGATATACCGGCTGTAACACATGTTGATTACAGTGCAAGAGTACAGACTATAAATAAAGATACAAATCCGCGCTATTATGGAATCGTTGAGGCCTTTGAGAAAATTACAGGCTGCAGTGTCATTGTAAATACTTCTTTTAATGTAAGAGGTGAACCGATTGTCTGTACACCCAAAGATGCTTATGAATGTTTTATGAGAACCGATATGGATGTGCTGGTATTTGATAATATTATTTTGCATAAAGAAGATCAGCCAGAATTTAAGGAAGACAGAGATTGGAGAGAGAAGTATGCACTCGATTGATAAGGAAAAGCAAATGTTATTAGACATTGCGCAGAAAGATTTTGAGACAAATAATGAGAAAAATTATTTAAATCATGGTTTTACAGACATGGAAACCTATTATCTTGATAAAAGTGCAGATCCTACAGATCGCCTTATGGAATATGAGTTTCAAAATCCGATGGAGTTAAAAGAGATTTTGGAAAGTAAATGGAGTGATTTAAGTCAGCAGAAAATGATTCCAGCAATTTTGGTAGCTGTTTTTAAATTGCAGAACGGCACAGGTAAGACAGATGAAATATCGGAGAAAATATACAATTTTTAAAGGTGGAAAATATGCTGAAATATACAGAATTAAAAGAACACAAACGTCAGAATTTGATTGATATTATTCCATTGAAAAAGCCGTTTACATTGCTGATAGAGCCCTCAAATTATTGTAATTTTAAATGTGTTTCCTGTTTTCAGAGTTTGAAATCAAAAAATTATCTGACAGAAAACCGTGGTTTTATGAGCATGGAGTTATATCAAAATATTATTGAGCAGTTCCAGCGTTGGGAAGGGGACAAGCTGAAAGTATTAAAACTTAGTCTGTATGGGGAACCTTTGACAAATCCTCAGTTTGGGGAAATGCTCAAAATTGCCAAAGAAGCAGAGATTGCTGAGAGGATTGAGACGACTACCAATGCATCCCTTTTGACAGAGGAATTATGCGAGCAGCTTGTAAAATATGAGATAGATTATATCAGAGTCTCAATCTATGGGGGAAACCAGAAGCGTTATGAAGAAGTGACTGGATGTCCACAAGTAAGTATTGATAAGATATGGAACAACTTGAAAATGATTCAGGACTTCAAAAAGGAGCAGCATAAAGAGAAACCTTTTGTCAGTGCGAAGATGTTAGACACTTATTCAGAAGAAAATGAAGAATTTTTAGAGCGCTTTCAGTCAGTAGCAGATGAAGTATACATTGACAAACCACATAACTGGGTTGCCTCTGATGAAAAAAGTTTTATCGGCAGTCTGTATGGAGATGAACAAGAGGATGCGTTGAAAAAAGATTTACAACAGACGTATCAAAAGCGGATCGCCTGTCCAATGGCATTTACAACACTTGCAATTCGCAGTAATGGAGAAGTGAGTCCTTGTTGTGTTGATTGGATTGGAGGAACCAATTTAGGCAATATGAAGAATATCTCTATTCGTGAAATATGGGATGGAGATGTTATGTATGAATTCCGTAAAATGCAGTTGGAAAATAGAAGAAATGAAAATCCAAGCTGCCGAAATTGCGACTTGGCAGATAATGATTATTATACAAGAGATAATATTGATGGGTTTCCAGTGGAAAAATTGCGTGGTGAGTGATGAAAAAAGTATTGATTACTGGTTCAAGTGGATTTATAGGTAAGAATTTAGCAGAGTATTTAAGTGCAGAATATTGTGTCTTAGCTCCAAGACATCAGGAGCTTGATTTATTAGATGCAAAGAAGGTAGAAGAGTATCTGCATAGAGAACATCCTGAATACGTAATTCATTCGGCAGTCCAGGGAACACTTGGGCTGCCAGACATATATAAAACTATGGTATTAAAAAATAATCTTCAGATGTTTTTTCATTTGAAGCGTTGTAGTGATTGTTATGAAAAGATGTATTATTTTGGTTCTGGTGCAGAATATGGCAAAGATGTCTACATTCCTAACATGCAGGAGCAGTATTTTGATACTACAGTTCCACAGGATGACTATGGCTTGTCAAAATATATCATGGCTAAATCGGTAAAAGATTCGGAAAATATTTATGATCTTAGATTGTTTGGTGTATTTGGACAACATGAAAATTATAATTATAGATTTATTTCTAACTGTATCTGCAAAGCACTGAAAAATCGTGATATTGTAATACATCAGAATGTATATTTTGATTATTTGTATATCAAAGATTTGTGTAATATTATGGGATGGTTTTTAGCTCATAAGCCTAGGAGCCACTATTATAATGTCTGCACAGGACATGCAGTTGATATTTATTCTATTGCCAGGATAGTAGTGGAAAAAACAAATAGCATGTCTAAAATTATCGTTGAGAATGGCGAGCTCGGAAAGGAGTATTCAGGCAGCAATGAAAGGCTTCTGGATGAGATGCCAGAGTATATATTTACAGAGATTGGTACAGCGATTGAAGAATTGATTCAATTTTATCAGAACATAACGTTTGAATTATCAGGAGATTATTAGGAGATAGTAATATGGTACAGAAAATATGCAGGTGCTGCGGTGCAGAGATAAAAGACAACCCTATTTTGAGCTATTCAGACATGCCAGGGATGGCACAAAACTTTCCAGATGAAACAGAACTTGAAAGGGATCATGGCGTGGATTTAGATTTATATCAATGTCCCTATTGTGGAATGATTCAGATTGTAGATGAGCCAGTACCTTATTATAAAGATGTTATAAGGGCTTCTGCTGTTTCTGATGAGATGAAGGTTTATCGGAGAACCTATTTCAAAGACTTTGTGGATAAATATCATCTGCAAGGAAAAAAAGTGATCGAAATAGGGAGTGGAAAAGGTGAATTTTTGTCCTTAATGAATGAGGCTGGCGTGGAAGGCTATGGAGTAGAACATTGTCAAGAAAATGTGGAAGCATGTACAGAAAAAGGATTAAATGTCCAACAGGGATATATGGATTGTGTTGGAACATTGTTAGAAAATGCTCCATTTGAGGGGTTTTTTATAATGAATTTTTTGGAACATGCACCAAATCCTAATGATTTTCTAAAAGCGATTTATGAGAATTTAGCAGAGGGTGCAATTGGGCTGGTTGAGGTTCCTAATACGGATTTTATTTTAGAAAATCTGATGTTTTCGGAATTTATCACAGATCACTTGCTCTATTTTACGGAGAACACACTACGTATATTATTAGAAAAAAACGGGTTTGAGGTATTGGAATGTAATGTTGTTTGGCATAATTATTGCCTGGCAGCGATTGTGAGAAAGAGAAAGATATTAAAGCTGGATCAGTTTTATGAACGACAGGATAAAATTACAAAAGAGATTCAAAGTTTTGTAAATCGTTATGATAGAGTGGCTATTTGGGGAGCAGGACATCAGGCGTTGGCAGTGATTGCATTAACTGGGATAAAACAGCAGGTCAAATTTGTGGTAGATTCCGCCAGTTTTAAGCAAAACAGATATACGCCGGGTACACATTTGAAAATTGTTGCACCAGAACAAATAAAACAAGAAAAAATAGATGCTGTTTTAGTGATGGCTGCAAGTTATTCTGATGAAGTGGCACAGATTATTGCAGATCAATACCCAGATGTAAAGATCGCGATATTAAGAGAAGAACAGGTGGAATGCCGATAGAATAGAAACATAATAGCGAGTATTTTGTGGAGGGATAAAATGGAAAAAGAGAGATTAAGCCAGAGACCTTTAGATTTACAGGATATTGTAGATTTGGGGAAGAAAAAATATGAAGATGGAGCCTCTCCTGAGGAGGTAAAAGCTTGGCTGGGAGATTACCATCCTCCCGTATCTCTCTGTAAAGGAGCAAATGCTTATTATGATTATATGATTAACCTCTGTGAAGAATGCCAAGAGCCGTGGGAAGCCAAACGTCTGTCATATCTTCAGATTATGATAAATCAAAAAAAAGACGGGCAAAGAGAGGTTGAAGAAAAGTATCATGCCTTGATAGCGCAATATTTTCAAGTGGATGATGATGTGGAAGTATTGGAAAACCTATCAGAGATATGTTATCAGACAAGCCGTTTTTTTGAATATGTGATTATAGAGCTATTTTTATCACAGCATTTGAAGCATGACAGACAATTACATGATAGTGGAAGATATCGGATTAATATGAGCTATTTTATAGAGCAGCTGCAAAAAGCGAGCCTTTGGATTCTTCCAGTTGTTCATAATGCAGTGGAAGTCAGTGAACTGTTCGGCAATTTGTTGAGCAGGATGGGGCATAAAGTAGTTCTGGTTGTACAATCAGAAGTAGTGGAAAGTGATCAGATACCGTCTGATCATGAATTGTTGGAAGCTAGTATGAAAGGAAGACAGGAATATTCAGATATAACAGTGATTCCATCTATCTGTGTAAAAGATAAGAGCGGAAGAAGTAAGGATATTACTGCTGAATTAATACGTGTTCTTTGTCATTCAGAATCAAAAACAGATTATGCAAATGTACTGACTGCTGGAGAAAATTTTGATTTATTGCAGGAAACAAAAATTAAAAGAGATTTAGAACGATTAAGCCGATATGAGGGAGAACTGTTTCAGAAGTATATGGTATTTGGCCGCATTGGTGACTATATGTCATATTTGGAACAGATTTATCAGAGACCAATGCGAAATTTACTGGATATGGATAGTAGCTGTAAATACAGTATTGTGATTCCGGCTAGAAATTCTGGAAAGTACTTACACCACACGCTTAGAACTTGTCTGAATCAGAGATATCAGGGAGAATATGAAATTTTAGTAAGTGATAATTCCGCAGAGGGAAATACAGAAATATGGGAACTTTGTCAGAAAATGAACGATAAGCATATTCGTTATATTAGGGTTCCCAGGGAAGTGGAGCCGGTAAAGAGTATGGAATATGCGGCTCTGAATGCAAGAGGAGAATATTTTTTAATTGTAGGTTCTGATGATGGAGTTCTGCCTTGGGCTTTACAGGTGTTAGATCAAGTGGTATCAAAATTCCCAGACGAGCCAGTTATTAAATGGGATGTGGGAAATTATATGTGGCCGGATTATGATGGCAGTGAAGTATTCAGGGCAAATATGGTATTTGTGCCATGTAAATATGAAAAGAACAACTATAAACCTTTCTGGACACAGATGGAGAACATATTGGTATATGCATTACAGTCGCCGGGATATATGTATACTTTACCTTCTGGATATCTTAATTCCTGTTATAAAAAATCATTTTTGCGAGAGGTTCTTACTCGGACAGGAAGACTATGGAATGGATTATGTCAAGATATCTATATGGGGACAGTGGCTTCGATACTCAAAAAGAAGGTATTGACCATTCATTATCCAATGGTAATTGCAGCACAATCTGGTATTTCTTTAGGTGCAAAGAGTAATTTTATGTTTGATAATGATTTGGAAATTCAAAAAAACGAAAAATTTTTGCAGTGTGGATTATCAGCATTATCTCCAACTGAAAGATATCTTCCAGAGGTTACTATGGATTATGGATTGTTATATCAAAGTGTACTGCGCATGATAAGCTTAGGAGTTTTGCCGGAAGAGTTATTGGAGATAATGGATTGGAAGATAATATATAAAAATATTTCGGAGCAATTCAAGACAGATAAAATTGTATATGATGAATTGATTAATAAGTTGCGCTATGCAGCCACAAATCTTGGTGAAGAATTTTTAAACTGGTTTGACGAAGAAATTTATAATCCTGGAAGAGAGAAGAAAACTTATGAAGAAAAAGAGAAGGTGTATAGCGGATGGGAGGATACAGTGGGGGAAAATGGATGCGTAGCGCTTACACTGGATAAATATGGCGTTAAGAATATCTATGATGCGGTGAAAATGTTTGAACTTATTACGGAACTGTAAAGGAGGAATAATAGAATGTCAGCAGAATCTATCAAAGATCAAATTCTGGAATTAACAAAACAGTATTACAAACAACAATTTGCTGATGAAGCAGAATATAAATTTGGAGATCGGGTCAATTATGCAGGTAGGATTTTTGACGAAAAAGAAATGGTAAATCTGATCGATTCTTCATTGGAATTTTGGCTGACATCGGGAAGATATACAAGGAAATTCGAAAGCGGTCTGGCAAAATATTTGGGAGTACGTTTTTGTTCTGTGACTAATTCAGGTTCCTCTGCAAATTTATTGGCATTTTCGGCTTTGACGGCTCCTGAACTGGGGGAACGGCAGATAAAAAAGGGAGATGAGGTGATTACTGTTGCGGCAGGATTTCCCACAACGGTTGCTCCTATTGTTCAATATGGAGCGATACCAGTTTTTGTGGATGTAGCAATTGGGCAATATAACATTGATGTACAACATTTAGAAGAGGCATATTCAGAAAAGACAAAAGCAGTTATGTTGGCACATACACTCGGGAATCCATTTGATGTTGTCACAGTAAGAGATTTTTGTAAAAAGCATGGATTATGGCTGATTGAGGATAACTGTGATGCATTAGGATCAAAGGTTTTGATTGACGGTCAATGGAAATATACAGGAACCATTGGAGATATAGGAACATCCAGTTTTTATCCGCCACATCATATGACTATGGGCGAGGGAGGAGCAGTTTATACGGATAACCAGCAATTATATCGTTTGGTAAATTCTTATCGGGATTGGGGCAGAGATTGCTATTGCCAGCCTGGAATGGATGGAACCTGCCAGCATAGGTTTGAAGGTCAGTACGGGGAATTGCCTCAAGGGTATGATCACAAATATGTATATTCTCATTTTGGCTATAATCTAAAAATAACAGATATGCAGGCAGCGGTAGGATGTGCGCAGTTGGAAAAGTTAGACAGCTTTGCCGAAAAACGCAAAAAGAATTGGGATTATTTGCGTGAAAAATTAGAGAAATTCAGTGATCTATTGGTTCTTCCGCAGGCATTGAATGGGAGTGATCCAAGTTGGTTTGGATTTTTGATAACTGTCAAAGAGAAAGCAGGATTTACCAGAAATGAATTGGTGGGTTTTTTGGAGGAATCTTCCATTCAGACCAGAAATTTATTTGCAGGAAACCTGATCAAGCATCCGTGTTTTGATGAGATGAGAAAAACTGGGCAAGGATTTCGGGTAGTGGGTACATTGGAACATACCGATTATATTATGAATCAAAGTTTTTGGATTGGTGTTTACCCAGGTATGACAGAAAGAAAAATGGACTATATGGTTTCAAAAATACAAGAGTTTGTGGAAAAAAATCGGAAAAGGTGAGAGGATGCTGGAGTTTTATAAAGGAAAGAAAGTTTTGGTAACAGGACATACCGGATTTAAAGGTTCCTGGTTATGTACCATATTAAAGATGGCAGGAGCAGAAGTGATTGGATATAGCTTGCCATCATCTGAGATAAAAAATCTTTTTGAAATTGCAAATATAGCAGAGGGAATGATTTCCTGCAATGGAGATATTAGAAATATTTCCGGTTTGGAGAAAATATTTCTTGAATATCAGCCAGAAATAGTATTTCATTTGGCAGCACAGCCCCTTGTCCGTGAAAGCTATATAAATCCAGTATATACATATGAAACGAACGTCTTAGGAACCGTAAATTTGCTGGAATGTGTGAGGAAATCAAAGACGGTGCGCTCTGTTCTCAATGTAACAACTGATAAAGTATATGAGAATAAAGAGTGGGAATGGGGATATCGTGAAAACGAGAATTTAAATGGTTATGACCCTTATTCTAATAGTAAATCATGTTCGGAATTAGTTACCAGCAGTTATCAGAAATCTTTTTTGAATGAAAGGGATATCAGAGTGTCAACTGCCAGGGCTGGAAATGTAATCGGTGGCGGAGATTTTTCTAAGGACAGGATTATTCCAGATTGTATTCGGGCGGCTGAGGAAGAGAAAACTATTATTGTTAGAAATCCATATGCGGTACGTCCATTTCAACATGTGATTGAGCCTCTTATGGCATATTTGCTCATTTCAGAGAAACAGTGGGAGGATGCATCTGTCCAGGGAAATTATAATGTGGGGCCAGATGAAAAAGATTGTGTTACGGTTGGGAAATTGACAGATATTTTTTGCACAAAGTGGGGGGATTATTGTTCCTGGGCAAGCCAACAGGATCAAGGCCCTCATGAAGCTACTTATTTGAGATTAGATTGTTCTAAGATAAAACAAAGGTTGTCTTGGAAATCGGTTTGGGGGATAGAGGAAGCGATTGATCAGACAGTAAAGTGGCATAAAGCCTATCTTGATGGTGGTGATAGCAAAGAAGTGATGGAACAACAGATTAATCAGTATATAAAGGAAAGTATACAGATAGTGTGAAGATAAAAACGGAGAAGATTGGAGAAGAATGATGAAGGTAGTGATTTTAGCAGGAGGCTTTGGGACGAGGATAAGTGAGGAGAGCTATATTAAACCAAAGCCAATGATAGAGATTGGGGAGGCACCGATCCTTTGGCATATTATGAAATATTATTCCTGCTATGGTTTTAATGAATTTGTGATATGTTGTGGATATAAAGGATATGTGATTAAAGAGTACTTTGCAGATTATTATTTGCATCGTTCTGATATAACATTTGATTTTGCAGAAGATAATAAGATGATTGTACATAATAATATTGCAGAACCGTGGAAGGTAACATTGGTAGATACTGGTGAGAAAGCGCAGACAGGGGCAAGAATACACAGAATACATAAATATGTGGGAAATGAATCTTTCATGCTTACATATGGTGATGGAATCAGTAATGTTGATATTGATCAATTATTAGAATTTCATAAGAAGGGACAACGGACGGTCACAATGACAGCAATTCAACCAGGAAGCCGTTTTGGAGTTCTAGACTTTGATGAAGATAGTATTGGAATAGAAAAGTTCCAAGAGAAACCGAAAGAGGACGGAGCATGGATTAATGCAGGATTTATGGTGGCAGAGCCGAAAATTTTTGATTATTTAAGAGATGATGATAATTTGGTTTTTGAGAGAGAAGTGTTAAATCATTTGGCGGCGGATCATATGCTTGCCGCTTATAAGCACACTGGATTTTGGCAATGCATGGATACCATGCGTGATAAACATTTGTTAGAAGGATTGTGGGAACAGGGGAATGCTCCCTGGAAAAAATGGTGAAAAGTTAAAATATATAATGAAATAAGAATGAAAGTGTGGTACAATAACCGGACAGTATATTTAGAATAATTTATTGTTTGGTTATTGTACATTTTTTAATTAATATGGATGTACATAAATTTTTGTCGAAAAACCTAACTTAATCTGTTGTGAAATTTTTGATTTTTGAGATAGATAAGAAAGATATTGAAGGATAATAATAAGAAATTCCAGTCGTGGAGGTAAATGCATGGAAAACTTTTTAGGGCAATATTTTGTGGATCTGCAGCAAATAGCAGTGCATTTCCTGTTATCAAATTATGATTATTGTTATTTGGATGCCATGCATGAGAAGAATAGAAAGGTTGGCAGTAAGATTATAGTTGCTGGTTCTTCACATGCAATGAATGGAATTGTGGAATCTGAATTACCGAAAGGAACAATCAATTTTTCAATTTCTTCTCAAGATTTATATTTTGATTTTCTAAATATAAAGAAAGCATTGGAGGAAGGGAAGCAGCAGATTGAGAACTGTATCATAAATATTGGATATTATATGATCTATCAGGATTTATCACTTAGTAAGACTATGGATTATTTGATGTACAGTGTTTATGGTCCCTTGTTTGGGGACACCCATAATTATCAGGGGGAGAATAAAATAGATCTATGGTCATCCTATAAAAAATTTGAGATTACATATTCCAAGGAGTTGCTTCAAAAACTATGTACAGAATTTTCACGGGGATTTTTTCAAGGAGAAGGTTCTTATTATGGGAGTCTCAAAGCCAGAGAACAAAATAATCTTTTACTTGCAAATGGAATTATATGGCAGAATTTGAGTGAAGAGGAAAAGCACGTTTATGCACAGAAACGTGCGGCTGATCATAATCGTTTGAGAAAACATTTTGAATCACGAAAAGAAAACGGAAAGATTGTGCAGCAGATGACAAAATATTTACAGGAAAATGGAATAAAACCTATATTTACAATTTTTCCATTTACCAGGTTTTATAATTATTATATTGATGAGGAATACAAAAAGGATATTTTTTCGTTACTGGATAGTTTGCCCTACGAGGTTGAATTTTTAGATATGAACGATTATTTGGATATCTTTGATGATGATGATTTTTTAGATACAGATCATCTGAATTTGACAGGGGCAAGAAAGGCATCAAAATTATTAAATGATTTTATTACAGTGAGTAACAAGAGCAGTATCTAAGAACGTTACGGTATAATGAGATAGAACAAACTCCAACATATAATAGTATAGAAAGGTTACAAAATCCAATGGTTATTTGGAATGAATAGGGAGACAAATATGGGAAAAGAGGAAATTTACATAAGACAAGCGCAGGAATTGATCGATGGGATAGACCGTGGAGATTTCTCAAGTTTTGCCAGGTTGCCAGACACATATAGATATGGACATCTAAGTTCATTACTCTATTTGGTAGATTGTTTGGAAAATGGTAAAACTTTATATGATCGACTATATGATAGGGTTATGGAATATGGAAAATATCATCTTCGTGAAAAGATAAAGAAACAGCAAAAGATAAAAGTTGCATTCTTGGCGATTTCAGCAGCAGAGTGGGCGGCTGAGAAAATCTATCAGATACTTTTGGAAGATGAACGATTGGAATGTTATGTGGTTGTCTGTCCTCTGGTAGATAGAGAGAGGGAGAGCCGGACAAAAATAGAGGAACAATCCTATCGTTATTTTGAGAAGAATGGTTATGATGTAAGGCGTGTATATGACAGCGAGCAGGATAGTTGTAAAGGATGGGATGGTATTGGCGGGCTTGCAGATATAGTCATCCATCATACACCATATTATAAATCTATACCAGTGCAATTCCAAATAGAACAATTTCCATTATATGTGATTAATTGTTATATACCATATGGAATATATGTTGCAAACAGTTTTAATGAGGCTTATATTAAATATGGTGTGTATGATAATACGTTCGTAAATATGATGTGGAGAGTCTATGCAGATTCAGAAATTAATTTGATGGGCTATAAGAAATATGGTATGCTGCATGGAAGAAATGTGCTTTATACTGGATATGTAAAAATGGATTATTTTCAAGATAAAAGAAATTTTTCAATGGATGAAATCAGTCAAATTTGGAAGAGTCCTGATTCAGTCAACAGTTCAGAGATGAAACATTTGATTATTGCACCGCATCATACAGTAGAAGAGAATGCAATTGTACAATATTCAACATTTATAAAAAACGCATTTTTTTGGTTATATTTGGCAAAGAAATATCAGAACAAAATTAGTTTTATTTTTAAACCACATCCTAATCTTAGAGACAAGACAATTCGAGCTAATTTCTTTAAGTCATTTGAAGAATATGATGCGTATCTGCAAATGTGGAATGCACTTCCCAATGCGAGAGCGGTGGAAGAGGATGGTTATTTAGATATTTTTGCGTCATCGGATGGTATGATTATGGATTCTGCTTCTTTTATTGCTGAATATCTTTATGTAAATAAGCCGTTATTGTTTCTGACAAGAGAAGAACAGAAATTTAACAATTTGGGAGAGAAAATAATGCCCTGTTATTATACCGCAAAAGGGGAAGATTATATCGCTATTGAACAGTTTATAGAACAAGTTATTTTGCAAGGGGAAGATACAATGAAAGAGGAGAGAACTCAAGTGTACCAGGAAGTGTTAGATTATGTAACCCTAAATGGTCGTACAGCTTCTGAATGTATCTATAGAGATATTTTGGGATTATTTAGCTGAAAGGATCTATATAGATAAAGAAAGAGGTTTTACGATATGATGGTGCTGCGATTGACAGAGCATAGATAAAGGAGTTATTATGCGAATAAAAGAGAAAATAACAGATATTGATTATCAGAAAACAAAACAGTTTTTTAAAAATCGTGCCGAAAAGTTTTCTGATGATAATCCATATTCTGTGACGATGTATCAAGATAATAATAAGAAGTTAGTGGAAGAGAGAAACCAAAAGGAGACAGAAAAGCTTTGTCCATTGTTGCAGTTGGACAGTGAATCAAAGGTGTTAGATGTGGCTTGTGGAATAGGCAGATGGGCAGATTCGCTGCCAATGGATATTAAAGAGTATTGTGGAGTTGATTTCAGCAAGGAGCTGATTCAAATAGCTAATCAGAGAAATAAAAAAGAAAATTTTTATTTTTATGAAGGAGCAGCTCATGAAATTGAATCTGTACTATACCAAAACGATAAGGGAAGCTATAATAGAATCTTGTTAGTTGGTATATTGATGTATCTCAATGACAAAGAACTTGCAGATACCTTAGAACAGATTGAGAGAATTTGTGACGAACATGCTGTGATATGTGTCAGGGAGCCTATGGGGATAAAAGAAAGGCTTACCCTTAAGGATTTCTTCTCGGATGAATTGAAGGATGATTATAATGCCATATATAGGACTTGTCATGAATTTCAAGAGTTTTTTGATAAATCTTTTTTGAATAAGGGATTTCAAATTCGACATCAAGGATTTTTATTTGAGGAAGATGCATTAAATAATCGCAAAGAGACTGCACAATACTTTTACATATTAGAGAGGTAGTGCAATGAGCAGATATGTATTTTTATTTGACCTGGATTCCACAATAACGAGAGAAGAAATTTTTCCTTCTATTTCTAAGGAATTAGGATTAACAGAAAAGCTGAGAGCTTTGGCAATAAATAATATATGGGGTGAGCTCCCTTATAAACAGCGTTTTTTGCAGGGAGTTGAATTGTTTAAAGAATTTCCAATAAGCGAAGTGTGCAAAAAAATAGGAGAGATCGCTCTTAATGAGAAATTAGCTGAATTTATTAGAAATAACCAGGATAGGTGTTACATTGTAACAAACATTTTAGATGTCTGGTTGGAAGAATTAGCTGCGAAGCTTCGGATGGAACACAATCTATTTTGTTCCAAAGCGTTGGCCAAGGATGGTTATATAGAAGAAGTATTCAGTATTGTGGACAAGAATGCGGTGATCAGCCAGATGGTATTGCCGTTTGTGGCAGTTGGAGATGGGAATAATGATGCAGAGATGATTGAAGCGGCAGAGATTGGAATTGGATATGGCGGAGTGCACGATATTGCTCCTGCGGTACTGGCATCTGCCAGTCATGTGATTTACCAGGAGGATAAGCTGGTAGAATTTTTGGAAAGGCTGGTGTAAGAAAATGGCAGTTTCAAGGACAGTGATCATAAGCTGTGCTGGTATGGGAAATAGATTGGGTCTTGGAAGTACCAAGGCATTGGTTGATATCGATGGAAAACCTCTGATTATAAGACATTTGGAGATGCTCAAGGAGGAAGAAGATATTCGTATTGTGGTTGGTTATCAGGCAGAAAAAGTGATTGATGTAGTGAGGAAATATCGTGAAGATATTTTATTTGTATTTAACCGTCATTACCGTGAGACAGGAACAGGAGCCAGCGTTGCACTTGCAGCGAGATATGCCAACAAATATGTCTTATCTTTGGATGGGGATTTGCTTGTACATCCAGAAGATATGGCAAAAATTTTGGCATGTGATCATGAATTTATTAGTGGAGGGGTTCCAGGAACAGATGACCCCTGGATGCTTCAGACTTATGAAGAAAATGGAAGAGAGTATGTAAGTGCATTTTCAAAAAATATTGGTACCTATGAGTGGAATGGTATTACTCAGATGAAGAGTCAGAAAATGCAAAATGGGACAGGTCATGTATTTCAGATGCTTGAGCCATATCTTCCAGTACCGTTTCTTGAATTGAGGACGCGGGAGATTGATACTGTAAATGATTATGAACGAGCAGTTGCCTGGGTGAAAAATAATTTTATTGATTAGGCTTTGAGCGGATAATTTCATATTTCAATTAAGAAACAAAAGAAAATAGGAGCGGTGATTTCTGTAATTGTACAGGAATCACTGCTTTTCAATTATACTTACCTGTGATAGAATAGTGGGAAATGAAAGAGAGGTGTCTGTGATGCAAAAAAAGCCGTTGCCAATTGGCATTGAATTTTACAAAAAAATAATTGATAAATCATTTTACTATGTGGATAAAACTTTGTTGGTCAAAGATTTACTGGAAAAAGGTGGGGAAGTAAACCTTTTTACTCGTCCGCGCCGTTTTGGAAAGACGCTGGCATTGAGTATGTTACGTACATTCTTTGAAAAGGAAATAGACCAGGATGGTATCGTGATAGATAATCGGCATTATTTTAGGGGAACGAAAATTGAGCAGGCTGGGCGGCCGTATATCGCCCATATGGGGCAGTATCCTGTGATTTCACTTTCCTTAAAGTCAGCAAAGCAGCCGGATTTTACGATGGCTTATGAGAGTCTGGTAGATGAGATTATCAAGGAATATAACAGGCATCGTTATGTCTTAGAATCAGGCTTTCTGACAGAATTATATCGAGAGAAGTATATAGGGATCATGAACCATAAAGTGGGACCGATTGCTTATGCCAAATCTTTGGCTTTTTTATCAGAATGCCTCAAAGCTTATCATCAGAAAAATGTCATCATCCTGTTGGATGAATATGATGTACCTTTAGAAAATTCTTATTTTCGGGGATTTTATGATGAAATGATCGATTTTATCCGTTCTTTGTTTGAGTCAGCATTGAAGACCAATGATGCTCTAGAATTTGCAGTGGTCACAGGATGCCTAAGAATCAGCAAAGAGAGTATTTTCACGGGATTGAATAATCTTAAAATGGTGTCTATATTAGATGAGAGTTTTGCAGAATTTTTTGGATTTACACCGCAAGAAGTGCAAAAGACGCTGGATGATTATGGTATTCGTGACAGGGAGGAGGAAGTAAAACAGTGGTATGACGGCTATCTGTTTGGACACACAGAGGTATATAATCCCTGGAGTGTGATCAATTATGTGGAAGATATTATCTCACAAAATACAGAATATCCAAAGCCTTACTGGTCGAATACTTCCTCCAATAGTATTGTGCGGGAGCTTGTGGACGGCGCGGACGACAGTGTAAAGACAGAGATTGAGCAGTTGATTGCGGGCGGCAGCGTGGAAAAACCTGTGCATGAGGAGATCACCTATGGAGAAATGCATAAGAGCCAGGATAATCTATGGAATTTTTTGTTTTTTACTGGCTATCTGAAGGCTGTGTCAAGGAGATTTGCGTCAGATACCATCTATCTGACACTGACATTGCCCAATGATGAAATTCGTTATATTTACCGCAATACCATCCGAGAGTGGTTTGAAGAGCGGAAGAAAGATTATAATCCGACTGCTTTTTATGAGGGGATGCGAACAGGGGATTGTGAGAAGATAGAGGAGTTTATCAATCATCAGCTCTCTGGCAGTATCAGTTATTTTGACAGTGCAGAAAATTTCTATCATGGCTATTTGTTGGGAATCCTAGGAGGGATTGGCGGTTATCAGATTTATTCCAATCGGGAACAGGGAAACGGCAGGCCAGATCTTGCCTTGGAGCCCCATAATCCCAGGGTACCAGCGATCATCATAGAAATCAAACGTGTACAGAAATTTAGTCAGATGGAAGCAGGGTGCGAGCAGGCGTTACAGCAGATGGAAGAGAAAAATTATGCAGCCAAGCTTCTGGATGAAGGATATAAGACAATCTTTCAGTATGGCTTTTGTTTCTGTAAGAAAAGTTGTATGGTGAAGTTTTCTGAGTTACAATGATTCCTAATTTTGGAAAGATATCATAAAAGGAAAGCGAGAGAAGATTATGAAAAAGGTGTCAGTGATTATTCCCTGTTATAATGTGGAAGAATATTTGTCTGCCTGTCTAGAATCCTTACTGCGGCAGACAATTGGATTAGACAATTTAGATATTATCTGTGTCGATGATGCTTCTACAGATCATACAGGAAGGCTTTTAGATGCCATTGCGCAGCAATATCCAGACAGTATTCGGGTATTTCATCTGCCTCAAAATTGCAGGCAGGGCGGGGCAAGAAATGTGGGACTAGAACATGCCATTGGGGAATATGTAGCTTTCCTAGATGCGGATGACTGGGTAGATGTGAGTGCTTATCAAAAGCTTTATGAACTTGCACAACAGTATGATACGGATATCATTCAGTACCCAATGACGAAATATTATGAAGGTGTGGTTCAAGTGGAAGATCCTGCACAGATTAAGGGATTGATTGTTCTTACAGATCAGCAGATGCGCAAACTGTTTTTGGCAGGACAGGCACTAACTTGCGGCAGCCAAACGAAGTTTTATAAACGCAGTTTTCTAGAAGAAGTACAGGTGCGGTTTGTGGAAGGGTGTGCCTATGAGGAACCTTCCTTTGTCTATCCGCTGTTATTCTATGCCAAGAGAGTCTATTGTACAGAGGAACCTTTGTACTATTATCGGATGCATGAGGCGTCCACGATGCACCAGTATGTGCGTCAGCCTGGAAAACTCTATGATCATGCCAAGGTGCAGTTATCTGTGCTGCAAGACATTAAGAACCGTTCTGGCTTATGGGAGCAGTATCAGGAAGAGATTATCTATTATTTTGTATTGACTTATTTTATTGAGACCTTATGTTTTGCGGGAAGCTGTGATTTAAAGCTCGATCTATCACAATTTCAGGAGATGCAAAAGGTTGTACAAAGAGAGACGCCAGAATTTAGGGCCAATGGCTATTTGAACAGCCCAACGTTTGAGTATCGGGAAGTTCTGGAATGGATAGATCAAGAATTGGGGCAGGAAGCGCTCAATGCATATTGTGAAAAGATTGGAGAACTATTATAAGAATTGGAAATTAGAAGCAGTGATTTCTGAGATTGTACAGGAATCACTGCTTCTCAATTGTGTTTGCCTGTGTTAGAATAGAAGGAAATGAAAGAGAGGTGTCTGTGATGCAAAAAAGGCCATTGCCGATTGGAATTGAGTTTTACAAAGATATGAAGAATAAACCTTATTTTTATGTTGATAAAACATTGTTGATCAAGGAGCTGTTGGATAAAGGAGGTAAAGTAACCCTTTTTACACGTCCGCGCCGTTTTGGAAAAACATTGGCATTGAGTATGCTGCGAACATTTTTTGAACAGGAAATAGATCAGAATGGTACAGTGATAGATAATAGCCATTATTTTGAGGGGATGAAGATCTGGCAGGCTGGGCAGCCATATATCAGCCATATGGGGCAGTATCCGGTGATCTCACTATCTCTTAAGTCGGCGAAACAGCCAGATTTTCAGATGGCATATGAATGTTTGGTGGAGGAGATTGCCTGGGAATATCACAGACATGCATATCTGCTGCAGTCAGACTGTATCTCACAAGAGGATAAAGAAAAATATTGGGCTTTAATGGGAAGAAGAGCCAATAGAAGTGATTATGCCACAGCTCTGAGGTTTTTGTCAAAATGTTTGAAAAATTATCATCAAAAGAATGTGGTGATTTTGCTCGATGAATATGATGTGCCTTTAGAAAATTCTTATTTTCGGGGATTTTATGATGAAATGATCGATTTTATCCGTTCTTTGTTTGAGTCAGCATTGAAGACCAATGATGCTCTAGAATTTGCAGTGGTCACAGGATGCCTAAGAATCAGCAGAGAGAGTATTTTCACGGGATTGAATAATCTTAAAATGGTATCTATATTAGATGAGAGTTTTGCAGAATTTTTTGGATTTACACCGCAAGAAGTGCAAAAGACGCTGGATTATTATGGTATTCGTGACAGGGAGGAGGAAGTAAAACAGTGGTATGACGGCTATCTGTTTGGTCACACAGAGGTATATAATCCCTGGAGTGTGATCAATTATGTGGAAGATATTATCTCACAAAATACAGAATACCCCAAGCCTTACTGGTCGAATACTTCCTCCAATAGTATTGTGCGGGAGCTTGTGGACGGCGCGGACGACAGTGTAAAGACAGAGATTGAGCAGTTGATTGCGGGCGGCAGCGTGGAAAAACCTGTGCATGAGGAGATCACCTATGGAGAAATGCATAAGAGCCAGGATAATCTATGGAATTTTCTGTTTTTTACTGGATATCTGAAGGCTGTGTCAAGAAGATTTGCGTCAGATACCATCTATCTGACACTGACATTGCCCAATGATGAAATTCGTTATATCTACCGCAATACCATCCGAGAGTGGTTTGAAGAGCGGAAGAAAGATTATAATCCGACTGCTTTTTATGAGGGGATGCGAACAGGGGATTGTGAGAAGATAGAGGAGTTTATCAATCATCAGCTCTCTGGCAGTATCAGTTATTTTGACAGTGCAGAAAATTTCTATCATGGCTATTTGTTGGGAATCCTAGGAGGGATTGGCGGTTATCAGATTTATTCCAATCGGGAACAGGGAAACGGCAGGCCAGATCTTGCCTTGGAGCCCCATAATCCCAGGGTAGCAGCGATAATCATAGAAATCAAACGTGTGCAGAAATTCAGTCAGATGGAAGCAGGGTGCGAGCAGGCGTTACAGCAGATGGAAGAGCAAAATTATGCAGCCAAGCTCCTGGATGAAGGATATAAGACAATCTTTCAGTATGGCTTTTGTTTCTGTAAGAAAAGTTGTATGGTGAAGTTTAGCAAACTGGAAAATGGATGAGGTTGGCTATGAATAAAATAATTATCTTTGAATCAGCTACAGACTCTTTGAGAACGTTTGCCCGATTGATGGCGGAAGGCTTTCAGGAAATTGGATATCAAGTATTAATGGCAGATATGAACAGAGAGACGCAGACAAGAACAGAAATTTATGCCTTTGCAAAACCTGGCAATACAGCGGCGCTATTTTTTAACCATGCGGGGCTGAATTTATTGACAGAGAGCAGGGCTAGCATTTGGAATGAACTGGAGATAGATTGCTATGATTTTATTGTTGATCATCCTATGTATTATCATGCAGCATTGATATTTCCGATACAAAAGCTAACGTTTTTGTGTGTGGATGAATATCATCAGAAATTTATTGAACGGTTTTATCCAGAAAGGGTGCGCAGCTTTTTTCTGCCATTGGCGGGAATCCGCTGTAAAGAAAATGAGATTCCATTTCAAGAGCGTTCGATGGATATTCTCTTTACTGGGGCATATTTGATTGATCATGACCTGGAATATCATGTGCAGGGATTGGGAGAGGGGCTGCGGAAAATTTGGCTGACTAGTTATGAATTGTTGTGCAGCCAGACATTTTTGACGTTGGAGCAGGCCATAGAAATGTGTTTGAAACAAAAAGGATTGTCCTTACCGGAGGAAGATTTAAGAGATACCATTCGTCTGTTTCAGGATATGGACGGTATGCTTCGCAGTCATGCCAGGGCAGAAGTCATTCGTACGCTCGCCAATCAGGATGTTAAAGTCCATATTTATGGGGAAGGGTGGCAGTTTCTCGACTGCAAACAAGAAAATCTGATTTTGCATGATAGAATTCCATTTGATGAGACTATCCCACTGACTGCAGATGCAAGGATTGTGCTCAATGTCATGCCTTGGTTTAAGTCAGGAGTTCATGACCGCGTTTATTCAGCGATGCTCAATGGGTGCGTGAGCCTGACTGACGGCAGCGAATATCTAGAGCGGACATTGCGGGATGGAGCGCAGGCAATCTTTTATTCACTTAAGGATCTGGAGCAGCTTCCGGCAAAGATAAAAAAATATCTTCAAGAGCCGGAAAGGTTGCAGCAGATTGCAAGACAGGGCTATGAATATGCGAAAATTACCCAGACTTGGCAGTATCGGGCCAAGCAGTTGGCAGAGATGATACAAAAAGGATAATAGCCGAAAGTATGGAAGCGTCAAATATGAGAGGGAGATATTGGCGGCTGTGGAACAATTGTATGATACATCTCAAGAATATTGTAAACAAATGTTACATCAGATTGACGGTCGAGAAAATTATTGTAGGTTGGCTATGATATTGAAATTGAAAAAATATATGAAAAACGTGTGATTGGAGCCAAGGAAATGGAGAATTAGGACGATGAAAGAAAAAGTCAGTGTGATTATACCTTGTTATAATGTGGAATTATATATTGACCGTTGTTTAAATTCAGTGGTAAATCAGACCATTGGTCTGGACAAATTGGAGATTATCTGTGTCAATGATGCGTCTACAGATGGAACCTGGGAGAAACTGTGCAGTTGGGAGAAAAAATATTCAGAAAATATTATCTTGATTAACTGTACAGAAAATGGCGCACAGGGAAGAGCCAGAAATATTGCCTTAAGCCACGCATCGGGGACTTATATTATATTTTTGGATTCTGATGACTGGGTAGAAGTTGACACTTATGAACGCATGTACCAGGCTATGGAGCGGTATGATTGTGATATTGTCAAATGTGGATGGATCACAGATACAGATCAAGGAGATATCTGGAAGACAAAAAAGAAGCGTTTTGGGGAGGATTATCTGTTGAATTTTGACAGTGTGCAGGAGCGCAGGAAATTTTTAACAACAGGGTTAATGGGGCATATGTGTGTTGATAAGATGTATCGGGCAAGTATTATTTTTGATCACCAGCTTACATTTCCAGAACAGTGCAAGTACGAGGATATCTATTGGGGAATATTGAGTTATTTTTATGTAGATCGCGTTTATTTTATGGAAGAAAATATGTATCATTACTTTAAAAATTCAGTGTCTACGGTTATGACAAGAAATGCGGCATATCATATGGATATGTTGGCAGTGGTCATAGATTTGTGGGAGGAATGCGAAAGAAGAGGATTGTTAGAATATTATTATACAGAAATGGAGCTGAATTTCCTGATCTATTATTATCTTGGAGGGATAAAAATGTTGATATTGCGTTACACAGATTTAAAGTATGATGTGTTTCAGGAAATTTGCCAAACTGTTCAAAAGATCATTCCTCATTATAAAGAGAACCCTTATATTAAGCAGATATTGTCAGATATGGATCAGCTTCAGATCGCACTGATAGATCAAAATATATCAAGAGAAGAATTTGAGCAGGTAATAAATTTATTATCAAGGGATGCACTTGAGAAAAAATGATTTATTATGTGATAGTAATAAGCAGGAGGTATTTATGAAGATAAAAATTTTTACTATGACTCATAAGAGATTTCAGGAACCGATAGATCAGATTTATGTCCCATTGCAGGTCGGAAGAGCAGGGGCGGAAGATTTGGGTTATTTGGGAGATGATACAGGGGATTCTATTTCTCGGTGGAATAACTATTATGGGGAACTTACAGGGGTCTATTGGGCTTGGAAAAATGAGCAGGAAGCAGACATTATCGGCATTTGCCATTATCGCCGCTTTTTCTTAAATGAGCAGAGGCAGCTTATGAATCAGCAAGAGTATGAGGAAATTTTAAAGGATTATGACATTATTGTGTCTGAGAAGATGGAGGCAGATACCAATTATCAGGATTACTTTGGAGAGGCGCATAATGTCAATGATTTATTGACAGTAGGGGAAGTGATCAAAGAAAAATATCCACAGTATGTACCTTATTTTCAGAAGGCAATGGAAGGGAACACATATTATTACGGAAATCTGATGGTAGCTCCACGTAAAATATTTAAAGAATATGCCGAGTGGTTGTTTGATATTCTTTTTGAAGTGGAAAAACGCATTGATGTGGAATCTTATGATCTATATAACCAGCGGGTATTTGGTTTTCTGTCAGAGCAGATGGTAAAGATCTGGGTAGAGAAAAATGGATTAAGAGTGTATGAAGGAAAAGTGGGAATTACAGGGGAGAAGGCAGAGACCATAGAGTTTAAGTTAGCGATGGCTCAGCTTGTGAAGATGAAGCAGATCACAGAAGCCAGACAGATGTTTTATGAATATTTAAAGGTGCGTCCTGATGTACGGCTGGAATTATCGGATATTAAGGGAGAGATTCCAGTGATAGAGCAGCTTTTATATATTGCTGAGGAAGAGATGCAACGCAATATTTCAGGTCTCTCAGAGTGCGGCTGGGATTTGAATCAATGGCTGGTTCATTATCAGAAGGTCATGGAATGTCTGCGCCATTTTTCACAGGGAGAGGTGGAACAGGAGGAGGCAGATTATATTTTGGAAAAACAGGTGTCTTGGGTGATGGCAAAAGTGATGATTATGAACGCAGGAGCAGGGGTGATTGCCAATCCATCTCTGGCCGTACAGACACTTTATGAAGTATACAAAACAAATGCCAGAACAGAAGACTGTGAAGGACTAGAAAGAGGATAAGATTGAAGAGATTAATATTTTTTATTGGTGTATATGATACATTGGACTTGTTTACCTTTGAGTTAAAGAGAGAATTTGAAAATTTGGGCTATGAAACGATGGTATTTGACGTTCGTGACATGGCGCAGGGATTAAAACGGTTAGCTGAGTTTGCTTTAAAACCTGTAAAAGCAGTAATTACCTTTAATAATCTTGGGTTTAATATGGAGCTTAAGGCAGGTAAAAATATCTGGGATCAATTGGGAATACCATGTATCAATATTTTGATGGACCATCCTTTCTGTTATAAAAATGCTTTAGATCAGGCGCCTCAAAATGCAGTGGTACTCTGTACGGACCGCAATCATATGAGATATTTGCAGCGCTTTTATCCCAAGATTCAAACTGTTGGCTTTCTGCCTCATGCTGGTAAGGAAATTTCTGGCGCCAAACGTCCGATTTCAGAGCGCGGTACAGACGTCTTGTATGCGGGAAATCTGTCGAGAACGTTTGCAGCAAATATTATGCCAGATTTATCAAAATATACAGACTTTGATGCAAAATCAATTTGCAAGCAGGCCTATCAGGAATTGATTCGTCATCCTTTTAAGACGACGGAGCAGGCGTTGGAGGAGGCATTGAATGCTGCTGGACTGAGATTGTCAGAAGAGGAATTAAAGGATATTATTGCAGAGCTTCATTTTGTGGATCTCTATGCGGTGTCTTATTATCGGGAGCGAACCGTGCAGGTTTTGGCGGAGCAGGGGATTTCGATACAGTTATATGGTGCAGGATGGGAGAATTGTTCCTGGATTCACAGGCCGAATGTAAATTATGGAGGGAAGATACCAGCAGAAGAAGTGGTTGTGAAGATGCAGGATGCAAAGATTGTACTCAGTACCATGACTTGGTTTAAGGACGGCACACATGATAGAGTTTTTAATGGGATGCTGCAGGGAGCGGTTGCAGTGACGGATAGCTCTGGTTATATGAAGGAGGAATTTAGTGGATATGAGGGACCGAAGGGGCAAGAGGAAGAACTGCTGTTCTTTGAACTAGAGGAGTTGGATAAACTGCCGTTACAGATACAGGAATTGTTAAGTGATCCAAAGAAGGCACAGCGGATTGCGGATAGAGGTTATCAGAAAGCGAAAAACTACCATACTTGGCGGGCTCGGGCCATTGAGTTGGAGCAAGATCTTTTGATGCAAATATAATTTCAAAATGGTGGAGAATATTTTAATTTGTCGAAATTATTTATTTGATATAAAATGAAAATATGAAAAAAGATTGATAGGATGAATAAAGTGGAGTTAAAAGAACAGAACAAGAATCCAAAGAAGAACATATTAGTGATTACCCATCAGCTTTCTAGGACAGGAGCACCGATTGTACTGCTTGATATGATACATGTCTTTTGGGAGCGAGGCTTTCAAATTGAAGTGATTACCATGCTGGATGGGGAATTGCGTGAGGAACTTGAGAAAATGCAGATTCCAATCACAGTGCAGGAGCATTTTTTACAACAGGCAGATGAATTTTTTGCATATGCAGGTCGCTTTGATCTTGTGGTAGCCAACACGCTAGTCACATTTGAGGCGCTGCATCTGTTGAAATATATGCGGATTCCGGTGCTTTGGTGGCTGCATGAGGGCAGGCAGTATTTTGAATATTTTCAGAAGGTGCTGCCAGATTTTCGGCAATTGCCGCCCAATATTCACATTTTTTCAGTGGGGCATTATGTACAGCAAGTGATAGAGGACTTGTATGGTATTACAACAGAGATTTTGCATTTTGGTATTGAGGATAAATATATCAGTTGTCAGAGAAATACAGACAATAAAGTTCGTTTTCTGACAGCAGGAACATATTCCAAAGTGAAAGCACAGGATGTATTGGTGGAAGCCATTCGCGGGCTGCCCAAAGATTATCTGCACAGAGCAGAGTTTTTCTTCTGCGGAAGTGAACAGATGTATGATGAGAGCATATTTTTGCCAGTAAAAAAGTTGAGTGAGGAATATGAAAATGTCACCTTGCTCCATCAATTATCCCGATCTGACACATTAGCATGGATGGAACAATGTGATTGTCTGATTGTGCCGTCCCGCGTTGATCCCATTCCCACAGTAGCTGTGGAAATGATGATGAAGGGAAATCTTTGTCTGTGTACGGAAGTCTGCGGCATAGCGCATTATATAGAGGATGGAGTCAATGGCTTTACTGTGCCACAGGAAGATGTGGAGGCGTTGAGGAAAAAAATTATTTTTATAATTGAACAGAATCACAATTTAGATATGGTGAGAAAGGCAGGAAGAGAGATATATAATTTGTATTTTTCGGAAAAAGTATTTATGTCCAAGATTTTGAACATAGTAGAACAGTTTCAATTAGAATCAAAAGAGGATTAGTGATGTTTTTAGAGGAGACGAAATACCAAAAGACGGAACAGGAGGCTCTGGAACTAGAGAGAGAAGAGCTGGAATGGCAGGAAGTTTATGGCTCTAAAACAAATGGTTATATTACAAAAATAGATCAATTATTGGCAGAGGGTACAAAAGAGAGCCGCATGCAGATCAAAGCATTATTTTTAGATAAGGAATTTTTTGAGCATTACAAGCAAGTTGATCTATTTGCAGCTATTTATATCGTAATGACGATCTATGAATTGGAAGATAATGCTAAGATACTGACAACCATATTGGATCAGGTGAATACCGTGGAAGAACTGCAAGATTATGTGTTCCAGTTTAAGATGATTCTGTATCGTCTTGATTTTGGGATTGGCCAAGACACAGAGGAAGAATTACGTCAATTTTTAGAAGAGCATATGGTATCTCTTATCCAACTAGAAATAATGATGAATACAGCAGTAATACGACCATTGATTGTGGCATTAAAATTGGAAGAGATTTTTGAAAGACATCACCTGAACGATTATTTATTCTTTATCTTAG
The DNA here is from genome assembly GCA_910575005.1 of Lachnospiraceae bacterium. Lineage (GTDB taxonomy): Bacteria > Bacillota > Clostridia > Lachnospirales > Lachnospiraceae > Petralouisia. The sequence goes on along the minus strand of CAJTCL010000001.1, from coordinate 261,727 downwards.
ATTATATAGATAGGAAATGGCAGGGAAATTACAGAGTTATATCAAAATTGGCAGATATTTGTAGAAGCGCAGGGAGACCAGAAGAGGCTTTAAAGTATCAGAATAAGATACCTAAGATACCTGTTTCCTATCAAGGGCAGGAAGAAATATTATTTCAAGTTCAGCAATTGTTGTGGAAAGAAATGTACCAGGAGACAGATTTAGAGAAGGAAATAGCGCTCTTGTTGGAAAATAAAAATGTATCAGATGATATGTGGAAGTTTTTAATAGAACATATAAATGTATCAGAAAAAGAGTATTATTTTGGGCTTATAAAATATTTGATGAAATATAAATTTGTCGAAAAAACGGAGATTACATTGAGATCAGCATTAAAGACCGCGCCAGGGGACGAATTGATTTTATGTTTGTTAGCAGAGATAGCTGTCAATAGAGGAGAGGTAAAGAGAGCAGAAGAATATTTATCATTCATTATAGAGCCTGGAGAATTGACAGCAAAATTTCAGAATTTATGTGAAAAATTAAAGGAGAAGGACGGTAATGAATGAGCGAAAAGTTTGTTTTATTGCCTGTGTAAACAACAGTAGATATGAGGAGGAAATGTTGAAATATCTTAACAATCTCATAGTTCCAGATGGGTATGAGCTGCAATATCTATCTGTTTATGAAGCACAGTCAATGGCTTCCGGCTATAATGAAGGGATGCAGGCAAGTGATGCAAAATATAAGGTATATCTGCATCAAGATGTTTTTATTGTAAATCCATACTTTATTCAAAACATGTTAGATATTTTTAAAGACCAGACAATTGCAATGCTTGGGATGGTGGGGTGTAAAGAATTACCTGAAAATGCAATTATGTGGAATGCGCCAAGGGTCGGTAAACTTTATTTTAGCGTGGTGTATCAGTCGCAAAAAAGTGAGTTTGGAAGCATAGATGGAGCGTATCAGGAGGTAGAGGCCGTAGATGGTCTTTTGATCGCAACACAATATGATTTGCCCTGGAGGGAAGATTTGTTTCAGAATTGGGATTTTTATGATGTTTCACAAAGCCAGGAGTTTATCAAAAAAGGTTATAAGGTTGTGGTTCCAAATCAAAAACAACCTTGGTGTATTCATGATGATGGATTCTCAAATTTGAAAAATTATTATCAGGCCAGAAAAATATTTAAAGAAAATTATTTATGATCAAAAAGGAGTTCATGTTTCGGAAAAGAACATTCAAATAATTACCATTCGGTAAATCCGAATATGTAGGAGAGCACTATTTATTTGTAAGATGGATAGTGTTATAATTTGCAGTATTAAGTAAAATTTAAATTTCGACAAAGTATACAAAATGAGGCGGCAAAATATAAAAAGACTATCTCGAGAGTATGGGCGAGATAGGTTCATTTGGGAAAAATAATCGAAGATTATGGTATATATCAACTGCACAAATATACAAAAAATTATCTTAATAGATTTGTGCGTTACTTTAAACATATAAGGAGTACAGCAAAAGTGGATGGAAATCAGATCGCATTTATTATATGTACAAATAATACACAATATTATAATGAATGTATTCGTTATATTAGTGAATTAGAAGTTCCAGAGCAGTTTACAACAGACATTATCTGTATTCAAGAGGCAGATTCTATGGTGCAGGGATATCGTGCAGGGATGCAGGCAAGTGATGCAAAATATAAGATCTATCTTCGGCAGGATGTATTTATATTGAATCCGAAGTTTCTGCATGAGTTATTACAGCTATTTCAGCAGGATGAAAGTATCGGTTTAATTGGAATGGTTGGATGCAGCAAGCTACCAGAAAATGCGGACTGTATGGATTGCTGGGACATCGGAAGCATGGAAGTTTTTGATGGAAGGGCATTAGAAGAAGATTTTAAATTTAAGCAGCCAAGTCAAGAATATGAGACGGTTATGGCTGTACAGGGAACAATTATGGCTACACAGTATGACGTTGGCTGGCAGGAAGATTTAGAGGAAGTGCTTGACGGATGGGATTTTTATGATATTGCTTTGTCTTTAAATATGTTAAAAAACGGTTATAAGGTGGTTGTGCCTCATCAAAAAAAAACGTGGTGTTATCGTATCAAAACATGGGAAAATTTAAAAGAATATACAGAACATAGATTCAGAATGATACAAACATATCCTGAGTTTTTTAAGTGTGAAGAAAACCAGGAAGAAACACTGCAGAAATTTACGGAACAAGAAGCTCAGATATGCGATGTTAGAAATAATATGATACATCTGATGGAAAATGGAGTTTATCCAGTTATGGAAGAACTGGCCGAAGAAATTCGGATGATTTGGCCGACAGATATGCAGATTCGTGAAATGACGAATATGATGGAGATTTATGGATTGGAGGAGGCAAGTAATATTTGCGTGAATCATAGTGAATGGTTTCGATTCCATACATGGTCTCAGATGTATGAATCCTATCAGTGGATCCGTTTTGTACTGATCAGAATTGCCCTTCAAAAAGAAGATGATCGAATCGATGAATTAAAGAATAAACTGCATATGGGCCAGATTTCAAAAGATGCTGTCATTAAAATATCCAATATTTCATTAAGAAATACAATGCCAGTATATGATTGTCTGTTTCAGGAAAAAATGGAAGAACCGCTTGTCAGTGTCATTACAGCTGTGTATAACGGAGAAGACACGATTGGACAAACGTTGGATAGTATTTTGAATCAGACTTACAAAAATATCGAATTAATCATTGTGGATGATGCGTCTACAGACCGAAGCAGAGAAATTATATCTGCATACAAAGATGAAAGAATCAAGACGGTTTTTTTGGAAAAGAATAACAATGTATGTAATGCAGGAAATATAGGATTTGAGCATACAAAAGGAAAATATGTAGCGTTGATTGGCCATGATGATGTGTGGGAGAAGGAGAAGCTTCATAGACAAGTAGCTTTTTTGGAGGAACATTCTTCTTATAGTGCGTGTTTTACATGGATCAATATAATAGATGAAAATGATAATATAAGTAGCCAGGACCACTTTTTATTGTATTTAAGGTTGTGTGCAGATAACCTTAGCCAGTCTAAATGGATTAACAGAATGATGCTAAGTTCAAATTTTATGTGTGCGCCGAGTGTTTGTATACGTAAAGAGACATTAGAGAAAGTAGGATATTATCGTTATGGTCTGCTTCAGCTGCAGGATTTTGATTTATGGCTTCGTCTTTTAACAGAAGGGCCTGTTTATTTTTTACAGGATAGATTAACCAACTACAGACAGTTTTCTGAAAAGAGCGCAAATCAGAATTTAAGCACCATAAATCCAGGGCAGCAGAATCGTACTTGTCATGAAGAACAATGGGTAGAGTATAGTTATTTAGAAACAATAGGAGATCAAAAGTTTATCTCATTGTTTCATAAGTATTTTAAGAATCCAAATGCGTTAAGTAAAAAAGAAATTTTATGTGAAAAAGCGTTTTTACTTTGGAAGTGGGAAAACTGTTTTGCAGTAAAATTATTTATTGAGATGTTAGAAGATGAAGAAATGAGAGATATTTTAAAAGAGAAATATCAGTTTGAGTTAAATGATTTTTATAATATGAATAGAAAGCCGTTGCTTTTTGATCTGAGTCATAAAGATAAATCATAGCAGGAGGAATCAAACATGCAAATTGTTAAATATGCATTTCAGCAGCATGGTGATGACAGAGGAATGTTAGTGGCATTAGAAGAATTCAACGATATTCCTTTTGAAATAAAAAGAGTTTATTATATGTATGATACAATAGATGGAGTACGGCGTGGACTGCATGCACACAAGTCATTGGAGCAGATCCTGATTTGTATTCATGGAAGCTGTAAAATATTACTGGATAATGGGAATGAAAAAAAGATTGTATCATTAGAAAGATCTTATGAGGGTTTATATGTGCCAAATAATATGTGGCGTGAAATGTATGATTTTTCTAAAGATGCAGTTTTGATGGTTTTGGCTTCGGAAGTGTATAACGAGGATGATTATATTCGAGACTATGACACATTTTTAAAAATGGTGAATAAAGATTAGAAAAATAGAAACAAGTTATTTTACATAGCAATCAAAAAGCAGGTAAACAAAATGATAAAAGTACCATATTTAGATTTAAAAAGAATACATCAGCCAATTATGCAGGAATTGGATGAGGCATATCATCAGGTGATGCAGCAGAGCTGGTTTATTGGAGGAGAAGCAGACAGCCGATTTGAGCAGGAATTTGCAGATTATTGCAATGCGAACGCATGTGTGGGAACTGGAAATGGGTTAGATGCCATTCGTCTGATATTGATGGCATATGAGATAGGAGCCGGTGACGAAGTAATTGTTCCAGCACATACATTTATAGCAACTGTGCTGGCAGTTACTGATATAGGTGCAGTGCCTGTATTTGTAGATATAGATCCAGATACTTATACAATAGATGTACATAAAATAGAGGAAAAGATTACAGATAAGACAAAAGCGATCCTAGCAGTGCATCTGTATGGAAAGTGTGCAGATATGAACGCGATATGCAGCCTGGCTCAGAAGTATAGTCTAAAAGTATTTGAAGATGCTGCACAGGCACATGGTGCTGAAATAAATGGAAAGCGCACAGGTACATTAGGAGATGCGGCTGCTTTTAGTTTTTATCCAGGTAAAAATCTGGGCGCGCTGGGAGATGCAGGGGCAGTTGTCACCAATGACATGGAAGCTGCTAAGAAGATTCGTGCATATGGCAATTACGGATGTTTGAAAAAGTATGAACATTTATACCAGGGATGTAATTCAAGGCTGGATGAACTGCAGGCAGCATTTTTATCCGTTAAGCTGCACTATCTGGATGAATGGAATGGAGAACGTCGCAGTATTGCAGAAAGATATACCAAAGAAATATGCAATCCAAAAGTAAAATGTCCAAAGCTTCCAAAACATATGAAAGAGCATGTGTATCATATTTATCCGGTATTAGTGGAAAAGAGAGAAGAATTTATACAATATTTGTATCAACATGGCATAGGAACGAATATTCATTATCCAGTTCCGATTTTGAAACAGGGTGCATATATGCAGTATCAAAATCAGGCAAAGAGTTATCAGGTGACAAATACTGTTTGTGAACAGGAAGTAAGCATACCACTTTATCCCAATATGGAAGAAGAACAGATTGCTGCTGTGATTGAAGCAGTAAATTGTTTTTAGAAAAATATTGGAAAGATAGATAAGTAAAATATAAGATATATTTGATAAGAGAACAACAAAGATCAAGACTAAAAATAAAAGTAATGAACGATGATGAAACAGAAATAGTGAAGAAGGATAAGGCGGATAAAGATGAGAATTGTGCAAAAAATAGAAGATATTGATTATACAGAGACAAAACAATTTTTTGAACATAGGGCAAGTAAATTTAAAGAGGATAATCCATACGCAGTTACTATGTATCAAGATGATCATCCAGAGTTAGTGACTGAAAGAAATCAAAAAGAGGTAGAAAAATTAAAACCTATGCTTGCGGTTGATCAGAATACAAGATTGTTAGATATTGCTTGTGGAATTGGAAGATGGGCAGATGCAATTACAGAAGATATTGATGAATACTGCGGCATTGATTTCAGTAGTGAATTGATCAAAATTGCCAATGAAAGAAATAAGAGAGAGAATTTCTTTTTTTATGAGGGAGCAGCGACAGATATCGCATCTGTACTTACAAAACAGAAAAAAGGAACTTATAATACGGTTTTGGTGATTGGAATATTAGTATATATCAATGATAAAGATCTGGACTGTTTTTTGGAACAATTAGAAAGTTCTTGTGAGGAACATGCTAAAATTTGTATCAGAGAACCAATCGGACAGCAGGATAGGCTGACGCTGAAAGAGTTTTATTCAGATGAACTGAATGACGAGTATCATGCTATTTATCGAACAAGAGATGAATTAATGAAATTTCTAAATAACAGCCTTATAAAAAAAGGGTTTCATATTGAAAAAGAGGGATTTTTATTTGAAGATGATGCATTAAATAACAGAAAAGAGACAGTACAATATTTTTTTATTTTAGAGAGGTAACAGTATATAAAGCTTCCTAGAAAGTAAAAAAATCAGATGAAAAGGAGAGACCAATGAGCAAATTTATTTTTTTATTTGATCTGGATTCTACTTTGACAAAGCAGGAAATATTACCTACAATTTCCAAAGAACTAGGCATTTATGAGAAAATGAGTCAATTAACTGAGAGTACGATGAGAGGTGAAATTCCATTTAAACAAAGCTTTCTTCAGAGAGTAGAGTTGTTAAAAGACATACCAGTCAGTAAAGTGAGCCAGATGATAGGTGAAATACAGTTAAATGAACGATTGATTGAGTTTGTAAGAAAGAATCAGGAGCGTTGTTATATTGTAACTGGAAATCTAGATGTATGGATTGAAGATTTGATGAAAAAGATTGGGATGAATAAGAATTTATTTAGTTCAAAAGCATTGGTGAAAAACGATTATATTCAGGATGTTTTTAGTATTGTAGACAAAAATGCGGTGATTAGCCAGATGGTACTTCCTTTCGTAGCAGTAGGAGATGGGAACAATGATGCTGAGATGATAGCGGAAGCGGAAATAGGAATTGGATATGGCGGAGTTAGAGAAATTGCACCTTCCGTTCTTGCTTGTGCAAGTCATGCAATCTATGATGAAAAAAAATTGGTTGAATTTTTAGAGCGTTTATAATACAGAACAATACCAAATAGAATGCATTATTTGATTTCTGTATTACTGGGATTCAGGTATAATGAGGTAGAGATCAAATTGTAATGAATAAATTAGAAAGGTTACATGGTCTAAGATGGAAAATATAGATGAGAAACAACAGATGATAAACTTAATGTTGGATGCAATAGACACTGGTGTCATGAATGAGCAGACAATAGGAAAATTTACATATTATTATTTGGCTGTATTATTAGAAACCGTACAGCCATTAGAGAATGGAAGAGAATTTTATTGGAGAATAAAATCTTATTTAGAAAATATAAATATAAGAAAATTGCGAGAACAAAACAAAGTGATCGTGGGATTTATAGCCAATTATTCTTCGTCTTGGATTGGAGATGAGCTTTATCATTTATTTGAACAATCAGATAAATTTGAGCCATATGTTTTTTTAATAGCAAATCATGCACCAGGACAGTCTCAGGAGCAGACAAAAGAAGAGTATGAGAAAAATTTGTCATATTTTCAGTCAAGACATTTACGGGTAGTACAAACTATGGATACCAGTACAGGAATACAGTTTACCTGGGAACAAATTGGAATAAAACCGCAATTATGTATTTGGCTTACTCCGTGGACAGCATTATTCCGTGGAGCATTTCATTTATTAAATTATTCTATGGATATCCTTCACACTTATATTCCATATGGAATCATGACAGCAGATAATAAAAACGGAACATTTGCGTATGATCAGTATAACCAGTTGCTGCATAATATAACATGGAAAAATTTCGAGGAAAGCAGAATGTCTGTTTCAATGGCTGAAAAATATGCTTTTGTTGGAAGTAAGAATGCAGTATATACAGGCTATCCCAAAATGGATGACTTTTATGAAACGGATGTTGAAGAGGATGATGTATGGAATGAGATCGTTTGTAAAGCAGGAAATACCAAGGCAAAAAGAATCATTTATGCGCCGCATCATACATTAGCTTCGGATGAGCTGGTAAATTTTTCAACTTTTGCATCGAATTATATGTATTTCTTGGAACTGGCAGAAAAAATGCAGGAGGAGACAGTCTGGGTGTTTAAACCGCATCCTCATTTAGTATTCAAAGCCGTTAATGAAGGTATTTTTAAAGATGTAAGTGAATGGAATGCATATTTGCAGAGATGGAGAAATCTTAAAAATGCCGCGGTGGTAGAAGAGGGAATGTATCATAATTTGTTTATAAAATCGGATGCTATGATTTTGGACAGTGTATCATTTTTGTCTGAATATCTATATGTAAAAAAGCCATTACTAATGTTGAGTCGAGACGGACAATATTTTAATGATTTTGGAAAGGAACTGATCAAGATTCATTATTGCGCAGACGGCACAGATGAGAAAGCGATCGAGAAATTTATTACAGATGTAGTACTGGCTGGAAATGATGAAAAAAAAGATATGCGTACAGAGTTTTTTGAACAAAATCTGGATTACGTAAAACATTTTGGAAAAAATGCGGCTGCTAATATTTTTGATCAGATCAGCAGTGAATTAGAAAATTAACATTTTTCTGGAAAAATAGATCAAATTATGACATGAACAGCATATATAAATGATCGTTATCAGCTTTTAGAAAATTGACAATAGAAATCATATTAATTTAAAGGGAAAAAAATGAGAAATATAGAAGACTATACAAAAAATTACCTGATAGAGAATTTTGAAGACTATCAAATTAGATATCGGAAGAAAAAATTAATCGAAATACTGGAAAAGTATAAGCCAAAGAATATTTTAGAAATTGGATGTGGTATGAATCCGATTTTTTTGGACTATCAGGAAAAAGATATAATGTATACAATCATTGAACCCTCTGAACATTTTTATAATAATGCCTTAAAATTATCTGCAGCATATGAGGGAGTAAAATGCATTAATGATTTGTTTGGAAAGAATGATGCAAGTTCTGAGAAACTTGGAAATCAGTTTGATTTCATTATTTGTTCAAGTCTCTTGCATGAGATTGAGAATACAAAAGAAATGTTAAATGATATTGTGCATTGTTGTAATAAGAATACAATAGTACATATCAATGTGCCGAATGCGTATTCTATGCACAGGCTTTTAGCACAAGAAAGTGCCATGATTTCTGATATACATGATTTTTCAAAGAGGAATCATCAATTTCAACAGAATAGGGTATACGATTTAGAGGCATTAAAAGAAGAAATCATACAAAATGGGTTGGTTGTCATTGAAGAGGGAAGTTATTTTATTAAGCCATTTTCCCATAACCAGATGTATCAACTATTAAAGTCTGGTATCATAGATGAAAAAATTCTGGACGGTTTTTATCATATGGTACGATGGATGCCTGAATACGGCAGTGAAATTTTTGTAAATTGTCGGATTTATATTTAGATGCTGCGACAAAAAGTTAGCCAAAATAGAGGGAATGATATGGCGTTGAATTTTAGTTTTTACAGATGTGAAAATGAAAAAGAATGGGATAATTTTGTAGCAAATAAAAGTATGAATGGTACATTTCTTCAAACAAGAAAATTCATTAATTATCATCCAAACGAGCGGTTTAAAGATTGTTCTATTTGTATTCGCAAAGGAAATGAACTGGCTGCCGTTATACTTGCATGTGAAGTTGAGGATGAAGGTAAAAAAACATTTTTTGCACATAAAGGGAGTACCTTTGGGGGAATTACGATTGCATCTAATATATATACTGCCAGTATTGTTAATGAATTAATGGAAGGTCTGCAGTCTTTTCTAATTGAAAATGGATTTCAAAAGATATATTTAAAAATGGTTCCTGATATTTATCAAAAGAAAGGTACAGATCTGCTTGATTATTTTTTATATAAAAACGGATTTCAGTGTTATAATGAATTGAATTACTATATGGTTATGGAAAATTATAAAGAAGAGGTTACGGCACCGTTTACGTCAGGAAAAAGAAGGGATTATCGTTATTCTTTAAAAAATGAACTTGTATTTAAAAAACTAGAAACAAGAGATGAAATTGCAGCATATTATCAGGTACTTTTCATGAATTTAAAAAAATTTCAGCTTACAGCAGTGCATTCGTTAGATGATTTATTTGACTTGAAATTTAATCGTTTTGATCACAGAATAGAGTTTTATGGTGTTTTTAAGGATGATGATATAATTGCTGGAAGTATGTTGTTTTATTTTGGTGATGATATTGTTCATACACAGTATCTATCTTCCAATGAAAATTATTTAAAATTGTTTCCAATGGATTTCTTGATTTGTAATTTAATAAAAACGGCTGTTGAAAAAGGGATGCGAATATTTACATTCGGGATATGTACAGAGGATCAGGGGCATTATCTGAATTTAGGATTGTCCAGATTTAAAGAGGGATTTGGAACAGAATTTTGCATTAACCGTTCATATGAGAAGGTATTATAAATATAGAATCTGTCAATACTTGGACAAGCCTGAAAGAGGAAGAGCAGAACACTATGATTCAAATGGTAAATGAGACTTTAGAAAATTTATAAAACAAGTCTAAGGTAATACAAGCTTTTATACGATATATGTATTAGAGTATTTTACAAGAAAGGACGAATATATCATGGAAGATAATCGTAAAGAGCAAGTAGAAGCTTTAGAGGCATTAAAAGACTATAACCCCAAGATTTGTAAAGCGTTAAAGGAGATTGTCCCGGAATTAAAGGGAGAGAAGAAGGAAGATACCCAAGAATATGTAGATCATATCTTCCGAGGCGTAAATTGGGAGCTTCAAGTAATCAATGGAACAATGGAATTATTGAATGAGAAGGAAGAACAAGTGTCCAAAGAAGCCTTAAATGAAATTGTTTCTCAAGTAAATGATGCCTATACGTTCAAGGATGATGAGAAGCTGGCACAAATTATAGAAGATGGACTGCTTCCATTTGTAGAGAAGTTGGAAGGATATATAGATAAAGCATTGGCATAATGTGCAAGGAGTGGTGAGGAGGTAAGGCTATTCTCATAACCACAGTTTTCCAAAAACAAGGCTTCATAGTAATATAAGGATGTTTCAGAATTGTATTTTTAAAAAGAAAAAGCAGTTCTGAAACATTTTTTTGACATTTATTTCATTTGCATTTTTAATGATTCAAAGTTTTCCTTAGAGAAGGTATCTTCCAGTGTAGAGAGCAGCAATTGTTCGAGAGGTGTCTGTTGGTTGACGAGAAAGGGATTGCTTTGCCAGGAGGGAAAACAGGTTAGGACAGTTTTCTGCATTTCTTGTAGTTGCGTTAAGGGGGCTGTGGAAAACCGCTGCAGGACGAATAACAGCGTATCTATATAGTAGGTGCGCAGGAACATACATTCAATAGCCAGATAGTATTCTTGGAGCAATCCCCTCTGCTCGCATTCTTTCAAAAATTGTAATTGGACTTGGAGACGGTCAAATTGGTGCAAATCGTTTGTATGTGCTTTCAGCATTGTGCTGTCGGGATTTGGCCGATAAAAGTATAAAGGCACAGGAAGGTAAGCATAGTGCCTGGTATAGAGAGAAGCTAGCTGGGAAAAAAGAGTGTCCTCATGTACCAGATATTCTGCATTTCGGATCTGATGTTCCACAAGAAATTTACGGCGATACAATTTATTGCAGATAGTTCCAAATCTGGGAACAGAAGTGCAGAAAATTTGTCTGCTGATGTTATCTGTTACCTGATAAGAAGAAACAGTGGACATAAAAGCATCTGATTTATTTCGCCAGGCCTGTTCTGTGCGAATAAAATCAAATTCCAACATATCACAATTGAGATTATTTGCATGTTCTAAAAGTAGTTCAAGCGCATAGGGAGCAAGAGTATCATCAGCATCCACATATAGAATATAGCGTCCATTTGCGTAGGTAAGGCCAAGGTTTCTGGCATATCCTTGTCCTTGATTCTGAGGTAGAGGCAATAATATCGTCTGATTGGGAAAGGCTTCCTCAAAATTACTTAAAATAGTGTAAGTACTATCAGAGGAGGAATCATCAATAAAGATAAATTGAAGGTCTTCCATCCCAATAGTTTGGTTTTTTAAACTTTCAATGCAGGCTGGAAGATAGTCAGCGGCATTATAACATGGAATAATAATGGATATATCTGGTAATTTATGCATCAAAAAGCTCCTTTGTCAAAATTTATATTTTCAGTATATCATATTAAGAATAATTAGGGGAGATGATTTTATGATATTATCCTATAAAAGTTGTGTTTCTACATAGGCAGAGAAAGGAAAGGTTATGAGAAAAATTGCGTTTATCATCTGTGTCAACGATGAATGTTATTATCAGGAATGTCTTTTTTACATTGAACGGCTTCATTTGCCACAAGGAGTTGAATTGGAGGTTTATCCAGTACGGGCAGCGACATCTATGTGTCAAGGATATCAACAGGCGATGCAGCAAACAGATGCAGAATATAAAGTGTATATGCACCAAGATGTATTTTTAATAAACCGAGATTTTCTTTTGCATATGCTAAAGCTATTTGAAGATCATCCAAAAGCAGGGCTTGTGGGAGTATTAGGAGCACGGCAAATTTCTTTGGAACGCAGATTTTATAGAAGCTGGGATATAGGTAATGTATTTGGCTGTAATGAGAAGAGAGCATTTCACAATGAATTATGTAAGAAAGAGCAAAGGGCGGCTGTGTTAGATGGAATGCTTTTGATGACCAGAGTAGATATACCTTGGCGGGAAGAATGGCTGTCTGGTTGGGATTTTTATGATATTTCTAAGTCCCTGGAATATCAGCGAGAAGGTTATGAAGTGTGGATTCCGGCACAAGATCAGCCTTGGTGTATTCATGACTGTGGATATTTGAATCTAGTTGATTATGACAGGGCACAAGAGGAATTTCTTAGAGCCTATGGAGAGATATTGCCAGATTACAGCGGGCAGCCTCTAGTCTATCCTCCCAGCAATAGGGAACGTTTTGCGCTTATGATGGAATTGAAAGAACAATGGAAGTCATTGTTATTCCTAGGTCATATACAAGAATTAAGTGACATGTTTCAGAAATTAGAGGATGAGCGTTTTTTTGATACCGAAATGGCGATATTGAAGAATATTTTAGAAATCATTGCAGAAGAGTCTGCGGCACAACGTCCCGTTGAACAGGGATTTTTATATGACTGTGGTTCTTTTACTCAGGCATATCAGAAATATCTGCAAGTAAAGTTTTGGCTGCGCAGGAATAAGTATGCGCCAGATTGCTTGGGAAATTGTCCAGATATTTCCATTATGGCAAGACAGATTATCACTAAGCATACTATGCTGGTATAAAAAAATAATAATTATGAGGATAAGCAAATGAGGATTTTATATTATACGTGGTTTGAGAACTCCCAGGAGGATATGGAAGAGACCTTACTTTTTCTGGGCAATGGTGTTGTGAAGTGCAATATTCCATTTCATGATTATGAGGAGGATCAAGCATTTACAGAGCAATTATCAAAAGTGATAGAACAGTATGCTTGTGATAGTATCTTTTCCTTTAATTTTTTCCCGCTGATTGCGAAAACGGCAGACAGATTACAAATAAAATATATTTCATGGATTTATGATTGTCCACATTGGACCTTGTATTCTCCAGCGGCAAAGTGTGCATGTAATTATATATTTGTCTTTGATCAGGTGCAGTTTTTGTCTCTGAAGCAGTTGGAGATTCCCCATCTGTATCATTTTCCATTGGCAGTCAATACCAGAAGGCTGGGCAGCATGTTAAAGTTTTCCTGGACGGATAGCAACCACATACCAGCGGCAAAGATTAACAGTAGCGCAAATGTGCGCCAGGGCAATGCTGTAGATTTCCCAGCAGTCAGTTTTGTGGGAAGTTTATATGAGAGGAATCGTTATGACCAGATTCAATACCTGCCAGAATATTTGAAAGGTTATTTGGAGGGGATTATTGAGGCGCAGGAGAGGGTATATGGATATAATTTTGTATCGGAATTATTGACAGAGGATATTTTGGTACAGATGAATCAATATCTCGCAATGGAACTGCCAGAATCTTATTCTGTATCAAAACAGGAATTGTACACAGCAATGATCAACGAAAAAATTACTTCCAAAGAACGGATTTGTTTGCTGAATAGCATTTCCAAACATTATCCGCTGACACTGTACACCGCCTCAGACAGAGCAATTGTTCCTGGGGCAGAGGCTGGCGGAACAGTAAGTTATAGGGAGGAAATGCCCCAAATATTTTGTGGTTCAAAGATTAATTTGAATATCACTTTGCGTTCTATTCAGAGTGGGATTCCACTGCGGGCGCTGGATATTATGGGGGCTGGAGGATTCTTACTTTCCAATTATCAGACGGAACTTGCAGAGCAATTTGAAGATGGCAAAGAGCTTGTATTATATGGCAGTGCAGAGGAGTTATTGGATAAGATTCGTTATTATTTATCCCATGAAAAGGAACGTCAGGAAATTGCACATTGTGGTTATTTAAAGGTACAGAAGTTTTTCTCCTATGAGACACGGGTCAAACAGATGTTTCAACTTGTACAAGAACATTCTCTTTAAGAAGTCAAATGATCCACAGAAGCAAACGGAAGGGTGTTGTGTAGAAAAATATGATCACACATTACTAAGAGGAGGCAAAAAACGTGAGTGCAAAAAAGCAAAGCAGCTTATACAAGGAGCTTGCAGAACAATATCGGGATAAAAATATCAACCAGTCTTGGCTGTGTTATGAAAATGCATTGTATCATTATCAAAAAGAGCATGAAACACAAGTTCTAGATATAGACAAAGAAACTGAGCTGCGTGGCGAACCAATGGATCCATTTTGCAGAGAATGCAAAAACGCAATGAGAACGTTAGAGAATCAGCCGGGTTTTGTTGTGGCAAAGACAGCAGTGATATTATTATCCTATAATCATGGAGAACTTACACAGACCTGTATCGAGAGTCTTCGTCAAAATAACAGTCCCCAAACTTATGAACTGATTGTGGTGGATAATGCTTCTACGGATGGAATTGTACAATGGCTTCGGCAGCAGAAGGATATTCGACTGATTGAAAATCAGGAAAATCAAGGTTTTCCATATGGCTGCAATCAGGGAATTGCTCTCGCGTTAGAGGAATCGGATATTTTTTTATTGAATAATGATACAGTTGTCCCTCCAAATGCCATTTTTTGGCTGCGCATGGGATTATATGAAAACGAGCAGATTGGAGCAGTTGGCAGTGTGTCAAACAATGTAGTCAATTATCAGCAGGTGCCACAACAATTTGAGACAATCAAAGAGTGGTTACAATTTGCAGAAGACAATAATGTTCCCATGAAATATCCTTACGAAAAAAAGAGTTGGTTGGTAGGGTTTGCCATGTTGATTAAGAGAATTGCATTGAGAAAGTTATTAGAAAAGGAGCAGGCAGCATCAGGAACCGTTTTGCCAGAAATTTTAGATACCCGTTTTTCTCCTGGTAATTTTGAAGACAATGACCTAAGCATTCGCCTGTTATTGGCAGGTTATCAACTTTGTTTGGTCAAAAACAGTTTTATTTTTCACTATGGCAGTAAAGCATTTCAGAGAGCGCCAGAGCGGTTCTTAAGTTTATTGAAAATCAATCAGAAGAAACTAGCTGAAAAATATGGTATGGATTTAATACTTGCCAGTGCAGTAGAGACAGCGCTTGTTGATATGATAAAGCCTAGGGGAACATCATTGCGAGTGTTGGAGATCGGTTGTAAATTGGGGGCAGGATTGGCAAGAATTGAAAGTCGTTTTCCAGGTGCTAAAGTGTTGGGAATTGAAAAAAATGAATTTTTAGCGCGTCTTGCCAGAGGAGTGACCAATGTAATACAAGGAGATTTTTTGGAAATGGAAGCAGAAGAAATCTCTCTGAATCGTGAAGGTGACAATCAAGAGGAAAGTACTCAGTTACATAAATCTTTTGATTATATTTTGATGGATAAAGTACTCTCTGGACAGGCCAAGCAGTTTTTGGAGAAAGCAAAAGCGTTTCTATCTGCAAAAGGAAAGATTCTGATCGTAGTTTTTAATGCTCAATGTATTAGATCAGATCGTAGTGATGCTGAGAAAGGATTCACACTGGAAGAACTGACAGAACTTTGTAATGTATGTAAATTGCGGATTCTAAAATTTAACTATCAGAGTGCACAGCTTTCAATGGAGGAAAAGCAAAAAATTGTGGAACTATGTGGAAGCTGGGACCATCCAATGCGTCTGTTATATGAGGCAGAAAAATTTATCTTTGAGACGGCAGTGTAGTCTTGTTTTGAGAAAGTATTGTAGTTGTGGGAAGGGAAAAGGGCGATGTTATCAGTCTGTGTGATCACAAAAAATGAAGAGAAAAATATTAAGCGCTGTCTTGCCAGCCTATCTGGTTACGGATTCGAATTGGTGGTGGTGGACACTGGTTCCACAGATGGCACCATAGAAGCAGTGAGAGAATTTACAGATAGATTATATCAATTTGAATGGTGTGACGATTTTGCGGCGGCAAAAAATTATGCAATATCAAAAGCGCAGCATGATCTAGTGTTGGTGGTAGACAGTGATGAATTTCTGGAACCATTGACAGATATAGATTTGAAGAAACTAAAGCAGCTGATTAACCAAGAATCAGCGGGGATTGGGCGCGTCCGAAGGAGAAATATTTTTGTCAGAGATGGGATTCAACAGGAAAACAGAGAATGGCTCAATCGCATATTTGATCGCAGGAAATTTCATTATCAGGGCAGAATTCATGAGCAGGTGGTATTACGCAAGGCCGGACAGAAGCCAGAAAAGGAAGCGAAAACCTGGTTATCGCCTTTGACCTTTTTGCATACTGGATATGACCTTAGTCCAGAGGAGAAAGAGCGCAAAGCAAAGAGAAATATTGATTTGCTTGAGAAAGAACTGACATATATTACAGCAAAACAGGAGGAACTTCAAAAGAAGAATAAACCAGTTGAAGCAGCAGAACTTGAGGCGCAGATTCCATATTTGCTGTATCAGCTTGGAAAGAGTTATTATATGGCGGGAAAATCTGCTCAGGCATGTGAATATTTTGACAGGGGGCTTAGATTTGACCTAAATCCTAAGCTTGAGTATGTCATTGATATGGTAGAGACATATGGTTATGCCTTGCTTAACAGTGGACAAGAGCAGGTGGCTTTGTCATTTGAAAATATTTATCAGGAGTTTGGTATCAGTGCAGATTTTCAGTTCCTTATGGGATTAATTTATATGAAAAATGCCAGGTTTGATCAGGCAATATCGGAATTTAAAAAAGCGCTTGTGTGGCCGGAATGCAGAAGTGTGGGAGTCAATTCTTATGCAGCAAATTATAATATTGGGGTGATTTATGAGTGCCTTGGACATTTCGAAGAAGCAAAGGAATCTTATCAAAAGTGTGGAAATTATGAGCCAGCGAAGAAGAGGCTGCAACTAATTTCAGATGGAATGTAAAGAATCTTGTTTCACTGATAAAATCAGGAAAATCTGCTTGAGATTTCCAATTACGGCTGTTATAATAAGAACGAAAGAAAGTCTTATAGCATAGCATTGCTGTAAGGGATTTCTGGAACAGACGAAAGATCAAAGACAGCAATCAGTAAGAAGCATTAAATTTTATGCTAATACTCAGGAAGGGAGGTATATCTATGAGTATTTCTAGTATCAGTAATGTCAGCAGAAGAAATTTATATCAAAATTATCGTCAGCTTGCCAGTGGCAAACGGATTAATTCGGCTGCGGATGATGCAGCAGGACTTTCCATTGCCGAGAAACTGCGTACACAGAGAAATGGTTATGACGTAGGCAGACGCAATGCAGCGACATCCAAAGATATGGTGAATGTAGCAGAGGGAGGATTGTCAACGATTACAGATTCCTTGCAGCGCATCCGTGAATTGGGCGTACAGGCATCTAATACCGCGATTTATGGCGATTCTGAGCGAAATGCTATGCAGCAGGAGATTGACCAGTTAAAACAGTCCATTTCTGATGCAGCTAAAAACACAACCTTTAATACCATGAATCTGTTGGATGGGAAGATGGGAACTTCCCATGTGGCATCTGGACCAGATGGCAGTGGTATGGAGATCAATATGCCAGATTCCACATTGGCAGCATTGGGAATTGAAGATTTTGATGTCACGGGAGATTTTGATTTATCTGTCATTGACAATGCATTAGATAAGGTTTCTTCATCCAGAAGCGAGTTGGGGGCTACATCCAATCGTTTGGATTACACGATGAATTATAATTCCTATGCATCACTTAACACGACAGCAGCAGGCAGCCGTATTGAGGATCTTGATTTTCCAAAAGCGATATCAGATATGAAGAAGAATAACTTATTGGAAGAATACCGGCTTATGATGCAGAAGAAGCGAGAAGAAGAAAATGGAAGAGTAGTACAGCTTTTGAGGTTTAATTCTTAAGACTGAGTGTGCAGGTTCCTTACGGAGCCTGCATATTTTTTCTTATAGGAAATTCCTCTGGATTTCCTATAAGAAAAAACAATGATCGCACTGCAGCGGAAATGAAATATGTCGCAAAAGCGACCCGCCGCAGGCGGGGAATCCTGCAAAGCAGGATTCTTTGTTCCCTCTTGAAACAATAAAAATAATCAACTATAATGTAGGGCAAAGATAGGGAAGATAAATACACAAGATTATAATTTTCAGAATGGGGAGAAAAGCTATTAAAAATAGAAGGGAGCAGGCTATGGGCAGGCATAAAAGCTTGGGGATGAAATTAGTGATCTCTTTTATGGGAATATCTATGATCCCCATTCTCTTGATTACAATGTTTTCGTACTATCACATTTTGAATATTGTAAATGACAACAATAAAAAGCTGATGAAATACAATCTCAGCCGTACAAAGACTACATTGGAAATTAGTGTGGAATCTTATCAGGATATCTTGGTTCAGATTTATTCTGATGATGATGTAGTACATTTAATCAACAAAATCAATCGCGGCGAGGATCTTGTGGTCAGCAAGAACCACTTGAGAAGAATCCTGAGGGCTTATCTTTATGCCAAGGATTATATCAGGGATCTTTCTGTCATCACCGAGGATGGAACCTTGGTATTTTATGATTCTATCACTGGTTCCATCACCAGAAGTTCCTGGATTCCTAATCTTGGGATTGACCAGAAACAACTCTACAACAAATATATTGATGAAAATAAAATGTTTGTAATATCAACCAGTGAGGCGAAAGAATCTTTAAATGAGAGGAATTTTCTTTTCCATTTGGGACACAGAATTGTGGATTATAACAGACGAAATGAAAATATTGGAATTATCATTATGAGTGTTGATGAACAGATGCTCCACAATATTTGTACTGGGGATGGACAAGATTCTGTTGCCTACAGTTTTATTGTAGATCAGGAAGGAAAACTAGTATCATATAAAGACAAAGATTTGCTGGGAAGTGCAATGATCAATGGGGAAAAGGATAAAAAGCTGCAGTATCGAGATTTTGCCATCCAACAAAATATTTTTGACCGAGATAGTGTCTCCATTGATTATGTGCATGATGATAAGTTAAATTGGGATATTGTAAATGTGTCTAATCAGCATGAAGTTTTGGATGAAATTAAACAGCAGCAAGGAATTACCTTTACAATTTTTTCTTTTTCGGTAGCTATTTTGATTGTAATTATTGCATTTCTCACCAGGGAATTGACAGGTTCTATCAAATCAGTGGTGCGGATTATGCAGTCCGCCGAAGAGGGACGGCGCCAGGAACGGGTAGAAATTGATCGGAAAATGCCCAGTGAAGTGAAAGTGATTGCTCATCAGTACAATACAACGATGGATCGTCTCTTAGAATCAGTGGAGACAGAAAAACGGTTAGACCGGCAGAAGAAAGATGCAGAGATTACGGCATTGGAAGCACAGCTCAATCCCCATTTTCTCTATAATACCCTAGATACCATCAACTGGATTGCCATTGGCAGAAAAGAATTTGAGATCAGCAGAGCGATTACAGCATTGGCCACCATACTGCGTTATGGGATTGATAACAGTAATGGGATTGTTACCATTCGGGAAGAATATGAGTGGTTGAAACAATACTTGTTTTTGCAGCAGACGAGGCTAAAGGATGGCTTTGAAAGTACGATTGAGATACCGCCAGAGCTTATGGAACTCAAAGTTCATAAACTGTTGATTCAGCCTTTTGTGGAGAATAGTTTTGTGCATGGATTCAAAAACATTGAGAGAAAACCAATGTTAAAAATTAAAATGGAAATGTGGAAAACGGATAGATTACAGATTGTGATTGAGGATAATGGAACCGGAATGCCCCAAAGCGTGGCGGAACAGATGAATCAAGGGATTTTTCAGGAGACAGAAGATAAGAATCAAATTGGGCTTAAGAATGCATTGTACCGGATTCGGTTATATTATGAAGAACAGGCACAGATTCAAGTAGAAAGTCAAGAGCATCAGTACACTAGAATCTATATTACCCTGCCAGTATCTTCAGAAGGAGGCAGGAAGACTGTATGAAGGTAGTCGTAGTAGAAGATGAAATCAGGATTCGAGAAGGAATTGAGGGCCTGCTTGAGATGATGGGACCAGAGTATGAATTTGCAGGAAGTGCATCCAATGGAAAGGCCGGATTAGAATTGATACAAAAGGAACAGCCAGATATTGTGATTACGGATATCCGTATGCCGGATATGAGCGGTCTGGAAATGCTTCAGAAAATGCAGGAGCTTGGGCTTGCCACAAAGTCAATTGTGTTGAGTGCCTATTCAGAGTTTGAATATGCTCGTCAGGCAATGAGACTTGGGGTTACGGAATATCTGCTAAAGCCTGTATCTGTGGATGAATTTTCTAAGGCTTTGAATACTATAAAAACGCAGATTGAAAAAGAAAAAAATGTACAACCGCAGGCACTTGGCACACTGGAACAAATTATGGGGACTGTTCTCTATGGGCAGACAAAATTAGATATTGATATGGATATGGAAGAATATCTTCTGGGAAAATATGGCATACAGACCAGGCAGGAGATTGCAGAGGTATGTATCTATCTTGGAACCTTCTATAAAGACAAAGCAGACCGTATTCAACGTGAGTGGGAAAATCTATTGAGCGTGAATGGCGATTTGCAGTTTTGTGTGATTAAAGCTGATTACGAACAATCTCTGGTGATTGCCATTTATCAGTTTCATGATATTCGAGAGTTAGAGCGCAGGATTCAGTGCTGGATGCTTCAGCATGCAGCTAACATGGAGTTAGCAGCCGTGGGTTGGATATTGGCTCAGGGAATGAATGGTTTGAAAGATGCGTTTGATACGCTCTGCCAGTATATGGATTGGTCCTTGACTTTGGGTCAGGATGTGTTGATTGCATACCCGAAAATTTTACAGGTACAGACAGGGGTCTGTATCTATCCCATAGAGATGGAAAACCGGCTGAAAGCAGAATTGTGTTTGGGAAATATGGAACAGGCGCAAAGAATTATCCAAAGTTTTTTAAACTATTTTTCCTGTGAGAAATTGTATACACCAAAGGATATCAAGGAATGTTATGTCAGATTTACTTGGGCTGTGATCAATATCACCAAGGAAATCAATATGCTCGATTACGAAAGTCTCAACCAGCAGGAAATTCTTGACAGAATAATGAGAGCGAAACTATTTTGGGAATTGGAATCCATATTGCAAGAATTGTTTGCACAGATCGGCCCTAGAGATTTGGAGGATGGAATCGCTCACTTGACGGTAAGGCGTATGAAGAGCATGATTCATGAATTTTATCAATCTGGAATTACACTGGATGAGATTGCGCTGAAGCTTAACGTGACACCAGAATATTTGAGTATGCAGTTTCACAAAGAGGTTGGAGAAACCTACAGCAGTTATCTGAAAAATTATCGAGTTAATAAGGCAAAAGAGCTTTTGGTAGGAACTCAGATGAAGCAATATGAGATTGCCTTGCAGGTAGGATATACGGACAGTAAATATTTTGGCAAAGTGTTTCGGGAATCAACCGGATATTCTCCGGCGGAATATCGAAAAACACATAAGTAGTTTAGAATCCTCTACCTTTTAAATAATTGTCCTGTTTTCTAAGATGTTTTTATAAGGTAAACTGATGTTACAAAAAGAAAAGAGGAGGAACGATTATGAAATTGAAGAAGGTGGCGTCTGTGTTTATGGCAGTGGTGTTAAGCGTTGGATTGCTGGCAGGCTGTGGAAAAAATGCAGAAAATGACCAAAAGACAGATCAGGGCGAGAGTACAGCATCCAGTGAAAATGCAGGAGCGAATCAAAAACAGGATGCGCAAGGGGAAGCGTCAAACAATGGTTCAAATGAATCTTCATCTGGCGGCGGCCAGGAAGTAACGATTTGGTATTACTGGGAGACAGAAGGTCATCAGAAAGCACTTGATAAGGTGATCAGTGATTATAATGCTTCTCAGAGCGACATTACAGTCAGTGCAAAGTATGTGCCATTTGCAGATTTTAAGAAGCAGTTATCTATTGGTGCTTCTGCGGATGAGCTGCCAGATATTGCAATTTTAGATTCTCCAGATCATGCTTCTTATGCAACAATGGGAATTTTTGCAGATTTATCAGGAAAGTTTGATGTCTCAAATTATTATCAGGGAGCTGTGGATTCCTGTACGATTGACGGAACCTTATATGGCGTACCTTTTGGGGTAAATTGTCTGGGTTTGTATTATAATCAGGATTTACTGGATGCGGCTGGCTGCAAAGCGCCTACAAACTGGGAGGAGTTAAAAGAGACAGCCGTAAAACTTACTAAGGATAAAGTGACAGGTTTTGCATTCTGCAGCCTTCAGAATGAGGAGGGAACCTTCAATTTTATGCCTTGGGTATGGTCTACAGGGGCAGGTGCCTATGAGATTAACTCTGAGGGAGGCGTAAAAGCCTTGACCTTAGTAAAGGAATTGATTGAATCTGGGGCTATGAGTAAAGAGTGTATCAACTGGACACAAAGAGACGTCATGAATCAGTTTATCTCTGGCAATGTGGCGATGATGATCAATGGACCGTGGCAGATTGCTGCTATGAGGGAGGAAGCGCCTGATTTGAACTGGAAAGTTGCCTTGATTCCGCAAGACAAAGAATATGCCTCTGCGCTTGGCGGAGAAAACTATGCAGTGATTTCAGGAGGCAATGAGGAAGGCGCTTTGAAATTCCTCGAATATGCGACAGCCAAAGAGCAGGTAGAATATCTGATGGGCGCTCTTGGCTATACCTCCGCAGATAAGGCCATTGCAGAGGGACAATTTGCCGACGATGAGGAAATGAAAAGCTTTACCAAGCAGTTAGAGTATGCCAAGGCAAGAGGGCCTCTTGCGGAGTGGCCAGAGGTGTCAGATGCTATTTCTCTTGCATTTAACCAGGTGATGACCGGCGAAAAACAGCCCCAGGAAGCGGCGGATGCTGCCCAGCAGGTCATTGATGGGATTGTAACTAAATAGGCAATCTGAGGTGCGGAGTATGCGGATCTTCCGTATACTCCCTTTTTGTTCCCAAAATTAAGGAGGAAAACGTATGAATCAGGCGAAAAAGAAGAAATTTTTTAAGTTTGATAACGTAGGAATATTATTTGTGCTGCCAGCATTTCTCTATATGCTTGTGTTTGTCGGTTATCCCATTGTGAGAAATATTATCTTGAGTTTTCAGGATGTTACGGTGAGAACTTTGACAGCAGACCATAAACCATTTGCAGGGCTTCAAAACTATATAGATATTTTCCAGGATCCTGTATTTATCAGATCATTGGTCAATACATTGCTTTTTACGGTATGCTGCCTTATTTTGCAGTTTATCATAGGATTTTTGCTGGCATTGTTTTTTAGTCAACATTTCAGTGTTTCCAAACCTATTCGCGGACTGATGTTGATTCCCTGGATGATTCCGATTACAGTTACAGCATTGATTTTCAAGTTTATTTTTGGTACAGATGTGGGAATTTTGAATTACATACTAAACAGCCTGGGCATTATCTCAGAAAATATTGATTGGCTGACTTCGACGAATACGGCGCTGTTTGCTATCGTCTGTGCCAATGTCTGGATTGGAATTCCCTTTAATATGATTTTGATTTCTACAGGGCTGACCACAATTCCCAAAGAATTGTATGAGAGTGCTTCCATCGATGGGGCAGGAAAGGTACAGACGTTTTTTAAGATTACGCTTCCCTTATTGCGGCCGACGATAGAGTCAGTGCTGATTCTTGGATTTATCTACACCTTTAAGGTGTTTGACCTTGTGTATGTGATGACAGGAGGCGGGCCGGTAAATTCCACTCATATGTTATCAACGTATTCTTATAAGCTTTCTTTTGAAATGTTTAAGTACAGCAAAGGTTCGGCAGTTGCCAATATCCTGTTGGTGATCTTAATGATTGTAGGCGTATTTTATCTAAAAGCGACAAAGGAGGATGAGGATTGATGGGTGAAGAAAAGACAATTCGTGGCGGTAAAAATGTGGCATTATCGGTGCTGGCTGTGGTAATTTTATGTGTCCTGCTGTTTCCGGTATTTTGGATTGTTGTGACATCTCTGAAAACAGAGCAGGAAATTTTTCGTATTCCACCGACGATCATTCCAGAACAGTTAAACTTAAATTCCTATGCGGCTCAGGTGGAAAATGGCGATTTTAATATGTTCCATTCATTTTTTAATAGTTTCATCATTTCTATGGGAGCGATGGTGATCGCGGTAGTCTTGGCAGTTCCGGCTTCTTATGGCATTGCAAAATATAAATTTAAAGGGCGTGGAATGATGCTTTTAGGATTTTTGGTCACACAGATGCTGCCAGTGGCAGTACTGTTGACTCCGATGTTTATGATGTTTAAAGGAATGCATGTCTATAATACGCCGATCGCAGCTATTATTGCAGATGCGACCATTGGAATACCATTTTCTATTTTAATACTGAAAAATTATTTTGCCTCTATTCCAAAAGAGTTGGAAGAGGCGGCATATATTGATGGATGCAACCGTTTTACAGCATTTGTTCGGGTATTAATTCCAGTGGCAAAGCCAGGCGTAATGGTATGTGCTATCTTCTCTTTCCTGTATGCATGGGGAGATTTAGCCTATGGCATGACCTTTATCATTGACCAGCAGAAGCGGCCGATTACTGCAGGAATTTTTAACTTTATGGGCCAGTATGGAACGAAATGGAGTTACTTGACCGCTTTTGCTGTGGTGACAATTATACCAGTTACATTAATTTTCATTTTTATGCAGAAATATATCATTAGTGGTATGACCAGCGGTGCAGTAAAAGGATAGAAAGGGATTGGTGAAAAATGTTTAGACAGGAAGGAAATCGGATTATCTTTCATTATGATGCAGAGGAACTTTGGGTAGAACCTTGGGGGGAAGATGCAGTGCGTGTACGCGCCACCAAACAGGCAATAATGCCTGAAAAAAATTGGGCTCTGATCAGGCAGCCTGAGGTAAAAGATGTTGTTGTCAATATTACAGCCGATGGAGCAGAATTGATCAATAGAAAATTGCGAGTTCATATTACCGCGGGCGGTAAGATTACCATGTATCATCAGAATGGTAATTTGCTTCTGGAAGAATATTGGAGAGACCGTCGGGAGCTGACAGATCCAAAATGCAGTGCCATCGAGGTGGAAGCCAGAGAATTTCGTCCCAATATCGGCGGCGATTATCATCTCACAATGCGATTTGAATCGATAGACCGCAATGAAAAAATATATGGTATGGGACAGTATCAGCAGCCTTATCTGAATCTCAAAGGAGTGGATTTGGAGATGGCACACAGAAATTCTCAGTCAAGTGTGCCATTTGCTATTTCTTCCCTGGGATATGGACTTTTGTGGAATAATCCAGCAGTGGGCAGAGCAGTGTTCGGCCACAATATTACCAGTTTTGAATCATATGGAACGAAAATCCTTGATTACTGGCTGGTGGCTGGAGACACTCCGGCAGAGATTGAGGAAGCCTATGCAAAGGTGACAGGAACAGTGCCCATGATGCCAGAGTATGGGCTGGGTTTTTGGCAGTGCAAGCTGCGCTATCAGACGCAGGAAGAACTTTTGGAGGTTGCCAGGGAGTATAAGAGAAGAAATCTGCCAATTGACGTGATTGTGATTGATTATTTTCATTGGCCGAAACAGGGGGAATGGAAATTTGATCCTACTTACTGGCCAGATCCAGACGCCATGATTGAGGAATTAAAAGAGATGGGCATTGAATTGATGGTTTCCATATGGCCGACGGTGGACAAAGAGAGTGAGAATTATCAAGAAATGTTGGAGAAGGGTTACTTGATTCGCACAGAGCGAGGCGTTCGCGTGGGTCTGGATTTCCAGGGTGCAACCATTCATTATGACGCCACCAACCCAGGAGCAAGGAGGTATTTGTGGCGGAAGGTTAAGAAAAATTATTATGACAAAGGTATTCAGGTGTTTTGGCTGGATGAGGCGGAGCCGGAATATACAGCTTATGAGTTTGATAATTATCGCTATTATGCAGGGACTGATTTAGAAATCGGCAATATCTATCCGGTGGAATATGCTAAGACTTTTTATGAGGGTATGGAGCAGGAGGGACAAGAAAATATTGTCAATCTGTTAAGATGTGCCTGGGCAGGAAGCCAAAAATATGGCGCTTTGGTGTGGTCTGGGGATATTGCCTCAAGCTTTGACAGTATGAGAAATCAGCTTGCAGCAGGACTCAATATGGGGCTTGCGGGGATTCCTTGGTGGACGACTGATATTGGGGGCTTCCACGGCGGAGATCCCAACGATCCGCAATTTCGGGAATTATTTGTCCGTTGGTTCCAGTGGGGGACATTCTGTCCGGTAATGCGTCTTCATGGAGATCGAGAGCCAAGGCAGCCACAGGTGGGAACTACTGGAGGCGCTACCTGTCGTTCTGGAGCGGCAAATGAAGTCTGGAGTTATGGGGAAGAGGTATATGGCATCTGTGAAAAATATATGCATATGCGTGAACAGATGCGGGATTACACCAGAAGGCTTATGGAAGAGGCACACCTCAAAGGAACGCCAGTGATGCGGACGATGTTTTATGAGTTTCCAGAAGATGCAATGTGCTGGATTCTGGAAGATCAATATATGTATGGAGATAAATTGCTGGTAGCGCCTATTCTGGAAGCCGGAATTTGTACAAGGAAGGTGTATCTTCCCAGAGGAGCTTCCTGGAAGGATTGTGAGACAGGTACATTATATGAAGGTGGAGCGCTGATTGATCAGCCAGTGACATTAGAGAGTATGCCAGTATTCTTGAAATTAGAGTAAAGTATAGAGATAACAGACAAAGGGAGACGCTTCGTTACAGAGGTTGTTTCCCTTTTACCTTTCAAAAGAATTATAAATTCTATTTTGTGCCATACTATTGGCAGGAAGGAGGCACAAAATGGAAGAGAGGCTGATGATCAGGCAGGGACTAGTTCATGATGCGGTTCATAGAGAGCCATACCTGGCAGACATTCTGGTCGAAGGTGGAAAGATTAGGAAGATTGCCCCAACTTTGGACGCAGAGATGATAGATCAGACAAAACTTTTGGATGTCAAAGGACTGCAGGTTTATCCTGGTTTTGTGGAAGCACACTGTCATTTGGGATTGGACGGATATGGGATTGGATTTGAAGGGGCAGATTACAATGAGGTTACAGATTCCTTGACACCAGAATTATCAGCGGTAGACGGTATTAACCCTCAGGATGAAAGTATTCGTTTGGCTATGGAAGGAGGAGTGACTTGTGTCGCGGCAGGGGAAGATATACTAAAACGTCCACCCTATGATCCAAAACTGGAAGCATTGATTCCGGTAATTCGTGGCGAGATGCCGTTAAAAGCACATGTACATCAAGCCAATGATATCTATACTGCAATTCGCATTGCTAAGGAATTTGATACTGCACTGCAGTTAGATCACTGTACCGATGGTTCTCTGATTGCAGATGATTTGGCAAAGGAAGGCTATCCGCTTGCCGTAGGCCCTTTATTGGGACATGCTACGAAATTTGAGCTAAAGAACAAGAGCTTTGCTACACCAGGGGATTTGGCACGGGCGGGCTGTCAAGTATCTATTATCACAGATTCCCCAGTGATTCCACAGCAGTATCTTGCGCTCTGTGCTGGCCTGGCAGTCAATTCTGGTATGGATGCGTTTGAGGCACTGCGGGCAATTACAATCCATGCGGCCAAACATATTGGTGTAGAGGCGCGAGTAGGTTCACTAGAAATTGGCAAGGATGCAGATTTTGTAATTGCTGCTGGCAATCCTATGATTTCGGATACGAAAATTAAATATGTGCTGATTGACGGCAGAGTGACGTATGCCAGACATGATTGAGAGCCAATGGTAAACGGGAGAGAAGACTAAAAACAAGAAATATAGGTTGGTAAACGGAAGGAAAGCGCTGCCTTGCGGCAACGCTTTTGGGGGAGTAAATTTATGAAATGTTTCATGGGGTGCCACATCTTGGGCGGTGGCACCGCCACATATATGTAAACTACTTTACCAATTGTAAAGCTAGATTGTTGTTAGTCGAAGCTGATAACCAACGGTGCGCGCTTTATGTAAGTCATCAACTTCATTTGATAAATCAAGTATAAGATATAAATGTGTGCAAAGTGTGGACATTTTCTAAAAGAAACATAAAGAATTCAAAAGAAATTGTGAAGAAATGGTAAAAAAATCGTTATTAAATTCTGTAAATCTGTTATAATGGATTTTAGATACAGGGGAAGTATTCCCCTAGATGAAGCGGAGAGAAAAGGAGCATTTAATATGGAAAAATCAAAGGTATATTTTACTACATTTAAAACATCTTACACAGAGAATATTCCAGCAAAATTGAAGCGTCTGATTGTGACAGCGGGAATTAAGGATATTGATTTTACTGACAAATATGCAGCGATTAAGATTCACTTTGGCGAGCTAGGAAATCTTGCATTCCTGCGGCCAAATTATGCGAAGGTAGTTGTAGATGTGGTGAAGGAGCTTGGAGGAAAAGCATTTCTGACAGACTGCAATACTTTGTATGTTGGAAGCAGAAAGAATGCTCTTGATCATTTGGACACAGCTTATGAGAACGGCTTTACTCCATTTTCTACTGGTTGCCATGTGATTATTGCAGATGGATTAAAAGGTACAGACGAAGAGTTGGTTCCTGTCAATGGCGAATACATAAAGGAGGCAAAGATTGGCAGGGCTGTGATGGATGCAGATGTGTTTATATCTCTCAATCATTTTAAAGGACATGAGATGGCTGGGTTTGGAGGAGCACTAAAAAATATCGGCATGGGATGTGGTTCTAGAGCTGGAAAGATGGAGATGCACAGTGAAGGAAAACCATATGTAAATCAAGAGAACTGTATTGGCTGTAAGATGTGTACTAAGGTATGTGCCCATCAAGGAGTTACCGTTACTGACAAGAAGGCTTCCATCAATCATGAGAAATGTGCTGGCTGTGGACGCTGCATCGGTGTCTGTCCCAAAGATGCGATAGAGCCATCCTTTGGGGATTCGAGCGATATACTTAATTATAAAATGGCAGAGTACAGCAAAGCGGTACTGAATGACCGTCCGCATTTTCATATTTCCATTGTCTGTGATGTTTCTCCTAATTGTGACTGCCATGCAGAGAATGATATCCCAATTATTCCCGATGTGGGAATGTTTGCCTCTTTTGATCCGGTGGCGCTGGATGTGGCCTGTGCTGACGCCTGCAATCGCCAGCCGTTGATTGCTGGAAGTGTGATATGTGAAGATGGACACAGCCATCACGAAGATCATCAGGATTGCTTTCATATGGTGCATCCTGATACCAACTGGAAATCCTGTGTGGAACATGCCCAAAAAATCGGCATTGGCAGCCAGGAGTATGAATTGATTGAGATTTAAGAAAAAGCTTGTCCAGGAAGGGGTGTTTCATGAAAAAAACAGTTAAAATATGGAAAATGCTATTGTTCGTTCTAGTGTTTTTGGTGCTGCCGGGAATGTGGGTATCTGCAAAGGAAAATAGAGAATTAAAAGTAGTATTTACACATGACCTTCACTCGCATCTGGAACCATTTTATCTGGAGGAGAATGGCGAAGAAAAGAGCGTTGGCGGATTTGCACGGATGATGACTTATCTGAAACAACAGCGGGCAGAGGAAGAAAATTTATTATTTCTAGATGGCGGAGATTTTTCTATGGGAACGCTGTATCAGACCGTATTTGAGACACAGGCTGCAGAACTTAGGATGTTAGGGTATCTGGGAGTGGATGCTGCTACATTTGGAAACCATGAGTTTGATTACAGAAGCAGCGGGTTGGCTCATATGTTGGCATCAGCGCAGGAGAGCAAGGAGCGCATTCCACCATTGGTGGTGTGCAATGTGGATTGGGAGCAGACTTTAAAAGGAGAAAAGGCAAAAGAAGGAGCATTATTGCAAAAAGCCTTTGATTCTTATGGTGTAAAGCCTTATATTATGTTGGAAAAAGGTGATCTCAATGTCGCAGTGATTGGTGTATTTGGCAAAGATTCACTAGAGTGTGCACCAACTTGTGCCTTGATATTTCAGGAACCAGTGGAGGCGGTCAAACAGACAGTAAAGACGATTCAAGAACAGGAACAAGCGGACATGATTGTCTGTATTTCTCACAGTGGGACCTGGGAGGACGAGAAAAAGTCAGAGGATGAATTGCTGGCAAAAGCAGTGCCGCAGCTTGATTTGATTATCAGTGGCCATACTCATAGTATTTTAGAACAGCCAATTATTCATGGGGAGACAGCTATTGTCTCCACTGGAGAATATGGCGCCCGTATCGGTTCTCTTACCATGTGCCAGAAGGACAACGGCCGCTGGAAACTGGAAGATTATCAGCTCACACTTCTGGATGAAAGCTATGACAGTGATCAGGAAACAGTGGACAAAATTGCTAAGCTGGGGACAACGATTGATCAGGAATACCTCTCACAGTTTGGCTATAGCAAAGATCAAGTGCTGGCCTATAATCCCTGGGAATTTACGAAAATCAATGGCCTTGGGGAAATTTTGCAGGAGGAACCTTTGGGAAATCTTCTCGCAGATGCCTATCTATATGCAGTGAACAATAGCGATACAGGGGAACAAAAACCAGCGGATATCGCAGTTGTGCCCAGCGGCTGTATTCGTGATACCTTGCACAAGGAAACAGAGATTACTGTTTCGGATGCTTTTCAGATTTTATCCCTGGGAATTGGAGCGGATGGCGTGCCAGGATATCCCTTGGTCAGTGTCTATCTTACTGGAGCAGATGTCAAAACGATGGCGGAAGTGGATGCCTCCATCTCTCCGATGATGACCACGGCACAGCTCTATAGCAGCGGGTTATCTTATACGATCAATCCCAGTCGGTTGATTTTAAATAAGGTTACAAACGTACATCTTCAGGACGTGGATGGAAAAACAGAGGAGCTTGAAGATACCAAACTCTATCGAGTGATTGCCGATTTATATACTGGCCAGATGCTTGGCGCTGTGGAGGAACAGTCTTATGGTATTTTATCAATAGTACCCAGAGATGCAGAGGGCAGGGAGATTTCCCAACAAGAGTTGGAAAATCATATTATTCACGTGGATGGACAGGAATTAAAGGCTTGGGCATCTTTGGCCAAATATTTGGAATCTTTTCCAAAGACAGAAGGAAAATCTGAGATACCAGACTATTACCATACAACCCATAACCGGAAAATTATTGACAATGACAATAGCGCGTTGGCTGTGTTTGTCAATCCCAATCAGATCGCCAGGACGATTTTTAGTATCGTATCAATTTTATTCGTTATTTTGATTCTCTTGGCGGCATTGGTGATTGTAAAAATCAAAAAGCGCAGGCATTGAATTTTTCAAAAAATCATGTTACTATGAATAAGAGCAGGTGCGCAGGAAGAATTTCTGACTGTAAACCTGATAAAATTTAGCAGACCAGACCACAAGGCGATCCTGAAAGGAACGGTGCAGCATTCATAGTATATAAAGTGTTCTCATTGAAATTATTGTAAACGCAAGAGACAATGGGATCACTCTTTCGGCTGTCCCTGTACCTTTTGGTACAGGGATTTTAAATTATTATGTATTTATTCAAGAATGTCTTAGTGTGCTGATATAGCAGAAAGGGTCAAAGAAAAAACAAGAAAGGATAAAATGCAAACACATATTTTTACCCATTGTGTTTGCGCCTCAAATGAAAATGCAGGTATTTTTGCTTGAGGTTTGGTGCAAATTATGCAGCCAAAGCAGTTGATTGATAAATTGGAAACCACATCGAGGCTAACCAAAGAGGAATGGATTGATCTGATTGAAAACCGCAACGATGATACTGCCCAGTATCTGTTTGCTAAGGCAAGGAACTGGCAACAGAAATATTTTGGCAATCGAATCTATACCAGAGGACTGATTGAATTTACAAACTATTGTAAAAATGATTGTTTTTATTGCGGCATCCGCAGAAGCAGCCAGAGTGCAAAGCGTTACCGCTTGACCAAAGAACAGATCATGGAATGTTGTGAGACAGGATATAAATTGGGATTTCGTACCTTTGTGCTTCAGGGTGGGGAAGATGGTTGGTTTACACAGCAAAAGCTAGAAGAGATTGTTCATGCGATCAAAAGGAGTTATCCAGATTGTGCCATTACGCTGTCGCTAGGGGAGCGGTCAAAAGAGAGCTATCAGGGCTTGTATGAAGCTGGAGCTGACCGTTATCTGCTGCGGCATGAGACGGCTGATTCCACACATTATCAAAGTCTGCATCCGAAAGAATTGTCAGCCAAACATCGTCAGCAATGCCTTTGGGATTTAAAAGAAATCGGCTACCAGACAGGTACAGGGTTTATGGTGGGCAGCCCAGGGCAGACAGCCGCGCATTTGGCGCAAGATATGTTATTTATCCGTGAACTTCAGCCGCATATGGTTGGCATTGGTCCCTTTGTGCCCCATCATGATACGCCTTTTGCAAAGGAATCTGGAGGGACGGTAGAACTAACATTATTTATGATTGGGCTTTTGCGGATTATGCTGCCGGAGCTTTTGCTGCCAGCTACCACAGCTCTGGGAACCATAGATCCACAAGGGAGAGAACAAGGGATTTTGGCAGGGGCAAATGTAGTGATGCCTAATTTATCCCCAAGTTCTGTGCGCGCGAAATATCAACTATACGACAATAAAATTTGCACTGGAGATGAGGCGGCAGAATGCCGTATGTGTCTGAATCGCAGGATGGAGAGCATTGGCTATCAATTAGTGGTTGACAGAGGCGATTCCCCGATCAAAATGCGTTGCTAATCGTAGAATGTATTTCCTGTTAAAATACAGCAATTATAAGGAGGAGAAAAATGTATCAAGTAATGTCACCAAAAGCGGAAGAGTTTATCAGTCATGAGGAGATTGTGGAATCTTTGGCATTTGCAAAGGAAAATAAAAATAACCGAGCTTTGATTGATCAGATTCTTACAAAGGCCAGAGAGCGTAAAGGGCTTTCACATCGTGAAGCAGCAGTGCTTTTAGATTGTGAACTGGAGGATAAAAATCAAGAAATTTATGCATTGGCAGAACAGATCAAGAAGGATTTTTATGGCAACCGCATCGTGATGTTTGCACCTTTGTATTTATCTAATTATTGTATCAATGGTTGTGAATACTGTCCCTATCATGCCAAGAATAAGCATATTGCCAGAAAGAAACTGACACAGGAGGAGATTGTAAAAGAGGTAATGGCGCTTCAGGATATGGGCCATAAGCGTCTGGCATTGGAGGCCGGCGAAGATCCGGTAAATAATCCGATTGAATATATTTTGGAATGTATCAAAACGATTTACAGCATTAAACATAAGAACGGCGCTATTCGTCGTGTTAATGTAAATATTGCCGCAACTACTGTGGAGAATTACCAGAAATTAAAAGAGGCAGGCATTGGCACTTACATTTTATTTCAGGAGACATATCATAAGGAATCCTATGAAAAATTACATCCCACTGGCCCCAAACATGATTATGCCTACCATACTGAGGCAATGGACCGTGCGATGGATGGCGGAATTGATGATGTGGGTCTGGGCGTATTATTTGGGCTGAATAATTATCAGTATGATTTTATTGGGATTTTAATGCATGCAGAGCACCTAGAGGCGTATAAAGGCGTTGGCCCCCATACCATCAGTGTGCCCCGTCTGCGTCGGGCAGATGATATTGATCCAGATGTGTTTGACAATGGTATTTCCGATGAAATTTTTGCGAAGATTGTCGCTTGCATTCGGATTGCCGTGCCCTATACAGGGATGATTGTCTCCACCAGGGAGAGCAAGGCCTGTCGAGAGAAAGTTCTGCATCTGGGGATTTCACAGATCAGCGGGGCGTCCAGAACCAGTGTCGGCGGCTATGTTGAACCAGAACCAGAGGAAGAAAATTCTGCACAGTTTGACGTCAGTGACAATCGTACGTTGGATGAGGTGGTAAAGTGGTTGATGGAGATGGGATATGTGCCAAGTTTTTGCACAGCCTGTTACCGAGAAGGAAGAACGGGAGACCGTTTTATGTTTCTTTTAAAGAGTGGGCAGATTGTAAATTGCTGTCATCCCAATGCATTGATGACCTTAA
Source organism: Lachnospiraceae bacterium (assembly GCA_910575005.1). Lineage (GTDB taxonomy): Bacteria > Bacillota > Clostridia > Lachnospirales > Lachnospiraceae > Petralouisia. The sequence goes on along the minus strand of CAJTCL010000001.1, from coordinate 227,386 downwards.
AAGAATACCTGGAGGATTATGCCTCGGAAGAGACTAAGAAAGTAGGAGAGGCTTTGATTGACAAGGAATTGGATGTGATTACCAATTCAAAAGTAAAGGAGAAGGTGGTTGATTATCTTGCCAATATCCATAAAGGAGAGCGTGATTTTCGGTTTTAAAGCATCCATCCGTTGATATTCTTCTGTAAGAAATGGTTTTTGTCAGAGATTAAAAAATAAGTGATTTGTGATAGAGAGGGGCTGTCGTTTGACAGTCTCTTTTTTTATCTTATGGGAAATTCCTCTGGATTTCCCATAAGATAAAAAACAATGATCACATTGCAGCGGAAATGAAATATGTCGCAAAAGCGACCCGCCGCAAGCGGGGAATCCTGCTTTGCAGGATTCTTTGTTCCCTTATGCGCCATAGGATGCGATTCGTCGGGTAAAAAGCTTGAATATAACAAAAATTTTTTATATAAGGTGGAAAATTTTTGAAAATTTGATTTTTCTTGCCATGTCAATAAGCATTGGATATAATAGGAAGAAGTAAGAGCATATGATGAATAGAAAAAGAAACAAATCAGAGGAATGAAGCTATGAGCGTACAGGATAAAATAGAACATATTTTGAAAAATATCCATCTTTTATTTTCTAGCAGTAAGCCTTATGATAGTGAGGAAAATTGGATTATTGTGGAGAAAGCGAAAGTATTTGAATTGCTTGAACAGTTGAATCTGGCTGTTTACGAGGCAATGGATCAGTATGAAGTCACCAGTCAGAGACATGAATTGGCGGAGCGTCGCTGTGAGAAACGAGGAGAAGAGATTATACAAAAGGCCAGCCGACATGCAGATGATATTTACGCGGCATCTATTATGTATACGGATGATGCGATCAATCGTATCTGCCATATTATGGAAGATGCAAACAATTCTGTTCAGAAGATTTTTCGTGAAGTGAATACAGAGATGCAAGAAGAGAGAGAGCGGGTACGTCACAATCAATTGGAGCTTACCAGCCAGCTACAGGATTTTGCAGATACGAATAAATATATTAAGCTGATCGAGGAGATCAATAAGAAACTGGAACGGGAACGCTTGCAGGAAGCACAAGGTAAGAAGGAAAAGTGCATTCAGAATGAAGGAAAGACTTATTCTTCCATTCAGCCAGAGATTCGCATCAATGAAGCATATTTTGAACGCGCAGGCAAAAGCTATGACTTGACACAGCCAGAAATCAATCCTAGAAAAGAGGAGGAAGAGAGTTTGGCAAGAGTGACAGGGAAAGAGTTTGCGGAGAGACTGCGTCAGCGCGCAGCGCGCAGCAGAGAACAGGCGCTTGAAATTGAAGATATGTCTGGAATGGATATTCCTGATCAGGGTTCGATGCCTTCTGAGACAGGGGGAATATATACACAAACCCAGGGGCTTTCACCGCAGATGGACCATTATTATGAAGATAGCGGTGATGTACAATATGATCTCTCAGATAAATTGTATGCAGAAGCAGTAGGAGCGGAATCAGAAATGTACATAGATGAGATTGGTCTTCCAGAACCTCCGCCTGAGATCCGAGTGGATCTAGATGCGGAGTATTTCAGATGGAAGGAGAGTGCAAAAGGCTCAGGTGCACCTGGCAAAAGAGAGCGCCGCTCTTTGTTTGGTAAACGATAAATAGTGCAATGACAAACAAAAAAGGATTATACTTCATTGACCAGTGGAAGTCCATGCTCCAATGCATGGGCATTTTCCATTGTCTCCACAGCAATTGCCTGCATAGCCTCTGAGGTAAAAAATCCCATATGGGAAGTGACCAGTACATTGGGGAAGGTCATCAGTCGTGCCAAAGTGTTGTCCTGAATAATCTCATCGGAGAGATCTTCATAAAAAACGCCGCTCTCTTCCTCATAGACATCCAGTCCTACACCTGCAATTTTTTTGTCCAATAAGCCATTGATCAGTGCATTTGTGTCGATTAGCGCTCCACGTGAGGTGTTGATTAAATAGACGCCTTGCTGCATCTGTTCGATGGCTGATTTGTCAATGATATGATAAGTTTCCTTAGTCAGTGGACAGTGCAGAGAGATGACATGGGATTTTGCAAATAATTCTGGAAGTTCCACATATTCCACATCCAAATCCTGATTGGGATAGAGATCGTAAGCATAAATTTTCATATCAAATCCTTTTAAGATGCGGATCATAGACTGACCAATTTTACCAGTGCCAATGATTCCAGCGGTTTTCTGGTGCAGATCTGCACCCATCAATCCATTGATGCTCATATTAAAATCCCGTGTGCGTGTGTAGGCGCGGTGTGTAAAACGGTTGACAGTCAGAAGCATTGCAGTGGCATATTCGGCCACAGCTTCTGGAGAATAGCTGGGAACTCTTAGCACATGGATTTTGCCCCGCGCGGCCTCAATATCTACATGATTGAATCCTGCGGAACGAAGCAGAATGGCTTTTACGTGCATCTTTGTGAGGCGGTCAATCATCTTTGCAGTGATCTGATCATTGATAAAAATACAGATCGCTTCACACCCTGCGGCAAGATCAAGTGTATTGGGGCGGCAGGGAGCTTCCAAAAATAGCAGTTCCATTTTATATTGTTTGGCCATAGGCTCAAACCATATCCGGTCATAGGGTTTGGTGGTGTAAAATGCAATTTTCATATGATATCCTTTCTAAAACATAGATTCTAAATATTTTGTAACTATTCAAAACCTCATGGAAATAGAAATTCAGTTTTTTTCAAAGAAATTTGATCGGTTTGACTTTTTATTTTTTTGGGGCTCTGAATAGTTATGTATATTCTTGAATGTTAGGATATCCTGAATAGAGAAGAATTATTATAAATTGTGTAACTATTTAGAATTCCAAAGACACAGAGACGTCAGCAAAGCTGTCATACAAATTTAGAGATCTTCATTTCTCATTTTTTTGGGTTAAATTGTTATAAAATTCTGCATATTTAAAAAATCTTAATAAAATCCCTTTTCTAATTTAAAAAATATTTGCTACAATGAGGAAAATATGGTGGCACAGCTTATATTAAAAGTATGATAAAAAATGTTGGTGGTTTATTAGCAAAGGATGGTGAAGGAAATGAAAAATATTTTAGTTTGTGATGATGATAAAGAGATTGTAGATGCCATAGAAATTTATTTGCAGCAGGAGGGTTATCATATTCTCAAAGCTTACGATGGAGAACAGGCACTGCAGGTACTAAAAGAGCATGAAATACATCTTTTGATTATTGATGTGATGATGCCCAAACTAGATGGAATACGAGCGACGTTAAAAATTAGGGAGGAGAGCAGTATTCCAATTATTATCCTCTCAGCAAAGTCTGAAGACGCAGATAAGATTTTGGGATTAAATATTGGTGCAGATGATTATGTAACCAAACCGTTCAATCCACTGGAACTGGTAGCACGGGTAAAATCACAGCTTCGGCGTTACACACAGCTGGGAAATGCAGCTGAGGGCAGCAAACGTATCTATCAGGCAGGGGGACTGATAATCAATGATGATTTGAAAGAGGTGTTAGTGGATGAGGAGCCGGTAAAACTGACACCGATTGAATATAATATTTTGCTGCTTTTGGTTAGAAACCAAGGAAAAGTATTTTCCATCAATCAGATTTATGAGAGCATCTGGAATGAAGATGCGATTGGAGCAGATAATACAGTGGCAGTGCATATTCGCCATATTCGTGAGAAGATTGAGATTAACCCCAAGGAGCCAAGATATTTAAAAGTAGTTTGGGGAGTGGGATATAAGATAGAGAAATTAGCCAATTAAGGTGGTGGTGAAGTGAAGAAGTTACGGTATTCTGCAGGGATGAAAGCAACCGTATTGGCAGCAGAACAGATTTTGATTGTAGTTTTGATCTTATGTTTGCTGTTATTATTGCTGCTTCATGAAAGGAATATCTTAAATTTTGGTGAAAAAAGCAGCAGTAATTTTGAGGAATCTGGGTATTTTACCGATCAATTTGCGGCAGAGACGAAGGCGATTCTTCAATTCGTGGAATTGCGCAGAAAATTTGAGACGAATGGTGTCTATGATGAGGAAAAATTGGTGGACATCGGACAGTATTATGAGCGGCAGGAACTCTCAGAGGAACTGCCTGAAAAGCGCAAGAAAAACACCATACGATATTACCTTGGAGAGCTGGTAGAGTGGGCAAGAGAATATCAGGAATCTCATTTTGAATTTGTGTCTGAGTATTATGTGGAAAACGATGAGATTCAGCAAAAACAGAATATTTATAAGAATGGTGAACTTGTATTCAGCGAGGGAAAAGCAATTAACAGTCTCAATGAGATGGTGCCAGAGCTGCGAGAGGTAATTATTCAAAATGTGGAACATCGTTATGGGGGGGCTTATAGTACCACAATGATACCATCCTATATGGAGGATGAACAACAAAGTACCAGCCATTCAGATCAGAACCAAGAGCGTATGGAACAGACAGAGGATTTAAAAACAGAGTCCAAAGAAATTGATGTTGATCAGATTATTGAGAAAATTATCAGTGGGCAGCTTTATGAGCTGTCTGTTGGAGAGCTGCAATGGGTATTGTCGGACATGGAGATGAAATATGTCAGTAAGAGCTCACAACAGGACTTTGTAGATGAGGAGTATCTTCCGGTTGGAAAGGTTGGTATTTGGGAGAATTTCATGAAGGGTAATTTTTCCCTGGAACAGATGCGCAATTCCTATCAGGCATTGGGATTTACTTTGAAATATATAGGCGAAGAAGTAAGCATGTACAAGAAATGTCTCAACAATTATAATTTGGCGTCTGAGGGCAGTAACCTTATCTATTTGGTTGTCAAGGGAAAAGAAGGTAATCTTTTTACCAACATGAAAAATATCTTGGAAATGGATTTGCCGGCTTATGGAAAGAGTTTGGGGAAATATTTGTATTATCAGGAAGAGGAAGTGCGTTTGGAAACCAATGTCAAGGGCATGGAAGAGCTATTCTATTCCAGTTTGGAGCCGGCATTTGGCAAGAAAGGAAATGGGTTGTTTGTGGCTGTAAATACCAAGTTTCCTCATGCAGACCGTTTCCTGGAGGCAAAACAGGAATACAGCCGCCTGCATCCCTGGATTAAGATCAGTCTGTGGGGAGCGGCGCTTAGTTTTCTGTTTGCACTGATTTGTCTCATTTATCTGAGCATTGTGGCTGGTAAACGGGATGATTCAGGAGAAGTGTATCTGAATCTTTTTGACCGAATTCCTACAGAAGTTATGTTTTTGCTGGCAGCGGTGCAGACTATTATCTTTATCTTTGCGGCGGCAAGCATGTTTTATCGTTTTGGAGCAGAAAGTATCAGCAGTTTGATGATGCTGTCAGGAGGAATTACATTTGCAGGGACCGTATTGTTTATGGTATTTTATTTGAGTTTTGTGCGCAGGATTCGAGCAGGGGTGCTGTGGTCCCACAGTATTTTGAGATGGTTTTTGTGTGGGATTGCTCTGTTATTTAGAAGCAGGAAATCTTCTACTAAGATGGTGATCTGGTTTGGATTGCATTTCATGGCCTGTCTGTGTATTTTGCCAATGTTGGCGGAAGCTTATTATACTGAAAATTTCTGGGCGGGCGTATTTTTGTTTTTGCTGTTGAGCGGCGTAGAGGCAGTGCTGATTATACGAGAGGGCGTGCAGCGAAATAAAGTTCTAGAAGGTATTGGAAAAATTGCCAGTGGGAATCTGGAATATAAGATTGCTGAGAACGAGCTGAGGGGGGATAACCGCAGGCTTGCCGCGGCAGTGAATGCGATTGGAGACGGCTTATATCATGCAGTAGATGACAGTATGAAGAATGAGCGTCTGCAGGTAGATTTGATCACCAATGTATCTCATGATATTAAGACCCCCTTGACATCAATTATCAATTATGTGGATTTGCTGAAACGGGAGGATCTGCAAAATGAGCGGGCCTGCAGCTATATTGCAGTTCTTGACAGTAAGTCACAGCGTTTAAAGCAGCTGACAGAGGATTTGGTAGAAGTTTCCAGAATTAGCTCAGGCAATATTACACTTAATATAGAACGAATCAATTTGGTGGAACTGGTGCATCAGACAGAAGGAGAATTTGCAGAGAAATTTGAGGCGCGCAATCTACAGATTGTGTCAAATCTTCCCAAGGAATCTGTAGTGATCCTTGCCGACGGCAGACGAATTTGGCGGGTGTTGGAAAATATTTACAATAACGTGGCAAAATATGCGATGGAGCGAACCAGAGTTTATGTGGACATGCAGACAGATGGGACGGAAGTTTTATTTTCTATTAAAAATATTTCAGAAAATCCTCTAAATATCCAGGCGGATGAATTGACAGAGCGATTTATTCGGGGAGATGTATCTAGGAGTACAGAAGGCAGCGGCCTTGGATTGTCCATTGCCAAGAATCTTACTATGATGATGGGAGGAACCTTCCAAATTTATTTGGATGGAGATCTGTTTAAAGTAATGCTCAGTTTTGCACAAGAGCCGGAAAATCAGGCGCTTTTGCAGTCATCAGAGATATTAGAATAAAAATATGCTTTCCAATTGTTTCAACATTTGACTGTCCTACAAAAACGCGGTATACTGTTTGAGAAGGACAGTCAATATTACAATACAAGGGAAACGGGTAACAAATGGAAAATTTGAATCAGTGGAAGAAAGTGTTGGACAACATAGCAAGCACTGCTATTTTTGTGGTGGAGCAAGAAAGCCATGAGGTTCTATATTATAACAAATGTATGGAACAGATCCACCCAGGATTTGCCAATGGAAAAGTATGCAGTGAGGTATGGAATGGGAGCTGTATCAATTGTCCCTTGAAGAGTATAGGGGATCGGGACAGTAATACTGTGGTGAATTATTTGACACCTTTTGGAAGGGCGATGGATACAAGCGCCACAAGGATCATGTGGGGCGAGATACCTGCATATCTGATTTCTCTCAGCATCCATGTACCCACAGAGCGGGAACAAGAGTTGGAGCTGGGGCGCACACAGATGTATATTGCAGTGTCTCAAATTTATTCTATGGTTATCTCCATCAATTTGACGAAAAATACTTATGTTATGGTGGAGTATGCCGATTTTGAAAATCAGAATGCACCGGATTCTGGTGTATTTGACGAGCTGATTGTAAGTGATTCACAGTCTATGCATCCAGATTTTCGGGATGCATTTGTGAAAAATTTCAGCAGAGAGAGTCTGCTGAAACTTTATGAGGATGGAGGTACTTCGCGTTACATGGAGCATCGGCAGATGGGGAAAGATGGATGCTATCATTGGACAGATACGCATGTGTTACGAATTGATAATCCTTATAATGATGACGTGCTGCAAGTTTCCCTGAGCAGGAATATTGATAAACAAAAGCAGTTGGAAGCGCAGATGCTAGAAGCTGTCAGCAAGGAAAAAGAAGCCAGCAAGAGGTTTGCTGCCAGCATTCGTGATCTGTATGATGGAATATATGAAGCGGATTTGAATGGCGGACAGGTGCATAGCTTCCAGTACAGCGAGAATGGATTGATCAGTATTCTGTTGGGGCAGAGTTATGATGAGACTGTGGACAAGATTGAGAAAATGCAGGTCAGTGAGGAATCACGCAGCAGATATCATGAAGGAATGTCTGCGGATTTTCTGAAAAAAAGACTGAAGAAAGAAAGCGGGCAAGTTTATTTTGAATATCAGCGCAAAGGCAAGGATGGAGGCTGCCGTTGGTATTCCAATCAGGTACATCTCTTATCGGGCAGTCAGGATGTATTTCGGATTTTAATATTGATTCGTGATATTGATGATAAAAGGCGGGAGGATGAGCGTAAAAAGCAGAAGCTGGAGGAAGCTTTGAGGGAAGCGCGCAAGGCCAATCATGCGAAATCAGATTTTATTTCTCGTATGTCTCATGATATACGTACGCCGATCAATGCAATTTTGGGGATGTCTGATATTGCTTCCTCCAATTTGAATAATCCGCAGAAATTGGAGGATTGTCTGGAGAAGATCGGGATTTCCACCCGATATTTGCTGTCAATGATCAGTGATATCTTGGATATGTCATGTATCGAAAGCGGCAAACTGATGATTGTGGAAAAAAGATTTAATTTACACACATTAGTCCAAGGAATCGTGATTATGATCACGCCTCAGATTGCTGAGAAACATCAACATTTTGAGCTGTATTTGGATGATGAGGCCTTGGGAAATTATTTGGGAGATGAATTGCGGATTAATCAAGTATTGATGAATCTGTTAAACAATGCCATTAAATATACAGATCAAGAAGGTGAGATTTCGTTAGAAATTCGCCAGAAGATGCGCAAAGGGAATCAGGCACTGATTCAGATGATTGTCAAAGATACTGGCGTCGGTATCAGTGAGGAATTTCAAAAGGTAATGTTTCAACCATTTGAGCAGGAGAGTGCTGCGGCGGAAAGACAATTTGAAGGAAGCGGGCTCGGCCTGCCGCTGACCAAGAATTTGGTTGAACGGATGGGAGGAAAGATTTCTTTTAGCAGTAAGCTTGGTGAGGGAAGCTGCTTTATGATTGAGATTCCTCTAAAGATCACAGACCAGTCAAATGGGCAGAGTGCATCTGACTTAGGAAAATCAAGTTTAGGGAATTTTCAGGGTGAGCATGTATTAGTAGTGGAAGATAATGAGATTAACCTGGAAATTGTAAGGACATTGTTAGAAGAACACAATTTAGTTGTGGAAGCAGCACAAAATGGCTTGGAGGCTGTGAAGAAATTTGAAAATTCAGCCCCATATTGGTACCAGTTGGTATTGATGGATATCCGTATGCCGGTGATGGATGGGTTTACAGCGACTAAAAAGATTCGTTCTCTGAAGCGGCCAGATTCTTTAAGTGTGCCGATTGTGGCATTGTCTGCAAATGCGCTTCAGGAGGATATCAAGTATGCGGAGGATGTGGGAATGACAGCATATCTGACTAAGCCGATTGAGTTGGAAGTGCTGCACCGTAAGCTCAAGGAATATATGGCTTAAGCTTGAGCAGAATGAAAAGATAGAATCAATGAAATCAGGAGGAAAAAATATGATTAAATTACATGACGGCGGTGTGTATCTGGTGAACCAAGATACCTTAATTCCAGAAGATGGACAGGAATCTGCGGCGATCCAGGCAAAGACCGGGGCAGTGGTGACGAAAGAGGAAGCAGCTAGAAATACCATTGCTTATGGCATACTGTCGGAGCATAATACATCTGGGAATATGGAAAAGCTGAAAATAAAGTTCGACAAGCTCACTTCCCATGATATCACTTTTGTAGGAATTATTCAGACAGCAAGAGCCTCAGGGCTGGAGAAATTTCCGGTTCCCTATGTGCTTACCAATTGTCATAATTCCTTGTGCGCAGTGGGAGGAACGATCAATGAAGATGATCATATGTTTGGATTGACATGTGCCAAAAAGTATGGCGGGGTCTATGTGCCACCACATCAGGCAGTAATTCATCAGTATGCTAGAGAGATGCTTGCAGAGGGCGGGAAGATGATTTTAGGTTCCGACTCTCATACCCGTTATGGCGCATTGGGCACAATGGCAATGGGAGAGGGTGGACCAGAGCTGGTAAAACAGCTGCTCAATAAAACTTATGATATCAATATGCCGAAAGTAGTAGGTGTGTATCTAACTGGTAAACCACAGCGCGGGGTAGGGCCTCAAGATGTGGCTCTGGCGATTATTGGAGCTGTGTTTGCTAATGGTTATGTGAATAATAAAGTGATGGAATTTGTAGGACCTGGTGTCTCTAATCTTAGTGCTGATTTTAGGATTGGTATTGATGTTATGACAACAGAGACGACCTGTTTGTCTTCGATCTGGAGTACAGATGATACCATCCGTGAATTTTATGAAATTCATCGCAGAGCAAACGATTACAAGGAGTTAAATCCGGGCAAGGTTGCATATTATGATGGAATGATTGAAGTGGAACTTGACAAGGTAAAGCCGATGATTGCCATGCCATTCCATCCCAGCAACACTTATACCATTGAAGAGTTGAATGCTAATCTGTTAGAAATCTTGGATGATTGTGAGAAAAAGGCACTGGTAAGTTTAGATGGTGCAGTAGAATTTAGTCTTAAAGATAAAGTGAGAAATGGAAAACTCTATGTAGATCAGGGAATTATCGCTGGATGTGCCGGCGGAGGTTTTGAAAATATTTGTGCTGCGGCTGATATTATGGAGGGCGCAAGTATTGGTTCTGATGAGTTTACGTTAAGCGTATATCCAGCAAGTATGCCAATTTATATGGAATTGATGAAGACGGGAGCGGCAGAAACTTTGATGGAAACGGGAGCGATTTTAAAAACAGCGTTCTGTGGTCCATGTTTTGGCGCTGGTGATACCCCAAGCCACAATGGATTTTCCATCCGTCATTCCACTCGGAATTTCCCAAATCGTGAGGGAAGCAAGCTTCAGAGCGGCCAAATTGCATCTGTAGCGCTGATGGATGCTCGTTCTATTGCAGCAACTGCGGCGAACAAAGGTTATTTGACGCCTGCCACCGATATGGATGTGTATTACACCAATCCAAAATATCATTTTGACAGCAGAATTTACGCGAATCGCGTATTTGACAGTAAGGGAGCGGCAGATTCAAACCAGGAAATCAAATTTGGTCCTAACATTAAAGATTGGCCAAAGATGAGTGAACTTCCAGAAAATATGGTATTAAAGGTGGTCTCTGAGATTCATGATCCAGTTACGACAACGGATGAACTGATACCCTCTGGGGAGACGTCTTCTTATCGTTCTAATCCACTGGGACTGGCAGAGTTTACACTGTCCAGAAAGGATCCAGCCTATGTAGGACGTGCGAAAGAGATTCAAAAAGCGCAGCAGGCATTGGAAGCGCAGAGCTGTCCAGTAGATGCAGTGGAAGAGTTAAAACCTGTAATGGAGGCTATTAACAAGGCATTTCCAGAGAAAGATTTTGCCAAGAACAAAGAAGCGGGGTATTTAGGGTTTGGAAGCACTATTTTTGCAGTGAAGCCAGGGGATGGTTCTGCGAGAGAACAGGCTGCCTCTTGTCAGAAAGTGCTGGGAGGCTGGGCAAATATTGCCAATGAATATGCGACCAAGCGTTACCGCTCCAACCTGATTAATTGGGGAATGCTGCCATTTTTAATTCCAACAGGTGAATTGCCCTTTACAAATGGAGATTATATTTTTATTCCAGATATTCGCAGAGCTGTGGAGGAGTGTAAAACACAAATTTCTGCTTATGTAGTGAAAGGGCAGGAATTGAAGGCGTTTACTTTGGAGTTGGGAGAATTGACAGAAGATGAACGTACAATTATATTAAAAGGATGCCTGATCAATTACTATAAGGGCTAGAGCATATCAGACAGGGCATTGTGAAGCGCCAGCGGCATTTATATTTGCAATGTCCTGATCTAATTAATGGTAGGAGGATGCATTTAATTTGGAAGAACAAGAGAAGAGACAGGTTGAGGAAAAAGCAAATTGGAACATTAAGCCCTATTTAGCAGTAGGGCTTACCTCATTTTTAGTCATTGTAGGCTGCATTGCGTTTTTTTTCCTAATTTATCGGTATCATGGATTCACTCAGATTTTGAGTCAAATTATGGTGATTTTGCAGCCAATTACAATTGGCTTAGTGTTTGCCTATCTAATGACACCGATTGTTAATTTTGAAGAACACCATTTAATGCCTGTGCTAGAACAAAAAATAAAGAATCAGCAGAAGGCAAAGAAAGTAGTGCGGGGAGTCAGTGTGGCAGGAGCGCTACTTTTTGTTCTGTTAGTTATTGGTGTGTTGATGCAGATGGTAATCCCAGAACTTTATAAGAGTATCAATGGTATGATCGGTACACTGCCCAAACAGGTCAATAATTTTATGGACTGGATCAGTGATTATGTTGATAATGACAGTGAGTTGTCCGGTTATCTGGAAATTGGGCTGACAAAGGGAACAGAATTTTTTGAAAATTGGGCCAAAACAGAATTTTTACCGCAAACCAAAAATATTGTGGCTGGGCTGACTTCTGGAGTAATTGGAGCAGTGAGAATTGTATTTAATGTAGTAATCGGCATTATTATTTCTATTTATGTACTGATGAGCAAGGAAAGTTTTATCGGACAGAGTAAAAAACTTGTCTATGCAATTTTTCCTGGCAAACAGGCCAATGCGATTATCCATACGGTTCATAAAAGTAATGAGATTTTTGGTGGATTTATCTCTGGAAAAATTCTAGATTCTCTGATTATTGGGATTTTATGCTTTATCTGCCTGTATCTAATGAAAATGCCTTACACGGTGTTGGTCAGTGTTATTGTAGGTGTCACTAATGTGATTCCATTTTTTGGTCCTTATCTTGGTGCTGTGCCCAGTGCGATTCTTATTATGCTGGCGAATCCAATCCAAGGCTTGTATTTTATTCTGTTTATTCTGGTATTGCAACAGGTGGATGGGAATATTATCGGCCCTAAGATTTTAGGGGATTCTACAGGGTTATCCTCTTTTTGGGTGGTATTTGCAATTCTGATTGGAGGAGGAGTCTTTGGGATTCCAGGCATGATTATTGGGGTTCCAGTGTTTGCAGTGATTTTTTATATCATTCGCAATATTTTAAATTATGCATTGAAGAGAAAACAACTTCCTCAAGATAGTGAGAGCTATATTTTTGCCGAGAAATTAGATACAGATCAAAATCAGTTAATCTGTTTTCAGAAAGATCAAGAGGAAGTTCAGAAAAAGGACAAGAAGAAAAGTAGACTTTTAGAGAAGATGACAGATAAAAAAGGGCATAAGAAAAAATAAAATGTGCTAATATGTTTTGGTAAATTTTTCCAACTCCGGAAATACGCACAGAAATTTTGACATTTACTGGGGAAATATGTTAGACTAGGAATGATATGGACGATAATCAGGGGTATTGTTACTATTCACAATTTTGCTGTATAATTGAGGGACTTGGCTTCGCAGGATACTAACTGTGGGTAGTGGCACAGTGCTACTTTTTAACATAATTCTGAGGTGAAACAGTTGGACAAATACGAATACAAGCTAAAACTCGAACAGTTAAAAAATCTGGTTGAGATAAAGGATTATATAACAGCGGCAGATATTGCAGATTCGATTAACTGGAGGAAGGTAAAAAGTGCAGCGACGCTGTGTATGGTGGGAGAGATTTATGACAGGAATAAACGATATGATGATAGCTACGATATTCTTCAAATGGCATATGACCGTGCATCAGTGGGCAGAAATATTTTGTACCGTCTGACTTTAGTTTGCTTGAAAATGGGAAATTTAGATGAGGCAAGGGAGTATTATGAGGAATTTTTGGAAGTTGCCCCTTATGATAATCAGAAATATATTCTCCGCTATCAGATTGCGAAGCTGAGTGGAGCAGGCCTGCAAGAACAGATTGATATACTGGAGGAATTCAAGGAACGGGAATATACAGAGGAATGGGCATTTGAATTGGCTTATCTTTATCATCGTATTAGGAACAGTGAACGGTGTGTCGAAGTCTGTGACGAACTAGTGCTTTATTTTGGTGATGGAAAATATGTGGAAAAGGCGTTGGAGTTAAAAATGTTGTATCAACCTTTGAATGAAGTTCAGGAGGAGAAGTACCGTCAGTTTAAACAAGAGGGGCCAAAAGTTTCTTCTACAGAAGTTTCAGAATCAGATCAGGTACTTCAGGAGGTGATGCAGATTCCAGATATTACTGCCAATACGAGCCGGTTTAATACATCAAATCTTCAGGCTGAAATTGCTAAGAGTATGCAGCAGATCTTAGAAGCAGATAACAAAGAGATGGTCGAAGATACGATGCATAACATCAAAAAGATCGTGGAGGAAATACCTTACCTTCAGGTTCCGCAGGAGGAGCTGGCGCCAGAAGAGGAGTCATATAGTTATATTGAGACCGATGAAGAGATTGACAGTTCTCTGAGAGATGATTTTCGAGAGATGCTTGCAGAGGATTGGGATGGACAATATCGAATGTCAATTCAGGGAGGTGATCTGCATGAACCTCAGGTGAATGGGCAGATGAGAATTGAAGATGTGCTGGCAGAGTGGGAGAGAACGAAACAGGTGGCGGAGACAATTATGGCAACTGCTCAGCAAAGGCGTTTGGAATCTGTGAAAGCTCGTGCTCTTCAGGAAACTAGGGAATTTAGGGAGCGTCTCAATCATATTATACCAAAACTGGAGGCTGGCATTAGTCCTCAGGAATTGTTGGCAGAGCGTTACTTGCAGAATCTTCCCAAACAGCAGCCGTTAGAAGAAAATTATGAAGAATATCCACAAGAGGAGATGTATACATCAGAACAAGAGTATGGAGAATATTCACCAGAGGAGATGTATACATCAGAACAAGAGTATGGAGGATATCCAGAAGAAGGGATGCATACACCAGAACAAGAATATAGGGAGTATGCACCGCCAGAAAATGATAGGGAATATGTGCTGCAAGAAGGTGATATGTCAGAAAAAGGCAATGGAGAATACCCGCCAGAAGAGATATATGCGTCAGAAGAAGGTTATGGAGAATATCCGCCAGAAGAGATGTATGTGTCAGAAGAAGGTTATGGAGAATACCCGCCAGAAGAGATGTATGTGCCATTGGAAGGAATTGGAAAGGGACAGCAGCCGGAAGGGATGTATGCACCAGAGGAAGGCTATGATGGATATACACCAGAAGAGATGTATGCGCTATCAGAAGGAACTGGAACATATCAGCAGCCAGAAGGGATGTATGCGTCAGAAGAAGATTATGGAGAGTACCCGCCAGAAGAGATGTATGTGTCAGAAGAAGATTATGGAGAGTACCCGCCAGAAGAGATGTATATATCAGAGGAAGGTTATAATCAATATACACCAGAAGAGATGTATGCACCAGAACAAGAATATGGGGAGTATGCACCCCCAGAAGATGATAGGGAATACATGTTGCCAGAAGGTTATGAGAGTTATCCAATAGAAGAGACGGAACAGCTCCAACAGCCAAAAGAGATATATGCATCAGGGCAAGCATATGGGGAATATCTGCCAGAAGATTATGAGAATGGTCCACTGGAAGTGTCAGAAGAATATGACCAGTCAGTAGAGAGGTATGAATCCCAGAAAGCTCCAGGAGAGTATCATCAGTTAGAAGAGAGGTATAGACCAGAGCAAGAAGCAGGAGCGGATGCATTGCCAGAAGATTATGAAAATTATTCGCTGGAGAAAGAATATATACCAGAAGAAAGTTATGAAAACGATCCACTGGAAGTGACAGAAGAATACCAACAGCCAGAAAAGAGGTATGAATCCCAGAAAGCTCCAGGAGAGTATCATCAGCCAGAAAAGAAGTATGAATCCCAGAAAGTGACAGGAGAATACCAGTCAGAAGAGGAATATATAGCATTAGAAGATTATGAGAATTATCCGCCAGAGAAGGAAGGAGATTATCAACAGTCAGAACTGGTATATGCAGCTCAGAAAGAGACAGACAAACATCAGCAGCTAGAGGAAAAATATACGCCTATGGAAGATGATAGGGAAGTTCCACAGAGAAAAGAGCAGTATATACAACAGAAAGGGCCAGGAAAGCATCAACGGCCAGAAGGAATTTCTACATTACAGAAAGAATCAGAGTCAGCGTTTGAGCAGATTTCAAGCTGGGAAGAGGCTGCAAAGATTCTTGGGGAACCGATACCAGAGGAGTATTTGAAGAAGATACAAAGAAAAAAAGCAGCAGAACAGAAATCTTCTATAGAAAAAAGCCTTCCAAAGCCCATTGACAAGACAAAGCAGGAGCCTTCCATGTCGTTGGAGAAACTGATTGAGCAACAGACCGCAGAGCAAACAGCAGAGCATGAGGAAAGTGATGCCGAACAGTATTTGGAATCGGTATTTCGGGCGGCAAAGGCCTCCAGAGAAGAAAAGGTTAGTGTACCAAAGATCAAGATAGAAGAGCCTGAAGGACATATTCGCAGATTGAGTGAAGAACAAAAGGAAATTTTTTCTTATTTTGTGCCAGTTACTGGGATGGAGCAGCAGCTCTGCCAAGTATTAGAAGGGGCATTACATAGGAAAGGAAAAGACAACAGTTCTTCCAGCGGCAATATTTTGATTATGGGGGGAAGAGGCAGTGGAAAGACAGTTTTGGCAACAGATCTGATTAAAGTAATCAAGAAAAGTGGAAGACATCCCACCGGAAGAGTTGGTAAGATTACTGGAAAATCTCTAAATGGAAAAGAGCTGAACCAGTTAATAAAGAAAATAGCAGGTGGGTATTTAATTATTGAGAAAGCTGGAGAGATTTCTCAAGAGACGGCAATCAGGCTGTCACTTTTAATGGAACAGAATACCGATGGCTTGTTGGTAATTATGGAAGATACCAGGGCTGGAATCGAGCAAGTGTTAAGCAGGGATGTAAATTTTGCAAAAAAGTTTACGGAACGCGTTAAGATACCTGTATTTACCAGTGATGAGCTGGTGCAATTTGCTAAGGCGTATGCAAAAGAACAAGAATGTGAAATTGATGATATGGGAATACTGGCACTTTATAATCGCATCAGTAATATTCAAAAGCTGGATGAAGCTACTACTCTGACAGAGGTAAAAGATATTATGGATGAGGCCATCAGAAGTGCAGATCGGGGAGGATTAAAAAAACTTTTTGGAAGAAAGAAGTTCAGTCCCGAGGGGTATCTGTATCTGAGAGAGAAAGATTTTGAAGATTAAGGGAACAGGAGTGAGAGGTA
Source organism: Lachnospiraceae bacterium (assembly GCA_910575005.1). Taxonomy (GTDB): domain Bacteria; phylum Bacillota; class Clostridia; order Lachnospirales; family Lachnospiraceae; genus Petralouisia. The sequence goes on along the minus strand of CAJTCL010000001.1, from coordinate 210,639 downwards.
TGGAACATTTTTCAAAACTGGATATGTATTATTTGGGACAGGGAACACACTACGATATTTATAAGAAATTAGGGGCACATCCCTGTACAAAAGATGGCACTGCGGGGGTATATTTTGCAGTGTGGGCGCCAAATGCACAGAAAGTTTCTGTGATCGGAACTTTTAATGACTGGAAGGAAGATGCGGATGAGATGACTCGGCTAGAGCCGATGGGGGTGTATGAATTATTTGTGCCACAGGCAGCAGTGGGAGATCTGTATAAGTTTTACATTGAGACGCCAGATGGCAGATCACTCTACAAAGCAGATCCTTATGCCAATTATGCGGAATTGCGTCCAGGTACAGCTTCCAGGATCACAGATATCACTAATTTTAAATGGACAGATACAAAATGGATGGAAAAGCGCAAGGCTTGTAAAGATGTGCACAGTCAGCCGATGGCAATTTATGAGGTACATCCAGGTTCTTGGATGCGTCATCCTGGCAGAGAGGATGAGGGATTTTATACTTATCGAGAACTGGCAGAGAGGCTTACAGAGTATGTAATAGAAATGGGTTATACACACGTGGAATTGATGGGAATTTCAGAATATCCATTTGACGGTTCCTGGGGGTATCAGGTGACAGGGTACTATGCACCAACATCCCGCTATGGAACACCAGAGGACTTTGTATATCTGGTAAATTACATGCATGAACATAATATTGGAGTGATTTTAGATTGGGTTCCGGCACATTTTCCCAAAGATGCACATGGATTGGCTGAATTTGATGGCACTTGTCTGTATGAGTATGCAGATCCAAGAAAGGGAGAGCATCCAGACTGGGGAACAAAGATTTTTGATTACGGCAAGACAGAGGTTAAGAATTTCCTGATTGGTAGCGCCTTGATGTGGATTGAACATTATCATATCGATGGATTGCGCGTGGATGCTGTGGCTTCTATGCTTTATCTGGATTATGGGAAACAAGATGGCCAGTGGGTGGCAAATGAATATGGCGGAAACAAAAATCTGGAAGCAATTGAGTTCTTTAAACATATCAATACTTTGATTTTAGGAAGAAATCCAGGGGCTGTCATGATTGCAGAGGAATCTACCGCATGGCCGCGAGTGACAGGAAAAGTGGAAGATGAGGGACTGAATTTCAGTTACAAGTGGAATATGGGCTGGATGCATGATTTCCTTGATTATATGAAATTAGACCCTTATTTTAGAAAGGACAACCATAATCGTATGACTTTTGCCATGAGCTATAATCACAGTGAACAGTATATTCTGGTATTGTCGCATGACGAGGTGGTACATCTGAAATGCTCTATGGTCAATAAAATGCCAGGATTGGGCAAAGATAAATTTGCCAATCTGAAGGCAGGTTATGGTTTTATGATGGGACATCCTGGCAAAAAGCTGTTATTTATGGGACAAGAATTTGGACAGCTTCGAGAGTGGAGCGAGGAACGCGAACTGGATTGGTTTTTACTGCAGGAGCCAGAACATCAACAATTACAGACTTATTTTAAGGATTTACTGCACTTATATAGAAAATATCCTGTAATGTATGAAGCAGACAGTGCGACAGATAATTTTGAGTGGATTAATGCCGATGATAATTTCCGCAGTGTGTTCAGTTTTGTGCGTAAGAGCAAAAATGGAAAAAATAATCTGTTGTTTATCTGCAATTTTACACCGATGGATTGGGAAGATTATCGGGTTGGCGTACCACTGAAAAAACAGTATAAGCTGATCTTTAACAGTGATGAGAAAAAATATGGAGGAGAGGGTGTCAATCGTCCGTTGGTATATCGGGCTGTAAAGAAGGAATGTGATAATCGTCCATTTTCCTTTGCTTATCCGCTTCCAGCTTATGGCGTAGCTGTATTCCAGTACTAGGAATGATTTATAAAATAAATTTTCAATCATCATACCATAAGAGACCACTCCGAAGGAGTGTGTCATAATGGGGTGCCCTTGGCTATATCCATTGTGATTGTGAAATGGAAAATATCATCTCATCTAGAATAGATTGTCAGAATATCAAAACTGCCGGAGGAGCTTGTTTCTTCCGGCAGTTATATTATGAGAAATTTTTTTAGAGGGTTTGTGCTTTTTGCAGATGTTCAAGATAAATCTCTCGTATTCCTTGATATTCGCCTAATCCCCTTAGATGACAGATGACTTCATATCCAGCAGCTTCAAATAAAGACTTCCAAGAATTGGGGGAATCTCCTGCCATATCATTGTTGGCATGATCGCCTGCCACCAGCATAAAAGGAATTAAATGTACACATTTGGCAGAAGTTATTGACACCTGGCGGATTATGGTATTTAGGTCAGGGTAAGCTTCCACAGTTCCCATAAAAATATTGGGATGTCCCATTTCTTTGAACATGTAATCCAGCGCGGCATAGACCGAGTTTACATAGTGGGTGGTGCCATGTCCCATAAATACTATGGCATCTTCACTGGGAATTTCAGAAAATTCACAGAGTACAGCTTTTAGGACAGCTTTGTGGTCATCTGTACTGCTGAGCAGTGGTGCGCCAAAGGTGAGGGACAGGGTAGGAGGAGCCTGAGTTTGGATGGTGTGAATCATCACATCATTTTCGATACCATTGATTAGATGGGTAGGCTGGATAATCAATTGTTCAATGCCATCAGAGATAATCTCACTCATGGCTTCTTCCAAAGAGGGGATGTAGAGATTGTCTCTGTTTTTTAGGATGCGCAGAATCATTTTGCTCGTCCATGCCTGATAAATTTGGTAATCGGGAAATGCCAGAGTGACATCTGCGGCTATTTTATCTATTGTTTTCGCTTTGCTGTCTAAATAGCTGGTTCCAAAGCTTACCAATAAGATACCTTTTTTGTATGTCATGTAATACTCCTTTTCAATAGTTCTGATGCCTGTGATTATCTTCAGATTGGCTGACAGGTAAATTGTAACAGAAATAGTATATCAATCTTTTACTTTTCATACAATATCTGGCAAAATATTCCTAAATGTGCTATACTGGAGAGCAGTATACTTAGAAAAATATAATATTATGCTTAAAATAATCATTTGGATTATCCATGAGTGGCTGTATGTGCAGAGTAATTGATGGACAGCGACATATTTTTGGATGCATCCAATAAAACATTAAGCTGGCAGAGCAATTGGTATTTTTCTCGTTTCTATTTTTAGAGCTTGCCGCGGCGCGGCTTCTTTTGACAGTAACTTAAGACCGCAGTAGCATAACCGGAAATCAGGCATATAGTATAGAGATAGAAAAAATGGGAGAATAACTGTGGACCAGAAACAGGAAATATTTTTCAGGAACCCTGAACAAAATATGTCTAAAGTGCCCTTTTATATGGCATATCCCATGCAGACCGTATATATGGAGGAGCTGGAATACGCCAGGGATTTGGAGAAATTAAAGGGAATGTATCCCAAAGAAGTTCGTTCTATTCAGGAAATGGTGGAAGACGAATGTGATAAAATGGAATACGAAGGCAGCCTGATGTTTGATGAATATCCTGACAAGGTAATGATAAGCCAGATTGTGAAGCGCATCTATGATAGTGCGGCAGAAGGTCAGCAAGATATTCAGAAATTTGAAGTAGAACAGAGTGATAGAGGCTTGTATGAGAGAGAACAATATGAGGAAGGTGCTTATGAGGAATCAGATATGGAGGCAGAAGAGATTCCGTTAGAGGGAAATTTGGTAGCACAGCTGGGACCAGGAAGGCCGCCAGGCCCAGGCTGGGGACCAGGAAGACCACCAGGACCGCCGCCAGGCCCAGGCTGGGGGCCAGGAAGACCACCAGGACCGCCGCCAGGCCCAGGCTGGGGACCAGGGAGACCACCAGGACCACCGCCAGGCCCAGGCTGGGGACCAGGAAGACCACCAGGACCACCGCCAGGCCCAGGCTGGGGACCAAGGAGACCGCCAAGAGACAACGGATTGAAAAATCTTATTGAGGTATTGTTATTTAATGAGATGTACCAGCGTCGGTGCAGACATAGAAGATGCCGTCGCTGGTGGTAAAAACTGCAAAAGAAACAGAAGGGTTTACGTATGAAAGAATTAGAATCACTTTTATATAAATATTTAGATAGAACATTGGTTCAACTAGTAATCAGTAATCCCAGAACTCAGGCGGAGGCTGTAAAAATCAGCCTCCGTCCGGTGTTGCTGAAAGAAAAATTAATTTTTCAGGCAAGCGTCCAACAGGAAAAAAAGGTGTTTCATTATAACTTTAAGCAGCAAGAAGTTGTGGAAGCTGTGATGAAATGGATGTTGATGTATCGCCAACTTGAGATTTTTTCTGAGATTGGACAAGCTACTGTTTTAGTAAGCAAGAAAGGAAAAATCAAAATAAAAGAGAAAAAAAGCACAGGCTGTGTAAAAAATGGAGATTTATCCCATAATAAGAAGAAAAAATATATTCTTGATCCGCAGCAGAAGATTCCATTTTTAATGGATCTTGGTGTGCAGACAAAGGAAGGAAAAATTTCTCATGCAAAGTATGATAAGTTTCGCCAGATTAATCGGTTTTTGGAATTTATTGAGGATATTTTGCCCAAGCTTCCCAGAGAACGGGAAGTGACAATCATAGATTTTGGATGTGGAAAATCTTATTTGACATTTGCCATGTACCATTATTTGAAGGAATTAAAGGGATATCAAGTGCATATGATTGGGCTGGATTTAAAGGAGGATGTGATTGAGCATTGTCGCGAGCTGGCTCAAAAGTATGGGTATCAGGGATTAGATTTTTATGTGGGAGACATTGCAGGATATGAAGGTGTCGGGCAGGTGGATATGGTGGTCAGTCTCCATGCCTGTGATACAGCGACAGACTATGCATTGGACAAGGCAATTCGCTGGGGGGCGAAAGTAATTCTGTCTGTGCCCTGCTGCCAGCATGAGTTGAATGCACAGATAAGAAATGAACTGTTAGCCCCTATTTTGCAATATGGATTAGTGAAAGAACGCATGGCAGCATTGTTTACAGATGCGCTCCGCGCTCAAATTTTAGAGAGTAAGGGCTATCAGGTGCAGATCATGGAATTTATTGATATGGAACATACACCAAAGAATATATTGATCCGTGCGGTAAAAAATGGTAAAGCAAAAAAGAGTGATGAATGGCGCAAAGTGATAGATTTTTTGCATGTGATGCCTACACTGGCTGCACTACAGGATGGAAAGGATGACAGACAGGATGCGAAAAGGTTTGATTAAAACCGTGGTATTGGTTGTGGCTGCGATAGCTACAATAGCGGTAATGGGACTTTTAGATCATCACAGTGGATTTGATCTCACCTCAGAGATGGCTCCAGCAACATTGCCAGTAGTTTATCTGCAGAGAGACAATGTGAAGATCAATGAGCTTTATGGGTACAGTTCAGAGATGGACGGCACAGCGATGCGTGATACCATTACACCATTGCAGGAAGGATTGACACTGCCAGTGGTGGTGAAAACTTACGAAAATCAGATTGAAGGGCTCTCTTATGAGGTGCGCTCTATGGATATGCAGCGGCTCATTGAAAATGGAGATGCTGATCTTGTTTCAGAGGAAAATGGAGAGGTTCATGCCAAGTTGAAATTTGAAAATATATTGGAAGAGGATCAGGAATATGTGCTGGTGATTATTGTAAATAGCGGCGGCAAAGATGTGTATTACTATACCAGAATGATGCGGGAAAAAGAATATTTTGTCAAGGAATCCCTGGACTTTGTAATGGATTTTCATGAAAAAACTTTTGACAAGGCGAGATCAGGGGAGCTTGCCACTTATCTGGAACCAAACAATCAGGCAGATAATACCACATTGCAGAGAGTAACCATTCATTCCAGTCTATCTCAGGTGAGTTGGGGAGATTTTCAATGTAAAAGGCTGGAGTTACCTGTGTCCTCAATAAAGGAGATGGGCAGTTCCTATAATACGATTGTTCTTCAATATGTAGTGACTTCCACAGGAGATAACGGTGAGGTAGAGTATTATAATGTGGAAGAATATTATCGAGTACGATACAATAACAGTATTAACCGAATGTCTCTGTTGAATTATGAACGCAATATGGATCAAATTTTTCGGGGAGAAAACAGTACAGTTGATAAGAATAAGTTACTTTTGGGGATACGTTCTTCAGATGTCAAATATATGGCTAATGAGAAGGGAAATATTATTGCATTTGTCCAAGAAGGAGAATTGTGGAGCTATCATGGAGATAGTCACCAACTTTTTCAAGTATATAGTTTCCGCAGTCCTGAAGGAATTTCCGCGCGAGAAAATAATAATCAGCATCAGATTCAGATTATGCGAATCAATGAGGCAGGGAGCATGGATTTTGTTGTCTATGGTTATATGAATCGTGGACGCCATGAGGGACAGACTGGAATCGGAGTGTACCATTATGACAGTGTGGGAAATACTGTGGAGGAGGAATTATTTCTGCCCTCAGACCGTTCCTATCAGATGCTAAAAGCTGATTGGGGAAAGACATTTTATGTGAATGATGAGAATATCTTTTATCTGTTGGCAGATGGGCATTTATATCGGATTGATCTGTATAATCATGAGGCGGAAGCTGTAGTTGAGAATTTGAGCCCGGGCGGTTATGCGGTATCTGAGAATGGGCGTTATATTGCGTGGCAGGATGAAAAGGATGCCAGCAGAGCTCAAACGCTTAAGGTTATGGATCTAGAAGGAGAGGCAGTTCGGACAATAGAAAGCAATGGAAATGAATATTTAAAGCCGGTGGGATTTGTGGAGAGTGATTTTGTCTATGGAACAGCAAGAGAAGAGGATGTGACAGCAGATACAGCCGGAAATATCAGATTTCCAATGTACAAGATAACAATTGTAGATAGAAATTCAAACATGATTAAGGAATATCAAAAAGAGGGCTATTATGTTTCCAATGCCTATGTGGAACAGGAGACGATTTTTCTTGATCGGGAGATTCGTTCAGGGAATAGTTATATGCCAGCAGAGCAGGACACGATCAAAAATCAACAGATGGAATCCAGCCGTTTGATTATGATTGGCAGCAGTACATCAGAGACAAAGCAGACGCAGGTAGAATTGACGCTTGCCGGTGCTAAGGCAGAAGACAGCAAACAGCCCTTAGTAAAGATTCCTAAGGAAGTGGTGATTGATAAAAAAAGGACTGTCAATTTAGATACAGGGAAGAAACGACAGTACTATTATGTTTTTAGTGCTGGAAAAATATTGATGTCTACACCGTCAATTATGGGGGCGATTCTCTGTGCAGATGAAAACATGGGAGTAGTGATTGGGCCGCAACAGAAATATATTTGGTGCAGAGGCAGGAAAACATCACAGCCAATGATTGGCTCTGGTTTGATAGATACAGATGGTATTAGTGATAATTCTGTGGCGCGTTGTCTGACATATTTGCTGAAGACAGAAGAAGTGAGCATTGATGTGGAAGCTCTTCTTGTGCGTGGGGAAACACCAAGACAGATTTTACAGGAAGCTTTAGAAAACCGGCAAGTGATAGATCTCTCTGGGTGCAGTGTGAGTCAGGTTTTATATTATGTGAATCTTGGAACACCAGTATTTGCTATGGTGGGAGATCAGGCAGTACTGATTATTGGATATGATGAGCACAATACGATTTTATATCAGCCAATGGAGAATAGTGCCAGAAAAATGGGTCTTCAGGACAGTGAAGCCTTTTTTGCAGGGGCAGGAAACGTGTTCTTGGGGTATCTTGAATAATACGGATGTAATATTTTTCAGGGGTTCTGATTAGTTGCCATAAAGTTTTTGCGGATAGTTACCGAAATACTTAAGGACAGAAGAAGCTGTCAGATTTTTATAAGGCAGACAGTTTCGGGACGGAAGTAGGAATAGAGGATAACGAGGCGCAGATATGAGAGTAGAGAACAATAATTTAGCGGAAATTACCCAAACCCAAAATAAGGTGGAGATCAAAGGGAATGTTACGGTCATCGCTGAAAAGACCACTGCCAGTAAGGTAGAGAAAAATACAGGCAAGGTAACTTCTGTACAGCAGACGACAGTGGACAGACCCTTTTTTTCCGGCGAATCCCAGTTAGACCAGATTAGCCAGGAAGCAGAAAATATGGAGCTTCAGGTGATGCAGGAGAAGATGCAGGCAGTGTCCAACGCCTTGTCAGAAGGTGACTGTGAGAAGCTGGAAGAGGATGGATATACTGTGAATGGATCGGATGTTGATACCATTGTCACAGAGATGGATAAAATTAAGATGGAACTGGCCAAGGCGGGCGTGGATATCAGTGTCTTTGGAGATAATCTAAGTGCAGAGAAGCTTGAGGAGATGGCGGGCAGCATCGGGGCAGCAAAGCAGTTGGAGGCCGCTATGCAGCAAGCGGATCTTCCAGTTACAGAAGAAAATATTACAGATTGTAAAGAAGCACAGCAGCAGGCTGCAGATCTTACTGCCTGCAGTGATGAAGCAGTCAAATATATGTTAGATCATGATCTTGCACCGACGATTGAAAATCTTTATATGGCACAGCACAGTACCAGTGCAGCGGCCGGACAGCCTCGGGGGGCAGGCGTGGAATTGGATGATGGTCTTAAGGCACAGATTGCTAAGGTAATTAAAGAGGCTGGCCTTCCAGTTAATGACAGCACGCTTTCTAGTAGCGAGTGGATGTTAAGACAGCAGATTCCTCTGACAGCAGAAAATCTTAAATATGTGACAGATCTAAAAGATGCCCAGCTGCCTCCTGAAAAACAGCAGACAATGGATGCGATGATGGAGGCTATGGCGGAGGGAAACCGTCCAGGAGATGCCATTCTGCTTTCTGGTTACAGTAATATGGAACGTGCCGCACAAGCGGCAGAGGTGGTGGAGCAAGCAACAGATCAGGATATCTGGAATGTGGTACAAAAAGGAGTACCACTGAGTATTGAGAGTCTGAAAGCAGCGCAGAACAGTGCACAGCAGCAGGCAGGCACAGACAGTCAGGGACAGTCACAGAAAGAGGAATCTTTTATTCCAGAATATGCCAAGGAAGATCTGGCATTTATCAAAGCAAGGCGCCAGTTGGAAGAAATTCGGCTGGCGATGACAGCGCAGGCGAATTATTCCTTGTTAAAACAGGGAATTGCTATTGAGACACAGCCTTTGGCAGAATTGGTGGAACAGTTAAAGGCACAGGAGAATGCATATTACACGAATTTGTTAAGTCAGAGTGGAGTTGAGCCTACACAGGAAAATGCGGTTTTGTTTGCTGATACTATGACAAAGGCTCAAGAACTGAAAGGTGTACCAGCTTATATTCTGGGGACGGTAAATACAGATCAGGACAGTGTAGAGGCAATCCATGAAGCTGGTGTTTCCAAACAGGCGCAGATGGAGCGTGCAGGGCAGGCTTATGAGACGCTGCAGACTACACCAAGGGCAGATCTGGGAGACTCTATCCAGAAAGCATTTCGGAATGTAGATGATATTTTGGAGGATTTAAATCTGGAAATTTCTGAGGCAAACCGCAGAGCAGTGAGAATCCTTGCTTATAATCAGATGGAGATTACGGATGATTCCATCTTACAGATGAAGGCAGCAGACCAGAAAGTGCAGAACTTATTCCAGAATTTATCCCCATCTGTGGTAGTGGAGATGATTCGAGAGGGTGTAAATCCTCTGGAAATGAATATAGAACAACTTAACGCCAAAGCGGAGGAGATTAAAAATCATCTGGATGCAGGCGGTGAGGAGAAATTTAGTAAATATCTCTGGAAGCTGGAACAAAATAAAGAAATCACACAACAAGAACGGGATAGTTATATTGGCATCTATCGAATGCTGAATCAGATTGATAAGACAGATGGAGCAGTGATTGGTGCGCTGGTTCAACAGGGAGCGGAACTTTCAATGAAGAATCTGTTGACAGCAGTGCGTACCAACCGCAATCCAGGGATCAATGTATCGGTGGATAATAATTTTGGTGAGGCAGAGACGATTGCTTCTCAGGAATTGAGCATTTCGCAGCAGATTGAGGCAGCATATCAGACAGATTGTGCCAAGGAAGCTTTGAAGTTTGCGACACCAGAGGGAATGCAGCAGGCACAGTCTCAGAAAGCTGTGGAGGATATGACGCCAGAGGAATTACTGTGGCAGTTGCGGGAGGCGCCTAGGGACACCGAATCGGATGAAGCTTATTATCAGGAACAATTACAGGAGTTTTCACAGGCAAAGAAAGCAGAGGCTCAGATACTTCAGATTTTGACAGGTCATGATATGCCAGTGACAGCTTACAATATTATGGCAGCTAACCGGATGTTAAATTCACGGGAGGGAATGTTTAAATCCTTGTTTAATAAGGAAAATTTGAAAAAAGATCCAGACTTAGAACAGGTAAAAGCTGATATTATCGAAGAGTTTGGCGAGGCTGTTAAGACGCCGGAGGATATGGCCAAAGCTCATAGGAAACTGGCAGAGACGGCTGAAAATGTGATGAAGACGATGGTAGAATCGGAAGAAGTCAGCAGCAGAGATTTGCGGGATATGAAGATTTTACGTCAGCAGATTGCGCTGGGGACCAATATGGCCAAAGAGGAACATTATGCAATTCCGGTATTGGTGGCAGATGAACTGACAAATGTACAGCTTAAGATTGTCAGAGGCAAGGAAGAGAAGGGAAGAGTGGATGTGTTCTTTGAGAACACCAAGCTTGGCAAAGTGGCAGCGAGATTTCAGGTACAGGGGGATTCTGTGAAAGCTTATATTGCCTCAGACTCCCATGATACAACAGAAGAACTGAAAAACCAGGCAGAGAACATTAAGGAACAGTTGGCCCAAGAGGGACAAAAGTCTTGGACCCTGGATATGATTCACAGTGAGCAATTGGATCTCAATCGTTTTGCCGCAGAAAAAACCAATAATGTCTCTCGCGAAGAGACAGGGGAAGAGGCATATCAAGTACAGACGAAGACTTTGTATGGGATTGCCAAAGGATTTTTAGAAGAAATGAAACAGATGGGGCAGGCTATGTCCTAAAATAAATCAGAAGAGAGGTATTTAACATGAAAATTAATCACAATATGTCAGCCATGATTGCCAATAAAAGATTGTTAGGAACAGAGAATAGCTTGTCAAATTCTATTGAACGTTTGTCCACTGGTCTGCGGATTAACCGTGCATCCGATGACGCGGCAGGAATGGCGATTGCCAGTAAAATGACATCACAGATCAAAGGTTTAGATCAGGCATCCAGAAATGCGGCGGATGGTACTTCCGTATTGCAGATTGCAGATGGGGCGTTAAATGAAGTGCATAGCATGCTTCAGAGAATGCGTGAACTTTCTGTTCAGGCAGCCAATGGTACCAATACACCAGATGATTTGGATGCTATTCAGTTGGAGATTTCTTCTTTGACAGAAGAGGTTGACCGGATATCAAGAGATACAGAATTTAATACAAAACCGCTGTTGGATGGGACTTTAGACCAGCGTGTCTATCCAGACAGCCGTGGAATTAAACGCATGGATATCTCTGATTCAGTGATGGCCAATATGTATTCTGTGAATATCACTGCAGATGCTGAACATGCTGTATTAGCCGGTGGTGCAGGATTGACCGCAAATGCAACAGTGCCAGCAGGTGCAGAAGGAACAGTGGTAATCAATGGTGTAGAAGTGGAGATTAAAGAAGGTGAAACGTTTAGCGCTGTCTATGAAAAGATGCGCGAGGGCGCAGAACGCGGAGAGGTAAATCTGATTGTGGTTGGGAATTTGAATGCCACAGGCGGAACACCAGAAAATGCTGGTTATGTTCCCAATGATGTGTCTCAGGGGGGAAATCTAGTATTTGTCTCTGATCGTTATGGTAACAGTGCTGAGATGAATATCAAATGTGATAATCCAGCATTGGCAGGATTTCTAGGAATTGGTACGAATAACCAGGAAGTAGGCAAGGATGTAGAGATTGCTTTTGACGCCAATGACAAGGGATTTGGTACACAGGCTACGATTCTCACGGATGGAAATTATGTGACTATTTCAGACCGCAGCGGTTTTGAAATGAAGTTTGAGGTGGAACCAGGAACTACAGGAACTGTGAATATGGAAGTCACAAATATGGGGCCAATGACTCTTCAGATTGGAGCCAATGAAAATCAGACAATGGAAGTGCGAATTTCAGAAATTTCTTCTCAGACATTATATATTGATGAAGTTAATGTATGTACTGTTACCGGTGCCAGCCGTGCAATCACTAGCTATGATGGAGCCGTTTCCAAGGTCAGCGAGGTGCGTTCTTCCATTGGAGCATATATGAATCGTTTGGATTATGCTGTCAGCAGTTTGGATGGTTCTGAGGAGAATATGACTCAGGCACTTTCCCGAATTGAAGATGTGGATATGGCAGAGGAGATGACAGAGTATACGAAATACAATGTTCTCACTCAGGCAGCTACATCTGTGCTTGCACAGGCAAATGATCTTCCGCAGCAGGTATTACAGCTTTTGCAGTAAGAATTGAGTGTCAGTTGAGCAGACAGGAGGGAAACCAATGACACAGGAGAAAAAGCAGGAGTTTACCAGAAGATTGAGTAATTGCAATCAAGGCCAAATGATTGTGATTATGTATGATATACTCTTTGCATATCTTGATGATGGTATTCAGGCGAAAGATGTTAATGATTATAAATCATTTAAGCGGGCAGTGGTGAATGCAAGACAGGTTGTGGGAAGATTGATGGAAGATTTAGATTTCAGATATCAGATATCCGGTGAGCTGTATGCAGAGTACCGCTTTGTGGATCAGCTTTTAGCTATGGCTGTATGTAAAAATGATCTTCAGAACCTTCAGGATGCTCAGAAGGTTCTGAAGAACCTCTACGATGCTTTTAAAGAAGCGGCGCAGCAGGATACATCAGAACCACTGATGCAGCATACACAGCATGTTGTGGCTGGTATGACTTATCAGAAGGGCAGCCTTACAGAGACCCTTCAGGATTCAGAAAGTTCCAGAGGATTCCTTGCATAGGAATCCTCATTGAACTGTTTTGCCTTTGTCAACAGGAATTTGTAGCGCATTTGTAATGCATTTACCTGATAAATACAGTAATCAATCAGATCAGGCTCCATCGCATTTTCAAAGTTGTCATAGGCAAGTGCTAAATCATATCTAGCTTTTTCAAGATCATCTAATAGTAAAGAATAAGCAGTTGTTTGTGGTTCTTTTTTTGCAATTTGGAACATATTGCATCCCCCTCCCTTTTTGAAACAATGTATTGCGGTGTTCTGTAAAGTTACGGTAACAATTCCTTTACTTAAAGTATAAGCAGAACATTTCCAATCTATACAAAAAAGTCATAAATTTTTCCAGAAAGTATATATATCATAGTGAGAGATATTTTTTAAATGAAAAAGGAGCTGGAGATGGAACTTTATTATGGGATGGGTGCAATTATTGGAGTCTGTTTGCTGGTGCTTCTTATGGGAACGATCAAGCAGAAATCTGCCAAGATTGCTGTGTTTATTTTGCGTAGTGCAGGAGGTGCAGTGGGAATTTGTGTTGTCAACAGTATTTTGGAAAGTCAGGGTATTGCGGTAGCGGCAGGCATTAACCCTGTTAGTATTTTGACAATCGGAACCCTTGGTATCAGCGGTTTTGCGCTGATCTATGGAATTTTACTGTATCGATTCTTGTAACATATATACAAAAATGAAAAATTTCCCAGAAGATACTTTACAATTTTAACAACTTGATTTATAATCCAAATCAATCACTGATTCGCGAGCAGGAGAATTAATTCAAAGAGAGGTGATGAATTGGGGAGTTAAAGATGTTCGTAAGCTTGACACTTTTAAGTGTTGCAGTGGTGATGGACATACAAAGTTTTCGGATCAGTAATCGACTGATCGTCAGTGGTTTTGTATCAGGACTTTTTCTTCAGGTGCTGGAAGCAGGAGTAAAAGGACTGGGCGTTTTTATTCTAAACGTTTCTATACCAATTATCTTATTTTATCTATTATTTCTGATACGTGCCCTTGGGGCAGGTGATATCAAATTATTTTCCATGATTGGCGGTATTTGGGGGTTTCAGTTACTTATTATAACCATAGTGCTATCTTTTCTTGTGGGGGCAGGCATATCTCTGTGTAAGCTTCTCTATCATCGAAATCTCATTTCTCGTCTGTGGGTATTCAAAGGTTATATTTGTCAGGTAATGCTTACTGGCAGGATATTGAAATATCCAAAAGAATCTCAGGAAGAAAATCATGTCATTCATTTTTCAATTGCAATTTTAATTGGATATGCGATCGCTATGGAGGTGGCTTATTGAGTAAAATTATAATTGCCGTTTGTGATACGGACGGAGTATATGCTGAAAGGCTGGGAGAATGGATTTCTCTGGAGCATAGAGGAGAATTGCAGGCAATGTCGTTTTGTTCTCCAGAATGTTTTCTGGAAAATTTCAGCATCCATCGACCAGATATTATATTATTAGATCAAGGATTTTTGGAGCATGTGCAGGTTAGGGAGCTTTTAAAGCAGCAGAAAGCCAGGGATGAACGCAAGAAAGAATCTTGGCAGGAAGACACAATGTGGCTTTATCTGCATGGAGAGGAGCTCGCAGATACGGCGCATGTTTTGGGGCTTATGGCAGTAGAAAAATACCAACCAGCATCTCAGATTCTCAGAGAAGTATTTTTTTATTATCAGCAATGGGGCGGCAGAACACATGCAGAGGATGGTGTAAATAAGGAGATTATCGGTATTTATTCACCTGGACATAGTATCTGGCAGACACCATTTGCCTTGACATTTGCACATGCATTGACTCAGAGAGAGAAGGTGCTCTATATCAATTTTAAGGAATGTGCTGGTTTTGAAGGGTGGTTTCAAGAAAAATATGAGAGGGACTTGCTAGATGTGATGTATTTGTGCCTGAGCAATGAAGTAAATATCATGGATTGTGTCAATAGTGCACTTTATACGATGGAGGGAGTTCATTATATTCCACCAGCAGAAGATGGGGGCTGTTTAAGTGAAGTGACAGCGCAGGATTATGTCAAGTTTATACAGCTTTTGAAGAGAAAGAGTAGTTATGATGTGATACTTTTAGATTTTGGAATGATGATTCCTGGTTTTTATCAGCTTCTTGATCTGTGCAGCCGAGTTTATATTACCACAGAACATGGTGAATTACATGAAGGTCCTCTATATCAATTCCAGCAAATGACAGAGAGGCAGACAAATATTAAGTCGAATCACAAGCTCATTTATTTGGATTTGCCTACCATAAATCTAGAGATTTGCGCAGCAGCGGATAGAATGCAGCAATGGTTGTGGGGCAGTTTGGGCGATTTTAGCAGAGGGATTGCGGGGGTACAAGGTGGAACAGATTAGAAAAAATGTCTTAGCACAGTTGGACATGACAAGAGAACATGAGGAACAGGAATTACTGGCAGTGATTGATGAAGAGATTTGTCGTGAGGCTAAGGTGCGGGTGATACCCTTAAATTGGCGGCGGGAACTGAGACAGCAAGTGTTTCATTCGCTGCGCAAGTTGGATGTTCTGCAGGAATTATTGGATGAGGATGAGATCACAGAGATTATGGTAAATGGAGCAGACCATATATTTTATGAGAGAAAAGGAGAGATCCGAACTTGGGAAAAATCTTTTTCCTCTCGGGAGAAACTAGAAGATATTATTCAACAGATGGTCGGAAATCATAATCGAGTCATCAATGAAGCAGAGCCAATCGCAGACACGAGACTGTCTGATGGTTCCAGAGTTAATGTAGTACTACCTCCAGTGGCTTTAGAAGGACCAGTCGTCTCCATTCGGAAATTTCCCAAACATCCAATATTGATGGAACAAATGATTGATGGAGAATCTATTAGCCAGGAGTGTGCTGAATTTCTGGCAACACTAGTCAGGGCAGGTTATAATATCTTTATTTCTGGAGGAACTGGCTCTGGAAAGACAACATTTCTAAATGCATTATCTGAATTTATTCCCAAAACAGAACGTGTGATAACAATAGAAGATTCCGCAGAGCTGCAGATCCAAGGTATTGCAAATTTGGTGCGGCTGGAGACAAGAAATGCAGGACCAGAGGGAACGCTGGCGATTACAATACGAGATCTGATTCGTACAGCACTGCGCATGCGCCCAGACCGGATTGTAGTAGGAGAGATCCGCGGGGCAGAATGTTTGGACATGCTGCAGGCCATGAATACTGGCCATGATGGTTCTTTGAGTACAGGACATGCCAATAGCTGCCAAGATATGGTCAGCCGCATGGAAACAATGGTTTTGATGGGGATGGAGCTGCCATTAATGGCCATTCGAGCTCAGATTGCCGCAGGAGTGGACATTTTGGTTCATCTAGGCAGACTTAGAGATCGCAGCAGGAGAATGCTCTCTATTATGGAGATTGATAAGATGGAAGAGGGCGAGATTCGCTTGAATCCTCTCTATGAGTTCGTGGAAATGGGTGTGTACAATGGAAAGATTAGCGGAAGCTGGCAGCAGAAAGGCAAGTTAATTCATCGTGGAAAGCTGTATGCAGCAGGCATGGAAGTGCAGGGATGAATTGTGTATGTAGTCAAAGGAGAGAGGGCAAAGAGTTATGGAAGTGAATGTATAATTTATGGATGTAATGAAAGCAGAGAAGGAAACTAAGAGTTATGGAAGTGAATGTATGATCTATGGATGTAGTGAAAGGAGAGAGGGAAGCAAAGAGTTATGAAAGTGAAGGTATAATCTATGGATGTAGTGAAAGGAGAGAAGGAGGGAAGCTAAGAATTCGAGATTATAGGAATTACAGATTAAATTATAAGGAAAAGCTATGCGGATTTCTTATAACAGTAGGGATTTCTGGAATCATTTCCTGGTTGTTTTATCGAAGTCCTTATGGAATGGCAGGGGCTATACCATTGTACATGCTTGTAAAAAAACACCTCAGAGAGTATCTTTTGCGAAGACAGAGACAGCAGATGTTATTTCAGTTTCGCGAAATTTTACAGATGACAGTGGCTGCACTGAAAGCTGGGTATGCAATGGAAAATGCATTTGTAGAGGCATGGCAGGAGTATGTGGGGCTATATGGCAGTAAAACCATAATTGCGCAGGAATTTCGCAATATCAATCACAAGGTACAGCTCAATATGCCATTAGAACAATTATTGGATGATTTTGCACAGCGAAGTGGAATAGAAGAGATTATAAGTTTTGCACAGGTTTTTGGATTTGCCAAGCGCAGCGGAGGAGATATGATGAAAATATTTTATGGTACTGTGGATAAGATTCGTCAAAAATCTGAGGTTGAGCGAGAGATAGAGACTGTGGTGACAGCCAAGCGAACAGAGCAGCGTATTATGGATTTTGTTCCTTTTGGGATTTTATTCTATGTAGGAGCAACATCACCAGAATTTTTAACACCGCTTTATGGAAATCTTTTGGGAGTATCTGTAATGACAGTATGTCTTTTAGGATATCTGGGAGCATTTTTCTTGGCAGAAAAGATATTAGATATCCAGATTTAGGGGGTGGAATTATGTACTGGAATTTTGCAGGGGCGATATGCTGTCTTATTGTTGCAAGATATTTAAAACACAAAGTTGGCGGAGATAAAAAGGCATATCAGGCAGCACTTATTTTAACGGCCGCTTTTTTGTTGGCGCTGATAGTGGCCTGGATGGAGGGGACAAAGACACAGGGCAATAAGATCGTCAGAAATGAGCCAGGGCAGGGGATTCTAGAAAAAGAATTTCAGATTGATGCAGAGGGAGAAATTGAAAATTATCCACTAAAACTTGAAATTGAGGAACGTAAGCTGACAAAGGTTCAGAGACAAGAATGCCTAAAGCGTGCCAAACAAGAGCTGGATATCGCTATATTGGGGAAAAATGTATCTAAAGATCAGGTTACAGGTTCTTTGTATCTGCCGCAGTATTTACAGCAAGAGGCTGTGGAGGCAGTCTACAGTTTTTCTGATTATGATGTCTTTGGTGCAGATGGGACGATGGAGCAGGAACCAGACCATCCAGTATTGATAGAGATTACCGCAGAGCTTTCCTGTCAGGGGGAAACATGCCTGTATCAATTTTCTATTCAGGCTGTTCCCAGAAAAAAATCTGCACCAGAGCAATTGGAACAAAAGTTGAAAAAGTTGATATCTGAACAAAATCAGCAAGAAAATGTGGATTATATTGAGCTGCCACAACAGATAGACGGTAAGAAAATTATCTGGAAAGAGAAGAAGATCAACCGCAGTTTAATTTGTGTATTGATGGGAGCAGTTCTGGCTGTGGGCATATTTTTCAGAGAAAAAGAAGAAAAAAAGCGCAGTCAGACCGAACGGGAAAAACAGATGATGCTGGATTATCCAGATATTGTCAGTAAGCTGTCACTCCTCTTGGGGGCAGGGATGAATATTTCTCTGGCATGGGAAAAGATTGCACTTACCTATCAACGAAAGCAGCAGGAAGGAGAGATCAAACAGCATTATGCCTATGAGGAAATGTTGATGGTACTCTATGAAGTTCGCGATGGTGTGGCAGAATTGCAGGCCTATGAAAATTTTGGCAGGCGCTGTCAACTTAGTGCATATCGCAAATTATCCGCACTGATTGTACAGAATGTGCGAAAGGGAGCTAAGGGGATGCAAAAACTTTTGGAGGAAGAGGAACAAGAGGCTTATGAACAGCGTAAGGCCAGGGCGAAGCAGACAGGGGAGGAAGCAAGTACAAAGCTACTGTTGCCAATGGGTATTATGTTAGCCATTGTGCTGGCAATTATGATTATTCCGGCTGGATTGTCACTGAGTTTTTAATAAATAGCAAGTATCATTTTAATATCTTAAATTTATCAAGGAGGAAGAAGTATGAGAGAATGGAGAGCATTTTTAGAAGAAGAGGATGGAATGGGTGTTGTCGAAGTCATTTTAATTATCGTGATTTTGATTAGCTTAGCAGCGATATTTAAAACACAGATTACCAGTCTGGTAAATAAAGTCCTCAAAAAAATTACAACACAGGCCAATAAGATTTAATAAATAAGGAGGGGAAGGTTGGATGCGGCAGAATCTATCTATAAGAGCAAGACCAAATGGCAGTATGACACTATTTTTAACTTTAATTTTAACCTTGGTCTTCTCCCTTTTCTTCTCTTTGCTGGAAGCAGCAAGGGTACAGGCACTGAGTCAGATTGCCCAGCGCAGTCTGCTTCTGGAACTGGAATCTGCTTTTGGAGAATATAATATTGGCTTGTGGGAGGATTATCGACTGTTGTTTCTGGATGGGAGCAATCAAACAGATCAGTTAGATCTTGCTCTGTTGGAAGGAAGATGGATGAAACAGGCGGCTTTGGAACAGAAAGGAGCAGGTTTTTTTCAGATCGCATTGAAGAGCTTAGAAATTACAGAGTATTCACTGGCAACAGACAATTCAGGGGCAGCTTTTGAAAAACAGGCTTGTCTTGCGATTCAAGAACAATTAGCAGCGGGTGCAGTGGAGGCTTTAAAACAAAGATTTCAGAAGGGGGAGCAGATGGCTGAGGAGAGCAAAGAGCTAGAACAGCAATGGGATTTTGCCAAAAATGCTATGGAAGAAGCTGAAAATTTTGAAGAAGAAGCAGAGGAGAAAGAGGTGACATCTGATGTTCCAGAGAAGGAAGAGATAGTGCTGCCAGATATACCACAAAAGGATCTACCAGAAAATCCTGTGGATTCCGTAGATTTGTTGAAAAAATCGGCTATTCTTACAGTGGTTGTGGAAAACCCTTCAGAGATTTCTGGCAAGTCAATTTCTTTACAGGAAACCTTAAAGTATCGTCGCAGAGCTGAAGGTAATATGAAATCTCCAGATCACAAAGGGTTAGATAAATTATGGTTTTTGCAGTATCTAAATCATTTTTTTGCCTGTAAAACTGGGACTGGAGAAGGCAAAAGTACAGAACATGCACTTGACTATGAGCTGGAATACTGTGTGGCTGGTAAAGGTTCCGATCAGGAAAATCTGGAAAAGACAGTAAAGGAGCTGCTTTTGATTCGGGAAGCTGGAAATTTTGCGACCATTATGCAAGATAAAGTAAAGTATGCGCTGGCGTTGGAGATTGCAACTGCCGCTGTGGGATTTACAGGGATAGCACCTTTGATTCAGGCAGTGCAGATCGGAATTTTATTGGCTTGGAGTTATATTGAAAGTATATTGGATTTGCGCTGTCTGCTTTCTGGCGGCAGGATTCCCTTGATTAAGCAAGTGAGCGAGTGGAAGAGTGATATTTCAATTGGGGAAGAGGTTCTTGTGGAAAAAGATAAAAAAACAGACAGTCGAAAAGAAGGATTAAGTTATCGGGAGTATCTACAACTTTTACTGCTTTTGGTTAAGGAAGATACATTGGTGTATCGGGCAATGGATGTAATAGAACAGAATGTCAAGCTGCAGCAGCCACAGTTTCGATTTGATCATCAGTTTTATGGAATGCAGATGGAGGGTCTTTATGCATCAGAATCATTATTTTTAGGATTTATCACTGTTGTTAAGACCAAAGATGGAACCTATCATTTTCAAAAAAGCCGCAGTTATTCGTATCTTAAGTGAAGAAATAATTGAAAACTAGAACTATATCGAAGACGAGTGTTCGGAAAGTTAATGCAAGAAAAAGTTGTTACGAATCCCGCACCAAGATTTGCAGAGCGAATTGTGAATAGAGAGGAGGATATTGGTAAGTGCCTCGAATAATAGGAAAGGAAAAGAAAATAATCTCTCTCAGGCAAAAATGTTTTACAGAAAAAGAAATTGGGGAAAAATCCTCATCTGAGGCACTTTCCCGTGTCCTTCTAAGGGGCAGTATTACGGTGGAGGCGGCATTGACGATGCCATTGTTTTTGTTTGCAGCCGCCGTTGTCTTATCTTTATTTTTGATGATGCAGGTGCAGTATAAGGTGGGAAATGCACTTGATTGTGCAGTGTCAGATACGGTGTTGTTAAAACAGCACTCTGAGAAAACAGTAGAAAATCTGACAAAAGCAGCATTTTATAAGGAACTTGTGCAACAGAAGGTTTCCTTATCATTGATTCAAGGTGGAGTTGTCGGTTTTTCCTGGAAGGGAACAAAGGTTGATCAGGATTCGATAGATGTTAGTATTACATATCAACTAAAGTTTCCAATTCGTTTTTGGGGCACAACTCCTATGAAGATTTCACAGGGACGCCGCATGCATCGCTGGACTGGATTACAACAGAAAGAAGGGGCAGATACAGATGGGGAATGGGTGTTTATCACTCCCACTCAGAGTGTTTACCATCTGAAGCGAGATTGTACCCATTTAAAATTATCTGTCAAGTCTATGGGGGCAGCAGGTTTGGATAAGGATGGAAAATATGAGCCTTGTGGACATTGTACCAAAGGGCAGAAAAGAGGGCAGATTGTCTATGTGACCCAGGAAGGAGACTGTTACCATTACAAAATTGATTGCAGTGGTTTAAAACGAACAATTTATATGATAGAAAAGTCAAAGATAGGGGGAAAAAGACCCTGTTTGCGATGTAGTGGAAATTAGTTCAATTTATGTTTGAATAATATTGTTAAAACAGTTTTATTCTTGTCGCATTAAAGTTAAATTTTAAGAAGAAAAATTGAATGCAGTGAGGAGAAGAAGATGCAGAAAATTATATTGCTTGCTTTGTTGGGCTGGTGCAGTTTAGAGGATGTAAAACAAAAAAAATTAACAGTTATGTATATCTTGATGTTTGGAGTCGGTGGTATATTTCTGCATTTGATGGCTCCAGTATGTTCTATTTACAGTATTTTATGGGGAATGTTATTGGGGCTGGCGCTTATTCTGGTCAGTCTGGTGACAAGAGGAAGCGTGGGAGTGGGAGACGGAATTTTGCTTGCAGTTACAGGTGTATATCTGGGAGGTTCCAAGAATTTAGAATTATTTATGATGGGACTTTTGTTAGCAGCATTATGGTCACTTGGGCTTTTGGTTGTGAAAAAGAAGAAGGGGAAAGAGGAGATTGCTTTTGTACCATTTTTATTGATTTCTTATTTTCTCATGATACTTGGAGGAGTGTAAAAATGTATGGCATAACACAGAAAAGAGAAGCACAGGGCAGTATCACAGTGGAAGCAGCGATCATTGTTCCAATCATTTTACTTTGTATTTTTTGGCTTACTCAACAGGGAATTGATCTATATGAAGATACTGTAATAATTGTAGAGAAACAGGAAATGTGGGATGAATTTGAACCGGCGGCGAAGTTTCGGAATCTAGAATTGTTAGAAAATGATTAGATCAAGTATTCAAATAATAAGAGAGGAGGCGGGATATTAAAAATGGAAGTGACATATCGAAAAAATCTGAGCGGAAGTTATATGTGCGTGGAAGAAGATGGGGAGACAGCACAAAAGTATGAGTTACATATGCTAGAAGGACATCACATTTCGGGATTTTTGCAGCTACAGACTTCTGTTTTGGAAGGGAAAAGAAGGTACCTGTACGACATTAGTGGAAAACAACAGATCGCGGATTATCTTTCGGGAAGAAAAATAGATTATCAGTTATTGCAGACAATACTTTTTTCCATACAAAAAGTATGTGCTAGTGCCAGAGAATATCTGTTGCGGGAGGACGGAATTTGTCTAAAGATGGATTTTATCTATGTAAATCTTGAGGATGGCAGTCTGCAATTTACTTATCTGCCTTTTTATCATAAAAATTTGGCAAAGGCTTTTGTGGAGTGTATGGAACAGTTTTTACGACAAATAGACCATCAAGATCAGGCTGCAACAGAGCTGGCTTATCAGATCTATCAGCTTTGTATTCAGGAAAATGCAAATATCAGAAATATTTTGCGGATATCCATGAGTGATGGAATATGGTCAAAGCAAGAGCATGAACAACTAGGGGAAGATTGTCAGTCCAAATCACAGGAGTATAACAACAAAAATCAGCAGCAAGAAGCACAAGTTTACACAGAGCAGATTGAGAATATAGAAAAAACAACAGTCAAAAAAAGACATGTTTCTGATAAATTATACAGTGGGAATGCACAGAACAAAGAAAATACAGCGAAGAAAAAAACAGATAAACAGAGAAAAAAAGAACCATTGTTGACAGATTTTTTAAAGAACAAAATTTCTGAATGGAAAGCCAAAATCCCAAATATAATACAAAGGGAAGAGAATAGGGAAGCCAAAGCACGAGTTAGCACAATAGATAAAAAGAAGTCAAAACAATTGTTTTCTATGAAAAGTTTTCACCAACAGGCGAAAAAAGGTTATAATAAAAATGACAATATTCAGAAACCAAAACAGATGCTAATTCAAGAGAGGGAAGCCTATCAACAAAGCTTTGTACAGGATAATCATTTGCTGCGGCCAACAGAGATTCTTTGTGCACCTGTGGATAAACCTCTGGGAAAGCTGATTTATCAAGGAATTGGTCAATGTGAAAATTTTACTATCGAGAGAGAGATTTTTTTGATTGGTAAGAATTGTGCGCAGGTAGATGGCGTAATACAGTCGGAAGGTGTTAGTCGTCTCCATGCAAAAATATATACTCAGGAAGGACAATTTTATATCGAAGATTTAAATTCTACGAATGGCACATATCTCAATGATGAGGTTTTAGAATACCATCAACCTAGACAATTGAGCAGAGGAGACAGGGTTCGTTTTGGCGCGGAAGAGTATTTATTTTCTTAAAAAAATAGCAATTTAATATGATACACTTAGAAAACTTTAGTTCCCCATTTTTTATAAAAACCTATCTTTCAGTACCAAAAGGTCGTGCTGCCTTTGGCAGCATAGACATCTTGCACAAAAAGTGTCTGGAAAGCTAGCTTTCTATGGCACTTTTATGTCTTTTGGTACTATGAATTTACAAAATGGGGAAACTCAAATTAGAAAAAGATTGATTTTATTCTCAAAACTTTATATACTAAAGGTATTCAAAAATTTGGAGGCTTTTTAAAATGAAAGTAAATATTTATTATGGGGGGCGGGGACTGTTGGATGATCCGACCCTGTATGTGGTCAATAAAATGCAGGAAGTGTTGACAGAGCTTCGGGTAGAAGTGGAACGCTATAATATCTATGAGCACAAGAACAGTATCACCACACTGCCACAGACAATTAAGGATGCGGATGGCATTATTTTGGCAACGACAGTGGAATGGCTGGGCATTGGGGGTTATATGCAGCAGTTTTTGGATGCCTGTTGGCTCTACGGAGATAAAGAAAAGATTGCTGCCACCTATATGCAGCCAATTGTAATGTCTACTACCTATGGTGAGCGAGAGGGTGAAATTACACTTTCAAATGCCTGGGAGATTTTAGGCGGATTGCCTTGCAGTGGATTGTGTGGTTATGTGGAGGAACTGGTGTCTTTTGAGATGAATCAAGATTATACAGTGATTATTGAAAAGAAAGCAGAAAATCTCTATCGCACGATCTCTCAAAAGCTTAAGAGTCTGCCCAGCAGTAATTTGGCGGTAAAACAGTCTGTGCTCAGAACCCAGCAGTTGGAGCTCACGCCTCAAGAGAGTGAACAGCTCTCAAAATATGTGGCAGATGATGTCTATGTCAAAAAGCAGAAGGAGGATATTGAGGAGCTGAGCAGTATGTTTAAAGATATGCTTGGGCAGAGTGAGGAAGATGAGGAGATGGCATATCTGATGGAATTGGAGGCTCATTTTGTTCCTCAGGAGGATTTTTCTGCCACATATCTGTTTATGATTGATGGCAAGAAAAAACCACTGTCTGTGGAGATAAACAATGATGAGATTCAGGTTCATTATGGTCAAAGTGATAAGATTGATGTCTATACAAAGCTGACGACAGGAGTGATGGACAATATTATTCGAGGCAGAATGACTTTTCAGAGAGCTTTTATGACAGGAGAGATGACGGCAAAGGGGAATTTTAAGACATTGAAGATGTTGGATCAAATATTTATTTTCGGATGACAGAGCTTATAATAGATTATTATGTTTACTGTAAAATATAGTTAATATTTTACAATATGATTTTAGGAGGTAAAGATGAAAGAGCCAAATTGTATTTTCTGTAAGATTGCTGGAGGGGAAATACCATCCAAAACGATCTATGAGGATGATGAATTTCGCGTGATTTTGGATATCAGTCCGGCTACAAAAGGACATGCATTGATTCTTCCCAAAGAACATTATGCAAATCTCTATGAGATACCAGAGGAAGTGGCTGGCCGAGTGATGAAGCTTGCCAAAAAGCTGGCAGCACATATGACACAAGTATTAAAGTGTGATGGATTTAATATTGTGCAAAATAATGGGGAGACTGCAGGTCAGACGGTTTTCCATTTTCATATGCATCTGATCCCCAGATATGCAGAGGATGGAAATCAGGAGAAGCTGTGTTGGAATCATTTAGAGTTATCCCAGGAGGAGCTGGATGAGATTTGGCAGAAGCTTAGACAGTAGTATATTAGATGGGGTTGTGCTTTGAATCCATAGGTGGTAGAGCACAAAGTTATATCAGAGATATTGATTGAAAGATATAAATATATAAAGGAAGCAAAAGACGACAGAAACGGATATAGATGTCATTTTTTGCTTCCTTTTTGGATATTAGGAATAGTGATAGACAGGTTCCTTTTTAGGATGTTTTGGCGGCATGTTCAATAAGTCCAACCACAGTCTCTACCGAATTGAGAAGTTCACTTTTTTCCATAGAAGAGATGTATTGTTTGCGGTTTTTATATAAATTTTGGACAGCATTCAGTAATACAGCTGGATTTAATGCTTCTTCCTCAATGACCATACTGTAACCCTGACGTTCAAAGGAATTGGCATTTAAAATCTGATCGCCTCGACTGGCATTGGCGGACAGGGGAATCAGTATATTAGGTTTGCGCAGTGCTAACAGTTCACAAATGGCATTGGCGCCAGCTCTGGAAATCACAAGATCCGTGGTGGCAAACAAGTCACTCAACTCTTTGTTGGCATATTCTAGTTGAGTATAGCCAACAGTGTTGTTATGTGAAGCGTCAAGATTACCTTTTCCGCAGAGATGAATAACTTGATAGGTTTTTAAAAGTTCAGGCAGAATACTGCGCACAGTTTCATTGATAAATTGAGAACCGCTGCTCCCTCCCATAATCAGAATTACAGGTTTCCCAGATTGAAAATGGCAGAAGGAAAGTCCATTTTGTCGATTGCCAGATAACAATTCTTTACGGATTGGGGAACCGGTAAGTACTGCTTTTTCGGCGGGAAGATATTTCATAGTTTCGGGAAAATTACAGCAGACCTTATAAGCATGGGGAATTGCAAGTTTGTTAGCCAGCCCGGGTGTGATATCGGATTCATGGATGATTGCCGGAATTTTACGGTGTTTGGCGGCCATAACAACTGGAACAGAGACAAAACCGCCTTTGGAAAACAGTACATCTGGTTTTAACTTTTTTAGTATGGAGCGTGCCTGACTATAGCCTTTTATGACTTTTAAGGGATCCGAAAAATTTTTCCAGTCGAAATATCGGCGCAGTTTTCCAGAGGCTATGCCATAGTATGGAATGTGATATTGTTCAATCAATTTTCTTTCTATTCCATCATAGGAACCAATATAGTGTATCTCATATCCAAGCTCTTTTAATCTGGGGAGTAGAGCAATATTTGGGGTGACATGGCCTGCGGTTCCGCCGCCAGTTAAGACAATTCGTTTCATGTTTACCTCCTAAACTTGATAAATGCCTTCAGCATTTTTGCACTACTTTTATCTTATACTGTTCCAGAAAAAAGTCAAGAGAAACTGAAAGTCGAAAATAGCCGAAACATGCGATGAAAAAAGGTCTTTAACTACTTCACAGAATGCAAAATAAAATTTATAATGACAAGTGAGAAGGAGGACATGCTTATGGAAGAATTGATGAGCTTTTTACAAACTTACAGTGAAATCCTGACAGGAGCAGCTATTATTGTGATGGGATTGCTTCTGATGCTCTTTCTGATGGGGATTTTAAGGCAGATAAAGAGGTTGAATAAAAGCCTTGGAAGCATTACAGCAAATATGCAGGCATATTTTAAAGTGATTCTGCAGGACGAGGAGCCGGCGCCAGAGGAGCCAGTAAAGGTACAGGAGGCCACAAACAGTGAGAGTGGAGAAAGTGAAGAAAACCTTGTAGAGCAAAAACTCACAGAACAGGAGCAGGAAGAGGTTTTCAATGCAGTACTTCAAGAGTATTTCTCTTAAAAACAGGATGCCATAGGCAGGATATTGACTTAATGAGGGAGATTTGCTACACTTATTTTGTAAATGGAAAAATGGTGATATTTTTATGGACAAAGGAGTGGAAATCATGGAAAAAGTGACGTTTGATTACGGAAAAACCGCCGATTTTATCAGCCAGGAAGAAGTTTCTTACATGACGAAATTAGTGGAGGATGCAAAGACACAGCTTGTCTCTAAAACAGGGGCAGGAAATGACTTTTTGGGATGGCTGGATTTGCCGGTAGATTATGATAAAGAAGAGTTTGACAGAATTAAGAAGGCAGCAGTTAAAATCCAAAATGATTCTGAAGTATTGGTTGTAATTGGTATTGGTGGCTCTTATTTAGGCGCGAGAGCAGCGATTGAATTTTTAAGACATGGGTTCTATAATAATGTCTCAAAAGAGATTCGCAAGACACCAGAGATATATTATGCCGGAAACAGTATCAGCAGCACATATCTTGCTGGATTGATTGAAGTAATTGGCGACCGTGATTTCTCTGTAAATATCATTTCAAAATCTGGAACTACGACAGAACCGGCAATCGCTTTTCGGGTATTTAAGGAGATGCTGGAAAAGAAATATGGCAAAGAGGAGGCAGCTAAGAGGATTTATGCGACCACAGATAAGGCAAAGGGAGCATTGAAAAATCTTGCCACAGAGGAGGGATATGAAACTTTTGTGGTGCCAGATGACGTGGGTGGACGTTTCTCAGTATTGACCGCAGTTGGTTTGCTTCCGATCGCTGTCAGTGGTGCTGATCTTGATAAATTGATGGAGGGTGCAGCAACAGGGCGCGATCTTGCATTGAACAAGCCTTTTGCAGAAAATGATGCAATGCAGTATGCAGCGGTTCGCAATATTTTGTTGAGAAAGGGTAAATCTGTAGAGGTACTTGCCAATTATGAGCCAAGCCTTCATTATGTATCTGAGTGGTGGAAACAGCTTTATGGTGAGAGTGAAGGAAAAGATCAGAAAGGCCTTTTCCCAGCGTCGGTAGATTTGACAACTGATCTTCATTCTATGGGACAGTTTATCCAGGATGGCGCTCGCATTATGTTTGAGACTGTGATGAATGTGGAAAAGCCTCGTTGTGTGGTAGAGATTAAGGAAGAACCAGTAGATTTGGATGGTCTGAATTATCTTGCTGGCAAGGATATGGATTTTGTAAATAAAAATGCTATGAATGGCACGATCCTTGCACATACGGATGGGAATGTACCTAACCTGATGGTGAAGATTCCTGAACAAAATGAGTTTTATTTGGGCGAATTATTTTATTTCTTTGAGTTTGCCTGTGGCTTAAGCGGATACCTATTAGGTGTCAATCCATTTAATCAGCCAGGTGTGGAGAGCTATAAACGCAATATGTTTGCACTTCTCGGTAAACCTGGATATGAGGCAGAGAGAGAAGAACTGTTAAAGAGATTATAGAGATTGTGTAACGATTTAACTTTCATAAAAATGAGCAATTAGGATTTTTATATTTAGTTGAAAGAGCCTGAAATTCCAGTTTTATGAGGGTAATAATCCCAAAGCCGCAGGTGAAATTCTCCTTAGAGGCGTATAACGGCTCGCTGGCGTGTCTGCGATTTTGGGGATGAATAGTTATGAAATTGTTAAGAACTTAAGAGAGAGGGATGATTTAGTCGTCCATAGATAGACAGAGGCTGCCTCACTGATGATTGGAAAATCATTATTTGGGGCAGCCTCTGTTATTTTTATATTATAGAAAATTCTTATGTCTGAAAAATCTCTCATAGAATGAGTTTATATATCTAAATATTATAATTGGAAGGTATCAACATTTGTTTCTAATGTGGATGCAATTTGCTGGAGTTTGGAAGCATGATTGGAGATTTCCTGCATTACATTGGCTACTTCCATCACTGCAGCAGAAGTTTCTTCCGTACTTGCTGCATTTTGTTCTGCAATGGCGGTCAGGTTTTGTACCACATCTACAATACTGGAGCGTGCAGAATTTAACCTGCTGGTGTGGCTGGCAATTTCCCCAACACCCTGAATAGATTCTGTGATGCCATCTTTTACTTCAGAGAACACGGCTCCGGCTTTGCTGACATTATCGCTTTGCTGAGTAATGATTTCTTTTACTTCTTTCATGGTATGGACTGCCTTTTGTGAATCCTCAAGTAAAGTAAAAATAATCTGGTCAATCTGTTGTGCAGAATCATTTGATTGTTCTGCAAGCTTCTGAATTTGGGAAGCAACCACGGCAAAACCTCGTCCAGCTTCACCAGCACGTGCCGCCTCTATGGAAGCATTTAGCGATAAAAGATTTGTTTCCTCTGCAATGGAAGAAATTAAACTGGTAGCCTGCTTAATTTTTAGTGCAGAATCATTGGTGGTCAAGGTTTGTTCATAAATAATATCAATAGAACTGATTGCGCGCTGATTGATGTGCTCCAATTGTTCCAATGTCTGAGAGGCTGTGTCACTGGAAGTTTTTATGGAATCAGCAGTACTATTCAGAGAAGTCACTTGTGAGGAGGTCTCCTCAACCATATTACCCATCAGTAAGATATCTTCATTTGCTTTCTGCGTTTCCGTAGCCTGACTGGTCGCTCCCGTGGCAATATCTGAGACAGCACGTTCCACATTCTGTACTGTTGTTGAAGTTTCCGCAGCACGGGAATTGAGTTCTTCAGATGTCTTATATAATAGGAAACTTTGTTCTTTAATCTCTGAGATAATATTAATCAGTTCTCTTTGTAGTGTCGTAATGGCGCGTGCCATAATTCCGGTCTCATCCTTGCGTCTGGAAATCTTTGTCAAGCGCTGGTCTTCTTTTAAATTCATTTTAGCCAGGTTTCCAATAATATCTGCGATGGTAAGGATTGGCTTAATCATTTTTGAAATTGTATAATAGCCAGAAATACTTAATACAAGTGCTAGAAGAGAACAGTAGAGGAATGCCCGTTTTGCTACTTTGGCGACAGGTTCCAAGATTTCATTCTCATCTGTACTAAGTATTAAAAGAGCTTTGCCATCGCTTACATTATAATAAGAAGCATATCTAGTAGTTCCACTGTATGTATAGTGCATAACTTCCCGTATGGGCATTTTGTCAGAGGAAAGTTGGGCAGCCAAATTGGATATCTCAGGGATTTCTATTTGTTTTCCAATCTTTTCATTGGTAGGATGATAGAGAATAATCCCTTCTGGACTAACCACATAGAAATAGCTGGAATCCATTCCTTGTAATCCTACTCCCTCTAGAACAGCTCTCAATCGGCCTGTGCTTAAATACAATTTGGAAATTTTAATATTTTGATCCAGTACACCTCCGTAGGAATTCGTGAGATCTGTCATATAGTTTTCAGTAATGGATGTAACATTTTGCTGTACACTGGGAATAATAATATACAAACTCAATATTACAGTGATAATAATAGAGCCAAGCAGTACATAGGTAACAGTTGCTTTGATAGAGGAAAGTTTTTTGCTCCTGCTTTGGACTGTTTGTTGCTGTATTGTTTTTTGTTGTTTTTTTTCTTTCACAGGCATGTCTCCTTTCTAGTAAAAAGAACACTAAGTTGAATGTGTTAAATGAAGGATTAGATTCCCAGATAATTTGAATGGAAACTAATTTAACATAAAAAACTTAGTATTTGTTGTATAGTTCAGTTTTTTACAAAGTTGTGTTGATATATTAATCTTCATTATAGCAGTTTGTATATTTTACCGCAATATAAAGCAAGAAATTAGTAAAGGATTACTAAGAATTTGTAATAGATTGACTGTTGTTACAGGAATAGGTTCTTGGCGACTGCACGAAATATCAAAATGGTACCGAAAATAAACTTGACAATTTACAAAGAATTTGCTATATTGTAATAAGTTCGTAATATATGTAACAATTTCGACCAAAAATAACATATAAAACTTAATATGTTATTTACAACTTTAGGAGGTTAAAATGAAATTCGATAAGAAGGTTCTGGGAAGTGGATTCGTTGCAGCATTTTCACTGTTTTTAACAGTTGCATCCGTATCGGGTGATCATGTGACAACTAAGACAGAGCCAGGTAGCCAGACAGTAGAATTGACAGCAGAGCCGATCCCAAAGAGCAATAAAGTGCAACTTGTATCAGCAGAAGTAAAACAGGACAATAAAGTAAAGGAAGTTAAAGAAGCAGCTATTACGGATCAGTCAAAGGCTGAAGCTGAGGAAAAGAAAGAAGATGAGCCAGAAAAGAAGACATCAGCGGCTCAGAAAAAGGAAGAAAAGGCTGAGGTAGAAACCACTGAAAAGGAAGAGGCAGAGGTAGAAACAAAAGCAGAGAAAGCAGAAGCCGAGGAAAAGAAAGAAATTGAGCCACAGGCAAAGGAAGAAAAGTCTGAGGCAGAAAAAATAGAGAACGAGCCAGAAGCTAAGGTAGAACAAGCAGAAACCACTGAAAAGGAAGAGAAAAAAGCAGATAAAGTAGAAGTCGCTGAGACGATAGAGACAGAGGCGGAAGTAAAGGCAGAGAAAGCAGACGGCGAAGAAAAGACGGAATTAGAGACAGAGAAGAAAACAAAAGCTAGCAAAAAGGCAAAGAAGAAAAAGAAAAAACAAGCAGCTGAGGAACAGGAGATTGCAAAAAACGAACTGGTAGAGAGTGGAATGCAGGAAGTTTCTCCCTGGGCAGCAAAATTGATGCCCAATGTTGAGGAATACTTAAATATTCGTACTGAGGCTTCCGAGGAATCAGAGCTTGCAGGAAAAATCCATAGAGGAGCAGTAGCGGATATCCTAGAACAAGAGGATGGCTGGACTAAGATCAGTTCAGGAAGTGTAGAAGGATATGTCAAAGATGAATACTGTGTCACTGGACTGGAAGCGGAAAGCCTTGCAAATGAGCTTGGAACCACATATGCCACAGCAACAACTGGAGGAGTGCGCGTCAGACAAGCAGAATCTTCAGCTGAGGATACGCCGATTTTAGATGTCCTGGAAGAAGGCGGCAAGATTAAAGTAGATAGAGAAGCTGAGTCAGCAGAAGGCTGGGTGCCAGTTAAAGTCGATGATCAGGTTGGTTATATCAGTGAAGAATTTGTAACAGTTGAATTAGAACTTGGCAAAGCTATTTCTATTGAAGAAGAGCAGGCAGCTATTGCAGCAGCAGAAGCTGAAGCAGAAGCAAAGAGAAAGGCTGAGCAAGAAGCCGCACAGCAGCAGAGCAGCAGTGAAAATAGTAGCAGCGGTGGCAGCTCAACACAGCAGAGAGAAGCAATGGCGGCATCTTATGATGATGTAACGTTGTTAGGAGCATTGATACAATGTGAGGCAGGAAGTGAGCCATATGAAGGACAGCTTGCCGTAGGTGCTGTGGTAATGAATCGTCTTCGTTGCGGCTATGCAGGAAGTATTTCTGGTGTTATTTACCAGAGTG
This sequence comes from Lachnospiraceae bacterium, assembly GCA_910575005.1. Lineage (GTDB taxonomy): Bacteria > Bacillota > Clostridia > Lachnospirales > Lachnospiraceae > Petralouisia. The sequence continues at coordinate 178,013 of CAJTCL010000001.1, read as the reverse complement.
GGCAGTTTACACCAGCATCCAATGGAATGCTGTCAGGAGTACTGTCAAGCGGTGTCAGTGGAAGTTGTATGCAGGCGGCACAGGAGGCAATTAACGGTGTTGACAATGTAAATGGAGCTACAAGTTTCCGTCGGGCAGGTTCAGCAGAAGGACTGGTAATTGGAAACCATGTATTCTTTTAATTGAAGTTTAAGGCAGATATTTCAGATTTGAAATATCTGCCTTTTCTGTGTCAAATGCCTTGTACGAACATGATTAATTGTTGTAATATGAGGGAAAATATAGTAAGATAGCTAACAGGGGAACCTTTCATTAATAATAGTGTCTGCAGTGCAGACATGAATGTTTTGACAAGAAAAGAAAGGAACTCTGAAAGGAGGAAAACTCTATTATGGAAGGTATTTTTTGGCTAATTGTACTTGTTGTAATGGCAGTCATTGAGATTATCACATTGGGTCTTACCACAGTTTGGTTTGCAGGAGGGGCTTTGGCGGCCTTTATTGCAAGTTTGTTGGGAGCAAATATTGTGGTGCAGGTTATTTTGTTTGTAGTAGTATCTGTTTTGCTGTTGGCACTGACAAGGCCTTTGGCAGCGGAATATCTCAATAAAGGCAGAATTCGTACCAACGCAGATAGTTTGATTGGAAAAACTGCTATCGTAAAACAGGAAATTGATAATTTAAAAGCTCAGGGACAGGTCAGCGTCGACGGACAAGAATGGACAGCACGTTCTGTGGATGAGCAGGTGATTTCTAAGGATATGCAGGTGGAAATTGTGGAGATTAAAGGAGTCAAACTTATGGTCAAAGAGAAACCACAAATTTCTGAGTAATAAAAAGGAGGTAGCTATGATGGAAGCTGGATTTGGTTTTTTAGTATTAGTGTTATTGGTGTTATTTGTACTTATTTTGCTGTCGTCTTGTGTAAAGATAGTACCACAGGCACATGCATTAGTAATTGAACGTTTAGGAGGTTATCAAGGAACTTGGGGGGTTGGTCTGCATTTTAAAGTACCCTTTATTGATCGAGTAGCAAAGCGAGTGATCTTGAAAGAGCAGGTTGTAGATTTTGCTCCTCAGCCAGTGATTACCAAGGATAATGTAACAATGCGGATTGATACAGTGGTATATTTTCAGATTACAGATCCAAAGCTGTTTGCCTATGGAGTGGAAAATCCGATTATGGCAATTGAAAATTTGACAGCTACAACATTGCGAAATATTATTGGTGATCTGGAGTTAGATGAGACCTTGACTTCCAGAGAATTGATCAATACGAAAATGCGTGCCTCTCTGGATGTGGCGACGGATCCTTGGGGGATTAAGGTAAATCGTGTGGAGTTAAAAAATATTATTCCACCGCAGCAGATTCAGGATGCTATGGAGAAACAGGCCAAGGCAGAACGTGAACGTCGCGCGGCGGTTACTCAAGCGGAAGGAGAGAAGACAGCTACTGTATTAGTGGCACAAGGAAAAAAAGAATCAGCGATTTTGGATGCAGAAGCAGAAAAGCAGGCAGCAATTCTGCGTGCGGAGGCAAAAAAGGAAGCTACCATGCGGGAAGCAGAAGGTCAGGCAGAGGCAATTCTGCGGATTCAGCAGGCTAATGCAGATGGTTTACGTTTCTTAAAAGAAGCGGCGCCAGACAGTGCTGTGTTACAGTTAAAGAGCTTAGAAGCGTTCACAAAAGCAGCAGACGGAAAAGCAACAAAAATTATCATTCCCTCTGAGATTCAGGGGATGGCAGGACTTACTAAGTCCATTGCAGAAATTGCAAAAGAACTATAAGGAGAAGATACCATGAATTTAAAAGGGCGGAATTTTTTAAAGATAAAAGACTTTTCACCGGAGGAAATTGAATATCTGATTACACTTTCAGAAGAATTAAAACAGAAAAAAAAGCAGGGCGTTTTACACGAAGAATTAAGAGGAAAAAATATTGCTTTAATTTTTGAAAAGACAAGTACCAGAACAAGATGTTCTTTTGAGGTGGCGGCTCATGATCTGGGAATGCATGTCACCTATTTGGATCCGTCTGGCTCCCAGATTGGCAAGAAAGAGAGTATTCGGGATACCGCAAGGGTGCTCGGCAGGATGTATGATGGCATTGAATATCGGGGATTTGGTCAGGAGATTGTAGAAGAGCTGGCAGAATATGCCGGTGTTCCAGTGTGGAATGGCTTGACCAATGAATTTCATCCCACACAGATGATTGCAGATATGTTGACAGTCAAAGAAAAACTAGGGCATTTAAAGGGTATTAAGTTTGTATATATGGGAGATGCACGCTATAATATGGGCAATTCACTGATGGTTACATGTGCAAAGCTTGGGATGGAATTTGTGGCCTGTACCAGTAAAGCATATTTTCCAGAACAGGAATTGGTAGATTATTGTCTGGAAATTGCCAAACAGACAGGAGCTTCCATTACCTTGACGGAGGATGTGCTGACAGGAACACAGGATGCGGATGTGATTTATACTGATGTTTGGGTGTCTATGGGAGAGCCAGATCAGGTTTGGGAGAGCCGTATTAAGGAGCTTATGCCTTATCAGGTCAATAAGAAAATCATGGAAAATGCTAAGGAAAGTGCAATTTTTATGCATTGTCTGCCAGCATTCCATGACCTTGAGACAACAATTGGAAAACAAATTTATGAGAAATTTGGTCTGACAGAGATGGAAGTGACAAATGAGGTATTTGAGAGCAGCCAATCAGTTGTATTTGATGAGGCTGAGAATCGGATGCACAGCATCAAGGCCATTATGTATGCAACATTGAAATAAGGTACTAGGATGAAGACAAAGATATTAAAGATTTTGCGGCGAAATCAGGAAGAGTATGTATCTGGTCAAGAACTGTGTGAGCAGCTGGGAGTATCTCGCACAGCCATATGGAAGGCAGTCAAGCAGTTAAAGGAAATGGGCTATGTGATTGAGGCAGTACAAAACAGAGGCTACCGCTTGATCGAGATTCCAGATATTCTATCAGAAGGTGAGATAGAAAGCCAGCTTCACACCAAGTGGCTTGGGCATGTGATTTATTATTTTGACGAACTGGATTCCACCAATTCGGAGGCGAAGCGGATTGCTGAGACCGTGGACAGTCAAAACTGGCATGGAGCGGTGGTGGTAGCGGATATGCAGACATCAGGGCGAGGACGCCGGGGGCGTGGTTGGAGTTCTCCACATGGAACTGGGGTATTTTTTACCATTTTATTGAAACCAGAAATGGATCCTGGCAATGCTCCAATGCTCACCTTGGTAAAGGCGATGGCAGTGTTAAAAGGAATTGAAGAGATTACAGGCTTACATCCTGAGATTAAGTGGCCCAATGATATTGTTTTAAATGGCAAGAAAATTGTGGGAATTTTGACAGAGATGAGTGCCCAAATTGATTATATCAACCATATTGTAGTGGGAACTGGAATTAATGTCCATCAGTTGGAGTTTCCAGAAGAAATTGCAAAGACAGCTACTTCTCTGGATTTGGAGCTGCAACAGTCGGGGCATAACATCGCAATTTCCAGAGCACAGCTTTTAGACGCGGTGCTGCAGTATTTTGAACATTATTATCAGATATTTATGCAGACACAGGATTTGTCCGCTTTGATGGAGGAGTATCATACTATGTTGGCAAACAGGGGGCGGAGAGTCCGCGTACTGGATCCGCTGGGAGAATACGAAGGTACAGCACTGGGAATTGATCAGCGTGGACAGCTTTTGGTTGAGCGCAATGGTGAAATCATAAAAGTTTCTTCTGGTGAAGTGTCTGTGCGGGGAATCTATGGTTATGTATAAATTGTCGATGATGAGGGAAATAAAATGAATCAGGAAGAAGTGGTACTGTGTGGTTCCAGTGCATATACCAAGAAATATTATTTGAATCAAGAATTTTATAGTCTTCCAGAAGGGATTAAGGATGAACTGAAGATTTTGTGTGTGATGTATACGGAAGATATCGGAGGCACATTAACCCTTATGTTTGATCAGGAGGGACAACTGCAGTTTCAGACAGATGCGGATGAAGGCGATCTGTTGTATGATGAGATCGGAAGTGTCTTGAAAATCAAACAGATTCAGCGGACAAAGCGAGAATTATTGGAAGCCCTGGAAATATATTATAGAGTATTTTTCTTAGGAGAAGAGTTGACAGAAGAAGATTTGGAGGATTAGGACATGTTATTAGTTGTGGATGTGGGAAATACAAACTTTACGTTTGGTGTCTTTCAACAGGATCAGTTGGAAGCAACCTTCCGAATGACAACCAAGCTTCAGCGAACCTCTGATGAGTATGGGATTTCGATACGTGATATGCTGGCACATAATGGGATTTCTTATGAGAATGTGGAGGATGTAATTATTGCTTCTGTGGTGCCCAATGTCATGCATTCCCTGTTAAGTGCGTTTATCAAATATTTTGATATCCATCCAGTAGTAGTGGAGCCAGGTATCAAGACAGGAATCCGCATAGCTACTGAAAATCCCAGACAGATCGGTGCAGATCGCATTGTAGATGCGGCAGCGGCATATGAACTGTATGGAGGCCCAGTTTTAGTCATTGATTTTGGAACAGGGACAACCTATGATCTGGTGGATGCAAGTGGAGCTTTTGTGTCAGGAGTGACAGCGCCAGGAATTCGCACCTCAGCAAAAGCATTGTGGGAAGAGGCCGCAAAGCTTCCTGAGATTGAGATCCGCAAGCCCAAGAGCATTCTTGCCAAAGAGACGATCAGCAGTATGCAGGCAGGGTTGGTCTATGGGCAGATTGGACAGACCGAGTACATTGTTAAGCAGACGAAGAAGGAGATTAACTGTCAGGATTTGAAGGTGGTAGCCACTGGAGGATTGGGTACGATCATTGCAAATGAGACAGATACCATTGATATCTACGATCCTACTTTGACATTGCAAGGGCTTCGTCTGATTTACAACAAACAGAATCGTGTAATAGAACCAGAATTGAAAAAGAAAATATGAAACCATTAAAAATAGGAAATATAATATTAGAAAATAATTTAGTTTTGGCGCCAATGGCAGGTGTTTGTGACCTGCCATTTCGTGTGCTCTGCAAAGAGCAAGGGGCAGGACTTTTGTGTATGGAGATGGTCAGTGCCAAGGGTATTTATTATAACAATAAAAATACTGAGATTTTGCTGACAACAGATCAGGGGGAACGTCCAGTATCTTTACAGCTTTTTGGTTCAGATCCAGATATTATGAGCGAGATGGCAAAGCGTATCGAGGAGCGTCCTTTTGATATTTTAGATATCAATATGGGTTGTCCTGTGCCAAAAGTAGTAAACAATGGAGAAGGTTCTGCACTGATGAAACAACCTAAGTTAGTAGAACAGATTGTCTCTAAGGTGGCAAAGGCCATTCAAAAGCCAGTAACGGTAAAGATACGCAAAGGATTTGATGACAACCATATCAATGCAGTAGAAATTGCCAAGATTGCAGAGCAGTCAGGAGCTGCTGCAGTGGCAGTCCACGGAAGAACTAGAGAACAATATTATTCTGGCCATGCAGACTGGGACATTATCCGTCAAGTGAAAGAGGCTGTATCAATTCCAGTGATTGGAAATGGAGATATTTTGACGGCTCAGGATGTACAGAAGATGGGAGCACAGACAGGCTGCGATGGCTTTATGATTGGCAGAGGCGCGCAGGGGAACCCTTGGATTTTTCATCAGATTTTGCATTATCTTGAAACAGGAGAAGAACTTGCCAAGCCTACTATGCAGGAAGTGACACAGATGCTTCTGCGTCATGCCAAAAGTCAGATTGCATTTAAGGGGGAACTGACAGGGATGCGGGAGATGCGAAAACATGCGGCGTGGTATACCAGCGGTTATAAAAATTCTGCCACACTGCGCAGGAAGATCAATTTCGTGGAGACTTATGCGCAATTGGAAGAGCTGTTTTTTGCAGCAGAAAAATTTTATGATGATAAATAGATCAGCCTGCTTGTATAGTTATCCATCTGCTATGTATTTTTACTGAGTATCAACGAGACATTATACTAACTATTTGGAATAGAGCCAATCAAGTGATCATGTCTTGATTATGCTATTGAAAAAAGTATCACTGAGATTTATAAATAGAGCCAGTCAAGTCATACCCATCTGATTTTCTTCATATATTGGGAAAAACAGTTGTGGTTCCTGGAGAGGGACAACACTGCATTTTGGAGGTCTGGTATGGAGAGATGGGAGCGTGGAGGCAAAGAATCAAGCAATCAGAAGAAATCCTGGTTGGGTCGCATACTTGCTATTTTACAGGGAAAATGGCATAAAATTTCTCAGGAGCAGTTTGACTATTGGGAGGATGAAGAAGACAATTCCAGAGAAAATCCTTATCTGCACAAGCTAAGAAGAATCTTAGAGCAAGTGCTCAGTCAGTATCAAATGTCTTATCGGGAGTTTCATCCATTGCTGGTTGATACAGATACGCCGCCAGAATCTTTGCTGGATGAAGATCAGGTGGAAGTGGTCTTAGAGCAGATCTCAGAGGATTTGAATTTTCTTAGGATTGCGACAGACCGTCCTGCATATTTTTCGGAGTATATTCAAAGAATGTATGAGGACAGCGGCCTTGTAGTGCAGACAGAGCCAAAAGGACAAGTGCTTTCTGAGGATGTAAATGTGATATTAGACATGGAGCAGCAGGGAAATTGTCCAGTCAGGTATATGCGGGAGCATACGCTTTATATTCCTGTATACAAACGGAAATGGAATCGAGTGGAAACCTTAGAGAATCTTGACATTTCCATACCCATCGGTTATAATACTGTGATTGTTAAGGGAGTATAAGAGTTATGTTTATATTGTAGTAGGAAGGTGTAGTATTATGGAAAAGAAAAACTTACTGACATATGAAGGTTTAAAGAAGTTAGAGACAGAGTTGCACGAGCTTAAAGTTATTAAGAGAAAAGAAGTTGCTCAAAAGATCAAGGAAGCAAGAGAACAGGGGGATCTTTCTGAGAATGCAGAATATGACGCAGCAAAAGACGAGCAGCGTGATATTGAGGCAAGAATTGAAGAGATTGAAAAAATCCTCAAAAATGCAGAGGTTGTCGTAGAGGATGAAGTGGATCTTGATAAAATCAACGTAGGATGTAAGGTGAGAATTTTAGATTGTGAATTTGATGAGGAATTGGAATATAAAATTGTCGGTTCCACCGAGGCAAACAGCCTGCAGGGTAAGATTTCCAATGAGTCTCCAGTAGGTAAAGCATTGATTGGTGCAAAGGTAGGAGAGATTGTAAAGATTGAGACACAGGCTGGTGTGATAGAATACAAAGTATTGGAAATTCAGCGTTCAAATTAAAAATTAGAACATAATTATTTTTATGTTCTGTACACAGAAGGAGGAAGAAAAATGGCACAGAACAACCAATCACCAGAACAGGATTTAAATCAATTGATAAAGGTTCGTCATGATAAATTAAAGGATTTGCAGGATAACGGCAAAGATCCTTTTCAGATCACCAAATATGAGGTGACAAAACATAGCCAGGAAATTAAAGATCATTTTGATGAGCTGGAAGGACAAACTGTCAGTATTGCTGGCAGAATGATGTTCAAGCGTGTGATGGGAAAAGCCTCCTTCTGTAATGTACAGGATTTACAGGGGAATATTCAGGCATATGTGGCAAGAGACAATATCGGTGAGGAGAGCTATAAGGATTTTAAGAAATATGATGTTGGCGACATATTGGGAATTAAGGGAGAAGTATTTAAGACAAAAACCGGAGAAATGTCTATCCATGCCCAGCAAGTAATCCTTCTCTCTAAGAGTCTTCAGATTTTGCCGGAAAAATATCATGGTCTTACTGATACAGATGCCAGATATCGTCAACGTTATGTGGATTTAATCATGAACAGCGAGGTAAAGGACACATTTATCAAACGTTCCAAGGTACTAAGCAGTATTCGTCGTTTCCTGGATGGACAGGGATTTATGGAAGTGGAAACACCTATGCTGGTGAGCAATGCAGGCGGCGCAGCTGCTAGACCATTTGAGACACATTTTAATGCCTTAAATGAAGATTTGAAGCTTCGTATTTCTCTGGAGCTTTATTTGAAGAGATTGATTGTGGGAGGCATGGAGCGTGTTTATGAAATTGGACGCGTGTTCCGAAATGAAGGTCTGGACACCAGACATAATCCAGAATTTACTTTGATGGAACTTTATCAGGCTTATACCGATTATTATGGAATGATGGATCTTACAGAAAATCTCTACCGCTATGTGGCCAAAGAAGTTACAGGTTCTGAAATCCTTACTTATGGAGAACATCAGATGGATTTATCCAAGCCTTTTGAGCGTATCACGATGGTAGATGCTGTGAAAAAGTATGCAAATGTAGATTTCAATGAGATCAGTAATACAGAAGAGGCAAAGAAACTGGCAGATGAGCATCATATTGAATATGAGGACAGGCATAAGAAAGGCGATATATTAAACCTGTTTTTTGAGGAATATGTAGAAGATCATCTCATTCAGCCAACTTTTGTGATGGATCATCCAATTGAGATTTCTCCTCTGACCAAGAAGAAGCCAGAGAATCCAGAGTATGTGGAGCGTTTTGAATTCTTTATGAATGGCTGGGAAATGGCGAATGCCTATTCTGAATTAAATGACCCGATTGATCAAAGAGAGCGTTTTGAAGCACAGGAAGCGCTGCTTGCTGCTGGAGATGATGAGGCAAATCATACTGATGAAGATTTCCTCAATGCTCTTAATATTGGTATGCCGCCCACAGGTGGGATTGGATATGGTATTGATCGTATGGTGATGATGATGACAAATTCTCCGGCAATAAGAGATGTGCTATTGTTCCCGACGATGAAAACTTTGGGTAAAGAAAGCCAGTAAAATCAAGGGTTTCAGCGATTTGAAGTTGTATTTTACAACATTTTTACAACAAATTTACAACGCATAATACGTGATAATACTTGAACATACAGTATTTGCGGTTTCTCTAAACGAAATAATTTTGTACTTTAAGGACATTTTTCTAAAAGAAATTTTAGGGAAGTGTCCTTTTTGCGTGTGCAATGATCCTAATGGAAATGCTAGAAATTCCATTGGGTGAATGCCACAACAATGAGCATCTATGCTGCGAGTGTGTTATGGTCTAAAACGATAAGATGGGAGGAAAATATCTATTTAAGGAAAAAATAAATTCGGGTTGCCAGTTAGCCGCTTTTTGGGTAACTGGCAGCACGAATCCACAAGGGTTTGGGAGTGTAGCTCCCAAGTATTTCAAAAACGGAGGACAAGCTATGTTAGCACGTACAGGGACAGACGCAGAAAAGAATGACATTCATACAATTACGTTTAGAAACAAAGAACATAGAAATTTTTATAAAGAGTATCTGCAAAAATGCAGATACCAAGATGTATATCACAAAGCATTTGTATATTGTCTTGGAATTGACAGAGATACTAGGGTAAACGTAGATAAGATTTATGATTTCAAATCAGGATGTATAAAAACAGAATGTCTTTATGAAGGATGGCAGACCAGTGGCAGTGCAAAAATTATAAGAATAGCATTTAGTCTATATTGCAATGGAACACCAAGTGTCTATGACAGTGAGAAGGCAGAGGAACAGTTGCAGGAGTGTCAGTGCTATACAGTAGAATATTTATTTTGCTGTGAATATGCAAGATATTTCTGGGAAGCTGTGAAACTTCGTTATCCAGAATACTGTTTTTGGGTGGATATGTAGGAATGACAGATCGAAGATTGAAATACAAGGAACAAAGAAAGATATTCAATGGTTCCAGAGGCTTTTAGAACCGCAGGAAGATGTGGAAATGAAGTCAGTATCAGAATTGTTTAGAAACAAATAGACAGGTCCAAAATTTCACAAAGACAGCAAAACTCTGGTTCTTATAAGAGTCACTAAATGGATATACATCTCCACAAAGTACTTAGTATATCCATTTAACTTGTGCTTTGTAGAAGAAAATATTTCCATGTATATGCAGAAATGAAAAAACAGGAAAGTAGATTAGAGGAGGAAAATATATATGTGCAGGACAATTGCAGTTGCAAACCAGAAAGGCGGGGTTGGCAAGACAACAACTAGTGTGAATCTAGGGATTGGGCTTGCAAGGGCAGGTAAAAAAGTATTGTTGGTAGAGGCAGATGCACAGGGGAGTATGGCGGTCAGCCTGGGAATCGAAGAACCAGACGAGCTAGATGTGACACTCGTAACCATCATGGAAAAAGTTATCCATGATGAGGATATAGAACATGGGAAAGGAATTATCCATCATGCGGAAGGGATTGACTTTATTCCAGCAAACATTGAATTAGCAGGCTTGGAAACAGCTCTGGTAAATGTTATGAGCCGTGAAACCATATTGCGTCAGTATCTGAACAGTGTAAAAGGAGCCTATGACTTTGTGATTATTGATTGTATGCCTTCCCTTGGCATGATTACAATAAATGCCCTTGTAGCGGCTGATAACGTACTGATTCCAGTAGAAGCTGCGTATCTTCCAGTCAAGGGATTACAGCAGTTAATCAAGACAATTGGGCGCGTACATAGAAAACTGAATCCAACACTTGACATTATGGGGATTCTGCTGACAAAGGTAGACCGCAGAACAAACTTTGCAAAAGACATTTCAACACAGATCCGAGAAGTATATGGCAACCAAATACATATTTTTGAGAATTGTATTCCATTGTCCATAAAGGCTGCGGAAACCACAGCAGAGGGGAAAAGCATTTATCTGCATGACCCAAAGGGAATTGTGGCAGACGGCTATCAATCACTGACACAGGAGGTGCTTGTGGGTGAAGAGTAAGAGTGCAAAGAAAGTAAAGCTGACATCTTTTGATGATTTGTTTGGTGTGGATGAGGCAGCGGCAGGGGAAATAGTAACATCTATTCCCCTTAGCCAGTTACATACGTTTAAAGACCATCCATTTCGGGTATTAGATGATGAAAAGATGCAGGAGACAGTGGAAAGCATAAAGCAGTATGGAGTGTTGGTGCCAGGGATTGTGCGGTCACATTTGGACGGTGGTTATGAGGTTATTGCAGGGCATAGAAGATGGCGGGCATGTGAACTTGCCGGACTTGAGGAAATGCCTGTCATTATCCGGGAAATGGATGATGATACAGCCGTAGTCCTGATGGTTGATACAAACATCCAGAGAGAAGATATTTTGCCAAGTGAAAAAGCAAAAGCATACCAGATGAAATATGAGGCAATGAAGCATCAAGGCAGCAAAGGGGAGAGATATACTGCAGATGCCATTGGGGAAACCGCTGGTGACAGTGGAAGGACCGTGCAGCGTTATATCCGTCTGTCAAAATTGGTAACGGAATTGTTGGATTATGTGGATAAAAATAAAATCCCAATGGTAGTTGGTGAAAAATTATCTTATTTGAAAACAGAAGAACAGATATGGGTTGTGGATGCCATCAGCAATAGTAGCATATTCCCCTCCAAAACGCAGGCAGAACAGTTGAAAGAAGACAGTGAAGCAGGGAAATTGACCGAAGGAAACGTATATGCGGTATTGGTCAAAAAAGAGACGGAACCTGTAAATGTGACGATTTCTGCAAAGAAAATCCGCAATTATTTTCCTATGGAATATTCCAAAGAACAGATTGAGGATGTGATTTATACGCTTTTGGAGGAATGGAAACAGAAAGAGGGAGGGACAAAAGATGCAGGAATTACAGTTTGATTATTACCGAGGTATGGAAGCAGAGCAGTACACATTTTATCGGATTCCTAAGCTGCTCTTTACTGCAGAATACTTTAAATCCTTATCCTGTGAAGCAAAGGTGTTATACGGTCTTTTATTAGACCGTATGAGCCTTAGCATTAAGAACCGTTGGTTTGATGAAGAGGATCGGGTGTATATTATTTTTAAGGTGGAAGAGATTGCAGAGCTTATGAATTGTGGTACACAAAAAGCGGTGAAACTGCTGAAGGAGTTAGATACAGTAAAAGGGATTGGTTTAGTGGAAAAGAAACGTTTGGGGCTTGGTAAGCCGAATGTGATCTATGTGAAAAATTTTATGATACAACAAACAGATGATGATGGGCAGGAAAAAGAAGAAACACCAGAAGAAATGCCAGTAAACACACAGAATAGTGAAAATCACAATTCAAGAATAGTGAAAACCACCATTCAAGAACTTCCAGAATCACAATTGAAGAATAGTGAAAATTATAATCCAGGAATAATGAAAACCACCATTCAAGAACTTCCAGAATCACAATTCAAGAATAGTGAAAATCACAATTCAGGAATAGTGAAAATCACAATTCAAGAATGTTCAAAATCACAATCTAATAATACTAATATTAATAAGACTGATATTAATAATACTGATTTAAGTGATACTGAATTTCATGAAACAGAGAATAATAAGACAGATCTTAACAATACTAAATCTGATGTATCCATTCCTATCTATCCTAATCAAATCCTATCTTATCCATCCATTCCTGCTACAGTACCAGATATGATGGATAAGATGGATGCATACAGAACTATGATTCAAGAGCAGATTTCTTATGATTGTTTTCTGGATGAATGTTATTACCCTAGAGAAGACATAGATGAACTGGTGGAGCTGATGGTGGAGGTTATGATGATGCCAGACAGTGGTATATTGCGGATTGCTGGTGTAGAAAAGCCAGTGGCAATTATTAAGAGTCAGTTTATGAAGCTGAGCCATGAACATATAGCATATGTTCTTAGATGTCTTGGTTTGAAGACAACCAAAGTGGGAAATATCAAGGCATATCTTCTGACAACACTGTATAATGCCCCGATGACCATAAGAAACTATTATGCCGCAGAAGTGAACCATGACTTGTATGGGAGCGGATAGCAAATATATCCTAACTTTTTGTATTGCTACATAAAGCATAATATACTAGAATTGTGCGCAGATGATAGGGACACCTTACAAGGCATTTTAAGGTTGTCCAGCCATCAGGAAAATGGGAGCAAAAGCAAACATAGTGATTTCAAAAAACAGCTTGCTATATGGCTGTTTTTTTGTTTCACTTTACGACAGGATGTCACATAGTAACAAACAGGGACTTACTTTAGGGCATGATGTCAAAAATTCTAGGAGAGGATATTCCAATCAGGAAAGAGGTGTATATTGGGCAATCGTGCAAAGTCGCAGGACTTAATTAAATTAGGCAACCGTATTCGTGACCGGAGACAGGAGATTAATATGTCCCAGGAGAAAGTTGCAGAACAGGCAGGGATCAGCACGAACACAGTCAGCCGCATTGAAGGTGGACAGTCTGCAATGTCCATTGACATTTTTATCAGAATTGTACAGGTGCTTGATGTGGATGCAAATGAACTTCTTGGCGTGGATAGCCCCGTGGGGGAAGAGAAGGGGCAATACAAAAAGATATTCTATCGCATCCGGCATTTAAAACAATGTGAGCAGACAGTGGTTCTACAGACGATGGAAGCATTAGTAGATGGACTGCGGCAATGCAGATGAGAGAGGTTCTACAAATTTGGTGTTTTTTTCAAGAATTTCCCCCTATATGGTGAGGAAAACAAAAAGAATGACTGGTAAACTAGAACTATCAACGAAAGCACTTGCAGGAAACATAGAGGAGAGGGGGATTGTGGCAGGGCAGAACAAAAGGTCAGGATTATCAGAAAATTTAGTGACAAAACTAAGACAATAGAGAGCGAGATAAGGACTGGCAGGCAGTATTAGGAGTTTCTGGCTCCCGTAAAAAAAACGGGTGAGCTAGGAGCCATTTTATACTGCCTTTCTGCTTAAAATGATTCCTGTGATGCTATACTTCCCAAGCCACCCGTAGCCTTTGGGCAGAAAGGTGGTCATATATGTGGACATTACAGGAATTAAAAAAAATCGCAAATCAACCAAAAGATAGGTGGAAAACACCAACGGCAAAGCAACTTCGTGAATCTGGCAAGGTAATCGTACAGAAACAGCTTGGACAAGGGACAGAAATATCTGTTTACCAAAATGGATATGTACTTTACCAGGCAGAAAACCATTCTACTGTCTTTTTTCTTCATTCATGTAAAGATTATTCCTATATTTTGGATGGGAAAACTGTCTGTTTATCAGAGCAGTATTTTGACAGAGAAAGCTGGTATCTGCGGCTTGTACTGGAAGGTGAAGACAGATTAAGCCGAAACTTTGAAGAACGGGAAAGAAATTGGAACATTTCATATGATGTCATATCTGAAAATGGGATAGCTATGAAAAACTTGACAAAATCTGTGGCAGAACATATGGCAAGAGAAGAAACCATAGAACAGTTATTGCAGAATTTGACAGAAAAACAAAGGTGTGTAATCCAAAAATACTATTTACAAGAAAAGACACAGGGACAGATTTCCAAGGAATTAGGGATTAGCCAGCAGGCGGTTTCTGCTATGATCTCCCAAGCAATCTGCAATATCCAAAAAAAGTATCAAGTTTGTCAGAACCATCCTAATAGCAGAGTGCATGGCTGGGAGGGGGAGGCATGAAGGGAAAACCTCCCAAAGAAAGAGAACAGTATGTAATTAGAATGGACAATGGCACACTAGTAGAAGTAACAAGGGATGTTTATCTGACATGGTATCAATCATTACGAAGAGAACGGTATCAGGAAGAACAAAGCCGGAAACACGGCGTATGCAGTCTGAATGAACTAGAGGAAAAAGGAGATTTTTTTAGTAAACCTGCCAATGGAGGAGAGGGGGCAGAGGAGACAGCTCTGCGTAATATCTTTCGAGATGAAGTTCATAAAGCGGTATGCAGCCTGCCAGTGGAAGATGCCAAATTGATTACACTGTTATATTTTTCAGAAACATCAGTGAAAGATACAGCAAATATTCTAGGCTGTTGCCAAAAAACAGTACGAAATCGCAGGAAGCGAATATTGAAAGAATTGTACCAGAAGATGCTGGGACAGGAGATATAGAGATTCTTTCTAAATGTTTATGCCTATTTTAACACATCATACATAAAAATGAGTATTCCAGAGGTTATACTTGTTGAAACGACTAAATAGTCATAATGGGATACCCCAGAGAATATACTTATTGAACTACTAATATTCAATAAGTATATCTTATATACGCTGAATATTATTATGGTCTATTCTTGGATATACCTTCTAAAATGACCGAATTTCTATATTAGGATGTTCTAAAGAATATAATATTTCTTGGAACATTCTATATGAATGTTTATTCTTTTCACAAAATATACAAGTCAGACGCCCACAGTAGAATTGACAAGGCATAGCATTTGTTATGCGCAACAGAGCTGTGGGGGATTTGCACACACAGAGCACGTACCCTCACAGCGTTTGCCAAATGTCCTCATAGACACACAAGACACTTAGTGTGGTTGCTGTTACACCAATGATACAATTCATAGGTGTAACAGTTCTTCTAAACCTTTATGCTTATATGTTTCTTGTAAAACATCTGTAAATTTTGTAACTTCTGAATGAAAGTCTTCACGTTGTCTTTCTGAAATAATTCCTAAATCTGCAAGTATCATTAAAGCCATTTCTATAATTAAAGTAACTGGATTGTTCTTTTCCCAGCATCGAATCATTTCCTCATTTTCTTTCAGATAATCAGCCATAATGATAAATCTTTCTTTATCTATGGTAGTGACTAGTAATGCATCTAAAGTATCATCTAACCCAACATCCAAAAATAGTGAATCATGTTCATTTAGCATTTCAAATAACCAATCTAATAAGTCTTTTTTTGTCATTATAGTTCCTCTCCTTTTTGTATCATAAATTATATTATAAAACATAATATATTTATAATATTTTAGCATACCATATTTTACATTACAATAGTAATGTGAGGTGAAAGAATATGTTTCAGTTAAAAAAGGAATATATAGAATATGAAAATAAATCTTTACGGCTACCAAAAGATTTGATAGATAAAGTCCAAACACTCGCAAACGAAAATCAAATGTCATTTAATAAAGTTGTGATACAATGTATTGAGTATGCATTAGATAATACAGAGAATAATATTTCTAATTCCTAAATCTCCTATTTGTTATGCTGTTCCATATTCTCTTTAAAATTATAATTTATAATGAAAAAACATTATAAATTATAATATATTTATAACATTTTTACACATTGTGTTTTACATTACAATAAAAACAAGAGGTGAAAGAAAATGTTTAAATTAAAAAAGGAATACATAGAATATGAAAATAAATCTTTACGGTTGCCAAAAGATTTAATAGATAAAGTCCAAACGCTTGCAAACGAAAATCAAATGTCATTTAATAAAGTTGTGATACAATGTATTGAATATGCGTTAGATAATACAGAAGATAATAACAGCTAACCAGTCATATAAAGTTATTACAAGATAATACCAGATTTAAAAATATGATATTATCATATAAAATAATTCTTAGGGGGTATTCCAATTAAAAAAGCATGGGAATACCCCTTTTCTATTCTAAATTATTTCTAGAAAATAGGGTCTACTTGATACTATATCCAAGGACATCCTATTATGCTATTTGGCATTTTATTGATGAAGCGACCGAATATCCATATGGCTAATTTCTAATGTTTTATCCTGTTTTTCACATCCCCAATACAAGAATTATCCGCCTTTTCAATAATTTCTGATAAATAACTATGTGTTTCTTCTTCCGTAAAAATCCCCAGATCCCTCATATTTATTACGCTGAAGGCAAGGGACATTAATTCTGGGTTTTTCTTTGCCCATAGTTCTATTAATGCTTCATTTTCTGTCATAAGATTGACCGTGATAATAAATCTTTTTCCATCAACAGATTTAACAAATATAGCGTCAATTTCATCATTCAATGATATGTCTGAAAACAATGCAGTGTGTTTATTCATTATCTCAAACAAAAAATTTACCAAATCCTCTTTTTCCATTACATACACTCCAATCGTCAATAGTATTAGCCATTTATGGCTAATACTATTATAGTCCATTTTCGGGTATCATTCAAGTATAGAAAGGACTGAATAACATGATTTCTTATGAACCCTTATGGAATACGCTGGACAGGAAGAACGTTTCACAATATCAGTTAATAAATAAATATAAAGTTTCAGCAGGACAATTATCACGTTTAAGAAAAAATGCAAATGTATCTACCCATACGTTGAATACATTATGTGAAATATTAGATTGTGAACTACATGAAATTGCTAGATACCAAAAAGAACAGAGATAAGTCAAGGGATATTCCAATAAAGAGTGTTGGAACATCCCTTTTATACAGATAAATCCATTATACTACTGATTTCCTATGCCGTTTATTGATTATATTAGCATTCTTAATAGTTTCAGCTTGATATTTTTTGTATTCCTCCTCTGTAATGATCTCCAAATCAAGCATTTCAAGCAAAGCAATTTCTATATATAGGGAAAACGGGTTTGATCTATGCCATAGCCTTATAATATCCTCACCATTATTCAGATAGTCAATGCCAATCATGAACTTTTGTTTGTCGATAGTAGTAACAGTCAATGTGTCTAATGCATGATGCCATGACACATCAGAAAAAACTGTATCCTGCTTTTTTAGAATTTCCAACAATAAACCTTTCATCTTTCCTTTTTCCATAGAAATCCATCTACCTTTCCTCTTGATATTAGCCATTTATGGCTAATGTTATTATAGTCCATTTTCGGGTATTATTCAAGTATAGAAGGGACTGAATAACATGATTTCTTATGAACCTTTATGGAACACACTCGACAAGAAAAATGTTTCACAATATCAGTTAATAAATACATACAAAGTTTCAGCGGGACAATTATCACGTTTAAGGAAAAATGCAAATGTATCTACCCATACTTTGAATACATTATGTGAAATATTAGATTGTGAATTACATGAAATTGCTATATATCAAAAAGAATAAAGATAAATCAAGGATATTCCAATGAAAATGCATTTGGAATATCCTTTTTTTCCATTCTAAATTATATTTAAAGAACTCTGTATTTCTATATCCATCTGCAGCACTTTGCAATACAATAAACCCCTCTGTGCCATCCAGTATCTTAGATTCCATTCTATAAAATTAAAAAAATTTCAAAATTTACTTGTATTTTGCCCTTTCCAGTCTGCTATTAGTGAAGGGGTAAATATTTCTGGACAATAACAAATCCATATATGTCAATATTTTTCCTTTTCATCGTACCTTGAAAGTTTCATATCCTGCCTAGATTGATACCTGGTATTGAGTGTGCATCCCTGCGTACCTTACCAAAGAATACGTCCCAGAACAGAGAAACTGGGACAGGAACGGGTCTAGGAGGAACACAGGAAAACGCTCAATAACAGCAGATACCATACAGGGAAGCCTTTTCGTTTTGATACGTTTTACGTGTTAGAGTTTGAGGTTTTCCTGTATTAATGTGCTGTTATCGGGGACAGTGCAAGCTAAGCGGCAATTGTCAAATGTATCTATCATTGTCACTGCTTACAAAAATCAAACAGAAGGGAGAAGTGCATATGGGAATATAGAAAAGTAATCAGAATGGAAAGACAGAATGACAGCAGTTAGTAAGCTGCGCAGCAAAGAAAGAGAGGGACAACTTAGATTGAAAAGAAACGTAAAGAAGATGGTATCAGTTCTGCTGTCGGCGGTCACAGTCTTAGCAGCCTTTTTACAACCGATGGGAACTTACGCGGCAGAACCAGAGCCGGCAACTTATGAAGCGGAGTATCCAGCTTTGGAGAAGGTGAAAGCGGGATTAGATCAGAATGAAATCGTAACTGTAGAAGATCATACAGTGGAAATTAACAGCAACTTTGACGTTGCGCATGATTTCTCTGGCATAGAGTTTTCTTCCGATAAAGTAAAGATCACATTCTATGAGGCAAAGGGGAAAGACGGAGAAAAGTTTGACATTGGAAAGGCAGGGACTTACAAAGCAGTTTATTTTGTAGAACCAATTAGCAAAAATCCATCTTACCATATCATAAGAGATATTATTGTTGCACAGAAAACGGAGAAAGAATCTGGAAAGGAAGGACAAAACCAAGAATCTACAAAAGTAGTAGATGATTCAGTAGCCATCCCAAAGGAAAATGGGGCTGATGAGGAAACGGGGTTGACCGCAGACGGAGCCATCCAGCAGGCTGTGGAACAAGGCATTGATCTGATGGCAATGGAAGCAGGAGAAAGTGTTACCTTCTATGCATCAGCAGGGGAAAGGAGCATGGAACAGGTAACAGTAACGAAAGGGGATTGTTATCGCTATGCTGACTATGGATATGGCAGCTATCTGACTTATAAATATACGGTTAAATTTGGCGATATTTCAGCAACTGCCTACTGCATACAACCTTCTGTTGATTCGCCTGAGAGTGGTGATTATAGTATTTCCAAGCTGAAAGACAAAAAAGCACTTGCAAAAGTCTGTTATTATGGCACAAAAGCCAGCGGCGAGGAGGGATTCTTTGCAGAAAAATACCCTGACTTTTCAGCGGGACAGCGTTTTATTCTTGTCCATATGGCAGCCAGTCATGCAAACGGGAGCAGCGATGCATTTTCAGGAGCCAATGAAACTGGGACAACACTTGCAATGGAGCTTTACAATTATTGTATAGGACAACCAGAGATCCCAGATGTTGAAATGGAATTTTCAGATGATAACGTAGAGGCTTATATAGATGGAAATATCCAGAGGACAAAGGAAATCACGTTCCAGGCAGATGAACTTCAGATGGTCACGATGAAATTGCCAGACGGTGTAAAATTTCACAATGTAACGACAGGCGAGACAAGTAATGCTGGGGCAGAGGTTGAAGTCGCCGGGGGAACAAAGTTTTACCTTTCCGCGCCTCTTTCCCAAGCGAACGATGTGTCTAGCTCATGGTCATCCAGAATGAAAGGTAAGATTACAAAAGACTACTCTGCCTATAAAATTTCAACTGGGGAAGGCAGTCAGGATTTGGCACTTGTGTTTGGGGAAGGTGTCACAGATGAAAAATATGTGGATTTTTCCGTAAGTTGGGTGCAAAATGCAAAGATAAAAGTAGTGAAAGTGGATGCAAAAAAAGAAAATGTAAAACTGGAAGGTGCAGTATTTGGACTCTATAAGGATAAAGAGTGTACACAGCTTATCGCACGGATGCCGGCAACGGATGACAAGGGTGTTTCCAGCATAGAAATTATGAAAACACAAGACACTATATATCTAAAGGAAATTACAGCTCCGTCAGGGTACTGCTACAATGCAACTGCCTACCATGTTACCCTAAAATACGGGCAGACAGTATCCACCACTGTTCCAGATGTAGAGCAGCTTGGAAACTTGACTATTTACAAAGAAGGAAAAGTTCTAACAAGTGCAGATTCCAATAAAAATGGTGTAGTATTCCAGTATGAGAAACGTAAACAAAAGGGTGCTGTTTTTAATGTCTATGCGGCAAAAGATATTACCACACCTTATGGTTCAGTAGTTTATAAAGCTGGAGAATTGGTGGCAGAAAACCTTAAAACTGGGAAAGATGGCTCTGTAACACTCAAAAATCTACATCTTGGTACATATCGAGTTACCGAAGAACAAGCCCCTAAGAATTTCTATAATAAAAAGGAAAGCAAAAATGTAACAATCACTTATGCTGGACAGACGGAGGAAGCTGCTTTTTCTAATACTACATTTTTAAATGATAGACAAAAAGCAGTTGTCCGTGTAGTAAAGAAAGATAAGGATACAAAGAATGGTTTATCAGGTGGCATTTTTGGTCTGTATGCTTCTGAAAATATCACCAATGCAGATGACCGTGTTGTCGTACCCAAAGGTACACTGCTTGAGAAAGTAACAACAGAGGAAAATGGGAAAGCCGCATTTTCCGTAGACCTTCCAATCGGATTTTGGTATGAGGTAAAAGAAATCAAAGCTCCAAAGGGTTATTTGCGGAATACAAAGGATGTATATTCTTTTCAGTTCAGTTATACCAATGATCAAGAAGCAAAGGTAACATTTTCACATACCTTCGTCAATGAGCGTGTCACTGCCAAGATCTGTCTGCAAAAGAAAGATAAAGAAACCAAAAAAAATCACCCACAAGGGGATGCCACACTAGAACATGCTGTTTATGGGCTGTATGCAAGGAAAGACATTCTACATCCTTATGAAAAGACGAAGGTGCTCTATAAAGCTGGAGAACAAGTAGGGACATTGACCACAGACAAAAAAGGGAAAGCAGAAATTACTGACTTATATCTTGGGGAGTATTTTGTAAAAGAGATTACGCCGCCTTCGGGTTATCTGGTAGATAAATCAGAGTATGATTTGGTTTGTAATTATGAGAATGATTTGGTGGCTACGATAGAACGTGACTGCACTTCTCTAGAGCAAGTGAAGAAACAGCCATTCCAGATTATCAAGGCAATAGACAATGGGAACACCGATGCAGACCTTCTTTCCGGTGCAGGATTTCGTGCTTATCTGGTATCTTCTCTAAAACAGAAGAAGGATGGGGGATATGATTTTGATTCTGCGGAACCTGTCGTAATTGGGGAGAATGGTGCAACGGAAATTTTCACCGATAAAAAAGGTTATGCTTGTACGATCCCACTTCCGTTTGGAACGTACATTGTAAGAGAAACAACCACACCTCATAACTATAAACCTGTAAAGGATTTTCTTGTGCACATCACAGAAAATAAGCCGAATACGCCACAAGTCTGGCGGGTGCTTTTGGATCATGAATTTGAGGCGAAGTTAAAAATTGTGAAACAGGATGATGAAACGAAAAAGCCTGTACTTGCAAAAAATACAGAATTTAAGGTATATGACCTAGACCATAAGAAATATGTGGAGCAAGTAACTACTTATCCAACTGTGGTGACACATAAATCTTATTTTACAGATAAGCAAGGTTATCTAGTCCTACCACAAAATTTAAAAATTGGGCATTACCGTATTGAGGAAGTCAATGCCCCATTCGGTTATACATTGAATAAGAATTATTATAAAGTATCTGTGGATTCTGATACACTATACCAAATCGACGATGTATCAGGGGATGTGATTATCAATGTTGTGTATGAAAACCATCCCGTAAAAGGCAAGTTGCATATCGTGAAAAAAGGAGAAATATTGAAGCAGTATAATGATAAAAATTTCCGGTATGAGACTGAAAATTTGGAGGGTGCAGAATTTAAGGTCTACGCAGCGGAGGATATTTATACCGCAGATTTCCAGAAGGATGGAAAAGGAAACCGGATTCTGGAATATGCTTCTGGTACATTGGTGAAAACGCTGGTGACAGATAAAGAAGGAAAAGCATCCATAGCAAACCTCCCACTTGGTACCTACCAGGTGAAAGAAACAAAGGCTCCAAAGGGATTTGTACGGAATGAAGAGCCTCAGACTATTACGCTTGCCTATGCAGACCAGAATACACCAATCGTTGAGCAGACAGCCATATTTGAAAATGACCGCCAGAAAATAGAGCTTGCAGTAATCAAGAAAGATGCAAAGAATGGCACTGTGGTAGCGGGTGCAGTCTTCGGACTGTATGCAAAAACAGACATTTTGGCACATGGGAAAGTGATTGTAAAAGCAAATACGCTGCTTGAGGAAACTGTAACAGGGGAAGAAGGCAAGGCAGTTTTTGGATTGGATTTACCTTTTGGAGCATATTACATCAAAGAACAGAAAGCACCGGCAGGATATGTATCTTCCAATGAAACCATAGATATATCCACCACATACCAAGGACAAGATATAAAAATAGCTGCATATACTTCTGAATTTAAAAATGAGCCGACTACGGTTTCCATTAAAAAGACGGACCTTACAACAGGTGTGGAGCTTTCAGGTGCAACATTGACCATTTTTGATAAAGATGGGAACCTCATAGACACATGGAAATCCGTGCAAGGAGAAGAACATATCATAGAGCGGCTGACCGTAGGGGAAACCTATACACTGCGGGAGGAATTAGCGCCTTATGGGTATTTGAAAGCAGAGGAAATCACATTTACTGTGGAAGACACAGCCGAAATCCAAAAAGTGGAAATGAAAGACGATGTACCAACAGGCAAAATCCTAATTAACAAAAAGGGAGAATTTCTGGAGGATGTATCGTTACTTGACAGCATTGGCGGATGGATTTCCCATCTGTTTGCATATGTCACTGGAGCACTGAAAGATGTTACCTTTGAAGTATATGCTTTAGAGGACATAAAGGCAGCAGATGGAGAGAGTGATGATTATTATAAGAAGGATGAATTGGTGAACACCATTACCACAGATGATACTGGGATTGCAAAACTGGAGAATCTGCCTCTTGGGAAATATTATATTCAGGAGAAGAAGACGGCAGAAGGTTATGTTTTGGATGGAGAAATTCGGGAAATTGATTTAACCTACCGTGATCAGGATACAGCCATTGTCACTTTTTCCACGGACTGGCAAAATAACCGGCAGAAAGCAGAGATTCACGTATTAAAAACAGAAAAGAATTCTGATCGTGTAGTGGAAGGAACGACATTCGCCCTATGTACAAAAGAGGATATTACTAATAACAAAGGTGAAGTTCTCATGGAAGCAGATACAGTAATTGAAGAAAAAGTCACAGATAAAGATGGGAAACTGACATTTGTGGCTGACCTCCCAATCGGATTTTCCTATTATGTAAAAGAAACTGCTCCAGCTCAGGGATTTACCAGTGAGGGAGAGGTGCAGGAATTTGAGTTCACGTATGAGGATGCCGAAAAAGAAATCATTTCCTATGAATTTGTCTTTGAAAATGTCCCTACTGTGTTTGAGTTTACCAAACTATCACTTACAGATAGCAAGGAGGTAGAAGGCGCCAAATTACAAGTAACAGATGACGCGGGCAATCTCGTAGATACATGGATGTCTGGTAAGGAGCCACATATCATCAAAAAATTAACCGTTGGCAAGAACTATACTATGACTGAGACACAGCCGGCAGAAGGCTATGTGACTGCAAAAAGTATTATATTTACCGTGGAGAATACAGGCGAAGTGCAGAAAATTTCAATGAAGGATGATGTAACAAAGGTAAAGATTTCTAAGACAGACATTGCTGGAAAAGAATTACCTGGCGCGAAACTTTCTATCTTGGATAAAGAGGGAAAGGTAGTGGAAAGCTGGATTTCTGAAAACAAGCCACACTATATAGAAATGCTGCCGATTGGAACCTATACATTACATGAGGAAAGTGCTCCTAGTGGCTACCTGATAGCAGAGGATGTGAAGTTTGAAGTCAAAGACACTGGGAAAATCCAGAAAGTATCCATGAAGGATGATGTAACAAAGGTAAAGATTTCTAAGACAGACATTGCTGGAAAAGAATTACCTGGCGCGAAACTTTCTATCTTGGATAAAGAGGGAAAAGTAGTAGAAAGCTGGACTTCTGAACATAAGCCACACTATATAGAAATGCTGCCGATTGGAACCTATACATTACATGAGGAAAGTGCTCCAGATGGCTATCTGGTAGCGGAGGATGTGAAGTTTGAAGTCAAAGACACTGGGAAAATTCAGAAAGTATCAATGAAGGATGATGTGACAAAGGTAAAGATTTCTAAGACAGATATTGCTGGAAAAGAACTGCCTGGCGCAAAACTTTCTATCCTTAATAAAGATGGAAAAGTATTGGAAAGTTGGACTTCTGAACATAAGCCACATTATATTGAAATGTTGCCGATTGGAACCTATACATTACATGAAGAAAGTGCTCCTAGTGGCTACCTGATAGCAGAAGATGTGAAGTTTGAAGTTAAAAACACTAGGGAAATCCAGAAAGTATCAATGAAAGATGATGTGACAAAGGTAAAGATTTCTAAGACAGACATTGCTGGGAAAGAACTGCCTGGCGCAAAACTTTCTATTCTTAATAAAGATGGAAAAGTGGTGGAAAGTTGGACTTCTGAGCATAAGCCACATTATATTGAAATGTTGCCAATTGGAACTTATACATTACATGAAGAAAGTGCTCCAGATGGCTATCTGGTAGCGGAGGATGTAAAGTTTGAAGTTAAAAATACCAAGGAAATCCAAACGGTTGTAATGAGAGATGAGAAGAAGCCTTTAGAACCACCATTTCAAAGAACGCCAAAAACAGGAGACGACAGATCGTTCTGGTTATGGTTTGCCTTAGCTGGGATTTCAGTATGTGGTGTTGGAGTTTCCATTTTTACATTCTGCAGAAAAAGAAAGGAGGACTGACAGTTCTGAAGAAATTCAGATAATGGTAATAAAAGATTGTTAAAACTGTTCATATGACAACCATGTCTCGTCTGCCGGCTTGGTTGGTTCGCAGCTTGTGTGCCACTGGCATATGCTCGCCCCATGTATTCCTACTGTATACAGAAGATATTGTGGGAAATGGATGTGAGAAATCAATCCATATGAAAGGAGGGAGAACACTTTGCAAGAAGAAGTAAATGAAAAAACCATATCGTTGTGCATTAATGGTGGCAAAATTTCCGCAAGGATTCTGAAAGCCGCCATGTTGAAAGCACTAGCAAAAATGGAGCAAGAAAAGCGGGACAGAAAACAGATGGATAAGAAGGCAGCACGAAAGGCAGAGAAAGACGCTGCCGTTTGCCACGGAAAGCAAAGCATAGAAAAGTTGATGAAACATGGTTGTCAGCTTTCCAATATTGAGGTGACAGATGGAAATATCAAATCCTTTGAGAAATGCGCCCGGAAATATAACATTGATTTTAGCCTGAAAAAAGATACATCTATCTCTCCGCCCCGCTATTTTGTATTCTTCAAGGCGAAAGATGTGGATGTCATGACGGCAGCATTTAAGGAATATACAGGGAAATCACTGAGTAAGAGCAAGAAACCGTCCATCCGCAAGAAGCTAGAGCAGGCGAAGGAGCGGGTTGCAAAGCATAGGGAGAGGGAAAAGACGAAACAGAAGGAACGGGGGGCAGAACATTGAGTGGGAAACAGAAAAAGAAATCTGCCTCAAAGAAAAAATCTGTGCTATTTTTTAGAAAATTAAAAAACATAATTCGAGAGAAAATGCCTTCTGTAGATGTGAAACGTCTGCTGATGCTGAATATTCCTTATATGATTGTATTTTACCTGATAGATAAAGTGGCATGGCTGTATCGCCATTGCATGGGGGATTCCCTGATCAATAAAGCAGGTATATTGTTTCTAAATTTTCAACTAGCGTTTCAGAAGCCGCTGCCAAGCATTCATGGGATTGATATACTGGTTGGAGTAGTTGGAGCTGCGGCTGTAAAGCTCATGGTGTATCTGAAAGGCAAAAATGCAAAGAAGTACCGCCAGGGAGTGGAGTATGGTTCTGCAAGATGGGGGACAGCGAAAGATATTGCCCCGTACATAGACCCGATATTTGAGAATAATATCCTTTTAACACAAACAGAACGTCTTACTATGAACAGTAGACCGAAGCAGCCTAAATATGCCAGAAATAAGAATGTCATTGTCATCGGTGGCTCTGGTTCGGGCAAGACGAGGTTCTATGTAAAGCCGCAGCTTATGCAGATGACGCCGGGTGTCAGCTACTGCGTCACTGATCCGAAAGGTACTATACTAGTTGAGTGCGGGGAGATGTTAAGGCGTGGTACACCGAAAATAAAAGATGGGAAGACAGTGCGAGATAAGGACGGAAAAGTGGTTTATGAACCATATAAGATCAAGGTTTTAAATACTATCAATTTCAATAAAAGTATGCATTACAATCCGTTCTGCTATATCCGCTCAGAGAAAGATATTTTAAAGTTGGTGAATACCATTATCGCAAATACGAAAGGGGAAGGAGAAAAATCTTCCGAGGATTTCTGGACGAAAGCAGAACGGCTTTTATACTGTGCATTGATTGGCTATATCTATTATGAAGCACCAGAGGAAGAACAGAATTTCTCTACGTTACTGGAATTTATCAATGCTTCAGAGACAAGGGAGGATGATGAAGAATTTAAAAATGCCGTAGACGAATTGTTTGAAGAATTGGAACAGGAGAAGCCAGAACACTTTGCAGTGCGGCAATATAAGAAGTTCAAGCTTGCGGCGGACAAAACTTCAAAATCGATCTTAATTAGCTGTGGAGCTAGGTTAGCACCGTTTGACATCGCAGAATTACGGGAACTAACTTCTTACGATGAAATGGAATTGGACATGATTGGAGACCAGCGCACAGCAATGTTTATCATTATCTCCGACACGGATGATACCTTTAATTTCCTTGTGGCAATCATGTATACCCAACTGTTTAATCTTCTATGCGACAAGGCAGATGATGAGCATGGGGGCAAGCTTCCCTACCATGTAAGGCTATTGTTAGACGAGTTCAGCAATATCGGGCAGATTCCGAAGTTCGATAAACTAATTGCAACGATACGAAGCCGAGAAATATCGGCATCCATCATTTTACAGTCGCAGAGTCAGTTGAAAACCATCTATAAAGATGCAGCCGAGACAATTTTAGGCAACTGCGACACTATGTTATTCCTTGGCGGCAAGGAAGGCTCTACCTTAAAGGAGATTTCTGAAACTTTAGGGAAGGAAACCATTGATCTGTATAATACGTCAGATACCCGTGGGCAGAGCCGCTCCTATGGACTAAATTACCAGAAAACAGGGAAGGATATGCCATACTTATTCGTGAAGAGTTGGCTGCCCAAAACAAAAATAAACAGAACAGGGACACGATCAGCCGACAATTCAGCTAATCATGTCTTTTTTATTTCTTTTTATCTGGTACAATTCTGTACGTCTGAAAAAGTATATAAGGGAATAATGGGTTGAATCAACCAAAACGAAAGTATGTCAGGAGGAAAAGTATGAGTGAATTAAAGGAACGGATAACGGAAAATGGTATTGATTATATACTGGCAGGGGATTATTATATCCCTGATTTGAAACTGCCGGAAGAAAACCGTCCGATTGGATATTTTGGTCGGCTACATCGGGATTATCTGAAGCAGGAACATTCAGCACGTTACACAGCATTATTACTGACTTGTGAATTGTGGACATATCTTGCCGATTTGAATGAGCAGGCAGAGAAACGGTTAGATATTATCATGGAACAGATGAAGATTGTCGAAGGAGTGACGGAGGAATTAAAAGCAAAAAATCAATGGGAATGGGTTCAGAAGATGAACAGTATCCGATATCGGACAGAGGAAATAGTTAAAAATGAGATGGTTTATATCTAAATCATGGAGGCAAAAGTAATATGGAAAAACAAGTTTATATTACAGAGGAAGAACGTGCAAAGTGCCAAAAAGTAACTGATGCGTTTGCGGAACTGTACGAGATGGAGAAAATCGTGGTGCTTGATGCGGGCAGATACGGCTTTGTGGAGCTGAAATATTACAAGCCGCCGCATGGCTTTGAAGAAGATGCAACTTTCACGGACGGCAGAGCATTGTTTGATGCTCTTTGGCAGGCATGGTTCGATACAACACTGTATCTGACAGCAAAGAAAATGCAGTTAGATAATATCATCTATGAGGAAGTATTCAACTGCCTTTCAAAAGAAAAACAATCGTCAATTATTGCGAAAAAAGCCGACTTTGCAAGAAAGGCGGGTATAACTCTGTAAAATCAGTTTTACGGAAAGTCAATGCCCTATATAGAGGGAAAAAGATTAGAATGGCTCTGTGTATGATATGCAGGGCTTTTCACTTTTGGACATATTGTCTAAAAGTTATAAAAGAGGAACGAATGAGATGGATTCCGCAGGCGTAGGCATTGTGGGAAAGTGTATAACTGCCTGTTTTATGGAGTTGTGGGTAACTGTGTTTACAGGATGTGGGAAAGCTGCACTTTGCTTTTCCATGTGCTGTGAACACAGTTATCCATGACGGAATAGCCAGTTATGCACTTTTCCATAATGCGGTCTTTAATGATAAGTCTGCAAATTTTACAAATATTTGACAAAAGTTGTGTTTTTGATTTTACAGACAGCACTTATCATAATAATCACAGAGCAAAAAATATCAGATAGAAAAGGAGAAAATGTATCATGAAAAAATTTGTCACACTTATTGCGATTGTATCACTTATGCTTACTGCTATGACAGGATGTGGGAAAACAGTCAGTGGATCGGTATCTACGGACGGTTCAACTTCTATGGAAAAAGTCATTGGCGCTTTGGGAGAAGCCTTTGAGGGAAACAATTCCGGCGTAACCTTTACATATAATCCTACCGGCTCCGGTTCTGGAGTTACAGCGGTTGCAGAGGGACGTTGTGATATTGGTCTTTCCAGCCGTAACTTAAAGGATGAAGAAAAGGCACAGGGGTTGACTGAAACGATACTGGCTCTTGATGGCATTGCCGTTATTGTAAATACTGATAATCCGGTAAATGACCTTGACCTTGAAACGATTGGCAGAATTTATAGGGGCGAAATAACGAATTGGAAGGAGATAGGCGGTAATGATTTGGAAATTGTACTGATTGGCCGTGAAGCGGGAAGTGGTACAAGAGATGGCTTTGAATCCATTACAGATACGGAAGATGTCTGCAAATACCGTCAGGAACTTACATCTACCGGAGATGTGATCACAACGGTGGCAGGCAATCCTGCGGCAATCGGTTATGCTTCCCTTGCGTCCGTAAAGGAAACTGTAAAAGCACTTTCTGTCAGCGGCATTATGCCTACGGAGGAAACAGTCAAAGATGGAAGTTATGTAGTGCAGCGCCCTTTTGTATTAGTTACAAGGAGCAATGTAGAACTTTCGGAGGCTGCACAGAAATTCTTTGACTATATTACATCATCTGAAGCAAATGAGATTATCTCATCTGCGGGTGCTGTGCCGGTAAACTAAAGGCTTTGAAAGGTGGAGTCAAATGAAAAACAGAAAACGGCTTATGGAGAATGCCATACATGGCATTTTCCTGATACTTGGTCTGATTACGGTTGGCTGTGTGCTTTTAATTACAATTTATCTTGTCATATCCGGTATTCCTGCTATCCGTAAAATAGGTGTTTTGAAATTCCTTTTTGGGAAAAAGTGGGCTTCTACGGCAGCACAGCCGCAATATGGCATTTTGCCTTTTATCCTCACAAGTATTTACGGTACGGCTGGTGCAATTGTAATCGGAGTGCCGGTTGGCTTTCTGACAGCAGTTTACCTCTCTAAAATTGCGCCGCCAAAAGTAAAAACTGTTATAGAAACGGCGGTCAGTCTGCTGGCGGGCATTCCGTCAGTGGTTTATGGACTTGTAGGAATGATGGTGCTTGTTCCGGGGATACGGACCCTCTTTCATATTCCGGACGGGGCAAGTCTGTTTGCTGCCATTATAGTGCTTGCCATTATGATTTTACCATCAATTATCAAAGTATCGCTTACGGCGTTAGAAGCAGTTCCAAAGGAATATGAGGATGCTTCCCTTGCACTTGGAGCAACGCCGGTTGAAACATATTTCCGTGTATCTGTTCCGGCAGCAAAAAGCGGTATCGCAGCGGCTGTCGTGTTAGGAGTTGGCAGGGCTATCGGAGAGGCAATGGCTATTATGATGGTGGCAGGGAACGCACCTAATATGCCTGGGATGTTTCAAAGTGTACGTTTCCTTACAACCGCCGTGGCAAGTGAAATGTCCTATGCGGCTGACGGGAGTTTACAAAAACAGGCATTGTTTTCCATTGCGTTGGTGCTGTTCCTCTTTATCATGCTGATAAATGCCGTGTTGAATTTCTTTTTGAAACATAGTAAGGAGTAAATGAAAATGCAAAAACAATCTATTTCAACTAAAAGGAAAGCATACATTACCGTCATGCGTGTGCTGATGGGAATTTCCGTGAGCGTTACCTGTGCATTGGTATTATTTTTAATCAGCTATGTATTGTGGAAAGGACTGCCGTATGTATCATGGGAACTGCTTACTACAAAACCGAGTTATCTGTCGAACCGCATAGGGATTCTGCCGGATATTCTCAATACGGTCTATATTGTGCTGGCAACTTTGGTATTGGTTCTTCCTCTTGGGGTAGGTGCTGCAATTTATCTGACGGAATATGCCAAAAATAAAAAGCTGGTAGAAATGATTGAATACACTGCTGAAACATTATCGGGGATTCCGTCTATTATTTATGGTCTTGTGGGGATGCTGTTTTTCTGTCAGTTTTTTGGTATGAAAACTTCCCTCTTAGCAGGGGCATTTACACTGGTAATCATGAATCTGCCCACGGTCATGCGTACCACTCAGGAGAGCCTGAAAACGGTGCCGCAAAGTTACCGTGAAGGTGCTTTCGGACTTGGGGCTGGAAAATGGCGTGTGATTTATACCGTTGTACTTCCCGGCTGTATTGAAGGTGTCATAACGGGCTGTATCCTGTCTGTCGGGCGTATTCTTGGGGAATCGGCGGCACTTCTTTTTACGGCTGGTTTTGCCCACGCTCTGAATGGAATCTTTGAGGGGCTTGGCAGTGCAGGGGCAACACTGACAGTTGCATTATATGTCTATGCAAAGGAAAACGGAGAATTTGGAATTGCTTTTGCTATTGCCGCTATCCTGATGACTTTGACCATGTTCATCAATTTGTCGGCGGCATTGGTGGGCAGATATTTCCAAAGAAGGAGAATTGTATGAGTAATGTTATGACAGTGAAAGACCTGTGTCTTTGGTATGGCAGTGCGCAGGCTTTGAAAGATATAAATATTGAAATTGAGGAACGGAGCATTACAGCTCTGATTGGTCCCTCCGGGTGTGGAAAATCTACTTTTCTTAAATCTTTAAATCGAATGAATGACCTTATTACTGGTGTAAGGATTACGGGAGAAGTGTGTTATAGGAATTATAATATTTTTGATGCAGATATTGATGTCAATGAGCTTCGCCGCAGCATTGGCATGGTCTTTCAAAAGCCTAATCCGTTTCCGATGAGTATTTATGATAATATTGCTTATGGACCAAGGACACATGGCATAAAAAATAAAGCAAAACTGGACGATATCGTAGAACACTCCCTGCGTGGAGCTGCAATCTGGGAGGAAGTAAAGGACAGGCTGAAAAAATCGGCATTAGGATTGTCGGGAGGTCAGCAGCAGCGGCTCTGCATTGCCCGTGCATTAGCGGTTGAACCGGATGTGCTTCTGATGGATGAGCCCACAAGCGCCCTTGATCCGATTTCCACATCTAAAATTGAGGAACTTGCAATGGAACTGAAAGATAAGTATACTATTATCATCGTTACGCACAATATGCAGCAGGCTGTACGGATTTCCGATAATACTGCATTCTTTCTCCTCGGTAGTTTAATTGAATATGGAAATACGGAAAAGATGTTTGAGCAGCCAAAAGACAAGCGGACAGAGGATTATATTACGGGGAGGTTTGGATAATGAGAAGTCGTTTTGATGAACAGCTTGCTACGCTTAATAATGAGCTTACGAGGATGGGGGCAATGTGTGAGGAAGCGATTGCAATTGCTTCAAGGGCGCTCTCTGCGGGCGATGTGAAGCTGACAGATAAGGTTATATCCCTTGACGGGGAAATTAACCATATGGAGCGCACAATAGAAACGCTGTGCCTGAAACTGTTGTTACAGCAACAGCCGGTGGCAGGGGATTTGCGGCAGATTTCCGCAGCCCTTAAAATGATTACCGATATGGAGCGTATTGGAACGCAGGCGGCGGACATTGCAGAAATTATTACATTTCTTGACGGGCGGACAGGCGGGGAATGTGAACATATCCGTTTTATGGCTGATGCGGTGAGCCAAATGGTCACAGAAAGCATTGATGCCTTTGTAAAGCAGGATGTTGCGCTGGCTGATGCGGCGATTGACCGTGACGATGTGGTTGACGATTTATTCCTGCAGGTCAAATCATCATTGATTGAACTGATAGCAGAAAAGCCGACAAATGGAGGATACGCATTAGATTTACTGATGATTGCCAAATACTTTGAACGTATTGGGGATCATGCGGTAAATATTGCAGAGTGGGTGGCTTTTTCTGTAACAGGAAAACACAAAGGAGCAGAAAATTTATGAAAATATGGTGCGTAGAGGACGATGAAAGTATCAGGGATATTGAGGTATACACGCTTAATTCTACAGATTTTGAAGCAACAGGCTTTTCGGATGCGGCGGCTTTTCGTGATGCGCTGGCCACGGATAAGCCGGATTTGATTATCCTTGATATTATGCTGCCCGGAGAGGACGGCGTGGAATTGTTGAAATTTCTGAAAGACAGTCCCGACACTTGCAGGATTCCCGTTATCATGGCAACGGCTAAGGGCATGGAGTACGATAAAATTCAGAGCCTTGATTTAGGTGCGGACGATTATCTTGTAAAGCCTTTTGGAATGATGGAAATGGTTTCCCGTGTGAAAGCTGTACTTCGCCGATGCAATCCCACAGAAGTGGAACATCTTTTGAAGGCAGGCGGCCTTGTTGTCAATTTAGACGAGCATACTGTTACCGTTGACAGAGAAAGGATACAGCTTACTTTAAAAGAGTTTGAACTTCTCCGTCTGTTCCTCTCTCATCCGGGAATTGCATTTACCCGTGACCAGCTTTTTAATGATGTATGGGGTGCGGATTATATCAGTGAAACAAGGACGGTTGATATGCATATCCGTACATTGCGTGTGAAGCTGGGGGATTATGGGAAAATGATTGAAACAGTGCGTGGCGTTGGATATAGATTAGAGGTGCAGGCATGACAAAGAAAATTTTTAAGTCTATTATGATTGTGGCGGCGGCTGTCCTGATGGCGAGCCTTGTTATCATCATGGGGTGTCTTTACCGTTATTTCAGTGATGTTCAGGGGAAACAGTTAGAAGATGAGTTGTCTTTGGCAGCCGCAGCCGTTGAGAAGAACGGGCAGGAATATCTTGAGGAATTACAATCAAATCAGTACCGTCTGACATGGGTTGCCGGGAACGGCGATGTGATATATGATACAAAGTCCGACGAGGAAAGTATGGAAAACCATGCGGACAGGGAGGAAATCAGGCAGGCATTACAGAACAGCGAAGGAAAAAGCCTGCGCTATTCCACGACACTCCTGGAAAAAACGCTTTACTGTGCCAGAAGGCTTAACGATGGTTCTGTCCTTAGAATTTCGGTTAGCAGTGCTACTGTTTGGTTGCTTGTATTGGGAATGATACAGCCGATTTTAATTGTGCTTGCCGTGGCCCTTGTGTTGTCGGGAGTGTTGGCAAGCCGGATTTCCAAACATATCATGGAGCCATTAAACAGCCTTGATTTGGAAAAGCCGCTGGAAAATGATACCTATGAAGAATTAGCGCCCTTGTTAAACCGTATCAATAAACAGCATAGGCAGATAGATGTACAGTTGTCGGAACTTCAGAGAAAGAATGATGAGTTTACACAGATTACGCAGGGCATGACGGAAGGACTTGTGCTTTTAAATGAAAAAAACATCATTCTGAACATCAATCCCGCAGCATTGAAACTGTTCCATACAAAAAAATCCTGCATAGGTAAAGATTTTCTGACAGTGGAGCGGAACCATGATGTGAGCCATGCTATACAGGACGCATTTTCAAACGGACACAGCGAAATCCGCATAGAACGTGAGGGAAAAGAGTATCAGCTCCATGTCAACCGCATTGAATCTAATGGTACTGTAATCGGGGCGGTTGTCCTTGCCTTTGATATAACAGAAGAAGCTTTCGCAGAAAGGAACAGGCGGGAGTTTACTGCCAATGTATCACATGAACTGAAAACGCCGCTGCAATCAATCATGGGAAGTGCGGAGTTAATGGAGAATGGTCTTGTAAAACCGGAGGATATGGCACGTTTTGTAGGGCATATCCGCACAGAGGCAGGGCGGCTTGTAACATTGATTGATGATATTATCCGTTTATCCCAATTAGACGAGGGGTGCGATATGCCTTTTGAAAATGTTGACTTATATGAGGTTGCAACGGATGTGGCTGCGGGGCTGGCGGATATAGCAGCGATAAAGGATATTGAAATTGCTGTGACAGGGGAAACAGTCAGGATAAAAAGTGTCCGGCGGTTATTGACGGAAATTATATTTAATCTTTGCGATAATGCTGTCAAATATAATAAAGATGGCGGTATGGTGGAGGTTTCTGTAAGCAGGGAGGAAAATCAGGCTGTGATCTCTGTAAAGGATTCAGGAATTGGCATTCCGGCGGAACATCAGGCAAGGATATTTGAGAGGTTTTACAGAGTGGATAAGAGCCGTTCTAAAGAGTCGGGTGGAACGGGGCTGGGACTTTCTATTGTAAAACACGCCGTACAGTATTTGAATGGTCAGATTGACTTACAGAGCAGCACTGGAGAAGGAACAATCATACAGATTTTTTTGCAAGAGGATAAAAATGATGTGATGCAGATTTCCTAAAAAATTCAAATTTTACATAAATTATACAAAACATAGCTTTTAGATTTTACAAAGAAGTCATAAGATTAGTTTTATATATTCAATACAAACGCTAATGGTGGTTGATAATGCAATCTTTATGACATAAATATGTAATTCATAAATTAGGGAATAGTGGTTTTATTTGAGTATAAAACGCTGTTCTCTTTTTTTGTAAAAGATGGCAGAGAGGGACAGGTCATGTTTAGAAAAAAACAAAAACTGTATATATGCAAAAAACGAAAAATACGGAATGGTTATACACATCAAGGTGTACTGCAAGGAAGGTTGAAACTTACCTGCGGTACACCTTTTTTGTTGGTGTGAAATTTGTCTGATTTTAGATGTTATTGCAGTTTCGCTTTGACTGCTGCTGTTCCGTTTTGTGGCAGAAATTTTGATACGGTTTACTGTTTCATGTATGGCTGTTTTGAGAGCATGGCTTTTTGTGTATCCCACACTTTTTTCATCAGTTCCTTTACCTCTTTTACATCAGCGGCATAGACGTTTCCTGTAGCGTTCATGCGCTTTGCTATCTGGTTCAGATTGCCGCCGATTTTTCCGAGTGCGGCATTGTATTCCCGAAGTTCGGAATAGTCAATGTCATAAACAAAACCATACAAAATCTGGCGGCGCAGGAAAGCGGATTTGCTTTTCATGCCGGAGGCTTTTACCTTCTGCTCAAGGATATACTGCTCATCGTCACTCAGATAGATTTTTAACTCGTTTTTGCGTTCTCTGTTTGCCATTTTTAGTGTCCTTTCTGTAATGGATTGATGAAAGTATTTTACACAATCTTCTATCCCGTTATGGGGGATATTTGTGCAGAAAAATGAGTGAAAAAATGAGAAATTCCAGCAGGGCATTTCATGGATTTTTGAGCGCAGAGGGGGCTAGGGGGAAACTTCCCCCTACAAGCATTTTTTCCAAGTTTCCGTCATTTGGAAAATTGGAAAAAATCAGTCTGTGAGGGAACACAGGCAGTGCTTGCTATGACGTTATACCGACTTTTTCGGCAACGCTGATAAATACGGGATTTGTTCAAAAAAAGTCGGTATAACTTTTACCATTTTTGAAAAAATAATCAAACTTTTTTGAAGAATGTAGCCATAGAGGGAATATTACTTTTTTTATAATAACCACAGGGAATTAAACAGAGGGAGGAGGTGAAACATGAAGGACAATACATTCCAGCGGCGGCGTGAGATTGAGTATATGCTGCTGTCGGGGAAAAAGCTGACTACAACGGAATTAATGAAGATATACCATGTCGGCAGGAAAGCAATCCGCAGGGATTTTGACATCATCGGCGAAGAACTGCCCGTGGTTACACGGCAGGGATATGACGGCGGTTATTACCTTGCGGGCGGTGTGTCGCAGCACCAGAACTCGCTCACGCAGGAACAGTTGGAATGTTTGGAAAAAGTTGCTGTGACCTGTGGTTCAGATGACAGGAAGATTGTCCTGTCAATCATACATGAATTTGGACCGTACTGCGGAAGTTTTACATAGAAAATGACGGGAGGTGCGGCATGGACACTGCACACCGGAGAATGGAAATCATCAGCATTTTATCCGCCAGGGGGCATACGACAATGAGGGAGCTTGCATGGGAACTGGATGTTTCAAGGCGCACGATAATGAATGACGTTATCGCACTGTCTTTTGATTACCCTGTCTACACAAAGCCGGGCGAGGGCGGCGGGGTTTTCATCACGGAAAATTACAAGCCTTATACCAATACCCTCACGCTGACGGAACAGAAAACCTTATGCGGCTTATATGATAAAGCAGAGGGGAAAGAGAAAGAAATTCTTTTCCGTATCATTCGCAAATATGGTGCGGACAAGCTGAAAATTTAAGGCGGCATTTGAACGCTGACACTAAAAACTGAATACATAATCCAATATATTTTTCTGCAATCTTTCCCGATTGTTTGCAGAAAGTTTTCAAGGGATTTTGAATTATTTTTCATTAACACAGCGCAAGGGCAGTCACAGACTTATGGGAAAAGTCTGGGCTGTCCTTTTTGTGCGTTTAAGGAGGTATTTATGGCAAAGAGATATTACTGGCTGAAACTGAAAGCGGACTGGTTTTCAGACAAGCGCATCAAGAAGCTGCGCTCCATAGCGGGCGGTGATACGCACACAATTATCTATCTGAAAATGATGCTGCTGTCGTTAAAGGACGAGGGGAAACTTTACTTTGAGGGTGTGGAGGACAACTTCGCTTCAGAGATTGCCCTTGCGCTTGACGAGGACGCAGAAAACGTGAAGCTGACGCTTGCATTTTTACAGCGGCACGGGCTGATAGAGATTGGTGATGATGACGAGTACCAGCTCACAGAAGTGCCGACAATCATCGGTTCTGAAACGGCTTCAGCTATGCGTGTGAGGGAGCATAGGGAGAGGAAAAAACAGGCTGCCGGAAATGACAGGCTGTTACAATGTAACACGGATGAAACGGGTGGTAACAATCTGAAACAGGTTTGTAGCGTAGAGAGAGAGTTAGAGATAGAGAGAGATAAAGAGATAGAGAAAGAGGGAGAGAAAGACACGCCCGCCCCCGCCGCTTATGGGAGATTCCATAATGTTCTCCTTTCTGATGCGGAACTTGATGCTTTGAAAACAGAACTGCCCGGCAGATGGGAATATTACATTGACCGCTTATCCGTACATATTGCTTCAAGCGGCAAACAGTACCATAACCATGCCGCCACGATTTACAAATGGGCGCAGGAGGACGCTGAAAAGGCAGCAGTCACAGGAAATGCACTGAAAAAGGGAATCCCCGATTATTCATACAGTGAGGAGGACAGCTTATGAACGGTTTGACTGATACGATTTTACAGATGATGGACACCACGCCGAAGCCGGAGGATTACATGGGCGAGGACGGTTTACTGTACTGTGGGAAATGCCACAAGCCTAAAGAGGCATATTTCCCTAAAGGCAGGGCTTTATTTGGTCGTGACAGGCACCCTTCTGAATGTGACTGCCGCAGGGCAGAACGTGAAAAACGTGAGAAAAAAGATGCGGATGAAAAACACAGTGCCGAAGTGGAGCGCATGAAACGGGAAGGCTTTTCCAATCCGGCGATGCGGAACTGGACTTTTCAAAACGACAACGGGAAATGCCCGCAGATGGAAAAAGCACACTCTTATGTGGAACTGTGGGAGCAGATGAAAGCGGAGAACCACGGGCTGGTCTTGTGGGGGAATGTCGGATCGGGGAAAAGTTATTTTGCAGGCTGTATCGCAAATGCCCTTATGGAGAGGGAAATACCTGTCTGTATGACGAACTTTGCAACGATACTCAACAACCTTTTCTATGGGGCGGAAAACAGAAATGAGTACATTGTAAGGCTCTGCTCCTATCCCCTGCTTATTCTTGATGATTTCGGCATGGAGAGGGGTACGGAATACGGACTGGAACAGGTATACAACGTGATTGACAGCAGGTATATCAGCAAAAAGCCGCTGATTGCAACGACAAATCTCACGCCGGAGCAGCTAAAGAACCCGAAGGACGTTCCCCACGCACGCATTTATGGCAGGCTGCTTGAGATGTGTACGCCTGTCCGCTTTACGGGAGATGATTTCCGCAGGGCAGCGGCACAGCAGAAAAAGGAACGCCTTAAAGAACTGATGATGGAGAATAAGACGGTGCAGGCTGAGGGGGCAGATTTATGATTATGGACAGGGAAATGAAAACGGACAAAAAAGGGAAAAAGGCGCAGACAAGGTTTGTTGTGACGAGGGAGTTTGGCGGCACGCAGACCATGCAGGAAGCCTTTGAACATCTTATAGAGAAAAAGACGGAGGAACACATTTCAAGGAATGCGGCGCATTTTTTGAATAAGGGGCAGGCAAGTCCTGGAAAAATATGTTGAAATTAAAACGGGGGCATGGTAATATAATGGTATCGTGTCCCTGTTCATAAAGGAGAGAACCTATGAACAGGAAAAACAATTCTAAGATTACCGGTCCATTACTTACTGCCCTCTACTGCCGCTTATCCCTTGAAGACGGCAAAGACAACGAGAGCATGAGTATCAGCAATCAGAAGTTACTGCTGAAAGATTATGCAGAAAAGAACGGCATGTTCAACTGCGAGTATTATGTGGACGATGGTTTCACAGGGCGGAACTTCAACCGTCCAGCATTCCGGCGTATGATAAGTGATATTGAAGCAGGAAAGATAAGCTGCGTGATTACCAAAGACCTTTCAAGGCTTGGGCGCAACTATATTGAGTCCGGCAGCTACATGGAAGTGTTCTTTCCAAAACACAATGTACGTTACATAGCCATTACGGACAATTATGACAGCATGAACAAGCAGGAAATGGATATTGCGCCGTTTAAGAATATCCTGAACGATATGTACAGCCGGGATATTTCAAAAAAGGTGCTTGCGGGGCGCATGACACGCTCAAGGCAGGGGAAATTCTGCGGAGGGCAGCCGCCGCTTGGTCTGATGCGTGATCCGGACGATAACGGACACCTTATCATTGATCCGGAAACTGCGTCGATTATCAGGCGGATATATGACCTTGCGCTTGACGGGTTTGGGAACATGAAAATATGCAAGGTTTTGATGGAGGAACGAATACCGATTACAAGAATGCAGACGGGAACGGACTGTGATGTGAATTATTACGCTTGGAGTGGCTCACGCATATCAACCATTTTGAGAAATCCATTTTACAAGGGCGCACATGTTGTCTGCAAGACGCACCAGAAGGGCATACGCTCCAATACCTACAATATCATTCCGAGGGAGCAGAGGGAAGTCATAGAGGACTGCCACGAAGCCATTATCCCCAAAGCGGAGTGGGAAAAGGTACAGCAGCTCATAGACCGCAGACCGCCGATTATGAAGGGTAATAACTGCCCATATTATAATATTTTTCATGGCATTGTCTACTGTGCTACCTGTGGGAAGTCCATGCAGGTACGTTATGAAAAAATCGGGAGGACGGACAAAGACCGCAGGACGGGGAAAGAACGTGAGCCGATAGACAAGGCATACTATATCTGCCAGACATATAACCGTTTGGGTAAAAATGCCTGCACAAGCCATAAAATCGAAGCGAGGGATTTATACAATCTTGTGCTTGCCGACATACAGGAAGTTGCGGCAATGGCGTTAAAGGACAGGGAAGCGTTTTACGGGCGTTTAAGCCGAAGGATGGAAAAACAGTACCTTGCCGACACTGACAGCCTTAAAAGGGAATATGAGAGCCTTGCAGGGCGCAATCAGGAGATAGACGATACTTTTATCAGCCTTTATGCGGACAAGGCAAAGGGGATACTTACGGAAAAACGTTTCCTGAAGCTGACGGACGCAATGGAAAAGGAGCAGGAAAACAACCAGAACCGTATGCAGGAAATAGCGGCGGTTATCAGTGAGGAGGAACATTCCGAAGGCGATGTGCGGACGTTTATGGAGGAAATAAAGCGGTATGCCGCCATTACGGAACTTGACGAAACAGTGTTAAACAGGCTGATTAACCGCATACTGATAGGTAAACCGGAGAAGATTGACGGGGTAAGGACACAGGAAGTGCGGATTGTATATAATTTTGTTGGGGAATTGTAAAATAATAGGACATTGTTTTATGTAACTGAAAAAAGCAGAAATTCAAGAGAGTTTCTGCTTTTTGAATAAAAATAATACTGTAGTTAAACACATATTATGGTAAGATTTGAAGAATTATGTTATGATAATTGTGCCATATAAATTACTTAAACTATTGAGTAAGAACAAAACAATATGACATATTTTAAATGGTATATAGAGAGGTTTTTGATATGTACAAAGTTAGAAAAATAAAATTTATTGA
Organism: Lachnospiraceae bacterium; assembly: GCA_910575005.1. Classification (GTDB taxonomy): domain Bacteria; phylum Bacillota; class Clostridia; order Lachnospirales; family Lachnospiraceae; genus Petralouisia. The sequence continues at coordinate 136,786 of CAJTCL010000001.1, read as the reverse complement.
TCATCCGATACTTAAAAATATGGAACTTGATTTTGTTGGAATGGATGGAGAAGCTGTCGATACGGTGATTTTTGCTGGTGAAAATGGATGTGGAAAAAGTACGATTATTGATGAATTATATAAGGTTGTGGCGGGGCAGTTGCCTGTTTCAAATATTACTGAGTATGAGATTGATGGTAAAATATATACTGTACAAATTAGTAAAAAAAGCGAAAGTATGTATTCAACAGCATGCTACGATAAAGACGGAAACAGCACCAATGTTGAACTTCCCGCTTTTGCTGCTATTTATTCGGATGTGGATATTAATTTTCATTCTAAAGGAATTTCTACAGTTACAAGTATGACATTGGATGAACAATACCGTTGTAAGCGTTCAGACAGCAATTTACCAACAATAATTAACCAGTTGTTGATAGATATTCAGGCACTGGATGACGCAGAAATTGCGAGAAAATTAAGAGAAAATCCTAATATTCCATATGCAAATATGACACTTGATGAGAGGATGGATCGATTTAGAAATGCATTTCGAAAAATGTTTGATAATCTTGAGTATAGCGGAATAGATAATCAAAATGGGGAGAAAGTTGTTCTATTTAAGAAAAATGATGAACTAATCCCCATTGATTCATTAAGTTCTGGGGAGAAACAGATTGTTTATAGAGGTTGTTTTCTTCTTAGGGATATTAATGCCTTAAACGGAGCGTTTGCTTTTATAGATGAGCCAGAAATCAGTCTTCATCCTTTATGGCAGATGAAAATAATGGATTTTTACAGGAGCATATTTACAAATAGTGCTGAAGAACAGACTTCACAGATGTTTGTTGTAACACATTCACCATTTATTATACATAATGAAAATCGTAAAAATGATAAAGTCATTGTATTAATGCGGAATGAAGAAGGACAAATTATTATAAAGGATGAACCAGAGTACTATAAATGTTCTTCCGTTGAATTGGTCAAAGAAGCCTTTAATGTAACCTTGTTTGAAAATAGACAATCTACAGTTTATCTTGAGGGAAGAACTGATGAAAGATATTTCAATAAAGCATTGGAAGTATTTGGTTATGATGTGCCATTTTCTTTTAAATGGGTTGGATATCAGAAAGACAATGGACAGGAAGAAAATACAGGTAAAACAGCCTTAGATAAGGCATATTTGTTCTTGGTTGGTAGAAATTTCTCGGAAAAGAATGTATGTTTATTTGATTGTGATACTGGAAGACAGGAATGTATGAAGAATAATGCATATATACGAGTTATGCCAACATTTTCAAATTCAAAGGATATGAAAAAAGGGATTGAAAATGCTTTAGTGTTGGATGATATTGATGTGAGTTCTTTTTATTTATCTCGCACGATAAAGGGAGATTATGGCGATGATACTATTAAAAAAGAATTTCAAAAAATGAAATTTTGTGATTCGTTATGTTCTATGCCAAATGAAGAATTGACAAAAGTATTTGCAAATTTAAAGACAGTAATAGATTCGCTTTTGGAGATATTTGCTTAACGTTTATCAATTATGTGGTTTATTATAAACTTAGGAGGGATGATTTAACTGAAAAAGAGCTGTGTGATATTGCTGATATTTTAAACTGCGATTATGATGGTATTTTTACATTCAGAGATATTGGAAAACAGGTTTGATTGCCTTTCCTCTTAAAAAATAGCTATGGAGCAGAGATTCGAGAGAGTCCCTGCTTTTTTTGTGCGAAAAAATAAACTCATCACTTGACAATGTTGCATAGAGTTAATGAGCAGGGATGAGTTAGCCGTCATGGATGGAAATAAATGTATCCTACAACTCCGTGGGGTGCGCCCATTTCTGAGTGATAAGTTTGATATTACCAGGCATAAACGGTATAAGCAGTTATCAGATTATGACAAGAAGAATGCCTTTGATGTGGAGGCTTATATGAAACACCAGTTAAAAATCAGGGTGAAGGAGGAATTTGATTTATATGAAGTAGACGGGAGTAAAGAAATTGCAGATGGTATGATGGCACCAGCAGATGATGAGCGGCAGGGGGTATAGACAGGGAAATTATTCTTTTTGCTGTATGTCAATCTGGGACTTTGCGACACAATGTCGCAAAGTGGGTTCCATACAGAAATATTCTTTTGAAATTTAACAGGAAAAAATTTTATGACACGATGTCGCAAAGTAAATTTCATGCAATAACGTAGTTTTGAGATCTGGCAGGCAGGAACTTTACGACACGATGTCGTAAAGTGAAATTCATAGGGATTTTTAAACGTAACAGAGAAAGTTTGCGACACCGTGTCGTAAAGTAGATTTTTATGCAATGTAGATTTATGAAACATACGGGGAAAAAGTTTGCGACATGGTGTCGTAAAGGCAGAAAGGGGAGATAATGGCTTTCATTATTAAGGCAATGCAACAGGAACATATTCTGCCACCTATTCGGGCAGAGCCTGTGGTGAGCTGGACACAGCCCATTGCACAAAAACATAATACAAAAATAAAAAAGAAAGGATAAACCAAATTGGAAAGGGCGAACCGTCAGTAGATACTGGCGGTTTTTTGTTTGTGCAGGATGGAAGATGTAAATTTCATCCATTTCTGGTTTTGGTTTCAGGTAGAAAGATGGCATTTTTTACATCAGCAATCAACATTTTACAGACATTGGTCGTAGCCATCGGTGCTGGACTTGCAGTGTGGGGTGTGATTAACCTCCTGGAAGGTTACGGAAACGACAACCCAGGAGCAAAAAGTCAGGGTATCAAACAGCTTATGGCTGGAGGTGGAGTTGTCCTTATTGGTACTCAATTGGTTCCTCTTCTTGGTAATTTATTCAATTAATGGCGGAAAGGGGATTCATTCATGTTCGATGGCATTTTTGAGGCAATCGAGGAGTGGATAAGGGAGCTTTTGACCGGGATGGTAACGTCCAACCTGACAACAATGTTCACAGATGTCAACGAAAAAACTGGGGAGATTGCCACACAGGTTGGACAGACGCCGCAGGGATGGAACGGGAGCATTTTCAACCTGATACAAAATCTTTCAAATTCGGTGATTGTGCCGATTGCAGGTATGATTATTACGTTCGTTCTCTGCTATGAGCTGATTTCCATGCTGACCGAGAAAAACAGTATGCATGAAATAGATACTTGGATGTTTTTTAAGTATTTCTTCAAGATGTGGATGGCTGTGTATCTGGTCAGCCATACCTTTACCATAACGATGGCGGTCTTTGATGTGGGGCAGCATGTGGTGAGTGCCGCAAGCGGCGTTATCAATGCCCAGACCGCCATCAATATAGATTCTATGATAGAAGCGATGGAAACTGCTATGGAATCAATGGAAATCGGGGAGCTTGTGATGCTGGCTTTGGAAACCATGCTGGTCAGCCTATGCATGAAGATTATGTCCGTAGTGATTACAGTGCTTCTGTACGGGCGTATGATAGAGATCTACGTTTACACTTCGGTTGCACCAATCCCTTTCGCCACATTCTCTAATCGGGAATGGGGACAGGTAGGGAACAATTATTTCCGTGGACTTCTGGCGCTTGGGTTCCAGGGGTTCTTTATGATGGTGTGTGTTGGCATTTATGCGGTGCTAGTGTCAACCATCCAGATTTCAGACAATATGCATTCTGCATTGTTCGGGGTGGCGGCATATACTGTAATACTCTGTTTTAGTTTGATGAAAACAAGTGGTTTAAGTAAGGCAATATTTAATGCGCACTAGGAGGGAGGATTTTTGAAAATTGGACTAATAGACGTAGATTCTCATAACTGGCCAAATCTGTGCTTGATGAAGTTATCGGCTTACCATAAGGCAAAAGGAGATTCTGTGGAATGGTGGAAACCGGAAGGTAGGTATGATGTAGTTTATAAAAGTAGAGTGTTTACAGACACCTATTCCAAAGATACGATTGTTATAGAAAACGCTGGGAAAGTAATCATGGGCGGTACAGGCTATGGATTGACGGAAAATCTGCCGAATGCCATAGAGCATAGTTATCCTGATTATGGGTTATATCCACAGTTTCCTAATACAGCATATGGCTTTTTAAGCCGTGGGTGCCCCCGAAACTGTGGATTTTGCATTGTCAGCAACAAAGAAGGGAGAAGGAGCGTACAAGTTTCCGACTTATCTGAATTTTGGAATGGACAGAGAGAGATAAAATTGATGGATGCGAATCTCCTTGCTTGCCCAGAACATGAAAAGCTGATACTGCAGCTTGCAGAAAGCTGTGCATGGGTGGATTTTTCTCAGGGATTAGATATTCGCCTGATAAATTCTGATAATGTTTCCCTGTTGAATAAAGTTCGCACAAAAACGATACATTTTGCATGGGATAATCCCAATGAGGATTTGACGGGATATTTCCAGAGATTTTTGGAACTAACAACAGTAAAAGACAAGCGAAAACGACAGGTCTATGTGCTTACTAATTATGGGAGCAGCCATACACAGGATTTATATCGTGTGGAAACTTTGCGTGATATGGGATTCTCCCCGTATGTAATGGTCTATAACCGCCCCAATGCGCCAAAGATTACTCGACAACTTCAACGTTGGGTGAACAACAAACGAATATTTTATACAGTAAAGGATTTTGCGGATTATGCCGCTGGGAAGAAGGAGGCTATTTAAATGGCATTTGTATCTGTGCCAAAAGATTTGACGAAAATTAAGAATAAGGTGGTTTTGAACCTTACAAAGAGGCAGCTTGTCTGCCTTGTGATTGCGGCGGCTGTGGGGCTGCCTTTTTATTTCCTCACGAAAAAATATATCGGAACAAGTAATGCAGCAACAGGCATGGTTCTGTTAATGCTTCCTGCATTTTTATTCGCAATGTATGAGAAAAACGGGATGCCGTTAGAAAAGATTCTTCTGAATATTATCAACGTGAAGCTGAAAAAGCCGGCAGTCCGAAGGTATGAGATAAAAAATATTTATGAAGTTGAGAAAAGAAAAATAGTACCAAAACAGAAGAAAGGGGGAAGAAAGCGTGGGAAGAAAAAGAGAAAGTAGACAGCCGGTTCGGGTGACGGGCAAAGAAGGCGCAATTAACCTGGATGACTGTCTGAACGAGCTGGAGGATGACTATATAGATTTTGATAACAATCCAGCTAATTCTGGGACAGACGGCAGTATAGGAGTTCAAAGGAAACTCACCCATCGTGAGAAAAAGGCGATGGAGAAAGCAGCGAAGGAGGCAAAAAAGTTAAAGAAGATCCAGGAGGAAGCAGACCGGAAAGCAGAATTGAAAGCTGCCCGCGAAGCGGAAAAAGCGGCAAAGAAAGAAGCAGCAAGGCAGAAAGCGAAAAAAAAGAAAGCGGTTGTTAAGAAGAAAACACATCCCATATCAGCAGTACAAAAATCTGATACAGGTAATGTGGCAGCATATATTGAAGGAGATAAAGCAAAATCAAAGAAAGCAAAGGAAAAACAGATTTCCGCACAGCAGTCGATTCCCTATCGGGAAATGGCGAAGGATGGGATCTGCAAGGTGCAGGATAAATATTATTCCAAAACCATCCGTTTTTATGACATCAATTATCAGTTGGCGCAGAATGAGGACAAGAACGCCATTTTTGAGAACTGGTGCGATTTCCTCAACTATTTTGACAGTACTATTCATTTCCAGTTGTCCTTTGTCAATCATCACAGCAACATGAAAGAGTTTGAATCTATCATCCAGATTAAGCCACAGAATGACGATTTTGACGATGTGCGGATGGAATACGCACAGATGCTAAAAAACCAGCTTGCAAAGGGCAACAACGGTCTTGTACGTACCAAATATATTACATTCGGAATTGAAGCAAACAACATCCGGGAAGCAAAGCCGAAGCTGGAACGAATTGAAGCAGATATATTGAATAACTTCAAGGTGCTTGGGGTGTCCGCCTATCCTTTGAGTGGGGAGGAACGCCTACAAGTGTTGTATGAAACTTTTAATCCAGAGGAAAAAACCCCATTTCAGTTTTCCTATGACAATGTACTGCGTACTGGAATGAGAACAAAGGATTTCATTGCCCCTACCAGTTTTGTCTTTAAAAATGGGAAGGATTTTCAGATGGGAGATACCCTTGGTGCGGCATCCTACCTTCAGATACTAGCTCCAGAGTTGACGGACAAAATGCTTGCAGAGTTTCTGGATATGGACAGAAATCTGCTTGTAAACCTCCACATCCAGTCCTTAGACCAGATGAAAGCAATCAAGCTGGTAAAAAGCAAGGTGACAGATATTAATCGGATGAAAATTGAGGAACAGAAAAAAGCGGTGCGCTCAGGGTATGATATGGACATCATCCCTTCTGACCTTAATACCTACGGAGGAGAGGCAAGGCGGCTTTTAGAGGATTTGCAGTCAAGGAATGAGCGGATGTTCCTTGTAACTGTGTTGTTTTTAAATACTGCAAAGACAAAACAGGAACTGGATAATGCCATATTCCAGACAGCGGGCATTGCACAGAAATATAACTGTTCGTTACGCCGGTTAGACTATATGCAAGAGCAAGGATTGATGAGCAGTGTTCCATTGGGGATGAATCTGGTTCCTATTAAACGTGCGCTGACTACCACATCCACAGCGATTTTTGTTCCGTTTACCACGCAGGAATTATTTATGGACGGGGAATCGTTATATTATGGTTTAAACGCATTAAGCAACAACATGATTATGGCAGACAGGAAGAAGCTCCGAACGCCAAACGGGGTAATCCTCGGCACACCCGGCTCCGGGAAGTCTTTCTCCGCAAAGAGGGAGATTTTATCCTGTTTCCTTATGACAGGGGACGATGTGATCGTCTGTGACCCGGAGGGAGAAGTGCGACAAGAAGTCGCATAATAAATTGCTGGTCGTCAGCTACCCTATCCATTTGGGGTAATCCTACCACAATCTGCGTGAATGGTAACGTTCAGGTAGAAAGCTTGTGGGACAATATGGGAAACCTGACAGCCTAAGTCGGGCGTACTGTTAGGATAAGAGTGCTATGACGAATGTAATGTGAACCATTGTAAGAGTCGTTACAGGGAATAAGTGAAATAAGGCTGATACACTTACACCAAAAGGTGCGGAGGTGGTTGCGGTGACTTTCTCAACACCGTAACAAATGGACGTGATTCCTCCCGGCTCAAAGATGGCGTCTAAGGCATTCACAATTATTTATTATGCGGAACTTGGTAAGCCCTATGTGTTCCTTATATTTAAGGTATCGAAGCCGTAAGGCAGAGAAATGGCACAGAGGGTAGAGGAACGGGATAAAAAGCGAACGGCTCTGCTGTAATGGCGGGGCATAGGGGTTCAAGATTTGCCCTGACCCGAAAGGGTGCAGACTTATCCCACAGTATTTCATGGCAAAGAATGGAGGTAAACCTATGAACGGTAATAATTCAACGACGGAAACGCCAGTTTCTGAGAGATTATCGGACAGCAAGCGGCTTTCCATGCAGTGGAAAACTATCGACTGGAAGAAAGCGGAGCAGGAAGTTAATAGGCTGCAAGTCAGGATTGTCAAGGCAACTCAGGAAAAGAAATGGAACACAGTGAAGCGGCTTCAGTATCTACTGGCGCACTCGTTCTATGCAAAAGCACTCGCCGTAAGGCGTGTGACCACAAACAAAGGAAAGAAAACCGCAGGGGTGGACGGAGAAATCTGGTCAACACCTGCAATGAAGATGAGGGCTGTCATGTCATTGACAGACAAAGGCTACAAAGCAAAGCCGTTAAGACGTGTCTATATTGAGAAGAAAGATAAGAAAAAGAAACGTCCGTTAGGGATTCCAACTATGTATGACAGGGCAATGCAGGCGTTGTACGCTCTTGCATTAGAGCCAGTGGCAGAAACAACCGCCGACATGAAATCATTTGGTTTCAGAAAAGGGCGGTGCTGTCAGGACGCTTGCGAATATATTTTTGCGGCACTGTCACGCAAAGTATCGCCCGAATGGGTTTTAGAGGGCGACATCAAAGGATGTTTTGACAACATCAGCCATGAATGGCTGATAGAGAATATCCCTATGGACAAATCTATCTTGAAACAATTCCTGAAAGCAGGATTTATTTTCAAAGGTGAGCTGTTCCCGACAGAGGACGGCACTCCGCAAGGCGGCGTTATCTCGCCGATTCTTGCGAACATGGCACTGGACGGTATGCAGGAAATACTCATAAACCGCTTTGACTTAAGTGCAAAGGGGAAAGTGAGCGCCTTTGTCCACAACAAGAGCAAAGTCAACCTTGTGCGTTATGCTGATGATTTTATAGTCACGGCGGCAACAAAAGAGATTGCGGAGGAAGTCAAAGGGTTAATCCGTGAATTTCTGAAAACACGGGGGCTGGAACTGTCAGAAGAAAAGACGGTGATTACCCACATCAACGACGGATTCGATATGTTAGGCTGGACATTCCGAAAATTCAAGGGAAAGCTGATTGTGAAGCCGTCAAAGAAATCCATACAGGCAATCGTGAGGAATTTATCTGACACGATACTGAAACGTGGGAAAGCATGGAATCAGGATGTGCTGATTATGAAACTGAACCAACAAATCCGAGGATGGACGAATTACCACCAGTCTGTGTGTGCGGCAGAAGCGTTTGCACATCTGGACTATATTCTCTATGAGTTATTGTGGAGATGGGCGAAAAGACGGCATCCGAAGAAAGGGCAATGGTGGGTTTCCACAAAGTATTGGCACCGCAGGGGCAACCAGAATTGGGTATTCTCTACGGACACAAAAGAGCTGATACGGGTAGACCATACGCCGATTGTCCGTCATACAAAAGTAAGGGAAGCAGCCAATCCGTTCCTTGATACGGAGTATTTCAAGCAACGCAAGTTTAATCAGGGAATGAAGAAACTTTCAGGAAGATTCAAACTAATCTGGAAGAATCAAAATGGCCGTTGCTATCACTGTGGAATGCCACTGGATATTTCGGACGAGAGGGAAATTTTCTTTAAAGTACCAAAGTCCTGCGGTGGCAAGGAGGAAGTGGCTAACATGGCGTATGTTCATGCTGACTGCCAACGAATCTATCTTGAGAGCCGCTCGAAAGAGTGATGAAATGCTTGAGCCGTATGAGTGGAAACGCTCATGTACGGTTCTTAGGCGAGAAAGGGCGAGCAATCGCCCCGACTTAGCCGACTATTATCCCCTTGTCCATGCATTAGGCGGGCAAGTGATTCATATCTCTGCCATGAGCAAAGACTATATTAACCCGATGGACATCAATATGGACTATTCAGATGATGATAACCCTTTGGGTGTTAAAAGTGATTTTATCTTATCACTGTGTGAATTAATTATAGGGGCAAGGAATGGCATTGAGGCGGAGGAAAAATCAGTGATTGACCGTTGTCTGCCGATTGTGTATCAGAAATATTTTGAAAATCCAACCCCAGAGAACATGCCAGTGCTTGGAGATTTATATCAATGTCTCCGAGAACAAAAGGAAGTACAGGCACAGCGGATTGCAACAGCACTAGAAATTTATGTGAATGGTTCCCTGAAAGTATTTAACCATAGGACAAATGTGGAATTAGAAAACCGTATCATCTGCTTTGATATTAAAGATTTGGGAAAACAGTTGAAAAAGTTAGGGATGTTGATTGTCCAGGATCAAGTATGGAACCGTGTCACTGTCAACCGTGCTTCCCATAAGTCCACCAGATACTATATTGACGAGTTCCATCGTGTAGCGACACGTTGTCGCATATAAACTCTGCGTGGGAAAAATCCTGCAAAGAGGTAAAAGTGACGGAAAGGTATAGCCTTTCTAACTGATACTCCGAGGAGTGGAATGAAGGGGTAACGCCCTGAAACGCTCCCCCTGATACTGCGTTGGAGGAAACGGGGCGCAATCCCTGCGACTGACACAGCACGCTGAAGTCGGCTGGACACACCCGCCTTACACGAGGTAAAAGACGGTAGGGCAAAGACGAGCCAGAGGTGGCCGTGGGTGATAGGCCGGGGGTTCATAACCGCATATGGCGAGTATGCTTAATGCTGACAAAATCCTGAATGTACAAGTCTAAAATTCGAGCGGTCAGAAAGGCCGCTGCCGCAAGTGCGGCGTGTGTGGGGTAAAGTACGATTGGTGAATAGGAACTACCCTGCGGTGTTACAGGCACCGTCCAGCACACAGGCTTAAAGGGAAACCTAAATGCGGTTGAAATTAAGGATAGGAGTATTGGAACGTGGAAATTCCCCGGCGTGGAGCCATTGCGGGCAGGGAAGCGCTGGAAGGGAAAGCCGTGTCACCACTTACCGGGGGTGCGGTATAACTTTCCTTAACCGGGGAGGAAACAGCAGCCATGTTACCTGTGAAGCCGTGAAAAAAGTAAGCGGTGGAGGGAAGGGCTGTAGTCAGGGTAAGATTGCAAGAAATAATTATGTTACAGACAAACTCCATAGGTTCGGGTAGGACTAAGAAAGGCCAAATCCACTAAGGAAAGAAGGCCGACTATGGCAACAAAAGACAAGGCAAAGAAGAAATCAAAGCTGCGCCATGCGGAGTATTACGACTTCCAGGGAATCCAGGACAAGCTGTATGCCGACAGCCAGAAAGGACGGGTATTCAAACATCTCGTAGAGGTTATTACCCTGCCGGAGAATATAAGGCTGGCATACCGCAACATCAAGGCAAACCACGGGAGCAAGACCGCTGGCACGGACGGAAGGACAATCAAGGATTTAGAGAATCTCCCTGATGAAAAGCTGGTTGCGCTGGTTCAGAAAAAGCTGGGCTGGTATAAGCCGCAAAGCGTCCTGCGTGTAGAAATCCCAAAAGGCAGTGACCCAACGAAAAAGCGTCCGCTTGGGATACCCACTATACTCGACCGCCTGATACAGCAATGCGTGTTACAGGTTCTTGAACCAATCTGCGAAGCAAAGTTCCATGACCACAGTTATGGGTTCCGCCCAAACAGAAGCCAGGAACACGCTGTGGCGCTGGTTTATAAGAACATACAGCTATCGCATTATTATTATGTTGTGGATATTGACATCAAAGGATTTTTCGATAATGTAAACCACGGCAAGCTGTTAAGGCAGATGTGGGCAATGGGAATCCGTGACAAAAAGCTGCTGAGTATCATATCGGCAATGCTGAAAGCGGAGGTTGCGGGGATAGGCTTCCCGGAGAAAGGCACGCCGCAGGGCGGCATCATTTCGCCGCTCCTGTCAAATATCGTGCTGAATGAGCTGGACTGGTGGATAGCCAGCCAGTGGGAGGACTTCCCCACCCGGAAGAAGTATGCCACCGGGACGAATTATAACGGGACGGAAAATAAAGGAAATAAATATAAAATGCTCCGGGACTACACACGGCTGAAAGAAGTTACCTGTGTACGGTATGCTGATGATTTTAAGCTGTTTGTGAAAAGTTACCAGCAGGCACAGAAACTGTTTTATGCGGTGGAGGGCTGGCTAAAGGGCCGGCTGGGGCTTTCTATAAGCCCTGAAAAATCCAAAATCGTAAACCTGAAAGAGACGTATTCGGAGTTTCTCGGTTTGCGTATTAAGGCGACAAACCACGGCAGTGAACACAGCCCCAAATATGTAGTGGAGAGCCATATCAGGGAGAAATCACTTGGTAAAATCAAATCAGATATGAAAAGGCTGATACACGACATTGAATTTCCCGGACACGGAAAACGTGCGGAACATGCGGCGGTAGCCCGTTTTAATTCCTACGTTATAGGTGTCCACAATTATTACAGCATGGCAACTTTTATCTGCCATGACTTCCATACACTGGCCTTTTCAGTCCATAAGAGCCTGAACGCAAGGTTGAAAAAGCGTCTGAAAACTGTAAAACAGGTAAGAAAGCGAAAACTTGGATATGTAATTCCTGATTATATCAAGGAGCGTTACGGCGATAGCGAACAGCTAAAGTTTGTCCGGGGATATGCGCTTGCACCGATTGGGTATGTGAAACACAGGAATCCCATGATGAAGCGGTGCATAACGAACAGCTACACGCCCGAAGGACGTGAGGCAGTCCACAAAATGCTGGGGAAAAGCATAGATACAGGTATCATGCACTATCTCATGCGTAACCCAATCCCATACCGGACAGCGGCTTACAATGATAACCGCATATCGCTTTATTGCGCCCAATACGGAAAATGTGCGGTAACTGGCAGGAAACTTGAAAGAAATGAAATCCACTGCCACCACAAGTTACCGAAATATCTTGGAGGAACGGACGAATATAAGAATCTGGCTATCGTCAGTGAAGATGTCCACCGCCTGATACACGCAACAAACCCGGAAACAATCAGGAAATACCTTGAAAAACTGAACCTTGATGCCAAACAGTTGAAGAAGCTGGAGAAATTTAGAAGCCTTGCAAAAGTTGAGAGTTGTCTGAAATGTAACGCAATCTAAGACCTTGATGGCAAGCCGGATGAATCGAAAGGGTTCACGTCCGGTTTAGAGCGGGGGAAAATCCGGAGATAACATCAAAGGATTACCTATCGCTATTGCTTTTAAAAGAAGAACAGACGGCGGCATATTCAGTGGAAATCTGGAAGCGTTTCCGAAAATGGGGCGGTATTCCGACAGGCATTACACAGAACATTAAAGATTTGCTGTCAAGTCGGGAAATTGAGAATATCTTTGAAAACTCGGACTTTATCTACATGTTGAACCAGGCGGCAGGGGACAGGCAGATTTTAGCAAAACAGCTCAATATCTCCCCGCATCAGTTGTCTTATGTGACGAATAGTGGGGAGGGTGAGGGATTAATCTTCTAGGGAGTACCATTATCCCTTTTAAAGACAAATTTGACCGTTCATTGCGCCTTTATACTTTGATGACAACGAAACCTTCTGAGATTGAGAAAATCCAAGAAAAACCGTCTGTCAGAGAGCAGAAAGGCGAAACATGAAACAATGGATTGCAGGGATGATACTAATCTGTTCTATAATCTTATTGAGTGTCAGCGGATATTTCTTAGCAGATATGTTTCTTCAGGAACGAAAGGATGATGTGTTGCTGAATCAGCTGAAGAAAATCTATGAGGATTTTGAAAATGGGGAAGCAACAGAAATATCAGAGGAAAAGGTCGGTGATGGTGATAGGAATATGGACGGAGGGTTGGCTTCCCCATCCGTTCATCTGGGACTGCTTGCACTGCACAGAGAAAATCCAGACTGTATCGGATGGATTCAGATAGAAGGGACAGCGGTTGATTATCCGGTTATGTACCATCCATCAGAAGAAAACTACTATCTTCATCGGGATTTTTATAGGGAGTATTCCGCAAATGGCAGTTTGTTCCTTTCTGAGCTGTGTAATCCAGATACAAGCGATAATCTAATTATCTACGGACACCATATGAACAGCGGGAAAATGTTTGCGACGCTAGAACAATATAAGGACAGCGCATTTTATCTAGAACATCCGCTGATTTCTTACAACACGTTACAGGGTGAGGAAATCTATGAGATTTTTGCAGTGCTTTGTACGCCAGTATATACAGGAAACGATTTTCCCTATTATACATTTACAAAGGCAGAGGATGCGAGGGATTTCTGGGAATACATCAGAGCAGTCGAGGAGCGTGCACTTTACCATACAGGAAGGTCAGCAGTTTTCGGGGATAAGCTACTGACACTATCTACTTGTGAATATTCCCAAAAGAATGGAAGGATTGTGATAATGGCAAAGAAGATCAACCAGTAAGAAACAGATTTATATACTTTACGACACTGTGTCGCAAAGATAGGAAATGAAAGGAATAGCAATATGCAGAAGCATGAATATAAAGCAAGAGATAAGACAGTCAACAAAATGAGCCGCAATGGTCTGGTGAAAGAGAATCTACAAAAGAAAGATTCCGTTCGGGTAAGCCAGAGGGAGATAGATAGCCTGACACTGCCCAGACAGACGACAGATTCTGTCAATTTCCAAAGGAAAAACGTATACACCAAAAGCCGAGAGCAGAAGGGCAGTATTTATCACGATACGGAAATACCCACAAAGAAGAGCCAACGAAAAAGGCAATCCGCAAAAAGGCAGCCACTTTATGAAGCACAGATAAAGAATACTATGCCTGAAATAATAGGAGAGTCAGTATCTGAATTGCCCATACAACCTTTATTAGAAAATAGCATACATTCTGTACAGGAGACAAGCAATAGTGGGTATACGGAACTGGAAGTTCCAGAAACAAAAACAGTCCGGCAATTGTCAGAACATTCCTCACGCATAGGAAGTATTCGGGGGCATTCGTCCAGTGGAAGGAGCTATGTGGAGGCTGTGGTAGAAACAAATCATAGCCGAAAGAAAAAGCTGGTGCAATCACATTTCAAAAAAGGAGAGGAACAGCAGGCGCAGACAAAAAGTGAAGATGGCAGCAAAGATTTCGTGGAAAAGGATGCCCGTTACAGGGAGGCTCCGGGGAATGTTGGGGAAACTTTAGATTCTGCCCGTGAAAATATTAAGAAAAAACAGAAACAAAAGCAACTACATAAGGAACAGAAAAATCAGAAATCCCGACTTTCCTTTGGTGATGATGAAAGCAGTATGGTACATGGGGTAGGCACGGAAATCGGTAAAAAAGCTGTGTCTGCGGCATCCCATTCTGTGTCAGCCTATGCACATGGGAAGGTGCATGAAGCGGAGCAGGATAATTCAGCAACAGAGGGCGCACACCGGGCCGAAGTAATGGCTGAACATTCTTTGCGATATGCCATGCGTTCCTCCCGCCGGATGGTGCAGAGAAAGCTCTCCCGATGGCGGACATCCCCGGCAGAGGAAGGCTTAAAAAGCCGTCTGCAGTTTGAATCCTCACAGGAAACAGCAAAATTTGTGGGAAAGCAATTAGCAGAAGCGGAACATGCAGAGAAAACTATTAGAAAAAGGTTCTGGCAGAAACAGCAAATCAAAAGATCTTATCAGGCGGCAAAGAGAGGTGAGAAAACAACAGGGAAGGCAGCGAAAGCCACGCAATCTGTATTTGACAAAGTAAAAAACACGGCAGCATCCGTGGTAAAAAATAATAAAGGGATATTTATGGTAGCGGCAGTCATAGGGCTGCTTTTTTTAATGCTATTGGCAGGCTTGTCAAGCTGCAGTGCCGTGATCGAGGGCGCATCTTCCAGTGTTATCGGCTCCACTTACCCCAGTACGGATGAAGATATTTATGAAACGGAACATGCGTATGCAGCACTGGAGGAAGATTTAAACCATCAGATTAACAATATGGAATCCACCCACCCGGGGTATGACGAATACCGATACCAGATAGACGAGATTACCCACAATCCTTACCATCTGATTTCCTATTTTACTGCGAAATATGGGGAATTTACTTACAGTCAAGTAGCGAACGAAGTGGAAGAAATTTTTCGGGAACAGTACAGCTTGTATGTGGATGAAGCCAACAATACAGTGACCGAAACAAAGACGGTGCGTGTGGGAGAATCTCTGGGGAAGGTGGTAACGAGTGGGTATTGTAATTGTTCCATCTGCTGTGGTTCATGGGCAGGTGGGGCAACAGCCAGCGGCGCATATCCTACGGCAAACCATACAATAGCGGTGGACGCCGCTAATCCCTTTGTGCCGATGGGGACGAAGGTTGTGATGAACGGCGTGGAATATGTGGTGGAGGACACAGGCGGATTTGCTCGGTATGGGGTACAGTTTGATGTTTACTATGACAGCCATTCCGCTGCATCTGCCCACGGACATCAGACATGGGAAGCGTTTATTGCAGATGATAATGGGAATCAGGAAGTGGAAGTGACTACGACGGAGGTAGTCAATCGCATGGAAGTAAAGCTGACAAACCATAACTTAGATATAGTGCTGCGAAGCCGGATGAATGAAAATGAGGAAAAACAGTATGAGCTTTACAATGCGACTTACGGCAATCGAAATTATTTATTTGATATAGGGAGTCTGCTTGATGATGCGAATGGGTTTGGATATGAGATTCCATCTGAGGCATTGTCGGATGAAAAGTTCGCAAGGATAATCCATGAGGCAGAAAAATATTTAGGACATCCTTATGTATGGGGAGGTACTTCACCAAGTACAGGATTTGACTGCTCTGGTTTTGTTAGCTGGGTGCTCAACAACTGCGGGAATGGATGGAACATAGGAAGGCAGACAGCGGAAGGGCTTCATGGGTGTTGCGCATATGTATCGCCGACAGAAGCAAAGCCTGGAGATCTGATATTTTTCCAGAATACCTATCCAACATCTGGTGCAAGCCATGTGGGGATTTATGTGGGTGAGAATATAATGATCCACTGTGGCAACCCCATCCAATATACAACTATCAGCTCCCCATACTGGCAGCAACACTTCCTTGCATTTGGAAGATTGCCTTAGATGGATAGGAGGATGATATGGCACAAATACAATACCAATTTAACAAAAATGATGAATATTACACGCCTGCATATGCAGTTTACCCAATCGTGAAACGTCTAAAAGCGGGTTCTAAGGTGTGGTGTCCGTTTGATACCAAGGACAGTGCGTTTGTGAAAGTGCTTGTCCAACATGAGTTCCGTGTGGTTTATGGACATATCCAAACAGGACAGGATTTCTTTCATGTTAATGTTCCAGAATGTGATTATATTGTCAGCAATCCTCCATACAGTTTAAAAAATGAGATTTTAAAACGGTTGTATGAAATCGGTAAGCCTTTTGCGATGCTAATAAATTTTCAAGGGATATTTGACAGTAAAGAACGCTTCCAGATGTTTAAAGAGCATAAAGTGGAAATGCTCTGGCTCAGCCCAAGAGTAAATTATATAACAGAACGTAAGACGTGTCTCCAGGGCGTGCCGTTTCAGAGCGGTTATATTTGCAGTGGAATTTGTGAAAAACAACTGGAGTTTGAATACCTGATAAAAAAGTGAATCAAATATAAAAAGAGATGAGGTGATTAAATGAATAAAAAACTACATCGTGTCTTAGACGAAATCCAGAAAACGGAAGAAAAGATTGCTACATGGAAGGAACATTTGGAGGAATTAAATATTCAGAAAGAGATGTTAGAGGATGCGGAGATTATAAAAAGCATCCGTTCTATGCGGCTTGGAAGCAGGGAATTATTATCTGTTCTGGAGGGCGTACAAAATGGTACATTCATACTTTCGGAAAGGCAGCAAACTATGAGTGAATCAGACAACAAGGAAAATATGGAAACAAAGAACCCAGCAGAAATAACAGAGAATCAGACAAGAATGTCAGCGGATATGGCAGAAGGATTATCTGCGGAACATGATTTGATGAAGAGTTATAACAGCGGAAAGCGAGGATTTGAATAATGAAAGCGAAAATTAAAAAGTATCTGATGGTGTTTACGATGGTTGTAGGAATGTTGTTTTCTGCAGTCATTCCCACATTTGCCAATACAGGGGAGACGAAACAGACAGAGACAGATAACTCAAACACAGGGAGAATCACCGGAAATATTAGTGTAGAAACAGAAAATACGGAAAATGTGCCTGTTACAGAAGAACCCTCAAATGAGGAAGGAACGGAACAAGAAAAAAAGCCTGAAAAAGTACAGGGTACAACTTTTTCTGTTCCAGGAAATGGACAGTTGGTGGATGACCTAACAGATGATGAAAGTAAGCAGTTCTTAACCATCCAGACAAAGAATGGTAATACTTTTTTTATGGTATTAGATCGCTCTAACAATACGGAAAATGTCTATATGCTGTCCATGATTGATGAAAGTGACCTAGCAGAATTTATTGAGAAAACAGAAAAGAAACCAGAACAGGAGCAGCCTTCTGTAGTTATCCCAGAGATAGAAAAACCAACTGTGCAAGATGAAACAAAAATAGAAGAAACAACAGAACAGAAAGATGGAACGAGTGCTAGTGTTTTGCTTTTAGTAATAGCAATTTTAGCTGGCGGTATTGGCAGTTATTTCTACTTTAAAGTTTTGAAACCAAAACGGGACGAAGACGAAACAGACGGTGAGGATCTGGAATTTTATGATGAAGGAACATATGTCAATGAAGATCAAGATGATTCTAATGAAGAAGAGGAGGAAGAATAATGTTTTTGGTAATCGCGGAAAAACCGAGCGTATCACAGAATTTAGCTAGGATTCTTTCTGCTAAGGAACGGGAAGACGGTTATTTATTGGGAAAAGACTGTATTGTAAGCTGGTGCCTAGGGCATCTTGCGGAGTATGTTTTTCCAGAATTTTATGATTCCAGATATGAAAAATGGGAGTTTGCAGACCTTCCTATTGTGCCAGAAAAATGGAAATTATCTGTTGTGAAAGATAAGAAAAAGCAGTTTGATGTCCTGAAAAAGCTGCTGAACAGAAGTGACATAGATTATGTGATTAATGCATGTGACGCAGGTCGGGAAGGGGAACTGATCTTCAAGCGTGTTTATGACCTGTCAGGCAGTAAAATCCCGATCAAGCGGCTGTGGATCAGCTCTATGGAGGATGGCGCAATCCGGGAAGGGTTTGCTAATCTGAAAGATGGAGAGGAATACAATAACCTCTGTGAAGCCTCCATATGTAGGGCAAAAGCAGATTGGTTAATTGGGATGAACGCAACCAGGGCATTTACCACAAAATATTATAAACGGTTGACCATTGGGCGTGTCCAGACGCCAACACTGGCGATGCTGGTGGAACGGCAGAATGCCATTGACGGGTTTGTAAAGGAAGCCTATTACAAAGTGGCAATTGAAGGGGATGGGATTCGTGCCATATCGGAAAATATTAGAGATGAAGCAGAAAGTATTGCTCTAGCTAAAGAGTACAATGGAAAAACAGCAGTCATTACTAAAGTAGAAAAAATCAAAAAAAAGAACCAACCACCAAAACTCTATGACCTTACTACATTGCAGAGAGAAGCAAACCGTTTCTTTGGGTATACGGCGCAGGAAACGCTGCGGGAATTGCAAGAATTGTATGAGGCAAGGTTAGTCACTTATCCCCGAACGGATAGCCAGTACATTACAGATGACATGGAACAGATGACTTTAGAATTACTGTTGCTGTTGCCGAAATTACTGCCATTTTTACAGAAAGATTCTATTGGGAGCAATGTGGAACGGATTATCAATAATGATAAAGTTTCCGACCACCATGCGTTGCTGCCAACGAAGGAGGCATTGAAACAGGATTTTGGGGAATTGTCGGAGCGTCAACGTAATCTCTTTTATCTAATCGGGCAGCGTATAGCACAGGCAGTTTCAGAAGAATGTATTTATGAGGAAACGAAAATTACAGTGCTTTGTGAGGGGAATGAATTTTCAGCAAAAGGAAAAGCCATTATCCAGTCTGGTTTTCAAGGGATTGAAGAAACCTTCCGTAATACTATACAAAAAGGGAAGACAGCGAATAAAAATAATGCAGATGATATGACATCTATTCTGGAAGGAATGCATGAGGGAATGGAGATTGCAAAAGTTCAGACCAAAAGAAGCAAACATTATACCTCCCCTGTAAAACCATATAGTGAAGATACGTTACTGGCAGCAATGGAGCGGGCAGGAAATCAAGATTTTGAGGAAGGCACAGAGAAAAAAGGGCTTGGCACTCCGGCAACTAGAGCATTCATCTTAGAAAAACTGATTTCCTCTGGCTATGCAAAACGGAGCGGAAAGCAAATTCTACCAACTGCAGATGGGAAGGAATTAATTGCGATATTACCAGATTACCTGAAATCTGCCACTATGACTGCGGAATGGGAGAATAAACTGCTTTTAATGGAGAAAGGGCAGATGGACAGCCATAGGTTTTTGCAGGAAATTACAGACCTGATTGATGTGATGATTACAGAATGCAATGCCATATCAGGGGAAGAACAGAGCCGTTTCTGTCAGAAACAAAGTATTGGCTTTTGTCCTATATGCGGAAATTCTGTATATGAAGGGAAAAAGAATTTTTACTGTAATAGTCGGAAATGTTCCTTTTCCTTATGGAAAGAAACCCACTATCTATCCAGTATGAATAAACTGGTGGATAAAAAAATGGCGGTGGATTTATTGGAGAAGGGGCGTACTTATGTGAAAGATTTATATTCTCAAAAAACAGGGAAAACCTTTGCAGCGGATCTATTGATGGAGATAAAGGACGGACGTGCCAGTTTCAGCTTGGAATTTCCTAAGAAAAAAGGAAGTAGAAAATCTGGGAAAGAAACAGAATGAGAAACTTACCATTCTTGTATTCAAAAAACTGTAAACAAACATAGAATACAAGAATGGTATTCTATATGGAGGGTTAAATATGGCAATGATAAATGAAATCTATAAGCTTGCGGAGTATGAAGCAAAAATTGTCAGCAGCTCCCCTCGCAACTGGATGAAGTATCTGAACACAGCAGCAAGGCTGTACCGATATTCCTTTTCTGATACACTTTTAATCCATGCACAGCGCCCAGATGCGACAGCTTGTGCTTCGTTGGAGTTATGGAATAAGAAAATGAACCGATGGGTCAATCGTGGTGCGAAGGGAATTGCACTAATTGACGATACCAGACCAAGACGAAAATTAAGATATGTGTTTGATATTTCTAATACCCATATGGGACGTGGCGGTAGGACACCTAATCTTTGGAAGATCGAGGAAACATCTAAGGAGGCAATATTGGACCATCTGACAGATGTTTATGGATTGTTGGAAGAAGAAGCATCTGATTTACAGTCTGCACTTTGGACCATTTCCTCCCGCTTGACCAGAGAAAATTTAAAAGAAGCAATGGACGGACTTTTGTATGAAACCGAAGGCACATACCTAGAAAGTTTGGACGAAAAAACTATCTTGGCAGAGTTCTGTAGACTATTATTAAGTAGCATATTTTATACCCTCTCGCTTCGTTGTGGTCTTGATCCAATGGAATATTTGGAGGAAGAGGATTTTGCTGAGATTACCGATTACAATGCACTGCCTGTGCTGTCATTTTTAGGAAACGCCACAAGTCAACTTACTGAATCTGTGTTGATAGACATTGGACGGACAGTACGCCGCATTTTTTTAGAAAAATCTCAAAGAGTGGTTGCAAAAGAAAATCGTATCAGTTATAATAAATTTAACACTTTAAAGCGAGAAAGTGAAAGCGGAGAAGGAGGAAATAAGCATGGAACTGACTTATCACCGCAAAGGGGATTACCTGTTTCCGAATCTGATGATAGAGAAACCAACGATAAGCATCGGGAAGTATGGGATGCTGCGCCGGACATACCTGAAAGAGAACCGGAAGGGATGGTATCAGAGCATGATGTTATCGGGGAAACTGGACAATCACTTACTGGAGATCGAAAAGACAGCGACAGAGAGGCTGGAAACTCTAATGAAAGAATTACTGAAGAAATACCCAGCTCCAAACAAGGAGAAAGATCAGATGGCGTGGGTGGCTCATATGAACGGATTGACAGCAATGGCGGAAGAGAGCATCTTGAAGGAATTGGTATACAGCTAAATGAGGAAACAACAGAACAGGATTTGAGTGAAGCAGAGGAAGAAACCGCCTCTGCTTTGTCTTTGCCCGATCTGCCGACAGTGGAACAACAGAAATGGAAAATAGAAAAACGGGTGCAGGCTCTATATGCTGGAGAGGTTACAATTTCTGTAGATGTCATAGATGAAGTCTTACGAAACGGTAACAACAGAGAAAATAGCCAACTTCGTATCATCTATAATTTTATGATTAGGCAAACACCAGCGGAATATACAGAATTTGTTCGTAGGGAATATGGTAAGGGAGGTATAGGGCTTAACATAGGTGGTACAGAATATTCTGTCTGGTATGACGAGTTGGGAATGCAGATTGCCATAAGACATACAGTAACAGATGGGATTATGGATAAGATGTTCTTATCTTGGGAAGATGTGAGTGGACGTATCCATCAGTTACTGAAACAGGGGGAGTATGCGCCGCAGATGATATTAGATGCTGCAAGGAGTAATGCCTTAAAGGAACATGCTACTGTGCTCGCTTTTATGAAACAAGATATGGCAGAAGGCGTTGCTGAACTTGTATTTGAAAATATGGAAATTTTTCATGGCGGATTTCCTGATACAGTAGAGCGATTGCAAAAATTACTTGCACAGCCAGAATATTTGTCTGATTTAGTAGGACGTCTGGAGAGGCTTTCAGAAGCATATGAAGAAGATCCAGGAATTATGCGCTTCCAGCTATATAATCCACCAAAAATATTATCACAATTCCAGAAATTTGCAGAGGAAACTGTGTCTTATCAGGCAAGAGATGAATTTGCATGGAAAGAACATCTAAAATTCATTACAGAAAATGAAATGGATGCTTTTCTACAAGGCAGCAATGCACATTCTGATGAAAGACTAAGCATTTATGCGTTTTTTATTCAGGATAAAATGGATAACCAAAAAACAGATTTCATACGAGAGATATATGGAACAGGGAGATTCCGTCATGCTATTTCTACCACTGGCAACTTGGATGTATGGTATGAGCGAGAAGGAATACGCCTACAAAAAGGAACCTACCATAAGCCAGAGACAGAAATATTTCTAAAATGGTCCGAAGTGGCAGGACGAGTAGAACAGTTAATACAAGACAATAATTATCTGAAACCATCTGATTATTCAAGGATGCCTTCTTACGAAATGGAGCGGCTGGCAGGGGATGTTGTTTTTTTCTACCACTATCTTTCTGAGGACATTATCCGTCCTTGGGAGGAGAATCCTGATATATCTACTTGGCGGGATGATGTAGTGAAACTACTTAGTAATTTTGAAGGTCAAGAAAGTTTGCTGCGGCAAATGGATGAAGTAATTGAGAAACTGCCTTCCAATGCTGAATATTACGAAGAAAAGACAAAAATCCTTGTAAAATTACATGAATATGTAGAGGGAACATATACCATTTTCCCAGAAAAGAAGAATAAAGAAACCCAGATAGAAAATGGCGGGCAATTATCTTTATTTGAATTTATGGATGCTTCGCTAACGAATCAGGAATCATTAAAACAAGAAAAGATAGAAATAAAATTACAGAATACTGCAACCGTTCCAAAACCAGAAATATTGCAAGAAGAGTGGGATTCTGAGGAATATACTTTGATTGAAAATAGATTATTCCTGGCAATGGAAGAAGCAGGCGTATATCTGGACGATTTTTCAACGGAACAAGTGGACATCATCTATGAATCTGCAGAGAAAGACTTAAATCTTGTGCCCATGCTGAACCCAGAGTTCCCGCCAGAGCAGATGCAGTTGATTGCTGATATTTCGGAGCGGATGGTGATGAATGAGCAAACAGTGTTTGGAAATGAAATTAATCCGCTAATAAATCATGTAATGGATGTGGAAGAAATCAACCAGATCCGCAGAAAACGTAAGCTACCGTTGGAGCCTGTTGCCGTAGGTGGAGTAGATGGAATAGGACTGAATGGTAAACAGCAGACTTTCGGGCAGAGAG
Source organism: Lachnospiraceae bacterium (assembly GCA_910575005.1). Classification (GTDB taxonomy): domain Bacteria; phylum Bacillota; class Clostridia; order Lachnospirales; family Lachnospiraceae; genus Petralouisia. The sequence continues at coordinate 113,395 of CAJTCL010000001.1, read as the reverse complement.
GAAGGGAAAACAGTACAGAACAACCATCACATGGACAAGAAAGCCAGAAAAAAAACAACTTCCATATCACCGATGATGACTTAGGTGCAGGTGGACTAAAGCAGAAGTTTCGAGCCAATATGGATGCAATTCTTCTTTTAAAAACACTTGAGTATGAAGACCGTCTTGCAACACCAAAAGAACAGGAAATCTTATCACGGTTCGTTGGATGGGGTGGTATCTCAGCAGCATTTGATGAAAAGAATGAAGCATGGGCGGCGGAGTATACAGAACTGAAATCAGCGCTGACACCAGAGGAATACAAGCAAGCAAGGGCATCCACCCTCAATGCGTTTTATACTTCTCCCACCGTTATCAAGGCAATGTATGAAGCATTGGGCAATCTGGGATTACAGCAGAGCAACGTGTTGGAGCCGTCCTGTGGAATTGGGAATTTCATGGGACTTGTTCCAGAATCTATGGATGGGTTAAGAATGTATGGCGTGGAACTTGACAGCATCTCTGGGAAGATTGCAAAGCAACTTTACCAGAAAAATACTATTTCTGTGCAGGGATTTGAAACTACCACATACCCAGACAGTTTTTTTGACTGTGTAATTGGAAATGTCCCTTTTGGTGCTTATAAAGTAGCAGATCGCAGATATGACCGCCACAATTTTATGATACATGATTATTTTATAGCGAAATCTTTGGATTTGGTGCGTCCGGGCGGTGTGGTAGCGGTAGTGACATCCAGTGGCACGATGGACAAGCAAAGTTCCAACGTGCGTCAGTACATTGCTAACCGTGCAGATTTACTTGGGGCAATTCGCCTTCCTAATAATGCGTTCCAGAGAAATGCTGGGACAAGTGTAGTGGCGGATATTTTATTCTTTCAGAAACGCGATCGGGCATCCATAGAACAGCCGGATTGGGTGGATCTTGGCACAACGCCGGAAGGATATACCATCAATTCCTATTTCGTAGAACATCCTGAGATGGTGCTTGGGATATTTAGCACGGAAAGTACACAATACGGCAAACAGGAAATTACAGTAAAACCAATCGAGGGGACTACCCTCTCAGAACAATTGAAAGAAGCGGTAAAACATATTCAGGGGACAATTATAGAGATAAATCTGGAAGAATCGGAGTTAGAGGACACAATAACATCCATTCCGGCAGACCCTTCCATAAAGAATTTTAGCTTTGCCAATGTGGATGGAAACGTGTATTATCGGGAAAATTCCATTATGAATTTAATGGAGCTACCCACTTTAACGACAGAGCGTGTGCTTGGTATGATAGAATTGCGGAATCTAACACAGGAACTTTTGCAGTGCCAGATGGAAGATGGGAGTGATGCAAAAGTAGCTGTGCTGCAGCAGAAATTAAATATGCAGTATGATCACTTTACCGCAAAGTATGGCTTAATCAGTAGCAATGCCAACCGGAAAGCATTTTCGCAGGATAGTAGTTATTGCTTACTATCATCTTTAGAATTAGTAGACGAAGAAGGGAATTTAAAACGTAAGGCAGATATTTTTACAAAACGTACCATTCGTAAGGCAGTGCCAGTGACAAGTGTAGATACCGCCAGTGAAGCTCTCGCCGTGTCTATCGGGGAGCGTGCAAAGGTAGATGTGCCATTTATGGCAAAGTTATCTGGCAAGACAGAAGCGGAAATTACAAAGGAATTGGAGGGGGTAATCTTTAAAAATCCCCTGACAGACCAGTGGGAGGCTTCCGATGAATACTTATCTGGCAACGTCCGTGAGAAGCTTACAATTGCAAGACAGTTTACAGAGAATCACCCAGAATATAATATCAATGTGCAAGCGCTGGAACGGGTGCAGCCGAAAGACCTGGAGGCATCTGAAATTGAGGTGCGGCTTGGGGCAACCTGGGTAGATGCAACCTATATTACAGAGTTTATGGGGGAATTGTTCCATACACCGAAACATTTCTTAGGGAACCAGATTGATGTGAAATATGCAAAAATCAACGGTCAGTGGAATATAACTGGGAAAAACTTGAATTCTTATGGAAATTCCCTTGTCACATCCACCTATGGGACACAGCGGGCAAATGGTTATCGTTTACTAGAGGATGCGTTGAATCTGCGTGACACGAAGATTTTTGATACAGTCACGGAGGATGGCAGGGAAAAGCGTGTCCTGAATAAAAAAGAAACCATGATTGCACAGCAGAAACAAGAAATGATAAAGGAAGCCTTCAAGGAATGGATTTTTCGAGACATTGACCGACGGGAGGATTTGTGTAGGAAATACAATAATTTATTCAATAGTATCCGTCCCCGTGAATACGACGGGAGCCATATCCAGTTTGTAGGTATGACGCCGGAAATTACATTGATGCCCCACCAAAAAAATGCAGTGGCGCATATACTATATGGAAACAACACACTGCTTGCACATTGTGTGGGAGCTGGCAAGACTTTCCAGATGATTGCAGCCGGAATGGAGAGCCGAAGGTTGGGGCTGGCACAAAAAAATCTTTATGTTGTGCCTAACCATCTGACCGAACAGTGGGGCAGTGATTTTTTGCGCCTCTATCCAGGAGCAAATGTTCTAGTGGCTACGAAAAAGGATTTTGAACCCGCCAACCGCAAGAAGTTTTGTTCTCGTATTGCAACAGGGAATTACGATGCTGTCATTATCGGGCATAGTCAGTTTGAGCGGATTCCGCTTTCTAAGGAGCGACAGATTGCAACTATTGAACAGCAGATAAATGACATTACAGCAGCTATTGAGGAGCTTTCAGCGGAAGATGGCACACGTTACACAGTGAAACAGATGGAAAGGACGAAAAAAACACTGGAATCAAGGCTTGCAAGGCTCAATGACCAAACCCGCAAAGACGATGTGGTGACATTTGAGCAGTTAGGTGTGGACAGACTATTTGTGGATGAAAGCCATAACTACAAAAATATGTTTTTATACACAAAGATGCGCAATGTAGCTGGAATTGCACAGACAGACGCACAGAAAAGCTCTGATATGTTTATGAAGTGTCGATACTTGGATGAGCTTACCGGAGGTAAAGGTGTCACCTTTGCAACTGGAACTCCCGTGTCGAATAGTATGGTGGAATTATATGTGCGCCCGTAAGGGCATATATCAAATGCCGCCTTGAGCAAGCGGCGGGAAGAAAAATATCGAAGAAAGGCAGGTGAAAAAAATACCCCGTCATCCCACGACTTATCCGGAAGGGGAAACCCGATGGGGAGTGCAGCATGTCGTTGCCGCAGAAAGCGGCGGATAAAGGTCAGTCAATAAGTTTCTGAAACCTGGCCGATATGGGGATGAAAATCTGCGTATGAGGACGAAAGCTAAACTGCTTGATTGACAGCCAAAGCTGGGACTTATCGTGCGTCTGCATACGAAAGGAACTGAAACGTATGTCATTCTGGCGCTTGTCATGTGTATAGGGACAAGCGTGTGATATTCAGGATGCAGCGCCTCCAGATAGAGGGAAATGGCGAACGTCACGTGGGAAAACCCCTTTACCGAAAACGCAGAAAGCTCATGTTTGATATATGCTACCGGGGATTGCCTAAACCCGCAGCCAGCGGGCAGGGCAACACAGCTTCCATAGTAGTCCGAGAACCCTGAATCAACAGGGACAGCCGTAAAAACGGAAGCGGGAAAGCCGCTTACATGGCGAAGGGAAGCAGTCTGTTTCTTCAATACAAAAATGAAAGGATGGTGTGTGAGACACTATGAGAAAGCCAACTGATGTATTGAATAGTTTAAGCGATAAATCGAAAAATCCCATGTACAAGTATGAAAGGCTATACCGCAACTTGTACAACCCGGAGTTTTATCTGCTCGCCTATAAAAATATCTACACAAATGACGGCAGCATGACACCGGGCGTGGACGGCGTAACCACCGATGGTATGAGCCTGGAACGCATTGACAAAATCATTGCGTCCCTGAAAGACCACTCGTACCGCCCAAACCCTGCCCGCCGCACCTATATCGCCAAAAAGAACAACCCGGCGAAAAAGCGGCCGCTTGGCATTCCATCCGGGGATGACAAGCTTGTGCAGGAAGTAGTCCGAATGATTTTGGAAAGCATCTATGAACCGACCTTTTCCAATGTATCTCATGGATTCCGCCCTGGAAAAAGCTGCCACACCGCGCTGGTCAAAATTCAGAACACGTTCACTGGCGCAAAGTGGTTTGTGGAGGGCGATATCCAAGCGTGTTTCGACAGCTTTGACCACCATGTACTGATTGAAATTCTCCGCAGGCGAATCAAGGACGAAGCCTTTATCGGCCTGATGTGGAAATTTTTGAAAGCCGGATATATGGAACAGTGGAAATACCACAAAACCTACACCGGCACTCCACAGGGGTCTGGCATCAGTCCCATCCTCGCCAATATCTATCTGAACGAGTTGGATAAGTATATGGAGGAATATAAGCAGGAATTCAGCAGACCAGCACGGACTGTGAACCCAGCCCATCGTAATATGGCAAGCAGAATCTTCCGATATAAGGCCAAAAACGATAAGGTCTGGAATACGCTGGGTGCAGAGGAACAGAAAAAACGTGCGCGGATACTCCGGCAAATGCGGGCAGAACAGAGAAATCTCCCAACGCATCCGCTTAGGGAAACCAGCTATAAGTCCCTGCAATATGTCCGCTATGCCGATGACTTCCTGGTTGGAGTTGTTGGCAGCCGTGAGGATGCGGAGCGGCTCAAACAAGACCTGGCAGTATTCCTCAAGGAAAAGCTGGGACTTACGCTGTCGGCAGAAAAGACCAAAATCACTAATACAGCCCAGTGCGCAAGATTCCTGAACTATGACATCTATGTTTCCAGAAGCCAGGACATCAAGCGGTTAAAAAACGGAAAACGGCAGCGGGTGTACTATGGCGTTGTCAAGCTCCGTATGCCCCAAGAGAAATGGGCTGCAAAGCTATTGGAACTGGGTGCAATCCGAATCAGTAAGGACGTTTCGGGCAAAGAGCGGTGGAAAGCCATGCCGCGTGGGAAACTTATGAATAGGACGGACATTGAAATCCTCAGCCGCTATAATGCGGAAGTCCGAGGACTGTACAACTACTACTCGTTAGCTGGAAATGTGTCCACCTTGAATCACTTCTCAAGCCTGATGAAGTACAGCATGCTGAAAACCTTTGGCTCCAAGTACCGCTGTCAGGTCAGGAAAATCAAGGAGAGATATGTCAAAAACGGCGAGTTCACGGTGCCATATACAACTAAGGCAGGCCCCAAAGAAGCAATTTATTACCACAGCGGCTTCCGTAAACAGGATAAGCCGCTGTTGGGGCAGGTGGATATTCTGGACATCTACAAAAAATACAGCAAGCCCAACAGTCTGGCCACCCGCTTGCGCTCTAAGCAGTGCGAACTGTGCGGTGCGGAGTGCGGCGGTTTAGTCATGCACCAAGTAAAGCGGCTGAAAGACCTTACAGGGCAATACGAGTGGGAAATCCTTATGCGCAAACGGCATCGCAAGACCTTGGCCGTTTGCCCGTCCTGCCATGCAGAAATTCACAATTCGATGAAGTCGTAAAATGATAACAGTACGGAGAGCCGTGTGCATCGAGAGGTGCCCGCACGGTTCGGGAGGGAGTACCCATGTGGTGCTTACCTCATACAATTATGCGTTACCTGCAATATGACACTTTACAGAAGATGGGTCTGGGGCATTTTGATTCCTGGGCGGCAGCCTTTGGGGAAACTGTCACAAGCGTCGAGTTGTCACCAGAGGGCAGCGGCTACCGAGCAAAGACAAGATTTGCTCGGTTTTTTAATCTTCCAGAACTGATTTCATTATTTAAGGAAAGTGCAGACATCCAGACAGCAGATATGCTAAATCTTCCAGTTCCCGAAGTGGAATACATTAATGAAGTACTAAAACCAAGTGAAGAACAGCAGGAATTAGTCAGCTCTTTTGCAGAACGGGCAGAGATTGTCCGTGCCGGAAACGTAGACCCATCATGCGATAACATGTTGAAAATAACCAACGATGGAAGGAAATGCGCCCTGGATCAACGATTGATCAATGACATGTTGCCAGATGCAGAGGAAAGCAAGGTCAATCGTTGTGTAAATAATAGCTTTGACATTTGGAAAAAGACTTCTGCCGACAAAGGCACACAATTAATTTTCTGTGATTTGTCCACACCAAAAAATGATGGCACATTCAACGTCTATGATGATGTGCGGGAAAAGCTGATTGCGAAGGGAATTCCTAGAGAGGAAGTGGCATTTATTCATGAATCTGGAACCGAAACAAAAAAAGCAGAATTATTTTCAAAGGTACGTTCTGGACAGGTACGTATCCTTCTTGGTTCCACGCCAAAGCTAGGTGCTGGGACAAATATTCAGGATAGATTGATTGCCCTACACCACCTGGATTCGCCCTGGAAACCTGCAGATGTAGGACGGATTTTGCGGACATTCAAAATAAAAAAGAATGTGGAGGTAACAGACAATGGCAAAGACGATTTTTGAGGAACTGGGCGGCAAATATGAACGGCAAGGCGATTACTTACTACCGTGCTTGACTGTACCCGCCGAAGAAGAACAGCCGATAGGCACATGGGGACAGCGGCATCTGGACTATCTGAAGCAGTACCGCAAGGTTACATACACCAATCTACTCACAAGCGGCAGGCTGAATACTTACCTTGCCGACATTGACAGACAGGCACAGGAACGCTTTGAAAGGCTCATAGAGGGCATGAAACAGGCACAGGGCATAACGGAACGCCTAAAGGAAGAAAACGCCTTAGAATGGACAGGGCGGCTAGGTAACATAAGGGCGTGTGCGAGAGAGATTGTAGAGAAAGAAATGATCTACGCATAAATAACGAAGCGGCAGAGTGTAAAAGCTCTGCCATCACTGTTTAGAATCAACAATCTGTTTTCAGTGCATATATGATATTTTCAAATAAATTGGCAGAGAGCTGTCTATGCTATTGATACAATTCATTGAAACAACTATACTATATCGTGTATAGCTTTTCCCTCAAAAATGAGAAATCTGCTGATAAGAAAAATAAATCTCAAAACAGACTGAATGATACAATGTGAAAGAGGAATCTTGTATGAAGAATGTATATAAACTTGAATTTCATGCGGGAAGCAAAGAAGAATTACTGCCCGATTTTGAATCTGAATTTCCGTATATTGCGTCTAATGCAGAACTTGACAAATATGTTGGGCGTTCGGCACCGTGGCATTGGCATAAGGCAATAGAGCTTTTTTATATGGAGAGCGGAACATTGGAATATTATACCCCGAAAAAGAAATTGTCCTTTTCGGCAGGCTCTGGGGGCTTTATTAATTCAAATGTCCTTCACATGACTAAGGCTGTATCTCGGACAGAAAAAAATATACAGCGGCTGCATATTTTTGATACGGCTCTCATTTCTGGAAACTATGGGAGTAAAATTGAGAAAAAGTATGTTATGCCAATTACTACAAATCCCCAGATTGAAATATATGTTTTTCGCCCCGATAATTTTATACATGCAGATATACTGAATTTGATAAAACAGACTTTTACCTTATGTGAGAATGACATTGGATATGAGATAAAAATAAGGGAAGCCCTGTCCCAAATATGGCTAAAACTTTTTGGACTGTTTTCTGCTTCATTTGATGGGAAAGGAAAATATGACAAAAATGACGAAAGACTTAAGAAGATGTTAATTTACATACACGAACATTTTGCGGATAAAATTGCGGTTTCAGAACTTGCCGCAGTTGCATGTCTAAGCGAAAGGGAATGCTTCAGGCTGTTTCAAAGCTATTTGCATACAACGCCCACAAAGTATATCCAAAGTTACCGTTTACAGGAAGCTTGTGAAATGCTCATAAATGGGCAGGACACAATTACAGACATTGGACATGCCTGCGGGTTAGGAAACAGCAGCTATTTTAGCAAGATTTTCCGTGAATACCAAAACTGCACTCCCATAGAATATCGGAAGAAATGGCAGGATAGTCATATCTTATGTCCGAAATAAAATAGATAAATAAAAAATTCTGCGTTATAATGATATATGGCACGGATTTTGTTATATCATTTTAAGGAGAAAGGTATGTATTACGAAGCCAAAGATTTTTTGGAAACCGCAGATAAGGAGACTTTGCATATCATTTCCAATGCAAGGAAACTTACAAGAGAATATTATTTTACGGATTATGATGATACAAAAAGGAAAAATGAGATTTTGAAAGAACTGTTGGGAGCTGTTGGGAGAAATGCTGCCATTGATGTCCCGCTTCATTGTGACTATGGAAAAAATATATTTCTTGGTGATGATGTCGTTATAAATATGAATTGTACATTTGTGGATAATAAGCCCATACGGATTGGCAGTCGGGTATTGATAGCGTCTAATGTTCAGTTTTATACATCTTCCCATCCTGTTTTGCCACAGGAGCGTTTCGTTTCAGATTGGGAAGAAACTGGGACGACATTTTTCAGAACTTATGCCCGTTCCATTAAAATACAGGACAATGTATGGATTGGAGGGGGAAGTATTATTTTGGCAGGCGTAACAATAGGCGAAAATAGTGTGATTGGAGCAGGGAGTGTTGTTACCCATTCCATCCCCGCAAATTGTGTTGCTGTTGGGAATCCATGTAAAGTTATCCGCTGTTTTGTGGAGGAAAGAGGAAATGCATAATGAAATATCAGCATATTGTTTTTGATATTGATGGAACTCTTATCAACACAGAGTACGCAATCTTACACTCTTTACAAGACACATTAGAAAAATGCATACATGAAAAAGTGCCTATTCAGCAATTGTTGTTTGTAATGGGAATCACGGGAGAAGATGCATTAAGGCGGTTGAAAATCAATAATATCCAGTTGGCTCTGAAGCTATGGGAAGAAAACATAAAAAAATACAGCAATACAATAACTCTTTATGACGGAATCCCAGAATTATTAAGCAGCCTATCGGAATGCGGTTATTCAATCGGAATTGTCACTTCAAAAACAAAAGCGGAGTTTAAAGATGATTTTGATAGATTTGGGCTGAACCATTATTTTAAGACGATTATTTGTGCCGATGACACAACAGAGCATAAACCATCCCCCGAACCTTTGTTAAAGTATATAGAAATTTCTGGGGCATGTAACGAGCAAATACTATATATCGGAGATAGCAAATATGACAGCTTATGTGCTAAAAATGCAGAAGTTGATTTTGCATTGGCTATATGGGGAAGCCACACCAGAGAGTTGGAAGCTAATTTCTTCATAAAAATTCCAAACGATTTACTCGGTGTTATAAAATAGTCGGGAATGATTGGGAAATAATTGAGCAAAGAGGTGGTTTTTTGAATATAGAAAAGTGGATTTTATGTCCCATTTGTGGCGGCAAGACACGTAATAAAATTAGAGAGGATACTGTCTTAATAAATTATCCTCTTTATTGTCCCAAATGCAGAAAGGAAAGTTTGATTGAAGCAAAAAATATGCAAATCAGTATTGTCAGAGAACCTAATATTCATACATACAAAGCGGTTAATTATTGAAATGATATTAACTGGCAGATAGGGAGGACGCATGCATAATAATGAAAAATGGCTGCAATGGGCAGTAGAATTACAAAGTTTGGCACAGGCAGGAATTTTCTATGGAAAGGATGTTTTTGATAAAGAACGCTATGAAAGAATTAGAGAAATTGCAGCAGAAATGATTTCTTATAAAACAGATATTTCAATGGATAAGGTCAAAAATCTATTTTGTAACGAAATTGGGTATCAAACACCTAAAATTGACTGTCGTGCTGCTGTTTTTCAAAATGATAAAATTTTGCTTGTGCAAGAGAAAAATGGAACATGGTCATTGCCTGGAGGTTGGGTTGACGTTCATGTTTCAGTCAAAGAAAATGTGATGAAAGAGGTAAAAGAAGAAGCGGGTTTAGATGTAATGGCTGATATGGTTATTGCCGTACAGGACAGGGAAAAGCATAATTTACCTGTTTATGCCTATAAGGTGTGCAAAATATTTGTGTTATGTTCAGTCATAGGCGGTGAGTTTAAATCCAATATAGAAACCATATCGAGCAACTACTTTGGGATGAACGAGTTGCCTATCCTTGCAACAGAAAAAAATAATGAGGAACAGATAAAGATGTGCTTTGAAGCATATCAGTCTGAAAACTGGAAAACATTTTTTGATTAGTATTTTAGAAAGAGCCAGACGCAAAGACGCAGAGCCGATGAACATGTGAAATAAAATCACAGTTTATTGGCTCTCTTTCATTTCATAAGGTTTTAAGGCGAACGCCCACCATATAAAAAAACGGTGTGTGGTGGGCGGTATTGCTATGCCCGAAAAGACTTAACAGACACTCTCCAGACCTGTTTTAAAGTTTGGAGGGATTTTTTTATGTCCTTTTTTCGGGCAGTCATCTATCTGTTCATGCAACACAGAGTTAATCTATACATAACATATCGGGGAAGGGCAGGAAGCCTGTTAAAAAAATCTCTGCCCATACAACGCTACCTCTCACCGTAAAGGTAGAAGTAGAATCTCTATACAACAGAATTATAAATTCCTATAACCGTAAAGGTCACAGAGACTTTGCGGTTTTTCTTTTGTCGTTTTTTATCAGATTGTGCCGTAGGGCTGTTTCTGGCGTTCATTGCCGCTCCCCACCCTCTTCATCTGGATTTTAGCATTTCAAAAATTCAGATGGGAGGTACTTAAGGTGAAATATGCACCAAGAAAAATATATATCAAAGAGAATGGCGGCTATGTGGAGCTGTCTTATAAAGATTTCTGCCGCCGCAGGGAATCCGACCAGAGTTACATGGACAAGCTGTTTATCCCAGTGCAAGGCTGTCTGCTTGAGGTTGTGCGGGAACAGTACACAGATTTTTACAAGGACAAAGAGCGGTGGCGTTATCTGAAAAAACTGGACACGAACCACAAGTTGCTGTCATTGGAGGGATTTACGGACAGCGAGGGGAATGTGCTTGATTTCGTTGTGGATGAAGCGGTGGACGTTGCGGAAACTGTTGTCCGTGCGGTGATGGTAGACAGGCTGAAAGCCGCCCTGCCCTTATTGTCGGGTAGTGAGCAGGCATTGATAAACGCAATCTTCTTTGAAGAACTTTCCGAGAGGGAAGTCGGGTTGCGGTTGGGCGTGACACAGAACGTTGTGAACAAGCGCAAAGCCAAAATCCTTACGAAACTGAGAAAGATAATGGAAAACAAAATTTAAGGCGTTCAGCCCCCTTGTTTTTTCCTTTGGGAAAATGAGGGGGCTTTTCCTGCCCTCTCAATCAATTTCGATTGGAGGAAATAAGATGGCATACAACCACGGACGGGAGGACAGGAAATGGCGCATCTGGAAAGAAGCCGAGGAAAAGGTTCTGCGTGAGTGCGGAGTTGATGAAGCTGTCATTGAGCAAATCCGCACAGACGACAGGGCAGATTTTAATTCCAACAGGCGGTTTTACCGATGGGCAAGTGACTTTGGTGAATACCTTGAGGGCATGGCGGACAGGGAGAAGCAGGCGGAGGTAAGGTCTGTTGCTGATTTACTGGACGAGATTGAGAATGAAACTCTGTACCTTGCCTTAATCACGGTAGATAAACGCACGTTACAAATCGTCCTGCTGAAAATGCAGGGCTATTCCACTAAGGAGATTGCGCCGCTTGTGCATTTAACGGCAGGGGCTGTTTATGCAAGGTTAAACCATCTGCGGAAGAAGCTGCGGAAAATTTTATAAGCGTCTCATATATCCTGCTTTCCTATGGGCTATCGGGTGGGGAGAGAAACTCTCTCCTACTTTTTAGCAGGAGGAAAGCAGGATGGCATATAAGGCAAAGGCATACACGCTTCGGGAGGAATCCACGGAAAGCGGCGCAAGGTATTCTATCAGCTTTAAGGACGGGCAGGGAGAACACCACGAGATAGAAGTGTCCGAGAAACTCTTTTTTGAATTTCGGCAGATGGAAAGGAGGAACAGAAACCTTCAGCAATGGAACCAGCGGCACAGGGAGTTTAACGAGGTGTGGGACGAAACGCTTTACAGACGTGCTTTGCGAGTGCCTAAAACGCTTGATGAAAGAATGATTGAGAAAGAAAGGAATGAAATGTTTTTTAAAGCGGTTGCCCGACTGCCAGAGATACAGAGGCGGCGTTTCCTGCTCTATTACGAGTATGATTTCAACTTTTACCAAATCGGGGAGATGGAGCATTGCACCGCTTCCGCTGTCCAGAAGTCAGTTTCTGTTGCAAGGGAAAAGGTCAAGGCAGAAATGAGGAAGTATCTCCAACTGTGACCGCTACCATCCGAAAAAGAAATCCGCTTTTTATCGGCGTGGGACTGGCGGCATTACATACTCTCACTTCTCTTCGTGGGAGTAAATCTATTTTAGGAGGTCAACGCCTATGCACAACAAAACCAAAGACACCGCCCGAAAGGAGGAATCCCATGCAGAAACTTCAGACAGTCAACGCTGACACGCTCCTTTATGAGCCGCTTGAAAAGCCGTCCTTTGTGGTGGACGGTCTGATACCCACGGGCTTAATCCTGTTCTGCGGCTCACAGAAAATCGGCAAGAGCTGGCTCATGTTAAAACTCTGCCTCTGCGTGTCGCAGGGAATCCCCTTATGGGATATACCCACGCAGGAGGGCGATGTGCTTTACCTCTGCCTTGAAGATACGTTCTGCCGCATCCAAGACAGGCTGTTCCGATTGACGGACGAAGCAAGCGGGCGGCTTCATTTTGCGGTGGCAAGCGATAAGCTGTCAGACGGTCTTATCGTGCAGTTAGAGGACTATTTGAAAGAATACCCCGACAGCAGGCTCATTGTAATTGACACCTTGCAGAAAGTCCGCACCGCATCCAAAGACAACGCTTATGCAAGCGATTACGGGGACATCTCCCTTATCAAAGACTTTGCCGACAGGCATTCTCTTGCGGTCATCGTCGTACACCACATCCGAAAGCAGAACGACAGCGACGTGTTCAACAAAGTGTCTGGCACGACGGGATTGACGGGGAGTGCGGACGCAACCTTTGTACTGGAACAGGAAAGCCGTGCGTCCAATGCCGCAAAGCTGTATGTGACAGGCAGGGACACGCCCTATCAGGAGTTCACGCTCCGCTTCCGTGATTGCAGTTGGGAACTGGTGGAAAGGAAAGAGCAGGAACAGATTGCCAAAGAAGCGATACCAGACGTCCTTTTTCGGTTGGTGGATTTCATGCAGGGCAAAGAGGAATGGACTGGCACAGCGACAGAGTTATTGGAGGCTCTGGGGGAAACAGAAACAGCGGCGAATGTCTTGACAAAATGGATGAACGAGTACCGCCTTGACTTCCTGCTTGAAAACCATATCCGTTATGATTTCAGCCGCAAGAACAGCCACAGGCTGATTTCCCTTGCAAGGCAGGAGGATACGGACGGTGACGATAGTGACGATGGTGACGGTGTTTTTGGGATACCCCCTGCCGCTGTCACTGTCACCTAAGAAGTATGTGAAAACGGCGGATCTGGCTTATGCGTGACGGTCGGTGACGGTCGTGACGGTGTTTTTAGGATACCCCCTGCTGCTGTCACCGTCATAGCAAATGTATGTAAAATCGGCGGTTCTGCCCTACGGGAGAACACCCCGTAAACGCAAAGTGCAGGCGTGGGCTTTGCTCGCCCTTTTCGGCTCGTAAAGCCACCCCTGCGGTCAGAAAAATCTTCCTATTTTTCCGACTGCGTTTACAGGGTGTAACACACTACACTTTGCCCTGCAAAGTCGTGTGCCAGACGTTCCCTCTGGACTCCCTTAAAGCAGGGCTTACGCCCTGCCCATCCTCTGCCTTGCGGCTTCGGATGGAAGAATGTGCGGTGACAGTTAGCGGCTTCCGTGGGGGTATCCCAAAAACACCGTCACCACCGTCACCAACCGTCACCCTTTGGAAGATTACCCGCCGAAGAAAGGAAGATTGACTATGCCCTATGCAATCCTGCGTTTCCAGAAACGCAAGGCAGGCGGCGTTGCGGCTTGTGAACGCCACAACGAGCGGAAGAAAGAAGCCTATAAAAGCAATCCAGATATTGATACGGAACGTTCTAAAAACAATTACCATCTCATAGCACCGCCAAAGTACACCTATAAAAAAGAGATAAACCAAATGGTAAAGGAAGCGGGCTGTAAGGTAAGAAAAGACAGCGTGATGATGGTGGAAACGCTCATCACAGCTTCGCCCGAATTTATGAACAGCTTACCGCCCGAAGAACAAAAAGCGTATTTCCAGACGGCTCTTGACTTTATTTCGGAGCGTGTGGGAAAGCAGAATATCCTCTCCGCAGTCGTCCATATGGACGAGAGGACGCCCCATATGCACCTATGCTTTGTGCCGCTTACGCCAGACAACAAGCTGTCAGCAAAGTCTATTTTAGGCAACCAGAAATCCCTATCCGAATGGCAGACTGCCTACCATGAGCGGATGTCCGCACGGTGGAATCAGCTTGAACGGGGGCAGTCCTCAATGGAAACGAAGCGGAAGCACATCCCCACATGGCTCTATAAGCTGGGAGGCAGTCTGGATAAACAGTATGCGGAAATCGTGTCTGCCCTCTCCGACATCAACGCCTTTAACGCAGGCAAAAAAAGAGATAAGGCGTTAGAACTGCTCTCCGCATGGCTTCCAGACGTGGAGAAATTCTCTAAGGAAATCGGCAAACAGCAGGCGTATATCGACAGCTTGAAAGAGAGAATCGGGCAGGAAGCCGACTATGCGGGGCGTATGCGTGATGAGAAGTACGAGCAGGAACGAAAGGTACAGAAAACAAACCAGAGGATATTTGAATTGCAGAAAACCAATCAGCAGATGGAAAAGTTATTGAAAAAGATACCGCCAGAAGTGATAGAGGAATTACAGAAAAGCAATCCGAACAGAGCGAAAGAAAGGTAGGAACGTGAATGAAGAAACAGGATTTTAAGGTATTAAAGACAGCAGATTTATACCCGTTTCCCGACAACCCTTTCCATGTGGTGGAGGATGAAACGCTGTCAGAGTTAGCGGAAAGCATTAAGGAGTTTGGCATTGTAACGCCGATAATCACACGCCCGAAAGAGGACGGGAACGGCTACGAAATCATTGCGGGACAGCGGCGTGTCCGTGCTTCCGAGCTTGCAGGGATAAACACAGTCCCCGCTTTTGTCCTGCCCTTAGACCGTGACCGAGCCATCATCACCCTTGTGGACAGCAACTTACAGCGTGAAAATATCCTGCCATCGGAGCGGGCGTTTGCCTACAAGATGAAATCCGAAGCCATGAAGCGGCAGGGCTTCCGCACGGATTTAACCTCGTCACAAGTTGGGACGAAGTTGCGGACGGACGATAAAGTGGCACAGGGATTCGGCGTTGGCAGGATGACCGTGCAGAGGTTTATCCGCTTGACGGAACTGATACCGCCGATTTTGCAGATGGTGGACGAGGGGAAAATCGCCCTCACGCCTGCGGTGGAACTGTCTTTTTTGAAGAAAGACGAGCAGGAAAACCTATTCGCCACAATGGAGAGCGAGGAAGCAACGCCCTCACTCTCACAGGCACAGCGGATGAAAACCTTGAGCCAGAGCGGGCGGCTTGATATGGACACCATCTTTGCGATTATGACGGAGGAAAAGGGAAACCAGAAAGAAACCGTGAAAATCGGCATGGAGAGATTAAAGAAATACTTCCCGAAAGGGACAACGCCCAAGCAGATGGAGGACACTATCATCAAACTGTTGGAGCGTGAATTACAGAGGAAACGGGACAGGGACAGCCGCTAATCTTCTCTTTTCGGGCAGTAAATAGAAACTTTGGACAGATAAAAAAGCAGAAAGGCAAGACAGGAAATGAAAGCTATTCAATATGAGATTGTAAAGGAAATCGCCGTATTGTCTACGAGCGAAAGCGGCTATACAAAGGAAATCAACTTAATCTCATGGAACGGGAAAGAGCCGAAATACGACATCCGCAGCTTTTCCCCCAACCGTGAGAAGTGCGGAAAGGGAATCACGTTGACCGCTGATGAAGCGGCTGCGCTCCTGAAAGCATTGCAGAAAAAGATAAACAGCGGGGATTGATTGTGTCTGATTGGCAGGGTTGGGACGTTTTCAGACGCTCCCCTGCCCTGTCTGGAAAGGAAGATTTGAGTATGGGCGAGGATAAGAAAGCGAACAAAAAGAGAAAGCGTATTGTGGCAAGACAGCCAGTGCAGATGATTGTCAGCCGTGAATATGTCGGCACACAGACCATTGCGGAGGCGTTTATCCCGATTATTTCCGAGGATATACGCAGGAAGATTGCCGAGGGCGACACCTTCGACAATGAGGGGATATCCGCTTAGAATGTACGCAATGGAACACGAAATCAGTAAAACAAAGACGGAGGAATCAAAGTATGGCAGGAAAAAAAACGGGGAATCAGATTTATGAAGTCGGCATTTACTGCCGCTTGTCTAAAGACGACGGCACGGAAAACGAGAGTGCGAGCATTGCCACGCAGAAATCCATCCTTACGGATTATGTAAAAAAGCAGGGCTGGCACTTAGCAAAAACGTATGTGGACGACGGTTATTCTGGTACGAATTTTCAAAGACCCAGCTTCCAGAACATGATTAAAGATATTGAAAACGGGCTGATAAACTGCGTGATTACAAAGGATTTATCAAGATTGGGTAGGAATTACCTTGACTGCGGATTATATCTGGAAGTCTTTTTTCCAGAGCATGATGTGAGGTATATAGCGGTCAATGACGGCGTAGACACGCTCAATAAATCGGCAATGGACATCACGCCTTTCCGTAACATCCTAAACGAAATGTATGCCGCCGACATATCGGTTAAGATAAAATCGGCGTACCGAGCGAGGTTTCAGCAGGGGAAATTCATGGGGACGTATGCGCCCTACGGGTATATCAAAGACCCTGCCGACCACAATCACCTATTGATAGATGAAAATGTGGCACACATTGTAAGGGAGATGTTTGACCTTGCACTTGCAGGAAACGGAATCGCTAAAATCTGTAAATATATCAACAAACATCATATCTTATGCCCTGCTGCTTATGCGGCAGAGCGGGGAGAAACAGCATTTGAAAGACACATTGGTGATAATGTGGATAGTCGTTATATCTGGTGTGAGAACAGCGTAAGGAACATTTTAAGAAGCCCCATCTATGCGGGAAACCTTGTCGGTTATAAGCGTGTTGCTGTCAGTATGAAAAGTAAGAAACGCCCCTCTAAGCTGCCCGAAGATTGGGAAGTGATACCCAACACCCATGAGGGCATAGTCACACAAGAAGAATTTGATACCGTCCAACAGCTTATGACAAGCCGCAGACGGGAGCGGAACGCAGGGGGATTTGAGAATATATTTGCAGGCGTTATTAAGTGTGCAGACTGCGGCTTTGCTCTGCGGACAATGAGTGCAAACAGGAGAAAACGCCCCGACGTTATCGACTGCGTACAGTATTCATGTAATAATTATGCCAAAAACGGAAAGAACGTGTGTACTTCACACAACGTAGAAGCAAGAGATTTATTCAACGCCGTGCTTGCCGACATCAACCATTTTGCGGATATGGCGGTAAATGACGAGCGGGCGGTGAGGGCGATTGAAAAGCGGCTCACGGAAACAGACCAGAGCAAGGCAAAGGCGATGGAGAAAGAACGGAAGAAGCTGAACAAACGCCTTGCAGAGCTTGACAGGCTGTTTTACGCTCTCTACGAAGATAAGGTCATGGAGCGTATCACCGAGCGGAATTTCGAGATGATGTCGGGGAAATACCAGAAAGAACAGCTTGAAATTGAAGCGAGATTAAAAGAGGTAACGGAAACCCTTAATGAAAGCTACGAGAAATCGCAGGGAATCCGTGACTTCCTCTCCCTTATCCGTAACTACCAAGGCTTAAAGGAACTGGACGCAACCGTTATAAATGCGCTGATAGAAAAGATACTTGTTTCGGAGCGTGAGAAGTCAGCGGACGGAACGGTTAGGCAGGAAATCAAGATTTACTATAAATTCATCGGCTTTGTCGGTGAATTACATATCACACCCACAAAGCGGTGGACAGCGTTGCCCGCTAAATGCTGTACAGTGTGCGGCGTTGAATACGTCCCTGGCTCTGGCATATCAAAGTATTGTCCCGTTTGCGCCAAGAAGATGCAGAGGGAGAAGTCAAACGAGAGCAAACGCAGGAGCAGGGAGCAGAAACGGATGGCATGTATTGAACTGTCCGCAAAAAATGACCGACTGATCTTCAGCAACAAGAAGGGCGGATTCTTCGGCAAGGGAATCAGAATGACAAAGTGCTGATCTACCGTTATGTTACCGAAAATACATTCGACAGCTACATGTGGCAGATTTTAGAGAACAAGCAGAAATTCATCAGTCAGATTATGACAAGCAAATCGCCAGTACGAGCCTGTGAGGATGTGGACGATACAGCACTAAGTTATGCAGAAATCAAAGCTCTAGCTACTGGTAATCCCAATATCAAAGAAAAGATGGATCTCGACATTCAGGTAAGCAAGCTAAAACTTTTGAAGGCAAACCATACCAGTCAGAAATACCGTCTAGAAACAGAGATTGCTAGGAATTACCCAATAAAAATTACTGCATTGAAAGAACGAATTGCAGGCTTGCGGGCAGATGCAGAAGTGGTGAAACCATTGTTAGAGAAAGAAAAGGAAAAAGACGATTTCTCCATAATTATTGGCGAGAAAACCTATACAGACCGAAAAGAAGCAGGAACAGCACTGCTTGCAGCCTGTGCTGGGCTACAGGCAGTGGATGCAGTCAGGCAGGTTGGGGAGTTCTGCGGGTTCCAGCTATATTCTGATTTTGACAGTTTCAACCAGGTTTACAAACTGACCATCAAGCGGCAGTGCAGCTACAAGATTGAATTAGGGAAAGATCCATTAGGAAACTTGCAGCGTATCAGCAATGCACTTTCTGGGATTGAGAAGAAGCTCACGGAATCAGAACTGGAATTAGAAATTGTACAACAACAGCTTGCTACAGCAAAAGAGGAAGTGGAGAAGCCATTTGCAAAGGAAGAGGAATTGGCGGAGAAAATGAAACGCCTGTCTGAATTAAATACTTTGCTAAATATGGATGAGAAAGAACCATCAGAAGCATTAGGTATGGATGAGAATGTGCAGGATGTAGCAGACAGACCGAAGAAAGCCATCAGCTATACAAACCAGATATTGGATGCTTCACCAACTGTAAATGAAGTGAGAAAACCTTCTGTGCTTGGGAAACTAAAAGATGCAAAGGACAAGATTGCTGGGAGATATAGGAACAGTCAGAAATTAGGAAAGAAAAAAGAACAGGAACTATGAAATAGAAGCCATACTGTCAAAGAATGATGGAATGGCATTCTTTATGCACAGGGGCGCATAAGAAAATTTACTGCTTACGCAGTATGCGCACCGCGCGCGGCGAGTAGGAAAGATAAACCTTCCCTACTTGATTGTGAACAGTCTGAAAAATGTGATATGTTTTTCGGCTGTTCTTTTTTATCTCATTGGAGAAGATTCTCATTTCTGTAAGTAATGAATACCACAAATTTATTTCATTAGGAGAGAAGTATTTGATTGAAATAAAAGCCTTTGATGAATAGCAGAGGTATTTTAGAGTGCACGATAAAGTTGTCTATGAAAACTAAAAGTCAAATACCCCGCAGTAAGCTGACAAGGCATGACTTAGTTTTTGTTTAGCAAGCCTCAAGGGGCGGGGTATTTGACCCTCGCGGCATTCGCCAAATATCCGTGCCAGCACGGCTGCTTGGCTAAGTGCCCTTTGGGTGCATTGCTCGCGGAAATAAACCAGATATGCCATAAACCTATTTTTTAGGAATGGATTCTTGGGTATATCTTGACAGAGAATGGAGGGAATTTATGGCTGAAAAACTAGAACAAAAAATGAAAGAGATTACAGAGCGGTTGGATCAAGGAGTAAAGGAGTTGTTTACTTCGGAAAAATACAAGGAATACTTAAAAACCATGTCGCAGTTCCATAATTACAGTTTTAACAACACGCTTCTGATTGCAATGCAAAAGCCGGAAGCAACGCTGGTAGCTGGATTTAGCGCATGGAATAAGAAATTTAACCGACAGGTGAAGCATGGGGAGAAGGGGATTAAGATTATTGCCCCAGTGCCAATTAGAATAAAAGAAGAAACAGAGAAATTTGATCCAGAAACAAACGAACCTGTCTTGCGATCGGACGGACAACCAGAAACAGAGGAAGTGGAACATGTAATCCCACGTTTCCGTATGGTGACGGTTTTTGATATTTCTCAGACTTATGGTGAACCACTCCCAGAATTGGACACCCCTGAGTTGATGGGGAGTGTGGAAAATTTTGAGATTTTTATGAAAGCAATCGAGATGATGTCTCCGGCTTCTATGCATTATGCACAGATAGAAGGAGATGCAAAAGGGTACTACAGCAATAACAACAAGGAAATCGTGCTCCAAGAGGGCATGAGTGAAAAACAGACTATGAAAACCGCTGTTCATGAAGTGACCCATGCTATGTGCCATGATAGGAATGTAATGGAGAGACTTGGAGAGGAGAAAAATCAGACAACAAAGGAAATAGAGGCGGAAAGTGTTGCTTACACAGTATGCAGTTATTTTCATTTGGACACGTCTGATTATTCTTTTCCCTATATAGCCGGATGGTCGAGTGATATGGATAGGAAGGAACTGCGTAATTCTATGGAGTTCATTCGGAAAACAGCAGGCTCTTTAATTGAGGGAATGGTGGAGAATATCCAGAAACTGCAGAGAGAAACGTTAGACAAGGAATACTTAGAAGAAAATGACCTGATTCTAAAAGTGGTATTCTCACTTACAGATGATATGTTTACCTATTTTGCAGTGGCAAATAAAGACAGGCAGGAATTACTGGCACAATTAAAAAACTATCATGCATTATATGGACGGAGCAATGAAATGGCAGTGGAAACCTTTTTAGAGGGACAAGGTATTATCCCAATCCCCTGGTACGATTCTGAAGGTTTAATGGTGGAAAATCCAGTGGATTTCTTTGATTTTGAATATATCTATGAGGTTGGGATCGTAGATGCATTGGAGCTGCCAGCAATGAAACAGGCAGAGCTTTTGATTAATCGTACAGAGTATAGGAAAGATATTTTCAGTATGCAGGATAAGAATTTGATTTTAGATTACACTTATACCTTTGACAATATAGAAGATACAAAAGTGCTGATCCAACAACTGGCAGAGGCTATAGAGTCTCATGGCATGTGGACAGCACAGGAGATTCGTGACAATGCACAGGAAGAAATCGACAATCTTCCAGACAACATGGTAGGGTTGTCAGAAATGCACGAATTTGGCTACCATAGTCATTCGGTACTGCCTCTTACAATGGAACGGGCAGTGGAGCTTCACCATGCAGGACTGCATATCTACAGTTTACAGAAAGATGAAAGTTCTGTTTTGATGAATACAGAACTGGAGATTTTGGAAGCTGGAGGAATGTTCGGTGTTGATACAGAATCTTGGGAATACTACCAGATAATGCAATCTGTACATGAAGAAAATCAGGAACAGGAAAATCAACTGGAAGATGTTCCAGAAAGGGATATTTTGCTGGGATTAGATACAGATGGAAATATGGAAGAATATGAGGAAGTGGAGATATTCCAAGTTCCAGCATTGTTTTCCAATGGAAGGATAGCAGAGAATGAAGTCCCAGAAGGACTTTACCGTTATGATTTACGTGGTTCTGATTATGACACAGGTAAGCCAATTACAGTGGAAAATCATGTGGCAGTCAACCATGCTGGTACAATCCTGTCTATCCATCCATTCCCCATTCCAGAAAAAGGATATTTAT
This sequence comes from Lachnospiraceae bacterium, assembly GCA_910575005.1. GTDB lineage: Bacteria > Bacillota > Clostridia > Lachnospirales > Lachnospiraceae > Petralouisia. The sequence continues at coordinate 91,509 of CAJTCL010000001.1, read as the reverse complement.
CGCTTGGTGAAGAATTGAATTTTATTGGACGAATGGCGAAAGTAGAACAATTTTTACAGTCTGCAATGACACTTAATTCAGCAGTTATGGAGGAACGGCTGCAGGATGCAGTGATATGTTCTAATGAAGAACTGTTATATACAGATACTGCTGACCGCTATGCTATTTTCCAGATTAACGAAGATGGAAAAGGCAGGGAATACCTGTTTGCAAATATAGATTATATAAAAAATCATCGTATGGAGATTAGAGGAGAGGATTATGCTCTTGTCTATGGTGGTAGACTTAAACCAGAAGATAATTTGGACAAGATTTATGAAAGATTCAATCTCAACCATCCAGAAGGATATACTGGACATTCTCTTTCTGTCAGTGATGTGGTAGTTGTAAACCGTGGCGGGAAAGCAACAGCACATTTTATAGATAGCTTTGGATTTCCACAACTGCCAAACTTTATAAAACAGAGGGAGCATGTACTGGAGGAAGAAGCAAAATGGCAAATTCCAGAAGAAGAGATGTACCCGCCGCTTTATATACATACACTTTCCTATGCAATGGAGCATGGCATGGCAGATGATTACCTAGTTTCAAGAAAATGGAATCTAGATTGCAAAAATGCCATTGAAGATGCAATCAGAAATAATTTTGATGGAATGCATCTGGCTCATGATGCTGCAGAAGAAATTCTGGAAGAATATGGTGCAGAACGTGTGATATTTATCCTTGCCAATACTGTGCAGCATTTAGAACAGGATGGACGATTTTCCAGAGAAAATAAGGCATGGGCAAATAAATATGAAATACCAAAGAACATCAACAGTGGAAAGGATCTGAATATTGATTATATTGTAAATAGCCATCCGGCTGTGTTGGACGGGTTTATCGGGCTTGCACGGGAAGGAATACGGGAACAGGCGTTAGACAAGGAAACAAACATGCAGATTAGCAAGGAAACAAAAGGATTTTTTGTGGATGGGCATTTCGGCACATGGCATACGGCAGAAGTAAGAAAAATCAGCGATGAACTGTTTTACCGGATGGAGCATGAGGAATATGGAGATTCTGTTGCCTCTATTATTGTCAATCAGGAAGGAGAATTAGTAGCAGAAGATTTGGAGCATGGGTTTGATCAGGGAGCAATAGAAGCAATTGCTGAATATCTTTCAGAAAGAGAATTTGCAATTGAGCCAGAAGTGCCATTTCCTGCACAATACTATGTGATACAGGCTGTAAGTAATGAAACATCCATAGAAGAAGCACTGTGTTTTCAAGATATAAATGCAGCGTTTCATGCCTATCACCAAATACCGAACCATAGAAACAAGCAGATTGGAATAGACATCACACAACAACCACCTTTCAGAATACCTTTGCTAACATGTAAAAATGGGATAGAAACACTTTCTGATATAGACTTTAACCACATTGAGGAAATTTCCAATGTAGTTATGGGCAAGGAACAAAGCGAATTACGAACATTCCCTGAGACTTTGAGTAGAAAATGGGTGCGTGAGGAGACAAAAGAAGCATTACAGAAAGCAAAGGAGTATCTGGAATCCTATGATATGGAAATTGCATACCAGACAGAAAAAGGGTATTTTTTGATCCATACTGTTTCTAATGGCTACTACTATGCGGTGTATGGTCAAGATTTCCGAGAAATTGAGGATGGTATATATGGTAATCTGAATATAGCAATCGGTGAAGCAATGGAAATAATCCTTTCTGATAAAGGCATTCCAATGACAACATGCAAAGTGATGAATGATAAGGAATTGCGAGAAAATGTAGAAATAGTAGCCCATCAAGATTTTCAGAAAGCAGAGAAAGAGAAGAAGATGCTGTTTATTTCAAATATAACAGAGCCAGAGCCTGCTTTCAACGGTCAAAGCCGTGCAAAGATAGAGGAAACTACACTTTGCTATGCCCAGGCACAGATTGATAAAATGGGACTAACCAAGGAAGTAGAGCTGCTTGGCGCAAGAGTGTATGGAAGCCGTACCAGAGAAGGGTTGTACCAGGAAGGCTCAGATATAGATGTTGTAATATCGTATCATGGAGATCTGAAAGAGGATGTTTTTTTTAATATGCTCCATGAGGAGAAATTCAAGATAGAAGGGATTCTGGTTGATATTAATCCAATCTCTACGGAAAAAACAGGGACTTTGGAGGAATATTTAAAGAATGCAGAAAAATATCTGGATGAAAAACAAAACTATATGGAAATTCCTGAAAAAAGTGAGCAGACAGAGAAGAAATCAACTATTACCTTTTATGTGGCGGAATGTATGGAGTTTCCTGTGTTGGGAGAATACCACGAACGACTGGAAACACTGCAAGAGGCTATGGAGTTATATGAAAAGATTCCAGTAGAACGGATGAATGGCGGGAAGGGAATTGGCTTTTGCCTGGAGAATAGCAGTACCAATGATGGAAATTTTGATTTAATGGTGATGGGGGAGATACAAACCGAATTTATCAATAAGATTCCTCCATACAGGGATAGCCCTTTGGTACAGAAAGCGATTGCAGAGATGGAGGCAATTCTTTTGGAGCGGACCGCACAGAAAGAGAAGTCAGAACCAGAAAAGCTGCCGGAAATGCCAAGGCAGCTTAAATCACTGAAGAATGAAGAAAAAATGATACAGGCAGATAAAACAAGGAAATCAGAAGTGGCAACACAGGAAACGAAGCAGAATACTGCCCGAATCGAAACAAAAGCTGCAAAACCAGAAAAATCCGTTGAAAATGTCCCAAAAACAAACAGGAATATATCTGGCAACAGTAGGAAACAGTCCATTCTGAATGCGCTTCGAGAAAGGCAGGCAAGGAAGAAAGCGCAAGAGCAGGAGAAACAGGGGCAACAATCACAGACAAGAAAGAAGGGAGAACAGCAATTATAATGGTGAGATTTGAGAAATTAGTGTATCTTGATCTTGAGGTTCCAGAAAAAACAGGGAGGAGACTATAAAAGAAGCGCATGATGCGCGCTTCGCAGCAAGAACGCCGTTGGCGTTCTTGAAGATTCCTTATATTGGCAAGGCAAAAAAATGCTTGTTCTAATTAACATTACATTGGAAAAGCTGTGGTTCCTTTTAGCTAAAGTATTTTTAAATTTGGAATAGTACAAAAAACAATAATTGGAGGATGTATGACGAATGTGAATCAATTTGCAGTTTACCAGCTAAAAAATATCCCAGAAAATAGACAGATACGATTTCGCCCATACCATACGCTACTTGAGAAGGGACACAAAGTACAGTACAAGGACTATGAACAGGTCTATATCGGACGGATGCAACCAGAGGATACGCCTGAGCATATCTATAAACGATTTGAAAAACAGTTGCCACGGACATTTCATGGACATTCGATTAGTGTCAGTGATGTACTTGTACTGAATAAAGATGGTATCATTACTTCCTACTATGTAGAGAAAAATGGGTTTACTGTTATAGCTGGATTTATCCAAAATGCTTCTTCTGGCACACTTGTGTCTAATGATACTATGAATTTTCATATTGAAGGCAAGAATGGAAATTGGGTTGCTTTTGACAACATTATCATAGATGGCAAAAAGTTTTTCCTGATGGAGCATGAAACATATGGGAAAGAGATGGCATGGGTAGTAGTAGATGAGACGGGGAAACTGATTGTAGATCATGCATTCCAAGGTTTTGATTCAGTGGTCAAGCGGCAGATTAGAGACTATCTCAGTCTATCACAGCCTATTACAGACCCGCCAATACCAAAAAAGCCATCTCTTGAAAATTGGCAAAAATACATGGAAAATGGAGAATATCTTTGCAGTTCTGAAATAGAGAAAGAACAGAATGATAACAAGATGGAGGGCAGGCAAAATAATATGTGTTCAAAAGGTAACACTGGCAGGGTATCCGTCCTAGCAAAGTTGCGTCAGAAACAAGCAGAGATCGCAAAACGGACTGAAAAATCCACACAGTAGGCGGAAGTAACAGAGGATATGGAGCGTAGACGGAAATGAAAGAGGAGTATTTAACCAATGGTGTTAGATACTTCTCTTTTTGTGTTTGTAAATGGGAATAATTCCCGCTTCTATAGGCGGTAAGTTACTTGCTAGTACAAAAAATACTAAGTTTCTTTATATTATACTAGTATCAGTGATGAGATTTTCAATCTTCCATCTGATATAAACCTTAAACGGATGGTAAACATACAGAGTTGTTATTATCAGTAAAAAACTGACTATGTGATGTTATAAGTACATCGAGACGTTCTTGAATTAGAGAAAAGATAAGATTGTTAGAGAAAAATATCGTATAGATTATTAATAGACTTTATGGTAATATGAAAATAAAAAAACAGGCAGACAAGAGGATAAGGAACAACAAATGGAAGTAGAAAATACACTTGCAAAACATATTACCATTGCTGACAATAAAGCTGCTTATGATACAGCATGTAAACGGCTGCTTGCAAATAAAGTAATCCTTGCATGGATTATGAAAAGCTGCTTAGAAGAGTACAGGGACTTTGAGGTAGATGAAATTGCAAAAAAGTACATAGAAGGTTTTCCACAGATAACCAAAGTTACCGTGAATCCAGACGAAGAGATAAAACAGTATAGTGAGCAGATTAAGGGAGCTAAAACAGAAGACAGTACCATAAAAGAAGGTACGATTACTTATGACATCCGTTTTTATGCACTCGTTCCACAATCAGAGGAATTAGTAAGTTTGATTATCAATGTAGAAGCCCAAAATAATTTTTATCCTGGATATCCAATTGTTAAAAGGGGGATTTATTACTGCAGCCGGATGATTTCCTCACAATACGGTGTGGAATTTACAGATGCCCACTATGAACATATTAAAAAAGTATATTCGATCTGGATATGTGCAAATCCACCGAAATATCGGGAAAATACAATTACCCGATATGTAATCCAAGAAGAAAATTTGGTGGGGGACATAGCTGAAAGAAAGGAAAATTATGATCTCCTCACAGTAGTCATGATTTGTTTAGGACACGATGGAGATGATAGATATACAGGAATATTAAAACTTTTGGATGTGTTGCTTTCTTCCGAAAAAGAACCAGAAGAGAAGAAAAAAATTCTACAAAATGATTTTCATATTAAGATGACAAAAATATTAGAGAGCGAGGTGCAGGCTGTGTGTAACTTAAGTAAAGGTGTAGAGGAAAATGGAATAAAAAAAGGTATCTTAGTTTCTATTCAAAATTTAATGGAAAGCATGGACTGGACTGCAGAACAGGCAATGAAAGCGCTTAAAATTCCAGAAACAGAACAGGCAATATATGTAGATAATTTAAAAAAGCAATAAAACGATGAAAATCACGCTTTTTAAGATTTTTACGTTTGCGCAAATTGCACCCCCGACCATGCTTTGAAATGATCGGGGGATATTATACACAAAAAATTTGTATTTAAATTATTTGTGATTATTTTTCAATAATGAAGTGAGGGAGAGAATATGCTTGAAATAGAATATGCACATATTGCAGAACTGGATGATTCCATGTTGCGTAATTTAATCGGACTTTTGTGTGAGGAAGAATTAAAAAAATCTCATATAAATGTTGGTAAAGTTTTTTGGGGAGGCGACCAGAATGCTGCTGATGGTGGCATAGATGTACATTGCGAATATGAAGGGGAAGTGGATAAAAATTCTTTTATACCAAGGAATAAAGTAGGGTTCCAGGTTAAATTGTATGATCTTGCTCCTAATAAGATTTTAAAAGAAATGCGGGATAAAACGGGAACCTTAAAAGAATCCATACAAAAATTGTGCAAAGAAAAAGGAGCATATATTTTAGTTTGTGGCGAAAGTTCAACAAGTCCTACAATGTATAAAAACCGTATTGATGCAATGAAAGAGGCAGTCCGTGGCTATCAGGGGGCAGAAAGTGTATGCCTGGATTTTGTGGATGGCAACAGGATTGCAACATGGGTGAGAAGTTATCCAGCATTAATTGTATCGGTAAGAGAAAAAATAAACAGACCTTTACAGGGATGGCAAGCTTATGGAAAATGGTCAGATATACAGAAAAAACCATATGAAAATTATATTTTAGATCAGGAAAAGCGGTTGTATGATTATATTGAAGATCAAGAAATAACTGTTTTAGAGGGAATACAGAGGCTTCGAGGATTGATAACAAAAGGAGCTGCGGTTATAAGAATTACAGGTCTGTCTGGAGTGGGAAAAACCAGGATGATAGAAGCACTTTTTGATAAACAGATAGGGACGGATGCATTAAGCTCATCGAAGGTCATTTATGGGGATGCAGCAGAGAATTTAGTGCCTTCCGCAGAACAGATGTTGCGAGAAGTCATATTCAAAAAGGATGAAACCATTTTAATTATGGATAATTGCAGTACAGAGCTGCACGCAAGGTTAAGGGCAATATGCAAGACTCAGGAAACACAGGTAAGCTTTATCACAGTAGAGCATGATGTGAAAGATAAAAATACAGTGGAAACAGCATCGTTTCTATTAAAACCTGCCTCTGACAGTGCGATTCAAGAACTATTAGTAAAAAACTATACAAATCTCCCATATGCAACTATACACCGTATTGTAGAAATATCTGGCGGAAATGCGAGCCTTGCACTGCTATTTGCAAAAAATCTATCAGATTATAATAAAGATATAACTGTGATAACAGATTCTGAATTATTTAAACGTTTGTTCTGGCAAAAAGGAAGGGAGGATAAAGAATTATATAGAATGGCTAAAACATTTTCTTTATTATATTCTGTGGATTATGAGGACGAGGGAACAGGGAGCGAATTAGAAAAACTCAGTTTTTTATCGGATATGAGTTTAAGACAGTCCGTAGATTATCTGGAGGAATTAAAAAATAGGGATATATTGCAGACCAGGGGAAAATGGTGTGCCATCCTTCCACATGCCTTGAGTAATTATTTAGCAACGGATGCGATTCAATCTTATAGGAAAGATGCGCTTAAGAAGTCTATGATAGATAATGGTACAGATAGAATGAAAATGTCTTTTGCACATAGGCTTTCTTTTTTGTATAACAATGAAATTGTTCAAAAAATTGCTGAAGAATGGATAGATCATGAATTTACTGATTTATCTTTATTGCAAACATGCCAATTAGAATGTTTTATCCATCTTGCAAAAATAAACCCGAAAAAAGTAATGGTGTGTATAAAAAGAGATTGGGAAAAATTACAAGGATATTTTTCCTATTCAGGTAGAATTGAGACAATAATATCAACATTGGCATATTATCCAGATTATTTTATAGAATGTATGGAATTGATAACTACAAAAAAGTTTCATGCTATCAGAGATTCAGATATTGAAAAGTATTTCCAATATACAGATTTTATGAATAAAAAATGTGCAGATGAAAGGCTGAAATTAATAAAGCAATGGATTCATGGAGATAAAAAAGAATTGGGATTAAAATGTTTGCAGAACACACTAGAAAAAGGGTATGGTACAGGATTGGCATACAGAGAATTTCCAGATTTTAATAAAGGAATAAAGGAAAATGCAAAAGAAAATAAAGATTACTGGTTTAATGTATTTGCTGGTTATATTGAGGAATTAGTTAAGGATGAAAATATATTTCCAATTCTGATTACACAAGCTTTTACGAATAAAATATTTCAACTTATTAATCAAGGGTATATTTCCAATGTAGAAAGGATCGTCACAAATATTAGACAACGAATATTTTGGAGAGAAGGATATATTGCAATTAGGCGCAAGCTTTCTGGAATAGTTTACTATCCAGACTATATTATAAAAAGAATGCACGCAATAAAAGAATTATTAGAACCGAAAAATTTAGAGGAAGAGGTAAATTATTGGTGTACTTCCTATACTAATGAACTGTATTCTTCCTTTGAAGAATATTTAAAAACGCATGGAAAGATATTAGCACATTATGGAAAGATATTAGCAGAAAATTTTTGTTTATTCCAAAAAGTTCATAAGCAGTTAGTATTATCATATACAGATACGGATACGATTCAATTAGGAAGAGAACTGGCAAAATCCTCCGATTGTAATATGATGTGGAATTTGCTGTGTGATGTTTTAAAAGAAAATAATTATATTCCAGGAAAACATCATTGGTTGACTGGGATGCTGAGCGAACAAAAAAATATAGATGATATAAAAGAAAAGTTAGGAGCATTATTACAAGATACCAGATTAATTCCTACTTATATTACATTAGTCATTAATGGGGATTATTTTGCAGATGAAATGATAAGATTTCATAGCGTTGTGAAAAATAGAGAAGTAGATATATCCATATTTTATAGGTTATCTGAATGTCAAGGCTTTTTAGAGCTATCTATAGAAAAATATATAGATTATATGCAGGACTTTGCTAAATATGATAATTGTGATGGTGTTATATGGAATCTAGTTGCAAGTAAAGTAAGACATGAAGAAAAAACAAAAGGAAATATAGATGAAGCAACTAAAAAGAAGATTTTGATATTTTTATCAAGTGAAAGAATTTCCATATATGATACAAGTTCGAACAGCATACCAGAAATAATACTACATAATGTTAAAACAGTTGTAACATTGTTATGTAATGGTAAAAACGAGAAACATATCAGAATATTTTATGAATGGCTTAAAGATGATATAGAAGAAAAATATACCATAAATTATGATATGGATATAAATTTGAATCATTTATTAGATGAATTATATAAACAACAACCAAATTTATTTTTAGATGTATTTATTGAAAATAGTACAAAAAAGTCAAATATATTGAGAATAATAAAAAATGATGAACAAGAAGGAAACGACATTTTTTCAAACAATCATTCAGATATTTTAATCTCATGGTGTAATGTGAGTCCAGATAAAAGGTATTATAAAATCTTTGACTATACATATGGATATGAACTAATAGAAGAAAAATATCAATGGAAAAAAATAGCTTTAACAGCTATGGAACAGGTGAAAAATAGGAAAGCTTTGGCATTAAAATTGATAGAGAGCATAAGTCCTGTATCTACAAATACAAGCTGGTGTAAAGAAAGAGAACCAAGAGAAATTTTATTTGACTTATTTGAAAAAGATAAAGATAAAGAAATTGTAGATTTAGCTAAAAGAGAGAAAAAAGAATATTCTGAAATTATAGAGCAGCTTCGGAAAGATGAAATAGAATATCAAAAAAATTTGCAGCGATTTGAATGATAATTTATTATACTGTTATTTTTCTGAAATGCCAGAAATTTGGTAAGGTAAGATTTCTCTTATTTAAATTCTGGCATTTTAATAAATTAACTGTTGAATCGAACAGAAAATTAATTATCTGAAATGATATGGAAACTCTTGTTAAAGTTCTCTATTTTCAGAAGGTTGTTTTTGCTTTTGGATTTGTTTGATATTAGATTTTCCTAAAATCTTATCAACATTAGAACAGACCATATTTAATTCTTTCTGGTAATCTTGATAGTAATGATAAACTTTCTTTGCTTCTTTTTTCTGATACAGTAATTTTTCTTTTTCTGCTTTTAGCAGTTTCATAGAGGGGAGTTTACCATCTTCTGACTGTTCTTTCAGAAATTTTCGTGCCGCTTCATAAAGGGCAATTTCTGTTGAATGTTCCTGTCGGAACTTCTCTTTATCTTTTGCTTTACAAAATTGTTGGTAGACAGCTTTATTAGCAAGATACTGACCTGTGTAATGAATTTGTTCATTTATTGTCTGTAGTTTATTTTCCATAGATTTTAAGTTTTTTCTGGAACTAGAAACCTTTTTCTTAATTTCTGAAAAAGATTCTTCCAAAGATTCCCTTGTATCGTAACCATGTTCTTGTACGTAAGCGACAGTTCTTGCCATTTCCTTTAAATTGGATAGTTTTACTTTGTTAGCATAGGTGGCATTCTGTTGTGCCTTCACACAATCCTGCAGATTAGTCACCAATCGTAGATTAGATTTGATAAATAGGATTGGCAGACATTCTTTAACTGCTGGATTGGATTTGTCATTTGTAGAGAATTTTGAATCTGTATTACATTTTTTCTCAATAATCGTTTGTTTTTTGTTTTCTTTCTTCTTTGCATTTTCTTCAAATAACTTTAGGAGATGTTCTTCTTCATAATATGCTCCAAGCATCCTCCCTGTCATATACTTATTCCGTTCTGGATGGAGATAGCTAAACCTACCTCTGCTGATCTTTAATTTGATGTTGTATTTTTCCACAAGTATTTTCTGAAAATCTTCCTGACTATAGGAAAGAGCGGCAACATTTTCAATTGCAGAGCGAAGAAATTCTTTCTGTGTCTGAAATTCTGTTTTGTTTGGAGTAAGATCGTCTGACAAAATCTCTTTGTTTAATTTGTCTAACTTCTTCTGTCCTCTGCGTTTTGCATGGTATTCCCTGTCTGTGATTTTCTTTTCTGCTGGAGCAAGAAGATCTACTTGATGCAGATGTTCCCGATGGCATAAATCCATTAGTGATTGTTTCAAGTGATTAATGTAATTTTTTGATACATGGTGTTTATATCCAGCGCGAGAATCACAGGAGCGCTCCATAAAGTCCTGTTGTTCTACGTCATACTTTCTCAAACTGTTGATTACAATATGTACATGGATATTGCCACTTTCATTATGTCCATCCATGTGTGTACAGACTAAGGCTTGATGACCAGGAAAATTTTTGTGGGCATATTCTAATCCGAGCTGTTGTGCTTTTTCCCCTGTCAGTCCATTTTCTACCGAATCTTTTGGGTCAAAACTGATAATATAATGGTGAGATTTTATTTCATCATAGGATTCATTTTTATTATACTGAGCATTCAGCTCTCTGCATTCCATATCAAACGTAAACGGATCACAGTTTATGCCATCTAGAAAATATTTTTTACGTGGGATCAATTCACCATTTTCATCAAGAATTGGTTTGTTTGTATATTCATCATACTCAAATATGAGATACCTCTGTGCTTCTCCATAATCTGCATTTTTACTTGCTATGTGTTTTAGTATTGCCATGAAAGTACCCTCCAGGTATACCTTGATACCCTTTCGGGCATTCGTGCCATTCGGCAGCAGAGTGAAAATCTCCTGCCATCTTTAACACTTGATATTTCATTTCATAAATTCTTGTTATACTCTGGTCGATTGCCTTACGCATTTCCTGTGAATGAATCCCACCACTGTTAAAATGTTTTGCAATCTGATTTAAATTACTTCCAATCTTCCCAAACTCTGCAATCAGTTTTTTTAGTTCCGGCAAGTCTGCCACAATCTCGTATTTTGCAATTACTTTTTGTTTCATAATCTGCTTACGGGCATACTCTGCCAGTGGAAGATTCGCAGACTTAGCATTTTCTGATATAATTTCATATTCTGTATCTGTGAGACGAAGCATAATCTGATGTTTGTGTCGCAATTCTTTATCTTTTTTTGGTCTAGCCATTTCTCAATTCCTTTCCAAATATGAAAAGATTTATTCAAAATATATCTTTTCGGACTATAAGATTCCCCAAAAGGGCTCTATAATATAAGCCGATTGAGAATGAATAATGGGAAATAAAAAGAAACTTTTTGTCAAAATATTTTAAATTTTTCGTGATGGAAACAATTACGCTGTGACTATTTACAATAGGAGCCAATCTGCATATTTAGAAAGTATGCCAAAACGAGGGTATGGGGGTGCTGGACGTCCAGTGGACGTCCGTTTAGCACGGACCGGAGCGGAGCGCAGACGGAAATCCCCATCAAGGTGCCATGTAAGTAAAATCCACACAGTGGATTTTGAGTTACTCAGGCGAAACTTGCTCTGATACCTAAGAAAACCTTATCCAAATATGTTCAAAGCTTCTGTAAATATGAATCAATTGTCAACATAATTTGAAATAAGGTTTTCTTAGGTATTAATACTTCAAATTGACTAGATTTCCAATATTTCCATATTCTTCCGCTCTCAGAAACTGTATTTTCATTTTTCTAATTCGTTATGGTAAAAAGAAAAAGTGGTAAACCCTCAATAACTAGTTTTCCACTTTTAAATATTGACATTTGAACTATGACTTTATTCTGTTGTCATAATACTGTGCCATTAATTGTATAGTTTTTTCATCTACATGATATTCCTTAGACAGTTCTTCTATTGATTTTCTTGTGATACAATAGCCCTGGTATATGAGTGCAGCCATTTCACACGCTTGCACAATCAGTATTCCCACCAGTTTCTTCATAAGATTTGCAAACTCTAAAACATCTGGATTTATCTCTGTGCAAGAACTCCATATTTCTTTCGATATTTCTAATTTCTCCAAGCATGTATTGTTATTATTGAAACTTTCCCAAATAAACTCTAGCAACATATCCCTTTTCTCATCTGGCATCTGTGCATAAAGCCAAATCATTTCTATGGATTCTAATGGCATATCTGATGGTAATGGCGGTAATTTTATATAATTCTGTTTCATTCTGATTATGTACCTCCTGTATTTGTTTTATTGATTATTTTGCCCTGTCAACAAATGTAATTTCAATTTCACAGTCACCATTTTTATATGCAACCTCCAGCATATCATTTTCAATTCGTATCTTATCCCCATGTTTTATGGGATAGAAAATAATTTTCTCTGTATCAAAAATTACGAATTCTTCCATTTCCTGTCCTTCAATGGCTTTTAAAATATCCTCAATACATCTATCGCAAAACAGACTTTTCATTCTGTGAAGACTGACAATACCACTTCCTCGTTCTATTTCAACAGATCCTTCTTTTCTTTTTGGGCTTTTTATCATACGAATTCTTGTCTGGCTAATTTCATCATAGCCAAACGCCACCTTTACACCACCTAGTTCCTCTTCTGTTTCTTTCCCAATTAAATCCAAGTCATAAGAGTTTCCTGTATTTAAGCTGACTAGAATTGCCTGTGCTGCACTACTTCCTTTACAGGTATGACATTTTTCTGATGCATTTGGGATATACTTAGCATATTTTTGCAATCCTTTACTATAATCACTAAATACCAAGTCATTTCGTATTGTCTGGACAATTTTATCATATTCATCTTCCGTGGCAGATCCCATGTAAGATTTCGTCATTTCCATAATTAACTTCATATCATCCATATTCTGGTGACTTACCCGCAGGTTATTGAATCCAATAATCAACAGCACTAAAGCAACTATAAAAATGCCACTAATGAAATTACCATATAAAAGAAAACGCTTATCAGACTGACTTAGATGTTTCTTAGAATTATCATATTCATCTCCTATCCAAAAACTATCCCATTTATCCCTTATTCCTTTCCATAATTCTCTTATCTCCTTCACCTCATTTCTAAAATACATACCTTGTGTGGTACCTCATCATTCCACATGGCGTGTCACAAAATATAATTGTCTACGCCTTTTTATAACCGTACACGGTTAATTTAACACATTTTTCCTTGTCAGTCAACCGTACACCGTTAATATTATTCTTTAAAACTTCTTATACTTTCTTTAATCAGATAAAGTAAGAGGAGATTTTTATGACATATTCAGATGCTATCATAAAAAGATTAACAGAATTATGTATCAAACGAGGTATCACCACAAATAAATTGGCTACCTTATCTGGTATCACGCAATCTACCGTTGAAAACTTGATGAAAGGCAAAACAAAAAATCCAAAACTGAAGACTCTACACAAATTGGCAGTCGGTCTTGATATGACAGTTTCTGAATTATTGGATTTTCCTGAAATGAATGAGGTGGCGTTTGAAGATGAATAACAATAACTAACGGTACACCATTAACCATAGTTTTTAATCCCTTTTATACTCTATTTAATTCTTGTAGCAGGGGGATTCTTTTATGACTTATTCAGATGTTATTATATTAAGGCTCACCAAACTATGCAGTGAACAGAATATTACAATCAATAAACTGGCTACCTTATCTGGCATTACACAGTCCACCGTTGAAAATATTATGTCTGGGAAAACAAAAAATCCAAAATTGAAAACTCTACACAAACTTTCAATCGGCTTGGGTATGACAGTTTCTGAATTATTGGATTTTCCTGAAATGAATGAAACTATCTTTGAAGATGAATAAAAGATGATACCAATTGTATCGTCGATATATTTCATATATGTTATTGTTTCAGAAGCAACTTAACCTTGTATTAACCAAATATCAGAAAAATAAAAAACATTAGGCAATTAAAAACAAATAGAACAAAAAATTAGAGGCGCAGTATTTTTTTGCTGTTGCCTTTTTTGTTACTTATTCTCTGTTAATATTAGAAAACACATCAAGGAATGGAAACAGGGATAGAGATTTATAGAAAGTAATAGACAAATTTTTAATATTCCTGGTTTCTTTCTGTTCATGGAAATAGGCTGTTAGAAAAGAGTATATTGTTCTATATAGAAATCTATAAAAAACTGAGGTATAATTAAAATACTTGGAATGTCTAGCAGACCGATATTTATAAGATTCTATTAGGTAGGGAAATATATACAATATATAAAAAAAGGAGATTATTGATGAATAGGTATCATGATTTTTTTTGCAATATGTCAGATGAGGATTGGGAAAAATTTGCGGTAGAGGTGCTGAGGTGTGCTGGTTTTCAAATTCAAACAGAACCAGCATATGGGACAGACGGAGGTAAAGATTTTATAGTGAGCTATAATGATGTAAACTATCTTGTGAGTTGCAAGCATTATATTGGTTCAGGAAATCATGTGGGGCAAGATGATGAAAAAAACATAGCTGACCGACTATTGCAATTTAATACAACTGGTTTTGTTGGGTTTTATTCTACAGGAATTACAACTGGATTGCAAAATCGTTTAGATGCAATATGTAAAAATGGAAATTATACATATTGTATATTTGATCCTCCAAAAATAATTCAAATAATGCAGTTAATGGATACAAAAATACTCCAATGTTTTGGTCTATATCCACATAAATATTATATGAATGTTAGTGAAGAAGAATATAAACCATTAAAATGTATGATATGTGGAAAAGACATTCTTACAGATGAAAACATTCCAAATTCATTAATAGGATTAGCACAAAAAGTTAATGGCAAGTATGAGTATGCATATGGATGTAAACCTTGTTTTATAGGAGTTAATTTACTTTATAATTCACATTTGGAGATGGAGCAGGCATTGCATGTAAGAATACTTCAAGGATGGGAAGATATGGTTGATGAGTGGATAGAAAATGAAGATATTAAATTAAGTGAGGAATTTTATAAGCATCGAAGCAAATTTTTAAACCATGTCAGACAAAGACAATTACCACAAACAGAAGGAACTTGGTATGGATTAGATCTATGAATGCTTATTTAACAGAATAACGTGTTAAAATTGTAATAATTTTTGGATATATAATTTAATGATATGCCCCCGAAAAATAAGTTATCATTAATTTTACGTTGAAACTTAAAGAAATCAAAATTTGTTCCAATTTCAGGACATACAGAAACAAAATGTATTACATCAAACTTTCTCGAATGTGAGTGAGATAACAGAAAAATTTTTCCCTGGTATTTTTGCTATCAGTTTAGTGGGGGGAAGGAATTTGAGAAACAGATAGAAATGTATCATCAGGGGACAACCTTAAGTGTCAAAAAATTAAATATAAAAACAATTGGAGAACTAAAAATTTTTCTCCCAGAGATAGAAAAGCAAAGGTTCATAGACAATCTATAAATCCATCATACAAAATGATTTGATGATAAGGCAGGCAGAGAATATAAGAGAATTTACACTGGCATTGATAAGGAACATGGAGGAAGAATAAGAGTGAAAGAATTTGTTAATTCTTTCATTAACTACCTGTTTGTACTCACAGAGTATGATATGTTGAAAAACGCACAGAATGGAGGAAATTATGGCGGAAGGAAAAGATTTATTACAAGTACTATGGAGTGGTGCGGATGTACTGAGAGGGAAAATGGATGCAAATGAGTACAAGACGTATCTTTTAGGATTGGTTTTCTATAAGTATTTATCTGATTCGTATTTAGCTAAAGTGTACGATCTTCTTAAGGATGAAAATCCTGATAGCCTTGAAGAAGCACAGTGCGTGTATGAAGAGGTGATGAACTCAGAGGATGCAAAAGATTTGTTGGATGAGATCAAGGAATCAAAGCATTATACACTTGATCCTGACATGACTTATATCAGCATGTTAAAGGCGGCTAAAAATAATTCCTTTAACAGAGAGAAACTGCAGGCAGCTTTTAACCGTATTGAGGAATCTGACGAGTTGTTCCACGGTTTATTTGCGGATGTGGATTTATACTCCAATCGGCTTGGCGCTGGAGACCAGAAGCAAAGTGCCACGATTGCAGAAGTTATAAAAGTATTGGATGGTGTGGACATTATCCATACTAAGGGGGATGTCCTGGGCAATGCATATGAGTATTTAATCGGTCAATTTGCGTCTGAAACAGGGAAAAAGGCGGGAGAATTTTATACGCCGCATGGTCCCGCGCAGATTCTTTGCAGGATTGCCATATCTGGGCAAGAAGAAAAAAAGGGCTTACAGGTATATGATCCATGTATGGGGTCTGGTTCCTTGATGCTTAGCTGCAGGAATTATTCAAAAGAACCCGATTACATTAAATATTATGGTCAAGAGCTTATGCCATCCACTTATAATCTGGCACGTATGAATATGTTTTTGCATGGTGTGTTGCCTGAAAATCAACATCTGCGTAATGCAGATACCCTTGATGCAGACTGGCCTACCGATGAAGAGACAGAATTTGATGTTGTAACAATGAATCCACCATACTCAGCAAAATGGTCTGCTGCGGAAGGCTTTAAACAAGATGAAAGATTTATGGATTATGGTGGGAAACTCGCCCCGAAATCAAAAGCAGATTATGCATTTTTGTTACATGGATTTTATCACTTAAAGCAGACAGGGACAATGGCAATTGTGCTCCCTCATGGTGTTTTATTTCGAGGCGCTGCAGAAGGAGTGATCCGAGAAACACTCCTTCAGAATGGTTCCATCTATGCAGTTATTGGGCTTCCCTCCAATATGTTTTATAATACTTCAATACCTACCTGCATTGTGGTATTAAAAAAGCATAGAGAAGGGCGTGATGTATTGTTTATTGACGCATCCAAGTTATATGAAAAAGAGAAAAAACAAAATGTCATGCATGAGGAACATATTGACAGGGTGTTAGAATTATATAGTGATAGAAAGACCGTTGAGAAAGTATCTTATTTGGCATCTTTTGAGGACATCAAAGCGAACGATTATAATTTGAATATTCCCAGATATGTAGATACCAGCGAAGAAGAACCAGAAGTAGATCTCAGACAGCTTTCTAAAAACATAAAAGAGACCGACAAAGCCATCAAAGATGGGAATGCTGTGTTGCTTGAAATGCTTGGAGAATTAACATTTGCAGATGATGAAACAAAAGATGCTGTGGAAGAGTTTATTAGTGTTCTTAAGGAGGAGTAATTGTGGCAGAGATACCGAAAATAAGATTTAAGGGATTTACTGAGGGTTGGGAAAGGCGGAGATTTGGAGACTTTGCCAGTAGACGATCTGATATGTTGTTTTCAGATGAAAAAAACCCCTGTGTGGAATATGAAGATGTTATTTCAGAGCAAGGGTGCCTTAATAAAAATATTACTAAGAAAGATGTTAAAAAGTCAGGAATAGCTTTTGATAGTCAAAATGTTCTGTATGGTAAATTACGTCCATATTTGCATAACTGGTTAATGCCTGATTTTAAAGGAGTTGCAGTTGGTGATTGGTGGGTTTTAAATCCAATAAATATAAACCGAAATTTTTTATACAGATTACTCCAAACACCTCTTTATGATAAGACGGCAAACCAATCTTCTGGAACTAAAATGCCAAGAGCAGATTGGAATTTAGTATCAAATACAAAGTTTTGGATACCATTATCCACAGTAGAACAACACCAAATTTCTGATGTATTTGATAGTCTCGATCATCTCATCACTCTTCATCAGCGTAAGTGTGACGAGACAAAAGAATTAAAGAAATATATGCTACAAAAAATGTTTCCTAAAAATGGAGAGAAAACTCCAGAAATTCGATTTGCAGGATTTACTGATGATTGGGAAAAGCGGAAGCTCTCAGAGATGGCGGATAAAGTGACTGAAAAAAATAAAAATAACGAATTTTCTGAACCATTTACAAATTCTGCAGAGCTTGGAATCATTAGTCAAAAGGAGTATTTTGATAGGGAAGTTGTGAATCAGGAAAATCTTGATGGATATTACATAGTTAGAAATGATGATTTTGTTTATAATCCGAGAATTTCTGTTACAGCTCCTGTAGGTCCGATCAATAGAAATAGACTTGGCAAAAATGGCGTAATGTCGCCGCTTTATACAGTTTTCAGAACACATGGAATAGATAATCTATATTTGGAATTTTATTTTAAGACAACAAATTGGCACAGATTCATGAAACTGAACGGGGATTCAGGAGCACGATTTGATAGATTTACAATTGCAACATCAAAATTTATGGAAATGCCTATTCCATATCCTGATTTAGAAGAACAAATAAAAATTGGTCAATATTTTGAAATCCTCGACCACCTTATCATGCTCCACCAACATAAGTGCGACGAGTTAAAAGAAGTAAAGAAATTTATGTTACAGAACATGTTTCCACAGAAAGGATAATTTATGGCAGAATTAGAATCCGTATTAGAAAAGAGATTGATCGACCAGCTCTGTTGTGAGGAATCCCAATGGACTTACAGACCTGATATCAGGACAGAAGAACAATTATGGAATAATTTTAAATATATTTTAGAACAGAACAACAAGGCAAAACTCAATGATGTTCCCCTCAGTGATTCCGAGTTTGCAAAGATTAAGAATGATTTATCCCATGCTTCTTTCTATGATGCTGGGAAATGGCTAGTTGGAGAAAATGGCAAGGTATATGTCCATGTCCAGCGCGGGAATGAAACCTTACATCTTGTCGTAATGAACAATGAGCATGTGGCAGGCGGTTCCAGTGTATATGAAGTGATCAACCAATACCAGGCTTTTAAGTCAGAGGATATAGAAGGAGACAGAAATAGGCGTTTTGATGTGACGCTCCTAATCAATGGGATTCCTTTGATCCATATCGAACTTAAAAATAAAGAACATTCCTATATAGATGGCTATTGTCAGATAAAAAAATATATTGCAGAAGGAAAGTTCCACGGCATTTTTTCCAATGTGCAGATGTTTGTGGTCAGCAATGCTGTGGATACCAAGTATTTTTCTGCCGCAAGAGATACTGAATTAAATAAAAAGTTTATTACAGGGTGGCTGGATAAGAAAAACTATCCTGTCTGTGATTACATAGAATTTGCCAAAGCAGTCCTGAAGATACCACAAGCGCATGAGATGGTGACTAGATATATGGTACTTGACAACGAGAAAAAGAAACTTCTAATCCTGCGCCCCTATCAGATTCATGCAATCGAGGTAATGCGAAACGCTTCTAAGCATGGAAAATCTGGATTTATTTGGCATACCACAGGTTCTGGAAAGACAATGACTTCCTATAAAGCAACCAGAAATCTGCTGATGGACATTCCTTCCATTGAGAAAACGGTATTTCTCATTGACAGAAAGGATTTGGATGAACAGACGAAAATGGCTTTCCAATCCTATGCAGATAATGATACGATTGATGTGGATAATACAGACTATGTGGATTCCCTGATAAACAAGATGTTAGATGACAATCGCCAGATGATTGTAACCACTCGCCAGAAAATGCAGATTATGGTGAATCGGCGTCTAAAGGAAGGAACTAGGCAATACGATAAAATGAAAGCATTAAAGGTTGCTTTTGTTGTGGATGAATGCCATAGGGCGGTAACGCCTCAAACAAAAAGAGATCTTGAGCGATTCTTTGCCAATTCATTATGGTATGGTTTTACGGGGACGCCTATTTTTGATGAAAATAGTTATGAACAAAAAGGCGACTTGCCCCAGACCACAAAACAGCTCTATGGGGAGTGCCTACATAGCTATACCATTAAAGAGGCAATCCATGATGAGGCAGTTTTGGGCTTTATGGTGGAAAATCTTGGTGTAAAAAATTTAAGCGCTGAGGATGCCAAAAAAGGATATGAAACAGAAGCCCATATGCGGCAAGTTCTAAATGTTATCCTAAATCAGTCATATGATAAATTTGGTATGAATTTCGGAAAAGGCAGAACATATGAGGCAATCTTGACAACCAGTTCTATTGCAATGGCACAGAAATATTATGATTTATTGAAGAAAGTGAAAGAAGAAAACGATGAGCTAAAAATCAGTGAAGATATACATAAAGCCCTGCCGGATTTTCCCAAATTTGCCATCACCTATTCCTTGTCAGAAAATGAAGAAGCCTCCACAGTCAACCAAGATAAAATGAAACAGTCGTTAAAAGATTACAATGAAATGTTTGGCACTAACTATAAGATAGAGGCAATCAATACTTATAACAGCAATCTCAATGAACGGTTGGCAAGAAAAGAGAAGAAATATATGGAACGAAGTCAGCAACTTGATTTAGTAATTGTGGTTGACAGGCTTTTAACGGGATTTGATGCGCCATGCCTTTCTATTTTGTTTATGGACAGGCAGCCTATGAGTCCACAGAATCTTATCCAGGCATTTTCCCGTACTAATCGGTTGTTTGATCCCAAGAAACAGTATGGACACATTGTGACATTTCAGTCTCCAAAGGAATATAAAGAAGCAATCAATGAAGCTCTTAGACTATATTCGCGCGGAGGCGATGGGAATCCGATTGCGGAAGATTGGGAGGATGTGAAGACATCTTTTTCGATCTCCCTTCAGGCAATCCGCAATTTAGCACAGACACCCGAAGAAATCGCAGGTCTGTCGCGAAAACAAAAGAAGGCGTTTGTGCATCTTTTCAGGGACTTGGATCATGATTTTGCACATCTGAAATCATTTTCTGTATATGAACCGCAGGTACTTGACAAGTTTGGATTTTCGGAAAGCGAATATGAAACGTATGCGGCAATGTATAAAAACGTGATGGAAGAGTTGAAAAATCCAGACGATGGTTCAGAGCCGGAAGAAGAACCTGTATGGGATGACTATGATTTAGTGGCTTATAGTAAACTAAGGATTGATTTTGAATATATTTTAGAATTAATACAGGGAGTTGTGGAATCCTTAGACCAGTCAGAGAATGACTTTGACGAAGTAGAATTTGAAACTAATATAAGAAAATTAAAGGAGATTATCGCAGAATTTGCAAGTGACAATCCCAAACTAAGTGTATTGTTTACACAGGTTGTGGATGATCTTAAAAAAGAAAAAGAGAGATTTTTAGGACAGGATATTTCTGTGATGCTCAACCAGATGCGTTACACTGTGATGGATGCTGAAATTAGGAAATTTGCTGAGAAATGGTATCTGAATTTTGAAGATGTCAAGTATGAAGCCTTTCATTTCAGAGATGGCGCACTTGCAAATGAAAATAAATTAAAGGACAGTGTAGATTATGCTGCCTATCAGGAAGAACAGGAAAATCCCATACCTAAATTCAAATTTAGGAGACAGATGATTGAGGAGTTTAAAACTGTGCTGATGCTAGAAATTTTCCCACTGATGTAGTGCCTGATTTCTTTCAATATTATGTTGTAGGAAAGGATTTGAAGGAGAAAAAGTTGGTGGTTATTGAAATCAACTAGGATAAAGGAGCATATTTTCAGCCTATTATTAACGATGCAGTTTTAGGATTCAATATCAAATATGTAATTATTCAGAAGAATTTTAAGTAATAAAAGAAAAGACATCTGGCAATACGAAAATTCATAAAAAATGGTAGCATTGTTTTAGTTAGAAGAATCATTTCTGTTAATGAGGATAGTAATCTAAGCAAATACGGTGCTACCAATTCTGACTATCAAATAGTGTTCCTGTATCAGAAGGACAGAACACTATTTGATAATTGAATAATATCTATTTTTCCTTAAGCATAAAGAAAAAGAATAAAACAGTTCAGATGCTTTTCTTAAAAAGGCGTATCAATTTGTTGATAAAAAAATAGGCTTTGATATAAATGAAAAGTTTGCAAGATAATCTAATACGGAATAGGCTCTAAGGAAATAATAAGATTAATAGACTAAAATTGCTATCATCTTTTTCTTGTATTCAGACTGTTTGAGGATTATAAGTATGGTGCATATATTCTTACTCCATTTTCTCATCTGTGGGAATGTTCAAAATTCCAATATAAGAATAATAGATAGCGTTTTTCTATGTTCGTTTCCTGCCTTTTTTTCTAAATCTATTTTAAATCTGCATAGCCAATTTTACATTTATATCGCTGCTATTCAAAGTTGCTACCAACCATCATACAGGTCGATAATATTGCAATTATACCCCCTTCATTCCATCTTTCATAAAAATATAGACAAAATCTGTGCACCTTTTCTTATTTATAAACAATTCTCTATTTAGTTAGATACTTCTCAATTTTTTTATAGCAGTTCCTCTTTTTATATATTATTGTAGATTGAAGCCCTAAACTCCTGCATATATTTTAGTATCATGGTGTTAATTAAACTTATATTTGTCCATAACAAATCTATCACTTATACTTCCACTAATGCAAGAGATCCATTTAGAATATATGGAAAGAGTGTAATTATTAAAGTTATGTAGTGTCAAAAATGAGTATTTACAGATTTTGTAGGTATGGTAAAATTTTCATCTCATTCTTGCAATTAAAATAAAAAAATTATCTTGGATAAATAGATTGTGTTAATCTTCTAAAATATTCTCTTGTTTTTGCTTTTTTCTGATCTGTATTATCATAATTTAATTCTTTTTCTTTAATAATCTTTCTAAAAACTCTTCTAACATAATCATCAATTGTACGTGACAATACCTTTAAATTATTCTCATCATTTTCTTTTAAATATTTTAAATTATCACCATGTGAACTATCCGAACGTACTCCATATGCTTCTCTCATATATTTAATAATTTCTTCTCTTTCTGTATCATCTTTTCCTATGTAAGCTGCTGTAATATTAGATATATTCCTTTTATGATCTTTCTTTATCGCATATAAGCATTCCAGTATAGAACAATATTTATCTATTTTACTTACTAATATTCCAGTTCTACGTGCTTCTTGTAATATAATAAGTGCTCTTGCAAAACTATTGCCTTCTTTACTAATTGCTTTATCAACTTCAAATACTGTTGTTCCAACACTACTCGTTTTATCAACACGACCCATTTTTGATTCTTCTGGTAATAGATAACGATGCACCTCATACATTTTTTCAATTGCTTCTAACATCTCTAACTCTGATAAATCTACGGCAGCTATCGCTCCATCACTTAGAGTTATTTCCACATCTCTCCTAAATTGTGAATTATATCCATTAAACAAGTTGATCCAATACGCATAAATGGAAGTAACACATGAATCCTTAATAAACCAACAACCTATAGAAAATGATTGTGCAAAGTTATTTAAATGCAAAGCTTTTATTCCATATCGTTCATCAAAGTATTGTTTAGTACCTTCAAACTCATCTTCCATAGTTGGTATTAAGTACACCATCATAGGCTTTCTCATTAATGCATCATACATATTTTGACCAATCTGGTTTTTCAAATTTGACTTTTTAATTAAACTCATGGCATCTATTTTATCAACAAGAAATCTCCCATTTGCTCCAACTATCATTCCATTTATATTGATTTCCTTCTTAATACTTTCAGGAATAAATTCATAGCTTATATTATTAATACATAAATTATCTAATCTGTTCATAAATATATTCATATCTTTTTCCTTCTATTTTTCTTTTGATTAATACATATTATAGCATATTTTTTTATCAGATAACAGTAGTCTACAATAAAGATCAGAAATGTTTGTTTCATACTTTAATCATTCAAATATCCTTGAAATTTCCAAACTATCTCAGTCTTATTCCCTTGGATAGACAATGACCTTTTCTATCAGTTTTTCTTTCATGTCCTCTGTCAGTTCTTCCTTTTCCAGAAATATCATAGCCTGGTCTGCCTCCCTTTGGGAGCCTTCCTGTTCGATTTCATCATCTTCCTGTGCCTGTCGAAAGCGGAAAGTTCTTCTTCCAATTTCTCCGTAATTAACATTATACTGTTTCTTCTCTTTTCAGTTTTCTATTAACATATTATACAATGCAATCTTGCTTTTTTGTGCTATCTCAATCGCTCTCATTATAGAATTTCTGTCACTAACAGATGAGGAGGAAACTCTCTTTATGACTTGTCCTAACAGCTTATCACAGTCAAAAGGTGTTGCGCTAGTCAAGTTTTTTATAACACTTATAATAAAAAGTTCACTCATAATTATACTATATTTTCTTTTGAAATAATGTCATATATCCATCTGTTGAATGTGGTCAGATATGTTTGTAGTAAACATATACATAATCCATAATTACATTATTTAGTTCTTCATCTGATGAAAAATGGTATTTACTGATATATTCAGGAATACCCCATCGTTTTCGCAACAGGGAAATGCTTCTCAAAATTTAGTACCCTGTTCTAGTTTTTTGTCATTACCATCATCTAGTCACTGATGGAAACGATACACTTTCCTTTAGGGAATGCCTCCTCAATTTCTACAAACAGGTACATCATGGCTTGTTTACCCGCTCTTGCTGCAACTCTGTCAGGAGATAATAAAAGAATATGCTTGATACTATCAAAGTATTTTTCCAGATGGACTGCCAGGATTTCACTTTTGTTAAGCTCGTAAACAGTCAGAACGGAAACCTTCCTCTTCTTTTTCTATGGGAGCATTGAAAAAGTTCTTTTTCTTAGAAAAGAACGATATACAGATTTTTTTAATTAAAACTCCTATATATTGTAGTTTTGCTTGAATAATTTAAACTTTTTCAGTGATCTTCCTTTCATTTTATGGGTATCCAGACATCTGTTCTTCATAAAAAGTATCACATAAGTAGAACACAATTATCCAGACCACCTTTGTAATCTTTTACAAGGTGATATTTCTGATATAATGGAACATATTGACAATAATTTCTTAGTTTTTAAGGTTCCGAATATGGAACCTTATTACTTACTTTTTTTCTTGAGATAATAGAAAAAAGTAAAGAGGGGCCAATATGATTAAGTATGACAAACTGTGGGAAACGGCAGAAAAAAAGGGAATAACAAAATCCATGCTGACTAAAAAATATAATGTGAGCAAGGCTCAACTTTACCGTTTAAGATATAATCAACCCGTAAGTACCAATACGCTTGACCGCCTTTGTAATATTTTAAATTGTGATATTTGTGATATTATGGAGCATATACCTGATAACAATTTTTTCTAAACGGTAAATTTCTTGATTAAAATTATGAATAAGTAAATTAGTGTTCTTTAGCCTATTCATCTTAATTACTATAATGTAAAACAGATAGCTATAAACAATGATGGTGTGTGCACTGTTTAGTTCGCCATTGTTTATGGCTTTCTGTTTTACTGTCTGTATTAATAAAGAACAATAGATTATGCATGTCTGTTTCTGTTATATTATTACTCCATCAAATAAATATCAATATTTTTACTTGCCTAAATTTCCATTTGTTATGTTACATCCGAGAAAACGGGGGCAAATCCTCATTAATCGTTGTGGCACTCGTTATTATTCATTCTTCTGCCTCGCTAATAAAAATTATTCCGTAAAATTTGATATTTAACCGCTGGAGTAATACTTCTATAATACAGGAAACAACTCGCCTGTATTCTTTCCATTTTTTATCATGGAAGTGATAAAAGAGAATATCGCTAGGAAAATAAACTGGTTTTATGGTTAAAACGTCCAATGGGCTTCGGTTCATATGGATGTTTTTTTATTTTATAGGGAATACCTTGTCACGTGAAATCACGAAAGTGTGTTTCTTATAAAAGAAAATAATATGCGCACTTGCGCAATATGAATAAAATTTTTCCACCTATGCAGTTGGATGCTCCTTGGAGTACTCAATCTGTTTTTAGATTCGCAAAATCCGTACTAATGTGCTCTTGTGTCTGTTAACACATCTGCATTTTGCTCATTTAAGAATAGGTTGCTAATTCAATATCCTGCCTGTATTGCAATAAATTGCGTACAAACAAACATTGGATTGCAACTGAACAGGTGAAAATTTTTTAAATTTTTTTCTACCAGACCCCAACATTGGGCATTGCCCATACGGGATAGGAGTGAAAGGGAAAAAGAGCCTTCACTCTAATCCTGATGACAGGGAAGGAGGTGAACTCTATGAAGCAACCTTCTTCCTTAGATGAGCTGACTGTCAGACACCAGTTTGACCGTAAATGTAAAATGGCTTTAAAAGGTGAATTGGTAGACTATATCAGGCACATGGATTATCTCAATAAACATGAAGTGATTCTTTCTGAACTTACAGAAAGAGAAATGGAAGGACTTTTCATCATGGATGATTATGATGTGGAATCTTTTCATTTCCAGGCATTAGGTTATGACATCAAACTAAAAAATGTATTACTTGCGGAAGCATTAACAACATTGACGGAAAGAAAACGCGATGTAATTATG
This sequence comes from Lachnospiraceae bacterium, assembly GCA_910575005.1. Lineage (GTDB taxonomy): Bacteria > Bacillota > Clostridia > Lachnospirales > Lachnospiraceae > Petralouisia. The sequence continues at coordinate 64,899 of CAJTCL010000001.1, read as the reverse complement.
TTGTCATACTTTCAGGGAATGAGTGATGCGGACATTGCAAGAAAATTGAATTTGGACAGGAGCACTGTAAATGAGCATAAAAAACGCTCTCTGAAACTGTTAAAACAAATGATGGAGGAACGTAGCAATGAAAACAAAAAGAAAAAAAGATGAAGATACAAAATTGCTGCCTTTTTGTGTCATTCAGGCAGCTACAAAAGGAGATATTCTGGCAATACATAAGGTTTTAAATCACTATGAAGGATATATTAAAAGTTTATCTATGCGAAAAATGAAAGATAAATTTGGAAATGTCCATTACTGTGTAGATGAAACTTTGAAACAACGTTTACAGACCAAACTTCTCACGACCATATTAAATTTTGAATTAATCCATTAAAAGAAGAAATAGGCAGACATTTCCCTTTCTGTCAGTTTGAAATGGACTTAGATGCACCTTGAAAATTTTATATTGAAAATTAATTTAGCAAGATATGTAAAATAATGAACTTAGTAAAGCATAGTATATGTTATAACTATTACTATCTACTACTTTGCAATATTGTTTAGCAAAGTAGTAGATAGTAAAAATAAAGGAATGTTGATTTAGTATTGAATTAAAAAAATAATATATAAATGTTCAATCACAAATAAAACATATAGATTTTGTGATGGTAGTCCTAGTTTGGTAATATTAAGAAATATCTTATTTTTGGAGGAAGAGTTTGTAGAAAACTTATTTTATACTGTTTATTTCTCTATAATAAGATCTTTGAATGCTATGGCTATGAAACTTGTATAATAGTTGCTTATAAGATAATTCTAAAGTTAAATTTTACTATTAAAAAATTGAATATAACATAGGGAGTAAGGAGGTGTCGGAAAAGATGCAGCGCAATGTGAATAAAAAGAGGTTTGTAAGATATAAGGAAGGTGCAGAGATGTATAGTATGTGCCAAAGTAAATTTGAAAAGATGGCGAAGGAAGCACAGGCAACTTACAAGTTGGATAAGCTTGTATTGGTGAATTGTGATATTTTTGAGGAATATCTAGAACTATACCGACAGAGAACATGAAGGGGTTTTGTATAGATTTTGTTTAACAAAATACTTGATTTTTTGTTAAACAGAAAGTATAATAGTATCAGGTTATGAAGGAGGTGCTTAAATGGCTAAGATGGGAAGACCAAAATCTGATTCCCCTAAATTGAAGTCAGTAGGGATACGACTTGCTGATGAAGATTACGATAAGCTGAGAAAGTATGCTTCTGCGCATAATCTGACCATAACACAAACGCTGCTGAAAGGCATGAAGTTATTGTTTAATGAACCTAGGAAGTAGCAGTACAAAATCTCTTTCCTTATATAAAGAAAGGAAATCGAGATGGCAAATGCAAGAAAGGATAACAAAGGCAGAGCATTACGGAAAGGGGAAATTCAGAGATCATTAGATGGAACATATGTTTATACCTACACAGATCCGTTTGGAAAACGCAGGTATATTTATGCGCAGGATTTGCGAACGCTTCGAGAAAGAGAGGATAGGCTGAAAAAAGACCAGTTAGATGGTTTAGATGTGTATATGACTGGTAATGCGACATTGAATTTTGTATTTGATAGGTATATGTCTACAAAATATGATCTGCGAAAAACCACACGTTCTAATTATAACTATATGTATGATCATTTTGTACGGGAAGGATTTGGAACGAGGAAGATAGGAGAGATTAAATATTCAGATGTAAAATATTTTTATTACTATCTTTTGAATGAGTGTGGCTTACAAGTGAATACAGTAGATACAATCCATACAATATTACATCCTACATTTCAACTTGCAGTGAGAGATGAAATTATTCGTATCAATCCATCTGATGGCGTTATGGCAGAGATTAAGAAAAAAGCAGGGAAGAATAAAGGAATACGCCACGCATTAACGATTGAGCAGTAAAGGGCATTTATGGAGTATACCGCTAATCATCCTATTTATTGCCATTGGTTACCATTATTCACCGTTTTATTGGGAACCGGTTGCCGGATTGGTGAAGTTGTGGGATTACGGTGGGAAGATTTGGATTATGAGAATCGGACAATTAGCATCAACCATAGTGTGACGTATTATCCACGGGAAGGAAGCAAGACAAGGAAATCTGAGTTTGCAGTTTCTTTGCCTAAGACAGAGGCTGGAACTCGTATAGTACCAATGATGGACGCAGTGTATGAGGCTTTTCAGAAGGAGTATGAAGCACAGAAAGAGAATGGTTTTAACAGTACTGTGATTGATGGAATGACAGGATTTGTATTTTGCAATCGTTTGGGAAACATTCATAATCCTCAGACGGTCAATCGTACAATTAAAAGAATACTGGAGAATTATAATGCTGAGGAAATGGTAAAAGCGAAGAAAGAAAAACGACAACCAGTCATTATCCCGCATTTTTCCTGTCATCATCTTAGACATACCTTTTGTACCAGGTTCTGCGAGAATGAGACAAACATAAAAGTAATCCAAGCAGTGATGGGTCATGCGAACATTGAAACAACAATGGATATTTATGCAGAAGTCACTGATTTGAAGAAAAAAGAAGCAATTAGAAACTTATCACAAAAACTTGATGTATTTTAGGAAAGAGTCCTTGCGGCTTAGAGAACTGTAAATACAACAAAAATGTGAAAATACAACAAATCTACAACAAATTTGTTTTTTACAATAGGGAATAATACTTGATAATACGTTTTTAAGAATTAACGAAAATCTCTTAAATACGGAATAATAAGTGATAATACTTGAGCTGAACTGTTATTCCCGACGATGAAGTCGTTGGACAAGTAAAATCCAGTGTTTTCAAGGGTTTCAGCCGCTTGTTATCCGCATAGTGCAACAAAAGTGCAACAAATATTGAACGAATAATACGGAATAATACCCTGATGTACGTTCATGGTTGTGCGAATCCAATCAAATATATTTGTACCTACAAGGACATTTTTCTAAGAGAAATTTTAGATAGATGTCCTTTTTGTTATGGTCGAACAATATCAGAATGGAGGAAATCATTATGACAGACACAGCGTTAAGAGCAGGGGCGCAGAGCGCCGATAACACACACATGGTTTTTACAAACGAGGAACATGAGAAATTTTACTATGATAGACTGGAACAGGCAAGGTATCAAGAATCATTATCCCAAAGTCCAAAGGTAATCAAAGACTGCCATTTATAAAGGATGATAGAAAGGCGGCAGCATGGAGGCAGTCAGAATTGCCTTTGAACTTTACGTAGACTGCGGGCGGGGAAAACGCTCAATCGTAAGTCAGTGAAAGAAATCCTTGCAGAAATGGAGAGGAAACGTGCTGAAAATTCGACTGATGGGAACAAGAAATGACATACACTGGTTCGAGAAAATCCTGAAAAGACAGCCTAAAGTTGTCGTGACGGAGTTTTCTGAACTGTACAGAAACAAAGGGACAAACAGGTTTTACAGGGCTTATGTGGAAGTGCATAAGGCAAATGTGAAAGAAAATTAAAATAATCGGAGGAAAAACCATGTGTAAAATTATAGCAATCGCAAACCAAAAAGGCGGAGTCGGTAAGACAACGACGACGAGTAATTTAGGAATCGGACTGGCAAAGCAGGGAAAGAAAGTCCTGCTGATCGACGCCGATGCGCAGGGAAGTCTTACGGCAAGTTTGGGCTTTACGGAACCGGACAGGCTGGAAGAAACACTTGCGTCAGTAATGACAAATATCATCAATGACGAGGAATTTGAGCCGGACTATGGCATTTTGAAGCATGACGAAGGGATTAACCTGATGCCGGGTAATATCGAACTGTCGGGCTTGGAAGTATCTCTTGTGAATGTCATGAGCAGGGAGCTTGTGCTTCGTTCCTACATAGAGCAGGTTAGGGACAGATATGATTATATACTGATAGATTGTATGCCGTCGCTCGGCATGATAACCATAAACGTGTTTGCCTGCGCTGATAGTATTTTAATACCCGTTCAGGCGGCATATCTGCCCGTAAAAGGACTGGAGCAACTTATCAAGACCATTGGCAAGGTAAAACGGCAGCTTAACCCAAAACTGGAAATTGAGGGTATTCTTCTGACAATGGTGGACAGCAGGACAAACTACGCAAGGGATATCAGCGCACTTTTGATTGAGAATTACGGAAGTAAAGTCAGGATATTTGAGAACAGCATTCCGATTTCCGTGAGGGCAGCGGAGATTTCGGCGGAGGGTGTCAGTATCTACCGTCATGACCCGAAAGGCAAGGTTGCAAGCGCCTACCAATCCCTGACAAGGGAGGTGCTTTGTGATGAGTAAACCAGGAAGTGCGGCAAAAGTAAAGCTGAACAGTTATGACGATTTGTTCGGTTCTGCCGGAGTGCAGGCGGATACGGGACAGGTGCAGGAAATCCCGCTTTCAGAGCTGCATGATTTCAAGGGACACCCGTTTAAGGTGCTTGATGATGAAAAAATGCAGGAAACCGTGGAGAGCATTAAAAACTATGGAGTGCTGATGCCGGGGATTGTACGGACAAGGGCGGAGGGCGGTTATGAAATCATAGCCGGACACCGCAGAAAGCACGGATGTGAGCTTGCGGGGCTGTCCACAATGCCCGTATTCGTCAAGGAATACACTGACGATGAGGCTACCGTGATTATGGTGGACACGAACATTCAGCGTGAGGATATCCTGCCGAGCGAGAAAGCAAGGGCGTATTCCATGAAATACGAGGCAATCAAGCATCAGGGGAAGAAAGGCGGCGGAAACAGCCTTGACGAAGTGGGCGAAGCCGCAGGGGAGAGCGGAAAGACCGTTCAGAGGTACATATGGCTTGCCCGACTTTCCGATGAGCTGCTTGACATGGTGGACAAAAAGAAAATCGGTCTTGTGCAGGGCGTTGACCTGTCGTTTCTTGATACGGAGGCGCAGCAATGGGTACAGGTTATCCTTGAGGAAACAGGTGCAGTTATATCTACGGCGCAGTCGGCAAAGCTGAAGGAGTACGGAAAAAACGGGGAACTGACGCTGCCGATGGTGCGGCTGATACTGACGGAGGAAAAGCCGAAAGAACGGAAAGTTACAATCAAGCCGGACAAAATCAGCGAGTTTTTTGCGGAAAATTACAGCAGTGAGGACATAGAAAACATCATTTATCAACTGCTGGAGGAATGGAGCGCCATAAATGACACAAATAAGCAGTAGGGGAGGCACGGAAATATGGGTAGTGCAATGGAGTTTGATTATTACTACGGCATAGAAGCGGAGCAGTTTTCGTTTTACCGTGTTCCACGACTTTTAATCAAAGATGAAAGGTTCAAGGGGCTTAGCAGCGATGCCAAGCTCCTGTACGGGCTTATGCTCGACAGGATGGCTATGTCCATGAAAAACGGCTGGCTGGACGATGAGAACAGGGCGTATATTATTTATGCGGTTGAAAACATGGCAGAGGATTTAGGCTGTTCCAAGCCAACCTGCACAAAAGTTATCAAGGAGCTGGATTCAGACAACGGCATTGGTCTGATTGAGAAAAAACGGAGGGGACTTGGAAAAACTGACATCATATATGTGAAAAATTTTGCTTCCCTGCCGGACAGAAAGGCGGAAAAAGAGGCTGCAAATGCTGATGTTTCCACAGAAGTTAAAAATTTTAATTTCAAGAAGCAAAAGAATTTAACTTCTGGAAGTAAAGAAATTGAATTTCAAGAAATAAAAGATTTTGATTTCAAGAAAGAAAAAGATTTGATTTCAGGAGATAAAAAAATTGAACTTCAAGAAGTTAAAAATTTTGCCCCTAATTATAACAATAATAACTATACTGATATGAGTTATAACAATCCTATCAATCAATCAGAGGAAACAGAGGATAGCCTGACAGGACAGGAAAGCGACAGCAGGATTGATGTGATTGATACGACAAATGAAACAGGTGCATATATGGCGCTAATCCGTGAAAAACTGGAGTACGAACACCACATGAAGTATGACAGCCGCAACGACAGGGAGATGTTTGAGGAAATTTACGAAACGGTGTGCGATATTGTCTGCGTAAAGCGCAATACAATCCGCATCAATGGGGAAGAATATCCCTATGAGCTTGTAAAGTCCCGTTTCCTGAAGTTCAACAGCAGCCATGTGTCATATGTCATGGACTGCATGAGAAATACGACAACGAAAATCACAAATATCCGTTCCTACCTGATTACGGCACTGTATAATGCCCCCCTCAACCATGAGCCATTATTACCAGCAGGAGGTACAGCATGATATGTATGGCGGCGGGTGGGAAGAAAAGGGGGTAAGGTAGCCTGCTTTTGGGCATGATGTCCAGAGGTGGAAAGCGTGTATGATAAAAGTATGGAAAAGGAGATGCAGGGCTTATGGAAAAAAAGAAATTTATATCGGACGAAGAACGCGAAAAGTGCCGCAGGGTGGCGGAGGCGTTTGCAGAGCTTGAGGATGTGGATATCGTGGTTGTTGATGTCGGCAGGTATGGTTTTGTAAAGCTGCAATATTACACGCCGCCGACGGGCTTTGAAAATGATTTTACATTCACGGACAGTAAAGAACTGTTTGAGGATTTGTATGAGGAATGGCTTCACACACAGCTCATTGCGCTTGCAGGGGAAATGAATGTGAGTGATATCGAGTATGATGATATTTACAGACGGCTGACGGAGGAACAGCATAGGGAACTGGAAGAACAGAAGAAAGTGTTCGCCCAAAAAGCAGGAATTGTTCTACAGTAATCCTGCTGTTTTGGAAAAGGGCTGAGAAGTCGCATTTTACAGGATACGGAAAAATATGGAGATATACTTATGGAAAAAAAGGAATACATTTCAGGGGAAGAACAGAAGAAGTGCCGCAGGGTGGCGGAGGTGTTTTCGGGGCTTGATGAGGAAAAGGTGCTGGTATTGGAGATAGGGCGGTTTGGCTTTTTAAGGCTGCTGTCTTACCAGTATCCATATGGTTTTGATGATACCATATCCTATTGTGACAGCAAAGAGTTGTTTGAGGATTTATGGTATGACTGGCTTTACGAACACCTGCAAAAAATAGCAGATGCAAATCCCGCGTTACTCGAACTGGATTATGAGGATATGCTCACAGAGCTGCCGGAAGAAAAACAAAAGGAATTTGAGGATAAGAGGAAAGAGTTTGCAGAAAAAGCAGGAATTGGATTATAAATAACAAGTTTTAACAGCGTCAGGGCAGGTATAGACCGTAAACAGCGGTTTGTAGCTGCCTTTTTGTTTTGGATAAAAAATCAGAAAGCCGAAAGGAGAAAAAAAGGGAATGAAAAACAAAAAGGTGAAGGCAATACTTTCTGCGGTTGCAGTGATTGCAGCGGCGGGGAGCGGAATCCTCTGTGCGGTGAAGCATGGGGGACAGAAAAAGACGGCAGCTATGGCAGTGGACGAACCTGTCCTGCATGAGGAAGGACTGACGGAAGAAAAGGTAAGGGAATACCTGCTGCGGCTGTTCCGGCTGTATGAGGACAGCGAGTTTGATGACCTTGTGGAATTTTTGGGTGATGGAAGCGATCCGAGGGAATATGCGGCGGACAACTATTCAGGGCAGTTATTCCCATATCTCAAAAAGAACATGAAAGATGTGATGAGGCTGGAAGGGGACGACGGTACAGGGAAAGAGCCGTTTTCCATGACAGATGTGCTTTTCTGCTACCCAGCCTGCATGATAAGCTGTGAGATAATGGAATTATTTTCAGACAGTTTTGGTCTGTGTCTTGAAAGTGAGATATGGATGCTGGAAAACGGGGAGTTTGCGTCTGTCTACTGTGTCAGTCTTGCAAAGGACGGAGGGCGGGGTTCATACCGTTTATTGGACACTTACATCAAAAATCCGGGGGATATTCCAGTCTGCTTTGACGATCTGGAAAGCAGCCTTGCAAAGATAATCGAAGCGGTGGAAGAAGGGAGGGAGCCGGAACTGCCGTAATCCGGTCAGAAGGAACCATGAAATATTTACTGCACAGGCTGTATGTTCCACCGTAGAGGGTATACAGGAACAGAGAAATAAAGATCGGAGGGACTTATGCAGGAGGAAACAACACAGAAAACAATCGCCCTTGTGATTAAGACCTCAAAATTAACCGCCAATACACTGAAAGCTGCAATGCGGATGTACCTGAACCACCGTAAGCAGAAAACAGGGAAAGTGCATGGTAAAACCTCTGTAAAGAAGTTGGTGGGGGAAGGCGCGGGGGCATCGTCTATCGAAATCACGGACGGCAACATCAAATCATTTGAGCGTGTAGCCCGTAAGTATAACGTTGATTTTGCCATCAAGAAAGATAAGACTGTATCGCCGCCGAAATACATGATCTTTTTCAAGGGAAAGGACGCCGACGTGGTGGCGCAGGCGTTTAAGGAATTTGTTTATGGCAATGAGAAAAAGAAGTCAAGGGTTTCAGTGAGGGAAAAACTCAGCCGGCTTAAGGATGCGCTGTCGCAGGATAAGAACCGGGAGAGAAGCCGTGAGAAAAACAAGGACAGGGGGCAGAGTCTATGAGCAGCATTATAAGCGGCATTGCCAAAGACCTGAAGGCTGTCCCCAAAATGCTGAAAGAAAAGGCAGGGGGCATTGATATAAAGAAAATGCTGCTCTTAAACCTGCCGTATATCGGCGTGGGATATTTCTGCGACAAGGTGGCGTGTCTGTGGCGCGTGGCAGGGGGCGGCAACGCTTCCGACAAGATGATGGAAGTCATGAACGGTCTTGACACGTTATTCTCCAATCCGCTGCCGAGCCTGCACCCAAAGGATTTACTGATAGGTGCAGGGTGCGGTATTGCGCTGCGGCTGGCGGTGTATTTCAAAGCCAAAAATGCCAAGAAGTTCCGGCATGGCGTGGAATACGGTTCTGCAAGGTGAGGTGCATAATCTTAACTGTAAGCAACACCTATATTGACGCAGGAGGGTATGCACATGAATGATTACAGCAAAATCACAGCCCTTTATTCCCGCTTATCAGTGGGGGACGAGGACAGGGACGGCGGCGAAAGCAACTCCATACAGAACCAGAAGAAATTTCTGGAAAGCCACGCCAGACAGTTAAAATTGACCAATATCCGGCACTACATTGATGATGACGAAAGCGGCAGATTTTTTGACCGTTCCGCTTACTCCCGCATGATTGAGGACGTGGAAAACGGAAAAATCGGTGTCTGCATTATGAAAGACATGACCCGTTGGGGGCGCGACTATCTCCAAGTGGGAAACGCTATGGAAATATTCAGACGGAACAACGTGCGCTTTATTGCGGTGAACAACGGAATAGACAGCGAGAAGCCCGACACGTTGGAGTTTGCGCCGTTCATCAATATCATGTCAGAGTGGTACGCAAGGGACATCAGCAAGAAAGTAAAAACGGGTATCCGCACAAAGGGGACAAGCGGCAAGCCAATCGCAACCGAAGCCCCATACGGATATGTCAAAGACCCCGGCGACAAGGATTTCTGGTTGATTGACGAAGAAGCCGCCGAAGTTGTCCGCCTTATTTTCCGCCTGTTTCTGGACGGGAAAAACCGAAACCAGATTGCCGTATATCTGAAAAATGAGCAAATCCCAACCCCCACATTCTACATGAAAGACCGGGGGCGGGGAACGGCAAAAAGCAAGACACTGAACGAAGAAAACCGCTACAAATGGAATAAGGCGACACTGACCCGTATTCTGACAAGGCAGGAGTATTGCGGTGATGTAGTCAACTTCAAGACAGCAAAGCATTTCCGGGACAAACGAAACCACTATGTAGACAGAAGCCAGTGGCAGATTACGGAAAACGTGCATGAGCCGATTGTTGACCGCGCCGACTTTGAGAACGTACAGCGGATTTTGGAAAACATTCCTGTCAAACGCCCCAACGGGGACGGGGAAATCCACCCTTTGTCGGGCTTGCTTTTCTGTAAGGACTGCGGCGCAAAAATGCACATACGGATAGATTACAGGAACGGCGGCAAGCGGCATATCGCCTATTGCAGTGAGTACCACAAGGGAAAAGCCAGAAACCCCAAGTGTAATTCCCCGCACATCATGGACGCAGATTTACTCATGCAGACCGTTTCCGAAGTGCTGAAAAAAATCGCGGAATACTCTATCAGCAACCGGGCAGACTTTGAAGCATTAGTGAAAAAGAGCCTTGACGTACAGCAGACCGACCGGACGAAGAAACAGCAGAAACGTGTCCCGCAGATTACAACGCGGCTTGAACAAATCGAAAAGGTTCTGGATAAGCTGTATGAGGATAACGCCCTCGGCACGATTAAACAAGACCGTTACGAGCAGATGTCGCAGAAGTATTCAGAAGAATACTATACACTGAAAACGGAACTTGCGGAAATCAAAGAACAGTTATCCGCTTTTGAAAATGCGGGAGGGCGGGCGCAGAGGTTTGTAAAACTGACAGAACGATACGCCGATTTTGCCGAACTCACCCTCGCCATTCTCAACGAGTTTATCAGCAGAATCGAAGTGCATGAGCGCGACCAGAAACGGGCAAGATACGCCATTCAGCATATCGGGATATACTTCAACCATATCGGCAGGTTTGAGAACGAACTGACACAGCTTGCAGAGCCGACAGAGCAGGAAATCATACAAATGAGGGAGGAAATCGAAGAAGCGAAAAAGGAAAAGAGCCGCGCTTACCACCGGGAATATTCCAGAGCCTACCGCGCCAGAAACATTGAAAAGCAACGGGAGTATGACCGTATCAAAGCGAGGGAATACCGGGCAAGGAAAAAGGCGCAAGCCGCCGCAACCGCACAGTAAAACCGAATAGCCAACAGCCGGGAGGGATTTTCCAATCATGGGAAATCCCTTTTCCGCGCCCACAGAAAGGAGCGACCCATTGACAGAAAAGAGAGAAACGCCCACCCCGCCCCGAAAGCCGGACGGTATCATCACGACACACAGGAACGGGCAGACCATTGTTGCGGAGTTGTTTTTCAACCACAACGGCACAGAAACATTCCGCGACAAGCTGTTGAAAATGATACTTGCCGACAGGCAGGAATAAAACGGGAAACCGATTGTCTGTAAAAATCCATTCCTATCCCATCCATTCCCATCCATTCCATTCCACGCCAGACATGAAAGGAGCGATTGACGCATGGCAAAGACCAAAGCCGAAAAAATCACAAGCATTGAGGAAGAAATCCGACAGCTTGAAAACAGGCGCAGACAGCTTGTGCAGGAGCAAAAGGCACAGGAGCGCAAGGACAGGACGAAACGCCTCTGCCGCCGCATGGGGCTTTTTGAAAGCCTTGTCCCCGACACGATACCGCTGACAGAGGAACAATTCAAGACCTTTCTTGAAAAGACTGTAATGAGCGACCAAGCCCGCCGCATACTGGACGAATTGACCGCCCGGAACGCCCCCACAGCCCCCGCACAGGGCGCGGAAACGGCGGCACAGGGTAACACGCCACCCACCGCTAAAACCGCCCATACAGCCCGCGAGGACAGCGCAGACGGGGACGTGGGCGGGGGCGGTCTACAAGGGTAACGGGCTTACGCCCATACCCTTGCTTAAAGCAAGGGCGCACTTATATACCACATAAATGTGGTATGTGCGGTCTTGCAGACGGCGTTTTGTGCCTGCCGGCACAAAAGGAAACGGCGGGAGTTGCCCGCAGAAAGGAGCGCGGCGCGTGGCAATCTACCATTGCAGTATCAAAGTCATATCCCGCGGCAAGGGCAAGTCCGCTGTTGCCGCCGCCGCTTACCGGGCGGGGGAGAAAATCACAAACCAGTTTGACGGAATGACCCACGACTACACCCACAAGGGCGGTGTCGTCCACACCGAGATTTTACTGCCCGACCACGCCCCCGCCGGATATACGGACAGGGCGGTTTTGTGGAACGAGGTTGAGAAAATCGAGAAAGCGAAAAACGCCCAACTTGCGCGGGAGATTGAAATTTCCTTACCCCGCGAACTGACGAGGGAGCAAAGCATTTCCCTTGTCCGCGGGTATGTGAAACGGCATTTTGTGGCGGCGGGAATGTGCGCCGATGTATGCCTACATGATACGGGCGGCGGCAACCCCCACGCCCATATCATGCTGACAATGCGCCCTTTTGACGAGGGCGGCACATGGGGAGCGAAGCAGAAAAAAGAGTACATTCTTGACAGGGACGGTAATAAAATCTATGACCCGAAGAAGCGGCAGTATAAATGCAAATCCATTCCCGCTACCGACTGGAACGAGCAGACCAAAGCCGAGGAATGGCGGGCGGCATGGGCGGGGCTTTGTAATCAGACATTGGAACAGTACGGACACGCGGAGCGTATTGACCACCGCAGTTATGAACGGCAGGGGATAGACCAGATACCCACCGTCCATTTAGGCGTTGCCGCTTCCGCTATGGAGAAGCGCGGCATCCGCACCGAACGCGGCGACCTTAACCGGGAAATCGAAGTGACGAACCAGAAGTTACGGCAGTTAAAGGCGCGTATCTCCAAACTGCAAGACTGGTTGAAAGAAGAAGCCGAGAACACCGAGCCGCCCACCCTTGCCGACTACATTCAAGGCATTTTGTCACGCAAGGCGCAGACGGGAAAACCGGGATATTCGCAATCGCTGTATAATCTCAAAGACGCGGTAAAAATGCTGAATTTCCTGCAAACCAATAACATCATGGATATGGCGGGGCTTGATGAAAAATTCAAGTCCATGATAGGGGAACAACTGGATATTCAAGGGAAACTGAAACCCGTTGAACGGCGGCTTGCCACTCTGAAAAAGCACTTAGAGCAAGCCGACATTTATTTCAAGTGTAAGGGAAAGAAGCCGCTGACCGAAGCCGAGCAAATACTATTCACAACGGCGAAAGATTATCTCAAAGGCGTGATGAACGGCAAGACCACAATTCCGACAAAGACATGGAAAGAAGAATACACCAAGCTGACCGCCGAGAGAAAAACGCTTAATCAGCGGTATCTTGTATTGAAAGAGGAAGTGAAAGAAGCGGAGAAAATCAGAAAGAGCGTTTACAGTATCTTACGGCAGGAGCAGCGGGAACAGCAACCCCGCAGAAAACAGGATATGGAGCGATAAAATAAAGGGCGGCGGGATAGTCAACGCTTCTGCCCCGCCGCCCTGTTTTGGATTTTTATTAGACCGATAAACTGGAATTTACGTTGCTGTTACTTTTTCAAAAAATCACTAAATTCTTTCAATTCTTTTTTTGTATCTTCGGAAAGCCTGTTATATTCTGTATCATGAATCGCCCCCTCTAACGTATATAAATGTACCAGACAAACATTTGGATATTTCTGCTTTAACCTAAGAAATGCGTCTTTTGCACCTACCTCAATTAGTTTCTCGGAAGATTCAATACCAACAGATATTAGCTTTTTTTCCATTTCGTTACCAATATTCATCATAGATGTTAATTCTGACATATTTATTTTCAACTCTCCTTGTTCTACTCATTTTTTAAACTGGAAGTTTCTTCTCTATTAGCGGTTATATTTTGCTCCTGCATAAATCAGCAACGCCAATCCCACAACAAATCCCAATGAAAAAGCGATAAAACTTAATGCCGAATCTGTTATACCGATTATTATAGCAGTCGCCAAAAGACCAATTCCAATAAAAATAACACCCCAACCTGATATTTTACAAAAAACCTTTTTATCACTTGGAGACACTTTGTCATAATGATAACTATGAAGCAAAGTGATTTTTTCCTTTTTCCACATCAAGCAACCAAGATATATAAAAACAAGTGCAAGTACACCTATTCCAATCGCAACACCTATCGTTTCTGTCATAACAAGCCCCTCCAAATCCCGATTTATCGGTTTGTACTAGGAGAAATTATACCATACCCAATTACGAAAAGCAATCCCCCGTTCTACGTCCGTTCCGACTATCCAGACCGTCAAGGGACGAGTAGTATTTTTTCGCAAAGAGCGCGAAAAAATCTCCACTCTTAAACCCTTGACCGTCTGGATTTTTGCCGTTGTCATTTCGCCGCCGAAAACGGGGAACAGGATAAAAAAATCCTGCCCCCGTTTTCGTCTGCTCCATTCTAACGGCAAAACCGTCTGCACTACTGCGGCGGCAGTCGTTAGGTTTTGCGGTGGCTCTGCCCCCGCGCCCCCGACCTCTCCCAAAGAACAGAATGGAGTGTTACGCAATAGAGCTTGAAAAGGCTTGATTTTTAAGGCGTTGCAGACGCGAAAATCCACAGGGTAAGGGTTTTATACTACCTACCCACGAAAACGGCTTCTAACCGTTCACAGGCGCGTTTTGCGCCCCTTTTCCTGCCCCGTTTCCCGCCGCACTAACAAGGGCTTGCGTCAATAACTCAAAAAAGCACTTGACAAAACGCTTCATGGGGGACTGCAAAGGATATTGAGCCATACATGGATTCGGTATTTGAGAACAATATCCTGCTGACACAGACGGAACGGCTGATGATGTCGGGCAGACCGAAAGAGCCGAAGTATGCAAGGAATAAAAACGTAATTATCATCGGGGGAAGCGGGAGCGGCAAGACGCGTTTCTATGTAAAACCGCAGCTCATGCAGATGAATTGTTCGTATTGTGTCACTGATCCGAACAGATAAGTATAATAGGGTTATAGGGAAGCGCGCACCCTCAAAGAAAGGAGGTTACACACCATGAAGAAGCAGACAGAGAAAGACAGAATCACAGCTTTATATGAACGGCTCTCCCATGACGATGAACGGGCAGGCGAATCCGTAAGCATTGAGAACCAAAAGCGGATTTTAGAGGACTACGCAAGAAAAAACGGCTTTTCCAATATCCGGCACTTTACAGATGACGGAATCCGGGGAACTACGTTCAAGCGTCCGGGGCTTGACGCTATGTTGGACGAAATCCGTGCGGGGAATGTGGCAACGGTTATCATCAAAGACCAGAGCCGAATCGGGCGTGACGTGGTTGAAGTGGGGCTATTAAAGCGCACCTTTGACGAATACCATGTGCGTTTTATCGCCGCCAATGACAACCTTGACACCGCCAACGGCTTTGATATTATGTCTATTTTCCGTGACGTGATAAACGAGTGGTACGTTGCCGACACCAGCCGCAAAATCAAAGCTGTTTTCAAGTCCAGAATGGAAAAGGGCTTGCGCTGTTCTGGCAGTGTCTGCTATGGCTACCGCGCTTCCAAAGAGCAAAAAGGCGAGTGGGTGATTGACGAGGAAGCCGCCGCCGTTGTGCGCCGTATCTTCCAGAGCGTCCTTGCCGGGGAAACCATAGCCAGCATAGCAAAGGCACTCCGCGCCGAAAAAATCCCTATCCCGTCCGAGCATTGGAAACGGGCAGGCGAGCCCGTCCGGGCGGCAAAGTACGCCGACCCCTACGCATGGTCAGCTACCACGATCGGCTACATTCTGAAACGCCCGGAATACACAGGGCGCAAGGTATTGGGGAAAACCGTATGCGAGAACTACAAGACCAAAAGCACCCGCAAGACCGCGCCGGAGGAACAGCACGTTTTTGAGGGCGCAATCCCCGCCATTGTGGACGAGGAAACGTGGCAGACCGTACAGAAGATACGGGAAACCGTGCGCCGCGCCCCGAAACGGCAGAACACCCCTAACCGCTTGACCGGGCTTCTCTATTGCGCCGACTGCGGTTCAAAGTTGACACACCGCTATAACCTTGTGCAAGGGAAATGGATAGAGGACGCTTTTGTCTGCTTAGGCTACCGCCAGCTTACCCACGACTGCACTATGCACTATATCCCTACGGCGAAGATAGAAGCCGCCATTCTTGCCGTTATCCAGCGTGTGAGCTGGTATGTGCGGCACAATGAAAAGGAGTTTACAGAGCGCGTCCGGGAAGCGTCCGACCAGAACCAAGAAAAGACCGTCAAGGAATGTAAGCAGAAAATCAACAAGGCACAGAAACGGCACAAAGAGCTTGACGGGCTTGTAAAAAAGCTGTATGAGGGCAACGCCACGGGCAAGATACCCGACAAGCATTTTACCCGGCTTCTTGCCGAATATGACGAGGAACAGACCGGGCTGGAAACGTCCATAGCCGAATGGCAAAGGCAGATTGAAAACTGGAACGCCGACAGGCTGAAAACAGACCAGTTTATCCAGCTTGTGAAACGCTACACTGATTTCTCCGAATTGACAACGCCCATGCTCAACGAGTTTATCAAGAAAGTGGTTGTGCATGAGGGCGAGGGGCGGGGGAATGACCGCCGCCAGCGGATAGACATTTATCTGAACTTTATCGGGGCTTTTGAAGTGCCGGAATATATTGTCACCCCGGCAGAGGTGGAGGAACAACGCCGCCAGCGTGAGGAACAGGCGGCAAAGGAAGCCCGGTCAAAGGAGCTTGCAAAGGTGCGGTATGAGAAGCGCAAGGCAGAGAAACGGGAATTTACCGCAAGGAAGAAAGCGGGGCTTCTCACCCCGGAGGAACAGGAAGCCGAGGAAAAGCGGCTTGCACACAACCGGGAGTGGCAAAAGGAATGGCGGGAGAAACGAAAAGCCAGCGAGCCGGAGAAGCCGCCCAAGCAGAAATCCATAAAGGAGCTTATGGCAGTTGAAAAGACCGGGGCAGACCTCACGCCGGAGGAAACGGAACGGCTTGCGGCATACCGCCGTAAGAAAGCCGACCAGCAGAGGGCAAGGCGGGAGGGAAAGAAAAGCGACCAGCCGAAAAAGAAAGTCAGTTAGCGGGGGCAGCCCCCACGCCGGGAGGAACAAAAGAAGCATTGTGGAAATGTGCATAACAGGCTATGGAATCATGGATAACTCTATTCACAGCACATGGAAAAGCTAAAGTGCAGCTTTCCCACGTCCTGCAAACAGAGTTACCCACAATTCCAAAAGACAGCCAGTTATACACATTACGCACAATGCCGACTACTACGGAATCCCATCACCCATATATCATTTATCTATTATTTTATAGAGCTATGTGTTTACTCTTACAAAATGTGGCGATATAATAAAAAAGCGCGAAAAACCGCGAAAAATTGCTTGCAACGCACAGTTGCAACCCAAAGTTGTGTAATAGAAACTATATTTTGGTGGTGTGCTACCAGCAAAAACAGTAAAGTTGGTAGCGAAAGGAGGAAACCAACATGACATTTGGAGAAAAAATACAAAAGCTGAGAAAGGAAGCTGGTTTATCGCAAGAGGAACTCTCTTATCAGTTAGAAGTATCAAGACAGGCAATCAGTAAATGGGAACGTGACAACGGCTATCCCGAAACTGAAAAAATTGTCCGAATGAGTAAACTGTTTAATGTGTCTTTGGACTATCTTCTCAATGAGGAAGATACACAGAAGCCAGAGATAAGTCCAGATGAAAAAGGAATATATGTCAGTCGGGAAATGGCGGACGGATTCCTTGCATATCAAAAAAGAAAAATGATAAAAATTGGTATAGCGGCTGGTTTATTTGTTGGCGGTTTATCTCTTTCTTTTTGGAACGCGGAAATAAGCATGATATTGTTTATGGTAGTTGTCATTTTAGGGATTATTCTTTTGTTCTCTGTAAAATTGGCAGATAATCCATACCGGAAAATTTGGAAAGAAAGCTTATCCTTTGACAAAACAGTAAAATCAGAATTGACTGCTGTTTGTGCCGACAAAAAGAAATTAGCGCATATTCTTAACCTTGTCGGAATTGCTTTGATTGCCATTGGATTTTTACTCTGTCCGATGATCGTACCGGCTGAAATGTATGTTTTAGATAACATCGTTTTTGCTTGCGGAATGGTATTGGCTGGCGCAGGAGTTTTCTTGTGTGTTTATATGGCTGGTATTGTCCGGGCATACCGAGTATTGATTATGAATGAAGAATATCATGAAAACAGAAAGTGAGGGTACTATGAAAAAATTATTGATATTGCTGTTAATACCTACCATACTTCTTTGTGGCTGTCATGCCAACAGTGAAAAAGAAGATGTATCTGAATATTACGAAGAACTTTCCAAAGCACAGGAGATTTCTATTCTTCCCGCAAATACTTCTACTGCAACGCAGACATTGACGGAAAGTGAGGAAATATCAGATTTTATACTTGCATTAGACATGGAGCATTGGGAGATGAAAACACTTCCTAAAGAGGCAGAGTTAGCTGGAACTTTTCAGCTTTCACAGGAGGAAACCATCAAATTCGGAGAAAGTGCAACGGACGGAGAATTGTATTCTGTATGTGAAATGCTCTGTTATGAAGATATTCCTTATGTCACACTGAAAATTGCTGGTATGAAAATGACATTTAAAGTATCTGATACGGCTATGGAATATCTCACAAATTATTTTCGTTAATAAGCAGTCAAGGGGCGACAGCCTAAAAGTGTTGCCGCCCCTTTGATTTGTAAATGCAACCAAAAACTAAGCACCGCCCCATGTGTGGAGAAAGGGGGAAATTTCTATGGATTGCACAGAAGCATACAAGGAACACATCATGTATTCTTTCAACGGTTTCTGCAAAGTCGTCATACGCTATGCCGCTATCAACGCATGGCGCGATAGGAACAGGCGGCGGCAAAGAGAAATATCCTTTGAATACCTCACAGAAGAAAAATTTTATCCTCTAAGCACATCAGACGAATATCTCAAATCACCCTACGAACAATACCCCGTTACAATCTGCGGTCAGACAATCATACTCACCAACGGCGAGCTTGCTGCAGCCCTGTTATCCCTGCCGGAGAAAAAGAGGGAAATCATTTATCTTTACTTTTTCGGGAATTACACACAGCAGGAAATCGGGGATTTATACGGGCATTGTAAAAGTACGGCATGGTATTATATCCACAGTGCCTTGCAGATGTTGCAGGAGGAAATGGAGGTGCTTTTGCGTGGGGAATCCTAAACCCATTCCGTATGAAACCATTGTCCGGGCGACCAGCGGCGACCCGGAAGCCGTGGAGGAAGTCTTGCGGCATTACAGCAAGAGAATCCGGCTTGCCGCCCTTGAAAACGGACACGTCAACACAGACACCGAGGACAGCATAAGACGGCGGCTTATCACCGCCCTGTTCCAGTTCCGCTTTTACTGAAAAAGACTGCATGACGGGAGGTGGTATTTGTCGGGAAGATAGTCATGCTTACATTCAGCGACACCGAAGAAAAAGCGGTTGAGAAAGCCATAGCCGCCCTTGCGGATATGATACTGCTGGAAGCCATACAGCCGCCCCACTCCCCGGCACTTACTTTTCCGGGATTGGAAATCAGACTACACCAACGCCGGGTACTGAAAAACGGGATTGACGTTTCCCTCACCCGTCTGGAATACGGCGCACTCTGCTACCTTGCCGCCAGTCCGGGGAGGATATTCACAAAGGCGCAAATCTTTGAAGCCGTGTGGCGCATGGGGAGCGAAAGCTGCCAGTCAAGCGTTACAAATGTGATATGCAATCTACGGAAAAAGATAGAGCCGGACAGCAGGAATCCCACTTACATAAAGACCGTTTTAGGGATAGGCTATAAGTTTGTTTCTGGGGAATAACAACAGGATAACCGCCGCTATTGGCGAAGATACGAAACAGGAAATCGGGGAATAAGGTTTCCTGTTTTTTTACGCCCATTTTGCTTATTCCCAGCTTTACAGCAGGAGAAAATACCGCCGTAAAGTTGGCAGAATCCACGCCACGCAAGCCGGGGGAAAACGGCAAAAGCCAGCACAGAGGAAGCTGCCACTTTCTTAGAGCAAGATTCTACCACAGTACCAAATTTTGCTAATCGCTCAATTTTGTCCTGCGGGAATCTTGTTGGGGTTGCCACCCCAAGCCCGCCTTTTGCGGCTTGCGCCGCTTGAAAAAATCCACCCACGAAAGGAGGTTCACAGCCATGAAAAAATACAACACGCCCCACCGACGCCGGGTAATCAAGACACGCTTGACCGAGGAAGAATACGCCGAGTTTTCCGAGCGTGTCACCCTCTGCAAAATGAGCCAGTCTGAATATATCCGGCAAGCCCTAACCAAGTCAAGCATACGCCCGGTTATCACCGTTTCCCCTGTCAATGATGAATTGTTATCTGCCATTGGAAAGCTAACCGCCGAGTACGGGAAAATCGGCGGCAACTTGAATCAGATTGCCCGCTGTCTGAACGAGTACGGCGCACCTTATAATGCCCTCTCCCAAGAAGTGCGAGCCGCCATAACGGAGCTTGACGCCTTGAGGTTTGAAGTCTTGCAGAAAGTAGGTGAAGCTGTTGGCAACGTTCAAACATATCAGCTCTAAAAATGCCGATTATGGGGCGGCTGAACAGTACCTAACCTTTGAGCATGACGAGTTTACCATGAAGCCAACGCTTGATGAAAACGGGCAGATTGTTCCGAGGACAGGCTATCTCATTTCCTCTCTGAATTGCAACGGGGAAGATTTCGCCATAGCGTGTATGCGCTCCAATCTGAAATACGGCAAGAACCAAAAACGGGAGGACGTGAAAAGCCACCACTATATTATTTCCTTTGACCCCCGTGATGCACAGGGCAACGGCTTGACCGTAGACCGGGCGCAACAGTTAGGCGAGCAGTTCTGTAAAGAGTATTTCCCCGGACACCAAGCCCTTGTATGCACCCACCCGGACGGGCATAACCACAGCGGCAACATTCATGTGCATATCGTAATCAATTCCCTACGGATTGCGGAAGTGCCGTTGCTTCCCTACATGGAAAGACCAGCGAACACAAGAGAGGGCTGCAAGCACCGCTGCACGGACGCTGCTATGGAATATTTCAAAGCGGAAGTCATGGAAATGTGCCACCGGGAAAACCTCTATCAGATTGATTTGCTGAACGGGAGCAAGAACCGAGTTACCGAGCGTGAGTATTGGGCGAAGCGGAAAGGACAAGCCGCACTGGATAAAGAAAATGTTTCTCTTGCCGCCACGGGAGAGCCGCCCAAACTTACGAAATTTGAAACGGACAAGGAGAAGCTGCGGCGCACGATCCGCACCGCCCTGTCCTCTGCTATCTCTTTTGAGGACTTCTCCGGGAAGCTGTTACAACAGGGCGTGACCGTCAAGGATAGCCGGGGGAGGTTATCGTATCTCACGCCGGACAGGACGAAGCCAATCACCGCCCGGAAATTGGGTGATGATTTTGACCGTGCCGCCGTACTGGAAGCACTCACCATAAACGCACAGAACGCCGCCAGAGCCGCCGAAAAGCCCCTAACCAAACGGGAATATCCCCGGAGCATAAAAGACCGCTTACAGCGTAACAAAGCCGCCATAAACGCCCCGAAGAATGACGGAGTACAACGCATGGTAGACCGGGAAGCGAAACGAGCCGAGGGCAAAGGCATAGGATATGACCGCTGGGCGGCTGTCCACAATCTAAAGCAAATGGCGGCGACCGTAAATGTCTATGAGGAATCCGGCTTTTCTTCCCCGGAGGAACTGGAAGCCGCCATTGCCGCCGCCAGCGCGGAATTGTCAAGCGTCCATGCCAAACTGAAAGCCGTGGAAAGCACCTTGCATGAGAAAAAGGACTTGCAGAAACAGCTATTGGCGTACATCAAGACCAAGCCAGCCCGTGACGGGCTGAAAGCACAGAAAACAGAGAAAGCCCGCAAAAACTACCGGGAGCAGCACGAAAGCGATTTTATGATAGCCGAAGCTGCCACCCGGTATTTTAAGTCAAAGGGAATCTCCAAGCTGCCAGCGTCCAAGACCTTACAAGCGGAGATTGAGCAGCTTATGAGGGAGAAGAACAGCCTTTACAACGAGTACCGGGAAAAGAGGGAGAAAACAAAGGAATTGCAGACCGTCAAGGGCAACATTGAGCAGATTTTAAGGCGCGAGCCGGAGCGCGGAAAGGGGCGGGATAATGAACGGTAAACGCCTCTACATGGACTACCGCCAGCACCGGGCGGCGTGTCGGCTTGTGCATGAGTGCTGTAATTATGACAACGGCAACTGTATTGCGCTGGACTATGGAGAACCTTGTGTATGCGTCCAGAGCATCAGTTATTCGCTTCTCTGCCGCTGGTTTATCTCTGCCGTGCTTCCCCTTGACTGGAAACTGGAAGCCGCCCTTTTACACCGGGCAGAACTGAAACGCTGTACCGAGTGCGGCGGTCAGTTTCTACCCAAATCGAACAGGGGGAAATACTGCCCCGATTGCGCCGGACGCATGAAAAGAGCCAGAGCCGCACAGCGCAAACGGAAACAGAGGGGGAAATGTCACGCTTTAGAAAATACAGAACCCCCGTAAATAAAGGCTTTCCGGCTACTGCTCAATGGGTATGTGATACTTTTATCCTTTACCCCCGGAAAAGCCGTTTTAAATGCGTAACAGAAGCCACAGACAGGAGGTGAAAACCATAGCTGAATACATCACAACTGAAACGATAATGCCGCCGTATCTGCCCTATCCCCGTTTTCTGTTGAAAATGGACTTGTCACAGACCGCAAAGCTGCTCTATGCGCTGCTGTTAGACCGTTCCACCCTCTCACAGAAAAACGGCTGGACAGACGACGAGGGCAGGGTTTACATTGTCTATCCTATCGCGGAGATAGCGGAGATACTGGACAAGAGCAGGACGACCATTCAGGACACATTGAATGAGCTTGCCGCCGTGGGGCTTATGGAACGGAAAAGGACACGTTTTGCCGCCGCCAACCACATTTATGTGAAAGTGCCGCCAGTAGTCCAGATTTCCGTACCTATGACAGCCGGAAAACCGGACACCATAAGCCCGGAAAATCGGACTTATGACAGCCGGAAAACTGGACTTATGATGTCCGAAAAACCGGCTCCTAACAACTATAATATAAACAAACTAAAAGAGAGCCAACGAATGGGAGTGAGTGGGGAGCAGTCCGCACCCTTTGGCAGATATAAAAATCTTTTCCTCTCTGAATCCGAGTATGAGGAACTGAAAGGGGAATACCCGGACAGGCTGGAACGGTTCATTGAGGAATTGAGCGAGTACATGGCTGCTATCGGGAAAGAGTATGCCAATCATGCCGCCGCTATCCGTATGTGGGCGGGGCGTGACCGAAAGGAAACGGAGAAAAAGGGAATCCCCGATTATTCCTACAAGGAAGGCGAGAGCCTTTGACAGCGGAGATACAACGCCCTGTAAACAGGGCGTGGAAAAGACCATGAACAAGGAGGACGATTTTATGAGCGATTATGACAACGCCATTTTCCGGCTTGCCACAGAAACAGAGCCGGAGCCGGAGGATTACACGGGCGAGGACGGGCTTTTATACTGCGGGAGCTGCCGCCAGCCCAAAGAAGCCTACTTCACCGAGGGCAAGAGCCTTTTCGGGCGTGACCGACACCCAAAAGAATGTGACTGCCAGCGCAAACGCCGGGAAAAGCAGGAAGCCGCCGACCGGGAACGCAAGCACCGCGACACCGTGGAGGAATTAAAACGCCGGGGCTTTTCCAACACCGCCATGCGCCAGTGGACTTTTGAAAACGACAACGGCAAATGCCCCCAAATGGATAAGGCTTTATTCTATGCGGCGAACTGGGAGGAAATGAAAGCGGAAAATATCGGCTATCTGCTATGGGGCAAGGTAGGCACAGGCAAGAGCTATTTCGCCGGGTGTATTGCCAACGCCCTTATGGAGCGTGAGATTTCCGTGTGCATGACAAATTTTGCCTTGATACTCAACGACCTTTCCGCCAGCTACAAGGACAGGAACGAATACATAGACCGCCTTTGCCGCTTCCCCCTGCTTATCCTTGACGATTTCGGCATGGAGCGCGGCACGGAATACGGGCTTGAACAGGTTTACAACGTGGTTGACAGCAGATACCGCAGCCAAAAACCGCTGATAGTCACAACAAACCTCACGCTGGAGGAATTGCAGCACCCGGAGGACACCGCCCATGCCCGGATTTATGACCGTCTGCTTGAAATGTGCTGCCCGGTATTCTTCACCGGGGAGCATATCAGAAAATCCACAGCACAGGGGAAAATGGAACGGTTAAAAGGACTGATGAACGGAAAGGAGAGCCTATGAACAATGACACCAGCAAGACCAGCCGCACCGCCGCCCCTCTGGACGCGAAGCCCGACCTTGTGAAACGGATAGGGAATACCACCTTTGACATTCATATCCATTTCAGCGAAACCAGCCGGGAAACCTTTACGGACAAGGTTGTGCGGCTTATTGAGAACGACAAGGACAGTGTAACCGATTGAAAAAAGATACATTTTTTCTTTTTCCCTATTGACTAATGCCGAAAGGCACAATCCTTGTCGAGTGTGGAAAAATGCTGAAAAGAGGCGGGTATCAGATAAAAGTCCTCAATACCATAAACTTTGCGAAATCCATGCACTACAATCCTTTTGCCTATATTCGGAGCGAAAAGGATATTCTGAAACTTGTAAACACGATTATAGTCAATACCAAAGGAGAGGGACAGCAGTCCGGTGAGGATTTTTGGGTAAAGGCAGAGAAGCTGTATTATACGGCGCTGATTGCCTACATATGGTATGAAGCGCCGGAAGATGAACAGAACTTTGCAATGCTGATTGACGCAAGTGAGGCAAGGGAAGATGACGAGAATTTCAAAAATGCCGTTGACCTGCTGTTTGACGAGCTGGCGGAAAAAGACCCGAACCACTTCGCTGTCCGCCAATATGCCAAGTATAAACTTGCGGCGGGCAAAACGGCGAAAAGCATTTTAATTAGCTGCGGCGCACGTTTAGCGCCATTTGATATCCGGGAACTTCGTGACCTGATGGAGTATGACGATCTGGAACTGGACACGCTTGGGGAAAGAAAGACGGCGCTGTTTGTCATTATCTCGGATACCGATGCCACTTTTAATTTCGTGGTGTCGATTATGTATTCCCAGCTTTTCAACCTGCTCTGCGACAAGGCGGACGATGTTTATAACGGCAGGCTTCCGGTTCATGTGCGGATGTTGCTTGACGAGTTTGCCAACATCGGGCAGATTCCGCAGTTTGAAAAACTGATTGCAACAATCAGGAGCCGTGAGATATCGGCTTCCATTATTTTACAGTCAAAATCCCAGCTCAAAGCGATTTATAAGGACAATGCGGACACAATTCAGGGGAATTGTGACACCCTGCTTTTCCTTGGAGGGCAGGAGCAGACCACATTAAAAGAGCTTGCAGAGGTTTTAGGAAAAGAAACCATTGATCTTTTCAATACCTCGGACACAAGGGGGACATCGCAGTCCTACGGTCTGAACTATCAAAAGACTGGAAAGGCGCTTATGAGTGAGGATGAGATAGCGGTCATGGACGGCGGAAAGTGTATTATGCGGCTTAGGGGCGTAAGACCTTTTTTCTCGGACAAATTCGATATAACGAAGCATAAGCGGTACAAAGAGCTGTCCGATTATGACCCGAAAAACGCCTTTGACATTGAGGATTATGTGAAGCACCAGCACCGCATGAAACTCACTCCCGGCACAGTGGTAGATGAAGCCTTTGACTGCGGGGAGGTTACGGGGCAGGAAGAAAATTCATCACAGACAACTGAATAGCGGCTTTTGGACACAATGGCTAAAAGCGCACAAATACAACTGAATATGGAACCGTCAACCTTTGGGCATGATGTCCAAAACAGCAAAAGAAGTTTTCCATGTACTTGGGAAAGGACAAAAACAAAGCACCCGGCACTGCCAATCGCCAAACTGAAAGCGCCGGATGCCCGCAGGGTTCTTCCTAAAGGATTGCCCTGCTTCTATTTTAACATAGGGCAGGGCATTTTACACGAAAAACTCTTTCAAAACTATCAAAATTTTATTTCAGGAAAGAAAGAGGTAAACAAAATGGCATTTTTCGCAACAGCAATCACAGGTGTGAATTGCGAGTAAAGTGAAAAATGGGAAGAATAAGCAAGGTAAAAATCTGGTGTATGTAGATAGCCCTCATAAAGTAAACATGGTAAAATCTTAGAAGAAACGAGGTAAAGCAATATGGAAAAGAAAATTTATATCACAGAGGAAGAACGGGCAAAATGCAAAAAAGTGGCTGAAGCGTTTTCGGAGCTGTACGAAATGGCGGATATTGTAGTTGTTGATGTCGGCAGATACGGTTTTGTGATGCTGAAATATTATATGCCGACGCATGGTTTTGAGGAAGATGAAACTTATACGGACAGCAGGGCATTGTTTGAAGGATTGTGGCAGGAATGGCTTGATATGAAGCTATATCTTATGGCGAAAGGCACTCCTTTATTGGAAAAGGGGTACAAGGGTGCATTTGAGAGCCTGCCGGAAGAAAAACAATCGATACTTATCGGGCGAAAAGCTGATTTCGCAGAGAGAGCAGGGATAGACCTGTAAAAGAATGTAGTTATAAAAGAAATGGATAAAAAGATGGATTCCGTAGGCGCAGGCATTGTGGAAATGTCGTATAACTGGCTGCGTTCATGGAACTGTGGGAAACCCTGTTTGCAGGATGTGGGAAAGCTGTATTTGCTTTTCCACAGGCTGTGAATGGGGTTTTCCATAGTTCCATAGCCAGTTATGCACATTTCCATGATGCAGATCTGAAAAATTTTATGAAGTTTTGATCATTTGAGCGGAATGGAGCGTTATTATATATACGAACCTTTCAAAGAAAGGAGTTGATAATGTGTGAATATGGAAGAAATATATTCTGATGATGCGTTGGTAGAGCAGATAAGGCTCGGAGACGAAAAAGCGGCTGAGGTATTGATAAGACGTTATTATACATCTGTTTTACGTTATTGTAAAAGACAATGCTTCAATCTGGAGAAAGCGGAAGATTTAACGCAGGAAACTTTTTTGAAACTGTTTAAAAATTTGTCGGGATATAAAGAAAAAGGGAAATTTAAGGCATATTTATATACAATAGCAAATCATTTATGCATTGATGAAAGCCGGAAAATGAAAGAATGTTCCTTAGAAAATGAGGGAGAAATCAGAGATGAATGTGATGGGCTGCGCCGGATAGAGGATAAGTCAGAGGTAGGTTATCTATTAAATGTTTTATCGCCAGAGCAAAGAGAAGCTGTTATTTTACGGTTTGGAGAGGAACTTTCGTTTTGGGAGATTGCAAAAGTAATGGGATGCAACATGAGAACGGCACAGAGCAGGGTTAGAAATGCATTGAAAATAATGAGGAAGGAGCAGGAAAATGAACGATAAAGAATTGAAACAGTATTTGACACAGTGTTTGCAGCAGGAAACAGAACTTGATAAATTGCATAACAAAGAAGATATAAAGAAACTTGGTAATGCCAAACTGGAAGAAACTGTTAGACTATGTGTTGAAATTATGAGAGAACAGGAATTAACGAAAAAGTTGCAGGAAGAACCACGGATAGGGTTTGCCCGGTATTTGTCGGATATTTTTCGGTTTGAAGGAGTAGCAATATTTGGTTTGCAAGCCATTACGTTATTCATTATGTGTGTGGTAATTTACACAGTGGCAGGAAATCCAAGTTATATTCCTGCATTTATGCCGCTGTTTGTATTGGCTATCTTGCCGGCTATGTTCAAATGTCAATATTATGGAATGAGTGAACTGGAAGCCGTTACAAGGGCTTCCAGTTCTCAGATTGTATTGGCAAAGCTGATTTTAGCCGGAGCTGCGAATCTTGTATGCATGACATATTTTATTTTTTTTGAGGCATATCTTCAAAACTCATTTAGGGAAATTGGAAAGATTATTTTATACTGCATGGTGCCCTATTTAGTGTGTATGGTCAGTATGCTGCGTTTGATTCGATTGCGCAGAAAAGAAAATATGCAGATATGTACGGTTATAATACTTAGTTCCTGCGTTTGTTGGGGATTGTTGGCAAGAACTGTGCCGTGGCTATATGATACATCTGCTTTTGGTATATGGATCGTTGCATTTTTATTTTTTGCAGCGTTTTTCATAAAAGAAATTCATTTTATTATAACTATCAGAAAGGAAGGGAAAATGTATGGAATTATCACTTGACAGATTGACAAAGCATTATGGCAGCAAAATAGCCGTTGACCAGGTCAGTGCAACCTTAGAACCGGGGGTATATGGTCTTTTGGGAGCGAATGGTGCAGGAAAGACAACACTGATGCGAATGATGTGTGCTATTTTGGAATCGACTTCTGGGGAGGTGCTTTTAGATGGGAAAGATGTGATTTCTATGGGAGAAGATTATAGAAATGTATTAGGCTATCTTCCACAGGATTTTGGATACTATCCTAATTATACTGCTCTGGAATTTTTGATGTATGTTTCTGCCCTTAAGGGAATACCAAAGAAAATTGCTAAAAAGCGGGCGAGACAATTATTGGAGGAAGTAGGACTAAGTCATGTGGCTGATAAGAAAGTAAAGACTTTTTCAGGCGGCATGAAACAGAGAGTCGGAATTGCACAGGCGTTACTGAACAATCCGGACATCTTGATATTAGATGAGCCAACAGCCGGATTAGACCCAAAAGAAAGAGTGCGGTTTCGTAATCTGCTATCTGACTATGCAGGGGATAAAATTGTTATTTTGTCAACACATATCGTTTCTGATATTGAAGCAATAGCGGATGAAGTTCTGCTTATGAAGCAAGGGAAAATCGTATTACATGGTACTGTACCAGAACTGGTTCAGAAGGCAGATGGAAAAGTATGGGAACTGGAAGTATCTTCAGCAGAAGCAAAAAAATGGCAGACAAAATCAACAGTTGCAAATTTAAGGCATGAGGGAAAACAGGTGGTACTTCGTATTATTTCAGACGACAAGCCGAGTGAGGAAGCTGTTTTGTGCGAAGCCACATTAGAAGATTTATATTTATATTATTTTCCAACAGAGGAAGGAGTGCATCAATAATGGAATTATTTTTGTTAGAGCATAAAAAGCTATGGCGTAAAACGAGTACCAAAATAAGCGTGTTTCTATGTTTTCTATATCTTGTAGTTTTTGGAAGCATACTTTCGTTTCAATGGTTCAGTTTTGGAAGTTCTGATGACTATACAAGTGCTTTTGGAAATAACTTTGATGGGTATGACATGATAAGGAAAAGTCAGGAATATTCCCTTATGTTTGGCGGGGAACTGACGGATCAGAGCCTGCAGAAGATGGTTGGTGATTATCAGGATATTGGAGCTGCCGGTGTTGACAGGGAATTGGAAAAGACGGATATGCATATCATTAATAGCTGGTTAGGAACCTTATATCCGGAACTTTTGGACACAGGGAGCTATAAGACAATGATGAACTATGTGGGACTGGAAAAATTAACAAGATTTTATGAAAGAAGGCAAAATATCATTGAAGACTTCCTGGAAAACAATGGTCAAAACGGGGATGAAAAAGAATATCTTTTGCAGATAAATGCAAAGGTAAAAGAGCCGTTTCGATACGAATGGACAGAAGGCTGGTCAAATCTTCTTGGAAGTATAGTTCCAGATATGGGTGTTGTAATGGCACTGTTCCTTGCGATTGTTTTGTCATCATTATTTGCGGGAGAATGGTACAATAATACAAGTTCACTGCTCTTAACGACAAAAAATGGATGGAAAAAAATTGCTTTTGCAAAAATAGGTGTAGGTTTGTCCTTTACGGCAGAATTTTTTGGAATTCTAACCGCAGGAAACCTTGTGTCACAGATTTTCTTTTTAGGCACTGCCGGATGGGATATGCCGATCCAGACAATCAAACTGATTGCCATTGCACCTATGAATATGCTACAGGCAGAAATTTATGAATATGCATTTGTTTTTTTAGGGGTAATCGGATTTGCGGGAGTGGTCATGTTTATATCAGCTAAAACGAGGAGTAATGTATTGGCTTTATTGTTCAGTCTGGCAGTTGTATATGGACCGATGATGATTGCTGAGTATCTGCCGTATGGGGTGCAGAAGGCATTGGACTTAATTCCCTTAGTGGGAAGTGGAGCTGATATTTTCCGTACAAATACATTTTGCGTTTTTGGTAAATATGTGTGGTCACCATATTTGCTGATTGCTGTTCCAGTTTTGGTCGGTGTTTTATGCCTGCCGTTTGCGGTTAAAAGTTGGTCAAGACGGTTGAGGGTTTGATAGAAAATGGTCAAAAAGAGAAATTCAAGAAAAAATACCAGAAGAAAATGCTGGAAAGTGATTCCAATTCTGTTTTTGATATATTTTTCAGTTGGCGTAATACAAAACAGGGATTCTATACTTCCCTTTTTCTTAGAGCGCATTGGGGTGAACGATGATTCACATAGCATTCCTGTTTCAGAAGAATGGAATTTAATTGTGGTAAATCGTTGGAATGAGATACCGGAGGATTTTTCCATATCATTAACAGAGTTGTCAAACGGTCAAAGTGTAGACAGCAGGATTTATCCATATTTGCAGGAAATGTTTGATGCAGCAAGAGAAGATAACATATATCCTATCGTTCGGGAAGGGTATCGGACAACAGAAGAACAAGGAGAAATATTCAATGAAAAAGTACAAGCTTATATAAATGAGGGATATTCCAAAGCAAGAGCTGAAAATACAGCAAAAGAGTGGGCTGCGGTTCCGGGAACAAGTGAACATCAACTTGGTATAGCGGTTGATATCAATGCTGACAAAACTCAATCTACGAATGATGAAGTATATGTATGGCTTGCTGAAAATGCACATTGTTATGGATTCATACTCCGTTATCCGCAAGGTAAGGAACAAATTACGGGGACAAACTATGAGCCGTGGCATTATAGGTATGTTGGTGTGGAAAATGCAAAGATAATTTATGAACAGCAAATTTGTTTGGAAGAATATATTGAAAGAACAGAATAGCAAAAAAATAAGAAGTATAAATTATCTAAATATGGTGCAAAGGAGATGTGTTAATGAAGGAGCAGGAATGGATTCACTGTCCTGTGTGTGGCAATAAGACACGACTTCGGATAAGAGAAGATAGTATTTTAATAAATTTTCCGTTGTATTGTCCTAAGTGCAGGAAAGAAAGTTTAATTGCCATAAAGAATAAGAAAATGAATATCATTAAAGAGCCAGACGCACAGACGCAGAGCCAATAAACTTGTGAGTAATCATAGTTTGTTGGCTTTTATTTTTGCAAAGGAGTATTTTATATGTTTAATGCAGTGCAATTCATTTTTCAGATAGAATTGCATTGCATTTTACATGAAAGAGCATATTAACTACATTCTGGTTGGAGAAAGACACATAATGAGAATAAAACGAAAAATACATAGGTATCGAATTAGAAAAACAATTATATTTAATGGAATATTGAACAAATCAAGGTGTACTGCAATGAAGGACAAAACTTCACTGTGGCACACCTTTTTTAATAGTGCGAAAATTGTCTGATTTTGGGTTTTGTTGCGTTTGGTCTTTGTAGATATGTGTAAAAAATTTGAACGGATATAATTCTGTTTTGGGCGGGAATTCCGTTCGGGTTTATTGCTTCATGCTTGGCTGTCTGGAAAGCATGGCTAATTGTGTATCCCATACTTGTTTCATCAGCTTTTTCACTTCCTCCACATCGGCTTTATACACATTTCCTGTGGCATTCATTCGCTTTGCAATCTGGTTCAGGTTGCCGCTGATTTTTCCGAGTGTGGTGTTGTATTCCCGTAAATCTGAATAGTCAATGTCATAGACAAAGCCGTATAAAATCAGGCGGCGCAGGAAGGGGGATTTGCTTTTCATGCCGGAGATTTTTACTTTCTGTTCCAGTATGTATTGCTCCTTGTCGCTTAGATATATTTTCAGCTCATTTTTGCGCTCACGGTTTGCCATTTTTGTTTTTTTCTCCTTATCAGTTTTTTAATGGGATTTTACAAAAATAAATGCCCTCATACATGGGGCATTCGTGCAAAAAAATCAAAAACTTAGGCAGGGCAGTTTGTGATTTTTTGAGCGCAAAGGGGGTTAGGGGGATATGCCCCCTACAAGCCAATTTTTTCAAGTTCCCGCTTCGGGGAAATTTGAAAGATTGGAGTCTGTGAGGGAACACAGGCAGTGCTTGCTATTCTTCACGGAAAAGGTTCCAGTCTTTTCCGGCATTGCGGAAAAAATTATAAATTTTTTCAGGCAATGCCCCCATAGAGGGGGTATTACTTTATCTACAATTAACATCAGAAACAGCGGTGAAAGGGGGTGAAAAAATGTTAGACCATGCATTCCAGCGGCGCAGGGAGATTGAGCGTATGCTGCTGGCAGGAAAGAAGCTGACCGTGGCGGAACTTATGGGCAGATACTGCGTAGGCAGGAAGTCAATCAGCAGGGATTTTGAAGTCATAGGAGAGGAACTCCCGGTCATTTCAAAAAAGGGATATAACGGCGGCTACTTCCTGATGGACGGCGTTGGGAAGAACCAGAACACGCTATCACAGGAACAGCTGGAATGCTTGGAGAAAGTCGCTGTTTTGTGTACGGCGGAGGACAGGAAAACCATTCTGTCAATCATACATGAATTCGGACCGTACTGCGGCAAACTTACATAGAAAACGGTTGCCATTCTTATAAAGCATATAAAGGATTCTTGGGTGTTTTATGTGCTTTTAGGGCTGGCAATCTTAAAGGTTTTTCAAGCCGGAAATGAAAGGGGGCAGGGGCATGGACACGGCACACCGAAGAATGGAAATCATCAGCATTTTGTCTGTCAAAGGGCATATAACGGCAAGGGAGCTTGCGTGGGAATTGGGCGTTACGATACGCACGATACACCATGATATTTTCGCATTGACTTTTGATTACCCGATTTATACAAAGCCGGGTTGTGGCGGTGGGGTTTTTATCACGGATAACTACAAGCCCTATACCAATACCCTCACAGAAACAGAACTTGAAACACTGTGCAGGCTATACGGAAAAGCGGAGGGAAAAGAGAAGGAAATCCTGTTCCGGATTATCCGTAAATACGGGGCGGACAAGCTGGAAATTTAACTAGAAAAACCGATACGTTTTATTGCTGGTGCGGTTTTGAAAAGCATCATTTACTGACAACTGAATATGGACAATCCTGCAAGACGTATGAGACAGCCGAGCTGTGCCAAAGCACGCCATGACTGCCTGTACTGGACAGGCAAGAGCGAGAGATGTTTTAAAGCAAACAAGGTGTGGGAACCTTGCGCCATGACACTGTTTCCTGATAATGATACTTCCGTAAAGCGGTCATAGAGATGATGGTGCGATTCCAATGTGGGCTTCTCTCCCAGAAGCTACTTGCAGGATATAAAATTTTGTAAAAACGGGGATTTATATTGGCGGATGATACAAGAGGAAATGTTTCCCATACAGAAGGGAAAATCTATTATTTTGAACGGGCAGAGAATAAAAGCGTATGACATCAGGACAATCACCCTTGAACAGTTCCGTATGCTGATTGCCTGCGGGAATGATAGGCACAACAACCAGATCAGGGTGACAAAAGGCGGCATGGTCTATCTCTCGGAGGATATCGTCGGTTCGGAGCAGCTTGAGGATGCTGCGCTCTGTTTTGAAACATTCAGTGCGCATAACGGGTATGTCGGCGTGAAGGCTGCGGAGGACAACAGCCATGTTATCCCATTATACTATGCGCTGATTGGAAACTGGGCGGACGGGTGCAGGCATAAATATATAGACAATTATTAGATTTTTGATTAAGGGAATACACAGCGGCAGGGCAGTTATGAACCTATTGAGTATAGGTTTGTAGCTGCCCTTTTTGCGTTGCGGGGATTTTGGATGGAGGGCTGCATGAATGTATTTGAAGCGATAAGGGAGAATGGTGTTACCGCAAGGCAGGCGGCGGAGCATTGCGGGATAAAGATAAACCGTAATGGCATGGCGGTCTGCCCGTTCCATAAGGATAAAAATCCGAGCATGAAGATAGACGGCCGCTATTACTGTTTCGGGTGCGGGGAAAAGGGCGATGCCATTGATTTTGTGGCGAAGTATTATGGGCTTGGGAAGAAGGAAGCGGCGTTGCGGATTGCGTCGGATTTCGGTATCAGTTTTGAGGATAACAGGGGCAGGAAGCCGCCGCCAAAGCGCAAGCGGAAGTTGTCACCGGAGCAGAGGTTTGAGAGGGCGGAAAAGAAGTGTTTCCGTGTGCTTTCCGATTACCTGTGCTGTTTAAGGCAGTGGAAAGAACAGTATGCGCCGCAGGAGCCGGATGGGGAATGGAACCCGTTATTCTGTGAAGCATTGGAAAAGAAAGACTATATTGAGTATCTGCTTGATGTGTTATTGTACGCTCCGCTATCGGAGCGTGTGCAGTTAGTAACGGATTATGGAGAGGAAGTGTTGAAAATTGAAAGAAGACTGGAACAGTGTGCCGCCAGAGCAGAAAGCGGCGCTGGAAAAGACAATGGAGAAAATGAAGCAGGCATCACAGCCGGAAACATGGTTTGACGGGAACAAAGTCAATGACGTGCTTTTCTGTGAGGATTTCCTCGCAGGGCACCCTATGAAGTGCATACACGGCACTTTTTTTGACATAAACGGGGCAGTCGGTGATGCGGAGCAGATTAAGACGGAGATATATTACAAGATTGCACCTTATGTCACATCAGGCATCGCAAAAAAGGCTACATCACTCCTTGATGCGCTGCGGATCAGGAGCTACTCGCCGCCGCTGCCGTTCCAGACAGACCGTATCCATGTGGCAAACGGCACATACTTTTTATCAAAGGGCTTCTCTGCGCAGAAAGAATTCTGCATGAACAGGCTTCCCGTAAGGTATGCGCCTGATGCGCCGGAACCGTCACGCTGGCTTGCCTTTCTTGGGCAGCTATTAGTGCCGGAGGATATTATCACGTTGCAGGAGTTTATGGGATATGTTCTGTTACCTACGACAAAAGGGCAGAAAATGATGATTGTCATAGGCAAAGGCGGAGAGGGCAAGTCACGCATCGGCAGGGTGCTTCGTGTTTTGCTCGGTGACAGTATGAACACAGGCAGCATACAGAAAGTGGAGGTTGACCGCTTCGCACGGGCAGACCTTGAGTGGAAACTTTTGATGCTTGATGATGACATGAAGCTGGAGGCACTGCCGCAGACGAACAATATCAAGTCCATAGTGACACTGGAAGATAAAACGGATTTGGAACGCAAGGGAAAGCAGAGTGAACAGGGTTATTTATGCGTGAGGTTTATCTGTTTCGGGAATGGAAACCTCGGTTCACTGTATGACCGTTCCTACGGCTTTTTCCGCAGGCAGATAGTCCTCACCGTAAAGGAGCGGGAGTCGGATAGGAAAGATGATCCGTTTCTCGGCGAAAAATTGATTGCTGAAGCGGAGGGCATTTTCTTATGGTGTCTTGAGGGGTTGCACCGACTGATTGATAACGGATACCGTTTCACCATAAGCCAGAGGGCGGAGGACAACCTGACAAAAGCCATGCAGGACGGGAACAACATCATTGTATTCATGCAGTCGGAAGGGTATATCAGGCTTGAGAAAGGCACACACGCCACGTCAAAGCAGCTTTACGGCGCATACAGCCAGTGGTGTGAGGACAACCTCGAAAAGAAGCTGGGGGAGCGCAGTTTTTCCAATTACCTGCGGCAGAACGAGAAGCAGTACGGGCTTGACTATACCCATAATATCGCACTCGGCTCCGGCAAGACAGCAAGGGGGTTTAAGGGTATCCATGTAAAGGTGAGGACAGGGGAAAACGGGCATTAAGACGCAAAAGACGCAAAGACGGGCAAAATCCGAAATCCTTTTTTATATATACATACGCCTGTGCCAGCCCTATTTTATCTGTATAAATATTTTTTAAGTTTAAACTTGGAAAATAAGTGTCTTAGCGTCTAAAGATAGGAAATACAAGGCTTTGTAGGCGTTTTAGAAGCGTCTTTATTGCGTCCTTTTAAAGCGTCTGATACCCGGCAGAGGGAAATTAACACCTTGCCGGGCTTTTATTTCGCAGGGCAGGACGCAGAGAGCGTGTGATACTGGATTGATTGGAGGGAATATATTTGAATAAAGCGAAACTGATAGTGACGAGGGTATTTGACAGCGAGCGCACACCGCAGGATGCGTTTGTGAGGGCGATATTAAATTCAGATAAATACGAAAAAACCTTGCAGGTTCCGGGCAGTGAAAGTATAATAGAGGGCAGAGGGCTTATCTGCATTCAACCGGATTCGGACGAAGAAGGGAGAACAGGATGAGCAGGACAACATACAGAGGCACACCAAAGGCGGGGCTTTATACCCGGTTATCGGTTGACGATGGCTACGTTGACCGTGAGAGCAATTCCATAACAAGCCAGAAGCAGATGCTGACACAGTTTGCGGGATACCACGGCATAGAGATTGTCGAAACCTACGTTGATGACGGATGGAGTGGCACGAATTTTGAAAGACCTGATTTTAAACGCATGATTGCGGATATTGAAAGCGGGAAAATCAACACGGTCATCACAAAAGACCTCTCACGCCTGGGGCGTGATTATTTGCAGACAGGGTATTACACTGATATGTATTTCCCCAGCAAGAGGGTACGCTACATAGCGATCAGCGACGGTATCGACACAAGCACTGGATATAACGAAATGGCTCCATTCAAGAACTTGTTTAATGATTTTTATGCCCGTGACATATCCAAGAAAATCCGCAGCACCCTTACTACAAAGGCAAGGGCGGGCATCTACCACAGCACAGTGCCGCCGTTCGGCTACAGGAAATCGCCTGCTGACAGCCATATGCTGCTGCGTGACGAGGAAACAGCGCCGATTGTCATCAAGATGTATGAACTGTCCGCATCGGGCCGGGGGCCGGCAGCAATCGCTCTAACTATCTGAGGGCGGAAAAGATACCGATTCCGGCATACTGGCACCATGTACGGGGCGAGAGGGCATGGCAGGGCTACAAGGGCGAGGGGAATGCGGCAAACTACCGCTGGTTTGACACAACGGTGCGTTCCATTCTCCAGCATGAGGTCTATATCGGGAACCTTGTGGCGCAGAGGCAGACACACATCTTCAAAGTCGGCAAATCCTTTGTAAGACCGAGGGAGGAATGGGTGGTTGTCGAGGACGTGTTTGAGCCGATTGTGGAGAGGGAGCTGTGGGAGAGAGTGCAGGAAAGTTTCGCCAATCCCACAAGGTCACGCAAGCGGACAGGGAAAGCGAGCATCTTTTCGGGAATGGTATTCTGCGATACCTGCAACCGGCGCATATCCTTTGTGCCGGAGAGGGCGGAGAAGATTTATGTAGGCTCCTGCATGGAATACCGAAAGATTGGCAGGCAGGGATGCACGCCGCACCGCATCTACGAACAGGATTTGCATGATGCGGTCTTAAAGGACATACGGGAGTGGGCAAAGCTGGCGCTGAAGGACGAGAAGGCAGTCCTTGGCAAAGTTATGGAGCATGAAAACAAGAACAAGACTGACGCTGGCACAGTTATTGAGAAAAAGTTTTCCCTTGAAAAGCGTCTGGGGGAGGTCGAGAAAGTCATTGCCAAACTCTATGAGGATTATGCTTTAGGCAAGGCAGGGGCGGACGAGGTTGACTTACTCCTGCCAAAGTACCGGAAGGAACAGGGGGAACTGAAAGCACAGCTTGCGCTGTTCGAGGAAGAAAACAGCGAACGGAGGGAAACAGCACAGAACGCTGAGAAGTGGGTTGCGCTGATCCGCCAGTACAATGACCTGCAGGAACTGACAGCAGGCATCATAAGGGAACTGATTACCAAAATCTATGTGGGCGATGTCCGCAAGGTTGACGGTGAGAAAGTCCAGTCTATCGAAATTCATTACCGTTTCATCGGCAGTCTGTCGAATGGGGCGGGGAAATAATAATTCTTAAATAAAAATCCCAATTTACAGAACAATTCCGCTGTAAATATCACTTTGTTCGGTGTTTACAGGATTAAAGACAGTCGTTACAGCAATCGGGGCAGGCGTAGGCGTGTGGGGCGTCATCAATCTGCTTGAGGGATATGGAAATGATAATCCGGGTGCAAATGCTCATGTACGGTAAAGAAGCAAGCAACCGAAAATAAGAGATAGACCGCCAGTGCCACATTATTCCGAACCAAAGAAATCAAAGACCAAAAGACAAGCACCGTGGAAATGTGTATAACTTGCTATTCCGTCATGGAAAAGTCTGTTCACAGAACATGGAAAAGCTAAAGTGCAGCTTTCCCACATTCTGCAAACAGACTTTCCCACAACTCCATAAGATAGCAAGTTATGCACATTACACACAGTGCCGACTACTCCGGAATCCATTTCATATATATATCACTAAAAAATCGAAACTTGTCAAGCCATGTCAAGATTTTTATGATATTCTTATTAGGGGAGGTGAAATAATGTCAGATAATCGCTTATTCAAAATGTTATATTATCTTTTAGACAAGGAACGTGCTACTGCTCCTGAATTAGCAGCTGAATTTGAAGTTTCTACAAGAACAATTTATCGTGACGTAGAAGCATTAAGCAGTGCGGGTATCCCGATTTATGCTGAACCGGGAAGAAACGGCGGTATATACTTATTGCAGGATTTTATTTTGGACAGAGCAATATTATCCGAAAATGAGAAGCAGGAAGTATTGACGGCAATACAAAGTATATTTGCCACAGGCTATACTGGAGAAAAAGAATTACTAACAAAGTTATCAGCGATTTTCAATGTAAATACAAGAAATTGGCTTGAAGTGGATTTTTCACGTTGGGGAAAACGCATTTATGATAACTCAAAATTTGAAATTTTGAAAACAGCGGTGATTCAGTGTAGAAAAGTAAAGATAGTTTATGAAAACTCTAACAGCAGAAGAAGCACACGAATCGTTCAACCATTAAAAATATCTTATAAATCAAAAGAGTGGTATTTAAAAGCATTTTGTATGGAAAAACAAGATTTTCGCACATTCAAATTAAACCGTATATTAGAGCTGGAATTATTAGAGGACACATTTGTGCCAAGACCATACCCGGAAGAAAAAAACAATCTGCAACAGATATACCCTAAAATAGTCCTTTCGTTTTCAAAAGCTATTGTATATCGTGTCTATGATGAATTTGACGAATCAGAAATTAAATATCAAAAAAACGGTGATTTAATTGTTTGTACAGAAATCCCAGTTGATACATGGCTTACTGGTTATCTGCTTTCATTCGGGGCACAAGTTGAAGTCATTGAACCAAAGTATTTAAAAGGTATTTTAGCTGAACAGGCACAAGAAATATATATAAAAAATAAACCTTGACAAAAGGTGTCAAGATATATGTGCTATACTAATGACCATAGCAATACAACTATACAGAAACTTTAAGCACAATTTAGAAAGAAAGAGGTAACAAAAATGAATGAAATGAATCAGAAATTTTGTCAGTGCTGCGGTATGCCTATGGGAGATACTGATGAACTGTACGGAACAAATGCAGATGGCAGCAAAAATGAGGAATACTGCAAGTATTGTTTTGAAAACGGTAAGTTTACTTTTAATGGTACAATGGAAGAAATGATTGAGGTATGTGTACCGAATATGGCTGCTGCTAACCCCAATATGAGCGAAGAAGAAGCAAGAAAAATTATGCTTGAATGGT
Source organism: Lachnospiraceae bacterium (assembly GCA_910575005.1). GTDB lineage: Bacteria > Bacillota > Clostridia > Lachnospirales > Lachnospiraceae > Petralouisia. The sequence continues at coordinate 25,489 of CAJTCL010000001.1, read as the reverse complement.
TTCCGACACTGAAACGCTGGAAAAACTAATTTTGATATTGTCATTTCTATCGTCCAATGATTAGTAAAAAAAGTGAAGTCATTTTTGTTGATGGGTAATCAAGGGGCGGTAGTTAAAATTGCTATCGCCCCTTTGAATTATAAAAGCAGCCATAAACTATGCATCGCCCTATGTGGGAGAAAGGGGGAATCAACTATGCCTTGCACAGAAGCATACAGAGAACATATCATGTATACGTTCAATGGCTTTTGCAAGACCGTCATACGCTTTGCGGCTATCAACGCATGGCGTGACAGGAGCAGGCGGCGGCAAAAAGAAATATCCCTTGAATACCTCACAGAAGAAAAGTTTTACCCTTTAGGCACAACAGATGAATATTTTGAAGCACCCTATGAAGAACACCCTATAACGATATGCGGTCAGACAGTTATCCTCACCAATAGGGAACTTGCCGCCGCCCTGTTATCTTTGCCGGAGAAGAACCGGGAAATTATTTTCCTTTACTTTTTCGGGCATTACACACAGCAGGAAATCGGGGAAATGTACGGACGCTGCCGGAGTACGACCGGGTATCAAATCCGCAGGACTTTACAGCTCCTGCATAAAGAAATGGAGGTGCTTTCACATGGGGAATCCGAACCTTTTGCCCTATGAAACGATTGTCCGGGCAACCAGCGGAGAGCCGGAAGCCGTGGACGAGGTTTTACGGCATTACAGCAAGCGTATCCGAATTGCCGCCATTGAAAACGGGCATATCGACAGAGATACCGAGGACAGCATAAAACAGCGGCTTGTTGCTTCCCTATTCAAATTTCGTTTTGATGGGCAGGAAGTATAAGGAATTGCTTTCATTTTTGAAAAAATGGAGGTATAATAGAGCAACGCTAAAAAAATTACAGAGGTGTGCTTATGGAATATATCAGAGTAACAAATGAGAATATAGAAAAAGAGCATATATGTTGTGCAATTTCAAACAATAATGATATTCAAGTGTCATCAAAAAAAGAATGGTTAAAAGAACGTTTTGATGATGGTTTGGTTTTTTTAAAAAGTGAACAACGGGGAAAGTGTTTTATTGAATATATACCCGCTGAAAATGCTTGGAATCCCATTGTCGCAGATGGCTATATGTATATTGACTGTTTATGGGTAGCCGGTTCTTTTAAAGGACATGGCTATGGGGCGGAACTACTGAATATCTGCATTGAGGATAGCAAAAACAAAGGAAAAAAAGGACTATGTATATTATCTGCGGCAAAGAAAAAACCATTTCTGGCAGACCCTAAATTTTTAAAATACAAAGGGTTTGACGTCAGCGATGAAGCGGATAACGGTATTCAGTTATGGCATTTATCTTTTACCGAAAATGCTTTATTGCCAAAATTCAAAGAATGTGCAAAACACCCTCATATTGATGAGATGGGATATGTTCTGTATTACACCAATCAGTGTCCGTTTAATGCAAAATACATTCCTGTAATTGAAAACATTGCGAAAGAAAAATCTATAAAATTCAAGTCGGTTCATTTACAGAACAAGGAGGACGCACAAAACGCTCCAACACCAATTACAACTTATGCATTATTTTTAGATGGTAACTATATTACAAACGAGCAGATGAATGATAAGAGGTTTTTGAAATTATTAGAAAAGTAACTTTTCGTTTGTAGATTATAGTCAACAGAAAATAAAACAATCGCTGTTACATAGAACGGCACACCAAGACAGGAAATCAAGAAAAGGTTTCCTGTTTTTTTGCGCCCATTTTTGGCATTTTCAAAAATCACCAGTATTATGCCGTGCAAAGGGGGATAGAAAGAAATCTTATCTCCCGTTTGGCAAATCCGCAGGCTGTCCGTGGAGGGCGGGCGAAAAGAAATTTTCACAAATTCCCGCCTATTCCGGCTTGTGCGGTTTTGTAAGGAATAGAGGGAAATTTCCGCAAATCACCGTCATTTTTGCTTTGCGTGGTGTTGTAGGTAGTAGGGGGAGAAATATCGCCGCTACTTTGGCAAAATCTCCGCTTGCGGCACTAAAGGTATTGAGGGAAGCCAGCACAGAGGAAGCCGCCACTTTCTTAGAGCAAGATTCTACCACAGTACCAAATTTCGCCTACCGACTCATTTTGTTCTATGGGAATCTTGTTGGGGTTGCCACCCCAAGCCCGCCTTTTTGCGGCTTGCGCCGCTTGAAAAAATCCACCCACGAAAGGAGGTTCACAGCCATGAAAAGATACAACACGCCACACCGTCACCGGGTAATCAAGACACGCTTGACCGAGGAAGAATACGCCGAGTTTTCCGAGCGTGTCACCCTCTGCAAAATGAGCCAAGCCGAGTTTATCCGGCAAGCCCTTATCAAATCAAGCATACGCCCGGTCATTACCGTTTCCCCGGTCAATGATGAATTACTCTCTGCCGTTGGAAAACTCACAGCCGAATACGGGAAAATCGGCGGCAACTTGAACCAGATTGCCCGCTGTCTGAACGAGTACGGCGCACCCTATAACGCCCTCTCCCAAGAGGTACGAGCCGCCACAGCGGAGCTTGCCGCCTTGAAGTTTGAAGTCTTGCAGAAAGTAGGTGAAGCCGTTGGCAACATTCAAACATATCAGCTCTAAAAATGCCGACTATGGAGCTGCCGAGCAATACCTAACCTTTGAGCATGACGAGTTTACCATGAAGCCCACACTGGACGGAAACGGGCGGCTTGTTCTCCGTGATGATTACCGCATTTCCTCTCTGAATTGCGGTGATGAAGATTTCGCCATAGCGTGTATGCGCTCCAATCTGAAATACGGAAAGAACCAAAAGCGGGAGGACGTAAAGAGCCACCATTACATTATCAGTTTTGACCCCCGTGACGCACCAGACAACGGCTTGACCGTAGACCGGGCGCAAGCGTTGGGCGAGCAGTTCTGTAAAGAGCATTTCCCCGGACATCAAGCGTTGGTATGCACCCACCCGGACGGGCATAACCACAGCGGAAATATCCATGTGCATATCGTCATAAACAGCTTGCGGATTGCCGAAGTTCCGCTGTTGCCGTACATGGAAAGACCAGCCGACACAAGGGAGGGCTGCAAGCACCGCTGTACAGACGCAGCTATGGAATACTTCAAAGCGGAAGTCATGGAGATGTGCCACCGGGAAAACCTCTATCAGATTGACTTGCTGAACGGGAGCAAGAACCGAGTTACCGAGCGTGAGTATTGGGCGAAGCGGAAAGGACAAGCCGCACTGGATAAAGAGAACGCTTCCCAAGCCGCCGCAGGAGAGCCGCCCAAACAGACCAAGTTTGAAACCGACAAGGAAAAGCTAAGGCAGACCATACGGAAAGCCCTTGCCGCCGCTGCCACCTTTGACGACTTTTCCTCTCTGCTGCTCCGGGAGGGCGTGACCGTCAAGGAGAGCCGGGGGAGATTGTCCTATCTCACGCCGGACAGGACGAAGCCAATCACAGCCCGGAAATTAGGTGATGATTTTGACCGTGCCGCCATACTGGAAGCACTCACCCAAAACGCACAGAACGCCGCCAGAGCCGCCGAAACGTCCGCACCCAGACAGGAATACCCCCGCAGCATAAAAGACCGTTTACAGCGGAATAAAACCGCCATAAACGCACCGAAACAAGACGCTTCCCAACGGGAAGTTGTACAGCGCATGGTAGACATAGCCGCCAAGAAAGCCGAGGGCAAGGGGCGGGGCTATGAAAAGTGGGCGACCTTGCACAACTTGAAGCAAATGGCGGCTACCATGAGCGTTTACGAGGAATCCGGCTTTTCTTCCCCGGAGGAACTGGAAGCCGCCCTTGCTGCCGCCAATACAGAACTGCATGAAACCACCGGGAAACTGAAAGCCGTGGAAAGCACTTTGCGGGAGAAAAAGGACTTGCAGAAACAGCTATTGGCGTACATCAAGACCAAGCCAGCCCGTGACGGACTGCGGGCGCAGAAAACGGAGAAAGCCCGAAAAGCCTACCGGGAGCAGCACGAAAGCGAATTTATCATTTCCGAATCTGCCGCCCGGTATTTCAAGGCACAGGGAATCTCCAAGCTGCCAGCGTCCAAAGCCCTACAAGCAGAGATTGAACAGCTTACAAGGGAGAAGAACACGCTTTACAACGAGTACCGGGAGAAGAAAGCAAGCGTCCGGGAATTGCAGACCGTAAAGGGCAATCTTGACCGAATCTTGCGCCGTGAGCCGGAACGGGGAAAGGGGCGGGAAAATGAACGGTAAACGCCCCTACATGGACTACCAACAACACAGAGCCGCCCGCCGCCTTGTGCATGAGTGCTGCAACTACGATAACGGCAACTGTATCTTGCTGGATAACGGCGAGCCTTGCGTATGCGTCCAGAGTATCAGCTATTCGCTTATATGCCGCTGGTTTAGGATAGCCGTGCTGCCGCTGGACGGGAAACTGGAAGCCGCCCTACTCCACCGGGCAGACAGGAAACGCTGTACCGAGTGCGGCGGGTATTTTCTCCCCAAGTCAAACCGGGGGAAATACTGCCCGGATTGCGCCGGACGCATGAAAAGAATCAAAGCCGCACAGCGCAAGCGGAAACAGAGGGATAAATGTCACGCTTTAGGATATTCCAAACCCCCGTAAATCAAGGCTTTTTTGACCGCCCTCAACGGGTGGGCGATATTTATATCCTTTACCCCCAAAAACGGCGTTCTAAAGCGTAACAGAAGCCCAAAACAGACCAAAGGAGGAACGAATGGCAGACAACCGCAAATATTACTACCTAAAGCTGAAAGAGAGCTATTTTGACGAGGACGCTATCGTGCTGCTGGAAAGTATGCAGGACGGTATGCTCTACTCAAACATTCTCTTGAAGATGTACTTAAAATCGCTGAAAAACGGGGGAAAGCTCCAGCTTGCCGAGAATATCCCCTACACCGCACAGATGATAGCCACCATCACCCGCCAGCAAGTCGGCACAGTGGAAAGGGCTTTGCAGATTTTTATGAAACTGGGGCTTGTAGAACCCTTGCAGAACGGGGCTTTGTACATGAGCAACATTGAACTTTTAATCGGTCAGTCCTCTACCGAGGGGGAGCGGAAACGCCGTGCAAGGCTGGCTTTGCAGGAACAAAAGGCATTGCCGGAAGCCGTGGCGGACAAACGTCCACCAGACGGGGCGGACATTTGTCCACCAGAGATAGAGATAGAGAAAGAGATAGATATAGAGTTAGAGATAAAGAGAGAGGGAGAGCTAAAGAAAGGACAGACCGCCCCCGCCCCTTTTGGCAGATACAAAAACGTCTTTTTGTCAGAAAAAGAGCTTGCGGAGCTGCAAGAGGAGCTTCCCGGCAAATGGGAGTATTACATTGACCGTCTATCCGGCTATATCGCTTCCAGCGGGAAGAACTACAAGAACCATGCCGCCACTATCCGGCGTTGGGCGGCTGATGACAAGGCAAAGGGGAAGCCGAAAAAGGGAATCCCCGATTATTCCTACAAAGAGGGCGAGAGCCTTTGACCGCATAGACACAACGCCCCGTAAACAGGGCGTAAAAGACCATGAACAAGGAGGACGATTTTATGTGTGATTATGATAACGCCATTTTCCGGCTTGCCACGGCACAGGAAGCAGAGCCGGAGGACTACACCGGGGAGGACGGGCTTTTATATTGCGGGAGCTGCCGCCAGCCCAAAGAAGCCTACTTCCCGGAGGGCAAAACCTTTTTCGGACGTGACCGCCACCCGAAAGAATGTGACTGCCAGCGCAAACGCCGGGAAACGCTGGAAGCCAGACACCGGGAATACAAGCACCGGGAGGAAGTGGAACGGCTGAAAAGAAAGGGATTTACAGACCCGGCTATGCGGGAATGGACGTTTGAAAACGACAACGGGAAATGCCCCCAAATGCACAAAGCCTATTCCTATGTGGAGCAATGGGAACGGGTAAGCACCGGGAACTATGGATTGATTTTGTGGGGGAATGTCGGCACAGGCAAAAGCTATTTTGCCGGGTGTGTTGCCAATGCCCTTATGGAGAAAGAGGTTTCCGTGTGCATGACAAACTTTGCCTTGATACTCAACGACCTTGCCGCCAGCTACAAGGACAGGAACGAGTACATAGCCCGCCTTTGCAGCTTCCCTCTGCTTATCCTTGACGATTTCGGCATGGAGCGTGGCACGGAATATGGCTTAGAGCAAGTCTATAACGTGATTGACAGCCGATACCGCAGCCAAAAGCCGCTGATTGTCACAACAAACTTGACGCTGGAGGAATTGCAGAACCCGGAGGACACCGCCCATGCCCGGATATATGACCGCCTTATTGAAATGTGTACCCCCGTCCGCATTACCGGGGAGAATTTCAGAAAAGCCAAAGCACGGAAGAAAATGGAACGCCTTAAAAAGCTGCTGAACGGAAAGGAGATTTGCCTATGACCGACACGCCCAAGAAAAGCACCGCCACCACCGCCCGCCGCCCGGATTGCGTGACAGAAGTACGCCGGGGGAACACCGTCCTTGTGGTTTCCGGCTACTTCAAGCAAGGCACTACCGCCACCGCCGCCGACAAGATGATGAAAGTGCTGGAAGCCGAAAGCGCAGCCGGACACAAGCCGATTTACAGCGCATGACAACCCGCAGATAAAAACCGTCATTTTGACGGGCGGTAAAGAAGCAAAAAAGACTGTACAGACAGCCCCGCCCTATGGTATAATAAACCTACGGAATAGTGGGGCTGGCTGTCGGAAATGGAGGACATTATGCCAAGACAGACCACCCAAAAACTCATTACCGCCCTTTATCCGAGATTGTCGCACGAGGACACGCTCCAAGGCGAATCCAACTCCATAAGCAACCAGAAGCGGATTCTGGAAGCCTACGCAAAACAGAACGGCTTTTCCAACCTCAAATGGTACACGGACGACGGATTCTCCGGGGCAAATTTCCAAAGACCCGGCTTCCAGTCCATGCTTGCCGACATTGAAGCGGGGCTTGTGGGAACGGTTATCGTAAAGGATATGTCACGGTTAGGGCGGAACTATCTGCAAGTGGGAATGTACACGGAAATGATTTTCCCACAGAACGGCGTCCGTTTCATTGCAATCAATGACGGCGTTGACAGCGCACAGGGCGACAACGATTTTGCCCCCTTGCGTAACATTTTTAACGAATGGCTGGTGAGGGATACGAGCAAGAAAATCAAGGCAGTAAAGAGGTCAAAAGGCATGAGCGGGAAGCCCGTCACAAGCAAGCCCGTGTATGGCTACCTCATGGACGAGGACGAAAATTTCATCATTGACGGGGAAGCCGCCCCCGTGGTAAAGCAGATATACAGCCTTTGCCTTGCCGGGAACGGTCCGACCAAGATAGCCCGTATGCTTGCCGAGCAGCAAATCCCCACGCCGGGAACGCTGGAATACCGCCGGACGGGAAGCACCCGCCGCTACCACCCCGGCTATGAGTGCAAGTGGGCGACAAACACCGTGGCGCATATCCTTGAAAACCGGGAATACACAGGCTGCCTTGTGAACTTCAAGACCGAGAAGCCGTCCTACAAGGTAAAGCACAGCGTAGAGAACCCCGTGGAGAAACAGGCGGTATTTGAGAACCACCACGAAGCAATCATTGACCGGGAAACATGGGAGCGTGTGCAGGAGCTGCGCAAGCAGCGCAAACGCCCTAACCGCTATGATGAAGTGGGCTTGTTCTCCGGCATACTGTTTTGTGCGGATTGCGGCAGCGTCATGTACCAGCAGAGATACCAGACGGACAAACGGCGGCAGGACTGCTACATATGCGGCAGCTACAAGAAGCGCACGGCAGACTGTACGGCGCATTTTATCCGCACCGACCTGTTGACCGCCGGAGTGACCGAGAACCTACGGAAAGTCACCAGCTACGCCGCCAAGCACGAAGCCCGGTTTATGAAGCTGTTGACCGAGCAGACCGAGGACGGGAGCAAACGCCGCAACGCCGCCAAGAAGAAAGAACTGGAAGCGGCAGAAAAACGGATTGCGGAACTCTCCGCTATCTTCAAACGGCTGTATGAGGACAGCGTGACCGGGCGCATATCGGACGAGCGTTTCACGGAACTTTCGGCAGACTACGAAGCCGAGCAAAAGGAACTGAAAGAGAAAGCCGCCGCCTTGCAGAGCGAACTTTCTAAAACGCTGGAAGCCACGGCGAACGCTGAAAAATTTATGAAAGTGGTACGCAAGTACACCAGCTTTGAGGAACTCACCCCCACCCTGTTGCGGGAGTTTGTGGAGAAAATCGTAATCCACGAATCGGAAGCCCTTGACGGGAAACGCCGGGGGAAGCTCCGCAGACAGGAAATCGAAATCTATTACTCTTTTGTCGGCAAAGTAGAATTGCCCGACTAAAGCCCGACCCGTCCGGCAGTCAGCCGGACAGGGAACGGCAAAATTTTTTACACTTCTTTTACTTCTTTATCTCACATGAGCAAAATCACAGGGAATCAAGCACTTCATACCAAAATAGATGTAACAAAAATATGATTGGCAAAACAACAGGAAATACCGCCAACAGTCAAGATTTGATTGATAAAAGACAATATCTCTGATAGAATAAACGGAACAGATACAGAAAACAGGCAGAAAAAACATCTGCCGGATAACGGAGGACTGTTATGCGGAAAGTCAGTTATTTACCCTTATGGCATCTGCTCTTGGAACGGGGAATGACCAAGAGCCAGATGCGCATTGAAGCAGGGCTTACCACGAATGTGCTTGCCAACATGAACAAAGGGCAGCATATTTCTATGGAATCGCTTATACGGATATGTGATGCGCTGGATTGTGAACTGAAGGACGTGGTGGAACTGGTAAAAACAGAGGAGTAATCTCACAGTTTTGAAAACGGGGAATTGCAGATGCTATGCAGTTCCTTTTGTTTTGCAAAAATTCAGTCCTTATTGCGTTTCTGTCTTGCACTGTTCCGCCGTTTTTTCGCATCAGGCTCCAAGATTTCAGACTGACCGAGTATATCTGCCATATCGTTAATATTATTTTCAGTCGGCTTGATTTTCAAAAACTGGCTGAATATGTAAGCAAGTTTCTGTTTGGAAGTGCCTGCGAAGTTTTCTGCCTTTTCGATGATTTCTTCAAAATATTCAGTTACGGTTTTGGGCGGGGCAGAATCAATATCGCCTTTGTGGGCGTTCCTGATGTCCCTGATAATGGTATGCATATCATCATCAATCACATGGGAAAAATACTCATTCAGTTCAAGGCGTGATGCTTTTAATACATTTAATTGCAGGTTATATTCATCGGGATTGTGGCGTTTGAGCAATATCTTTCTGCCTGTTTCCACCGCAAGATTGAGTGACTTGACCTGCATATCCGCAAGACCGTCCACATAAATCTCCAAGTCAAGCATGAGCTTTCGGAACTGCTCATGGGTGATAAGCTCTGACAGGAGCAGTGTGTTGATTTTCCGGTCTTTGAGAAGCGACAGGGAGGCATCACTCAGGTGCAGTTCAGATATAGAAATATTGTCAAGCTGCCTGTTTTCAGTCATACCAAGCAGATAGTCGGCAGATACTCCATAGAATTTTGCCAAGTCAAAGATATTCCTGTGGGGTATTTCCTTATAATCATCAGATTCATAAGAACCCAGCGTGGAAGCCGGAATTTTTGTCTGCTGCGATAACTGCTCTAAAGTCAGTCCCTTTTCCACACGCAGGTCTTTCAGGCGTTCCTGAATACTTAATTGTGTTTTCATTGATAAATCTCTCCTTTACGAAAAACAGAATATCACATAAAACGGCGGATTCCTATCACATTTTTCCAGCATGATAGAAATTTTCAATTTTGGGGCGGATTTCCGACATGATGGATATACGGGAAAGCAGGCTGTTTTGTTGGATAATGGCAGTACAATTAAATGACTGTCCAAGCTGACATATACCGCCAAGACCAATTTTGAAATAATTTGAGCGCCAATACTGGACGATACAGCGCCGACAAGGGTTGCCTGTCAGGAAACAGCAAGGGGAGAACAGCAGATTTAAAAAACCGTCCAATTTTGGGCAGAAAAACTCGGCACCGGCAGGGTGCTGTCAAATAAATTCGGAACTGGTTCGGCACCGGAGAAAGGGGTATGGAATGAAATTATCAAGATACGAACAGGAGGTTGTAATCAACTTAAATGCCGATGAGGACGAAGCAACTGTTTACACAGCAAGTCCGGTTTGGATACGGAAAATGGATAAATTACATAAAGAATTTCCGGATATAATCAGAGTAAAGTCATGGACGGAAGTAAGCAAGACCTATGTTTTGCCCAAAAACCTTGTCAGGATTGGAAAACCAAGAGTTTTAAGCGAAGCACAACTTAGACATTTGAAGGAATTGCGGAGTAAAGCATAAACGCTTTGTGATTATGGAATGCCAGTCATAGTTTTCATTTGACTATAAAAATGCTAAAATTTTTTTGAGAATTTGAAAACTTTTTCCAGCGCCATGACAATATATACATGCAAGGGCAAATCTTTGCAAGTCGACTTGAAAGAAGAAGGAGGATGGCTGCTATGAATAATGAGGAATTCGAGCGGTTTGTCCTGAAGTTTGGAAAAGATATTCTGCGGTTTTGCCGGATGACAGCAGGGGATGCAGAAAATGGGGACGAACTGTATCAGGACACGATGCTCAAGCTGCTGGAGAAAAGGAAAGGACTGGACTCTATGCAGAATACAAAGAGTTACGCTTTATCCACTTCGATTTATCTTTGGAAAAATAAGAAGAAAAAATATGCAAACAGGATGAGGCTGGTTCCGATCGACAGTATGGATGAGATGTCTGATGAGGGATATGGGTTTGCTGATTATGATAACGAAGTTTCCCCGGAACGTATTGTATTAAAGCAAAATGAGATAGATATGATTCAGGGATTCGTTAAAACCCTGCCGGAGAAGTACAGAATACCAATCTATCTGTATTATTCAGCAGATATGCAGATAAATGAGATATCTAAGATTCTTGGACTGCCGGAAGGAACCGTCAAAAGCCGGATGCGGAAAGCAAAGAAACAGTTGAAGGAAAAATTGGAGGCGATAGGATATGACAGATGAAAAATTGGATCAAATCTTAAAGCAAGCCCTTGCTCCTGAAATAAGTAACAGAGAAATCCAGATACGTAGAGGGAGGAAGGACAAAATGACTACATTTGGCAAAATAGGAAAAGGTGTTGCAGCGGCAGTGGCTGTTGCAGTTATTGGAACCTGCGGGTTGGGATACTTTAATCCGGTGCTTGCAGCAAAGATTCCATTGATTGGAAAGATTTTTGAGAAGGTTGAGGATGATGCAACATATTCCGGAGACTATACGGACAAGAAAACTGTCCTGACAAATGAGGATTCTGCGGGGAATTTGGATACATCGGGCTATACTGTGTCTGATAAAGGAATCACATTAACCGCATCGGAAGCTTATTGTGATGGATATTCCATATTCCTTACAGTAAACATTGAATCAGAAGATGCGGATTTCACTCACATTCCGGAACATTATACAGGCATGAATGCTGCGGATAACCAGACTGCCGCAGGATTTTATATCAATGGAACATGGAGTGTGGATGGAGGTTCACCTGAATGGCTCGAAAATACATTTGATGGTAAGGTAATCGACAGCCATACATTTGTGGGCATGTTGAAGATAAATCTTGCGGAGAAGTATACAGGCAGCGGCGAACTGAACTTAAATGTAGACGGTCTTGGTTATGATGATGACAGGATGCTTGACGGCGAGGAGATATCAGCATCTCACTGGACGGATGGCAGCTGGAATATTGCGATTCCATTTGAAGTAAACGGAACAGATGTAAAAACAATTGAAGTGGGCGAAAAAAAGGAAATATTACGCTTGAAGATGTAGTGGTATCTCCGTATCAGGTCATTGTCCATGCAACAACACCGGGAGAGCAGAGAGAACTGACAGACGACAGGAGGGAAAAGCTGCTTTCAAAAGATCCCGATATGACAGATGCAGAAATGTTCGAACTTCTTGGTTGGTCTTATGAGCCCTGCTATACAATCTGCTTTAATCAGGATGGGGAACTGCTTTACGCAGATATGGAAATGGCAGGCAGAGCCGGATTTGCTGTTCAGGGGAAAGAGATAAAAACATTGTATGTTTACATTTTTGACAATCTTGACGACTGGTCTTTGATGGAGCAGGAAGGAATGAACAGCAGCGTTGCGGACAGGGCTGTCATTTCAAGGGAAATCCATGTAGAGTAAGTAGGCAGAATGTTCAAGATGTGTTACCACTTTTTGGGAGGTTTGTGCCATATGAGAGCGGCGTATTGTGTTTTCTCAAATATATATTATATTAGGAGATGATTTTTTATGAAAAAAGAACCAAGATTTGAAACGGTATATACAGAGGGCAATTCCGTTACCAAAGACGGACAGAAGGTAATTTTCATTGATAAGGAAACAGGTGTTAATTATCTGTTTGTATGCTCAGGATATGCAGGAGGATTAACGCCGTTGGCAGATGCAGATGGAAAGCCTGTAATCACGCGGAAATAGCAGATGAGTTACGATATCCAGGAACGCACTATACTGTGCATTCCATGCGAATATGACAAAGGTGGACTGCTACAAAAGGTGATAAAGACGATATGTAAGATATATGATACTTAGATGGATCAGGCATTAAAACGGAAAAGCGTTTGTTGGAGAAAAACCAATGAACGCTTTTTTCTTGATAGCAGGTTAAAGATAAAGTACAATAGAAACGATATTGTTTAAAGGAGCGATCAATCGTATGTACAGAGTCGGAATATGTGATGATGATAAAGTTTTGTGTTCCTTGCTGGAGGAACAGATTCAGGGGCTTTCGGCAGAATTTTCAGTAAAATTTGAAATAGAGGTATGGTATAGCGGAGAGAGTTTGGAGAGTGATTTAAAAAAAGGTGTTGGATTGGATATCCTTTTTCTTGATATTGAATTATTGCAGAAAAATGGGATTGAGATAGGAGCTTTTATCCGTGACGAGATGGAGGATACAGATACCCATATCGTCTATATTTCCTCAAAGCGGGGTTATGCGATGGAGCTTTTTAAAATGCAGCCGTTGGAATTTCTGGTAAAGCCAATTTCCGCCGCACGGCTGAAAGAAGTGCTTGAAAGAAGTATGAAAAGGAAAAAGTATGCGAAAAGCTGTTTTGAATATCAAAGAGGTAGCAGGATTTTTCGTGTTTCGGTAAAGGAAATATTATATTTCATGAGCATGGATAAAAAGGTTTTGATGATAAAAAAGGATGGACAGGAGGAATTTTATGGGAAGCTGAGAAATGTCATGGAGCAGCTTCCGGCAGGATTTCTGATGATACATCAGTCCTATGTGATACATCAGGAATATGTGAGCGAGTATTCCTATGAAAGCATAAAAATGATGAATGGTGATCTCCTGAGTGTCAGTAAGCCCTACAGAAAAGAAGTCAGGGCAAAAATAAAACAATATTTGAAGGGAAAAATGTACAATGTGTTATAACATAGGATACGAATTACCAATGATTTTGATTGTAGGCATTTTGCATACGGCACTACTGAAAAAGGTCTTGGATATCTTTCTGCCCGCAGGGGATAAGGACAGGCTGATGTGGAAAATCGTTTTTGCGGGATATTATTTGTTGACAACAGCCGCCTACGGTGTATTTCATGTATCGTTTCCCTATGAAATATGTAATTTGGCGGGTATTATTGGCGTGACTTGTTTTTACTGTGGTGCGTGGGAGAAAAAAACATGGATTTCTATGGTCTGGTTCTGTCTGGATACAGGCAGCGGGACGGCTGTATCCCTTGCCTGTTCAGAGATGGTAGGAATGCAGCAGGCTGCGGTTTCTGCTCTGCTCCTGCTGATTTGCGTGGCGGTTGTCTGTCATATTCCTGATCCGAGAGAAAGTATGGAAAAAGCGCTTGATAAAAAGCAGATGTGTTTGCTGTCTGCAATTCCCATGTTAAGCGTGACGGTATTTTGGGGGCTTATGTATGGAAACATTGGCAGATTGACAGCAGTATTTGTGTGTGTTGTAGTTTTGGCGCTTAATCTGTGTGTGTTTTATTTGTACCATATTTTGCTTAAAAATTATGTACAGCTAAGGGAACAGGATATTTATAAACAACAGACGATTGCTTATCAGAACCAGTTTGAGATTATGAAAGAGTCGCAGAGCCGCATCAGGGCATTAAAACATGATATGAAAAACCATGTGCTGGCGCTTGAGGGACTGGCAAAGGGTTCAAAGCCGGAAAAACTGATGGAATATCTTGATTCCATGCAGGAGTTTATGGAGAATCCGTCAGAATATATTTATACTGGGAATGAAGCCTTGGACAGCCTGCTGAATTACAAGCTGCAAAGGGCAAAAGAAGTATTAAAAAAAGTGGAAACGGATATTGTGCTTCCTGAGAAGATGAATCTGCACTCTTTCGATTTCAATGTCATTGTTGGAAATCTTTTGGACAATGCAATAGCAGCATCTGTTCAGACAGACGGACAGCTTTTAAAATTCAGTATGCGGATGGAGAACGGCGTTCTGCTCCTACATATGATAAATAGCTGCATGGGGATACCCGAAGGTGTATGCGAAATACGCAGGCTTTCCGAGAAGTCTTATGCAGGGCATGGTATAGGACTTACAAATGTCCAAAGAATTGTGGAAAAATATCATGGCGATATGGAAATGCATTGTAAAGACAACTATATGGAAACAGAGATTATGCTGTATATGAAAAACCTGTAAACACTGAAAAAGCTGTCATATGTTCATGGCAGCTTTTTCATAAAGACTTTTGTAACAGACTTCCGGGTTGATTTCGGAAAAAATATGGTAGGATTTCGCCGAAGTAAAAAAGAACAGATGAAAAAGTGTATAATCCATCTCATAACCCATACAGGGAATTACAGGAGGCATAGGAAATGAAGAAAAAATTTTTGAGCGTACTATTAGCTGGAGCATTAGGGGGATGTGTATTGACGGGATGCCAGAAAGCACCGGAAGCATCTGCGGACAGCGAGGTTTACCATGCCAAAAGCTCTTTGGAGGGCGAGGTGGAGAATATTGTAGCAAAAGAGCCTGACACAAATACAGCAGGAACAGATAAGCCTAAGTCAGGCGGAAGCTACGATGCTTTGGTCGGAACGGAGGAAAACGGCATTTGGATTTGTGCAGAAGTTCCCGCAGCGCCGCAGACAGCCCAGACGCTGACTTTGCAGAAACGGGATGATTGGGATACGGAAAAGCTGAAAGAACTGCTTGACAGCGAAAACGGAAATATTCAGGACATTACCGCAGAATATCTTGCGCAGAGGGAAAAAGAGTTAAGTGAAATGAATGAAGAGGATAAGCCGGTTGAATGGATGAATTTCGGTGATGATTCTCTTATGATTTTATCGGATGGACAGAAAGAGGTATCTTTTGCAAGAAATACATCTGTAAGTTATGTAGATGAAATATTTAAAAAGAACTGTGATGCAATTTATAAAAAAGCTCCGGAAATTGATGTTACAAGGGATAGTGAAACCGCTCCCGCCCAATTTTCTGTTTCCCATGCGAAGGATATCCTTCTGGAGAAGCTGGCAGTATTGGACATTACGGAAATACATATTTCCAGAGCTTTGTACTATGAACTTGACGGAACCGCATTTTATGAACTGGCATTTACGCCATCTTATGAAACGATTGGAGTAGCGTCAGAGTTTGGTCAGATTGTGCTTGGGGAGGTTCAGCCGAGAGGAATCGCATGGATTACGGAGGACGGCATAGCGACGATGCGTTTGGAGAATTATTGCGGTAAAATTACAGAGCAGTCTGAAAACGGAAAAATTTTGACGTTCTCACAGGTGACAGATATTTTGGGAAAATATTTGGAAAATAATACTTTCTGCGGAAATGCAAAGACAAAACTGACGCAGGCAGAGTTTGTATATTATCCGACACTTCGGGAATCAGAACTGATCCTGACACCGGCATGGCATATCTATATTCCATTGAATGAAATGATGGATGCAATGGAGTCCGGCGATAAAGCATGGCAGGAAGCGGTCGAGAATGGCACGGCGTGGAATATTTATCTAGATGCCGTGACGGGAGAATTGATAAAGGTGGAATAAAATGAATGGATTTTTTTGGAAAGATATGAAAAGAAGTTTCCTGAATGTGGGATTTTTTGTCGGGATGGCTTCTGTGGCAGCGCTTTTGACTGCTGCGGTGGCGACGGGGACACCGCCGGAACGTATACGGAGCAGCTACTATATTTTGTTCAATGTGTTTGGTGCTTCGGGATTTGGTCCTTTTGCGGCTGTCTTTCCCGTACTGGCTTATGCGACTCGTTTTTGCGAAGAATATCAGAGTGGGTATTACCGCATGATTTTTTCAAGGATGAGCCCTGTACGCTTTGGAAGAATCCGTATATGCAGCGTTGCATTGTCCGGGGGCGTCATGCTGGCAGTCCCGATTGCGTCTGCCTGTATCATGGCTTATATTCTTGGTGTTCCGGGCGTACCGCAAGGCTCGGACGAAGGACTGCTGGATGGGACGATCATGCTTACCTATATCGTCAAATATGGGGATTGGTACATTGCTGTTGGGAAAACCGTTCTCGGTTTTTTGTTTGGATGTGTGTGGGCGCTTATGGGATTTCTGTTTGCGGTATGGATTCCTAACCGTTATGTTGCCCTGATTGCGCCGTTTGTATTGTATGAATCCATGTGGATCGGACTGGATGGGATTGTATGGCTGAATCCAATCCGGCTCCTTAGGGGAGATGATGTAGGAAGTTACCCTTTGACGGCAGGAGTAGAATGTGTCTATATCATTGCCGTATCAACCATCATTATGGCAGGACTTGTGAGGAGGTATCGGAATGGGTAGCTTTGCGGTAATTATAAAAGGAATGTTTCGGCAGGAGCAAAGAAACGGCAGGGTTATCATGGGATATCTTTTGGGATTTGCAGTCATGGGCTATTGGATGAGCGGTTTTTTGCGGTATGCGTCTGACACGGGAGAACCAGTCAATATACTGGAATCCTTCTGCGTGGTTGAGCAGCATTATGTGAATATGCTGTTTTTGGTCTTAGGATGGTTTCTGGTAGTGGCAGACGCCCCGTTCATGAAAGGGAATATTTACCTGCTTTTATATCGGTGCGGCAGAAAGCGTTGGAATATGGGAATGTTTTTCTATATATTGATGCAAGCATTTCTTTACACTGCGGCTATGGCGGTATTTACTATAATCATCAGCAGTTTTTTCGGGTTTGTGGGGAATATGTGGAGCAGTCCGGTATATTCTCTTGCACATGATGTCACAAACAACATCGGAGCCAAATATAATATTACATTTCCGTGGCTTGCGATGATGAAGGTCATGTCTGTTCCACAGGCATTTGCAGTGACATTTTTGTTCCTTTATCTGTATCTTGCTTTTATGGGAGCGCTTTTATATGCTGCTGCACTGCTGTTTTCAGGAATAGCCGGAATGGTGGCTGTAATGGGGGTGCATCTGACCGGATATTTACGAATGATGGACGGTTATACGGAAACTTCTTTGCTGGCAAGGGCAGTTCCGGGAAATTTTATAGATGGAACATTGTCTTACTGGCAGTCTGCCGCTTTGTTTTTGGCATTGATTGTGGTTTTAATGGTTTTATCATCTGTTTTTGTGAAAAAAATTGAGTTTCAGTCGGGAACGGAGGTAGAAGGATAATGTCGGAAAGTGTGTTTATCAGGCTGTTTGCAGGAGTACCATCCGATTATTTTGAAGCCATACCGCTGATTCCTTTTGGACAATGGCTTCTGCCGATTGGCTTTTTTCTGTTGACAGTGGGTTTTTATGCAGAACGGAACAGAAAGGTGGAAATATTTTCCCTGTACCGTTATGGAACAGTTTCGGACTGGTGGACAAGGCATTTTGTGAAAAGGGTGATATTTGGTATAAAGACGGCAATATTGCTCCTGCTCATTGTTTTGACCTGCGATATTGTTATGGGGAAATTGATTTTACTTTCCGCAGGGCTTCTTGCGAAAATCAGTGTCTTGTGGCTGTTTCATAGTATCAGTATGGCAGCGTTTTTCGTGTTATTGGATTTATTCCCCATCAGGCGTTTTGTTCCGGGAATGTTATTCCTGCTGGAAGGCGTGACATTTATGATTGGCTGCCGGATTTGCACCGTTTCCCATGCAATGTATGGAATGTGGGGGATGTATCTGCGAAGCAGCTTATATGAAACAGGCGGCTTTCCGGTCGGAGTGATAATTGTAACGGAAGCTGTTTTGCTGGCAGCCGGTTTTGTTATCGGGCGGGAATATTTGAAAAAAGAAACAGATTATATTTGAAGAAGGGAAGGTTTGCGAATATGGTAGAAGCAATCCGTGTGGAGAATGTAACAAAAAGGTTTGGAGAAGTCGTTGCACTCGACCGTATTAACATCAGTTTTGAAAAAGGAAAAATATATGGGATTATAGGAAGGAACGGTTCCGGTAAGACTGTTCTGTTCAAAACGATGATTGGATATTTAAAACCGACAGGCGGAAGGGTTGTAGTGGGAGAAAAGGAGATCGGAAAAGATATTGATTTTGCAGACAATATGGGAATTATTATTGAAAATCCCGGATTTTTAAGCAGATACACAGGATACAAAAATCTGGAATATTTGGCATCTATCCGTAAATTGATAGGCAGGGAGCAGATCAGGGAGAGCATGGAACGGGTAGGCTTAGATCCCGACAGCCGCAAAAAAGTTGGAAAATATTCCCTTGGTATGAGGCAGAGGCTCGGTATTGCCCAGGCAATTATGGAAAACCCGGATATTTTGATTTTGGATGAGCCAATGAACGGACTGGACAATCAGGGGGTAAACGACGTGCGGGATATTCTTTTGGGATTAAAGAAAGAAGGGAAAACTGTCATACTTGCCAGCCATAATAAAGAGGATATAGAGGTTTTGTGTGATATGGTATATGAAATGGAACATGGAAGACTGGTATAATGGAATGTGCCGGTTATTCAGACAATGCAATTTAAGAAAAAATTTAAGGAAAGAAGGGCGTGATACCTATTGGCAAAATAGTAATTTTATCTTTTTCCAATTCAGAAGAACACATCCTGCATGAGATAATGCAAATAATCAGAATGCAGCCAGAATTTCAGATACGGGACATGGTTCTGAATGATGAAATACTTGATTTTGGAAAATTAATAATCAATCCCCTGAAACGAAATGCAGAGAAAAATGGTCAGGAAATAAAACTAACGTTATATGAGTTTGAGATTTTATATCTGCTTGCAAGAAATCCCGGCTGGGTATTTTCAAAAGCACAAATTTATGGGCAGATATGGAAAGAGCCATATTATCAGGCATATGACAGTGTCATGCATATCATTTATAATCTGCGTAGTAAAATTGAAGATGACAGGAAACGACCGTCCTATATTCTTACAGTCAGAGGTTTTGGATATAAATTTAATCCGGCATACTACAATGTAGGTGAAGAAGCACTTGGGAGAGAAACCTGAGTGCTTTTCTTATGCCCACAAATTACAGCGTTACGGGCAGAAAGGAAGTGAAAAAATGAGTGAAAGTAAACAAACACGCCGAGATGTGATTGATGTGGAATTACAAAAAACCAAAGCAGAGCTTGTCATTGCAAAACACAGGGAAGCGAAACTCCGCAATCAGATAAAAGGTATGACGGAAAAGGAACGCCGACACCGAAACATTGTATGGGGAAGCCACTTTGAATACCTTCTCAGGGAAAAACTGAATGTTTCCAAAGAACAGTTTGCTACGCTTGATGATGACAGGATAAAGGATATTCTGAATACGCTGTTTGCGGACTTATTTTTCCGCCGGACTATGCAGAATATTTTGGCAGAAAAAGAAAATCACAATCTCCGACAAAATGAAATTATCTGACGAAACATGGAGGGCGGCATGATAAAACTTTGTGGGCAGATAAAGGCTGCTTTTTAGCCTTTATCTGAACGCAAAGTTCACTAAAGGGTAGGGCGCAAGCCCGTAGGGGAATTGTCGTTTCCCCTGTTGCCTGCCGCAAGGCAGGCAAAGCCCCGCAGGGCGCACACACGCGAAGCGTGTATAAGTGCGCCCTTGTCAAACGTAGCAAAGCTACGTTTTCCGTCGGGGATAGAAAAAGCAGAAAAAGGAGGGGATACATATAAGCACGAAAATGATACACCTTAATGCAAAGATTATCAGCAGGGGCGGGGAAAAACCGCAGTCGGCTGTGGCTTCCGCTGCATACCGGAGTGGGACAAAGATATATTGCGAATATGACGGGGAGATAAAAGATTTTTCAAGGAAAGGTCATGTGATATATTCTGAAATCTTACTGCCTGAATATGCGCCGAAAGAATTTGCTGACCGTTCCGTTTTATGGAACGCAGTTGAAAATTTTGAGAAAGGGAGCAGGGCGCAGCTTTCGAGGGAAATTGAATTTTCACTGCCCTGTGAACTGGATGCGGACGAACGGTTAAAGGCGGCGAAAACGCTTGCAGAATTTTTCAGGGATAAGGGAATGGTTGTTGATATGAATCTGCACAATCCTGACCATGAGAATCCGAACCCGCACTGTCATCTCATGCTCACCATGCGCCCGTTTGAAAAAGACAGAAGCTTTGTCAAAAAGAAATGCTGGCGGGAATATGACCTTGATAAAAACGGTCAGAAAATTCCAACTCCCAAAGGAAACGATTACAAATCGCATAAGGTTTATGCCACTGACTGGGACGATAAGGGAAACGTGGAAAAATGGCGGACATTGTGGGCAGATATTGAAACTGATTTTTATAAAAAGAACGGCTATGAGATAACGGCGGAACACCGTTCTTTTGAAAGACAGGGAATAGACCTTTTACCAACGATCCACATGGGGGCGGCAGTGACCGCAATGGAACGCAGGGGCATTAAGACGGAAATCGGCAACATGAACAGGGAGATTAAAAAAATCAATGAACTCATCATATCCAGTATGGAGAACATTGAGCGTCTGACGGATAAGATTGCTTTTCTTGAAAAAGAGAAAAAATCGGCTGGACAGGAGAAAGAAAATGAAGCGCCTGTACAGGAAAAGAAAGAGGACAGCTTAACCGCAATCCTGATGGAATGGCAGAAAAACCGCAGCGCATTTATTCAGGACAACAATATCCGGCAGCGCACAGACACGAAAACGGGCAACATAAAAAATTTTTCCTCTATGGTGTCATTCCTGCAATCGCACAAAATTGAAACACTTGAAGATTTGCACAGGCTGGCAGAGGAAACAAAAAAACAGCGGAGCGACAACATTCACAGACAGCGTGAGTTAAATGCAAAGCTGAAAAAGATGTCCAATATCGTGGACATTTATCAAGCCTACAAGCCGTATGCGGAATACCTGAAAAAGTATGAAAGTCTTTCCGGCAGACAGAAACAGTCTTATTATGACAAAAATGCAGATAAGATTGAAACTGCCCTCTCCTACCGCACAGGATTGAAAAATATGAGCGGTACGGATAAGCTTCTTCCGAAAACGTGGAAAAAGGAACTTGAGGGATTGAAAGCGGAAAGCGCAAGAATAAGACAGGATTTAGCGGAAAATGACGCCATTCTTGGGGAACTTGCGGAGATTGTGGACAAGACGGCAATGGTTCAGAGGTATAAAACAAAACAGAATGAAATACTTCCCAATTTTGGGGAGAAAAAAAGCGCAAAAAAGGAAAGGGGTAATTATGGCAGAGAATAAGAAATACTATTTCCTCAAACTCAAGGAGGATTTTTTTGACCAGCGTGAGATAGTAGTGCTGGAAGGCTCGAAAGATGGTGTCCTTTATGTGAATATTCTGCTCAAGCTATATTTGAAATCATTACAGCATAACGGGAAACTGCTCTTGAATGAGATAACACCGCTTTCAGCAGAGATGATTGCACTGCTTACAAGGTATGAGGTCGGCACAGTTGAGAGGGCAATGCGGGCGTTTATGCAGCTGGGTCTTGTGGAAGTCTTGGAGGACAACATCTTTTATATGCCGGAAATTCAGGAAATGACGGGGAAAGGTTCGTCCGATGGGGAGCGCAAGGCAAGATACCGCAGGCAGAAAGCGGAGGAGAATATGTTGCTTTTGACAGACAAAAATACTGACATAGGACAGAATCGGGACAATGTCCCACCTTTGTCCCAATTCTGTCCACCAGAGATTAGAGATAAGAGTATAGAGAATAGAGATAAGAACTTAGATAAAAGAGAGAGTGAGAGAGAAAAAGGCACTCTCCCACGCCCTTATGGGAAATATGGGAATGTCATTCTTACGGATAGGGAACTGGAAACGCTGAAAAATGACTTTCCAGCAGATTACCTGTCCATGATAGAACATTTATCGGAATACATGGAATATTCAGGAAGAACATATAAAAACCATTTAGCCACTATGGAATGCTGGAAAAGGGCGGACTTGAAAAAAGAACGGGAAACAGGGAGAGGGTATACTTATAATGGCAGTTTTAAGGAGGGTGACAGCTTATGATCGGTGCGGTTGTTGATGAAGTGCTGAAAGAAATGGAAAATGCCGCAAATGAGGGGACGAAAGCGGCTGATGTTTACATGGATACTGAAACGGGGCTTTTGATGTGCGGAAAATGCCATACAAAAAAGCAGAAAAAAATCTCATTCTTGGGGGTGGAACGAGTTGTCGGCTGTCTTTGCCAGTGTGCGACAGAGGAAATGGAGAGGGAGCGTGAAAAACACAGGGAGGAGGAAGAACTTCTGCATATCCGTCAGATGAAAAGCGCAGGATTGCAGGACAGTACTTTCTTTGATTACACGTTTGCAAACTGTGATGAAACGCATCTTTGCGCCCAATATGCACGCCGTTATGTGGGGCATTTTGCAGAATTTCAGAAAAACGGGCAGGGGTTATTGTTCTGGGGCAATGTAGGAACGGGCAAGACATTCCTTGCAGGCTGTATTGCCAATGCGCTCATGGAGAAGAATATCCCTGTGCTGATGACAAGTTTCCCGAAACTGTTAAATGCACTCGGAGGGCTGTACAGCGGCGAAAAGAATGAGTATCTGAAAAGTTTGAACCAGTACAAACTTCTTATCATTGACGATTTAGGCGTGGAACGTGACACTTCCTATGCGCTGGAAACGGTTTATCTTGTGATTGATGAGCGCTACAAAAGCGGACAACCGTTTATCATTACAACAAACCTGTCACTGGAAGAACTGTGCAATCCGGCAGATTTGGAACATGGGCGCATCTATGACCGTATCATGGAGAGGTGTGTTCCTGTTGCTTTTTCAGGGAAAAATTACCGGACAGACAAAGGAAGGAAGAACATGGAGAATGCTGTGGGCATTTTAAAGGCATAAAAATATAACAGTAACTTGTGGATATGGCAGCGCCAATAAGTCCGTATCCTTGTACAGCGTCAGGGCAATTACGGAGAAATCTGTACTTGTCTTTATTTTTGCAGAAGATAAGGCAGTACAGGCGGAAAGGAAATAAATATGGGTAATATGACAGGTAATTGCACCGATACAAAAGCAGGCATTACAGTAAAAACAGTCTTTGACGGAAAACAGAGCGGACAGCAGGCATTTATGAAGCTGATACAAAGACAATACCGTATCAGTGGGGCAGATATGCAAAATACTGATATTGATAAATCAGCATATAGTATTGACAAAACACAATATACAGACTATACTAAAGACAGTGAAGCAAATGTTGGCGGTACAACTGTTGGTTTTGCGGAAAACGGAGGACAGCATGATGGATTCTAATTTCGCAGCATTACAGCAGCTTCACAGCAATTTACGGGTTGCCATATATTGCAGGCTCTCAAAGGACGATAACCTTGATGGGGAAAGCGCAAGCATACACAACCAGCGTGATATGCTGGAAACGTGGTGTCAGGAACATGGGTATACCGTTGCAGGCGTGTACGCTGATGACGGATATTCCGGCTTATACATGGACAGACCGGACTTTCAGAGAATGTTAGCCGACTGCAAACAGGGAAAGATTGACATTGTAGTGACAAAAGATATGTCAAGGCTTACCCGGAACAGCACACATTCAGGGCAGTTGAGGGATGAATTTTTCCCAAAACACCATATCCGCTACATAGGTGTGACAGACGGCGTGGATACGGGAAAAGATGATGACCTTATCGCATTCCGCAGCGTTTTCAATGAGATTTATTCAAAGGACATCGGAAAAAAGGTACATTCCTCTTACGTCATCAAGGCGAAGAAGGGGAAATTTACCGGATGCATCGCACCATTTGGCTACATGAAGTCACCAGAGGATAAAAACTTCCTGATACCGGACAAAGATACCGCTTGGATTGTGCAGAAGATATTCGGATGGGCGGCTGAAGGGCATGGAACGAACTGGATCAGGCGCAGACTTGAGGATGAAAAAATCCCTGCCCCCTGCTGGTGGAACAGAAAGAAAGGTTTGCGCAACCATGTGACCAAATGGGAAAAGGAATACGGGGAAAAGGGCATCTATATGTGGGATTTCTCCACAATCAAGCAGATACTCGCCAATCCCGTCTATATCGGAACGATAGCGTCACAGAAAGCGGACTACCGTTTCAAGGTTGGCTGGATTGGGGATAAAAAGCCAGAGGAATGGATTTAGGTGGAGAACGTGCATGAGCCGCTTGTGGATATGGACACCTACAATCTTGTGCAGGAAAAGGTAAAGATGCGCAAAAGACCGGACGCATGGGGCAACTATGGGATATTTGCAGGGCTTGTCAAATGTGGGGAATGCGGCAGCACCATGAATCAGCGTGTGGCAAATGCAAAGGCAAAAACAAGGATACTGACCTGTGCCAAGTATAACCGTTACGGTGTGGCGCATTGCAGCCAGCACCGGTTGGAGCTTGACACGCTGTATCAGATTGTTTTGGAGCAGATACGCTCGTGTGCGGCACTCGCCCTTGCAGACGAAACAAAAGTCATGGAGGAGTTACGGAAAAGCTGCCAGTGTGACAGCGAGGAAGAAAGCAGGCGCATAAAAGCAAAACTTTCTGAGAGTGAGCGCAGGCTTTCCGAACTGGATGCGCTGATTTCCAAACTCTATGAGGACTGGGTAGCGGGCAGGATTAACGAAACGAATTTTACCCGCATGATGGAGAAAGCACAGACCGAACAGGAAACTTTGCAGAAAAAGGCGGATACGATGCGTGAGCGTCTTAACGGGGCGGCAAAGGAGCAGGAGGACAATTCAGAGTGGCTGTCACTGATAAGGCAGTATGCAGACATTAAGGAACTTGACAGGGAAATGTTACATCTGCTCATCAAAGAGATTGTTGTCCATGCACGACAAACGCACGAATGTGTTTCACGACCAAATCCATACAACTAATAAATTTTTATAAATTTATAATCTGCTCCAGATGTTTTTCTGGATTCGTACCGATTGCATACCGTTTCTTTTTTAGGCTTAAAGACTTATTCCCTACTTCTATCAACT